>JASBSS010000001.1 GCA_030148805.1 Thiogranum sp. | reverse complement strand
TGTGCTCACCGACATTGACGTGCAGGCGACCTTGAAAAAGAAGCTCGGCGAAGATATGCCGCCATACCGCATCCTCGGCGCCTGCAACCCGCCGCTGGCCCATCAGGCGCTGACGGCCGAGCCGTCGATCGGCCTGTTGTTGCCCTGCAACGTGGTGGTCAGGCAGGAAAATAACGGCACGGTGCACGTCGAGTTTATGGATCCGCAGGCCGTACTCGAACTGGTGAATAACCCGGCAGTGCATGCTCTGGCCCTGGAGGTGCGCGAACGTCTGGATCGAGTGCTCGCGGCACTCTGATACAGGAGTTAAGCACTCACTCTGACGTCACAAACAAACACTTTTCAGGAGAGCAACACTGATGAAAAAACGTAATCCTATTTTATTGGGTGGTACCGCAACTGCACTGATCACCTCACTGACGGCGTTGCCGGTCGTGGCTGCTGATGACAATCCCTTTCAAGCGCGCGAAGTCCAGCGCCCGGCCGGCGCCGGGCAGAAGGTCGCGCAGGGTATGTGTGGCGGAAGCTGGGAAGGCCGCTGTGGCGGCATGATGGGTAACATGCCGCCTGCGATCGGGCCAGCGGAGTTGCCGGAGCCGAACTCGGCCGGCGCAAAACTGGTTACGCAATATTGTATTCAGTGCCACGGTCTGCCCAGCCCGACACAGCACAGCGCCTCGGGCTGGCCGCCAACCATCGCGCGGATGAACATGCGCATGCAATGGATGAGCCGCAACAACAGCCCGATGAACATCCAGGCGCCGACCGAGTACGAGCTGCGCACACTGACTGCCTATCTGCAAAAGCACGCGGTAGACCCACAGGCCACAACAGCCTCGGCTGGGCCGCAGACCCCAGCCGGGAAATCCGCCCTCGACATTCTCCAGGAGCGGTATGCCCGCGGGGAAATCGACCGCAAGGCGTATCTGCAAATGCTTGAGGATCTGAAGCAGTGAAATCGCTCCTTGGCAAACAGGGCACCTCGGCGGAAGCACGGTAGTGCCATGAATGGCAAACAGTGACAGGAGACAAGTATGTATGACCACGATTTTTTTCCTTTCTTCGGCATGCCCTATGGGCTGGGATGGATTTTCATGATCCTGTTCTGGGTGCTTGTGATAGCCGGTGTCATCGCTATCGTGCGCTGGCTGGGTTCGGGAGCGTCGAGGGCGAAGTCGGACTTGTCCTTACCGCCGCACAAAAAGCCCGCCGATATTCTTCGCGAACGTTATGCGCGCGGTGAGATCGAGCGGGAGGAGTTCCTGCAGCGCCTTGAGGATCTGAAAACCAACAACACATAGGAATTTACTTGATGCGATTATTACACTTTTATGGGTCAGTGATGCCGTACGACGCGGTGCGGAGCTGCGACTGCGGCCGGTGATGATGACCGCCAGCGTGGCGATCCTCGGTCTCATTCCCATGTTGCTGTCATCGGGTGTGGGTGCCGAGACCCAGCGGCCGCTGGCGACGGTGGTGGTCGGTGGCCTCATTACTTCGACACTGCTCACGCTGGTGTTGCTGCCGGTGATCTACGAGTGGATGGAAACTAGAAAGGAGAAAACGCAATGAAAGAAATAAAAGCCTTTGTCCATCGCAACCGCGTGGCGGACATCATCCATGCCTTGCGTAACGCCGGCTTCTGCAGCGGTGTCTGCAACCTGTCCGTGGTTGATGTAACCGGCACGCTGCAGGCGCTCGACAATCAGGAACAGAGCTTCTCGCTGGAACTGGGCCAGGAGGCGATTACCGAGGTCAAGCTGGAACTGGTGTGTGAAGACGAACGCACCGATGAAATTGTGCGTATCATCCGCGAAAACGGCCGCACCGGCCAGAAGACGGCGGGATGGGTCTATGTGATCGACATCGGCGCGGCCTATCCCATTGACTCGGACTGAATCGTAAAAACGCCGGTTAGCACTTATACGGAGGAAATGACCATGAAAGCCTTCGCGATGTTGGGAATTATCGGCCTGACCATGCTTGCTTCCGCCCCGATGGTGTTCGCGGCAGACACCTCGGCAAACGCAGGGTCAACGTGCGCCGGCGAAGCAGACTGTCGTGTCAAATGGCAGCGTGCCGGGCAGTGGGTGCGCTCGCAGAGTGAGTGGCCCGTCAAGACGGCCACTGAGACTCTGATCGAAACGCAAAGACAACGTTTTCGCAACTACTCGCGCCTTTACTACCGGATCACCAGAGTAGAACAGGAGGGAAATACGGTGATTCGATTCGATGCGGGATGCTTGCCGTCGGTCCACTGCAATCCGGATCCGGAAGTCGCGCGCGCGGAATTCAATCGCTTTGTCAGGGACGGTGAATAGACAGTGGTTCCTGGCCACATCCCTCATGTCCGCCAGCGCGGCCGCACCGGACCGTCGGTCGGCGTATGGCGGGTATGCGCCCTCGCGCTCGCCATCGCCTGTTTCAGCCTCACGGCCTCGGCCGAGACCCTGGAGCAGGCCTGGGACGCGGCGCTCGCCGCGAGCCCGAGGCTCGATGCGGCACAACGGCTGAGCCAATCGGCGGCGGCCTCGTTGGCCGCTGCCAGGGGCGCGCGCCTGCCCAGGCTTAGCCTGGAAAGCGGCTATACCGTGCTGGATAACGAACCGGCCGCAAAGCTGAATCTGCCGCTTGTGCCGGCCAGCCAGTTTCCACTGGCTGAACGCAACAGCTTATCCTACCAGGCGGCGGTTCATCTCCCACTCTACACGGGCGGCCGTATCGACGGCGGCATCGAGGCCGCGCAGGCGGGGATTGAAGCCCGCCAGGCTGAGGAAGGCCGTACGGCCTCTGATCTGAAACTGGATGTCGCCGGGGCCTACATCGGCGTCCTGCGCGCCCGTCGCAGCCTGGGCGTTGCCGAACGCAACGTCACCAGCCTTGCCGCCCATGCCGCGGACGTGCAACGTCGTTTCGGCAAAGGGCTTGTGGCGCGCAACCAGTTGCTGGCTGCACAGGTGGCGCACGCCGACGCACGTCAGCGTGAGAGTCAGGCGCGCAATGCACTTGATCTTGCCCGAGCGGCCTATAACCGGCTGCTCGGGCGTGATCTCAGCGCAGCCGTGACGCTCGAGGAGTTCGAGCCGCACCGCTATACCGACAGTATCGAGGCGCTTACCGCACGCGCACTGGCCCAGCGGCTGGAGCTACGGGCGCTGGATGCACAAATCAATGCCATCAAGCATCGCGCGTCGGCGCAGCGCGCCGGCGCAGCGCCCCAGGTGCAACTCAGCGTCGGTCAGCGTTATCAGGAGAACCGTTACCAGGTGCATGAGCGGGAGAACTTTGCCATGCTCGGTCTGAACTGGGATCTTTTTGACGGCGGCATAGCCCGTCATCAGGCCGCATCCACCGTGCAGCAAGCCGCCGCAGTGGCTGCGGAGCGTGACGAACTGCGCTCGCGCATCCAGCTTCAGGTGCGCCAGGCATGGCTCAACGAGCGCGAGACCCGGCAGCGTATGGCGGTGACGCGCGAGGCGTTGACCCAGGCAGAAGAAGGCCTGCGGGTGGCGCGTTCGCGCTACCGCGAAGGTCTCGGCACCAACACCGAGGTGCTGGATGCGGAGACACAGCGCACGCTCAGTTACAACAATCATGACAATGCGATCTACGATGCGATATTTGCCGGTCTGCGCCTGCGCCATGCGCTGGGGGAGCTGTGATGCGGCCATGTACAGGAGGTGACAATGACAGCCATTAAGCAGGGTGCGCGCCGCACCGTAATTGCGCTCGTGCTTATTCTGGCGGCGGCAGCGGCTTATTTCGTTTATGAACGCTGGATTGAGCAGCCACTCTTTCCACCGGGATTAATCCAGGCGAATGGCCGTCTGGAAGGTGACCAGGTGGTTGTCGCCGCCAGGTACCCCGGGCGAGTTAGTCGACTGCTGGCGCGCGAGGGCGATGCGGTGACGGCCGATGCGACCCTGGTGGTGCTCGACGATACCGAGGTGCGCGCCCGGGTGGCGGCGGCACAGGCACGGGCGGCACAGGCGCGGCGCGACGCCGAGCGGTTGCATCGCCTGCGCAAGGAGGGAACCGCGTCCGTGCACGAATCCGAAGAAGCTGAGCTCGCCGCCCAGGTCGCCGAAGCACAACTCGCCGAGGCAACCAGCCGCCTGAACGACCTGACGCTCACCGCACCCGCCTCGGGGACCATCACACGGCGGCTGGTCGATGCCGGCGAGGTGGTGGCGGGCGGTGCACCCCTGCTTGTCATCGTGAATCTCGACCGCCTGTACCTCAAGGTCTACGTGCCCGAGGCCGAGATCGGCAAGCTGCGCCTGGGATTGCCCGCGCAGGTGTACACCGACGCTTTCCCCGAGCGGCCGTTCCCCGCCACAGTGCGATATATCGCTTCACGCGCCGAGTTCACGCCGAAAGAGGTGCAGACCCCGGACGAGCGTGTGAAGCTGGTGTATGCCGTAAAGCTCTACCTCGACGACAATCCCGAGCGACGGCTGACGCCGGGGCTACCGGCCGATGCCGTGATTCGCTGGCAGGAGGACGCGCCGTGGGCGAAACCGCGCTGGTGACCGATGCCGAGCCGGCGGTCATCCGCGTGCACGGCCTGCGCAAGTCCTACCGCAAGCGCCTTGCGGTTGACGGCGTGGATCTCGTGGTGCAAAGAGGCGAGATCTTCGGCCTGATCGGCCCGGACGGCGCTGGCAAGAGCAGCCTCATGAAAACGATCGCCGGCGTGCTTTCCTTCGATGCCGGCGACCTGGAGGTATTTGGTGTGCGCCTCGATTCCGAGGCGGCGGCCGAACGCATCAAGCATCGCCTCGGTTTCATGCCCCAGGGTCTCGGACTCAACCTCTATCCCGAATTGTCGGTTGAAGAAAACGTGGATTTCTTCGCCCGTCTGCGCCTGGTGGCTGACCAGGAACTGGGCGAACGTAAGACAAAGCTGCTTGCCATGACGCGACTCGACAAATTCCGGGACCGACCAATGAAACAGCTCTCGGGCGGCATGAAGCAAAAGCTGGGACTGGTATGCACCCTGATTCACGAGCCCGCACTCATTGTTCTGGATGAACCCACCACCGGCGTGGACCCGGTATCGCGGCGCGACTTCTGGATGATTCTGAGTGAACTGGTCGCAGAAAAAGGCATCACGGCACTGGTGTCCACGGCCTATATGGACGAGGCCAGTCGTTTTCATCGCATGGCTATGCTGCATGGCGGTAATGTGCTGGCGACCGGTACGCCCGAGAGCATTCGCGCACTCGCCCCGGGCTCCCAGGTGCTGGTAGAAGCCGAACAGCCGCTGGCTGCGCTGGCGTGTCTGCGCTCGACGTTTCCGCAAGTCGAAATGAAGGGGGCCTATTTCAGTATTTTTGTCGATGAGGCAGAGGCAGGGCGAGCGAAAAACCTGGTACAGGCAGCACTTTCCGATCTCAAATACAACGTGCTCGAAGTGGATGCCCCGGAACTGGAAGACGCCTTTATCGCGCTGCTGCGCCGCCGGGGTCTGGTATCGGCCGTTTCCGAAGCGCCGGCACCGGCAAGTTCGCAGCAGGCTGCACCGACACCGCAGCCGGGCGGCGAGACAGCCATTGAGGCACGTGCGCTGACCAGGGACTTTGGTGCCTTCCGTGCTGTGGATAAGGTGAGCTTTGGCGTGTCGCCGGGCGAGATTTTCGGCTTACTGGGCGCCAATGGCGCGGGTAAGACCACTGTGATCAAGATGCTCACGGGTATTCTTGTGCCGAGCGCAGGTTCAGGACAGGTGGCGGGTGGCGACGTGCGCACCGGCGGCGTGGCCATCAAGGCGCGCATCGGCTACATGTCGCAGGCATTCTCGCTGTATCTTGATCTTAGCGTACTTGAGAACATTCGGCTTTATGCAGGAATATATGGGCTTAGTGCGAAGGAGGCACGAAGCCGCATCGACTGGGTGATCGAAATGGCAGGGCTCGGCGGGCACGAAACCGAGCGGCCCGCTGACCTGTCGATGGGGATGCGTCAGCGGCTGGCCCTGGGCTGTGCACTGGTGCATCGGCCACAGGTGCTGTTTCTTGATGAGCCAACCTCGGGCGTGGACCCGGTCGGGCGGCGCCGCTTCTGGGACATCCTGTTCCGCCTGGCGCGTGAGGAAAATGTCGCCATTCTGGTCACTACCCATTACATGAGCGAGGCCGAGCATTGCGACCGCCTCGCACTGATGTACGCCGGCCGTATTGTGGCCGACGCCCCGCCCGCAACGCTCAAGCACGAGGTCGAGAACGAGGCCGGACGGTTGCTGGAACTCACGGTCGCCGATGCGGCGCGCGCCCTCGCGTTGCTGCGTGGGGCGGGGTACAGCGGCGCCTATCTGCACGGCGATCGCGTGCGTCTGTTGTCGCGTGACCCCGAGGGCGACAGTGAGCGCATCCACACACTGCTCGAAGCGGCGGGGGGTGGCCTGCCTGCCGCATCGATGCACACCCGCTCCCTTTCGATGGAAGACGTCTTCGTGTACCAGGTGACCGCGCTTGAACGCGCCGCGCAGGGTGCGCCGACGTGAACCTGCGACGTGTGCGGGCGGTGGCCCACAAGGAATGGCGGGAAGTGCTGCGCGATCGCCTGTTTTTTACACTCGCCTTCGTATTGCCGGCGATGTTCATGCTGCTGTTCGGCTACGGGCTGTCGCTGGATGTGGAAAACGTTCCCTTCGCCGTGGTCGATCATGATCGCTCGGCGGCGTCCCGCGACTACGCGTATCGTTTCATCGGTTCCCGTTACTTCGATTTCCAGGGCTACGCAGCGGATGAACGCGCGCTTGATCCGCTGCTGCGCGATAATCGCATTCGGGTGGCCATCGTGATTCCGCCGCGTTTCGAAGAAAATCTCCTCGCCGGGCGCGCCGCACGGGTACAGACGCTGATCGACGGCACGCTGCCCTCACGCGCCGCCACCACCAAGGGTTATGTGAGCGCCATCAATGCCGCCGCCAGCCGTGAGCGCCTGGCCGACTACCTGGCGCAACGACGCGGCCTGCCGCCCGAGGTGGCCCGCGCCCGGCTCGAACCGGTGCAGCTCGAAGTGCGCTACCTCTACAACCAGAGCCTGAGCAGCCTGCATTCGCTCGCCGCCAAGCTCGTCATGCTGATCTTGATGTTTGTGCCGCCGCTACTCACCGCGGTCGGTGTGGTGCGTGAGAAGGAAAGCGGCTCTATCTATAACATTTATGCCTCGACCGTCAGTCGCGGTGAGTTTCTCGTCGGCAAGCTGGCGCCCTATGTCGCCATCTCTGCGGTTAATGTCATCGTTCTTTCAATGATCGCCACTCTAGTGTTCGGTGCACCCTTCAAGGGCGGTCCGGTGTTTTTCTACGCGGCATCGGTGCTATTCGTCGCCTGCACCACGGCTATCGGCTTGCTGGTTTCATTACTGGTGCGCACGCAGATTGCCGCAACACTGGTCACGGTGATTCTTACACTGGTGCCGGCGCTCGACTACTCCGGTTTCTTCATGCCCGTTGCGTCGCTGTCTGCCGATGGGCAGGTCATGGCCCACCTGTTGCCGGCCATGTACTACACCAATATCGTCGTTGGCAGTTTCCTTAAAGGGGTCGGCCTGGAGTCACTGTGGCTGGAATTGCTGGTACTGGCCGGCTACACGCTGCTGCTGTTCACTGTCGGCTATGTGCTCTTTCGCAAGCGGCCCAGGAGTTGAAAATGAGCGGCCAGCAACCGATAGTTCTGTGGCTGCGAAGGCTTCGGGTGTTAACCGCGAAGGAATTATTGCAATTCATCCGCGACCCGGTGCTGTTGCTGTTTATGCTGTGGCTGTTCACGGCGAACATCTATATGCAGGGATCAAGTGTGAGCATGCAGCTGACCAGCGCGAACCTGTGGACGCAGGATAACGACCGCAGTGCCGCTTCGCGCGAATTAGTGTCCCGCTTTCGTCCACCGTACTTCCGGCACGAGGGCGAGATTGCCCATCTCCAGCAGGGACTGCAGGCGCTGGACCGGGGGAAAGTCATGCTGTTGCTGGATATCCCGCCGAATTTCGAAGAATCGCTGATCCGCGGTGAGCCCACCGCCGTGCAGTTGCAGGTGGACGGCACCCACTCTGTGCCGGGCCTGCTGGCGGCGAACTACGCTACGCGCATCATTGGCGCTTTCGGCCTTGAGCAGGCGCTGGCACGGGAAGGCCTGGCCGCTACAAACACCGATACCCTGCCATTGATTATCGAAGAGCAGCGCGTCTGGTTCAACCCGAACCAGAAAGACACCTGGTTCATGCCGATCTCGGAACTGCTGGAGGGCATCACCATCCTGTCCATCCTGTTACCGGCGGCGGCCCTGGTGCGCGAGAAGGAACGCGGCACCATCGAGCAACTCCTGGTGGCGCCCCTGTCACCCTTGCAGATCATGCTGCCCAAGCTACTGGCCATGACGATGGTCATTCTGGTGGGCGTGAGCCTGAGTTTGTTTACCATTATTCTGCCCGTGTTCGAGGTGCCGGTAAAAGGCAGTCTACCGCTGTTCTATGGCGTTACCGCACTCTATGTGATTGCCAACGCCGGGCTTGGCCTCCTGGCCGCCACGCTGGCGCGCAATATGGCGCAGATCGGTCTGCTCAGCCTGCTCATCGTGGCGCCTATTATTCTGCTGTCCGGCCTGTGGACACCGCCCGAGGCAATGCCGGACTGGCTGGCCCTGGGGACACAGCTTTCACCTCTGCGACACTACATCGACACCGCCTACGGGATACTGCTCAAGGGTGCGGGTGTGGACCTGCTCTGGGACTCAATCCTCTCGCTCGCACTGCTCGGAGCCGCCATTTTTGCGCTTAGTGTAACGCGACTGCGCCGCCAGTTCGGGTGACGAGGATTCCAGGCATGATCACAGAAGGGTTTTGATACATTGGAAAAACGCGATTTACAGCGTTTTGAAGGCAGATGGCCGCTTCCCCTGCCGTCACTTTCGCGGGGGCTTGCGCGATGCTCGACATGAAACGCAATGTTGGACTGCTTGCGGCGTGCCAGGCGCTGATGATGACGGCGAATGTACTGCTGATCACCACCTCCGCACTGGTGGGCCAGCGCCTGGCCGCAGCCCAGGAACTGTCCGAGTCCCTGTCCACTCTACCGCTAATGATCCAGTTCCTGGCCACCATGTTCACCACCATCCCGGCATCCCTGCTGATGAAAACCATCGGGCGCCGGGCCGGTTTTCTCCTTGGCAGTGTCGCCGGGCTAACGGGTGGGGTGCTGGCCACCTACGCCATCCTGCAGGACAACTTTGTTCTGTTCGCCCTGGCGACCGCCCTGTTCGGCGTCAACAACGGCTTCGGCACTTATTATCGTTTTGCCGCGGCAGACAGCGCCACGCCGGATTACCGCGCCACCGCGATTTCCTATGTCATGGCCGGTGGTGTGGTCGCCGCCCTGATCGGCACCGACCTGGCCAGCTGGACCCGTGATCTGCTGGGTGGCGCGCCGTTCGCCGGGAGTTATTTCATACTCATTGGCCTGTACACCCTGTCACTGCTGGCGCTGGCCTTTATCCGCATCCCTCGCCTGGACGCCGGAGCGCAGGCGCATTCTGGGCGCCCATTGCGGGTGATCATTGCGCAAGAGTCCTTCATTGTGGCGGTCGCCGCGGCCATGGTCGGCTACGGCATCATGTCCCTGATCATGACCGCAACACCGCTGGCAATGCGCGCCCATGGGCACAGTTTTTCCAGCACCGCCTTCGTCATCGAGTGGCATGCGCTCGGCATGTTCGCACCCTCGTTCTTTACCGGCCACCTGATCCGCCGCCTGGGCGTGATCAATGTCCTGCTCTCCGGTGCGCTACTGTATGCGATGGCCATCGCCATCAATCTCACCGGCAGCAGCGAAACACACTTCTGGGTGGCACTGTTGCTGCTCGGCATCGGCTGGAATTTTCTCTATATCGGCGGCACCACGCTGCTGACCGAGGCCCACGACGAACAGGAAAAGGCCAAGGTCCAGGCGTTGAACGACTTCCTCATCTACACCACGGTCGTGGGCGCCACCCTCACAGCAGGCATATTGCAGCATGAATTCGGCTGGCGTCTGGTCAATCTTGGTGTACTACCCCTCATCGGGGCGATATTGATCGCGGTGTTGTGGCTGAAACACCGCCAGTGTTGTGAGCGGGTAGCGCTATAGGCGAGGTTATCGGCGGCCATGCGCCGTTCGAAAGTTCAGTCGGACCTGTCCTCACCATCGCACAGAACGCCCGCCGTTATTCTGTGCAAGTGTTTTGTGCGCGGCGAGATCGAGCGGCAGGAGTTCCTGCAATGGCTCGAGGATCTGGACGGGCGTTAAAGTCCGCTGAGAGATTGCTGGTGAGTCTGGAACTTCCGCCGCTGTTTTCGGTCATATTCGAGAGTCGGCCAGTGCCAATATATCAGTTTGTTTGAAAAAAGAATTTGAATAGACTTCCCAACATGTATCGAATGCTTGCTAAAGTGCTGATCCTTTTCATTCTGTTCGCGAACCTCGCCTGGGCCGCGGACATGGATGAAGTCGGTGTTGTGCATGATAGCGCCAAGCTGCTTGTTATCAGTGATGCGCCGCAAGATCCAGTCGATAACGACGGACACAAGAAGGATCCCTGCGATCCCTGCTGTCATGGGACAGCGCTTTACGTCGGTCTTCCGCACAAGTCGACACCGACGTTCACCGACAATACTTCCTGTGCCCCCTCGCCGCAACTGGCCGCTTATCTCGGCCGCGACCTAGAGCCTCCTGTTCCACCCCCCAATATCTAAGTCCCTTTCGCTTCGTTGCTGAGACGCCTCGCGCGCATGCGAGCGCGTGATTTTGATCTGTCGAATGGAGACTTGGAATTCATGTACACACTGCCAATGCAGTGGCCGGTGCTGGTCCGGCTGCTGAGCCTACTCTTGTCATTTGCTGCTATTGGTATGGCCGCAGCGCAAGACGAACCTACAACCCTGCAGACCTCGCCGGCGCTGCGGCAACTGCTCGGCGAGACGCTGGAGCAAAACCCCGGCGTACAGGCCGCGCGCGCTGCGGTGGAAGCCGCCGAGGCCCGCGGCCGGGACGCGGACCGGCCGCTCTACAACCCGGAATTGGAACTTGACGCCGAGCAGGTCGAAATCCGCACCGGCACCGTGGGCCTGAGTCAGGCCATCGACTGGGCCGACAAACGCGGTGCGTGCACCGAGGTGAAAGACGCCGGACTCGAAAATGCGCGGGCGGAGTATGCGGCTGTGCGCCAACAGCTGGCCGGCGACACCAGGCAGGTCGAGCTGGAGCTGGCCCGGCTCGCGCGCACCCAGGCTACGCTCCAACTGTCCCAGTCAGCCTCGGAACTGGCCGAGGCGGAGCAGGCCCTTGCCGCGATCACCGGCAGCCCGCGCCGGGACTGGCCGCTGTTACCGGATGATCTGCACCTGTCGCAAACGGTCGATGCGGACACCCTGCTTAAGGATTTGCCGGCATTGCGCACCCACCAGACGCAGGTCAACGTTGCCCGGTCCACCGTGACGTTGCGCCGCTGTGAGCGTCAGCCCGATCCGACGATCGGTATGCGCGCCGGACAGGAACGCGGCTTTCGCAATGGTAACAACGATAGCTATGGCGTTGCCGGTATGACCCTCAGCATACCTTTATATGTGCGAAACAGCTTGCGCGCCGAGGTGGAGGCCGCCGGTGCCGAGCAGACGCAAGCCGAGCAGTCTTTGCAGGACGCGTATCGCCGGGCGCGGGCACAGTTGTTATCCGCCGCCGAGCGCTATCGGCTGAGCCGTGGCGCCTGGGCGGCCTGGCAAGCCAGTGGTCAGGTCAGCCTCGGCAGCCAGGTGGCGCTGCTGGAACGTATTTGGCGGACCGGCGAGATGAGCACGGCCGATTACCTGGTACAGATCCATCAGACCCTCGATACCCGGCTCAATGCCAGGGAGGTCCAGGGGCGCCTGTGACAGCCTGGGCAGACTGGCTGGTGGCCAGTGGCCAGATGGGTGCCTGGTTGACGGCCTCGGGGCCAACCGAACATTGAACGGCGTGGTAAACCACAGCCAACGATAACGAATCAATTATTGGAGAAATCACATCATGTGTTATTCGCATTTGATTATTTTATTGTTCGCTTTTGCCTCGGGGAACGCGTTGTCGGCCGGCGGCCACGATCACCAGAAAGCGGATCATGACAAGGCCACTCATGTGCACAATGAAGCAGGCCACGAAGAGGGTGATCATGAAAATGATGATCATGGCCATAAGGAAGAGGGCCATAAGGAAGAGGGTCACAAGGACGGCGATCACGAACACGAAGCAAAAGGACATGAAGAAGACGGGCATGGCCACGGCGGAGCGGGCCATGAAGAGGGTGTGCCGGAACTGACCGCGCAGCAGATCCGGACCGCGGGCATCGAAACGCTTGTGATCCAACGGGGCGAAGTTGCGGGTGTCGTGGTCGCGCCCGGCGAGGTCGGCCTGAACGCCTACCGCACCACCAAGGTCGCGCCGCGCATCGCGGCACAAATCATCAAACGCCATGTTCAGCTGGGCCAAAGCGTGGAGCCGGGTCAGGTGCTGGTGACCCTGTCTAGTACCGAGGTTGCCCAGGCGCAGGGCGAGTTGTTGGTCAGTGACCGCGAATGGCAACGCGTCAAAAAACTGGGCCGCAAAGTCGTGTCCGAACGCCGCTATGTCGAAGCCCAGGTCGCGCGACAGCAAGCGGCTGCCAAAGTGCGTGCCTACGGCATGACAGACGGTCAGGCCAAGGCCCTGTTGAGAAACCGGGACGCGTCCGCAGCCACGGGTGAACTGGCATTGCTCAGCCCGCAGCACGGTACGGTGATTCGTGATGACTTTATCGTCGGCGAACTGGCGGAACCCGGCCGGGAACTGTTTGTGATCACCGACGAGCAGCAGCTGTGGATCGACGCCCGCCTGACGCCGGAGGATGCGGCGAATGTACGGGTCGGCGCCAGGGCGCGGATCAAGGCGAAGGGGCACTGGCTGGAAGGGGAAGTGATCCAGGCACAACACATGCTGCACGAAACCACCCGCACGCTGCCGGTGCGCCTGCAGGTCGCCAACCCCGCTGATGAGCTGCACCCCGGCGAATTTGTCACGGTGAAAATCGACAGCTCCGCGAGCCAGGCTGGTATCGCGGTGCCGGTTGCGGCCGTGTTGCGCAGCCCGGATGGTGACTGGCAGGTGTTCATCGAGGAAGCTCCCGGACGTTACGAACCAAAGGAAGTCGAGGTGCAGCGCAGCATCGGTGACCGCATCGTCGTCGAAGGGCTGAAAGCCGGCGAACGCATCGTCAGTAAGGGCGCTTTTTTTATTCAGTCCGAGATCGCCAAGAGCGGTTTCGATATTCATAACCACTGAGGAGATGGGGTATGCTGAATAAGCTCATCGACCTCGGGGTCGAGAACCGGTTGATGGTGGTGCTGGCGCTGCTGGCGGCCATGGTGGGCGGCGCGCTGATCCTGCCGAAGCTTAACCTGGATGCCTTTCCGGATGTGACCAACGTGCAGGTGCAGATCAACACCGAGGCGCGCGGTCTGGCCTCGGAAGAAGTCGAACAGTTGATTACCTTCCCCATCGAGGCGGTGATGTACTCGCTGCCCGACGTGGAAGAAGTGCGCTCCATCTCCAAGACCGGCCTGTCGGTGATCACCGTGGTCTTCAGGGAAGGCACGAACATTTACTTCGCGCGGCAACTGGTGTTCGAGCGTCTGCAGGCAGCGAAGGAACAAATTCCCGACGGCATCGGTACCCCGGAAATGGGGCCGAACACCTCAGGGTTAGGGCAGGTCTATCAGTACATCCTGCGCGCGGACGACCCGCAAAAATATGATGCCACCGCCCTGCGCAGCATCAATGACTGGGTGGTCAAGCTGTTATTGATGCCGGTGCCTGGTGTCACCGATGTGCTGTCTTTCGGTGGTGAGGTGCGGCAATACCAGGTGCAGTTGAGCCCCGAACGGCTGTTGGCGTACGGGCTGACGGTGGACGAGGTGGTCGAATCGGTCGAAGCCAATAATCGCAATGCCGGTGGCTGGTATCTGGATCGCGGTGAGGAACAACTGGTGATCCGCGGTGTGGGCTGGGTGCGCAGTGGTGAAGATGGTCTGAGTGACATTGCCGATATTCCCCTGAAAGATATCGATGGCGTGCCGGTGCGGGTGCGCGACGTGGCCCGGGTGGCCTTTGGCCCGGAGATCCGCCAGGGTGCCGTGACCATGACCCGCCGTGGCGCCAATGGCGAACCGGAACCACTGGGCGAAGTGGTGGCCGGCATCGTGCTCAAACGCATGGGCGCCAATACCAAGAGTACCATCGACAATATCAGCGAGCGCCTGCCGATCATCCAGACCGCGCTGCCGGAGGGCGTCACCATCGAGGCCTTCTACGATCAGGCCGACCTGGTCAGCAAGGCAGTGAACACCGTGACCTCGGCTCTGCTGCAGGCCTTCGTGCTCATCGTCATTATATTGATGCTGTTCCTGGTCAACCTGCGTGCCACCTTCCTGGTCTTAATCTCGGTGCCCATCGCCATCGGTCTGGCGCTGATGGTCATGGCCTGGTGGGGCGTGTCGGCCAACTTGATGTCGCTGGGCGGGCTGGCGATTGCCATCGGCATGCTAGTGGATGGCTCGGTGGTGATGATGGAAAACATCTTCAGCCATCTGACCCGTTCGGTGCCGGACTCGACCGCGGATGCACGGGAGGATCGGCACGCGGTCGGGATACGTATCAAGGAAGCCGCGCGCGAGGTGGGCCGGCCGGTGTTCTTCGCGGTGATGATTGTCATCATCGTGTTTGCGCCCCTGTTCACCCTGCAAGGCGTAGAGGGCAAGCTGTTTCAGCCCATGGCCGTGTCCATCGTGCTGGCGATGCTCGGTGCGCTGGTCGTGGCGCTGCTAATTGTGCCACCGCTGGCCTCCTACCTCTTCAGGCGGGAAATCAAGCAAAAAGACAGTCCGCTACTGAAACCGCTGGACCGCTTGTATCGAAAGACACTGCAACAGGCGCTGGGTAAAAGAACGCTTGTGGCCGTGAGTGCCGCCGCGCTGTTTACCGGCGCTGTGCTGATGGTACCGTTCCTGGGCACCGAGTTCGTGCCCGAACTGGAAGAGGGAACGCTCAATATCCGCGTCACCCTGGCGCCGTCATCCAGCCTGGAGACTTCGCTGGCGGCGGCGCAGAAACTGGAACAGCAACTGATGACCTTCCCCGAGGTGTTGTATGTCTCCAGCCGGGTGGGGCGGGCGGAAATCGGCGGTGATCCGGAGCCGGTGTCCAATGTGGAGATCTTTGTCGGCCTCAAGCCGGTGGCCGAATGGACCAGCGCCGATAACCGCCAGCAGCTTCAGGCTATGATGGAGGAACGCCTGTCGATTCACCCGGGCCTGTTGTTCTCTTTCTCACAGCCCATCGCCACGCGCGTAGACGAATTGCTGTCCGGGGTCAAGGCGCAACTGGCGATCAAGCTGTTCGGGCCGGAGCTGCAGGTGCTGGCGGCCAAGGGGCAGGAGATCGAGGCGCTGACCAAGACGGTCGAGGGCACCCGCGGCGTCGCCATGGAACAGATCGCCGGTGAGGCGCAGCTGGTGGTGCGTCCGGACCGGACCGCGCTGGCGCGCTTCGGCATACCCGTGGCCCAGGTCATGGAACTGGTGGCCGATGCCATCGGTGGCGTGAGCGCCGGGCAGGTGATCAGGGGTAACGAGCGCTATGACATCTATGTGCGGCTGGCCGATGAGCACCGCGACAGTGTCGAGGCCATCCGCGGCCTGATCCTTGAAGCGGCCAACGGCGCCTGGGTCAAGTTATCAGACGTCGCCAGGGTTGCCATTGAATCCGGGCCGCCGCAGGTGCGGCGTGATGATGTGCAGCGGCGCGTGGTGATCCAGGCCAACGTGGAAGGACGCGACATGGGCGGTCTGGTGGCCGAGTTGCAGCAACGCATCCAGAACGAAATCGACCTGCCGGCCGGGTATACAGTGGTATTCGGCGGCCAGTTCGAAAACCAGCAGCGCGCCCAGGCGCGGCTGATGATTGTGGTGCCGGTTTCACTGGGCCTGATCTTCTTGTTGCTGTATCTCGCCTTCCAGTCAGTGGGACAGGCATTACTGATCATGGTGAATGTGCCACTGGCCCTGATTGGCGGTATCGCCGCCTTGTTTGTCTCCGGCCAGTATTTGTCGGTGCCCGGTTCCATCGGTTTTATTACCTTGCTGGGTGTTGCAGTCCTCAATGGTGTGGTCATGGTCAGTTCCATCAACCAGCGCATCGAAGGCGGGCAGTCTGTCGAGAGCGGTGTCTTCGAGGGCGCCCTGTCACGCCTGCGGCCGGTGCTGATGACGGCGATCACCTCGGCGCTGGGGCTGATTCCATTGCTGCTGTCCAGCGGCGTCGGCTCTGAAATTCAGAAACCGCTGGCCACCGTGGTGGTCGGTGGCCTGGTGTCGTCGACCCTGCTGACGCTGTTTGTGGTGCCGGTACTCTATGTATTTTTCTCTCGTAGAAAGTTGGCGGAGATATAGTGATCGCCGCCCTGCCCATTGCGGACCACTGAAAGGCAGGTGCTGCGGCGCGATGACAGAGGTTCAGATATGCGAAAATTTTATTGGTCGTTTTTCGTGGGGGCGTTGTTCCTGGTTGGCTGCGCAAGTGAGCCTATCAGTCTCACAGTCGACGGGAAGATTGCGGTTGAGAACGTCTCATCGACCGCGGGGCACGTCTGGTGGTCCGATGTGAGGACCTTTGGTCAGGATGTCAGGGTCGTCGGCGAGTTCATCCGTCATCAGGCGTGGCCCGTTGACCGCTTGGGGCATATGGACATCGAGGTGCTTGTGCCAAATAACGCGAAAACGACTATAACTAACGTGATGCTGGTACCGGTGCAAACCGCCGGTGGTGACTCGCGCCGACTGGCCTTCACCGTGCCATTGGCGCAACGGCCACCGCCGGGAAGCACGGTGCGCGTGATCCATCATGCATCGCTCGGGGCCGGCGAGACAGGCCCCGTTGAATCCGGAGGTACGTAGCCGGTGTCACCCGTTTTTTTTCGTCTACCCATTTGCAAGAGGAGTCATCCATGACAACGCAATACGGTTTTGGCAAAACGGTTCCCATGGACTTCGAGCACGCCATCGATGTCGTCACCGCGGCGCTCAAGAACGAAGGTTTCGGTGTGCTCACCGACATCGACGTGCAGGCGACCCTGAAACAGAAACTCGGTGAGGACATGCCGCCCTATCGCATTTTGGGTGCCTGCAATCCGCCGCTGGCGCACCAGGCGCTCACCGCCGAGCCGTCGATCGGCCTGCTATTACCGTGCAATGTGGTCGTCAGGCAGGAAGACGATGGTACAGTGCACGTGGAGTGCATGGACCCGGCGGCGGTGCTGGAGCTGGTGGATAATCCGGCAGTCACCCAGTTAGCCGGTGAGGTGCGTGCGCGGCTGGAGCGGGTGCTGGCGGCAACGGTGAATTCGCACTGAGCCAATTCGTCGGTGAGCACCACGCCGACATCCATCATGGGAGATGGGCGCACGTCCAAGGCCGGGGCCGCGAGACCCGGGCAAGGGCGCAGCGTCGGGCGCTAAGCCTGCATCGTTCGGAGGCAAGCGCATGAGTCGAGCGCGATTTCGCGATCAACGTGTGTTTCATGTCGACGATCCGGAAGGTGTAGCCGGCGGCTGGTATTTCGAAGTGCGCGAAGGCTCGGCGCACGGGCCGTACCTCACACGGCGCCTGGCCGAGCAGGCACTCGCGAGCTTTCTCGAGGGACGGGACACATCATCTCGGCTAAGGGAGGAAGAATGGCAGGATGAGGCGGATGACGAGCGTTGAGCCGAGCCGCTCGCCGACCGCGAAGCAGCGCACCTTGTTTATGGTAATGGAATTTACGGGTCTACTGGTGGCAGTCAACTAGCGGTAGTGAACCGCTTCAACGGAATATCGAATAAAGCTGTCTGAGTTTATTAGGAGGTAATCATGTCATTTTTCAAGCACCTAGTTCGGAGTTGGATGGGGGGTGGCTATTCCGGCCATCATGGCAAGCGGCGTTACGGGCACCACGGGGGTTACCCCGGTGACGGTTATGATGCAACGCCAGCGCCAGGGGTGGTTTGCGCAAAGTGCCACACCCGTAACGCACCGGGCGCGCGTTTCTGCGCGCAGTGCGGTGCTTCGTTGCAGGCGGCGAAATGTTCGGCTTGCGGCGCGGAGGTGCCACCCGGCGCCAAGTTTTGTCCCGATTGCGGACAAGCGCTCGGGCCAGGTGAGTAAGCGCCGTGCGGTTACAGGGTAAATCGGTATGAGCGAGCCCGACTCGCGTCGCGCCGGTATGGGTTACCATCCGGTGCGCAAGATCGGCATCGCCCTCTCGGGTGTCACGCGCGCGGTGCTCAAGGACTTCAGTGTACGCTACAAGCTGGTCATATCTGTGATGTTTCTTGCGCTGGCCGGACTGTTCGAGACACTGTTTCATTTTCTATTCGTGCTGGCCGTGACCGGCCTGATGCTGGTAGCAGAGGTGCTCAATACCGCCATCGAGTCCCTGTGTGATTACGTGCAGCCGAACCAGGATGTGAGGATAAAGCACATCAAAGACATGGCGGCCGGCGCCACCTTTATCGCCATTGTTATCTGGTATGTTGTCCTCGCCATTGTCTTGTATGAGCTGCTTACCGGGACCGATCTATTTTCGGCACTCATACGCTAGTGAAGCTCGATAACCACTCCGGGACAGAGTCGAAGGTGCGCCTCTATGGTCGACGCGGAGCAGTTTCCAGCCTCTTTCCGTGAACGTCGGCGTGATGATTCGATGGCTGTTTTTTGGGCGTGACCTATGAACGATACGAACAGATTTATCCTGTTGGAGCGGGCCGTATCAAGGTTGCGTACGGTCCGCACACGCACTTGGCTGATGCTAGCCGCGGTGGCGCTCGGTTTTTTCGGACTTCTGGTCTGGGTCGCCGTGGCGGTGTTGACCTGGCTGTGGGCCGAGGCGCCGGCCATGACCGAGGCCGGGAAACGTCTGGCCGACGATGCCGTCACTCAGTTCGAACAGGCGGGACCGGGACTAAAGGAGGAGCTGGAACAGTGGGCGCCGGGGCTAAAGCGGCAGCTTGGTATGCCGAGTCATCATCGAGAAGAGTCTGCAACCCGTCTATTACCTGGATGGGCTAGTCGCGCGGTTTCTGCTGCGCGCCGGCAACAGCACTCGGGAGCTGGATGTGCGGGAGGCGCAAGCCTATCTTTCCCAGCGCGTCCTGGCCAATGCCTGACCTGATTGATCGCATCGACGAGAGACAAGCGCAAAGCACTGGAGGTTCGCATGAGCGATAAATTGACCTTGGATCTGGAGCTGGTTTTGCCTGCGGTGCCGGACGAACGTGATGCCTGTGTCGGGCGCCTGATCGAACTACTGGAGGCTGAAGGATTGGAAAAGGCCCACCTGGTGAGCGAGGATGACACCGCGCGCCTGTGCCTGCACTACGATCCGAGGCGGTTCAGTGTCAGCCAGGTACGCAGCCTGGTGCAGGCGGCCGGCGCCCGGATCGGCAAGCGTTATCACCACGAAAGTCTGCGCATCGACGGCATGGACTGTGCCACCTGCGCGACCGTGATCGAGCATGCCCTTGGACGCATGGACGGCGTGCTCGAGGCGAGCGTCAGTTACGGCGCGGAGCGGCTGCGCCTCGAGTTCGATACCGACAAGACCTCGATCGATGCCGTGCGGGAACGTATCCGGGTACTGGGTTATGGCGTGATTGAAGAAGGTCACGAACTGGGTTGGTGGGCCGAACACCGCGAACTGATTCTGAGCCTGGCTGCCGGGCTGTTGCTGCTGGCCGGCTGGTTGCTGGAATTTACCGCGGCACCCGCCGCACTGTCCCTGGTGCTGTTTGTCGGCGCCTATATCACAGGCGGCTTCTTCGCGCTGCGCGACGCCTGGCAGAGCCTGCGCCAGGGCCGCTTCGATATCGATACGCTGATGATCGTCGCCGCCGCCGGTGCCGCCGCGCTCGGCGCCTGGGCCGAGGGCGCCTTGCTGTTGTTCCTGTTCAGCCTGGGCCATGCACTGGAACATACCGCTATGGGCCGTGCGCGCCGCGCCATTGAGGCGCTGGCGGAGCTGGCGCCGAAAATGGCGCTCGTGCGCCGCGACGGCGGTGAGGTGGAAGTGCCGGTGGAGGCGCTGGCGCGTGACGAGCGGGTCATCGTCAAGCCCGGCCAGCGCATCCCCGCCGACGGCGAGGTGCTATCCGGCGCCTCTGCCGTCGACCAGGCCCCCATTACCGGTGAGTCCATGCCCGTGGACAAACAGATGGGTGACCCGGTGTTCGCCGGCACCGTCAACGGCGAGGCGACCCTGGAGATCCGCGTTACCCGCCTGGCCCGCGAAAGCACCCTGAGCCGGATGGTGAAGCTGGTCGCCGAAGCGGGCGCCCAGCGCTCGCCGACCCAGCGTTTCACCGAGCGCTTCGAACGCATCTTCGTGCCCGTGGTGCTAGTCGGTGCGGCCCTGCTCATTGCCATACCGCCGCTGCTCGGTTTTCCCTTCGCCGAATCCTTCTACCGTGCCATGGCGGTGCTGGTGGCGGCCTCACCCTGCGCCTTGGCCATCGCTACGCCGGCGGCAGTGCTGTCGGGGGTGGCGCGCGCGGCGCGCGGCGGGGTGCTGATCAAGGGCGGCGCGCACCTGGAGAACCTCGGCACCCTGCGCGCCATCGCCTTCGACAAGACCGGTACCATCACCCGCGGCGAACCGGCGGTGACGGACATCGTGCCGTTCGAGGTCGAGGAGAGTGCGCTGCTCGCCGCCGCCGCGGCGGTGGAGAGCCGCAGCAGTCATCCCCTGGCCCGGGCCATTGTCGCCGCCGCGCAGGCGCGGGATCTGCGCTGGGCCGAGGCTGGCGATCTGGAGTCGGTGACCGGCATGGGCGTGCGCGCCCGGCTCAGCGGCGAGACGGTTGCCATCGGCAACCTCAAGCTGTTCCGCGATGCGGCGATTCCTGGCGAGGTACGCACTACCGTCACCCGGCTGGAGGCCGAGGGTAAGACCACCATGGTGGTGCAGGCCGGCGATCGTTTCCTGGGCGTGTTGGCCCTGGCTGATACGCCGCGCGAGGGCGTGGCCGACATGTTGGGGCAACTGCATCGCCTGGGCATCCGTAAGACCATCATGCTCACCGGCGACAACGAGCGGGTGGGGCAGGCCATCGGTCGGACCGTTGGCCTGGACGAGGTGCGCGCCAGTTTGTTGCCCGAGGACAAGGTCGCCGCGGTCGATGAACTGCTGCGGCGCGAAGGCCAGGTGGCCATGATCGGTGACGGTGTCAACGATGCCCCGGCGCTGGCGCGCGCCACGGTGGGTATCGCCATGGGCGGTGCCGGCACCGACGTGGCGCTGGAGACGGCGGATGTCGCCCTGATGGCTGACGACCTGTCAAAACTGCCGTTTGCCGTGGGTCTGTCACACGCCGCCCGGCGCATCATTCGCCAGAACTTATGGTTGTCGCTCGGTATCGTGGCGCTGTTGATCCCGGCAACATTGACCGGCCTGGCGGGTATCGGCCCGGCGGTCATTGTTCACGAGGGCTCGACACTGGTGGTGGTGTTCAACGCCCTGCGTTTGCTGCGTTACCGCGGTCTGGTCCGCTAACATGACTCAGCTTGGCCATGTTGAACGGCATCTTGCTTGTTGTGTCTACTCCATCAACGAACTGCATATAGAGTAGCACTCCGTGCCTGAAGCGGTGACTGCGGCTGGCCTGATATCATCGACACTGCTCACGCTCGTGCTGTTGCTAGTGATTGGTGAGTTTGACATCATTCCCGGCTGCGCCATTGAGAAGGACGGAGTGAATGTTATCCTCCATGAGGTGAAGCCGTGTTGAAACGATGTCTGCTGATTTCTTTGTTGTTCAGCCCCGTCGCTGCATGGGCGTTTTACAAACCGATACGGGTTTTTTCCCCCGAGTTGATAAGTGATATTACCTGCGTTCGCGAGGAGGTGTGTTTGGACGATGTCTCGCGGTACGAGCAGGCATCCAAGCTGTACAGATACAGCTTGCGCTTCGTTGCAAAGGCGGTTGGTCCATTTCGTCACAACCCGCGAGTCATCTTTTGTTCCACTGAAAAGTGTTTTCGCTTTTTCGGGTTCAAGCGCGCGAGCGCGATGACGGTTGGCAAGTTTGGAATTGTCATCAGCCCGCGAGGTTGGAGCCCGTATTATCTGCGCCATGAGATGATTCACTACCGCCAGTCGGAGGAGCTTGGAACGTTAACGCAGTGGATGGCACCAAAATGGCTCACGGAGGGCATGGCCTATTCACTTAGCGAAGACCCTCCTCATCCGCTCAAACAACCTTGGCAAGCCGATCGTGCAGCGTTCGATACATGGTATCGGAAGGTAGACAAGGAGCACCTGTGGGAGGCGGCCAGCAAACTGTGAAAGCGAATAACCGAGCACTCGTGCGGTTCGGAGTTGCTCACCAATGGTTGGCTAAACCGGCTTGCGGCCGCCCTTGAATGGTGGTGGCCAAGCCGCTGACTGACCGGTTATGAGTCTGTACACAGGGAAAATGTTATGGATGATGGCAAGGCGCGCATGGTGCAATTGTACCGAAAGCGGGCGCGGCGTTATGACTTCACCGCCAACCTGTTTTATCTGATCGGCTTCCGGGAATGGGCTTATCGCAAGCAAGCGGTGGCCGCTCTGCATCTAAGGCCGGGCGATACCGTTGTGGAAATCGGCTGCGGTACGGGACTGAACTTCTCCCTGTTGGAAGACGCCGTCGGGCCACAGGGCCGTGTGATCGGTGTTGATCTTACCGATGCGATGCTCGATCGCGCACGCCAACGCGTCCGATACAAGGGTTGGACAAATGTGGAACTGGTCGAGTGTGACGCAGCCGGGTTTCGCTTCCCGGAATCAACGGATGCCGTACTGGCGACCTTTGCCATCAAGGCGATGCCGGACTATGACGCCATTATTCGTCAGGCCGCTGAAGCGCTGCCAGCGGGTAGATGCTTTGTGTTTCTGGAGCTGGTCGAACCGGGCTGGTGCCCGGGCTGGTTGAGGTGGCTGATGATCAGGCTGCTCAGCCCCTTTGGCGCCAACGAAGACAACGCCGCCTACCGGCCCGAGGCGGTATTAAAGCGGTATTTCCCCCGCGTCCTGATGAAGACCCGCTATTTCGGGGTGGCCTTGATTGCGGTCGGTATTGCCGGAGAAGCCGAGTCCTAGCCCTCCAAGTCCAGTCGTTCGGCAACCAGCGCAGCCTGGGTGCGGTTGTTTACTCCCAGTGCCCGCAATATGGCCGCGATATGCAGCTTGACCGTCGATTCGCTGAGATTGAGTCGACGGGCGATACCTTTGTTCGATAAGCCTTTGCTTAACAGACTCAAGACCTCAAGCTGACGCAAGGTCAGGTTGTGGTTATGACGTGCGGGGTTGGCTCGAGAGGCGACAGATGTATCATCGACCGCCTCACTGTTCAGCACCGCAGGCGGCACGTAGATCCCGCCGTCCAGCACCAGCCGCAACGCCGCAATGAGTGTGGTGCTGTCGGCAGACTTGGGCAAAAAACCGGCGGCGCCGCATGCCAAGGCGCGGCGAATGACACTCGTGGTTTCCGTCGCCGAAACAATGACGACGGGCACGCTTGGCGCATGTTCGCTGATTCGTGCCAACACGCTTAGCCCGTCCTCTTTGCCCAGCGCAAGGTCGAGTAACACCAGGTCCAGTTGAGGATATTAGCGCTCGCCATGTCGACGGTCTCGTCACAGGTGGCCGCTTCAATGATGTTCACAATATTATCCAACGCGTTAAGGAGATGTCGCAGCCCGTCGCGGAACATGGCGTGGTCATCCGCTATGAGAATATCCATGGTCGTGACTTCCTTGGTTTATTCGGCATTAGTGTAACCTGTGCACGCAGATCGTGTGCGTGCGGCATGGCAAACTAACCAAAAGAACTAGTCCAAACGGTTAGTGCTAAAGCTGGATTTACAGCAACTTGTAACCCGGCCAGACTCGCTCCTGCCGGTGAGGCCCATCGCCTTACCGGCGTTAATTAACCTCAAACAAAGGAGCGATCAGATGAAAAACCAACAAGCTGTTCGATTACGTCGGCACTGGCTGGGCTGCATAGCCCTGGTACTAGCCATGGTGCAGACACCCGCCTGGAGTCATGGTAACTGTGTCTCTTTCAGCGAACAATTACAGACGCTGGCGCCGACGCCCTTTGGTCCATTTCAGGGTTTTTCGGCGCTGGAAATTGGTAACGAAGCCACGGTGGAGCAGTTCACTGCCATACTCAACGGCTCGCCGGAAATACTGGACAACGGTATTATCGTGGCCAGGTTTAACGATCAATGGGTATTTCCTGACGGTAATAGCCTGACGGCTCGTAACAAAACGGTAGCGACCCCGACCGGAAACCCGGGCGAGTTCGAGTTGAGCGTACGGATACACTTTACCGGTGGAAGCGGGCCTTATAGCGGGGTGCGCGGCAAGGCCCGTTTGCAGGGTCCGTCGCAGTTGGCACCGGACGGTAGTGCTACGACCAATGCCACGGCAATCGGAAAGCTGTGTGGATCGGGTGAATCTGCTCCAGAAGAAATCGAGTGACGGAATGACAAGGACCACCCACAGTCAACGGGTAGTCCGTGTTACATTGAAGGCCTGCCTCAGTGTGTAAAGCTGAATTCACGAGCCGCTCGCTTCGCCAGGGAATCATTGACTATGAATAACGATGCATCCGGCACACAACCATCCGGTCAGCGCGACAATGAGATCCGCGATTCTAGCGTGCACATGCTGTATCAGCAAAGTCCCGGACTGTTTCTCGGCGGCAGCCTGGTGCGGTGTTACTGGCGTTGATTGTAGGTCCGCAGAGACCGGTCCTGCTTACGTCATCCTGGCTGTCGGCTGTCGTTGTAGCGCATGTATCTCTGGCTGTCCTCTGGTTTTTGTATCGGCGCAATCCATCGATTGCCGCCACACGGCAATGGGATCGTCGCTATCTGGCTGCAGTCTGTGCCCTGTGTGGGCAAGCCAATTAACAACCGCCAGTTATGATAATCAGTGGCGAATCCGGTCTGAATGAATCGGATTCAGGCGACTATCCCTTGTTACACAAACCGGTTCGACCTGCCAAGTTGCGCGCGCTAATGATCCATGTCCTGAAGACCAATACCGGAGTTGATCGGGTAACAGTGCATGACACAGAGCAGCTCCGCCTGCGTTGACATAACGTATTTATGAAATCGTTGCCTGTGTCATTGAGCACAGACTCAGAGTACAGACAATACCCGCGAGAACGATAATCATACAACATGGTGCGAAAGCCTCGCCCGCGCACGGTGGGGTCGATACCCGGACTCCACGAAGCAAAATAAAGTAAAACTACCTTGGAAGAGGCGGGTTATGACAATTATGTCTTTGACTATATTGAGTGGTTCCGCAATCCGAAAATGCGTAGAGCCGCCAAGCGGGATCAGAACTTTTCAGCCGTTTTTAAACCGTCGGAGGAAACAGGATAAAACTCCGACTAGCTAATTGGATAAAAAACCTAGTAGTTTATTACACTGACAACCAACAAGAAACCGGAAACCAAACTTTGTTTATGCGAACGATATTTCCAGGCGCAACACTATCCAGACGGTCGAAGCAAACGATTCGACAGTAACATTTCAGCGAAGGAGCTCTTTTCAATTCTCACTAACAGGAGGGATTATAATGAATAAACTTAGTTTTATTCCAATAATTTCAGGTGCTGTATTTTCTATTGCCGCAGCATCGTTTTCACAGCAAGCCTTGGCCGATTACATATTCTTTTCAGAATCTAGCTCTGTCGATGGTGATTACTTCATAAGAGCTAGAAATTTAAATGAAATCAGCGATTTCTCTTCTGGCTCCTTTGATGCCGGGGTATATTTCGATGGGAATTCATTCGCCACGCCGAATAGCTCATCGGGATTAGGCGCAGGTACTGCATTACTGGATATTGGCATAGAAGGCCACGAAGCAAGGGGTAGCGGTGGCGCGTATGCTGACGTTAGCGACCCATTGAACCAACTTTCCTTTATACAAATCGATGGTGAAGCCTCAGCTGGTCTTAGGTTTAGTGTCGTTACGCCCCACACTTACACTCTGACTGGGAGTCTTTTTGCCAACGAGTTCGGCAGCGCCAACTTGTTTTTTGATTCAACGACATTATCCGAGGCGGATGGAGCATTCAGCCTCTCAGGTACATTGGAGCCAGGCAACTATGCATTGCTTTTTGAGGCCATTTCAGCACTTGATAGCCCTGGAAACGCGACCGCGAGTTTTGATTTCGAATTACAGCTTCAAGATGTGACCGCCGTGCCTTTACCCGCAGCTTTCTGGCTCTTTGCGTCGGGGTTAATTGGTATGGCTGGTATGGCCAAACATAAAAGGTGCATTTCAAGGAATTTAAATCAGTTCTCCGGAGCCGGTCGGTCTTGGCTGGAGGAGGGGGCGGGGAAGGTCCTGTCTCACCTGTGGCGCAGCCTTCCCTGCGTTGATATAAAGTATTTACGAAATCTTTCCTGTGTGTCATTGAGCACAGATCTGTAGTACAGACAACACCCGCGAGAACGATCATCATACAACACAGTTAGAAAGCCTCGGCCGCATACGGTGTGGCCGAGGCCCGGACCCCACGAAGCAAAATAAAGTAAAACTACCTTGGAGGAGGCGGGTTATGACAATTAGAAATGGCGTACTTGCCGGTGTTGTGTGCTTGGCTGGTATACCGGCCGCGATGGCGGGAACCATTGATGCGTCAGTAACGCCGTTGGCGGGAACCGTCAGCATCGGTGGATGGGATACCGACTTTGATTTTACAACCAGCAATAGTGTAATCGATCAGGGTGGTGGCACCTTCGGTTATATGGGCAGCTTTTCCGGTAGCAACTGGGACTTCGGCTGGGATGTTACAGCCAACGCCGATCCTTTTATCGCCGGTGATCTAACCTTTACCAATACAACGTTGTCAAACCAGACGTTTAATGTTGTTTTGTCGTTACCGATTCTGCAGGAGGCCGGGCTGGTTAACGAAACCGGCGAGCTGGCGCTGACGCTGTCCGATAGCGGTGGTAACGGTAGCGCGGACCTGACATTGAACCAGTGGCATGGTCTGATCAACCCCCTTGCGCCACCGCCGGATCTGGATATGGCTCTGTTGATTGGCTCCAGTTTCAATTGCAGCGGCGGGTCCGGGTGTGCGACGGCATTGTTTCCGCCGGCTACCGCGTCGCAACAACACGGTCCGGCTGATCACGGCGGTAATCCGGTTGACTCGATTGGTATTCATCTCAATTTCGATCTGTCGGCGGGCGACACGGCGACCTTCAACACACGCTATGAGTTGACCGCCGTGCCGGTGCCTGCGGCAGTCTGGCTGTTTGCATCCGGGCTGGCCGGGTTGGTCGGTGTTGCGCGAGGTCAAACGCGACACCTGCGCTAAATGTTTAATGGACCCCTCTTCATCGTCATATCCAATCCTGTGACGATACGTGGCCGTTTTGGCCAAACCGGGTAACAGCACCGAGGCACGTCACGGCGCTGTTACCCGGCATTCTTTCTGCGGTAGCTACTCGACCACCACGAACTGGCTCATCATGGCGTGGTCTTCGTGTTCCAGAATATGGCAGTGCATCATATAGGCCGTGGTGACATCGTTGGGATCGCCAACATAGTCGTCAAACCGACCGATGACGCGCACCGTGCCCATGGGCGGTACCTGGAAGGTGTCTTTCCAGCCGGCATCCTGCGGCGCCGGTGGCCGGCCGTTGATATCGAGGATCTGCCACATGATGTCGTGGATGTGTACCGGGTGCATCATGCCGGTCCGGTTGGTCAGTTCCCAGATCTCGGTGGTGCCCAGGCGGGGCATGGCGTCGATACGCTCTGGATCATAGGGTCGGCCGTTGATCACCCAGGGATAGCTTCCACCGGACATGCCGAACACCCAGCGCCGTGTTTGCACGGCCGCGGCGGGATCCAGTCGCTCGACCGGCCGCAGTACCTGCGGCACCACACTGCCATCGTCTTCCACACGGGTGACATCGAACCGCATGATCTGTGTCGTGCTTCCGCTGCCGGCCGTATTTAGAAAAACAATCTGGTCACCAACTGAGGCATTGGAGAAATCGATGATGACATCCAGACGTTCAGCCGGTGCGATGCTCATAGTGGTGCGTGATACCGGCGCCGGTAACAGACCGCCGTCGGAACCGATCTGGGTGAAGGTCGTGCCGTTGCTTAAAGCCAGGTTGTAGGTTCGTGCGTTCGAGCCATTCAATATGCGCACACGGTATTTCCGTGTTGATACTTCGAAGTAGGGGTACGGTGCACCATTGACAAGAATCGTGTCGCCCAGCTCACCCATGATGTTGTCGTTGTAGATCAGTGACCCATCCGCTGCAAAGGTACGATCCTGGATTACGATTGCGACCTCCTGGTCGCCGCTGGGCAGGCCCAGGGCACGTTCATAGTCATCGGACATCAGGTAGAATCCGGCCAGACCGGCATAGACCTGGTCACCGGTCAGATCCATGGTGTGATCGTGGTACCAGAGCGTTGCGGGCAGTTGCTTGTTCGAATAGGTATACGCTCGTGTGGCACCCGGGTTTACATAGTCGACAGGATGTCCGTCGTCCCCGGCGCGCATGTGTCCGCCGTGCAAATGCGTCGTGGTCCGCACGTTACTGTTGTTGATGTGCCGGACGACCGTCTCGCGGTCACTATCGACACGAATCGTGGGTCCCGGTGTCATCCCGTTGTAGCCCAGGATGGCTGTCTGGGTGCCGGGAATGATTCCCACCGTTGCATTTCTCTGGGTCAATTCAAAAATGTCCTGGGTAGCCGTTGAACTGATCGGCTGCAGCACCGGCGGGATGTTTAGCGGGAGCTCAAATACAGGTGCAGAAATGGCGCTGCCGCCGCCTCCGCCGCCCATTCCGCTGCCACCTCCCATGCGACTCAACGCGACTTTCGGTAATAGCAGCGCGGGTGCAGCTACGCTAACTGTTTTAAGAAACTGTCTTCTTGTGGCAGTCATCGCTCTCTCCTCCGGTGAAAAAATTCTATTTCAATAAAATATTTATGGGAGTTGTCTTTGTTACAATTTTATAAAAAGCGCAAATAAGGTAATGAATTCTGAGCGCAATGTATGTATTCAATGTATGTATCTTTCAGTACACACATTGCGTGGTATGCTCGCTCAAAATAGGGGGCCGCGGTTGGAGGAGCTGTCGCAATAGGGAACTGACAGGCGAATATAAATATAAAGTGAGCGGAATAACCGAAATTCAGGAATTACTGCAGTGCCAGTATCCAGAAGTGGAGAACCTGCTGGAGTCCGTATCGCAGACTATACGGGCGTCTGCGAACCTGTCACGCATTCCAGCAGGTGCACATTTGTTCCGGGAGTCTGAGCGTTGCCGGCACTTCATGTGGTTGCTGGAAGGCACCGTCCGCGTCTTTAAACATTCACCCGGCGGGCGGGAAATAACCTTGTACCGCGTAAAGCCAGGGGAACTCTGCGTTCTTAGCCTACAATGCCTGCTGGATGACGAAGGTTTTCCCGCTGAGGCTGTCGCGGAGACCGAGCTTTACGGGTTAACGCTCGATCAGCGCGATTTTGACCGCGCGATCGACGATTCAAAAGAATTTCGCCGTTACCTCCTTAAAGTGTTGTCGCGCCGTCTTGGCGATGTCGTGCAGCTGATATCGGAAGTCACCTTCCAGCGACTGGATTTGCGCCTGGCTTGCCTTCTCGGTCAACTGTTCGAACGTTCAGGCGGGGAACCGCTGTTGAAAACTCACGCGCAACTCGCTCGTGAGCTGGGCACGACGCGGGAAATGATCAGTCGCATACTGAAAGAATTTGAGTATCAGGAGTGTATTCAGTTGTCGCGCGGGGAAATACATCTGGTGTCCAGGGAGGGGTTGAATTGGTTTAGCCGGTCGTAGAAATGACTGCCCCGAATTACTCTTTGTCAGTGGAGGCGTGCACGAAAGCTTGCTTACGAGACTAAGGCCGGCACGATTCTTCAGCTTTGTGTTTACTCGTATCTACTGGGCAAGCTACAAGGTGTACAGCCAGAAGCCATGTACGTAGTAACTCCAGGTGGTAGTTATGAGCCGCTAGAGTACAGGATAGATGACTATGCTGAACCGCCCTGGGTTTCGTGGAGACTGTTTGGTTTAAGTGTCAGGCAGCAAGCTTGTCCTTCTCAGCGAGCTGCCGCCAGTAGTTTGCCTCAGCTTCGGCCGATGGGATATACCCGATCGGCTCCAGAAGTCGCTGGTGGTTGAACCAGTGCACCCATTGCAGCGTGGCCAGCTCCACGGACTCCTTGGTTTTCCACGGCGCGCGGCGAGGGACCAACTCGGCCTTGTACAGTCCGTTGATCGTCTCGGCCAACGCGTTGTCGTAGCTGTCGCCGCGGCCGCCGACCGAAGGCTCTATGCCAGCCTCAGCCAGCCGCTCGGTATAACGGATCGAGACGTACTGCGAGCCTCTGTCCGAGTGATGCACCAAGGCGTCTGTGCGCTCAGGCTGCCGGTCATAGAGCGCTTGCTCCAATGCATCGAGCACGAAGTCTGTGCGCATGGTGCTGCTCACGCGCCAGCCGACAATGCGCCGGGCGAACCCGTCGATCATGAACGCCACGAACAGCCAGCCCTGCCAGGTCGAGACATAGGTGAAGTCCGACATCCAGAGCTGGTTCGGGCGATCAGCCTTGAACACCCGGCTGATCCGGTCCAGGGGGCACGGCGCTGAAGTGTCCGGCACCGTGGTTTGCACCGATTTGCCGCGACGCGCACCCTGCAAGCCCAGGCGGCTCATCAAGCGCTCGACCGTGCAGCGTGCCACGGCGATACCTTCGCGGTTCATCTGCCGCCAGACCTTGTCAGCGCCGTAGACCTGCATGTTGGCGTGCCAGACACGCTGGATCGGGATAATCAGTTCATCATCAGCTTTGGCCCGTGCACTGCGCAATTCCGGATCACGCAGCCGTGCCGCATGGCGTCGGTAGCACGACGGGGCGATCTGCAAGACCTCGCAGATCGGCTCGACCCCGTATGTATGCCGGTACTGATCGGTAAACCGCTTCAGCTCTTCAAACGGCGGTCGAGCTCCGCCTGGGCGAAAAACGCACTGGCCGCCTTGAGGATCTCATTGGCCCGGCGCAGCTCCTTGTTCTCGCGTTCCAGAGCTGCTTGAGGCGTTCACGCTCGGAACTGGTCAGGCCGTCGCGCTGGCCGCTGTCGACCTCCTCGCGCTTGACCCACTCCAGCAGCGTCTGCGGCACGCAGCCGATCTTCGGGGCGATGGATTCAACGGCGGCCCACAGCGAGGGGTATTCGGATCGGTGCTCATGGACCAGCCGCACGGCGCGCTCCCGGACCTCGGGGGAAAACTTGTTCGTCTTGTTGGTCTTTTTCATGGCTTCATTCTCTCAGAAGTTGGAGCCTCCTCAAAACCCGGGGCGATTCAATCAGCCGGGGACGCCAATCTTCAGTGCGTTTTGAGCGGATTCGCCGTTCAGCGAGGCGACGCCAGTTATCCGGCAGCTCCGGGAGCATCGCAAATTCAGCAAGTGCCTCGGGATCATTGGTGGATTGATAGAGCAGGTTCGCGACACGCGTTAGCGACCAGTCCGGGTTAGGTCGGTTGACGAGTTCGGCCGTGCACCCTGCCTGGATTTCGCCCGAGCGAAGCACACGAAAATACCAACCCGTACGGCCTGTCGTCTGCACTCGGTGCGCCATGTCCGACTGGTTGAATCGCAGGTTCAGCTTCCAGCAAGGCTGGCGGCTCTGAGTAAGCTCGACGAGCACCGGGCCGATGCGGAAACGGTCACCAAGACACAGATCCTGCTCGGTCACACCCTCGACCACGAGGTTTTCTCCGAATCCGCCTGCTACCAATCGGTCCGCCAGTTGCGGCAACTCTGCCGTCCATGTTTCGTAGTGGGTCACTGGGTAGGCGTGCAATGCCTTGTCGCGTCCGCCGTGATGTCGCCGATCGGCCTGCTCGTCACCTTCCAGTCCCTCTGCTTCCACACGGATCGATCCGGAGATCGGCTGCTTGTCGATGGCGGATACATGGCCTCTGTCGCCAAGCGGCCTGGTGCGTCCGGCGCGCAGTTCCACGATGGTAAAAGAGATCATTGGTGGAACCCGATGTCCGCAAACCAGCGTTGGAAGACCTCAACGGCGGCGGTTCTCAACTCAGTTCCATGCCGACGTGTATCGGCGCGTAAATCGGCGACGGTAACACCGGGTGTTTGTGCGATTTCGCCGGTATGGCCTACCAACCAGGGCTCGATCCCGTCTGCGCCGGCTTCGATATGGAACTGCAGCGCCAGCGCATTGGAGCCGGGGATAAAAGCCTGGGTGGCACAGCCGGGTGTATGAGCCAGGCTGTCTATGCCTTGCGGCAGCTTGCACATTTCACCGTGCCAGTGCAGCACCGGAATGTGTCGCAGCGGGGCGAGCACGGATGCCTGACCGGCATCAGTCAGTGAGATCGGCTCCCACCCGATCTCTTTCGTCGAGCCGGGATGCACGCTGCCACCGATCGCGCGCGCCAGAATCTGTGCGCCGAGGCAGATGCCGAGCGTTGGCTTAGCGGCGGCGAGTCTGGCCTTGGCAAGCTCGACCTCCTCAGTCAGGAAGGGGTAGTCGGCCCCATCATTTACGCTGATAGGCCCGCCCAGGAACACTACCAGTTCGGCCATCTCGGCGGCTTGCCTGTCCAGCTCCCAGGCATTGACGTAGGTGATCTCGAAGCCGAAGTCTTTAAGCAGTGGTTCGAGTAGACCGAGATCTTCAAAGGTAACATGGCGAATGGCGCTCGCGTTCATTTTCGTACTCCTGGTGACAAAACTTTTTCTGGCGTGGCAGCCGAACCTGTCTCATTGTTCACGGATTCCATTACCAGCTGAGAAATCTCAGCGCAAAGTTGCAGATCCGGGATATGGCCGAATACTTGACGACGCAGTCGTCCGTTTCGATCGATCAACAAAAAGGTCGGTCTCCATTTGGGGAATGGCGCGGGAGACACACCCGGGACACAGCATCTGGAAGGCGCAGGCGACCACTACACGGCCGCGCTGCGCCTCCAGATCAATGGGTTTTGGCGTCTTCAGCCATTCGCAGATGCGCCATTTTGGCGTCTTATCTGGCTGAATCATGCTTGCTTCAGTCCCTTAGCTTGCTGAAGGTGTAGTCCTGCGCCTTCCGCGGCGCATGACAAGCGAAGCAGGCAGAGGCCGCATTCCCGCCCACGACCCGATTGCTCCGGTCACCCCCGCCGAAGCCTTCGAAGCCCCAGCCGCCGGTGTCCCTGTACTGCTTCGAATCCTTGTGCATGACGCCGACGACTTTGCGGGTGCCTTCAGTGACAGCATTACCATCATGCATGGCCTCGAGCAGGTCGAAGACAATCACGGATCCGTCGGGAAATACCCCTTTCTGGTAACCGTTCATGGCCTTGTCGTTGGCATACAGGTGGTGAATACCGCCAAAGGAAGCGTACAACGGGTGACCTTCCTCTATCACCATGCTCTTCACATGATGCCAGTCGCGGTAACCCTCCGGGTACGGAACCTCGTGATCTGCGGCCAGTGCTGCTGTCGATATTGCCACGCAAAGTGTGGCAAGGATAAGTGGTCTCATTGGTTTCCCTCTCTATTTCAGATCGGCGATGGCTGCGCCGAAGTTGAGGTGAAACGGCTGCCCGCCGATGACCAGTGCGGGCACTGACGTCACCCCGACGGATTCGGCTTCACCGATACGCGATTTACTTTCGCCCAGGTGCACGATTTCGACCTCGAAACGCTCAGAATCGATGGCTTCGGCAACCTGCTGCTCTGCGGCAACGCACACGGGACAGCCGGCGTGGTAGAAAATGGCTTGCTCTTTCATGTAAGGACTCCTAACTATATGGTTTAATAAAAAACCCGTTCAATGGCAACGGGGGGTTAATAGCCGCCGTCAGGCGGCGGATTCGTGCTCCGGGCAATCGAGACGCAAATGATGTTCAGCCATCGGCGCACCCACCAGCGCACAATAGTGCGGCGTATTTGTGCCGGGTGAGCGGTTCTCACGAAAATGCCGACACGTCACGCAGGTTCGCTGTGGTGCGATGAGTCCGCGGTGCTGCAACTGCCGGATCATCTTGACGACCAGACCGAAAAGCAGCGTCTGTTCGGCAGCCGATAATCCTTCGATAACCGATCGAAAACTGATAGGCCAGGCTTCGGCGGAACGCTGACCTTTGGTTGTGGTTCGTAATGCGACAGCCCGGGCATCCAGCGCATCGGCATGTTTGCGCACCAGAGCCTTTCGTTCCAGCGCGGCGACGGCGTCACTGGCCGTGGCCTTGCGAACGCCGGCGTGGTCCGCTGCCGCAGTCAGCCGGACGCCGACTGGCCTGCTGGCGACGAAGCGCAGGATGTCGGCCTGGGTTGGGGACAATCCGGCGGATTCGGCCGATTCCCAATCCAGTTGACGCGCCACAGCGGCCAGGCGGGTCAGTCCTTCGGCCAAACGGAGATCCAACGGCTCGGTAATTGCGTCGAACTTCATAGGTAGGAATCCTAACCAGTAATTTTGGATTGTCAAGCACTAAATCACCTTGTTTAGTTGCGAGTTTATCCTCGAGGTTAGCGCAGATACGATCAGGCAAAGCCAGCTACCTGAGTGCTTGTACTGGAGGGGCATCTTCTCGGGGATAGTTTAGGAAATGACGTGCTAGTGCTACGAAATCCCCAACGTTGGTGTGCCCCACACAGCCTTTCCTGGCTCGATCCTCGACTCGTGCGGCCGTTAGCCCCTAAAGCCCCAATTCACTTAGTCCCGGATGCTCATCCGGACGACGGCCCAAGGGCCAGAAATATTTACGCTCGGACTCTCCGATCGGCAGGTCGTTGATGCTGGCCAAGCGTCTTGTCATGAATCCCTGCGGGTTGAATTCCCAGTTTTCGTTGCCGTAGGACCGGAACCACTGGTTGGAGTCGTCGTGCCATTCATAGGCGAAGCGCACGGCGATGCGCTGCTCGGTGAAACTCCACAGTTCCTTAATCAGCCGGTAATCCAGTTCTTTCGCCCATTTGCGCTGAAGAAAACGGCGAACTTCCTCGCGGCCTTGCGGAAACTCGGCGCGGTTACGCCAGCGCGTGGCATGCGTATACACCAGCACCACGCGATCCGGGTCGCGGGTGTTCCAGGCGTCCTCCGCGAGACGGACTTTTTCGGCGGCGGATTCGGCGGTAAACGGCGGCAGAGGGGGTTTGCTTTCCATTAGTGACTCCAAGGTTTGTGTGTAGACAGATCTGTCTACTGATAAGGCTAGTGCATGTAGACAAAGTTGTCTACACTCAACGGATGGAAATTTTGCACGCCACTGCCATAGCGGATGTCGCCTCGGCGCGCGAGCGCTTACTGCTGACGGCGCATCGTCTCTTTTACCGCCACGGTATTCGCGCCACGGGCATCGATCGAATTATCTCGGAGGCAGGGGTTGCCAAAGTGACGTTCTACCGTCATTTCCCCGGCAAGAGCGATCTGATCAGCGCCTACCTGGAGAGTCGTCACGAGCGCTGGATTGCCTGGTTCAGCGATGCCTTGAGGCGTCACGGCGACGATCCCGAGGCTTTAATAGCCGCGCTGGGCGAATGGTTCGGCCAGCCGGATTTTCGCGGTTGTGCGTTTATCAATGGCGTCGGTGAGATGGGCGCTGAGCTTCCCGATATTGTCGCCATCGCTCGCCGCCATAAGCAGGCCATGCTGACTATCATCATGCGATTGCTGAAACCGGGGAAAGGACGCAAACAGCTCGCCGAGTCGATCGCCTTGGCTGTCGACGGCGCGATTGTGCGCGCTCAGTACGAAGCGAACCCGCGCGATGCCTTGCCACCACTAAGACGCGCGTTAAAAGCGCTGGTTCGGTCTTAGTTTTCCAGTATTGAGGGAATCGAGGGAATGGAGGCCGGTGTTTCTGCGGCTAACCCTTCCCGACCGTCGGCGGCTTAGTTGAATACGCCGGCTGCCGGTCATCGACGGCGTGAACCAATGTAGATGTAATTCGCTGCCGCAACGTCCGACGCGGCGGGCGTCTTTTCCCGACGCGTACGGAATTCAGTTTCACTACCGCGGCATGCCATCCACGGCACGCCTTACTTGATCTGTGTCAAGCAGAGCGAGGATTGCCTTCCCACGGATGCGATTTTTACCCTTGCGTGCCGATATCGCTTCTATACTGTCCGTTGTTGCATGCTGGACGATGACGCACTAGGGAAGACAGCCGCCGGAGCACCCCTTGAACATTCTCGACAGCTTTACCCAGGAACCGCGCATCGCCTATTTCTCCATGGAGATCGCGCTGCGCAGCGAGATCCCGACCTATAGCGGCGGCCTGGGCGTGTTGGCCGGCGATACCCTGTACTCGGCGGCCGACCTCGAGCTGCCGATGGTGGCGGTCACCCTGGTCAGCCGTGCCGGCTACTTTCGTCAGTCCATCGACCAACAGGGCCGGCAGCAGGAGGCCAGCGACCCCTGGCGGCCGGAGGACTGGGCCAAACCGTTGGATGCCAAGGTGGCGCTGCCCATCGGTGGGCGCATGGTCTGGGTCAGCGGCTGGCTCTATGTGTTGCAGGGGCACATGGGCAACGCTCAGCCGGTGATTCTGCTCGATACCGATCTGGAGGAGAACACGCCAGAGGACCGCCATATCACCGATGGTCTTTATGGCGGTGATCAGGCCTACCGGCTCAAGCAGGAGATGGTGCTGGGAATCGGCGGTGTGCGCCTGTTGCAGGCGCTCGGTTTCGCGATCCGGGAATATCACCTGAACGAGGGGCATTCGGCCCTCCTGGCAGTCGAGTTGCTGCGCCGCTACCGCTATCCCGCCGAGGGGCTGCGCCCAGGTGAATCGCCTTACGACGTCCCGCGGGTGCGCGAACAATGCAGTTTCACCACCCACACGCCGGTGGAGGCGGGCCACGATCGTTTCAGCTACGAGCTGGTGCAGCAGGTGGCGGGTGAGCCCATCGCCCTGGGGGTGCTCAAACAGCTTGGTGGTGAGGACGCACTCAATATGACGCGGCTGGCCTTGAACTTGAGTGAATACGTCAATGGCGTCGCCAAGCGGCATGCGGAAGTCTCGCGCGGCATGTTTCCAGGCTATCGGGTGCACGCGGTGACCAACGGAGTGCATCCTTTCACCTGGACCAGCGAGCCTTTTCGCAAACTGTATGACAAGTATATCCCCGGCTGGTGTCATGAGGCGGAACTGCTGATGCGTGCGGACTGCTGTATCGGCGATGCCGAGATATGGGAGGCCCACCGCCAGACGAAGCAGCGGCTGATCGAGTGTGTAAAGGCGGCCACGGGTGCTTCGCTGGATCCGCAGCGGCCGATCCTGGGCTTTGCCCGGCGCATGACGGCTTACAAACGGCCCGATCTACTGTTTGCGGATGTGCAGCGGCTGCGGGAGATCGCTGCCCACCACCCGTTTCAGATTGTGATCGCCGGTAAAGCGCATCCCCACGATACCCGAGGGAAGCAGCTGATCGAGCAGTTGCACGCGCAGGCCCGCGCCCTGGGCGACGCGATTCCGATGTTCTTTCTTCCGGGCTATGACCTGGCCAAGGCGCAGTGTCTGGTCGCCGGCGTGGATGTCTGGCTGAACACGCCCCTGCGGCCGCTGGAGGCATCGGGCACCAGCGGCATGAAGGCGACGTTCAACGGTGTGCCCAACCTCAGCGTGTTGGACGGCTGGTGGGTTGAAGGGTGTATCGAGGGCATCACCGGTTGGGCGATAGGGGACAGTCAGGAGGCGGACAACGACACCGATGCTGAATCCCTTTATCGCAAGCTGGGCGATCTGGTGTTGCCGCTGTATTACAAGGATCGCAGCCGCTGGATCGCCGTGATGAAGGGGGCGATCGCGAAAAACGCCGCTTATTTTAACAGTCACCGTATGATGCGGCGTTATGCCACCGAGGCTTATATCCGTTAGCGTTTCCGCGCTAAGGTCAACATGACTGAGTGTGAGCGGAGCCCTCCAAAAACGCAGCGGCTTAGAGGTGGCGCAAATAAAAGAGATACAGGCGCTCAAATAGATTTTTTAGGCCAATCAGCTTGGGCGAATGACGCGGAAATAGATTCCAAAATGGCGGCTTGTTGTCGCTGGCGGCATGCAGCCACAGGGCGTCATTCTCCATGTTTAAAATACAGGATAATTCAAATCGGTAGTGGTGCGAGGGCTGCCGGCCCTTTAACACCAGGCGCATATTTTTCGCCGCCGCCTCGGAGCGTAATTGCGCCATGTGGGCCTGGTGGGGCACCCAGGGCGGTGGATTTTCATGGTTGCTGCAATCGCCGGCGGCGAATACGCGTTCCAGTCCTTTGACACGGCCAAATTTATCGACATCGATATGCCCGCCACCGGAAACCGGCAGACAGGATTGTTCTACCCAATCGGGTGCGCGGATACCCGCTGTGAACAGAACCAAATCTGCGGCCCGGAAGGTGCCGTCCGTGTCGCGCATGCCGCCGTCGACAAATGCCGCGGGTTCGTAGCCGTAGTCGAGGATGATGCCACGTTCCTGCAGTCGGTCGGTGACGGCGCCGGTTTCGCCCGGAGCTATATCCGCGGAGAAAAGATGAATTTCGAAATCATCGCGTAGGCCTCTTTTTTTCAGCGAGTAGTCGAGCAGGCAAGCGCATTCGTACATCTGACCGGCGCGACCGGCGACAAAACCGTCGCGCTTGTTGAGTTTGAAGCCTACGTAAATGATACCCTGCTGAAGGTCGTTCAGGCGATCCATGAACCTGTTCATTTCGTCCGGGCCGCCACAGGGTGAGAATGTGTGTTCCCTAGTCCCGGGGATGTCATCGGTTCTAAATGCGGGGCCGGTGCCGATAAACAGGGCGTCGTTGCCATAGCGGCTCTTGGTGGTGACAACGGTTCTGCCGCCGTCCCGCACGCTGATGACGCGATCGTCTATGAACCGGATGTTGCGCCGCCATAGCCAGGGACGGATATCGACGGTAACGCTGTCTTTGGACTTTTTGCCCGTGATAAATTCCGGTATGGCGGGGAAATACACAAACCGGCCGTTGCCGATAACGGTGATGTCATAACGCGAATAGAGTCTGCGCAGAAAGAATGCGAAAATGGGCATGATTGGCAGCGCGAGGAAGGCGCCAATGAAGAACAAGGAAGCGAATCCGTTGCCGATGATAATGATCCTTCTTTTCATGACGCCTTCGTCTTGCCAATGGGTCCAAATTTGAGATTGGGGCTGACGGATTCCGCCGCAGCCTGCCTGGTGGCTCTGTTTCCACCCTGGAATCAGGGTAGCTCATAGTACACTGTTTATAACTGGCGATGAACGGCCGGAGGAGGGCGGATCAAAGAGCCGTCGAGGCTTGACTTTAGTCTAAGGCACAGGTTGTAGACTGTATTTGATGCTTTCTTGAGCTCGTCGCGCGGCAATCGCGTTCTGGGTTGTCTTAAATCAAGGCGGACAGCCATGAAGGACGTAAGTTTCACCTCGTATCGCACAGAGATTGATAGGCGCGCGGAAATTGATGGCTAAGATATAATGAGCAGCAATGAAAGGGCCTCGGCTGGTAGTTGTGAAGCGTCGGCTTGGCCAAGAAGCCGCTTGCGGGAGGCTAGGGATATGCAGCAGTCCGTCGATAAAAAACGCCGCCGTCTGTTGGTGGCCGCCGGTACGGTTGTGGGTGGAATCGGTCTCGCGGTCACCATCGTACCTTTTATCGAGTCGTGGAATCCGAGCGAGAAGGCGCGTTCCGCGGGCGCGCCGGTATCTGTCGATATCAGCAAACTGGAAGCGGGACAGCAAATCGCCGTGGGCTGGCGTGGCAAACCGGTCTGGGTGCTGCGAAGAACACCGCGCATGCTGAAAGACCTGCAGTCAGCGGAGATCCGTGAGCAGTTACGGGATCCGGATTCAAAGGTCACCAGTCAGCAGCCGGTCTATGCGCAAAACGAATTCCGATCCATTAAACCGGAATACCTGGTCGTTATCGGGATTTGCACCCACCTGGGTTGTGTGCCAACCTTTCGACCGGATGTCGCGCCCGCTGATCTGGGGCCGCAATGGCGAGGCGGCTATTTCTGTCCCTGCCATGGATCACGCTTTGATCTGGCGGGGCGTGTTTATAAGGGAGTACCGGCCCCAACCAACCTGGTGATACCTCCTTATCGTTTTGCTTCCGATGTCGAGGTCATCGTGGGTGAGGATGGCGTTCCTGCCCAAGGCAAGGGGTAGCGGATTGTTTGTTTGCTCGAAGTTTTGACGAGGGTGAAAGTCTCCAGGGACGTGGCTGGCGTCGATGCTTCGCCCTAGTGACTTAACCGAGAAATATGAGGAGAGTGAAGTGAACGTACTGATTATCGCAACCAAGGACTGCAGTCATTGCGCAAACCTGATCAAGGAGCTGAAGGAGTTGGGGGTGGATTATCGCTTAGCCTATGCCGAAGACGCGCCGGAATTAGTGCAGAAGTATTCCATTCGGCATTCACCCAATCTGATTGTAGATGACGAGGTCAAGTTCCGGCGTCAGCCGACCGAGCAGGAACTGCGAGAATGCCTGCATTGCTGACGAGACCCCTGGCTTTGGACGGAAAAGATATCCGGTACAAATTTCAACGTCAGTGGTACCACCAGGGTCTCGGCAAATGGGGCTCGGTCGACGCAGGCGTCACCTGATAGTTAACGGCGGAATGGCTTGAAGGAGATAGATGTGGAATTTCGAAAAGTGACGGCTATTGTTAGGCCTACTTGTCTGGAAAAGGTCGAACAGGCGCTGCAGGCGTTGGGCGTTCCCGGGGTTAGTGTGACCAAGGTCAAAGGGTACGGGGAGTACGCGGATTTCTATGCGCGGGATTGGATGCTAACGCATGCGCGAGTGGAAGTCTTCATCGGTCGGGATCGGGCGGAAAAAGTGGCGCAGGCGATTATGGATGCCGCGCATACGGGGTCTGAAGGCGACGGCGTGGTAGCGGTATTGCCGGTGGAGTCCGTATATCACGTTAGAACCAAACAGAAGTGTCACGTTGATGTTTGTGATTAGCCGTGAGCGAGCGGTTCATAGCCGCTGTGGTCCGACCCGGGGGCGCCGACGGTTCCAATAACCCGGTTTATCAGTGGCTCGACCGCTATTGCCGCGGACTCGACCAGCTCGGCGCCGGTGTCATCCGGCTCCAGACCAGGGCCCGCGTCGGCCCATGTCGTCAGGATGCTCGCGGTTTTCTCCACTATATCCTTGCTTTTGGGATCGATGGCGACATCGATATCGGCAAATGCGGTTGAACGTGAAAACGCTTGGGTGACCCGGATCTGCTTGCCGTTTTTGTTGGGCATCAGCGCATTGGTGAAGCGATGCCAATGTCCGGATACCACAATATCTATCTCATCATCCAGCTCCTGAATAATGGGCCCGATTGAACCCACGTCAAGCGGGTCAGGAGGGGTTGAACCACTGTAACAGCACGCCGATGTCTGCTGCCAACACGAGTAAGCGGCAATCGGTTTTCTTTTTCACTAGCGTTTCTCCGTTAGCAATTTGGCGAAGTTGTCAATGGATTCACTGTTATTGCGATTTTATGTGTTTCCCTTGAATTTATTTTGGGTAAAGAAGGCCGCCGTGGCCTGGGTCGTGGGTTGCAAAGAGAAGCGTCCGCTTCAAGGCGAAAGCTCTATTCACGTAAAGGTTTTTGCCGGTCTTAATGAAACCGTAACTTACGTTTAATGTTCGTGTAACAAGTCCGGCGGATCATCCAGGGCGTCAGAGGTCGCTGAGTTCGGGCTGGCGATATACGCATACTTCCCTATGACCGTGGAGTGAATCTATGAAAACCAAACTGTCTGTTCTGGGCAGTGCCATGGCATCGGCCATGGCCTGTAGTGCCTTGGCAAGCGACGTTAGCGTTGTGCCGTCTTATCAAGCGGGAAATTCCTGGTATGTTGATGGAGTCGCGGCAATCAAACAGCGCCCTTCAATGCACGAATACAAGAAGGCGAAAAACGTTATTCTCTTTGTCGGCGACGGCATGGGCGTATCCACAGTGACGGCCGCTCGTATTCTTGCGGGTCAGCTCAAAGGTATGCTCGGGGAAGAGCATATGCTGAGCTTCGACATGTTTCCGTACACGGCTATGTCAAAGACTTACAATGTCGATGCCCAGACCCCGGATTCGGCCGGCACCATGACAGCGATGATGACAGGGGTAAAGACTGATATCGGTGTTATTGGCGTGGATGAGTATGTCACTCGTGGCGACTGTAAATCGATTTATGGACACGAATTGGTGACCGCGCTTGATCTTGCCGAGATTTCTGGCAAGTCCACCGGGTTGGTGACAACCGCACGTATTACCCATGCAACGCCAGCAGCTACTTATGCCAAGTCAGCGGACCGCAACTGGGAGGATATTTCCGACATGCCGACTGAGGCTGTGGCCGCCGGTTGTGTCGATATTGCCACTCAGCTGATCGAGTATGAAAAGATGCTCAAGAAGCGTTTTCCTGCGGAAAGTCGCGTCGACGGTATTGATGTCGCAATGGGTGGCGGTCGTCGTCACTTTCTGCCAAAGGATGCGGCTTTCAACAGTCCGGATGCGCGCAGTGCCGTGGAAGGCGACCGCACCGACGGGCGCGACCTAACGGCAGAATGGCGGGCAAATTATCCCGATGGGGTGTACGTTTACGACCAGGCCGGTTTCGACGCTATCAATCCTGAGTCCACTTCTAAAGTGCTGGGGCTGTTCAACGAGTCCCATATGCAGTACGAGGCCGACCGTGCCAACGATATCGCCGGTGAGCCGTCGCTGACGGAGATGACCCAGAAAGCCATTCAAGTGCTAGACAACAACGATAATGGTTACTTTCTTATGGTTGAGTCGGGACGTATCGACCATGGTCATCATGCCGGCAGCGCGTATACCGCGTTGACGGATACCGTGGAAATGGCCAACGCCGTGCAGGCGGCCATTGATTCGGTGGACATGGAGGAAACCCTGATTCTGGTGACCGCCGACCATAGCCACGTATTTACGATCGCCGGGTACCCCAAGCGTGGCAACCCGATTCTCGGCAAAGTGGTCAGCGTGGGTGATGATACGCCGGCAACGGCGGCGGATAACTTGCCGTATACAACCCTGGGCTATACCAATGGACGTGGTTTCCGCGATCTGGGGGCGGAGACTGACGCAGACGCAAGCTATGCGTTGCCGATTGCCGCGGGTCGCGTCGATCTGACGGCTGTCGATACCGAGGCGCCCGGTTTCCACCAGGAGACACTGATTCCGCGCGGTTCGGAAACCCACGCTGGTGAAGACGTCGTAATCTACGGGACGGGTCCGGGTGCGCAGATGCTGGGCGGCACCCAGGAGCAGAGCATCATTTTCCACCTGATGAATGCCGCGGCGAAGTTGGAAAAACAGGCCAACAAGGTTCTGCGTCACGGTCAGGGAAGGAGCGATGATGACTGATGGCGCTACGCGTGGCGCTAGTGGTGGTGGGGCGGGGGACCTTGGGTCCCCCGCCTTGTTGTCATTGGTCGCTCTTCTCGGGAGAATTATGCCATTGTCGGTTTTGTGTATAGTCGTCGCGCCGCCTGCGGTGCAGGCACAGGAAGACTGCGACCGCTCGCCGGCACACCTCGGGGTTCGCTACGAGCAGCAGATACATGAGCTGCGGACTAGCACGGTCGTAAGCCGCGCCATGGAGTTGTGGCGTGATGGCGACCGCGTGATGCACGTCTATCCGGATCGCGGTTTAGCCGAGCAGTGGGAGCGCTCCGCCGAGAAAGGCCCCTTGCATCTGACCGTCTGGTTCGACGCAGACAGACAGGGCATCGAGTACATGCCCGAGGATCTAGGCGGGCGTTCTGACCCGCAGCGATGGGCAGAGAAATGGCAGTTGGTGTCGGCCAAGGCCAGCAAGACGTTGCAGTCAAAGACGACCAGCGGAACGGGCTGCGAGCTGATACACGAACTGGTTAAAGAGGCATCCGGTCGTCAGGTCGTACTGGAGTGGAACGCTTCCTTGCAGTTGCCGACACGCTATACCGTCACGACAGATGACAGGGTCGAGGTCTGGGTAGCTAAGGAAATCATAGCCGATCCCAAAAGAGTTCGACAGGCGTTCGATCGTCGTGCAGCCTATGCAACGACTGATTATATCGATATAGGCGATAACGAATCAGATCCTTTTTTGCGCAAGATGATACATCTAGGGTTTGCGTCTCACGCCGCCAGTGGATTCTACGATGCCGACGGGCACGCGCTGGAAGGGCAAGATCATCCGCATTGAGTGGATATTTCCCGTGCTCTCTCCTGTCTCGTCGGGGACCGTGAATCACCACTTTCTAGCCCAGGTCTAAACTCTCGCCGATTTTCGGGACAATGTTATCCGTTGAGTCGGTATATCAGATCACAACCAAACAGAAGTGCCGCATTGATATTTGTGATTGGCGGGTGAGCTAGCCTATGAGACAAAGTCCGGTCAGTAAGCAGTTGGTCGGTCACCGTGGCGCGTCAAAACCGCCTCGGTTCCGAGTTGCCGTCGCCAGTGAAGCCTGAGCCGCCAATTACATGGCGCTCTCTTAACTGAGTCTACTTCTACTCTCTGTCGCAAAAAAGTGGTCGGGATAACAGGTTAATGCGAGGACACGGCCGTTGCCTCGGGTGCAATGACTCACACTGTCAGCGTTTACCGTATTTCCCGGTGGAACCCATTTTCGGAGGCTGCGCGCTGACCGGCGCCGGGCAGAACCGCCTAGGGATATCCCTAGCTACGGCTGGGGTAGAACCCAGTTATTTCTCTGCGGGCCGTACCCTAGACTCGGCGGGTCGCTACTGGAAACTACAACCCGATAGGGAGGAGAGACTCATGTCGACAACCAGAACACTGCTTGCAGTGGCGGTGTCGGGCGCGCTTGCGCTTGGCTCGACCGCTTACGCGGGAAAGAAGGATTACGACGACGACCACGACGACGATCACGCCTATGGCAAGAAGGAGAAGATCGTCTTTATCCACACCGGCGATTTCCACGGCGATCTCGAGCCGCATCCGAACTTGCGCGCCGGTTCTTCGTTGGAAGAGGGCGGTCTGGCACGTGTGGCCCACGTAGTGAAGAAGATCCGCAAGAAGAACAAGGGTAGGGTGGTCCACGTCCACACCGGCGACACCATCGCCGGCAGCGCGGAGGCGACCTTCACCCGCGGCGAGGCGCTGGTCCGGGTGGTGGACCAGTTGGGTATCGATGCCTTTACTCCAGGCAACTGGGAGTTCTCCTACGGCATTTACCGCTATTTGCAATATTTCGGTCTTCCGGGCGACATCCAGCCGATTGCCGGCGACGACTGGATGAGCCTGGCGGTGGACATTCCGCCCTTCGAGCAGGGGCATAAGCCGACCTTCGGCAAGCCGTTCCCCGATGCCTATCGTTGGGGCGCCGTGGCCTCCAATGCCTACATCAACGGTACCCGTCCGCTGGATGCCGGCGTGGTCAACAAGGGCACCGGTAACCTGCTGACCCGTCCTTACAAGATCATGACGGTCAAAGGCATAAAAATCGGTATCTTCGGCTGCACCACTAACCGCGGACCGCAGGTGGTGAGCTCCTTCATTACCAATGGCGTGAGCTTTACCAACTGCAAAGGCGAGGTGCGCTTCCCGCAGAACCGGCCGATCAACTGGAATGGCGCGCATCCGAATCAGGATCCCAATGATCCGAACAATGGTTTCCGTGTCGACCCCGAGATCCCCAAGATGGTGAAACTGTTGCGCGAGGATGAAGCCGTGGACCTGGTGGTGCTGTTGTCTGAAGCCGGGATTGCGGAGAACATCTTCAATGCCGAGAACTTCGACGGCATCGACCTCATCTTCTCTTCCGACATGCACGAGCGCACCCTGGTGCCGGTGGTGGTCACCCAGCCGGGTGGCGGCAAAACCGTGATCGTGGAAGAGGGCGAGGACGCCGCTCAGGTCGGCGAGTTGGAGATCTCCTTCAAGGGCGGCAAGCTCGATGAGTGGGAATGGACCCTGCACGCCATCACCGAGGACACCCCCGAAGACAGCGCGGTCGCGGCGCTGGTGGCTGAAGTGATGGCGCCTTACGAGAGCAGCGGTTTCGCCGACGGTCAGGCCAATCTGGACCCCTGGTACTACACCAATCCGTATAACGACGCCACGCTCGACGATCCGCTGGACACCGTCATCGGGACCACCGAGATCGAGCTGTCGCGTAATCGCTTCTCCAACGAGTTCGATCCGGCCAATTTCATCATGCCGGCGGTCATCGAGGGGACCGGTCACGACATTATCGTCGACGCGTTCCGCGCGCTGAGCGGCGCGCAGGTGGGGGAGATTCGTGGCTTCCGTTATACCAACACGATTCCGCCCGGCGACATCACCCTGGGTGATCTCTATCATTACATCCCGATAGGTCCGCAGGTGGCCAAGGCGGGCATCCCGTCCACGCCGAGCAACGACAACAAGACGGGCAACCTGGACTGGCCGCGCAACCTGTTGCAGAACATCGAGCTGGGTGGTAACAGTACCATGAACCCGCTGGTGACCCGCTGGTCGGGCGGCTGGGCCTGGGACTACAGCGGCATCACCTTCGATTTCGATCCGTTCGCCGCTAACTTCAATCCGGCGGTCCACCTGAACGGTTCGCGGGTCTCCAACGCCAAGCTCTGGGATGGCACGCCGTTGGAGGACGTGCCGACGGTGGTCTACGCGTCCTACTATTACGACGGCGATCCCAACCGCATCAACCGTAACCAGATCGTGCCGGGCGGAGCCTGCAACGCCCAGTTCCCGGGGGATCCGGATGCCCTGCGCAAGTGCGTCGCGGACAAGACCCTGATATTGGCGAAGAAGCCCGACGGCACCCTGGTGCTGGTCGATCCGCTGACCTACAAGGCAATGCGCGCATCCGGTGACATCGAGGTGGTGGACGCGGTGGAAGTGGTGCGCCGCTATATCGCCGAAACCGCCATCGACGTCTATGATCTGGACGGCTCGCTGGTGCATACGGCCACCGGCCTGGGCGGCAACGTGACGCCCGCGGACATGCCGTTTTTTCCCCGCTACAATCTGCTGAACCAGCTGGTCGACTCCACCGTCGAGTTCGGCTTCCCGGCGATCGAACCATTGCGTGGCGCGCCGCCTCCGGGCTTCGTCTATCCGCCCGACTACATCTCCGGCATGGCCGATACGCCGGACGACGAGGGCGAGTTCTGAGCCTGACAGGGCGGTAGCGCCGCTCGCGACAAAGCCCCGCTGCGGTGACGCAGCGGGGCTTTTTTTGTCGGCGAGGCAGGCCACTGGGATCCCCCGGTCAGCGCGAGGAACGCCGGACGCATGTTTACCGGTGAAGCGACGCCATGAACCTGGACTACGTCGGCGGCCTCGAGGGGAGGCCGAACTGTTCCTGTGGACATGAGTAGAAAGACCAAGCGCGAGAACGTCGGTCAGATCTTTGTCGATTTCGAGGGCTTTACACCGCTGATAGACTGCGACAAATCGGCCTGTCTGCTAAGGAACGCCTGCGGTCTGAGCGCAGCGTTCACTGGCGCCCAGAACGCGTTTTTGGAGAGTCTCAAGCAGCATACACTGGCCGATGTTCTGGCTGACAGAAAAATGGTGAAAAAGCTTACCTCAAAGACTTGACAGCTTGCTTATTCATTCGGCGCGCCTCGCGTTGCTTGAACTTCAGGGTCGTAGAACACGAGCGGCGGCAACGGTGACAACCGCCTTATCCGGCCCGATCGGAAATCTCCGGGAACCAGAACCCTGGCAAGGTGCCCAGGCCGGTAGTGGTCGGCTGCTGGTCGGCGGGATCACCGTTATTGCCAGTGACTTCCGTGTTTACATGAGTTGGACGGCTGGGGAAGGGTCGTGTCAGGCATCGCCGGAACCAGTGAATCGCCCAGACGCAGCGGCTGGATATTTATCGCCAGCCCCGTCAGGTCATCGAGCGTTACCAGCGCGCCGCAGAGCGTCATATGCGCTGTGGCGGGAATAAGTTCCTGCTGCCGGAGGTTGGTCCCGAGGTGCCGTAAATAACACGCTTTCTGGATGCCGATAATACTGTCGTAATCGCCGCTCATCCCGACGTCCGTCATAAAGGCGGTGCCTCCGGGAAGGATGCGGGCATCGGCGGTGGGCACATGGGTATGGGTGCCCACCACCGCCGAAATCTGCCCGTCGAAGCAGTGGGCGAAGGCCATTTTCTCTCCGGCGGCTTCGGCGTGGAAGTCCACGAATACGTTACGACAGTTGTATTGCGCTTTCACCAGGTCGAGGATCCCGCTCATCACGATAAACGGATCGTCCAACGGCTGCATATATCGACTGCCCATGAGATTCACGACTGCCAGTTTTCTCTCGTCGGCCAGCTCATGCAGATAGAAGCCTTTTCCTGGGAAATTCGGCGGGAAGTTGGCCGGGCGCAACAATGTCTTGTTACGCTGGATATAAGGCAGCGTCTCGGCTTGATCCCAGATATGGTTGCCGGAGGTGATGCAATCGACGCCCAGGGCATGGAACTCTCGGCAATGAGCCGGCGTGATGCCGCGCCCGTTTGCGGCGTTTTCCCCGTTGACGATCACGACATCGGTTCCCAGCGAGTTTCGAAGAGCGGGCAGATAATGCGCGACGGCCCTGCACCCTGCCTGTCCCATCACATCCCCGACAAAAAGAATTTTCACGGATACACACCCATGGCAGCCCTAGGCCCCGGGAGATCAGGGGTGCTTCCACAACAAGGCATACACGGATCGGTCGGTGTTGCCCTGATTGTCGGCAATGGTGATTTCGGCACCGCTGGCGTTGATACTGCGGTTTATCGGGCAGTGAAACAACAGGCGACGAAACTGCGGGTAACTCACCTTACGGAATATCCCATATCTACGCTGTAGATAGCGATGCAGTGCCGGTAAGGTGAAGCTCCAGGTGTCGGAGCTGACCGTGAATTCGGGTTCGTCCAAAAGAGATGAAAGTTCCATTTCCTCGCGCTGTGACACGCGGATGAAGAATGACCTGAGCACTTGTTCGGAGTTGGTCATGGACGGATTCCGACAGCCGGGGCGAGCGTACTGGGCCCGCGATCGTGCGGGTTGCAACGCCAACAGGGTAGTCGTTTCTATTTTTTTGCGCAATTGGGTCGTGTGTCGGCCAGCGGGCAGGGCCTCAACCTTCGCGTGGGCGTTTCCTTGTGTCTTTGCACCGACCACTCCGATGCCAGCTTGGTGAAGGCGATGCAGGCCTGGCTTTTGTAACCGCCTTTTCGACTGATGACGGTGACGGCTTTATGTGGCAGGTCGGGATTGATCATGATGGGATAGAGCCCGCATTGGCTGCGCACGATGCTTATCGGTAGCACGGTCGCCAGCGGCCCGACCTGGATCAATTCGATTATCACGCTGAGCGAGTTGGTGTTGATGACGTTGCGCGGAGAGACGCCCTGTTCGATGCAATATTGATCGACAATATGCCGCAACGCGAATTCGGTATTGAGAAGCGCCAGCGATTCCTGCCCAAATTCCTGCGCAGTCATGCGTTTGCGTTGGCCCGCACGGGGGTGCTGATTGCCGACCGCGAGACACAGGGCCTCGTCAAACAGCACGCAGGTTTCGATTTCGCTCGAATCGTCTTCAGGAGACAAGGGTTTGCTGAATGCGATACCGACGTCGATGAGCCCTTCGGTGAGTGCGACTTTGATATCGTCTTGCGGCATCTCCAGGGTATTGAGCGTAATGCCTGGATAGAGATGGTTGAATTTCTCCAGCAGGGGGCAGGTCATGTAATCGGTGATGGGCGTCCAGCCCAGACGCAGGGATCCGCGACTCAAATCCTGGACATCGTGGATAGCGCGGGTTCCCGCGTGCAGCTCTCCCCAGGCGCGACGGGCATGACGCAGATAGATTTCGCCGGCATCGGTCAGTCTCACGCTTCTTCCCGATCGGTCGAGCAGGGGTGAGCCGAGCGACTCCTCGAGCTGCTTGATTTGTTGCGACAGGGTCGGTTGCGACACATACAGCGCTTCGGCCGCCCGCGTATAGCTGCCGTACTCGGCGATGGCGATCAAGTACTGGAGCGAACGGGGAAAAACATCGCGTCGATCCATAACTATTACCTATAGGGTTGATAGCAACAAAGTCATGGACTAATAGCACATCTCATCTAGACTTGTCATCAGGTTAATTAAATGCCCCATTAAACGGGTTTATTAGAATATTCCTAATATGCTTATTTTTTGGTCATTCCAGAGCTTTCTCACGACTGCACCCACCACTGAGGAGGATTGAAGGCCTATGTCATCGCCTACCCGCCAGCAAGTGTTGCGCCACATCGAGCTTGTCGGTCAATTGCAGCCGGCGCTTCACCAGCCGCAGCACGCGCCTTTTCCCGAGGCCATCGACCACGCGTTGTTCCGCGCCTATATGCGTACCTCCCACGATGTGGGCGGTGAGCCCGACGTGCCCATTCAGTACGAGGAAAAAGAAGAAGAGCAGTGGGAGTTGAATACCTATGTGACCTGTGAATGTCTCGCCTGGCGCGGTTTGTGGAATGCCGAAGAGCGGCGTCGACGTCAGAACGTGGATCTCGGTCAGACCCAGTATCTGGGTCTGCCCTACTACGGTCGTTGGCTGTTGTCGGCGGCGCGAATCCTGGTCGACAAACAGGCGATAACGCTGACGGAACTGATCACCAAGATAGACGAGGTCAAGAAACGCTATGAGTAAAACCCACCATGCGCAAAAAGCCACCGGGAAGGGGGATCCGCAGTGCTTTGCCGGCGAAGCCGGCCCCCCCAAGTTCAAGGTGGGTGACCAGGTCAGGATCAAGGATCTGCCCGACATTTTCTATACGCGCTGCCAGGTGTATACGCGCGGCGCGGTCGGCGAGGTGGCGGTGGTCACCCATGAAAGCCCGGCACCGGAGGACGAGGCCTGGGACAACGTCGACCGGCCGGAATGGTTTTACATCGTGCGTTTCAAGCAAAGTGAGTTGTGGCCAGACTATCCGGCTGTCTATGCCAACGACACCTTGCAGACGGAATTCTCCGAGCGCTGGTTAGAGCTGGTATAGATCCGGACGACCTTAACCCTAGAGGTAGAACAAATGGCAAAAAGAGATCAGGGCGAGCACAAAGCCGCGCCAATGGTGGAAGAAGTCAGCGATTTTGAGATCCTGGAATTGGCGGTGCGCGAACTCGCTATTGAAAAGGGCCTGTTTACCGCGGACGATCACCGTCATTTCACCGAGTTCGCGCACAGCATAGGCCCCCTGCCGGCGGCCCGTCTGGTGGCCAAGGCCTGGCTGGATCCGCAGTTCAAGAAGCTCGCGCTCGAGGATGGCGTGGCTGCCAGCAAGGAGGTGGGCATCGATTGGTTGAACCCTACCGGCTTCGGCACGCCTAGCGATTACACGGATCTGCGCGTCCTCGAGGACACGCCCACGGTGAAACATGTGGTCGTCTGCACCCTTTGTTCGTGCTATCCGCGGCCGATTCTCGGCCACTCGCCGGAGTGGTACCGGACACCGAACTATCGGCGCCGTATCGTACGTTGGCCCCGGCAGGTACTTTCCGAATTCGGTTTGCAGCTGCCCGAGAATGTGGAAATCCGCGTGGAAGACTCCAACCAGAAGTGCCGCTTCATGGTCATGCCAATGCGCCCCGAAGGTACCGAGGGTTGGAGCGAGGAAGAGTTGGCCGCCATTGTCACACGCGATTGCCTCATAGGCGTGGCGGTTCCGCACCCCGAGCGCAAACAGAACGCGGCGAGACCGGTTCACAAAGCTGTTCATCCCGTGCAACACGATCATTAGGAGGTCTGTCGATGGGCGGCACACAAGACAACCCGGATATCAATGACGCGAAAAACACGTCGAGCGAATACACCTCTATTGCAATATTGGAGCGGATCCGAAAGCGAGGCCGGGTCTGGGGGGACTTGTGCGCGCAGTACGGTGTGGAAAATCCGGACCCGCCCTGGAAAGTCTGTCTCGAAGGGACCTGCGAGGCGCTCGCCGTGCAAGCCTGTGCGTTACCCACGTTGGAGCGACGCTGGGCCGAGGATGAGCTTTCCGAAACCCTCTATCAGGGCGTTCCGTTTCCGGAGCGACAACTGCTGGCGCTGGCCCACACGCTGATCCAGCGGGGGCTGTTTGGGGAAGATGAGCTGGCGCGGCGAATAGAAAAGGTTGGTGAGCGGCTGAACAGCGTATAGAAACTCCTTCCTCAACCGACGTTTCGGCCAGAATTTCTGTTTTTAAACGATAAAAACAAGGCTTGCGAAGCATGACAACAACTGCAATTAAATTCCTACGCATGGACGCCAGTAGAGCAGATACCGACAAATCGACCACACAAGTGAGGTGTTTCTGATGGCTGCCCGTGGCGTCAACATTCGTATTGAAAATCTTTCGCACCGCTATTCCTCCAAGAGCCCCGTCACCTTCGATCGGGTCAATATCGCTGCCGAGCCTGGCGAGTCGCTGGTGATAATCGGCCGATCAGGTTGTGGAAAGTCCACGCTGCTGCACATAGTCGCCGGGTTGTTGCCACCGACCAACGGCACCTTGCTTCTGGATAATGTGCAAGTCAGGGCGCCGTCGTCTCGCTGGGTCATGATGTTCCAGGCGCCCCATCTTTTCCCCTGGATGACCGTGACCCGGAATGTTGGTATCGGTCTGCATTTCGCCGGCTGGCCCAAGAAGGAAATGCAGGAGCGAGTGGCCGAGGCCATTCGCTTGGTGAATCTGGAGGATTACGCCAACAGCAATGTCCAGGACCTCTCCGGGGGGCAACAACAACGGGTGGCGCTGGCGCGTTCGTTGGTGATGGAGCCGGAGCTGCTGCTGCTGGACGAACCTTTCTCCGCCCTGGATGCCTTTACCCGGACCGCGTTGCAACGGGACGTCCGCTCGATCGCCAAGCAGCTGGGGATCAACCTGATGATGGTCACCCACGATATCGACGAAGCGGTGCTGATGGCCGATCGCGCGCTGGTCATGGCGGGATCGCCCGGCCGGATCGTCCACGATCTGCCCGTGGACCTGGACGACCCCCGCGAGCGGGAGGATCCGTTGGTGCAGTCGACACGCGCGCATCTGATGCAGATTTTCCAGGATGCCGCCAAGCCATCTCCCATACGCAGAAACGCCGCCGAGGCCACGACCCGGTTGGTCGGAATTACCTAGCCTGTGGAAACGTGCAGTTTGGTTCCAATAACCCAATGAGGATGCGCGAGATGAAAAAAATCTACCAGAAGCACGGTGACACGATACAGGACCCCAAACTGGTTCTCGACTATGACCCCCTGTTCAAAGGTGTGTTGGGGACGGGCATCAATCGCCGGGAATTTCTCGCCCTGGGAGCGCTTGCGGCCTTGAGCGGAGGCATGCCGGCACCGCTGTTCGCGCAGGAAAAGAAGTGGAACCCCGTGGTCAAGATCGGGTATATCCCGATTACCGATGCCGCCGCGCTTCTGGTCGCGCACGAGTTGGGGTTTTTCAAGAACGAGGGCATCGATTCGGCCAAGCCGACGTTGATACGCGGCTGGTCCCCCCTGGTGGAGGCCTTCGCCTCACACCGCTTCAATCTTACGCATATGCTGATACCGATTCCCATCTGGATGCGCTACAACAATAACTTTCCCGTCAAAATCACCGCCTGGGATCATACCAACGGCTCCGCCGTGGTGGTGGGTCGGCACAGCGGTATCGAGTCTCCCAAGGACTTCGGCGGCAAGCAGTTCGCGGTACCCTATTGGTATTCGATCCACAACATCGTCTCGCAAAGAATTCTGAAAGAGGCGGGCATCAAGCCGGTAATTCGTCCGCAGAACGCCAAGCTTGCGCCCGACGAATGCAACTTCCTCGTGTTGGCGCCACCGTCCATGCCGCCGGCGCTCGCGGCCAAGAATATCGACGCTTACTGTGTGGCCGAGCCGTTCAACGCCCTGGGCGAATTGAAGGCAGGCGGAAAAGTGTTGCGTTTCACCGGTGACGTATGGAAGGGTCACCCCTGTTGCGTGGTGGTCATGCACGAGGCGGACGCCATGGATCCGGATCGTGCGGCCTGGGCGCAAGGGGTGCACAACGCCGTGGTGGCGGCGCAGATCTATCTGGCGGAGAACCGCAAGTCGATGGCGCAGATGCTGTCGCGTGACGGCAAAGGCTACTTGCCGTTCCCGAAAGAAGTCATTGAACGCGCGATGCTGTTCTACGATCCCGCCTACTACAAAAACCCCAGCGCCATCAAGCACCCTGACTGGGGCATGGACAGAATCAATTTCCAGGCCTGGCCTTATCGATCGGCCACGGAGCTGGTGGTCTCTGATCTGAAAAAGACGGTGGTCACCGGCGACGCGGACTTCCTCAATACCCTCACTCCTGAGCACGTCGCCAACGATCTGGTCAATTACGACTTTATCAAGAAGGCGCTGGAGGCGAACCCGAAATGGCGCGCCGATCCGAGTGTGCCTTCCACGGGCGATCCCTACACCCGTAAGGAGGTCGTCGAGGTATGAACACGAACGCCGCACATACCGCGGTGGTGGTCGACGCCGCACTCTCGGAGTCCACCCGGGCGATGAAATCGGCCGGACGGCGCATGTTCAACTGGGTCGCGGGTCTGAGCATTCTGCTCGCGTTGTGGTGGTTCGGGGCGTATCTGATAGAAATCAATCCCTCCACGCGGCATTTCGCCGACTTCGGTCCCGTTCCCACTTTTCAGGCGTTTCCCGTGCTGTGGGCGGACGGCACGATTCAGAGCGCCGTCTCCGCCAGCGGCTACCGCCTGGGTGTCGGCTTGTTGATCGCCATCGCCGTCGGCATTCCCATCGGGATATTGATGGGGCGCAGCCGGACTTTCCGCGAGCTGAGCAACTCGCCCTTTCAGTTGTTGCGTATGATCAGCCCGCTTTCCTGGGAGCCGATAGCGGTCATCGTCTTTCTTTCCTGGAACCACGCCATTATATTCCTGATCGCCATTGCGTCCATCTGGCCGGTGGCATTTTCCACGGCGGCGGGACTGGCCAAGGTCGACCCCGCCTGGTTCAAGGTATCCAGAAATCTCGGCGCCAAGCCCTGGCACACCCTTACCCAGATCATCCTCCCGGCCATCGCCTTCGACATACTGACCGGCATCCGTGCCGCGTTGGGCGTCGCCTGGATTGTCCTGGTTCCGGCGGAGTTCCTTGGGGTGACCTCGGGTTTGGGCTATTCGATCGAAGATGCGAGAGAAACGCTTTCCTACAACCATTTAACCGCAATGGTGCTGGTCATTGGCGTGATCGGCTACATGCTCGATAGCACCTGCGCGCTAGCCATCAAACGGTTCAGCTGGCATCGCGGAGCCGTTTGAGTTCCCTGAGTCCATTAGGAGACCCACTATGCAAAACACACTTTCAAACGAGACCGTCTTTTCGGATAAGGCTTTAACGGGCAGCGTGGCCGCGCCCATTCAGCTGTTGCTGGCCGGCCTGATCGGCGTGGTGATTCTTTACGGGGCGGTGTTTATAGAGACCCCGGCGGTTCACAATGCCGCCCATGACATGCGCCACTCCCAGGCGTTTCCCTGTCATTAGCCCAGGGCGGAGACCGAAGGCCATGCTATTTCGACAAATCGTCAGCTACGCGCTGTTGATTGGCGTATTGTCCGGCATCCTGATCACTGCCGTTCAACACTGGCGGGTGATTCCGATCATCCAGAGCGCTGAACGGTTCGAGCAGACCACCGGGACCGCTCACGCGCACGATCACCACGCGCACGAGCCGGAAGCAACGGTCTGGAAGCCGGCGCCGGGGGTTGAACGAACCGGCTACACCCTGTTGTCGAATGTGCTGATAGCCGCCGGCCTGGCGTTGGTGCTCCTACCGGTCCTGGTGGCGCGGTGGGCGCAGCGAACCCCGTCAAGCGGAATCTGTTGGCGGGGGCTGCTGTGGGGATTCGCCGGGTATGTAGTCTTCTACGTGGCCCCCGCGATCGGACTGCCGCCGGAAATCCCGGGCGCCAGTGCCGCGCCGCTTGAAGCACGACAGCTCTGGTGGCTGTTGAGCGTGCTCTGTAGCGCAGCCGGCCTGGCGTGGATGGCTTTCGGCACCAACCGTTGGCGTTGGGCGGGTGCAGGTGTGTTGCTGGCGCCCCATCTGATCGGGGCGCCCAAACCGCCGGCGGCTGCCTTCCCCGAACAAACCCCGGAGGTGGCCGCCCAGCTCGCGCAGCTCGCGGGGGAGTTCATCACCGCCACTGCGCTGGCCAACGCGGCACTCTGGGTCGCGCTAGGTCTGGGATCGGTATGGGCGGCCCGGCGCATTCTATCGGCTCGGTATTGAGATCCTCACCAGGCCGGATGGACGACGACCCGTGCACCCTCGTCAGATCGTGTTCTACGGGCTCCTGCTCATGACGGCGCTTGCCTCGCTGGTCGGCGATGCCGGGCTGGAGCAGGAGCACCGGGTCGCGGGGGCGCTTACGCTGGGAGGGTGGCACGCGGCGATGGACTTGATCGAGGCGCGTCAGCCGGGCGCGGCTTCCTCGGGGCCACGCAAGCTCTACAGCCTGATTGCCTATTTATTGAGTGCCGTGGCACTGATGACGATGCTGGCCGCGTCGGTTGCCACTTCATGCCGGGTCAGGCGAAGGTCCCGGTTGGGTTGGAGTGATGGCGTGCTCCTGGGCATGGCCGGTTATACGGTGTTTTGTTTATCCATGAGTGCGCTGACGTATTTCCTGAAAGCCCACGCCGGCGTGCCGTCGACGTGCAGCGCGGGGCCTTTCGGGGCGGCGGAATCTCGCGCCGGCCGGGGCTTTGGCTTCCCACAGACTGTCCCGGCGCTCAGCGACGGGTGTCCTGGGGACGCAGGTAGCACCGTTTGCAATGGCGGGAGCATTGGGACTGCACCTATCGGAGGGCACGTAATAGGGCGCGGCCGTCAGCTATTCGCTTACCGCCACGACCCGTCCGGGTCCTTGGGTAGCATTCCGCGGTATGGCGGCGGGCGCACGCCGGCAACCGACAGGTAGTCGATCCGAATTCCATTAACGAGAGACGCTTAGAATGTCCAGAAAAATCTGCATCGTATGTGCCTCGGCCAGTCGGGAGAAACTGCAGATGGCGGCCATGCTGGCTTCCGTCGCCGCGGCCACCGGTGATCAGGTGACAGTGTTTTTCTCCATGAACGCCTTGAGCTATTTCGTCAAGGGCCGGGAGATTGAAGTGCCGAGCGAAGGTGAGTTTGGACGGTTGTTGCAGACCGACGGCGTTCCCGGTTTCAGGCAGCTGTTTCATCAGGCGGCCGAACTGGGGGATGCGAGCTTGTTGCCCTGTTCGATGGCTGTCGATTTGTTGAAAATCGCTCCGGAGGACCTCGACCCGCAGTTCGGACCCCCGACCGGGTTGACCGTATTTTTGAACGAGTCGGAAGATGGCCAGCTGCTGACATTTTAGAGCGCATCCCTGCGATCGGAATGAGGAATTGAGCATGAGTGATACCAAGGTTATAGACGCCTGCAACACGTTCTGCCCGGGCCCGTTGATGGAACTCATCACGTACATGAAACAGGCCGAGGTGGGCGATACCCTCGAGTTGCTGTCAACGGACCAGGGCTCGGCGTCTGACGTGCCGGAATGGGTGGAGAAGGTCGGCCACGAAATGATCGGCAGCGAGAAGGTCGGCGAAGTCTGGCATATCAAAGTCCGGAAGGCGAAATAGTTCGCCTGAAAGCGAGCTAGCGCTACCGCGGTAACGGTGGCTGGAGACGGGAGAATGCAATGCGAATCCTAGTGGTCGGTGGCGGGACGGGCGGTACCATCGTCGCCAACAATCTGGCGCGCCGGTTATCGGCGGAGCTGCGCGCCGGCAAGGTCACGCTGACGATGCTCTCGGCGAGCGACCGACATATGTATCAACCGGGGCTGTTGTACGTAGCCTTTGGACAAATGATGCCTGATGCCCTCTACAGGGACCAGGCCAGCCTGTTGGAACCCAGTATCGAGTTTCACGTCGATCCGGTTAAGCATTTCATGCTGGACGAACAGAAGGTGAGAACCGGTTCGGATCGCGTATTCGGTTATGACGTTCTGGTGATAGCGACCGGATCGCGCATGGTGCCAGAGGAGATTCCCGGACTGGTGGAGGGCTCAGAGACGTTCTATTCCGAGGCGGGCGCGATAAAGATGTACAAGGCACTACGCAATTTCCAGGGAGGCAGGATCGCTCTCGTGGTGGGGGTGCCCCACAAGTGTCCCATTGCGCCGGTGGAAGCGACGTTTTCACTGCACGATTTTTTCAAGGCGCGTGGCATCCGCGACCAGGTGGAAATCAAGTACCACTATCCCATCAACCGGATTCACAGCATCGAGAATGTCGCCAAATGGGCCAAGCCGGAATTCGATCGCATGGAAGTGGCCTACGAAACCTTGTTCAATCTTAAAGAGGTGGACGTAGCAAACCGGATCATTCGAAGTGAAGAGGACACGGAGTATGCCTATGACCTTCTGATCTCCATTCCAGCCCATCGAGGCATGGCGGTCATCGAAGAGAACCAGCTCGGGCAGGCAGGCTGGATACCTACCGATCGCCATCAACTCACCATGGCGGGCTACGACAATGTCTACGTACTGGGGGATACCACAAACCTTCCCGTGAGCAAGACCGGCTCGGCGGCGCATTTCGAGGCCGAGGTGGTGGCCGAGAATATCGCCTCCATTGTCAAGATCGGCGAACCGGTGCGCGAGTACGACGGTAAGGTGTACTGTTTTATCGAAGCCGGTCACGATCAGGCCACTTACGCTATGTTCAACTATCAGAATCCCCCTGACCTGAAGCCCGCGAACAAGTCCATGCATTGGTTCAAGATGTCGTACAACCAGTTGTACTGGAGCAGCGTCCGCGGTCTGCTTTGAGGAGCCGACGATGAGTTCGCAGACAAATCTATCCGATGGGCCCGCCGGGCGGATCGAGGAAAATGTGGGTGCGGCCGATCTTCGCCACCTGTTGGAGTTGGCAACGCTGGTCACGGCGGCCCGGGATGCGATGTCCGACGATATCGTCACCCGTATGTCCTCGGCGGTCAACGAGGGCTTGATATTGCTCGACCGGGTTACGCGTAACCCTGGCCTGATGCGGCTGCTCCAGGCGCTCGAGCGCAGCGAATGCCAGTCTTTGCTGGAGGCACTGGCCGACGCCCTGACGGCGACCAGCCGGGAGCTGGTCAGTGACCCGACAGGCAGTGGCGCAGGAGGGGGTCTGCTGCGCCTGTTGCGGGATCCGGGCACCCGGGACACGCTGCGTCTGGTCTGTGTCCTGGGCGGCCACCTGAGCCGTAATCTTGAAGCTGCGACAAAGGTGTCGGTGTCCCCCGGGGGCTCTGGAGCGCCGCTTTAGAGCCTTCAGAACTCGGCGACGGCCCGCAGGCCGGCGATCCAGCCCTGCGGCCCTTGTCCGTCGGTGTGGGTGTCGTTCTGATATTGCAGATCTGCGCTCAGACTCAAGGCGGCGGTGAGTTGCCAGCGATAATAGGATTCCACCACCCAGGATTCAGCGATATCCAGGCTGCCGCCGTCGAGGCGGGCGAAGCCCAGACCCAGACGGTCACGGCCGCGCCCCCACGCCGTTCCTTCCAGCTCGATCCCGGCCGAGTAGATGGCATTGTGCTCGACCGCCGCCTGGTCGCTTTCCCAGCCGAAGCGGGTCCAGGCCCCGAGCAGTCTGCCGAACTCCTGGTCGAAAGAGAACAGCACACCGCGCCGGTTCTCGGCGTGGGTGCCGCTGTGGTGGAGAAAGTCGCGGCTGCCGGCGGCGAGAATGAGCCGGTAATTCCCGGCGCCAAACCGGTTACGGACGCCGTGCGCGACTTGTAGGCCATAGAACCGATAGGAATTTCCGTCGTCGTTCTCGCCCACGTCCATCGCCAGCGCGCGCACGGACCAATGCTCAGTCTCCCATTCCAGGACGAAGCCGAGATCGTATGAAGGCAGGAAGACATTGGGCCCGTTGGTCATCACCGCGTTCATGAACTGCTGGTATTCGTCGTTGGCGTAGCGGTTTTTATCGAGGTAATCGGTGGCGTCGACGATCCCGACGGTCAGGCCGAGACGTTGGCCGTCAAGGCGCAAGTCGCGTCGGTACCAGGCGGTCAGGAGGTGGTCATGTCGATGACCGTTGATGTTCTTCACGTCGTGTTCAAGATCGGCCGACCAGGGCGCGAGCGCAAAGGGCGAGTTTCCGTTAAGACCGTTGCCGAGCGCGAAGCCGAACTTGGCCTGTAGCTCGTCTGATTGCGTCGGCCTATAGCTCAGCTCCGGTTGAATGATGCCGGCGCCTTTGCAACTGTCTGCAAAGCCCGGCGCCCCGGTTGCACGCTGGCACTGCGTGGCGGCGGCCATCGTGCCGCTCAGGGATAAGTTGCGATTGATTTCCAACCCCCATGCCGCGCCGGCCATGGAGGCCGGCGCAAGCAGCGCCCAGATGTGCACTAAGTTGGATCGATTCAACCTGAACTTCGTGCCGAAAGCCGCCGCGGTATCAGTTGAACTGGAACTCACCCCACACCCACGCCTTGGTGGTATCCACCATGCCGGCGATGGGGTTGTCGCTGGCGCGTTCAAAGGTGGCGAACTTGAAGCCCGTCATCCAGTTCTTGCCGTATTTTTTTGCGGCAAGAAAATTCCACTCGTCCCCGTAGTCGTTGCTGCCGGCATCGGTTTCATACTTGTGGTAGGCGACCACGAACTTGACGCCCGCAACTTTGGTTGCCACCATGAGCATGTTGTCGTTCAAGCCTTGTGCAGGGTTGGTCGAGTTGGCGGCGACAAATTTATCCGCCCAGCCGTTGAAGGCATGCACCGTGGCAAGCGGCGTCTGCAGCGAGCTCGTCCCATTTCCGCCGAGGTGTTCGCGGGCTGCCTGGAGTGTCAGGGGCAGCGGGCCGGCCTTGAATTTCCCCCCGAACTGGACCAGGTAGTAGTCTTCGTCGATGCTGAGTGGGTTGTTGTAGGCGTCTTTTTGTTTGGCCCATTCCAACTCATAGAGCAGCGTAAAAGCCTTGCTGAGGGGGCGTGCGCCGGTCAGCCGGATACCGAAGGTGTTGGTCGAAAGCTGCTGTTCGTTGAACTGAGCGGGCGCGGGTATTCCCGAGTTCGTCCTTTTGAGATCCTTGAAATCCAGCAAGTATGCGTAACCCACCCATTGACCCCAGGGGGACTGGTAGGCCAGATTGATCAGATGAGCGGCATCGAATTTGTACTGTTGGAAGACCGAGTCGTTGCCAAATATGCGGTTCGCCCGCTCCACGAATGCGTACTGGAGGCGGGTATGGGGAATGGCGGTGCTGTAAAGGCTGACGGCGTCGAGCGTTTGCATGTTCTGGCGCCAGCGCACGTCGCCGATCCAGCGGTCGTTGTCCAGTACCAGGCGCTGCAGCCCGGCGCGTAACTGGGTTTTTCTTACCAGGGCAGGCCCGGTTGAGGCATGGATACCGAGGTAGGCCTGATTGATTTCCGTCGTGGCCGGATCGGGTACCAGTGAATCCGTCCCGACTTTGCTGAAGTTGGTGGTGTCGAAATAGTCGCTGTCATTGAGATGCGAGACAGCCTCGCCCTCGAGCCCGATCCACAAGGCCTTCCAGCGCTGACTGGTGTAGCCGACCCGCGAGCGGATGGTAAAGGCCTTCGCATTGGTCTTGCTGTTGTCTTCGTGTACGTATTCGTAGCGGGGCCGAAGCTCGATGTTGGCACGACCGCTTACCAGTGCCTGGGTGAAGCCGCCGGTCTGGGGAGGTGACACCGGCGCGGGCGGGGCCGGTACGCCGATGCCGTAGGCCGTGGAGGCGGTGCAGAGCGCAAGCACGCACACGCCTGCCGCGCTGGAGCTTAGATGGGGTGATGCATGCATGGACATAACCGGTACCTCCCATTGAGTTTTGCCTCGCCTGTCGGACAGGCGACCGCGGATTCGCTTCTGTTCGTTGTCGCTATCAAGGCCGTTTCTCACAGACCGGCCGGTGCGAACACCGCTTCCCGTGGTCGACGTTTCGAGCTGCCGCTGGTGTTCCGATGAGCTATGTCAGTCAGCCTAGTCACAGCCCTATTTCGCGTCCAAGACTTTGTTGCTATTGCTCTCATAGGCGTTTCTTATGGATAACGGACTGCGCAAATCAATCCGTAAGTCCATACGGCTCGTGAGAACGGTGTCGCCGGATTGACTCGGTGCGGCACACGCAAGGATCTCCATCGGGGTCTTTCGGTGGTCGGCGGTCAGGCGCATATCATGATACGGCGTGATGCACTCACCGTTGGCGGGGTGGCTTCCCCGGTCATGCTGTGGCTTGCGAACCAGACCTCGTCATCGGGTTTTCGGCAGCCGGAATTCAATGACCAGGGGTTTTCAAGGAATGGGGTGACACTGGCTGTCGGACGGCGCGGGGCGGTGCTTTCCCAAGCACCGCCGACAACGGGCAACCGGGTCGGAGGCTGCCGGATCATTCTGACAATATTGCCGCTGAATTTAACGCAAAACTGAGCTATAGGGTGACAGAAGGCTCCGACCGCTTTTCGGCTGTAGGCGATCGTCGAAGTCATCTTCCGCCGGTCCTCGGCAAAGCGAATCCGGCGATTCAAATGTTAACCGTCTGCCGGCGTTCTTCAGGCAAGATGGGTGCGTCATGATATCGCTGCTCAACGCCCTACGACGCGCACTGCTGCCGCTGATCGCCATGGCCATGATGCTGGCGGCGCTCGCTTTGGCGCGGGTCAGTCCGTGGGGCTGGTTGCTGTTTCTCCTCGCCTTGCCGATTCTTCTGCTCGGGGTGTACGACTGGTTCCAGCGCCGTTTTACCCTGATGCGAAACTATCCGGTCGCCGCCCGCATCCGCTGGCTGTTCTACGACCTGCGTCCCTTCCTCAGACAATACATCGTCGAGGACGACCTCGAGGGCACGCCCTACAGCTTCGAGGCGCGCAACCTGGTGCACTTGCGCGCCCGCGGTCAGACCGACACCCAGCCGTTCGGCAGCGAACGCAACATGGACCAGGAAGGCTACTCGTGGGTGTCGCACTCCATCGCGCCGGCGTCCGAGCCCGACCAACATCCGCGGATTACGGTCGGCAACGAGCAAACCGCAAAGCCCTACAGCGCCTCGGTGTTCAACATCTCCGCGATGAGTTTCGGCGCGCTTTCGCCCCGGGCGATCGAGGCGTTGAACCTGGGGGCCAGGCAGGGTGAGTTCTATCATGACACCGGCGAAGGCGGTCTGAGCAAATACCATCTCAAGCACGGCGGTGACATCGTCTGGGAGATCGGTACCGGCTATTTCGGTTGCCGTGACGACAAGGGACGTTTCGATCCGGATCAGTTCGCCGACAACGCACAGCGCGAACAGGTCAAGATGACGGAAATCAAACTCAGCCAGGGCGCCAAGCCGGGTCACGGTGGGCTGCTGCCGGGAAAGAAGGTGACCCCGGAGATCGCCCAGGCGCGTCAGGTCCCGGCGCACCAGGACTGTCTGTCGCCGCGCGCGCACTCGGCATTTTCCACCCCGGTCGAGATGCTGGAGTTCGCCGCCAGAATGCGCGAGCTGTCCGGGGGCAAGCCGGTCGGCCTGAAGCTGTGCGTCGGTCAGCCGCATGAAGTCATGGCGGTGATGAAGGCGATGCTGAAAACGGGCATCTATCCGGAGTTCATCGTCGTCGACGGTGCCGAGGGTGGTACTGGCGCGGCGCCACAGGAGTTGTCCGACTGGGTGGGCATGCCGCTGATCGAAGGCCTGGTGCTGGTGCGCAACGCGCTGGTCGGCACCGGCCTGCGCCGCCATGTGCGTCTGGCGGCCAGCGGCAAGGTCTATTCGGGCATGGGACTGGCGCACAACCTGGCGCTCGGCGCCGACTGGTGCAACGCCGCCCGGGCTTTCATGTTCTCCATCGGTTGTATTCAGGCCAAGCGCTGTCATCTGGGCACCTGTCCCACCGGCATCACCACCCAGGACAAATGGCGCCAGCGGGGCCTGGTGGTGGATGTCCAGGCACAGCGGGCGGCGCGTTTCCATGAAAAGACCGTGGCGTCGCTCGCCAATATCGTCGCCGCGGTCGGCCTGACGCATCCACGCGATCTCGCGCCGCACCATTTGAGCACCCGGATCAACGCCGCCGAGGCGCGGGCGATGGGTGATGTGCATACCTTTGTGCCGGCAAACAGCTTAATCGATGCGCCCCAGGAGACCGCTTACGCGCACTGGTGGGAGGCGGCCGACGCCGACAGCTTCAAGCCCCGTATCGACCTGGTGGCGAAGGTTACCGAGCGGCGCGGCGCCGGGGGGCTGGCGCTGTGAACCTGACGCTTGCGCCGCTCGTCGGGCCTGAGGGAAAGGATGCACGCGCCGGCCGGTGGACGTTCTCGAGCAGGTACCCGATCTGGCGCTGCGAAGGTTCCAGCAGCATGCGTACGGTGGCGCGTGCGGGTATCGCGCTGTGGGGGAGGAGAGATGCGGGTATCCAGTCGATGGACTCGGAATAGCCGGTCGTTGTTGGCGGCGGTCAGCGGCCTGCTGCTGTCAGGCTGCGCCGACTATGGACTGTTCGCCGCCGCCGGGCCAGTCGCCGAGGCCCAGCGCAGCCATCTGCTGCTGATCGTGGGCTGGATGCTGGTGGTGTCCCTGCCGTTGTTCGTGGCGCTGCCGTTTGTGCTCTGGCGCTATCGGCAGCGCAATCGCAAGGCGGATTATCGCCCGGACTGGGAATTCTCGCGTTTGCTGGAGACACTCATCTGGGGTCTGCCGATTGTGGTGGTCTCGGTGCTGGGATACGAGGCGTGGCGCCAGACCTATCGGCTGGACCCCTATAGGCCCATTCCGGCCGACAGGCCGCCAGTAGAGATCCAGGTGGTCGGCATGGACTGGAAATGGTTGTTCATCTATCCAGCCGCGGGCGTCGCCGCGGTCAATGAGGTGATATTGCCGGTGGGTCGTCCGGTGCGGTTTCGGCTCACCAGCGCGACCGTCCTTCAGTCCTTCATGATCCCCCGCCTGGGAGGGCAGATGTATGCCATGCCCGGGATGGTCTCGCAGCTCAATCTCATCGCCACCCGGGCCGGGGAGTACCGGGGGTTGAACACCCAATTCAATGGCGAGGGGTTCGCGCGTCAGAAGTTCATCGCCCGCGCGGTCAGTGAAGCGCGATACCGGCAACTGCTGGCGGGAATGGCCGCCACCGAGGCGGCGTTGGATGCCGCTACCCTAGCGCGCCTGCGGCGAGCTTCGGTCCTGGATTCGCCGCTACGTTTTGGATCGGTCGACGGCGATCCCTTCAACGCGATCGTCGCCCAGCTCAGGCGCGGCGGCGGGTACGCCTTCACCCCGGCGGTTGGAGCGCGTTAGGCATGGAAGACGGGTACTGGTTGCTGGGCAGACTCGATTGGCAGGCCTTGCCGTTCGTGCGTGCCTGGCGCCACCCCAGTGTCAGCGAATGGATCGGCGCGGGGGCCGGTGGTCTGGTGGTCATCGCGGCACTCGCGGTGCTGGTGATGCTGACGCGGCGCAAGGCGTGGCGGCGGTTATGGGACGGCTGGTTGACCAGCTTGGATCACAAGAAGATCGGCATCATGTATGTGGTGATCGCGTTGGTGATGTTGACGCGGGCGTTGATCGAGGCGGTGCTGATGCGGATGCAGCAGTTCGCCGCGGTGGGAGATCCGGGTTTTCTGTCGCCCGAGCATTTCTCGCAACTGTTCAGCACCCATGGCACGGTGATGATTTTCTTCATGGCCATGCCGTTTCTGACAGGTATCATCAATTACGTAATGCCCCTGCAGATCGGTGCGCGTGACGTCAGTTTCCCCTTGCTCAATTCCATCAGCCTGATGCTCACGGCCGCCGGCGCGGCATTGGTGATGATCTCGCTGGTGGTGGGCCAGTTCTCCACCGGCGGATGGAGTGCCTATCCTCCCTATACCGGCATCCAGTTCAGTCCCGGGGTCGGTCCGGACTACTGGATCTGGGCGGTCACCCTGAGTTCCATCGCCTCGACGCTTTCCGGGTTGAATTTCGCGGTGACGATCTACAAGGAGCGGGCGCCGGGTATGACCTTGTTTCGCATGCCGCTGTTTTGCTGGACCACGCTCTGTACCTCCATTTTGATGATCTTCGCCATGGCCCCGCTGACGGTCGCCTCGTTGATGCTGGCGCTGGACCGCTACGCCGGATTCCATTTCTTCACCGCCGAGGCGGGCGGGAACCTGATGAACTATGCCAACCTTTTCTGGCTGTTCGGACATCCCGAAGTCTATATTCTTATATTACCCGCTTTTGGCGTCTACTCGTCGGTGATCTCGACGTATTCCGGCAAGACCCTCTACGGTTACAAATCGCTGGTGTATGCCACCCTGGCGATCGCGGTCCTGTCGTTCACCGTCTGGCTGCATCATTTCTTCACCATGGGGCAAACGGCGAATGTCAACGCCATTTTCGGCATCGCCACCATGCTCATCGGCGTGCCAACCGGGGTGAAAGTCTACGACTGGTTGCTGACCCTGCTGCGCGGGCGCATCCGCTTTACCGCGCCGATGCTGTTTTCCATCATGTTCCTGGTCACCTTTGTGGTCGGCGGCATCACCGGCGTGATTCTTGCCAATCCGCCGGTCGACTTCGTGGTGCACAATTCCCTGTTTCTGGTGGCGCACTTCCACAACATGCTGATTCCCGGTCTCCTGTTCGGCATGATCGCGGCGACGCAGCATTGGTTTCCCAAGGCTTTTGGTTTCAGGCTGGACGAGACCTGGGGCAAGATCTCGTTCTGGTGTTGGGCCGTCGGCTTTTACCTCGCCTTCATGCCGCTCTATGCACTGGGACTGATGGGCGCGATGCGCCGCACGTCCGAATGGTTGCGGCCGGACTACAGTCCGTTGATGCTGATCGCGTTGCTGGGGGCGTTGTTGCTGTTCGCCGGTTTCGTCAGTTTGCTGGTTCAGCTTGGCGTCAGTGTTCGCCACCGCGACCGTTACCGGGTTCCGGTGGGGGACCCTTGGGACGGGCATAGTCTCGAGTGGGCCACCAGCGCGCCGCCACCGGAGTACAACTTCGCGCTCATCCCCCGGGTCGAGGCCAGAGATGCCTTTAGGCAGATGAAACGCCGCGGGATCGCCTACGCCAGACCCGAGGCCTATACGGATATCGCGATGCCTAAGAACTCCGCGGTGGGGCCCATCATTGGCCTGGCGGGAGCCGGGCTAGGCTTCGCGCTCACCTGGCACATCGGGTGGCTGGCGGTGCTGGGGTTCAGCGTGATCGTGGGCGCGGTGATCGCGCGCAGCTTCGTGCGCGAGACCGAGCGGCTGATTCCAGCGGCCAGCGTTCGCGAGCACCATGAGCGCTGGCTTGACGCGGTGGCGGCCACGCCGCGCGTGCCGCGCGTCCAGGAACTGTGCCCGTCGAACCGCGGACACGCGGAGCCCATGGCATGAGCGCGGCCAGATATTCCTACGTCGGCCTCAATCTCCGGGAGCAAGATGCGCAGGCCGAGCATGGCGCGCAAACCCTGATTTTCGGGTTTTGGATCTTCCTGATGGCGGACCTGGTGGTGTTCGCCTTGCTGTTCGCGACCTACGCGGCGATGAGTGTGCACGGTGTCGCCGATGGGCCCGCGCCGGCCGAGCTATTCTCGTTGAAAATGCCGTTCATCGAGACGCTGGTTCTGCTGCTGAGCAGCTTTACTTTCGGGATGGCATCGCTGGCGCTGAAATACAGCGCAAAGCGATCCTCGCTGGCAGCGTGGCTGCTGGTGACCGGCGTTCTGGGGGCGGTTTTCGTCGCCATGGAAATCAGCGACTTCGCTACCTACATCAGCGAGGATCAGGCGCCGCCCCAGCGCAGCGGCTTTCTCTCCGCCTACTACCTGCTCGTGGGAACCCATGGGGTGCACGTCGTCTCGGGATTGGCGTGGTTGCTGGTATTGCTGGTGCAGCTCGCGGTCCTGGGTCGGGTGCGGGAGGTGAAGCTGCGGCTGTTGCGCTTGGCGCTGTTCTGGCACATGCTGGACGTCGTCTGGGTCTGTATTTTCACTTTTGTGTATCTCTTCGGGGCGAGCGCATGAGCGAGAACGACCTGCCGGAGAGCGAACTGGAGGGACGCAAGACCGAGCGGCGTCACTATGTGGTCGGCATTTTCTGGGCCCTGTTGTTAACGCTGGCGGCCTTCGCCCTGGTGGCCGCCGACACGCTGCCCCCGAACCCGGCCAGGATTGCGGTGTCTATTCTGGCGCTGATGCAGATTGTCGTGCATTTCCGTTACTTCCTGCATATCGATCTGAAGCAATCGCACCGCGATGACTTGCACTTGATCCTGTTTACCGCCTTGATTGTTTTTTTAATGGCGGCGGGCACCCTCTGGATATTGTTCAACCTGCATGGACGCATGCTGTGATCGTCGCAGCGGCGAGTGTCGGCCAGGTGGGCATATTCCACATTCCTCCCTATCCGCGGTGCTTAAAGCGTCAAATATCTGCCAAAGGTTGATTCTACACTCACCTAGAGCATGGCAGTAGCGCGCGGCGTGTAACCAAACCGAGGCGCCATGTAGCCACCGCCCCTGGCGGTGACGCAAGCCGGATCGAGGTTTCCTGCAGGAACGCCATTGCACGGTGGAACCGGCCGTGATCGACCCACCGGGGTGGCGTACACTACGCTTAGTTGATACCACGGTTGCTGAGCGGTATGGGGAAATTGATCCTTCTGCAGATGCTGCGCGAGCCTGGCAAGACGACCGGCTTGTGCGTCTCCATCGCCTGCGCGTTGGCGGTGGTGTTGTTGCTGGAAGGGTTCCAGGAGGGGCTGCTGCAGCAGCTGCGCCAGGTGGTTCTCGAGCGTGGCGCCGACCTGATAGTGACGCAAGCCGGGGTCACCAATTTTCTTGCCAGCCGCTCGAAGTTGAGACAACTCAGTCGCCGGGATGTCGAGGCGGTCGCCGGCGTGGGCGAAGCCTACCCGTTGACGTTGTTGCCGGTGGTCTACGAAAAGCGATCGAGAAAGACTCCCTTGATCCTCGTGGTCTACGATTCCGCGGGAGGGCCCGGCGATCTGACTATGGGCGCGGGCATAACCGGGCCAAAGCAGATTGTCATCGACGCCTCGCTTGCCGCGCTGCATCGTTTGTCGGTGGGCTCTGAAATGTCCATCTCCGGCTATAGGTTCACGGTGTCGGGTATTGCGAGGCACGCGGCGGCGATGTTCACGCCACTGGCGTTCATCACCTACGACGATCTGATCGATTTGTACTTCGAGTCCGATCTTGTGGGCGATATCAGTACCCTGCCACTGCTCAGTTTCCTGCTGGTGGCCATCGAGAACGGTCGCGATGCTAATGTGCTGGCCGCCGAAATTTCGGCGGCGGTACCCGATGTGGACGTGTTTCTGCCGACGGAGCTCGCGCAGAACGAGGTTGCGTTGGGTAAAACCCTGTTCGGCCCGGTCATGGACGTACTGATCGGAATCAGTTACGGCTTGTGCCTTATGGTGGTCAGTATCATCATGCTCGCCGTCGTCAGTTCGCGGCTGCGCAGCTTCGGCGTCATGAAGGCGATGGGTTTTTCCACCAAAAGCCTCATGTGCTGGAGCCTGCTGGAGGCCGGCATATTGACCGGCCTGGCGTTGCCCCTGGCGCTGGTTGGGGCGCTGCTCGCGGGTTGGGTGATCGAAATCGACCAACCGCTTTATCTGGTGTCGGTGGCAAAACCGGAAATCGTTCTACGCACGCTGCTCGCGGCCGTCGTCGTTTCCATGGTGGCCGCGACGCTGCCCTTGAGCCTGATCGCGCGCGCGGATCCGGCAACGGTTTTTCGCGACTGACATGTGGTACTGGAGCCTCAAAAGTCTGTTCGCCGAACCGCTGCGTTTGATTTCAGGTTCATTGGGCGTTGCCTGTGCGTTTCTGCTGGTGATGGTGTTTCAGGCGGTGTTCGAAGGCGAGTCGAGGCAGATTGTCGCTTATATCCAGAACACCGATGCCGATGTATGGGTGATGCAGGACGGCGTGGAAAACATGCACATGGCCAGTTCCCTGCTGTGGAATTGGAAAGCCCCGCGCATCGCCCGTATTGCGGGGGTGACCGAGGTCGCCTCCATTCTCTATATGAATACGGTGATGTCCGCGGGAGGAAAGCGCTGGTTTTCCTATATCGTCGGCGTGGACGAGAACGCATTCACCGGGGGTGCATGGGAAATGACTGCCGGCGAGGCTTGGCCGCAGCAAGGCGAAGCGATAGTACCGGATGTGGTCGCCATCCTTTCGGGCCTGTCAATCGGCGACACGGTCCAGGTTCTGGATGCCGAGCTTCGTATCGTGGGCTTGTCGCGCGGGACGTTCTCGATGGCCAATTCGGTGACCTTCATCAATAAAAAAGATCTTTCGCGGCTCATGGATGCCGGGGAGGCGGTGAGTTACATTCTGGTTAAAGGTTCTGACGGAATCTCAGCGCAAGACCTAGCTGCCCGAATCAAAACAGGGGTCGATAAAGTCAGCGCCTTGCCAAAACAGCAGTTCATTCACCGTGACCGGGAAATGGCGCTGCAGATGGGCAGCGAGATCATCCGCATCATGATCACCATTGGCACGCTACTGGCCGTTCTTATCGCGGGTTTCACCGTCTATTATCAGGTCATTCATAAGCAACGCGAGCTGGCGCTTGCCAAGGCGCTGGGTTTTCGCCATCGACACATCTACGCCGGCGTGTTTCTCCAGGCCGCCGCGATCAACGCGCTGGGCTATGGCCTGGCCGTAGCGGGCGCTTACACCCTGATGCCGATGATACCCTTGGTGGCGCCGCAGATATCGCTTTATGTCAGTGTGGAGTCGCTGGTCCGACTCGGCGTGATCGGCATTCTCGTGACTACGCTGGTGGTGTTCGTTTTGGCGCGAAATGTGACCCGAGTCGATCCCGTCACGGTATTTCAGCGCTGAGGAGCGAAGCGATGAGCGAGCCTATCTTGCGCGCAATAGGGTTATCCAAGCAGTTCGGGACGGCGGCGGCGCTGGTGCGCGCCGTGGACGATGTCAGCCTGGAGGCGGCGCCAGGAGAGCTTGTTCTGATCATGGGCCCTTCCGGATCGGGTAAGACCACGCTTCTGTCCATGTTGGGCGCGCTGATGAAGCCGGATGCCGGGCGTATTTTTATCGAGGATGTCGAGGTTAGCGCCTTGCGCGAGGGACAGCTTCCAAGGCTGCGCGCGAACAAGATCGGCTTCGTGTTTCAGTCCTTCAATCTGCTCGCGGCGCTGACGGTGGAGGAGAATGTGCTGTTCCCCGCGCGCTTGGTGGCCGGTGGTGTCAAGGCGGCGGGCGCTCGGGCAGAACAACTGCTGGAGCGTCTCGAGTTGACCGGGCGTCGCCGGGCGCTGCCCAGGACCTTGTCAGGGGGCGAAAAACAACGGGTGGCGATCGCCCGGGCGCTAGTCAACCGACCGACGATCATCTTCGCGGACGAACCGACCGGAAACCTTGACTCTCGCATGGGCCAGGAGGTGATGATGATCCTGCGCTCGGTGGCCAGGGATCAGGGCTGCACCGTGGTGATGGTGACCCACGATTCGCGCAGCGAGGAGGCGGCGGACCGGATACTGTGGCTGGAAGACGGAAAGTTGCGCGATCGTAAGACCGACACGCATGTCTGGCGTCGAGACCCCGTCTGTGGCATGCGGGTGGACGAATGGACGGCGGTGGAAAAGAGCCGCTATCGAGGGCGGGACTATGTGTTTTGCTCCCATGAATGTCTTAGCCGTTTCGAGGCCAGCCCTGCCGCCTATGTCTTGGCAACGGGACAGGAGTAGCCACGTCGAGGGGCGGGGCAGACATAGAGGCGAAAAAAAGGGGCGGCCACGGCCGCCCCAGGTGCTACCCGCTCACATCAGCGGCTTCAGTCGTCGTGCGTGGGTCCGCCGATGCCGCTGATACCGCCGAAGAAGGCGGGACCGGCGCCTTCCGGCGGCTGGATCAGGGTCGGATCGATGGCGGATACCGGCGCCGGAATCGGCGGATTGCCGAACTGGGTGGAGTCCACGGTCTGGATCCGCCCGGTGGCGACAGAAGCCGCGGTCACCGTATTGCCGGGCAGACTGTCCAGATACCGTCGCAGCACGTGCACCGGATGCAGGTAACGATCGGGCGCGACCTGCTTGACGACCGGGCCGGTGATGATATGGGTGGTGTTCAACGGACCGGTCAGCGTGATTGCGCTGTCATAGTCGTCGGCATCGGCGAGCTGGAAGAACTGATGGTTGGTCCCCCCATTGGTGCGACAGATGCGATCGAGGGCGTCGCCGTGTGGGAAGCAGGAGGCGAAGGTATAGCGCTTGCTGGGGTCGAGCTTCAGGCCACCGACGGTGGTTTCGATAATCCGCCTGTCGGAGCTGCTGTAGGGACGGTTCAGCAGGTCGATTTTCTGCGTCATATTGGCCAGACCCACGTACCAGCCGCCACGTTGCAGGAACGGGTTGCGGTCGAACACCGCCGTCAACACGCGCTCCAGGTCGTTCTGGATCACTTGGCCTGAAAACTCCGCCATCGCCACCGCCGGCGATATCGGGAACTGCGTGTAAAGGTCTCCCAGGGTGATTGGCCCGGGCAGTATCGGATTGCCGAAGCGGAAACCGTTGGTCATCGCCAGGTCCACCGCGCCGCCGGTCACCTGATTGGTGACGTTGAACAGCGCGTCGGCGATGAAATTGTTGATCTCGTCTTCAAGCACATTGTCGCGATGCAGGGTGACCTCGGTATAGCCGACCACTTTGTCCAGGCTCTCGGTCAACTGCAGCCCGCGCTGAGTGGTGTCGCCGCACTTAGCATCCAGCGTGGCCTGGTCGGGAACCGGACCCGGTGCACAGAATCCGCCCGGCATGAAGGTGTGGCGTACCGTGGTCGAACCGTTGAACGGTGCCTCCGCGGCGTCGACGAGAATCTTCGTCGTCGGATCCTCGGCCACGCTGTCGTCGACGGGAACGGCCTGCCAGATGAACTTCTCCGCCTTGCCGTCGTCGATGACCAGGTCCAGGCGGCCGAGGTACATGTCCTCGGTGGTCTCCACCACCACAGTCCTGCCTTTCTTCAGTTTGTGGGCCTGATTTGGCGCTTTGCGCTCGATCCCGTGCCTGGAGCCGACCAGGGCGTTCAAGGTGGTTTCGTGCGTGTGCGCCGACAACACCACATCGACGTCGTCGAAACGCTGGGCGATGGCCAGGTTCTGCGAAAGCCCGAGTTCCGACTGCACCACGATCACCGTCGCGCCTTGCGCCTTGACCTGCTCGATCACGCCGGGCAATTCCTCGACACCCTGGGTGAAACGCAAGCCGATATTGAACACGTCGGCCTGCTGCGGAACGATCGCGGCGGTGATCCCTATGACCGCCACCTTCACGCCGTCGACCGTAAAGATCTTATAACCGGGCAGCAAGGGCTTGTTATGCAGCGCTGCCGGCAACGGCGCGGTATCGGCGTCGTTGTATACGTTCACCGCCAGACTGGGGAAGTTGGCGCGAATTACGCGGTGGGCGCTGGGGCTGGGGGGCATCTCGACGCAGAAGCCGGGCTGGTCGGTCACCCCAGCGATCACCGGTACGTCACCACAGTCGACGGCGCCGGCCATCACCTGGATATTGGCGGGTAACGGCGGTTTGGGACCGGCGGCGGTGAAGCGGTTGCGGAACACCGCCGGGCCATAGCCGTATTCCCAGTTGCCCGGAGTGTAGGCGTCGATGCCGAAGCTGTTGAGCGTGGGCATGATCGCATCGCCCACGGTAAACAGGACTTCGGCGGTACCGTGTACCGTGTCGCCGACGGCCAGCAGCAGGTTGTTGGGGTTTTCGGCGCGTATCTGGTTGATCAGGGTTTTGGTTTTCGCCAAGCCACCGCCGCGGGTGACCGCGCGTTCGCTGCCGTCGAGATTGTGGATGATGCCCGCGTGTGGCGCGATATTGCCGTGAACGTCCTGGAGTTGGATCAGGGTGATGATTTTCTCATCGGCATGGACGGCGCCGAGGCCGCCAAGGAGTGAAGAAAGCGCAGCGGCCACTGCGCATTTCCCCACCCGTTGCAACAGGGTGTGCGTAGCCATAGGGACTCCTCTGGTGTCTGTCTAATTGTTGTATAGGGACAATGCCCGGTTCAGCCTAGCGGGGTGGGGGGCGACGAGGTATAGGGAAAATCCTTAAGCGCACTAGGGCAAAGGCTGATCGGACGCGGTTGCCGATACCAGGCCAGTTTATGGACTATTGAAGATACTCAAACGATTTCAAGGTGATACCAAACCCAGTCGAATTGCCAGGCGGGTCAATTCAGCGGCGTTCTCCAGCCCCAGTTTCTGCTTTACACTGGTATTGTGGTGGCCCACGGTTTTTGGGCTGACGTTGAGCAGGCGAGCGATGTCGTTCACCGACTTGCCTTCCGCCCGCAGCCGGAAGACCTCGAATTCGCGCGCGGTGAGTTCGCCCACCCGCTGTTGCTCGTCCGAACACCGGCGTTTGACCAACAGCGGTAACAGCTCCTGTCCGACAAACAGCATGCCGCCGGCGACCTGGCGCACGGCTTCGACCATGACGCGCGAAGCGCTGCGCTTCGAGATGTAACCCAGGACGCCCAGCTCCAGTGCGCGATTGAGAAAAAGTTCGTTCTCGTGCACGCTGAACACCAGGATTCTGGCGCTGTTATCGCGCGCCAGGATTCTGCGGCTGGCATCCAGGCCTCCGCAGCCGGGCATGCTGATATCCATGACCACGACGGTCGGCGCGTGTTCGAGATAGGCGCTGTAGGCTTCCTCTCCACGGGTCGCTTCGGCGACCACGTCGATATCGGCGGTGCTCTCGAACAGTCGGCGGAAACCGCCGCGTACCACTTCGTGATCGTCGGCCAGCAGTACACTGATGCGCTTCATGCTTGCCCCACCGGAATTACGATATCGATGGTCATGCCGTCGCCAGGCCGGGAGATGACGGCGAAGCTGCCCTGCAGCGCCTCGGCGCGCTCGCGCATCCCCACCAGGCCAAGCCCGTGACCCGGCTTGCCGGGCTTCAAGCCACAGCCGTTGTCCTTGATGCTAAGTCGGATTTGATGTTGCTTGCGCGACAACAGCAGCGATACCTGGCTGGCCGCGGCGTGTTTGGCGATATTGGTCAGGCTTTCCTGGACGATCCGGTAGAGCGATATGTTGGTCTGTTCCCCGAGGTTATCCAGCTCGCCGTGTTTTTCAAAACTGCAGGCGATAGTCGGGTAGCGGCTGCGCCAGCCGGCCAGTTCGTCGTTGATAGCGGCCACCAGCCCGAAATTGTCCAGCACGCTCGGGCGCAGGCGCTGCATCATCGAGTGCACCACATCGTACATGCGCGAAGAGACGCCGACGATGGCGCGCGCACTGTCGCAGACCTTGCGGTCGCGCCCGGCTGAAAGCGTGGCGATGTTCTCGGCGTCGGCCTGAATGGCGGTCATGCATTGCCCCAGTTCGTCATGCAGCTCCTGCGCCAGATGGCGGCGTTCCTCTTCCTGGACCGCCAGCGACTTATGCACCAGATAGCGATTGCCACGAAGCAGCGTTTGGCACTCGTGCTCGGCGCGCTTGCGCTCGGTTATATCGTGCAACGTGGCTGCGAACAGCGCTGTTCCGTCGATTTCCACTTGGCCGATGTGCAACTCGAGTGGGAAATCACCGCCGTCCGCGCGCCGCCCCAGCACCTCGATCTGCCCGCCGGTGGTGGCGGTCCAGTCTATGCCCGTGCTGCCGCTAGCGCCACATCTGGCCGCCGGCGAGAGCAATAGTTCAGTCTTGGCGCCGATGAGCTGCTCCTGGGGTAAGCCGAATAACTCGCCCATGGCCGGGTTGGCCGAAAGAATGCGGGTCGACTGATCGTAGGTGATCATGCCGTCGATGGCGGTTTGCTCGACCACGCGTTCGCGTGCCAGTGCGGCTTCGAGGCGGCGTGTGCGTTGCGAAATTTCGCTGACCATCCGGTTGAAGGCGTTGGCCGTGGTGCCGACCTCGTCGTCGAGTTCCGCGGGCACCTTGACGGAGTAGTCACCGGAGCCGACCTGCTGGGCGGCCTGCGCCAGGCGGCCGATGCGCCGGGTGAGGTGCACGCCGATGAAAATCGTGGCCAGCGCCGACAACAGGATCTCCGTCGCGGCGATCACGATGTTGCGCAGCTTGGCGGCGTCGATGGCGCGTCGCATCGGTGCCAGGGAAAAGCCGGCGTACGCCTGCCCCATGGCCTGACTGCCAATGCGAATATCGCGTACCAGATCCAGCGTTCCATCAGCCGCGCGCAGCGGATTGTCGTCGGCCGCCGGCCCCAGTGTCGACGGAACCTGTCCAAGACTGACGATCGGCACCCGATCGGCGTCCAGTACCACCAGGTAAAGCAATGCGTCGCGACGGACGAAGTTGCGCAAATAGTCCTCCAGGGAAGCGTAATCTACCTCCAGCAGATAGCTCGCGGAGGTGGTGGCGATCTGATCCAGCATCGCGGTCGAACTCTCCCACAGACGCTCGGCATAAGCCCCGCGGATCACGCTGACATTGCTCCACACCAGGAGCGATAGCATCACGATCTCGATCAGCACCACGCTGCCGATCAGCCGCACGCGTAATGACTTGAAGGGCGATATCATGGGGAGGGCGTATCGATCTGTTCGGCCAGCGAGCGAAGCCGATCGTATTCATGGGCCTGGACGGGCACGAACCTTGGCCAGTCCAGGTGGGTGAGAACCCGACGCCCTTCGTCGTCGCCGCGCATCTGTAACAGGATCTCGCGCAAGCGTCGGGCGATGATGGGGTCCACCCAGGGCGCCACCGCCAGCGGAATGTGCGGCACCCCGGCACTGCTGGCGATGATGCGCATATCGTGCCGGATCTCGGGCTTCACCCGCCGAAATACCGGCTGCATCACCGCGGCCGCATCGGTCTTGCCGCGGTAGGCCGAAAGCAGCGCCGCGATGTGACTCGGCGTGGGGACCCAATGCAACTCGCCCTCGCCGTTCAGTCCCGCCGGCGCCAGTCGTTCCCGGATCAGCAGTGTGGAGAGGGCCAGCGGACCGGTCGTGGCCACGGAATGTCCGCGCAACTGCGGCAACGACTGGATGGGACTGTCTCGTGGCACCACGATGACCGCGCGCATCGCCGCCAGATCGACCCGTGCCAGGGCGCGGTAACCCCGCTGCTGCGCCAGATAGAAAAGATGCGGCGCGGTGAACAGGATGTCATAACGGCGGCGCTCCTGGGTGCGCCGGATGAAGGTCGCGAAATCCGCGGCCGTCTCCATGCGGATATCCATCCCGCCCCGGGTCGAAAGGTATTGCACCAACGGCAGAAAGCGCTCGACCAGACGTTCGCTGCTGAGGATGGGCAGAAAGCCGAATACCAGACGCTCGGGCCCCGCGCCCGGCTCCTGGGTGGCGTCCACGGCGCCCGAAATGGTAGAGAGAAGAAAAAATAAAACTAAGGCATTTATTGGCTTAGAACGCACGGGCGGAATTTTTTGGAGTCATGATCGTGGTTTGCTATATGGATTGGATGCAGCTGCACGGGGTTCTATTCCCCCAAGCCGGTTGTCTGCGCCGGCGAAGGGGACAACCCCCACGATTCAATAGCCGGCCGACTGCGCTACGCGGTAGCGTCGGGCGAAGCGGTTTCTGCAACAGGGTCAGACCGCTGCTCGTTGCCCGGCCTAATTGCACAGCGACCGTTTCCCCGGCGATCAGCAGCGCGGGCACGGCGCCAGCGGATATTATCAACGCCCGATGCGTCTCCGCGCAAGTGCAGCTGGTCACATTCGTCAAACACCGTCTTTTGCGGATGCGAGGCGATACCGAGATTTTCCTGAACAAGTCCTTGCGCCAGTCATGCGTGATGCAATGATCGATAGCTTCTTCGCCTAGCTCGGGGAAAACGGTCGTTGCCGGTACATACCAGCGATGTTCGCGACTTTCATAATCGAGGCTGGCGTTGAATACACCGCCGAAATAAACCTTAATCGATCTATTGCGGGTGCCACTCGCCACGGATATAGGGCGGCGAGCGGTTAAATTGGTACTTTTGTCTAATAGTAGAGGGTACTGTCTCGCCCTATCCTAACGATCACCGTAATTGGTTAAAAATGGCCGAAGAGCGACGCTGCAAAACGTGAATGCGATAGAGAATGGAAGCTTTGGCGACGAGATGCTGAGCGCTTATATAGACGACGAACTCGGCCCTATCCAGCGGGATGCCATTGTGGCGGCTATCCGTCATGACAAGGCCTTGGCGGAGCGTGTCGAAAGCCTGCGCCGGGCCAAGGAATGGATGCGCATTGGCTTTGCCTCCGCGCGGCCGCCGCGGCGCAATAAATAGTCCTCGCGCAGCCCAGTCCGCGCCGGAGCGGGCGGCGGGTGGGGCTCAGCTGGTCAGAACCGGCCGCCCCGTGGCGTAGCCTGGCAAGGTTCAGCCAGGCGGATACGACAGTAGCCGGTTGATGACAGTGCGCAATAGCGCCGGACGGATGGGTTTTTGTAAGACGTGATGACCGCTCTCTTTGGCTCTGTTCAGGGGCTCGGCCGCGGTCTCTCCGGTGATCAGCAGGCCGGGTATGGTCTCACCAAAGCGGTGTCGCAGGGTGTCGATTGCATCGACACCGGATACTCCATCGCTCAGGCCCAGGTCACATAATAAAAGCTCAGGGATCAGATTCTGCGATGCCGCCTGTCGCGCGGCGGCCTCGACCGTATCGGCAACGATTACCCGGCAGCCCCATTTTGCCAGCAGCTTTTGCGTGGCCTCCAGACTCTCGGTATCGTCATCGATGACCAGCATGACGCGGCCGGTTAAATCCAGATCGTGGATGGCCGGTTCTATGCGCGTATCGAACATCCGCGAGACATCCCCGACCGGTAAGCGGATGCTGAAAACCGAGCCCTTTCCGGGTTCAGAACGTAGTTGAAGCGCAAGATCCAGCAACAGGCATAAACGCCGCACCAACGCCAGGCCCAGCCCCAGGCCTTCGGAACGCTTGCGGTGATCGCCGTGCAATTGCAGAAACTCTGCGAAAACTTCCTCTTGGTGCTCTACAGGGATTCCGATGCCGGTATCCCACACCTGTAACAGCACCTCGCCACCGCGCCTGCGAGCGGACAATAGCACACCACCTTTTTCCGTATAGCGAATCGCGTTGCCGATCAGATTGCGCAAGATGCGTTCCACTAGTAGCGGATCGGAACGAACGACAGCGGAGGTCGCGTGCAATTTCAGTTTAAGGTGTTTTTCGCCGGCGGCAGGGCGGAACTCTTCAGCCAGTTTTCTCATTAGCTCCGATAAGTCAAAATGCTCCATTTCAGGGGTTATAACGCCTGCGTCCAGCCGCGAGACGTCGAGCAGGGCTTCAAACAGTCTTTGCAGCGCCTGCAAAGATAAATCCAGGCGAGAAATTATGCAGGCGCGCTCGGCATCGTCTTTTGCATCCTTAAGGACATCCATGAACAGCGAGAGTGTGTGCAGGGGCTGGCGCAAGTCATGACTGGCGCCGGTCAGCAAACGCGACTTGGCCAGCACCGCCTGCTGGGCCTCCTCGGTTTTTTTGTTCAGCGCCTCGGCCAGCGCTTCGCTCTTGTGGCGCTGCACGATCTCCGAGCGCACCGTGCTGTGCAGGCTGCGCGCCATTTTGATCACCAATAATAAGTAGCTGAGCAAGAAGAACGCCAGCGCGATAGAGGCAAGGTGACCGGTCAACAAGAGCTGCACACCCATGGCGCCCATAACCGGCACGGCGAAGACGTAAGAGGCGGGGAGCCAGAAGGTGCCGGCGATGAGCGAGCCGATGCTCAGCGTCAACGTCAGGGTGAAGACGAATACCTGATGCTCCACGGAATCGGGTACATAGAAACAAAGAATGGCCGCCGCCCATAGCGTGGCGGAATAGAGTGAAACCCAGGACAAATAGCGCCCCCACTGCGGCGCTTCGGCTACCGGCGGCCTGCGCCGCAGAAACGTCACAGCCAGCCGGTGGCGCAGCAGGATGCTGCTCAACACTAACAAGGCCCAGCCGATGAGCAGCCCTGCGTCGAACTTGGACCACATGATCAGCACCATTATCAGCGGCAAGAGCAGCACCTGCCAATAAGAGGTCGCCGCAATTTTCCTGAATAAGTCTTCCAGCGAATCGTGAGTGATGCGCTGTTGGAGTTCTTCTTCGTTCAGTTCCGGGACGGTTGTCGTAGAGGAGGTCTGGTCCATGATCCGCGCCTAGAGTCGGTATCCCAGCCTTAGGCCGAGGGTGCGGGGTTCAGCCCAAAAGCGCGCCGTACCCACCACGGGGTCGAGACGGATAATATTCTGCGCATACCGTTTGTCACCGAGGTTGTGGCCATACAACTGGACATACCAACGATGCTTGCGGCTTTCATACTCGAGACTGGCGTTGAATACTCCATAGGCTTCCTGGCGCACGGCACGATCCTTATACGGATTAAAATAGACCGAGGATTGATAGCGGTAGTCGACTGATAATTTGATGGCGCCGACGCCTGCCGGCGACCAGCGGTATTCGCCGCCCAAGAGCAAGGAAACCTTCGGCGCCTGGGGCAGGGGGTCGCCGGCGCGGTCGGCGTCTTCGGTGGGATTATTGGGATCAATAGAGGTGAATTGATTGAAACGGGCATCGAGCAACGTTAGGCCGAGGCTGACACCCAGGCGCGGGCGCGGGCGGTAGCGAAGGCGCAGATCGATGCCCCGAATTGTCGCCCGGGCGGCATTGTCGATAATCGGCAGCGTGCCCGCGGGCGCTGCCGGGGGCAGCGTCAATATCTGGATGTCGTTGTAACGGTAATAAAACAGCGCCGTGTTTAAGCGCAGGCGCTGCGCGGGCAGGTAGCGCTTGCTACCTACCTCGTAGGCCCAGAGGTATTCCGGGGCATAGGCCGGCTGCAGGGCGTAGGCATTGTAGCCACCCGGTTTGAAGCCCTGGGCGACGCGGGCGTAGTAGAGCGTATCGTCGTCGCGACGGTAGCTGAGGTCGAATTCAGGCGTGACGGCATCCCAATGCGCCTGTGCCTGCAATGGCAGCGTGTAAGTGCCGGGTGTGCCGCTCAGCCCCAACGGATCGGTGATGGTCTGCAGCAAGTCGATGCGGCGTTCGTCGTAGCTGTAGCGCAGACCCGCGCGCGCCCGCCAGGCGGAGGCGAAGCGGTAGGCCACGCCACCGAATACCGCGTAACCGTTGCTCTCGATGTCGCTGTCCGGTTGGTTGCGCAAGCCACTCAGGGGAAAACGCACGTCGAGGCGCTGGCCGGCGTCCTGATGCAGAAAATACAGCCCGGTCACCCAGGTGAGCGGCTGGTCGGTGCGCGAGCCCAGGCGAACTTCCTGACTGAATGCGCTGCTGGAGGATGACGGGAAATTCGAGGAAAAGTCGACATTGGTACTATCCAGATCGAGCGCCAGGTCGAGATTGATCTTTTGATAGGCGGTTAAGGACTCAAGCTTCAGGGCGCCCATGTTCGCGTTCAGGCGTACATGGTAGAGTCGGTTGTTGATGTTCTGGCGCTGATCGACATTGGCGGTGACCTTGCGTGGATTGCCCGGTACCACGCCGCCCAGCGCGATGCCGCCGTTGACACCCGCCGCGGGATTCGGCTCCTTGGCGAGATCGCGGCTGTCGTCTTGTTTGCTCTGCTCGGCGGTGAACACTACGTTCATCGCCGGCGTGGGGCGGTAGCGCAGCTTGGCGCGCCAGGCGTAGTAGTCCTGGGTGTCTATATCCTCGCCGCGAAAAACGTTGCGGGAATAGCCGTCACGTCGGCGTACTGTGCCGGCAAGGCGAAAAGATGACCGGGCGCTGAGCGGCGCATTGAAAGCGGCGTTAGCCTGTCGTTGGTTATAGCTGCCGAGCAATAGATCGGCCTGGCCTTCGCGGTAGGGTACCGGGTCGCGGGTGAAAATCCGAATGGCGCCGCCGACCACATTGCGCCCCAGGTGCACACCTTGCGGCCCTTTGATCACCTCGACGCGCTCGAGATCGTAGTAATCCTGTAGCGATTGCACCGGACGGGTCAGATACACGCCGTCGACGAAAGTCGCCACGCTGGAGCCGCCCACCGGGGAGACTGTGCCGCCCACCCCGCGCAGGTAAGGATCGCCCACGCCCGCGCTGGATGTGAACACCAGGCCGGGTATTTCATCGACCAAGCCTTGGCTGCGCGCGATGCCCGCTGCTTGCAATTGTTCGCCGCTCAACGACTGAACCGTGGCCGGTTCGCGCTGCAACTGCGCCTCCCGCCATTGCGGCGAAATCATAATTGTGGGCAAGGAGAAGGCATCCTCCTGCCGCGGGGTGTCGGCCAGTAACGGCTGCGATAGCAACAACAGGAACCACAGACCAGTCAGCCGTCTTAGCATGAGCGACATGTTTTCAATTAAAAATACGGATGGAATCTTCGTTATTGTGCAGCCCCGACAAACCATCTGGTCTGTCCTCGATTCCTTGGATCCCACCTTAACAGTCCTGTAGCGCACGGGAAAGGGGTTGGCGCCGCCAAATTGGTACTTTAGTTCAATACCGTCCGGTTTGCGGGATGTGTAGCATCAGTCATCACGAGGAGGGGGAGTTTTTGCCCCTGTTTAGAGGTGTATCCGGCCAGCGATGTCAAGAGGAACCGCCGGAATGCAACAAGCGTTGCGTTGCCAGGGAAAATGAAAAATAAAGAAGCTTCGGCAAGGTGCGCACATGCATAATAAACGTAAAGAACGACAGTACCGGTGTGGCTGTGCGGGGGCTGTTCTCTTATTGGCTCCCTGGTTTCCGGTACAAGCCACCAACATTTATTGGTCGGACGCCGACTGCAGTAGCTCTCAGTATATCGACTGGACTACTGCTTGCTGGACCGCTACGCCGGGTGGTGCCGCCAGCACCACCTTGCAGCCGCGGAACGGCGATGACGTTTTTTTGCACGACCAGGGCAGCTCCTCCGGTGTTAATGTGCAATATTCGTTTTCTTCCGGAGACCCCTTTTCGATCAGCCTGAACAGTTTGTCTGTCGACTCGACCTCCCGCTTCGGTTTCTCGACTCTTTTTGATCAGGCGACTAACGTATTCACGGCGATTAATGAAATCGTTGGCGACGCCGGCCGTGGGAGCGTTCGGGTGGAAGGTGGGCGAGCTTACGCCGGGGCCAGGCCCGAGCACCGGGTCAGCGATACCCTGATCGTGGGTAACGCTGCCGGTTCGGAAGGTTCCTACTCGGTGCGTTCAGGCGGTAGTTTATCGGTAGGCAATTTCCTAACGCTTGGCCGTCAGGGCACTGCACAGATGGTTGTCGTGGGCGACGAGACAGCTAACGCCGTTGTGAACGCGGGAGTCGCGGATCTCGGCGAGGATTCGGGATCTCGAGGCGAACTGCTTGTGGCTGGAAGCGGGGGAGGTTTCGTCAGCAAAGCCTTGATAGTTGGTGATGCCGGCACCGGTCTTTTCGAAATCAGCTACGGCGCGTCGGCCACGGTCAACGGTGGGGTCGCTGTCGGAGCGCGCGCAGGCGGCAATGGCGACGTCAGGTTCTCAACCGGTGGTGGCAGTTTTACCAGCGATGGCCTCGACGTCGGTCGGGGGGGGACCGGCACCCTCTCGATTTCCGAAGGCACGGTCTCCGGCGGTCAAGTCAGCATTGGTGTTTTCACCGGCGGCCGTGGCACTGTGGATGTCTCCAGCGGCGGTACCTTGATGGGTAGCTATTTGAGTGTAGGCGCCAGAGGGACCGGTGCGCTGTCCGTCGCCGACACCGGATCAGTTGTCATAAACAACTCAATGTTTGTAGGCCAGCAAAACGGAGGCAGCGGGCAGGTCACGGTTGGCGATGGACGTTTGAGCGCGGCGCAGATCTACCTGGGTGGCGATCCGCTCGCCGCCGGTGGCTCCGGTACCCTGACTGTAAATCCCGGCGCTAACGTGGCGTCTGGCTCGACGCTGAAGATCTGGAGTGGTGGCACGCTGAACCTGGCCGGCGGCACGCTGACCACGAGCGTATTCGACAACGCGGGCGGCTTTAATTTCAGCGACGGACTGTTGCAGGTGATCGACGGTAGATTCAGCACCACCGGCAGTACCTTCAGTCTCAATGGCGCAGCCGCTGGCGACACGCCGACGCTCGCCCTGGACAACAGTAGCGCCGCAATCGCCACCGTGAATGTTGGCCAATCCAGCCAGGGCGGCCTGCGCTTGAGCAATGGCGCGACCTTGAGCGACACCTCGGGGTACATCGGGCGTGGTAGCAGCGCCGCGGGTACGGCGACGGTCGACGGTGCCGGTTCGCACTGGAGCAACAGCAGCAGTCTGTTCGTCGGCAGCCTGGGCAACGGAGCGCTGACGATCAGCAACGGCGGCCAGGTCAGCAACGCCACCGGCTACGTCGCCAGCGGTGCCGCCGCCACCGGCAACGTCGCTGTCAGCGGCGCCGGTTCGCGCTGGGACAACAGCTCGACGCTGTACGTGGGCAACGGCGGTAGCGCGACGGTCGACTTGAGCGACGGCGCGCAGATGAACAGCCGCAGCGCGTTTGTCGGCAACCAGTCGACCGGCGTCGGCAACGTCACCGTGGACAACGCGGCTTGGACCAACAGCGGCTCGCTTTATCTGGGCTATAACGGTGGCGCTTCGCTGCAAGTGCGCAACGGCGGGGTGGTCACGGGCCTGGTCGGCTACCTGGGCCGCTTCGCCGGTTCCAGCGGCGGGCTGAACGTCAGCGGCGCCGGTTCGCGGTTTGCCATCGACAACACCCTCTACTTCGGCTACGAAGGCGACGCCACGGCGAGTATCGACAACGGCGGCAGCCTGGATGCCGGCAATGTCTTACTGGCGTTCAAGCCGGGGGCGACGGCGAACGTTTCACTGAGCGGTGGCAGTTTGAACGCCAGCGGCGGCTTGTATCTGGGAGGCGGGTCGTCGGCTGCCGGCGGCGCGGCCACGCTGAGCGTCAACGACGCTGCCGCGGTGACGGCGGGCACCTCGCTGAAAATCTGGAACGGCGGCACGCTGAACCTGGCCGGTGGCAGCGTGACCACGCGTCTGTTTGATAATGCCGGCACCTTCAACTTCAACGATGGTCTGCTGCAGATCGTCAACGGCAGCTATAACACACCGGACAGCAGGCTGATCGTCGACGGCGCGGCCGCCGGCGACGCGCCGACGCTGACCCTGGACAACAGCACGGCCTCGCCAACCGGCACCGCTTATGTTGGCTTTGACCGGCAGGCGAACCTCAATCTGCGCAATGGCTCCGTGCTGAACAGCACCAGCGGTTTTGTTGCGCTGGGTAGCGGCGCGAACGGCAACGTGTCCGTAGATGGCGCGGGCTCTAGCTGGAACCTGAGCGGCAATCTGTTCGTCGGCCGTAGCGGCAACGGGACATTGAATATCGGCAACGGGGCAGCGGTGAGCGCCACGGACAGCACCTTGGGTACGCTGGCCGGTTCCGCGGGTACGCTTGCCCTCAGTGGCACGGGTTCCAGTCTGAACGCGAATAACTTGGTTGTCGGGCGCGGAGGCTTCGGCAAGCTGACCATAGACGGTGGCAGCCTCTCCACCAGCAACGTCGATCTGGGGCGCGACTCCGGGGGGTGGGGCGAGCTGACGGTGTATTCGGGCGCGCTGAACAGCAACGCCGGTTTGTACATCGGCGGCAGCGCGACGGGCGCCGGTGGTAACGGCATGGTCTATCTGCCGGGCGGCAGTACCACCGTCGGCGGGCTGACCAAGCTGTACACAGATGGCCGTCTGATCATCGACGGCGGTACCTTGACCACCGACAGCCTGGACAGTACCTCCGGTGCCTTGGAAATCTACAAAGGGCTGTTGGCCGTCGACAGTGGCAACCTTAACGCGGGATCGATACAGCTCAATCCGCGCGCTGGCGGTTCGCTCGCGACGCTGGCGCTGAGGGGCGCGACCGGTAGGGCCGCCAATCTGACGCTTTATGGACTATCCGACGTCGATCTCAGCGCCGGCGCCACCCTGACCACCGGGTCGGCCAGCATCGGCCAGGTCGCCACGCTGGTGCTGCCGACGCGAACGGTTTATTTGAGCGCCGATGCGCGCGTCAACGTGGACGGCGCTGGTTCAAGCTGGGAGAGCGGAAATTTGTCTATCGGCCGCCGCGACACCAGTCCGTCCGCGTCGGATACGCTCACCTCGGGTAGCCTCAGCATCACCAATGGTGCCGCTGTCACCAGCGGGAAGGTCTACCTGAGCAATGGCAACAAGACTCAGGCCAAGGTGCTGGTCGACAACGCCGACTGGACGACCGGCGATATCCAATCGGGCAGGTACACGGGTCAAGTCGACGTCCAGGTGACCAACGGCGGGCTGGTGCGTAGCACGAACTTCGCTGTGGGATTGAAGGCCACGACGCTATCCATCAGCGGTACGGCATCGCGTTGGCTCAACAGCGGCGCATGGAGCCTTTCGAACGGTGGGCTGAACGTGACCGGAGGCGCACGTCTGTCGAGCCCCACGATCAACCTGGGCGGGGGTAGTGTTGCGAGTGTCGACGGCGGGGGGTCGGTGTTCGCCAGTGACAACGCCTATGTGGGTGGCTATGTCAGCGGCGCCAGTGGTTCCGCCAGTCTCGCCGTGAGCAACGGTGCCGAAGCCGACATCGCGCAGATGCTGAAAATCTGGGACGCCGGTGAGGTGAACTTGTCCGGCGGCAACATCCGGGCGCAGACGGTGGACAACGCCGGCAAACTGCGATTGCACAATGGCAACCTGTTTGTGACCAACGGCAGCTTTGGCTCGGGTGGTGGAACGACTAGCGGCGGTGTGTTCGACACCGCCAACAGCGCCCTGGTGATTGCCGGTCTGGTGCGGGGCAACAACCCAACTCTGACACTGGCCAATACTGCCGCCACGATAAGCGGCGACCTGTACGCGGGAACCTCGGGTGGCGTCGGTCGAATTGTGGCCAGTTCCGGCTCCAGTCTGAGCAGCAATCTCGTCAACCTGGGCTACGATGCCGGCAGTATCGGTACGCTGAGTCTCAGCGGACCGACCACTACCGCCACCAGCAGCGGCTGGACGGTGGGCGACGCCGGCACCGGCAGCCTGAGTGCCAGCAGCGGTGCCACGGTGAACGCTGACGGTGACACCGCCATAGGCAATGCCGCAGGCGGCCGCGGTCTGATCAGTCTCAGCGGCTCCGGAACGCGACTGGCCACCAATGGTTATGACTTATATGTGGGGCGCGCCGGCAACGGTGAGTTGAGAATCAGAAGCGGTGCTCAGGCCACCGGCAATGCCGCGCAGATCGCCGCTTTGGCGGGCGCGAGCGGCACCGTGACCGTCGACGGCGCCGGTTCTGCGTGGAACCTCGATACCCGATTGGATGTAGGCGCCGGCGGCAGCGGCAGTCTGAGCATCCTCAACGGCGGCAGTGTGTCCAACCTGTACACCAACCTCGCCGGTGTTGCTGGCGCACAGGCGACACTGAGCCTGACGGGGGCGGATTCATTCCTCAGCAATGCCTTCACGAACGTGGGCGGCGATCTATTCTCGGCCGGTGGCTCGGCCAGCTTCAACATGTCCGGTGGTACCGCCAATATGCGCAACGGACTGAAGATCTATGCCGGCGGCACCCTGAATCTCGCCGGCGGCACCTTGACCACCCGGGCTTTCGACAATAGCGGTCAATTCAACTTCGGCGACGGGTTGATGACCGTTGGCAGCGGTGGATTGATCAGCAACACGGATTTGATCATCGACGGCAAAGACGCCGCGGCGGCTCCCAGTCTGGTGCTGAACGGGGGCAGCGCGCAGGTTAATGGCGATCTGTCCGTTGCCAAATCCCGGCGCGGCCGCCTCACGGCGAACAGCGGCGTCGACTTGTCCAGCGTCAATGGCTATATCGGCGACGACCCGGCGGCTGTGAGCGCCTCGACGGCGACCGACGGCAGTGTCACGCTGAACGACGGCTCGCGCTGGAGCAGCAACAGGCTGGTGGTCGGGGGTAGCGGTACGGGGGTCCTGGCCATCAATAGCCGCTCCTCGGTCACCACCTCGGGCGCTACGCTGGGGCGCGTGAACGGTAGTGGCGGATCGGTCAGTGTCGCCGGCGTGGGTTCTGATTTTACCGTCGAGGGCAAGCTTGCGGTCGGGCTCGCCGGGTCCGGCAGCCTGCGGCTGAGCAACGGCGCGCAGGCCACGAGTTTTAGCACTCGCCTGGGAGGGGCTGACGGCAACGGTACCGGCACGGTGAGCGTCGAAGGCGTCGGTTCGAATTGGTCGTTGGGCACGCTGGAGATCAACAACGGTAGCTTGGGCGCGAGCGCGGGCGGCCAGGTTGACGCGAGCGCATTTTCTGTCGCCCGAGCGACGAACGCCACGGCCGGCGTGACGGTCGACGGTGCCGGATCGGCACTGTCGGCCACGGGATCGATGGTCTTGGGTGAAGGGACCGGAGCCAGCGCCACGCTGGGGATAGACAACGGTGGCGCGGTCACAATTGGCGACAGTCTACGCCAGGGAAGCGGTAACGCTGCGGTGACGCTGGCCGATGGTTCGCTCAGCGTGGCCAATGAAACCGACGTCGACAGCTTCGTGCTCAGCGGGGGCCGTTTGCGTACCGCCACGCTGCGCACGGCGGGCAATCAGTTCGACTTCACCGGCGGCACGCTCTCGGCCGATACGGTGATCGGCGATCTCATCAACCAGGGCGGGGACCTGGCCCCGGGCAACTCGCCGGGCGCGACCAACCTCAGCGGCGACTATACGCAATCGGCCGCGGGCATCTTCTCGGTGGAAATCGGCGGGTTGCAGGCGGGCAGCGAATACGATGTGCTCAACGTCAGCGGTCAGGCCAGCCTCGCCGGTCTGCTGAAGGTCGACTGGTTCGACAGCGGCAGCGGTCCGTTCTCGCCTGCGGCGGGCGATTCTTTCGACGTGCTGACCGCCAATACGCTGTCTGGTCAGTTCGATACCCTGGACCTGGCCCTGCTGGCCGGCGGATTGCAGTGGCAGGTGAACTACCTGCTGGATGAATTCGGCAGCACCGACGTGCTGCGCTTGAGTGTGGTCTCGGCGGTACCGGTGCCGGCGGCGGTGTGGTTGTTCGCCTCGGGCATCATCGGACTGGCCACGGTCGCGCGTCGGCGGCGGGGAGGCTGATGGTCTCACGACGGCTGCGTCAACCGCGTTTACTCGCGGGGTTGATCATCAGCCTGTTGGCCAGCTCGTTTGTCGGCACGGCGGCCGCCAAGCCGCTCGCCGCGCCGGCGCCCGACTGCCTGGGCGCATTGCTGGATGGCCAGGACGAACTCACGCTCGAGAGCTTGCGCGGCAAGGTGGTGTATGTGGACTTCTGGGCGTCCTGGTGCCCGCCGTGCCGGCACTCTTTCCCGGTGATGCAGAGACTCTATGCCGAGTTCAGTGCCTCCGGGTTCGAGATCGTCGCGGTCAACCTGGATCAGGAGGTGTCCCAGGCACGGCGTTTTCTAAAAACCAATCCGGTGGCGTTCAGCGTCACCCATGACAACAGCGGCGCATGTCCGCAGGCCTTCGGGGTGCAGGCCATGCCGACCTCCTATCTTATCGACAAAGACGGCACGGTGCGCTGGCGGCACAGCGGTTTTCAGCGGGGCGAGGAAGGGCGCCTCAGGCAGATCATACGAAGCTTGATTGAAGAATCTTAGAAAACAGGAGCAGGGAGGGAGTCAATGAGAGGATTACGCCTTGCGGCGGCAGCGGCGCTGTGCCTGCTGATCCCGTTGCAGTACGGTTGCAGCACTACGGGGGTGAAGCCCTGGGAGCGCGGTTATCTGGCCAAACGCGGCATGGCGCTAGAGCCGAACGCGCACGAAGCGGCGCTGAAGCAACATACCTATTTCTCGAAGGAGGCCGCCTCGGGCGGCTATGGCGTGGGAGGGGGTGGTTGTGGCTGCAACTGAGCGAAATCGCGACCGTTTGAGCGCGTTCGTCGGCGCCGCCCTGGCCTTGCCTGGGGTCTCCACTCCGGTATCGGCGGCCACGCCCCTTCAGGAGTACGACTTCCAGTACAGTCACGCCCGTTATGACGAAAGCGACAATCGCATGCGGGTGCAGGTGGACCAGCTGTCGCTGGCGTTTCCGTTGGGTAGCCGCTTCGATGCCCGCATCGACGCCACCCGCGATATCATGACCGGCGCGACTCCGGTTTTCAATCGACCGGACGCCGACGGTAATCCGGTGCAGGTAATCACCCGGGCGACCACCATCCACGACACGCGCAAGGCGCTGGCGGGGGGGCTGAACTACTACCTTGGCGATACCACCGTGGGCGCGCGCGTCGGTACGTCGGACGAGGACGACTACGATTCGAATTATTTCAGTCTGAACGTGCGTCAGGATCTGAACAACAGGAACTCGACGTTGGAGGCCGGATTCAGTTATTCCGACGACGACGTGGGCAGCGCGTTGCGTAGCGACGTCGGCGGCAAGAAACGCCGCCAGGAGTATCTGCTGGGGTGGACCCAGGTCCTGGATGCCACCAGTCTGTTGCAGGTCAACCTCGGTTATACGAAAAGCGAAGGGTTTCTCTCCGACCCCTACAAGCGGGTGTTTATCAGCGGCACGGGCGTGCGCGCCGATGCGCGGCCCGAGGACCGTGACCAGTGGGCGATGCTGGGGCGTTACAAACGCTATCTGAGAAACCTGTCCGCGGCTTTTCAGTTCGACTACCGCTACAGCACCGATGATTGGGGAATCCAGGCCCATACCTTTGAAACCTCCCTCGACAAGGCGCTGGGAAGAGGTTGGCACGTCAAACCGCGGGTGCGCTACTACAGTCAGAGCGATGCGGATTTCTATCGCATCTACTTCAACGCCGCGCCGGGAGACGGTTTGCAGTCCAGCGACTACCGACTGGCCGCCTTCGGCGCCCTGAGTTGGGATCTGACGGTTGGCAAGAGCTTCGGATCCTCAGGGGTGGTGGACGCCGGAGTGGAATACTACGACAGAAAGTACAGTCGCAGACTCAACGGCGGTCGCGGAGCGAGCATCGAGAATTATCAATTTGTCGTCTATCGCATAACCCTTGAATGGAAGTTCTAGTGCCCGGGCGGGCGCGGACTTTGGTGCGGCGTTTCAAGGCCATGGGCTCGCCTTGCGCGGTGTATTTGTACGCGGACAGGTCCGTCGCGACCCGTGCCGCCCAGGCTGCCATTGCCGACGTGCGGCGCATCGAGCGCAAGTATTCCCGCTATCGCGACGACAGTGTCACCAGCGCCATCAATCGAGCCGGAGCCGAGGGCGGAGTGGTGGAGATAGACAGCGAGACTTTCGCCCTGTTGAACTACGCTCAGGTTTGCTACGAACAGAGCGACGGGTTGTTCGATATCACCTCCGGTGTGTTGCGCCAGCTGTGGAACTTCGACAGTGCAGGTCTCCCCGAGAAAGGCGATATCCTGGAGCTGAAGCGACGAATCGGCTGGCCTTACGTGGACTGGGACAAGAACCAGTTGCGTTTCGCCCGCCGGGGCATGGAATTGGACTTCGGTGGTCTTGGTAAGGAATACGCCGTCGATCGCGCCGCCACCATCTGCCGGGAGCTGGGTGTCGACAGCGGTCTGGTGGACCTGGGCGGTGACATCAAGATCATTGGCCCGCATCCGGATGGCCGGGCCTGGCGGGTCGGGGTGCAGCACCCACGCCTCGCCGACGAACTGCTGGCGGTGGTCGAGCTCCACTCGGGCGCGGTCGCCAGCAGTGGCGATTATGAACGCTATGTCGAAATCGAGGGGCAGCGTTATAACCATATCCTCTCGCCCGAGACCGGTTGGCCGGTGCTGGGCATGCGCGGCGTGAGCGTCGTGGCCGAGCAATGCGTGGTCGCCGGCAGCGCGACCACTATCAGCATCCTCAAGGAGGGGGCGGGCCCGGAATGGCTCGAAGGCCTGGGTTTGCCGCACGTATGGATGGACCGCGAGGGGCAAGTCGGCGGTTCGTTGCCACCGCTCAGGGGAGAGGCCGGCCGCCCCGAGGGGGCGGGTATCGACACGGCGCAGCCGCAGTCACATTTGCGCTGAGAACCGCAAGACATCGGTGGCCTGGACGGGGCCTCTGATCGGGGAACGAAGCGAGCCTGGGCCCGGCCCCGTGCCCAGGTGTTTTGCGTCGTGTCAGCGACACTGAGAGTGGGCTGTGGGTCCGGAAGAAAAACAACCGATAGACGATCGTATCAAGGCGATGCAGCTCGATACGCTGGTGGCGCACATGCCCGTGGCGCTGGTCGCCACCGCCCTCAACGGGCTGTTGGTGTTCCTGGTGATGCGATCCGTGGCAGACAGGCAGTCGCTTCTCGTCTGGGGCGGGGCGATGCTCAGCGTGATCCTGCTGCGTGGTGCCTGGCTGGTCCGCTACCGGCGGTGCAGCGCGTATAGCGCGGAATTTCGCCGCAGCGAACGGGACTTCCTCATCGGGGTGTTTCTGGGAGGCATCAGCTGGGGTGCGGCGGGCGTGCTGCTACAGAGCCCGAATACCATTATCCACGATGTCTTTATGGCGACGGTCCTGGTCGGCATGGGGGCCGGGTCCATCGCCACTTATTCCGTGCATCTGGGTGCGTTTATGCTGTTCTTCATTTCGTTGATGACCCCGATCGTGCTGCGTTTTCTCAGTCAGAGCGATGATGTCCACCTGACGCTTGGCGTCATGGGATTGCTGTTCATGCTCTATCTGTGCATCTACTCGCGACTGATCAACAGGGCGTTCCTGGACTCCTTCCGCTTGCGTTTTGAAAATCTCGCATTGGTCAGCGATCTGACTCAGCAGAAGAATGCGCTGGTGCAGGCAGGCGAGGCAAAATCGCGCTTTTTCGCCACCGCCAGCCATGACTTGAGACAACCGCTGCATGCGCTCGGGCTTCTGGTTGCCGGGTTGGAGCAGGAACAGGGCGAGGACAAGAGAAAGTCGATACTCGGCAGCATTCTGGCGTGCTTGTCCAGTCTGCGCACGTTGTTCGATTCGCTGCTCGATGTCTCCAAGCTGGACGCCGGGGTCATCGAGATCGATAAACAGTCGTTTTCGTCGCAAAATCTGCTGCAACTGTTGCACACTGTGTTCGCGCCGCTGGCCGAGCAAAAAGGTCTGAGACTGAGAATTCCGGATACCTCTCTCACCCTATATAGTGATCCGATGCTGTTGGAGCGCATTGTGCGCAATCTGCTGTCCAACGCGATCAAATACACCGCCTCGGGTGGGGTGGTGGAGGTGGAGCTGCTAAGGCAGGGAAGACATGCCTTGTTGACGGTGAGCGACAGTGGCAGCGGCATTCCGCCTAGTGCGCACGAAAAGATTTTCGAAGAGTTCAGCCGTCTGGAGGATGCCAAGCGCGACGGTAGTCCGGGGCTGGGTTTGGGCTTGTCGATCGTGAAACGCTTGGCGACCTTGCTGCAACTGGAACTGCAGCTGGACTCGCAGCCTGGCACGGGGTCGCGGTTCAGCCTGAAGGTGCCGTTGGGGGACCCGGCCAGCGTTCCCGCGGTGCCAAAACCCTGGAGTTCGCAGTGGGTCAACAGGCTGGAGGGGAAATGTGTCCTGGTGGTCGACGACGAGCCGGAAATCCTGGCCGCGATGGAGGCGCTGTTGCGCAACTGGGGAGCCCAGGTGTGGGCCGCCGACTCTCTTGCGGCCGCGCAACGGCTGCTGAGACAGCAATCAAGTCCGCCCGATATTCTGGTGTTCGACTTCCATCTGCGCGGTGGCGTGACCGGCGAGGAGGCCATCGGCGAGATACGGCGGCGGCTGGCCCGCGCGATACCCGCTATTTTGATCACCGGCGATACCACCCAAACGCGTATCCGCCATGCCTCGCGCAGCCAGTACCTGCATCTCTACAAGCCGGTTCGGGCCGCGCAACTGCGCATGGCCCTGGAGCGCGCGTTGACGGGGGCAGGTTCAGAAAATCCCTAGAGCTTCCGCCCGCACGATACACTCCGTGCGGTTTTTGGCGCCAGTGACGTCGAGCAGCGCACCCATATGGGATTTGATCGTACTTTCGGAGATATTCAAGACGCGGGCGATTTGTTTGTTGGACAGTCCGTCTTTCACCAGACGAAGGACTTCCAGCTGACGCTTACTGATGGGCAGGGAACGCCCGGTGGTCGCGTCGACGGCACGGGATTGTTCCAGGCGCTCGAGTCGCCGGCGTGTCTCGGGCGGCAGATAGACTTCCCCCTCCAGCACCCGGCGGATGCCGTCGAGCATGCCGTTCACATCATGGGTCTTGGGGATGAAGCCGCGTGCGCCGGCTTGCATCACTTCGCTGACGTCGGTGATTTTTTCGCTCGCGGAGATCACCACGGTGGGGATGAACAGCCGGCGTTCCTCAAGCGCCTTGATGAAGGTCACGCCGCTGATCCCCGGCATGGCCAGATCGACGATCGCCAGGTCGGCTTGGGGGTCTTCCGCCAGCCGCTCCAAGGCCTGTTCCGAAGAGCCGAGGATGCGAATGTCGGCCGTTGGGAAGGCCCGCTGCAGGACCAGCGCCAGCCCTTCGAGAAGCAATACATGGTCGTCGATCAAGAGAATTTTCATTGTTTTACCCCGGTTTATACGACGAACGCCCACCCCTAAGGCTGCGGTGAAACTGTAAGTCTCCTGGATTAATACTATAACTCGTTGAATTAAATTATTAAAATTAACTTTTCGTCGTGGCGTGGCCCGTCACGCGCGGACCGGCTCAAGAGTGGAAATGTTTCCCCCTAGTGGAGGGATGTTTCGACCTTCAAATCTATTCCCCGCGCTCGCGGCGGCGCGCCCTCTACGCCCAAAAAGGCACGCTGGGCGCGGGCCCATGCCCCCAGCGCCCGCGGGGCGCCCTATATTCGCAACCGCAGATTCGCCTGAGTTTCCCCATCCCCCCACGCCCGCGGGCGCCCCCGGAGCGACGTCCGTCGGGGTGGCGGCCGGAACGGAGACGACATGGCAACATCAAGCAAAACCGGGGGTTGTCTTCGGGCTCCGGTGGTTTTAGGCGATCGGCGCAAGGACCCTTACTGGCCTGGCCCAGGAACGTATCGAATATTCTGGCGCCTTACGATCTCTTAGTCCCTACCACGAAGCAGTCTCATAAACCAGACGCGCGGCGACCCCTGGGGTGTTCACCTCCGCGGCTCGCGCAGGAGGCAGCCCCATGAAAAGTCGCAACACGCCAGTATTTCTCCTGACCGTCGCTCTGGCACTGCTGGCCAGCGACGCGCTTGGCCACTCCGGCGACTCCCCGGCCGGCACGCCGGTATGTCTCGAAGGCAACTACATGATGGCCGATGCCATGAACGCGCCGTTCTCCAACATCCCCGGCGCCGGCCGGGTGATCGAAATGAACACATTGACCGGCGAGCGCGGCATCACCGTGGAGAGTCCGTTCCAGGATCCGGCGATCACCCCGCTTTGTCCCGGACATGTGTCCTGTCCCGGCCCCTTCAAGCCCACGGGCATCGTGTCGGGCGGCGAGAACGGTCACGCCTACCTGGTCAGCGCCGCCCAGCACGCGTTGATCGAGCATCACCGCGACGGCACCGCCATCCGCACCAGTCCCGTATGGCCGACCTCGCCCTCGCCCCACGGGGGGAACTTCGGCTGGGTGCCACGGCTGTTGGGTAACGGCTTCATGCCGAACGGTAACATTGCGCAGACCGTGTGCGACGCCAATTTCTTCAACGCCGGCAACTCCGATCCGATTCTCCCGGGCGAGCCGGATCCCGCCGGCGACGGCAATTCATCCAACCTGTATTTTCCACCCGTGTACGGCACCGAGGCGCGATCCTACAACGGTCGTGTCCTGGTGATCGACCAGACGACGCTCGAAGTGGTCGACGAATACAGCAAGCCGACCAAGGGCCCTTATGCCAACGATCCGCGTTGGAACTGTCCGGCCGGCGTGGTGGTGACCTCGGAAGGTCTGTTCGTGAGCATGTTCCACGGCAACGCAGTCTTCGTCATCGACTGGAAGGCGGGTATCGACAACCAGCGCAGCGCCGGCGTGGGCAGCAACAAGTCCAACGGCTTCAAGCTGGGAAAGAAGAAGAACGAAGCCAAGGTCATCCGCGTCATCGATCTGCTCGATACCACCGGTAACGGCGCACCGGATGCGCCTTATTACGATTCGCCGTTTCGCCGCGACAACCTGCGCGCCATCCGCATGGCTGAGGACGGGACCTTGTTCGGCACCAACCGGGGGCGTTCGCGCGGCTGTGTGCGCGGCGAGGCGCCCGGCACCGGGAATCCCGATCCGTGCACGCCGGCGGTATTCCGCCAGCACCTCTTTGTCGCCGAACCCGGGGCCGATCACAAATCCGGAACCATTGCCCTCGATCCCGGCGTGAACGTGATCGCCGGTACCAGTATCAATCGGATTTCGGGACCGGGTTGCGCGTTCGTGCAACAGGAGGTCATCAACAACGGGGGTACGCTCACCGGTGACGAATGCGATATCGAAACCGTCACCTTCGCGGTTTCGGCGGGCAACGCCGGTTGCAACAACGGCGCGCCTGGCCATCCGGCCAACCCGTGTTTCACGCCCAATGGCGCCGCCGGTGGTGGGGGTACTGTGTATGAATACCGAATCGACGAGCAGCACCGGGACGGGGGAGCGCTGGCCGGTGACGGTTCGGGCAATTGCGACGGCGATCCCAGTCAGGGGGCGGCGAGTTTTCTGCCGGGAGGCAGCAACGCCGGGTGCGCATTGCCGATCGCCGAGTTCAAGCTGCTTTCCGACGGTACTACCAGCAGCCTGCCGGTAGGCGCCGTGGAGGCCATCGATCCGCGGATGTTGATGCACATTCACGAAGCGTTCAATCAATGACGGGTGGCGCTTGAGGTGGGCGTCGTTCGGGTGGCCCGTTCGGTGGTGGCGGGCGGGCCAGAAATAGGCGCGAGGCTAGGGTGAACGGGAATCGTCAACGGCTGCTCGGCTTGGGAGTGTGCCTCGTGCTGGTGGCGTGCGATAGAGGCGGCGCTGAGACGAACACCCCTTCGATACCGGAGGGGGCCCAGGAGCAGGCGGCCGTTGTTCAAGGGGCGGTCACCCAGCACGGCCTTTATCGCCTGGTACGCAGCGGCGGGCTGGTCGATAGCTCGGTCACCAGTACCGGCAAGGCGGTCTCCAAGCCGGTCATCCAGTTAGTGAAACGCACCGACCGCATTCCGCTGATCAAAGGTGCTCAGATGTATTTTCAGTACCGCCTCTGGTATCTGCCCGAACAGCCGGCGCACGTGCCATTGCGACGCGTGTTGAAACACCCGCCAATGCGACTGCCCGACGGTTCGGTCGCGACCGGTTCGGATTTCATGATTCGGCGCAAGGTCAGCGCCGGACAGGTTATCGCCTACGCCGGCTACGGATTCGATGAGGACTATGAACTGGTCGAAGGCGACTGGACGTTTGAGATCTGGCATGAGGACCGGAAACTGGTGTCCAAGACCTTCACCACTTACCGGCCCGAAGCGCAAGAGGCGGCGGCGTTGGCCGCCGGCCTGAAGCCGACGCCGTTCCCGGACCAGCCTTGGTCGCGGTTCCGCTGGCCGAGCGTGGAGACCGGCGTGGTGACTTATCCCGATCGCGGACCGAGCGCGGCCCGCTGACAAACGCCGGCGGCCCCGCTCCCTGGCGGGGACGGGGCCGAACCGGTGCGTCGTAGCGATTTTACTTGCTGATCGAGCCGGCCTCCATTGCGCTGAACTCCGACTTCAGCGGGCTTGACGGCGAGGGGTCCTGCACGGAACCGGAGAAAATGTCGTTCGCGGCGACTTTCTTCTGGTAGTACGAGCGATTGGCCTCGTCATCCCAGAAAATATCAGTGACGTTGACGGCGATATTGCCGTAGAGACCTTCCGTGTCGGCCCAGGCGATGACGTCGGCGCCCTTGCCGGCGGACAGCTGGCCGCGCTTCGACCAGTCGATGATGGTCAATCCCGCGTCGGCGTTCAGGGAGAAGTTATGCCCGTCCTCGAAGCCCTGGATCCCTTTGTCGGTCATCATCAGGAAGGCGATGGACCCGGCTTCCACGCCGGCTTCCAGGCCGATGTTGACCGAGCCGATATTATAGAACGCGGGGCCGGTCCACTGGCCGCCGTTGTTGACCACGAGAACGCCCTGTCCGCCGGCGCCACCGATACCCAGCGAAGCGCGGCCGTAGTCAGGCACGATGAAAACAGCCTTGGCTTTGCTGAGCAACCCGGCGGAGTCCTGCTTGCGCATCTGTTCCAGGACCTGCGCGGCTTCGGCTACCGTTTCCCTGGCGTTCTTTTGCTCCTCGGCCGTTTTCTCCGCGTTGGCCGGCGTGGCGGCTGAGCTTTCCGGCGAGGTTTCCGCCAGGACAGGCCCGCCCAGAGCGAGCGCCAGTGCGCTGGTGGAAATAAGTGTATAGATCCGTTTCATTGTCTACCTCCGCATATTTGTAAGTTAGATACTTTTCGCACCCTCAGCCGTGAACCGCCGGGGGCGGCCCAGCGTCTGACTTCGGTTTCAGGCATTAGCTGTTGCAACCGTTATGCCATGTGGCGTCGGTGAATACGGCGGGAATCGGGCGGCGGGTTCCCGACAGGCGTTAGGCCTATGTTATAAAAACCTTTTTGCGCCTGGATTGGAAAGATTTGCCGCCCGCTCGACAGGCGCGTGGGCGGTGCCCGCCTGGCGGGGGAGGCGAATCATCTGGCGGGGCTGGGTGATATGGACCAAAGGCGGGGATATGCCCCGGAAACGAGCGGGTGTTGCAACCCAGAATTCCTCGGATCCCATCCTGAATCCGCGCTGGTCCACGGTGCGGCAAAAATTCACCGCTTTGTCGGCTATGCCCGGCGTCCGTGGGAAACAGTGCGCGGGAACCCAGGCCGGGGAAACACGGAGAGACGAGAAGTCAGTCAGGGAACCTCTCCCACTGTATCCGCTACATAGGCCTCGCGCTTGCCTAGCGGACGCGGCTCGCCCACGGTAGTGTCGATGCAGGTCTGGTGCTCCATCTCGGCGTTTAATTCAGCGCCCAACAGTAACGCGTAGGCCGACAGATATAGCCACATCAACAACACGATCAAGGCGCCGAGCGAACCGTAGACTTTATTGTAGTTACCGAAGTTCTCGACATAGACAGAGAAGCCGATCGATGCCAGGAGCCACAGCGCGGTCGCCAGCGTAGCGCCCCAACTCACCCAGTGCCAGCGCGCCGCGCGCCGACTGGGGGCGAAGTGGTAGACGCAGGCCAGCGCCAGCAGCACCATGATCAGGAGGATCGGCCAGCGCAGCAGCGAAAGCAAAGCGGCCAATGGCGGCTGCAGATTGAGTAAATTGACGGCCGCTGGTACCGCGACCAGCAGCGCGAGCATGATGACTACGAAGACGACCGATGCGAGCGTAAACAGAAAGGTGAGCAGGTTCAGGCGTAGAAACCCGCGCTTCTCGGATTCGTTGTAGGCGATATTCAATGCCATGATGACGGCCTTGGCACCCTTCATCGCGCTCAACAGGGCCAGCAGGAATCCGCCGACAACGGCTGCACCGAGCGCGGTCTCCGAGCTTGCGCTCAAGGCGCGAACCTGATCGAGCAGCAGCGGGCGGGCGTCGGGTGGCATCAGTACCGCCAGGCTTTCATAATGGCTCTCGATCTGGCCGGGATCGGCGAACAGCCCATATAGAGAAACCGTGGAGGCGAGTGCCGGGAAGATCGCCAGAAGGGCGTAGAAGGCCACCCCCGCCGCGATCAAAGAGAGATTGTCCGCGCCGATTTCCCGCTTGGTACGCAGCAGGATATCGCGCCAACCGGCTTTCGGAAAGTGTTTTGGCCGATGTGCTGAACGTCCCCGAGCCTGTTCCTCCTTTGACATGCACGCTCCTTCTCAAAGTGAAAACCGTGTTTTCCTATACTAGTCTTCGCTATGCAGTGACGCACGGGTTTGCAGGTAAGCGGCGTCCTACGTGCGCCGGCGAGGGTTGGCTGCAAGGGAGAGACGCGACGCCTGTCGGGTCTGTTCAGTCAACCGGGTCTTGGCGGACCGTCCCGCGACGGATCGATCCGCCAAGGCGGTGGCAGAAATTGAAATCAGAAGGACTTCAACGCTCTGAACCTGGAGGCATACTGGTTTCGAAGGCGCTGAATTCAGCCGCGTCGATAGTGCCGTCCGAATTCTTGTCCGCCTGGCTCCAGTTGTTCTCCAGCCCTCGGTGGTTGCGCGCCTCCTCACGGCTGATCGTACCGTCCTGGTTGGCGTCCATCGCACTGAACCGCTCTTTGGAGCTGTTGTGCATCGGCATCTGTTCGCTGCTACGCGAGCCCATTCCCCCGGGTTGATTGGAGTCCATGCCCATTTCCCCGGGGTTTTTGGAGTCCATGCCCATTTGCCCTTTCATTCCTCCCCCACTGCCGGGGGTCTGGCCGCCGCCGGCGGCCAGAACCGCTCCCGAGAACAGACCTGCGACTACGAGTGTGATCAGTGTTGTGTTTTGCATGCGTGTACCCTCCGTGAGTACTGAAAAGAAAGAGTGATTCTCATGCCTGGCGGCCGTGGGAAGTACGGTCAATCGATCCCTAGATCCTGGATTGATGCTTCAGTTCGATCGGGCCACGGACCTAGATACTAAGTTAGTTCACCCACCGAAGGCGTCAACTTCCGTCCTACAAGGATGTCGGCGGCATATTTTTGGCGTGGCAGAGCTCTGGCATCCGCGGCATGCTTATTGTTAATGCCGCGAGCCGTTTGCTGTGTCTAAATCAACCGGTAGGCGCAATCCATTAAGGAAGAATAATCCCATGACAAAGAAGCGCATAGCACTGTGGAGCCTGGCGGTGCTGGTAGTGGCGGTCGTTGTTCTGGTCGCTCGGCAGCACTACCTACACCGTCCTGCCGCCTTCGATCCGGAAATGCAATTGGCCCCCTATCATCCGGGCATGAGTCTGCGCCAGATCTACGAGAGCTTTCCCGACAATGGCGCGCAACAGACGCGGTTGCGGCTGTTGCAGGACAATACACTGGCGTGGAGCGCGCGCTGGGAGCTGCTGGCGGGGGCGAAGCACAGCATCGACGTGAGCTATTTCATCCTCAAGCAGGACGTGTTCGGCATGGCCTTTCTGGGACATCTGCTGCACAAGGCCGAGCAGGGCGTAAAAGTGAGAATTCTGCTCGATGCCTACGGGTCGAAACTCTCCCGGCGCCCCGAGGGGAACGACCTGATCGATACCCTGGTCAACACCGGCAATGTCGACGTGCGCATGTTCCGTCCGCTCTATACCCGGGCCCTGGAAGGGCTGCTGAATCTGAGTCTGGCGGTGACCGTGGCCAGCGAGCACGACAAGATTCTGGTGGTCGACGGCGAGCGGGCGATCACCGGCGGCAGGAATATCGCCACCGAGTATTTCGCCCAGCCCGACGAGGCCGAGATGGTGTTCACCGACCTGGGGGTGGAGATCGACAATGCCACCGTGGTCGCGGCACTGCGCGCGGCTTTCGAAACCCAGTACCTGTCCGACAGTGCCCAGTCCGTGACCCGAGAGCGACTGAACCTGGCCTCTCAGCGGCGCATCCTCCAACGCGCCTATCGCGCCATGGACGCATGGGTTCGCCAAGGGCGGTTACCTCAGACTGCGGGCGAAGAGGCGGGGGGCGAGGACGAAAAATTGTTGCAGAGCCTGCGCCGCACCGCGTCCCTGAAAGGCGCTTTGGAGCGACCGCCGACGCCCTATTTCAAGGCCGAAACCCGCGTACTCGACAGCACCACGCGCTTCAAGGCGCCGGATGACGTTATCACCCAGGCCGTGACCCGGCTGGTGAAAAGCGCGCGTGAGGAGATCTTCATTCAGAATCCCTACGTAGTCATTCCGGACGAGGCGATCGACGTGCTGCGATCGGCGGCGCAACACGAGGTGCCGGTGATTCTGTTTACCAACAGCCCGGCGTCCGCCGACAGCGTCGTCAGCCAGGCGTTTTTTCTTGAGCAATGGCCGAAACTGCTCGCGGGGGTATCCAGTCTTAAGCTTTATGCCAACGCCGAACAGCAGATGATCCATTCCAAGTTGGCAAGCTTCGACCACGTCCTCAGCCTGGTGGGAACCTACAATCTTTCCCCCCTGAGCATGGCCACCAACAGCGAAGTGGTGCTGGCGATATGGTCGCGGGAGCTTGCCGATGAACTCACGCGCGAGCCGCGCCGCCGCCTCGCGGCAGGCAAGCCGAAGGTCTATCGCTACGCCATCGAGCGCAACCCGGATGGGAGTCCGCGCCTGGACGAAGATGGGGAACCCGTGGTCGCCTTCGGTCCCGAGGACCACGTGGATCTGGACGACATGAAAAAATTGGAGGTGTTGCGCAAGGCCTTGCAAACCGCGGACTTGCTCCCCGGGGTCAGTTCGTTTTTCTGACCGTGGGAAAAGGTCGAAGCCGACGCGGCCCCTAGTCCGCCAGCTGACGCAGGCGGCGTCGCGCCAACTCACCGTCCGGCTGCTCGAGCATCACAAAATCAAGCAGACGGTTCTTTTCGTCGACGGACCGATAAAGAAACCGCTTCTCGCCCCGGATGGTGAGCGCGACTTCTTCGATCGCGGATCCGGCGTTTCCGCCGCTGGTTTCCGCCTGCCTCGGACTCCCGGGGTCGCGTTGTATCCACCGGGAGAGGGTGCTCAGGCTCAGGGGCAGGCCGCGCTTGTTGATTTCCTCCAGAAGCTCGCGCCGACTGAGGGATCTGTCGCGATACCAGTTGGCGGCGGTGTGCGCGATCTCGCGGCGAAAATCCCGCCACTCCCGCATCTCGTTGACGGCCTCGATACAGGCCAATGGCGGGGGCAGGAGAGACTCGGCCGGCTTACCGATATAGTAGCCTTGCGCATAGTCGACCCCGAGTTGGCGCAGAATCGTCAGCGTTTCCGCGTCCTGGACGTATTCCGCGATGGTCTGCTTGCCCAGCGCGTTGGCGACCTGGATGATCGACTTGACCATCGCCTGGTCGACCGGCTCCTTGGCGATATTCTTGATGAACCCGCCGTCGATCTTGATGAAATCGGATGGCAGGTTTTTCAGGTAATTGAAGGAACTGAAACCGGCGCCGAAATCGTCCAGCGCGAAACGGCACCCCAGTCGCATGATGTCCTGGATCAGGCTGCGCGCCTGGGTCAGGTGTCTTACCGCCACCTGCTCGGTGATCTCGAAAATGACCATGCTAGGATCGATGGCGTTCTCCGCCAGGCAGGCCTTGATCAGTGCCACCAGGTCCGGATCGTCGAAAACATAGCCGGACAAGTTCAGCGAGAATTTTATTTCCTGGCCATTCGCGTGAAAACGCGCCAACGCCTGCAAGGCCTTGCCGATGACCATGCGGTCGATCTCCACCATCAGACCGAAGCGGTTGGCCGCGGGCATGAACGCCGCGGGGGGGATGGCGGCGTGCTCGTCATCGCGCATGCGCAGGAGCACCTCGTAGATGGGGGTCTGGTGGTTTGTCAGGTCGACGATCGGTTGGTAGTGAAGCACGAATTTGTCGTTTTTCAGGGCGTCCTTGATTTTCTGTGACCAGCCGATATCGGCTTCCATGCGCTGTTTCTCGCTCCCCGAGACTTCGTAGCAGTGGTAGCGGTTGCGCCCTCTCGACTTCGACTCATGGCAAGCCATGTCCGCCTGGGAGAGCAGCTCGTCGGCGCTGAACGGCTCCACGCCGATCATGGTCATTCCCACGCTGCACAATACGTTGAGCGCCTGACCGTCTTCGACGAACAGGGCATCGCGCATCACCTGCACCAGCTGCGCCGCGATGCGACGCGCTTCATCGAAATCGACCGTCTTCAACAGGATGGCGAACTCATCGCCGCCGAAGCGGGCCACCAGATCCTGCGCCCGCAGGCAGTTCTTCAGGTAGGTCGCAGCCTGGATCAGCACCCGGTCGCCGGCGGCATGTCCCAGGGTATCGTTGACATATTTAAACTGATCCAGGTCCACGAACAGCAGGGCACTGCTGGTTTGGCGGCGTCCGCCGACGCGTTTGATTTCGGCTTCCAGCTTGTGGGTGAACGAGCGGCGATTCAGCAGCCCGGTCAACGGGTCGTAGTCGGCCAGGCGACGCAGGCGTTTGTCCCTGTCGCTCAGCGCCCGCATGCTGTTTCTCAGTGCATTCTGGATGGCGCAGATCTCCTTGTGCCCCGTGGTCAACAGCTTCAGCTCGGTGTCGCCGGAAGCGAGACGGGAAAGCGAGGCTTCGAGTTCGCTCAGCGGCTTGAGCGTGCGCTTGAGGACATAGCGGCCGATCACGGCCAGCAGCGTGAGGATCAATGCCAGCACCAGGCTGCCGAAGATGATGCTGGTCAACAGCCGTTGCTGGTAGCCGCCAAAGTCCAACCCGAGTTCGATGAAGCCGGCCAGCTTGACCTTGTCGTCAGGCTCCGCGCTCAGGTCGAGCTCCAGCAGCTGCGCCGGTCGCATCGACTCGATCCACACCGGCGCGCTGATGCGGAACAGGGCGCGGCTCTCCTGCGTGGTATCCAGTCGGTAGGGCTTCTCCCGACTCTTCATATCGCTCAGCGGTCGCAGCTGCGTGGCCGAAAGCGTCGGCATGTTCTTGTCCGAGATCGCCTCGTTGCGCTTTTGCTCGAACAACACCGCCCCGTCGGCCGAGTAGTAGCGCACCAGCATGATTTCCGGGAAGTTGGCGATGTAGTTCTCGATCCGCACGAAACGTTCGCCGTCGTCACTGTGGGGGCGATAGAGCGGCGCTCCCAGGTCTTCCAGCTCGCTGATCCAAGCGACCGCCCATTTGCGTAGATTGTCCTCGATCACGGCGTTGGATATGGCCCACAACCCGGCTATCGCCAGCATCCCCAGGGCGGTGGCGAGAAATAGCTGGGAGAACAGAATATCGTCGACCAGACTGCGCTTGGGTCGCGGCGGAATGCGCGTGATCCGGGCAACGCGAAGCTTTATCGCCATCGCCAGCAAGCGCAGGGTGGGGAGCGCCTGATCGAGTTTCGCCGCCGAGTTGAGCTTGACCAGGGTTTGGCGCAACCGGGTCGACGCCGCGTGCAGATCCGGCGGCCGTGTCCGGGTCGCGTTCGAACGTGCCTTTTCCCACGCGCCCATCGCGCGACGCCGCAAGCGGGCCAGGAGCAACCGCAGGCGCCGTCCTAGAGGTTCTATGTAAGGAATTTCAAGGCGCACGCTAGGGGCTCCGTTTCTGCTTCGCCAGGGTCCTCAAACCGAGCCCTTGCGCCAGCGTCGAATTGATCTTGATGTCCGCCTGGGTCAGGGGCAGCAGGCGGAACGCCAGGGGAGGTGGATCCTGGTCGAGGTGGCGCAAGGCGGCTACTACCTGGTCGGCGATATCCGCCTCGGTGCTGCTCGCGCTGAGTAGCGCCCCGAGTTGCAGCAGCTGGGGGGCGAACACCGCAACCTGTTTTTTGTGCCGTGCGCTGTAGCGCATCAGTTCGCGCAGCACCCGGTGACTGAGAATACGCTCGTCCGGCAGCAGCCAGACGCCGTCGATCTCGGGCACCATGCGTTTGAACTCGTACAACATGTCCTTGTCGGTCAGGGCTACGCGGTGGACCAGTTGGAGGTCCGCGCGCGCCGCGGCCGCGCGTGCCTGCGCGATCAGCCCGGCGTGGCCGGGACCGGTGAGTACCGCGATTTTTTTCACGCCCGGGTCGAGCCGGTGCCAGGCCTCGAATTGCCGCGCCGGCGGGGCGAGCATACTGACGCCCAGCGTATTGGGTTTCGCCAGGCCATAATCGTCGTAGTTGAAGACCTGGCAGAATACCAGGCGCTTGTCGGGAAGACGGGAGGCGTGACGCGCGGCCGCCGCCCCAATGGCGACAATATCCCCATACTCGGACAAGTCGGAATCGAGGATGGCCGGTTGACCCTCTGGGGAGAACGTGAGCGGAAATACTTCGCTCCGTGCGCCGATATCCTTTGCCAGCCGCGTGGCCAATTGTCGATAGACAGCCACGTCCTTGGCGTACAGGATGGCGACGCGCGCAACCGGTTTGACCGCAGCTTGCGGGGCCGGGGACGGTTGCGCTGGCGCAGGCGGCTTCGCGCTCGGCAGCCTCGGGCCCGGATTCAGCGAACAACCTCCAAGTAGGGCTAGGGTCATCAGGCCGACGCGGAGCGCCCCCCTGGGGAGGTTCCAGCACGCGCGCAGCGAGCGCGGCCCTGTCACTGCAGACAACGCGAAAAAGGACATTGGCCTCGACACTTACACCTACCCGTTGGCACCGTCTAGCGACGCTGTGAGTCGTTTACGATCGTTGACATCCTTATATAACGACAGCGGCCGAAGGCAGATGAGGCGTCAGGCCCACGCCATTTCGCCGCGCTGGGAAGCTCCTTCACGAGACCCCATCGGCGGTAGTTTTGGAAACTTTAGCTTTTCTCTTGCTTGACATGTGCTTAGGCGCCGGCTAAGGGCACGCCATGGGGCCCGGCGAAGGAGCTCCAATCGCCTACGCTGACTGAGCCCGCCATCCCGTCGGGGGCCACAGCGCAGATCGCAGCGGATATAGAGCGCCCGGCGGCGCCGGGCGGGAACGAAAGTGCCCCTCGCCTGCGGGGGATTTCACCGCCCGCGTGGGGGGTTATACCCAGTCTGTCCGGCCTCAGGCCTTCGCCTGGCCCTTGCGGCGGGCGGTGCGGATTTTGCTAAACCTAAACGGTAGGCGTAGCTACCCCCTGTGGCGGCTGATGGCACAACTTGAGACCTATCGCAGGAAAAGGAATTTCGGTCGTACACCGGAGCCGGACGGCGGCGTGGGCGCGGATGCGCGCGGCGGCAAGCGCCGCTTTGTGATCCACAAGCACGCGGCCCGCCGGCTGCACTATGACCTGCGACTTGAGGACGAAGGCGTGCTGAGAAGCTGGGCGGTGCCCAAAGGGCCCAGCATGCGCCCGGGCGAGAAACGTCTGGCGGTTCAGGTCGAGGATCATCCGCTGGAGTATGGAGCGTTCGAAGGCGTGATCCCGGCCGGCGAATACGGCGCCGGTACCGTGATGCTCTGGGATCAAGGCCATTGGCGCGAACTGCGGCGCGCCGCCGGGCGACTGGATTTTGTGCTCGAAGGGGCCAAGCTGCGCGGAAACTGGTCGCTGGTGCGCATGGGTGGGAAGGCCGGGGAGGGCGGGAAGAACTGGTTGTTGATCAAACGCAGCGACGCGAGCGCGACGGCGGACGGCGCCGGGCAACCCGACGACGACCGCAGCGTGGTGACCGGCCGGACCATGGAGGAAATCGAACGCGGCCTGAGCTCTGGCGAAAGCCGGGGCCGCGGAGCGTCGCTGTCGAGCTTGCTGCGTAACGCCCAAGGCGCTCGCCGTTCGCGCATGCCCGTCTCGCCGCGACCGCAACTGGCGACGCTGGTGAGCGAGGCGCCGCAAGGCGAGGGCTGGATCCACGAAATCAAGTTCGACGGCTATCGGGTGTTGGCGTGGGTAAAGGCCGGCGAGGTCAAGCTTATCACGCGAAACGGCCTCGACTGGCGGGCGCGTTTCGCGCCAATCGGCGACGAACTGGCCGCCATCACCGAACACGAAATGATTCTCGATGGCGAGGTGGTCGCCTTCGCCAGCGACGGTGTCAGCCGTTTCCCGCTGCTGCAGGAGTCCTTGAAGACCGGTCGCACCGGGGATTTGACCTACCAGGTGTTCGACCTGCTCTATCTCGATGGTTTCGATCTGAGGGCGACGCCGCTCGGCGAGCGCAAACGGATACTCCATCACTTGTTGGAGAAATCGGCGCTGTCGCTTGTGCGCTATACAGATCACGTCGCCGGCTCGGGTCGTGAGTTCCACGCCCATAGCTGTGAGCTGGGACTGGAGGGAGTCGTTTGCAAGCGGGTGGATTCCCTTTACCGGGAAAAGCGCAGCGCCGATTGGCTGAAGGTGAAGTGCGTCAAACACCAGGAGATGGTGGTTGGCGGCTATACGGCGCCCAAGGGCGGGCGCAGTGCGTTCGGTGCCTTGCTGCTGGGTGCGTTCCGCGAAGGTCGGCTGATCTATTCCGGCAAGGTGGGAACGGGTTTCAGCGAAGCGCAACTGCAACTGTTGGGCGGAAAACTGGCCCGGCTCGAGCAGCCGCAATCGCCCTTCCACGATCCGCCTGCGGCTACCGGCGTTCGCTGGGTGCGGCCCCGACTGGTCGTCGACATCCGCTACACGCAATGGACGCGCGAGGGCAGACTGCGCCACCCGGTATTCCGCGGGCTGCGCGAGGATCGTGACCCGGAGGACATCAGCATGCCAGAGTCTCGTACCGGACGCGGAGCCGGTGCCCGTCGGGCCGCCGCGTCCCCAAACCGCGTCAGGGTGGAGGGCGTCGCGCTCACTCACCCCGAGCGCGTCCTGTACCCCCACCAGGGGATCACCAAACTGGGGCTGGCGGAGTATTATGCCGCCGTATCCGATTGGATCCTGCCGCAGTTGCGGCATCGTCCCTTGTCGTTGTTACGCTGTCCCCAGGGACGGGGGAAGCAATGCTTTTTCCAGAAACACCCGCAGCAGAGCCTGGCGCCGGACGTGCCCCAGGTGGCAATCGAAGAGAAAGCGGGGCCGGCGACTTATCTCTATATCGACCAGCCGGCGGATCTCATCGCCCTGGTGCAAGCCGGCACCCTCGAGCTGCATGTCTGGGGCAGCCGCGTCGACGATCTGGAGCGCCCGGATCTGCTGGTCTTCGATCTGGACCCGGCGGTGGATGTCGCCTGGGCGGCGGTGCGGGAGGCGGCACTGTCGTTACGCGAGCGCTTGCGCTCGTTCGGGTTCGAGAGCTTCGTGCGAACCACCGGGGGGAAAGGGCTGCACCTGGTGGTTCCGCTCCAGCCGAGTGCGGATTGGGCCACGGCCAAAGCTTTTGCCCGAGCGGTGGCGGCCGCGCATGCCCACGACGACGAACAACACTTCACCGTCAACCCCTCCATGCGTCAGCGCGACGGTCGCATCTTTATCGACTATTTGCGCAACTCCCGTGGCGCGACCGCAATCGCCTCTTATTCCACCCGGGCGCGAGCGGGTGCACCGGTGGCGGTGCCGCTGCGCTGGAGCGAGCTTGGGCCGCGCCTGCGCAATGATCGCTATAGCGTGGTCAACTTGCCGCGGCGGCTGGCGGCGTTGCGTTCCGACCCCTGGCAGGATTTCGAGGCCGCCAGGCGGCCGCTGACCAGGACGTTGCTGCGCCGATCGGCGCCGGGCGGGGACTGAGTCGAGATGAGCGAGGAGGTGCGCAACGGCGCCGGTGCCCCGATGTGGTGTCTTGAGGTGGGGATTCAGCGCTGCGGTTTCTGTGCTTCACCCTACCACGCCGAGGCCTTCGCCTTCTGCGTACGTTGCGACTCGCCTGTGTGCCCGCTATGTCTGGTTCTCGGGGGGCAATCCCACGAAGTGCTTTGCCCGGACTGTCGCGAAGAGACGGGTCCATGAGCGCAAGGGCCCTATGGAAAGCGGTATTGTCGTTCGGCGAAATAGGCGTGCCGGTCAAACTGTATGCCGCCGCCGTCGATCGGAATATCCATTTCCGTCTGTTGCACAAGAAGGACCGGGCACCGGTACGCCAGGTGTTGGTGGAGCCTGAATCAGGCACACCGCTGGCGTTGGCCGAAGCCCGCCGTGCCTACCTCACGGCGCAGAAGGATCTGGTCATGCTCACGCCGCGCGAGCTCGAGGGAATCCAGCCGAAACCCTCGCGAAAGATCGAGTTGCTGCGGTTTTTGCCCCCCAACACGATCGATCACCGTTGGTATCTGCGGCCTTACTATCTCGGTCCGGATTCCGACCTCGCCGCTTATCGGGCATTGGTGGCCAGCCTGGGGCGTCGCGACAGCGTCGGCCTGGCACGCTGGGTGATGCGCAACAAGGACTATACGGGAGTCCTGCGCCTGCACGACGGGTATCCGCTGTTGTTCACCCTGCGTTACCAGGAGGAGATGGTTTCCCTGGCGCAATTCGAAGCGCCTCCCGGCCCGGCGCTGGATAGCGCCGAGCTGAAACTGGCCCAGCAGCTGGTCTCGATGCTGTCGTCCGACTTTGATCCGCGGACGTTTCGGGATGAGTACCGGCTGCGATTGCGCGAGTTGATCGAGACGAAACGCCAGGGCGGAAAACTCAGGTCGCTGCGCCCCCGCCGGCGAGCCGGCAGCACGGATCTACGGTCGTCGTTGCGCAAGAGCGTGGAGAAGATCGAGAAAAGTGCCTGAGAGGACCAGCAACTCTTTGCCGCGGCCGTTTTGGTGGGGTTCCATCGTCTTCGGCCTGGTGAACATTCCGGTGAAGTTGTATATCGCCAACCGCGCCCGGGATGTGGCGTTGCGGCTGGTCTCGCCCGCCGGCGTGCCGCTGGAGCGCCGCTATTTGTGCAGCGAGGAAGACGTACCGATCGGGGACGACGAAATTATCCGGGGTTTTCCCGTCGAGAACGATTACGTGACGCTCAGTGACGAAGAACTGGAGTCCGTCGCGCCGGCCAAATCGCGCGAGATCGACCTCAAGCTCTTCGTGCCGGCCGATCAGATCGCGCCGATTCATTTCGAAAAGGAATATCTGTTGCTGCCCGACAAGGGTGCGCTCAAAGCCTATCGCCTGCTGGCCGAGGCACTGCGGGCGCTGGGCCGCAGCGGCATCGCGACGTTTGTATTGCGGGACAAGGAGCACCTGGTGGCCATCAGTGCGCACCAGGGCCTGCTACGGGCTGAAACCCTGCGCTTCCTCGACGAACTGCGCACGCCTCGGGAAGTCGGGCTGCCTGAGCCGGCCAAGGCCGACAGCAGGCTGGAGAAGTCGCTGCGCGCGGCGATCGCCGACCTGGCGGCGGAAAGGCCGCCAAAGAACAGTTTGCGCAACCCTTATCGGGCGCGCCTGTTGCGACTTGTCGAAAGCAAACTCAGTGCCGGTGAAGACATCTACGCCGCGCCAGAGTCGTGGCATGATGACAGCGGCGGCGCGGAGGTGATCGACCTGATGCAAGTGCTCAAGCAACGGCTTGAGGGTAAGGTGGGCAAGCGGACTGTGTCGGCAGACAAGGATGTCCGCGCCGCCGGCCGGTCGGCGCCGCGGCTGGGTGATCAGCCGAAAGCGGCCCTGTACGAGCAGGCGAAACGCCTGCGGATCCAAGGTCGCAGCAAAATGTCAAAGCGACAGTTGATCGAGGAGATCAGTAAGCGCCTGTGACAGACCGTCGCGGGTCTCCGCTAACGCTAGGGCTCGTCCGACGCAGTGCCGATGCCCAGCAGCTGCATGAGTGTCCCGGCGTTGCGGGGTGCGTGTGCCCGACTGTCGTTATCAAAGTAGACGTACACCGTCCGCTGGTCCGCCGGCGGCCGTTTCCGTCGGCTGATCTTGGGGGCGCCCGTGGGTTGCCCGCCATCGTTCCAAGTACGAATCCGCGCGGCCCAGCCCCTCAGTTGGTCGCGGGTGTAAGCGCTGGCATAGGTGCGCGGGGCACCGTGCAGGCGCAGATAGACCAGGTCGCTGGTCAGCTCTTCGATATAAGGCCAGTCGCCGCTATGGGAGAACACCAGTGCGACCGCCTGCTCCCGGCAGCGCCGCACGAGCTCGTCGTCGAGCGAATCGCGGTGGCGTACCTCCAGCACGTGGCGAAGTGGGCGGTCGCTGTGCACCACCATGGACGACCGCCCGCTTACCCGCCGATCGTGCCGTCTGGCGAGTTTCGAGGCGGCATTGGTCGACTTGGGTAACAGTTCGAGAAAGGCGGCTATGGCTTCGGGCGCGATGCGCTGGTCGGGCAACTGCCAGAGAATCGGGCCGAGTTTCTCCTCCAGGCGCAGAACACCGGAGGCAAAGAAATTCGCCAAGGGTGTGGTGATCTCGGTGAGCTTCTTGTTGTGAGTGATGAAACGGCCTCCCTTCACCGCGTAGACGAAACCCTCGGGCGACAGTCGGTGGTATTTGCGGTAGGTGGCCGGTCGTAGCAGCGAGTAGAACGACGCATTGATCTCCAAGGACGGAAAGCGGCGGGTGATGTACTCGAGCTCGCGCGTCCGCGGCAGGTCCTGCGGATAGAAGCGGCCGCCGCGCCAGTGCGCATAGCTCCACCCGCTGACGCCGACGTAGACCGGTTTCCGGGACTGCATGGGGCCTCCTTCCTGCTCCCCATCGATAATAGCAGGCTCCTGAGGCGGGCCCGGGAGAGGGTCATTTCCACCGGCGTTGGCGCCTATTACCCCGATACCGCGCAATGAAACCGCGGCTGAGTATGGCTGAGCAAGGTAATCGCGAGCGGGATCAGTTAACTAAGCCTCGCGGCACGGATTATGCGTAAGCCCAGGGGACCGAACTCAATCCAGAGGAGAAACGCCATGGTTCCCGGACACAAACACGGCTCTCAAATCAAAGACGACGAGCAGTATGAGGCATTGCGGCGCAAGGGGCTGAGCAAGGAGAAAGCCGCCCGCATCGCCAATTCGGATCGATCGCAGAGCGCTCGTAAAGGCGGACACGCTCAGCGCTATGAGGAGTGGGACAAGGCGCAATTGTACCACCAGGCGCGCAAGGTCGGTATCAGCGGCCGTTCGAAAATGACCAAAGGCGAGCTGATCGACGCTTTGCGAAACCACTGACCGGGGAGCCGGCGGGCTTGTGTAGTCCGCTGACTACAGGGGTCTCAGGCCCTTCCGATAGGACTGGGGCGCGCAGGGAGTTAAATTTTTGCATCCCAGTTGCAGCGAGGGGAAGAGATCCCCTCAGTACCAGGGTGGCAAGCCGATGACGTACCTGGCTCAGGAATGGGTGATACTTGCGGTTGTGGTGCTGGCCACCGCGTATACCCATGCTTATCTCTTTTGCCATCTGCGGGACCGGTCGAAGGCGATTCGACGGTTTTTCGTCCTCGCCGGACTCGCAGCCGCGGTGCTGCTCGTTGTCATCGCGCAACCGGACAAGCCGCTCGACTGGCTGCTCGGCCTGGTGCTCGGTTTCGGCCTGGTTCACATTCCCGCGGGATTCCTGTTGTACTGGAAGCAGCCGCACCGCGCCTCCCGCCTCGCTGCGTAGCGGAAGTTCCCATGTTGAAAGAGGCCCGTAAGATGAAATCCAAACTCACCGGCGAGACCTATCCGTCGCGTGCCGGCGCCGCGTTTGACGACGCCGCACAGGCGCAGGCGGCCGTCAGCTCGCTCATCGCCAGTCTGAATATCAGCGCCGAGCAAATCAGCGTGCTCGCACCCCACGCGCGCCATGTGGAGAAAAAGCTGGAACCCGAAACCAGGGGTATTGCCACTACGCTGGCGAGAACCCATATCATCCTGGGTGCCGCCGGTCTGGTCACCGGTTTTCTGGCGGCGGGTATTTTCACCCTGACAGGCGTGCCGCCTTTTGCCGACAATCCGTTCTATACCGCCTTGGCGCTGGCCTTCCTCGGAACGCTCGCGGGGCTGTTCGTCGCCGGCCTGATCACGCTACGGCCGGATCACGACCGGGTCGTGCTGCATGCCATGGATGCCCTACGATGCAATCGTTGGTTCGTCCTGGTCTATGCGCGCACTCACCGCGAGGCCCAGCGAGTGCTCGAAATACTGCAAAGAAGCAGTCGCGATGCGGTAGGGACGGTGTAAGGACCTGGTAGCCAGACTCAAGCAGCCAACTTCAGCTTTTTTTTACCAGTATATTTGGCGGCCGGTGCCGGAAAAGGGGCAGCGCACGTGGAACCGCGCCTACCCGAGTGGTCCCACTACCCTCAGGGGTCTGTGTATCCGTCCCATGGCGCGGCGGCTCAGGCGGTGAAGAAACGACATATCGAAGCCCGGCGCCCGCGCGGGGCACACGGGAAACGGAGGCACTTCTGATGAGCGACACAACGGCGGATTTTCTTCTGAACAGACTGCAGGAGTGGGGCATCAGCCAGATATACGGCTATCCGGGGGATGGCATCAACGGCATTATGGGGGCGTTCGAACGGGCCGAAGGCCGGAAGCTGCGTTTCGTGCAGTCGCGTCACGAGGAAATGGCCGCGTTCATGGCCTGCGCCCACGCCAAGTTCAGCGGTGAAGTGGGGGTCTGCCTGGCGACCTCCGGTCCCGGCGCCATTCATCTGCTCAACGGCCTGTATGATGCCAAGCTCGATCACCAACCGGTGGTGGCCATCGTCGGCCAGCAGCCACGCAGTGCGCTGGGTAGCAACTATCTGCAGGAAGTCGACCTGCCGGCGCTGTTCAAGGATGTCGCCCACGAGTATGTGCAAATGGTCAGCTCACCGGCGCAGATGCGCCATGTCATCGATCGCGCCGTGCGCACCGCCCGGGTCATGCGTACGGTCACCTGTGTGATCATCCCCAACGACGTGCAGGAGGCGGCGGCGGTTACCCAGCCGCCGCGGGTCCACGGCTCGGTCCATTCCGGTACCGGTTATTGCGTGCCGCAGGTGCTGCCCGCCGAGGCCGACCTCGAGCGGGCCGCCGAGATCCTGAACGCGGGCGAGCGGGTGGCGATACTGGTCGGTGCTGGCGCGTTGAACGCCACCGACGAGGTCATCGAGGTGGCGCAGCTGCTCGGCGCGGGCGTGGCGAAGGCGCTGCTGGGCAAGGCCGCGGTGCCCGATGACCTGCCGTTCGTGACCGGCTCCATCGGGCTGCTCGGGACCGAGCCGAGCTACGACCTCATGACCCAGTGCGATACCTTGTTGATGGTGGGCTCGGGCTTTCCCTATTCAGAGTTTCTCCCCGAGGAAGGGCAGGCGCGCGGGGTCCAGATCGACATCGACGGCCGCATGCTCAGTCTTCGCTATCCGATGGAACTCGCCCTGGTGGGCGACAGCGCGCTGACGCTGCGCGCCCTGATTCCGAAGCTCAAGCGCAAGTCCCAGCGTGACTGGGTCGAGCGGATCGAGAACAAGGTGGCCCGTTGGTGGCGCACGCTGGAAGAGCGCGCCCATCAGCCGGCCGACCCGATCAATCCGCAGCGCTTGTTCTGGGAATTGTCCCAGCGGCTGCCGGAGCGATGCATTCTGGCCTCGGATTCAGGCTCCGCCGCCAACTGGTACGCCCGCGATCTGCGGCTGCGCCGGGGCATGATGGCCTCGCTGTCGGGGAATCTGGCCAGCATGGGGCCCGGCGTTCCCTACGCCATCGCCGCCAAGTTCGCCTTTCCCGAAAGGCCGGTCATCGCCCTGGTGGGTGACGGCGCCATGCAGATGAACGGCAACAGTGAGCTGATCACCATCGCCAAGTACTGGCAGCAATGGGATCGGCCCCATCTGATCATCGCCGTGCTCAACAATCGCGATCTCAATCAGGTCACCTGGGAACAGCGGGTGCTCGGTGGCGACCCGAAATGGGAAAGCTCCCAGGCGCTTCCCGACTTTCCCTACGCCGAGTATGCCGAGATGCTTGGCTTGCGGGGCCTGCGGGTGGACCGGCCGGAGCAGATTGGCGCCGCCTGGGACGAAGCGCTGCGCGCCGACCGGCCCGTGGTGCTCGAGGTCTACACCGATCCCAGCGTGCCGCCGCTGCCACCGCACATTTCGCTGAAGCAGGCCAAAGCCTATTTGGGCGCCTTGTTGAAGGGCGACGCCGAGGCCAAAGGCGTTGTGGCCAACTCCATTCGCCAGTTCGCCGCCGAGTTGCTGCCGCACAAGGACTGAGCAGCGACGGGCCAGGGTACCGTGGGTGGGGGCTTGGGTCCGCCAAGCCGGTGATGGGGTCACCCCCGCCGAGATGGCGCAGCGCAGCCGCAGCTGGCGTGGAAATCAGGGAGTGGCCGATACGGCGGGCAGGCGCTGGCCGAGGTCGTGGCGATTCCCTGGCCGGGGGCTGGCTGACCCGCGGCGCGCGGGGGCGGGACCTCGGCGGGCGTTTGCGGCGGAAGTTCCGGGGGCGCCTCGGACGGGGTTTCCTCAGGGGGCTGAGGTACCTCCGTGGGGTTGTCCGGAGGAACCCCGAGCGGGCGTTCCGTCGGCGGCGCCTCGGGCGGCGATCCTGGTTGGATCTCGGGTTCAGGGCCTGGAGGGGACATGGGTGCCAGCTTCAAGGTCTCAGGGCCGCAGCGAACGGTATTGCAACCGCCGGCCGCGATGCGACAGCACGATCTGCCACAATTGTGACTGGCCCGAGCGGAAACTGGCCGCGCAGGCGTGCAGATAATACTTCCACATCCGGTAGAACCTTTGGCTGTAGTGATGGCGCAACTCCGGCCACGCGCGCTCGAAGTTCGACCACCAGGCCATCAGGGTGCGATCGTAATCGGTGCCGAACTCGTGCCAGTCCCGGATCAGCAGGCCGGGCTCCAGCGCCCGCGCGATCTGCTGGGCGGAGGGCAGGTTGCCGTTGGGGAAAATATACTTTTCGATCCAGGGGTCGGTATTGCCGCTGGTTTCACTGTCGCCGATGGTGTGCAGCAGGAACAAGCCCTCGGGCTCTAGCAGCTCTTTGATACGCTCGAAGAACACACCGTAGTTCTTCGGCCCCACGTGCTCGAACATGCCCACGGAAACGATCTTGTCGAACCGACCGTCCAATTCGCGGTAGTCCTTCAACGCGAAGCTTGCCGCGAGGCCGTCGCAGCGCTCCCGCGCCAGCTTCAGCTGCTCGCGCGAGACCGTGATGCCGAAGACCTCGACGCCAAAATGCGCGGCCGCGTGTCGCGCCAGGCCACCCCACCCGCAGCCGATGTCCAGCAGCTTTTCTCCGGCCTTGAGTTCGAGTTTGCGGCAGATCATGTCCAGCTTGTGGCGCTGAGCCTGCTCCAGGTCACCGGCGTGCGCCCAGTAGCCACAGCTGTAGGACAGGCTGGGGTCGAGCATCGCCTCGAACAGATCGTTGCCGATATCGTAGTGCCGCTCGCCGACGGCGAAGGCGCGGCGCAGGGATTGCGGATTGATAAGCTGCCGGCTGGCGGCGGCCGCCGCGACGCCGAGCCACAATCTCAGCCGCGGAAGACTGCGGACTTTTCCATTGATGTCGGCGCGCAACAGGCGGGTGAGCATGACGTCGAGTTGAGGACAGTCCCAGAGTTCGTCCATGTACGCCTCGCCGAAGCCCAGCGAGCCGCGGGTAAGAATCCGCTGATAGGTTTGCGCATCCCGAACCTGAATGTCCCAGGGTGCGTCACCGTTGAAGCGCACCCCGGTGCCTTCCAGCAGCTCGGTGAGCAGGGCCGGGGGCCGCGTTTCGGGTTGACGGATGCGATCGGGGCTACCGATGTCGCCAAAACTGTCGGCGTTGGTCATGGTCGGATTCTCCTTGCATGGGTTCCGTCACGGCCCGAGGGGCGCGTCGCCCGCGGGCGTCGTGGGTGTCTGCTAACCCTATTTGCGCAAGTCGGCGCAATCGGTGCATTGATAAATCACAATATCCTGTGTTCTCCGGCGCCGTTTTGCACGGTTGCGCCAGTGGTGATTGAAGATGCGCCGACGTAAAAATTATAGACCTTCCTCCGACCGGGGAGGGGTTCCATTATTATATGATTTTGCTATAAATATTCGAATACCTACGGTGCAGGGGGCGCCCCCGGGCTGGGGGGGCCGGCAGGGGCGCAACCTCATTTGGCAAACAGCCTCGACAACGGGTATGTGATGCTATTCGCTGGGCAATATTGGGACGCTTGATGTTACGCACTCTATTGGTGGACGACGACGAGATCCTTGCCCCGGCGGTGGCGGAGATCGTGCGACAGGAAGGCTTTGAGGTGACCGTCACCGGATCGCTGGCGCAGGCGCGGGACGCCCTGCGCGCGTGCGAGCCCGATCTGCTGTTGGTGGACCTGGCGTTGCCCGACGGCACCGGCCTGGAGTTGATCCGCGAGGTCACCGCGACCCTGAACACCCAGGTGATACTGATAACCGGCTACGCGAGTGTCGATACCGCCATCGAGGCGCTGCGCATGCGGACCATCGATTATCTGACCAAGCCGCTGGATCTGGGGCATTTGCGGCGTCTGCTCACGCGCGTGCGGCTGCAGGCCTCGCACCCGGAGGCGATCCGCATGATCGACGATGCGGGCAATCCCGCGGCGTTCGGTCCGCTGGTCGGGGCCTCGCCGGCCATGCGCGAGCTCTATACCCTGATAGAAAAAGTCGCGCCCACCGAGACGTCGGTACTGGTCTGTGGCGAAAGCGGTACCGGCAAGGATCTGGTCGGTCGCGCCGTGCACGAGTTGAGCCATCGGCGCGACCGCCCCTACCTGGCGCTCAACTGTGGTGCCCTGGCTCCTTCCCTGGTCGGCTCGGAACTGTTCGGACACGAAAAGGGAAGTTTCACCGGTGCCAACCGGCGGCATATCGGCTATTTCGAAAGAGCCGCCGGCGGCACGCTTTTTCTGGACGAAGTCACAGAAATGCCCGCGGAGTTGCAGGTCAATCTGTTACGCGTCCTGGAGACCGGGAAACTGGTCCGGCTGGGGGGTACGGGCGAGATAGACGTCGACGTCCGGGTGATCGCGGCGACCAACCGCAAACCGCAGACCGTGTTGGCGCAGGGCGGTTTTCGCAAGGATCTTTTTTTCCGCTTGTCCGGTTTCCCCCTCAACGTGCCCCCGCTGCGGGAGCGCCGGGGCGATACGGAGCTGCTGGCGCGCTATTTTCTGAGTCAACACAACCGAGAGCAGGGCACGCGGCGCATACTGCCGACGCCGACGATCGACAGGCTGAACGAGTATCACTGGCCCGGGAATGTTCGTGAGCTGAAAAACTTTATCGCCCGCGCTTATCTCTTGAGCGACGCAGAGGAAATTTCACCGGCCAGCCTGCCCGCATTCGGCGATAGCGGGTACCGCGACGGTGATTCGGCCACCGCGTTCGCCATCGGCGATACGCTGGAGGACGTCGAACGGCGCTTGATCGAGGCCACGCTGGACTATTTCCAGGGCAGCAAACGCCGGACCGCGCAGAGTCTCGGCATCAGTCTGAAAACCGTTTACAACCGGTTGAATCAATACAAGAACGAAAGCGATTGCGGTTGACCGCTAGGCGTGACCTGGGTCGGTGCGCCGGGGGCGGCCCGGCGTCCTGCGTCACGGGGCACGTGGGTCTCCGATGCGCCAGGAGCGGCAGCTGTAGCTGTGTCACACGACAAGGTGAGACGGTCTAGAGCGGTCAAACTTCCTGCGCCCCTTTGTACGACTTACAAGGGATTGTAAATTTTAAGCCGGGTCGGACCCCTGGATCACTGGGCGCGGATTCCGAAAATCGCTTGAAAACGTCCGCTTAGCCGCGCGGATGGAATTGGCATGTGGATTGCGACTTGTCCGGGTGTCAATCGATCGTTGCGGCAGCGGACACAAAGGGTGTCGGTTGCCATCCACGCGAGACAGGGAGATGAAGCGATGAGCAGATCTGAGTGTTCCGGCAAGAGTTGTGGCGGCGCTCGCAAAGGCGGCGCGATCGGGGTCGGTTTCACCGCCCTCCTGGTCAGTCTGTCACCCGTGGGCACCGCGGTTGCGGCCGGGATTTCCGAGCGCGCGATACAGGTGGCGGAGGTCGGCTCCGCGACGGCGACGGAGGCCGGTTCTTCCTCGCGGCAAAGCGCGGGCATGCCCAGTGGGCGTTACAAGGCCTCGGCGTTGCTCGGGCAGAAAGTGAAGAATCAACGCGGCGAGGCCATTGGTGAGATCACCGATATGGCGCTGTCGCCTGCCGACGCGCGAGTCAACTACGCGGTGCTCTCCTTTGGCGGAGTGCTCGGCGTCGGCGACAGGCGTTTTGCCGTGCCGCTGAACGCCTTCACCCGCGACCGCGACCAATGGGTCCTCAACGTTTCCGAGCAGCAGTTGGAATCGATGCCGGGGTTCGACGACGAGCACTGGCCCCGGCGGGCCGAGAAATGGCCGGGCGCCACGACCCAGCAGGCCATGGAGGGCACCGGCGGTCACGCCGGGGCGGTGGTCAAGGCTTCCGGCTTCCTCGATCGGGAAGTGACCAGCGCGGACGGCAAGGAGCTCGGCGAAATCGAGGATCTGGCGGTTGATCTCCCGTCCGGCCGTATCGACTATGTGGTGATCGAGCACGGAGGCCTGTTGGGTATAGGCGAAAAACTGGTGGCGGTCCCCGCGACCGATCTGTCCCAGGGAGAGGAGGACGACAAGCTGGTGCTGCGCGCCAGCGCCGCGGCGCTGGCCAAGGCACCGAGCTTTTCCGACGACAGCTGGCCGGCGACCGCGAGCAGCGTGGTCCCCGCCGCGAGCGGTCAGCCCCGCTCGGCCAGCGGCGCCCGCGCGGATGCCGCGACCGAGCGGACGTTCGGCGAGCTGGACCGTGACGCGGACGGCTATCTGAGCAAGTCCGAGGCGGCAAAGGCGCCCGGTCTGGAGAACCGCTACGACTCGCTCGATCGCAATCACGACGGGCGGTTGGACAAGGTGGAATTCGCGCCTTTTGAAGTGTTGCGGATGCCCGAAACTTCCCCCGGACGGCCGGGACCGGAGCCCCCGTCTCAGGGAGAGGGCAGGCCGGTGGTCGATCCGGCCGGATCCGCCGACTGGAAGGGACCCATCGAACAACAGCACGCCCCGCCACGCTGAGGGCGGGCCGCTCAGGACTCGGCGCGATATTCGTTCAAACGGTTGTAGAGGGTCTTCAGGCTGATGCCCAGGGTTTCCGCCGTCCGTCGTTTGTTGCCGTTGTGATGGTCGAGGGTCGCCAGGATGAAACGTTTCTCGAACTGGTCGATCGGCGTGCCCGGCAAGCACTGCAGCGAGCTGCCTTCTTCCTCGATGATAGGCTCGACCCCCTGGGGAAAGTGCGCGGGCTGCAAGCTATCGTCGGCCAGAATGTAGGCGTGGCCGATGGCGTTTTTGAGCTCGCGGACGTTTCCCGGCCAGCTGTAGCTTTCGAGAAAGCGCAAGGCCTCTGGCGCCAGGGTTTTCCGGGTGCCGTTTTCCTCGTTGTGTTGGCGCAGAAATCTCTCCGCCAGAATGGCGATATCGCCCAAGCGGCGTCTTAGCGGGGCGATGGTGATCGGAAACGCCATGAGACGAAACAGCAGGTCTTCGCGCAGGTGGCCCTGGGACACGGCGGTGCGCGGGTTGCGATTGGTGGCGGCGATGATACGTACGTTCACCGGAATCTCGCGCAAGCCGCCCACCCGGGTGACGCAGCGATTCTCCAGCACCCGCAGCAGCTGTACCTGCAGCTCCAGGGGCATTTCGGTGATTTCGTCGAGAAACAGCGTTCCGCCGTCAGCGCGTTCGAAATAGCCTTTGTGCTGACTGCGGGCGTCGGTGAACGCGCCGCGCTCGTGGCCGAACAATTCGGTGGCGATCAGATTGGCCGGAACCGCCCCGCAGTTGATGGCCAGAAACGGGTTGTCGCTGCGGTCGCTGCAGGCGTGGATGGCGCTGGCCGCGAGTTCCTTGCCGGTGCCACTCTCGCCGGAAAGGAAGACGGACATATTGGTGGGCGCGGCTTTCTGTATCGCCGCATAGAGTTCCCGCATGGCCGCAGAAGAACCGATCAGGGGGCCCAGCCCATCGAGGCTCGCCGGCGGACACGCGAGTGGCCCGCTCGGGGGGGAGGTTTCGGCCTTGGCCGCCCGCAGGCATTGGCGCAGGTGTTGCAGATCCAGAGGCTTGGTCAGGTAGTCCTCCACGCCGGCCCTTAGCGCTGCGACCGTGGAATCCAGTTCCGCGTGGGCGGTGATCACGAAGACCCGAGTGTGCAGGGCCTGGGACTCGACCTTGTGAACCAACTCCATGCCGCTGCCGTCGGGAAGCAGCAGATCGACCAACACCACATCCGGTACGTTGTCCGCCAGGTGCTCCAGGGCTTCGCGCACATTGGCGCAGGTTCGTACTTCGTAGTCTTCCTGTTCGATCAGTTCCGCTAACGCCGAAGCATAGACAAGATCATCATCAACCAGCAGTGCTGTGGGCATTCAATACGGTCCTGTGTGCGCGTGCGTGCAAGGCATTCGCCGGGGTTAACGTCTTTGTTTTGACGAACAACAGCCTAGTCCAAAATTCAATCCTTGTCATCCGCCCGGTATAATGCCCGCCTAGAAGTTCGCACTCTGCTTTCTCGCCGTAATAATGAAGTGCGGTGGGCGATGTGGAGAGCTGTCGGTGCATGCCTACAGAGGGAGGTCGCGTATGATGACAAGAGGGAAGGGACCGGTCACCGCTGACGGGAAAGGTGATGCGTGGCCGACATGGCGCGCGGCGACCGTGCTACGTTCTGTAGCCCCGTGGGTGTCGAGGGGTGGACGCGTGTGAGCGGTTGCAGCGAGAGACGGATTCTCGATGCGCTCGCCGAGGCCCAGGGCGTCGGTCTGATGGCCCTCAACGGTGACGGCGAGGTGGAGTTCGCCAGTGGGGAGCTGCGAGAGCTGCTGAGCGGAGACGGAAAATGGGGGTTCGACAGCCGCAGCGTGTTGCAGGCCACCATCAGTGCGGCGGTCGAACAATTGCGGCGGTCGGGTTCCGGGTCGGTGAAGCTCGACTTTGAACTCGCCACCGCCGCCGCGCCCCGCCGTATGCAGATGGAAATGCGTGCCGGGGGAAGCGATGGCCAGCCGGCTTATCTGGCCTTGGTGCGTGACGGCAAAGAGGCCGCGGCGCTGGCCGACGACTTGTACTGCGCCAGCTGTTTCAAAACGCTGCCCACTTTATATGTCGGCGCCGCGCACGATCTGCGAGGTCCGCTGAACAATATCGCGGTGATATTGGAACTGCTGAAACACAGCGCGGGCAAGTCGGACGCGCCCGGGTCGATTCAGCGCCAGCAGGAGTACTTCCAGCGCGTGCAAGGCGAGGTGAAGCGGCTCAATCAACACGTTCAGGCGCTGCTCGATCTGGCCGATCCGCCGACGCCCGATGGGGAAGGGGAGTTCGACGTTGCCCGGATCTTGCAGGACGTCGCGCACCTGGTGCGGGGCAAAGCCCGCTTGCAGCAGGTCGATATCGAGGAGTGCGAACCGTCCCAGCCGGCGCTGGTCCGTTGTCGGCGCGGTCAACTGAGGCAGGCATTGTTGAACGTTGTGATCAACGCGCTCGAGGCGATGCCCGACGGCGGCAAGTTGCGGCTGGAGTTATCGCACCACGACGGCAGGCTGGTGATCGATGTCTGCGATACGGGAAGCGGCATACCCGAGGCGATAGAGGAGCGGGTGTTCACCCTGCATTTCGGCACCAAGCCGGCAGCTACCGGGCTTGGCCTTTATGTCGCGCGGGCTACGATCGATAGCCTTGGGGGCACGATCACGGTAGCGCGCGAGCAACCGGGGGAAACCTGTTTGCGGATCACTTTGCCCGCCGCGCAATCCGCCAGTTCGTCGGCTTTGTCCTACCCTGACGAGCCGCGAGAAAACGTCTGAACGACTAAGGTAATAGGCACGATTTACAGGCTCAGTGTAAAAGCTACACAACTGTTGTAGCGGTCGCTGTGTCTGCCGCTGTCTCCTCCGGGTTCTGCACAGCCCTCTGTATTGTCCGTGCTCAAGATAAAAACTCAGTTATCGCTGTTGCTTAGACTTAGGAGTTAGCGTATCGCTGGAGCGGGTTTCCATAGTCGGGCCTGCCTTCGATCGAATTTTCGTGGCTGGCACGATAACTGCTGAAAGGGGTTGGCGTGGGTCCTGAAAAGGACCGGGCAGGATTGGCGCGAAGCATCCACTTGCGACCAATCCCCAATTTGAAACCAAACGTCAGCGAACGCTTCAACCGGGGGCCAGCAGTTTATGAATACGGAACAGTCTTCACTCGCACACCGACGCGTGCGGCGCTACTGCAGTGTCGCGACCCGTCCGCGCTCCAGTAGCCCCAGACCGGCATTAGGCGGACAGGGAATTCCGCCAGGGCTGCAGCTCGCCCAGATCGTCGGTCGTCTCTCGCATGGCATCGTGATTACCGACGCCAGCGGGAAGATCGTCTATTGCAACGCCAGCGCGCAGACGATACTGGGTGCGGGCAGTACCGAACTGCTGTCCTGTTCCATTGTCGATACGCTGGTGGCGGCGGGTTATGATCTTTCGGGTGACGAGGCTTTCAAGACGGCCTCCAGGCGTGACGGACAGTTCACCATCCAGTTGGAGTCGCAGGGTGTGGAACGTCGAGCGCTGGAGCTGAAGGTCGCCCTGTTGTCGCAATCCAGCGATGGCATCAACGGCGAGCTGTATGAGCTGCGCGATGTCTCCGTGGCCCAGCAGCGTACCCGACAGCTGATCTATGAAGCGACCCATGATCCACTCACCGGCCTTGCCAACCGGCGCGCGTTGAGCGAGCGTTTGTCCCAGACTCTGCAGTGGGAGCCCGAACCCGGCGCCGAAAGTGTCCTCGCCATTCTGGATCTGGATGGTTTCAAACGGGTGAACGACAGCTGCGGGCACCTGGCGGGTGATGCGGTCCTGTGTGATATAGCGGGCATACTGCAAGCCAACACGCGCAAGGCCGACATCGTCGCCAGGTTGGGCGGTGACGAGTTCGTCTTGCTGCTGGTGGGCAGCGGCAGGCGCGAAGCGACCAAGATTCTGCAAGCTGTCTGTGATGACATCTCCGAGTATCGTTACCAGCACGCCAGCGGCGAGCACCGGGTGACCGCGAGCGTGGGTGGCGTGCTGCTCGATGCGGGGATCGAGGAGGTCTCACAAGCCCTGCAGCGGGCCGACGAGGCCTGCTACCGGGCCAAGAGCGACGGGGGCGAGCGCGTGATGTTCTTCCGCCAGGCCGAGACATCGGCCGCTGGCGGGCAGGTCGTCGAGCGCTGTGGTGGGGCGCCCGAGGACCCGCACAGCAGCAGGGATGGACGCTTGGGACGCACGCGGGATATTCGCAGGGACGTGCCCCGCGTCGCCTGAGTCCATCCATGGATTTGCGTAGTCGCGCCGCGACGGCGGAATCGGGCGTCGCCTGCGTCCCCGGTTACGGCAGCGGTGAGGATCGCCATACCGACGCCCCCGGACAGTCGAGTGTCCACCGGCCCCGCCTTCAGGCTGACAACGCCGGCCCTCTGCGAATCCTGGTGGTGGACGACAACACCGACCTGGCGGTTTCACTGAAGTTGTTGTTGGAGGCGCTGGGTTATCGGGTCGATTGCGCCTACGAGGGCCAGGAGGCGCTGCGCAAGGCAGCGGACTTCGCCCCAGGGGTGGCGATTCTGGATATTGGTCTGCCCGGTATCGACGGTTATGAAGTGGCGCGCCGACTGCGCCAGGACTTCCGTCACCGCGAGTTGACGTTAATCGCCGCCACCGGATACAGCCAGGCCAGCGATTATCGCCGTTCGCGCGAAGTCGGATTCGACTACCATCTGATCAAGCCGATCGATTTTTCCCGTCTGCAAGCGATTCTCGCCCGCCGGCAATCGCGCTGAGATTGCCTCGGGCGCGCTCGAAGCGCTACACTAGCCGCCGCACCGCCTGGGTTCCATTGGCGGTCGACGAGCACGTCCCGCAGCTCCGTAGCCAATATGGCGAGATACATCCAGAGAGATGCCATGCCAGTCGATCAGAGGAATCAGCGTGAGGGTTCCCCCACTGGGGATAGTGTGGGTTTGTGGCCGGAATCCGCGAGCTTGCCGGATTTTCTTCACGCAATCACCCATCACATCGGCGGGTCAGCAGCAATAGTGACGCCCCAACGGCGTGTCCTCTCGGGGCTGGGCGAGCCGTTCTCGAGGAGTGCCCAGGAGGACGGGCCGCACGGCGATGTCGCGATGATCTGCCGGCAGATTCCCGATGCCCGGCTGGAGCGGGACCTGGCGGATGTGTTCCGCGGCCTCGAGCCGCCTTCACGCGACCTGGTGACGCGCGAAGGGCACTGGTTGCGGCGCACGCTGAGGCGCCTTCCCGTACTGCGCGATAACGCCCTGCTCACCTACCGCGACGTTTCGGCCGAACATTTCCAGCGGTTTCTCATTCAAGCGCAGCGCATCGTGATGGGCGGCCTGGGGCGCCAGGACGTTACCGCGACGATATTCGCAGCCCTGGCCCGACAAGTCGAGGCCTGCTCGGCACCCGGCACGCATGCTTCGATACTCTGGTTGCAGTCCGATGGCATTCATCTGCGCCACGTTGCCAGCCCTACGCTTCCCGTGGAATACGTTACCGCCATCGATGGGGTGCGCATCGGGCCGCGGGTCGGTTCCTGTGGGACGGCGGCGTACACCGGCAAGCCGGTGGTGGTCACCGACATCGAGACCGATGAGCTCTGGAAGGACTTCCGGGCGGCGGCGTTGCGGGCGGGCTTGCGTGCCTGCTGGTCGCAGCCGGTGTTGGGCGCGGGGGCGAAGGTGTTGGGCACCTTGGCGATGTACCGGGAGTATCCCTGCGAACCCAGCCAGGCCGACTTGACCTTGATGGAGTTGGCCGCCCACATGGCCGCGATGGCGATTCGGGATCTACGCAGTGAAAGCGAAATCCGCTTTCAGGCGGCATTGCTCGACAGTGTCAGGGAGGCGGTGGTCGCCATCGACGCGGGTGAACGGATCCGCTACTGGGGGCGCGGCGCGGAAAAGCTGATGTGCCATCGTGCGGGGGAGATCCAGGGCCGGCCGGTGCACGAGGTGCTCGACCTGTCCCAAGGGCTGAGCCAGGCGCGTGAGTCCGGCCTGTGGCAAGGTTCGGTGGAGATCGGCACGCCGCCGGCGGAGCGCAAGATCGTGGAGGTCTCGGTGTCCGCGGTCGAACAAGGTAATGAGGAACGCGAAGGCTTCGTCGCCATCGTCAGGGATATCACCCGGCGAAAACGAGCCGAGGAGGCGATGAAGGTCAGCGAGCGCAAGCTACGCGCACAGGCCGAGGAGCTGGCCACCGCGCATCGTCAGAAAGACGAGTTTCTGGCCATGCTGGCGCATGAACTGCGCAATCCGTTGGCGCCGATCTCCAACGCGGTGCAGTTGTTGAAGCTCCAGAATCCGCTGCAGGCCGACCGGACGCTGCCCTGGGCGGTGGACGTCATCGACCGGCAGGTCAGGCAGATATCCCGGCTGGTGGACGATCTGTTGGACATCGCCCGCTTTACCCGCGGACTTATCGAGTTGCAGTGTCAACACATCGATATGGTCGATATCGCCCGCCAGGCGATGGAGGCGGCCGAGGTCTGGTTCAGCGCGAAAGGGCAGCGTGTCCGCATGCAGCTGTGCGAAGGCCCCGTGCCGGTCTGCGCCGATCCGGCGCGGATGATCCAGGTGGTGTCCAATCTGCTCAACAACGCCTCGAAGTTCACCGGCGAACAGGGCGAGATCGGCTTGGACCTGCATTGCGATCAGGGGCAGGCGGTACTGGTGGTCAGTGACAATGGGGTGGGGATCCCGAGCGAGGTCCTGGCGCACGTCTTTTTGCCTTTCACGCAGGAAGATTGCTCGCTCGACCGCCGCCAGGGCGGATTGGGACTGGGGCTTTCGGTGGTGAAGAAGCTGGTGGAGATGCACGCGGGGAGCGTTTGCGCCTCCAGCGGCGGCCCGGGGCAGGGGAGCGAGTTCACGCTGCGCATCCCGCTGACGGCCCCACCACAGAGCGCTACGGCCCCGGATTCGCGCTCCGGCGTGCTCGATGCCAGCCACGTAGAGCTGAATGTGTTGCTGGTCGATGACAATGCAATATCCGTCGACGCCATGGCCTTGCTGCTTGAAACCCTGGGGCACCGGGTCAGCACCGCGTATTCCGGTCCGGAGGCGTTGCGGCAAGTCGCCAAGAGCCGGCCTGATCTGGTTTTCCTCGATATCGGCTTGCCCGTCATGGATGGCTACGAAGTGGCGCTGAAGCTGCGTGAGCGTTGCGGCGAGGAAACGACGCTGATCGCGCTGACCGGTTACGCGCCTGAGCACGCCCAACCCCATGCCGGTCGCGAGTGTTTCGATGACTATGTCCTCAAGCCGCTGGGTTTCGAGCAATTGAGCGATCTGCTCGAGCGCCACAGCGTGACGCACGGTTAACCCCGCGTCGCTCGCTCGGCGTCCAGCAGGCGCCGGTGCCCCGAGCGCATGTAAGATTTACAGCGGGACGGAACTATTTACCAGTGCGCTGTCGTTTCCTCCTCGCCCGCTGAACGGCAGGCGCTGGTAACCTGAGGGGATCTCTCCGTCTTTCTGCCTTCCCGGTCCGTGGCACGATGTTTGCTCAACAGTGCACACGCCTGCGGGTACACACACCCGCGGTGGAAATACTGGACACAGATACCGGGCAAGAGGCCCGAAGGAGTTGAACTATGGGTTCGCAACATCAGCAAGGCGCGGGCGTCGTCGGCGGCGGTAAACCGTACGCGGACAACCCCGGTCCCGGACCGAATATCATGTCGTCTGACACCCTGCAAGGTGACAAGGTGGTCAATTCGGCCGGTGAGAATCTGGGTAAGATTGAAACCATCATGCTCGACGTGCCAAACGGAAGAATCGCCTACGCGGTGCTTTCTTTCGGTGGGTTGCTGGGGATGGGCGAGAAACTGTTCGCCATTCCGTGGGAGTCCCTGACCCTCGATGCCGAGAACGAACGCTTCGTACTGGACATCGACAAGGAACGCCTGAAAGACGCCCCGGGTTTCGACAAGGACCATTGGCCAGCGATGGGCGACGCGCAGTGGGCCAGCGAGGTCCACGCCTACTACAACTCCCGGCCCTACTGGGAGCATTGAGAGAACGCCGGGCGGAGACCTGGGTGTCTCCGCTCGCGCACGGACTTGCGCGATGACAGACAGCGACGTGAAACAGCAGCCACCCCAGCATCAAAGCAAGCAGCCGGGTGTGGAAACCCGAATGCATCCCGAGCCCGAGTCCGGCATGGAAGGTTATGTCGGCAGCGGCAAGATGGAGGGCGAGGTTGCCCTGGTGACCGGTGGGGACAGCGGGATCGGGCGAGCGGTGGCGATCGCCTTCGCCAAGGAAGGGGCCGATGTGGCCATTGTCTATCTCGATGAGCACGGCGATGCCGAGCGTACCAAAGACGACGTGGAGGCCACGGGCCGCTCCTGTCTCTTATTGGCCGGCGACATCGGCGACGCGAATTTCTGCCGCCAGGCGGTGGCGAAAACGCTGGAGCGGTTCTCGCGCCTGGATGTCCTGGTGAACAACGCCGCGGAACAGCATCCCCAGTCCGACATCGCTGACATCTCGGTCGAGCAGCTTGAGCGTACCTTCCGCTCCAATGTGTATTCGATGTTTTTCATGGTGCAGGCGGCTTTGCCGCATCTGCAGGCTGGTGCCCGAATCGTCAATACCACGTCGGTGACGGCCTATCGGGGAAGCCCTGGTCTGTTGGACTACTCCGCGACCAAGGGCGCCATCGTGGCGTTCACCCGCTCGTTGTCGTTGGCGTTGGTGGAGAAGGGCATTCGGGTCAACGCTGTGGCCCCCGGGCCTATCTGGACGCCATTGATTCCCGCGAGCTTCGACGCCGAGCATGTGAGTCGATTTGGCGCCAAAACGCCCATGCAGCGGGCCGGACAGCCAAACGAGGTGGCGCCGAGCTACGTCTTCCTCGCCACGCAGGACTCGTCCTACATATCGGGGCAGGTGCTTCACCCCAACGGCGGCGAAATCATCAATACCTGAGCCGGATTGCGCCGGCTTTCTCCCCACTCCCGGCGCGCGCGCGCGCTTCCTTCCACGCTGTGGTGTTGCTCATACAGGCGCTATATACTGGAGCAACTTCCTATTTGGCTTGGAAAAAGGAGTGCAACACCGATGCCGCCGAGGCAAAAACGCCCGAATAAGGAAAAAGACCGCGAGCTGCCGAAAGCGTCGACCGGTATCCAAGGGCTGGATGAAATCACGTCCGGTGGTCTTCCCAGAGGCCGGCCAACACTGGTATGCGGTGGGGCGGGCTGCGGAAAAACGCTGCTGGCCGCCGAATTCCTGGTGCGCGGCGCGACCGAGTCGGGCGAGCCGGGCGTGTTCATGATGTTCGAGGAAAGTGCGCCCGAACTCACCCAGAACATGCGGTCGATGGGGTTCGATCTCGACAAGCTGCAGAAACAGAAAAAGATCGCGCTGGACTATGTCCATATCGAGCGCAGCGAAATCGAGGAGACCGGCGACTACGATCTGGAGGGGCTGTTCATCCGCCTGGCCCATGCGATCGATGGCATTGGCGCCAAGCGCGTCGTCATCGATACGCTCGAGGCCCTGTTTTCCGGCTTGCCGAACCACGCGGTGCTGCGCGCCGAGCTGCGGCGACTGTTCCGCTGGCTCAAGGAGCGCGGCATGACGGCCATCATCACCGCCGAGCGCGGCGACGAGAGCCTGACGCGCTACGGCCTGGAGGAATATGTCGCCGATTGCGTCATCGTGCTCGATCACCGCATCAAGGATGAGATTTCGACGCGCCGGCTGCGGGTGCTGAAGTATCGCGGTTCCTCGCACGGCACGAACGAGTATCCCTTTCTCATCGGTGATCGCGGCGTCTCCGTGCTGCCCATCACCTCCTTGGGGTTGAGTCACAAAGCGCATCAGCAGCGTGTCTCGACCGGAATTCCGGGGCTGGACGAGATGCTGGGAGGCAAGGGCGTCTACCGCGGGACCAGCGTGCTGGTTTCCGGCTCGCCGGGCACCGGGAAGAGCAGCATCGGCGCGAGTTTCGCCAACGCGGCGTGTCAACGCGGCGAAAGAGTGCTGCTGATGGCTTACGAGGAGTCGCCCAGCCAACTGATACGCAACATGCGCTCGGTCGGTATCGACCTGGCGCGTTGGCAGGAGAAAGGGCTGCTGGAAATCCACGCTTCCAGGCCCACGCTCCATGGCCTGGAGCAGCACCTGGTGCTCATGCACGAGCTGATCGCCCAGGTGAAGCCCTCGGTCGTGGTGGTGGACCCGATCAGCAATCTGAGCATGAACCCTGACGGCACCCTGCTCAAACCCACGCTGATGCGTTTGATCGACTATCTCAAGTGCAGTGATATCACCGGGTTGTTCACCACCTTGACCTCGGATACGGAAGGCTCGCCCGCCACCAGCGAGGTGGGCGTGTCCTCGCTGATGGACACCTGGATCCTGGTGACGAATCTGCAGGCTAATGGCGAGCGTACCCGGACATTGCAGGTCTTGAAATCCAGGGGCATGGCGCATTCCAACCAAGTGCGTGAATTCGTCTTTTCCGGCAATGGCCTGGATCTGATCGAGGTGCATCTGGTCAACAACCAGGTATTGACAGGCACTGCCCGTGTCTTACAGGAAGTCCAGGATCGGGCGGCCGAGGAATTGCGCAAGCGCGACCATGAGCGCAAGCTTGCCGAGCTGGCCAGCTACCGGCAGACGACCGAGGCCCAGATCAACGCCTTGAAGGCCGATCTGGACCGGCGGGTCAACGAAGTGGAATTTTCCATTGCCCGGGAGAATTTCCAGGCCGACAGTGTCGCCGCGAGATCGCGGCCCGGGCATGGTGCGGCCAAGACGGAATCCAAGCGCACGAAAAATTCGCGGAAGCGCAATCGATGAAGCCTAAAGCGATCAAATCCCAGGCAGGCTCCGCGTCCGACGCCGCGGAATGGCAGCTACGCTTGTACGTGGCCGGCCAGACCGCGAAGTCCATCGCCGCGCTCAACAACCTCAAACAGCTGTGCGAAACCCATCTGGCGGGCCGTTATGCCATCGAGGTCGTCGACCTGCTGGTCAATCCCCAGCTTGCGGCCGGCGATCAGATTCTGGCGGTGCCGACCCTGGTGAGAAAATTCCCGGAACCCATACGAAAAATCATCGGTGATCTTTCCAACGAGGAGCGAGTACTGGTTGGGCTGGATGTGCAGCCACTGCGTCCCGGCGTGATATGACCTCCGGCGAATCAGTTTCGCGTAATACCGAGGCTGCAACAGATGCGGAGTCAAACCCGTTCGAGTTCGTGTTCCGGTTGTATGTGAGCGGCGCCACGCATTCCTCGTTGCGCGCGGTGGTGAATTCCAGAAAGCTGTTCGAGCGCTATCTGAAGGGTCGCTACAAGCTGGAGATACTCAATATCGCCGAATGTGTATCCATGGCGCGCCAGGATCAGATTGTCGCCACGCCTACGCTGGTCAAGGTCTGTCCCCAACCCTTGCGCCGTTTCATTGGCGATATTACCAGCGTGGAACAGTTGCTGTTAAGCCTCAATCTTGAGCCGGCGGCGGAAAAATCCGGATGACGCACGAAGCGAACACGCGCCAGACGGGCGGCGAGGCGGATGCCGGCTGCGCGGTCGAGGCGTTGCAGCAAGAAAATGCCGAACTCCGTCTGCGCCTGGAGGAAGCCGAGGATACCCTGAGCGCTATCCGCAGAGGGGACGTCGATGCGCTGGTGGTCGGTGATGACATCTATACGCTCGATAGCGCAAGCGCCGCCTACAACCGCTTACGCAACGACGTGCTGGCGCAAATGGAGGACGCCGTCCTGGCCTTCGACCTGGATGACCACATCATTTTCATGAATCCCGCCGCTGAGCGGCAGTATTTGAGTACTTCCTCCGACACCCTGGGGCGCTCGCGCGGCGAGCTGTATCAGGAGAGCTGGCCCGAGGATGGTGAACAGAAACAATCCCGGCGTTCAATGACGGAAACGGGCAGTTACAGAGCCCACACCATACATACCCGTAAAGACGGCAGCATGTTGCACGTGGAAGCGACCGTCTCCCAGTTGCGTGACGCGGACGGTCAACCCGTGGGTTATTTGAGTGTCATCCGCGATATCAGCGAACGGATACAGGCGGAAGCGACGCTCAGCGCGGCGACCGTGGCGCTGGCCAGGCGCGAACGTCAGTTCTCCACCCTGGTAGAGAACTCCCCTGGCATTATCGCGCGCCTGGATCGCCAGTCCCGCTATATCTATTTGAGCCCCGCGATCGAGCAATACACCGGCATGCAGCCGGAGGCATTCGTCGGCAAGACCCCGGATGATCTGGGACTGCCGGCCGCCGACCGTCAGTTATGGACCACCGCGCTGCGGGAAGTCCTGGCCACCGGCGAGATCCGCCGCATCAAGTTCGAGCTGCCGGCCTCGAGCAAGGAAATCCGGGTCTTCGATGCCAGACTGGTACCCGAGTTGTCCGACGAGGGGACGATAGAGTCGGTACTGTGTATCTCCTCCGATGTGACCGAGCAGGAGCGCAGCATCGCGGCGCTGCGCGAAAGCGAGGCGCGTTTGCAGTTCACTCTCGACTCGGCGCAGGTCGGTGACTGGGACCTGGACCTTGAAACCGGACTGGCCACCCATTCGTTGCGCCATGACCGCTGCTTCGGCTACACCCAGCCGGTCCATCCCTGGAGCCTGGATGTCATGCTCTCGCATGTGCATCCGGACGACCGACCGCGGGTGGAGCGCTCGTTCAAACACAGCCGGGAGACCGGCAGCGACTGGCATTTCGAGTGCCGGGTCATCTGGCCCGACAAGACGCTGCACTGGATTGAGGCGCACGCCAGTATTCTCAATGAAGCGGGCAAGGCGCAGCGCATGCTCGGCATCATTGTCGATTCCACTTCCAGAAAGGAGGCCGAAGAGGCGCTCCGGGACGCCGATCGACGCAAGGACGAGTTTCTGGCGACCCTCGCCCACGAACTTCGCAATCCATTGGCGCCGATTCGTAACGCGTTGCAGATCATGCGTCTGTCGCGCGAAGGCGACGTGCAGGAGAACGCCCGTACCATCATCGAACGTCAGCTGTCGCAGATGGTGCACCTGGTCGACGATCTCATGGACGTCAGCCGTATCAGTCGTGGCAAAGTCGAGCTGCGTAAGGAGTTGGTCGATGTCGCCACGGCAATTCAGACGGCGATCGAAACCAGTCGACCGTTGATAGACAGCTGTCGCCATAGTGTAAACGTCTGCCTGCCGGCGGAAGGCGAGTTGATGGTGAACGCCGATGTTACCCGTCTGACGCAGATTGTCGCCAACTTGTTGAACAACGCAGCCAAATACACCACCGATGGAGGCAGTATCGATATCACGGCGGTTGCCGACGAGAACGACGCTGTGATTTCCGTGCAGGATTCGGGGATCGGCATTCCACCGAAAATGCTGCCGCGCGTTTTCGACATGTTCGCCCAGGTGGATCGAAATCTGGATCGTTCCCAGGGCGGCCTGGGGATCGGCCTGGCGTTGGTTAAACGTCTGGTGGAGATGCACGGTGGCCGGGTGGAGGCCCATAGCGACGGTCAAGGCCGGGGCTGTCGCTTCACTGTGCGGCTGCCGCACGTGGCCAGCCGGGAGCGATCCGCGGCGGCCGATTCCCAGGTACCGCTGATGCAACGCGAGAGCGCCAACGGCTCGCGGGTGCTGGTGGTCGACGACAATCTCGACAGCGCCGACAGTCTTGCGCAAGTGCTGCGGCTGCTGGGTTACGAGACCGCGGTGGCCAACGATGGATTGGAGGCCGTGCGCATGGCGCAGCGCTGGGGGCCGCGGGTGGTGATACTGGACATCGGTCTGCCTGGGATCAACGGACACGAGGCCGCGCAACGCATACGGCAGTTGCCCGACGGGGACACGCTGTTGCTGATTGCGCTCAGTGGCTGGGGGCAGGGCGAAGACCGCCGCAAGTCCAAGCGCGCGGGATTCGACCATCATTTCGTCAAGCCGCTGGACATAGCGCAACTCAACAGCCTGTTGCTTCAGTTGCGCGACGCCTGAGCTTTGTCTGTCCTGTTCGGCTGCCTCGGCACCGCCCGGCGAGCGCAATCGGCGTTGCGGCTTTCCGCCCGTGCGTGCGTGGCAATGCCGGCGGCATCGGCGTGGAGATTCGTCGGCGGGATCGCTCTCAGCCGTAACGCCCGGTAATGTATTCCTCGGTGGCCGTTTCCCGGGGTTTGGTGAAGATGTTCTCGCTGGTGTCGAATTCGATCAGCTTGCCCAGATAGAGGAACGCGGTGAAGTCGGACACGCGCGCGGCCTGTTGCATGTTGTGGGTCACGATCGCGATGGTGTAATCGGCTTTGAGTTCGTCGATGAGTTCCTCGATCATGGCGGTGGAAATCGGGTCCAGGGCGGAGGCGGGCTCATCGAGCAGCAGGACCTCCGGTTTCACCGCCACCGCCCGCGCGATGCACAGACGCTGTTGCTGCCCGCCGGACAGCCGGGTCCCCTCCTGGCGCAGTTTGTCTTTGACCTCGCCCCAGAGCCCGGCTTTGTCCAGGGCCCACTCCACCCGTTCATCCATTCTGCGGCGGGGCAGTTTCTCGTAGAGAGACACGCCAAAGGCGATATTGTCGTAGATGGACATGGGAAAGGGGGTCGGCTTCTGGAACACCATGCCGATCTTGGCCCGCAACCGGTTGAGATTGTAGCGACGCTCCAGGATGTTCTCCCCGTCGAGCCAGACTTCCCCGCGCGCCGTCTGGTCGGGGTACAACTCGTAGATCCGGTTGAAGGTACGCAGCAGCGTGGATTTTCCACAACCGGAAGGGCCGATGAAGGCGGTAACCCGATTCGCGGGTATCTCCAGACTGATGTCGTGCAAAGCCTGGAAGCGTCCGTAGAAGAATTCAAGGTTGCGGACAATGACCTTGCCGGCAGGTCTGTCCGCGGCCCTGGTCCTGGTCGCGCTCAGGTCGGTCGGTGACGAGTACTGTTGCGGGTCTGTCATCGGGCGGTATAGGGTGTCCATAATCGCTCTCAGTAACGGGGTACGCGCGCGCGCAGAAAACTGCGGGCCACGATATTGAGGATCAGAATGCTGAAGGTGATGATCAGCGCGCCGGCCCATGCGAGGTGCTGCCAATCATCGTAGGGGCTCATCGCGAATTGAAAGATGACGACCGGCAGATTCGCGATCGGCTGGTCCAGGCGCGTGCTCCAGAACTGGTTGTTCAGCGCGGTAAACAAAAGCGGTGCCGTCTCGCCACTGACGCGCGCGATCGCCAGCAGAATGCCGGTGAGAATGCCCGGTCTGGCCGCCCGATAGACGATATGGGTGGTGACTTTCCACTGTGGCGCGCCGAGCGCGGCGGCCGCCTCGCGCATGGTGTCGGAGACCAGCCGCAGCATGTCCTCGCTGGTGCGGACCACGATCGGAATCACGATCAAAGCCAGCGCCACAGAGCCTGCATAGGCGGAGAAGTGGCCCGCGCGTCTTACCAGAATCTCGTAGACGAACACCCCGATGACGATGGATGGCGCGCTTAGCAGCACGTCGTTGACAAAGCGCACCAGCGCGGCAAGCCTGGAGTTTCGTCCGAATTCCGACAGATAGGTGCCGGCCAGGATGCCGAGCGGGGCGCCGATCAGCACGCCCCCGGCGGTGAGAATCAGGCTGCCGACAATGGCGTTCGCCAGCCCCCCCCGGGCCCCGGGCGGAGGCGTGTTTGCGGTGAATGTGTGCAGTTCGAGATAGGGCAACCCGTTGACGATCAGCGTCCAGAGTATCCAGAGAAGAAACGACAGCGCCAGTCCGGTGGCCGCCACCGACAGGCTCAGGGCGAAGAGGTTGGTGAGACGTCGTCGTTGGTAGAGAGTCATGTGTTGGCTTTCAGACCCGCCCGCCGATCCTACCGAGCAACAAGCGGGCACCGGCCAGAACGATGAAGGTGATGGTGAACAGAATTAATCCCAATGCCAATAACGATGAGGTGTAAGTGTCGCCGACCGCCTCGTTGAATTCATTGGCAAGCGCCGAGGAAATCGTGTTTCCCGGCATGAACAGTGACGTGCTGATCCGCTGTGCGTTGCCGATGACGAAGGTTACCGCCATGGTCTCTCCCAACGCCCGCCCCAGGCCGAGCATAATCCCGCCGAGTGCGCCAACCCGGGTGTAGGGCACGATCACGTGGCGCACGACTTCCCAGGTGGTGGCGCCGAGGCCATAGGCAGATTCCCGCAGTTCGGTCGGCACCGTGGCGAAGACGTCGCGCATCACCGCCGTGATGAAAGGGATCACCATCACAGCCAGAATCAGGCCGGCGGAAAGCATTCCGATACCCATGGGCGGACCCTGGAACAGGGCGCCGACGTAGGGCAAGGGGCCCAGGTAGGCCTGCATCCAGGGTTGCAGATGATCGGCGAACCAGGGGGCGAAGACGAACAGACCCCACATGCCATAGATAATGCTGGGCACAGCGGCCAGCAATTCCACCGCGGTGCCGATGGGGCGCTTCAGCCAGACCGGTGCCACCTCGGTGATGAACAGCGCCACGCCGAAGCTGAGCGGGATGCCGAGCAGCATGGCGATAAGCGCGGTCACCAACGTGCCGTAGATCGGGGCGGCGGCGCCGAAGGTCTCGGTGACCGGATTCCATTGGGTGCTGCCGACAAAGCCAAGGCCGAACTTCTGCAATGCCAGGCTCGCGCCGACGGCCAGCGAAACGATGATTGCCAATACCAGCGTGAATACCGCGGCGCTGGAGCACAGGGTCGCGCCACGGAACAGACGGTCACGCACCACGTCGCCTTTGCCAGGCGACGTGGTGGTGAGGCCTTCGGTCTGCGACGGATCGGGATCGACGCGCGCGCTCGATATCAACATCTTGGCAATGGCCGCTCTCTCGCTCCGATCGCGCGCATTACATCGGGCGGCTCAGGGGCTTGCCGTCCGGACCTTTGATCTGGCTGTGCCAGGTCTGTTCGACGAGCTTGACCACGTTGGCGGGCATGGGCACATAGTCCAGTTTGCTGGCCATGTCGCCGCCGTTTTTATAGGCCCAGTCGAAGAAAGCCAGGACTTGCTTGCCGACGGCGGGTTTCTTCTGCTTGGTGTGCAGTAGAATAAAGGTCGCGCCCGTGATCGGCCAGCTTTTCGCCCCGGGTTGGTCGGTCAGCACCATGTAGAAACCCGGTGCGTGCGCCCAGTCGGCGTTGGCCGCCGCGGCTTGGAACGACTCACTGTTCGGGTCGACAAATTCACCGGCGGCGTTCTTCAACTTGGCGTGCGCCATTTTGTTCTGCAACGCGTAGGCGTATTCGACATAGCCGATCGCACCCTTGATACGGCCGACATAGGACGCCACGCCCTCGTTGCCCTTGCCGCCGATACCCACCGGCCAGGCGACCGATTTGTTGTTGCCCACCTTCTGGCGCCAGGTGGGGCTGACCTTGGAGAGATAGTTGGTGTAGATCCAGGTGGTTCCGGAGCCGTCCGAGCGGTGCACCACGGTAATCGCCTTCGCCGGCAGCGTGATACCGGGGTTCAGCGCGGTGATGGCTGGATCGTTCCATTGGGTGATTTTGCCCAAATAGATATCGGCGAGCAACTCGGGGGTGAGTTTGAGTTCACCGGCTTTGATGCCGGGAACATTGACCACCGGAACCACGCCGCCCATGACGGTCGGGAACTGCATCAGCTGGTGTTTCTTCAGCTCCTCGGGTTTCAGCGGCGCGTCGGAGGCGCCGAAGTCGACCGTGTTGGCTTCTATCTGTTTGATTCCACCTCCCGAGCCGATGGACTGATAGTTGAGTTTGACGCCGGTGTGGCCGGCGTAGGCCTGGGCCCACTTGGCGTATACGGGGTAGGGGAAAGTCGCGCCCGCCCCCGAAATCTCCTTGGTCGCGGCGAGCGCGCCGCCCCCTTGGAGAAGACCGATCAGCGACAGGCCGATGGCGAGTTTGCGCGCATAGTTGCCACTACTTGAGAATATCTTCATCTTTGCTTCCTCTCGGTGAACTGTGTACCGGTTGTACTACGAAATCCCTGCTACCGCGTTCCGCATTTCGGCGCGTCTAGTCGGAACACCGGATTCGGTTTAAGTTCCGATCGACCGTCCGTGAACGCGCGCGGGGGTCAGAACTTCATCTGCGACCACAGACCGATTTCGTCATAGGTGCCGTCATTGACGCCGCCGATGGTCCCGTTGCTCGTGCTGATGGTGCCGTTTTCCACCTTTTCATGCTTGTATACCAGCGCGATATCCACGTTCTTGTAGGCGGCGTAGGAAATGCCGGCATCGTAATAATCGTCTTGCAGGTCGGGGTTGGTGTCCTTGTTGGGTTTGGCGTGGTCGTAACGCGCAAACAGCGAGACCTTGGCCATCGGGGAGACCGAGCCCCAGATCGAGTAGCCGTCGGCTTTGTCACTGGGGTTGGCGCTGAGAACCGCGTTGTTGGCCGAGGTCTTCCAGTTGTCGGCAGTGAAGTATTCCGCGCCGATGCGCCAACCCGGGTTCACATAGGCGACGAGCGCATCCCAGCGGCTGACGCTGCGGGTCGACGGACCGGTCTGGGTGTCCTGTCCGAGTTTGCCGCTGTAGTAATCTCCCGCCAGATGCAATCCCTCGATCGGTTCGATCCCGATACGACCGGTGAAGTCCAGGCTCTTCGAGCGCGAGGGGTTCTTATAGCCGTTGCCGTTTATCGCCGAGGCGGAATAGCTGAGCATGCCATCGAGCAGCTTGCCGCCCGCGTGGATGCCCCAGTCGGCGGAGGTGCCGAACTTGAGTCGGTCGATCAGGGTGTTCTCCACATAGCGATAGCCGTACAGATGTTCCACGTAGGGCACCCAGGGAAGGTCGGCCGAACCGGCCCGCAGGACCGCCGCGTCGGACAGCTTGGCCTGCAGAAACGCCTTTTTGACAAACAGCTGGGTTTCGCCGTCATTGGCCTTGTAGTTGAAATCCGTCGTCAGGTTGGCCGACCAGAGGTCGTTGAAGCTGTGATCGATACCCAGATAGAAGCGTTTGACGTCGACACCGATGCCGCTGGGATCGGTTTTGCTGTTGTCGGTTTCCTGGTTGATATTGCTGAGGTCGATATAGGTCTTGCCGCCGACCTTGGTGTGGTCGGCCCAGCTCGACAGCGTGTCGGTATTGGCCTGGGCGTTGATGGCTATCAAACCCAATGAGGCCATAAGTGCCGTTCCGCGAAAGGTAATACGCATTACTGGTTCCTCGTGTCTTGAAGAGGGGATGAACCAGGCGGGGCCTGGCGTTTTGTTCTTGCCGGTGCAGCGATCCGCTGGCGGCGAACGCGGGGAGATTACAAGTGTTGTATGACAATCTTATGACTAAACGAATACTTGAATGTCATTGTTTTATATGAAAGAAACATGAGGATTTCGTGGGGGCATCAGGCGTGTGCGTAGCTTCGATGGCGTGGCACTTTGCCCCTGCCCGCTACACCCCGAAGGGTTATCGCCGTGAGCTCGGAGCGGGTCGAAGGCTTGTTGGGGTGTTCTGAAATCGACCTTGGAGCTGACTCTGCGGGTGAGGCAAGAGGCGGTAGGTGCCCGCTGAGTGCCCGGCTTTGCAGAGCGAACGCAGCGCTTGCACCCGGAGTGAGAGCAGGTTCTCGTCAGCAAATCTACTCAGTAAATCTACTCAGCAAGTCTACTCAGCAAGTCTACCCAGCAAGTCTACCCAGCAAATTTAAGTACTCGGCATGACTTGGAAACCGTTCATGACTCAGGGTTGTAGGCGCAAGACTACACCCCTGTCGGCATCCTCCCATGTTGTCGGTCATTTTTCCTAAGCTAAACTTATCACTGGAAAAATTCAGTTTTCACCGAGTTGATTTACAGGAGACTTACGCGATGGAGCATAGACTTCGAAGAAGACGAAAGGTCGCCATTACCGCTTTTTTAAAGGATGCCTACGGGCAAGTGATGCCAGTCACCATACGCGATGTCAGTGAAGACGGTGCTTACCTTGAATTGGAGGGGCACAATTTCGAACGCTCCGCGCGGGTGGATTTCGAATACGTGGTCAGCGATAGGAAAACCTCCCGCGTGGTAGCATTGCGGGCCTTCGTCGTCCACGTGCTCAACAACGGTATCGGCGTGATGTACATGTCGAAGTCGGAAGCCGCGCTGTATTGACGGGTCATCCCTCGTCCAAGCGATCTATCTCTGCCCTGCCGCAAGCGAAGAACAAGCCCTAAAATCCGCAGAACCACGTAGGACATAAAAAAATAATTAAAATCAATTATATATATAAAGATTTAAAGAAATCTTAACTTCGGGCGTTACCCCTTTCAAGCCGAGAATGTAGGAATAATCCTATTTTTTTACGGCTTTAGGAAAAGGAAAGGAAGGGATAGGACCGATGTCTCTCCACAATAACGTACAAGACTTTTCACAGCTTTCCAGCTTCGGGCAACGGTTGCCAGCGGCTGGTCCGGTTCTCCTGCCAGTACTTCTCTTTTCCCCGAATTGGCGACCAAGCAACGCGAACCGATCGCCACGTGAGCGAGTGGCCGGGCCGCTCGTGAACGACTTGGTCGTCCTAATGGTGTCGGCGCCGTGCGCTGGCTGGGGTGGGATAGATGTCATTGACGCAATGACCGGATCACTTAGGAGCGGATCGTGAACATATATAAGCGCATGTCGGTAAAAGCGAAAATCATGGGGTGTTCGGGAATCCTGTTGGTGTTGATGGGCGCTTGCTCGTTTTACGCTTATCAGTCCATTAGCAGCATCGGCAGGGAAATCGCTGCGATCGCCGAAAAGAACATGCCGATTACCGAGAAACTTACCGCGGCCACCATCGGGCAGCTGGAGCAGGCGATTCTGTTCGAGCGCGCGCTGCGCTACGGCATGCAGATGCAGCATGACCCCGCGGCTGACGAATATTTCAAGGAATCGCGGGCGGCGTTCGATGGCAAGACCCGATATGTCGAGGACCGGCTGCACGAAGCCGGCGCTTTGGCGGTCTCTGACGGCGGCGCCGAGCAAGAGGCGAAATTCGCCAAGGTGGCGCGCTCCGTGAAGGCGATCTCCACTGAACACCTGAGCTACGTCAAACACGCCGAACAGATACTGGCGCGTATCGCCCAGCGCAACTTCGACATCGACTATGAGGAAGTGGAGCGGATCGAAAAGGAAGAGGCGAAGCTGGATAAAGAGATGGAAACCTTGTTGCTGGAGATCGAGCATTTCACCAGGACGGCGGCCGAGGACGCGGAGACGCACGAACTGGCCGTGGCCAAGACCTTGAGTGTCGTCGCCTTGATCAGCCTCATTGTCGGGCTCTCGCTGAGCATCGTCATCGCCAATTTCATCGTCAGCGCCATTCGCAAGGCCACGGTGACGGCCTCCGGCGATCTGACCCAGGCCATCGAGGTGGACAGCCAGGACGAGATTGGCGAACTGCTCACCGCGATGAACGGCATGCGGCTGAAGCTGCTCGGCATGCTGGAGAAGATCAGCGGAACGACAGAACAGCTGTCGGCCGCCTCCGAGGAGATGTCGGCGGTCACCGCGCAAACCGGGCGCATCATCGAGCAGCAGCGCTCGGAGACCGAACAGGTCGCCACCGCCATGAACGAGATGACCGCGACGGTGCAGGAGGTGACCCAGAATATCAACCATACCGCCAGTGCCGCCAGCGAAGCCAACGAACATGCGCTGAACGGTCGGCGCGTGGTGGACAAGTCCGTGGCCGAAATCAATCAGCTGGCCGAGCAGATCGAGCAGGCTTCGGTCACGGTGCACGAGCTCGAGCAACAGAGTGAGGGCATCAACGCCGTGCTGGACGTCATCAAGAGCATCGCCGAGCAGACGAATCTGCTCGCGCTCAACGCGGCCATCGAGGCGGCGCGCGCCGGTGAACAGGGACGCGGATTCGCGGTCGTCGCCGACGAGGTGCGCACCCTGGCCGGACGTACCCAGGAATCCACCGAGGAGATCAACCTGATGATCGAGAAGCTGCAGTCCGGATCGCAGCGCGCGGTCCAGGTGATGGAGCAGAGCCGGGAGAAAGCCCGCTCGGTGGTCAGCAACGCGGCCGAATCGGGGCATGCGCTTTCCACCATCGCCGAAGCGGTGGCCAAGATCGACGATATGAGCACCCAGATCGCGAGCGCCTCCGAGGAGCAGAGCGCGGTCTCCGAGGAAATCAATCGCAACATCGTCAAGATCAACGAAATGGCGACCGAGACCGCCAGCGGCGCGGAGCAGACCTCGGTGGCCAGTCAGGACCTGGCGCGCATGGCGACGGAGCTGCAAGGGATTGTGAGTCAGTTCAACCGTTAGGCAGGCGGCAACTTATGCAGTGAAGGGGGGGTGTTGGCTCCCGCCGTCACACTCGGGTGACGGCGGGTTTAGCCAGGAACGGGCGCAGCGCCTAGCCAGCAGCGGCCGGAGCGCGGTCGCCGGCCTGGACCGGTAGAACGAGTCGGGCGGTGGTTCCGCCGCCTGGATTCGGCTCGAGTCTCACCTGCCACTGATAGGTCTGTGCGATACCGCGAACGATCGCCAGCCCGAGGCCACTTCCGGCGGAGCGCCGGGCGCGCACAAAGGGTTCGAACAGGTGGGTGACGTCACCGGACTCGAGCGCATTTCCCTGATCAAGGACTTCCAACCTAATCTGTGTTTCATCCGCCTGCAGGCGAACCTCGACCGGCGGACTGCCGTGGGCGAAGGCATTGTCTAGAAAGTTGGTCAAGATGCGTTTGAACGCCAGCGCGTTGACCGGGTGGGAACAGGGCTGCACCGCTGCGGCATTCACGGCGTAGCCGCTGCGGCGAAAGCGCTCGACGACCGCGATGACCGCCGGTTTCAGCGCCGTCATCTCCACTTTCTCATTGCTGACTTCCCGGGCGATGTCCAGCAACTGCGAAATGAGCGCTTGCATCTCCTCCAGATCCTGCTCGATGTCGTTCAATCGCTGCTCATCGGCCTTGCCGCGCATCAGTTCGAGTTGCAGCCGGATGCGTGCCATGGGAGTCCGTAGGTCGTGCGATATGCCCGCCAACAAGGTGATGCGGCTGTCGAGCAGGTCGCGAACCCGAATCGCCATGCGATTGAAACTGCGCGCCAGGGTGGCCAGCTCACGCGGGCCGGCTTCCGGTAGCGGAGCGGGGAGGGCGCCGTGACTCACCTGACGGGTGGCCCGCGCCATGGCCACCAGGGGGGCGGTCAGGCGGCGCGAGACCAGGATGGTCGTGACCACGGTGATCACCAGCGCCGAAAGCGTCAGCAGCAACAGGGTGAGTGGCGGATGCGTGCCGATGCGCTGGCGGGAAAAGCTCAGCCGCAGCCATTCGCCGGCGAAATTCAGGTCCACCCAATAGGTCGGCGGGTTTTCACCATCGGACTGGATCCGGGTGTCGTGTTGCAGATAGTCACCGAGCGCATCCTCGAGCTTGAGGACATAGGGAAGATAGCTGGCTTTGCCCGTGCGCGGGCCGTCGCTGACCTGGAGTGTCAGATTCTGGCGATCCTTGAGTTCCCGCACGAAATCAGGGCGTGTGCCCGGCGGCAATTCCACGTAGGTCTTGGCGGACAGGACCATCAGCGCCGCCAGATCGTTGACCGAGCTGCGCAGCACGGGAAGAAAGACCAGATAGCCGGTGACCGCGAGGGTGGCGACCTGAACCAGCAACAGCGTGATCAGAAACAGGCGTGCCGTCTGCCAGTACATGCCGGCGGAGGCGGGGAAGCGCTTGCTCACGCGTCCCCACCCTCGGGCGAAAAGAGATAACCGGAACCGCGCACGGTGCGGATGTAGACCGGTCGGCTCGGGTCGGCTTCGATCTTGCGCCGCAGGCGGGTTATCTGTACGTCCACGCTGCGGTCCATCGGGTTATGCTCGTAGCCCTTGAGTTCCTGCAAGATGGAATCGCGGGTGAGTACCCGATTGGCATTGTGGCTGAAAAAGCGCAACAGGTTGAATTCCCCTGTCGTCAGGCTGATCTCCGAGCCCTCGCGTTTCAACGTCTGATTGCTGTAGTTGAGCCGGTAAGGCCCGAAGGCATAGACGTCGCTCGGGGAGCCGGCATTGGCGCTGTCTTTACGCCGCAGGACCGCGCGGATCCGCGCCAGCAGCTCGCGCGGGTTAAACGGTTTGGCGAGGTAGTCGTCGGCGCCGACCTCCAGCCCGATGATGCGGTCGACGTCTTCTCCGCGCGCTGAGAGCATGATGATCGGGCAGTCGACGTCGGCGCGGATTTCGCGGGCCAGTGTCAGGCCGTCGGTGTCCGGCAACATGATGTCGAGAATGATCAGATCGAAACGGCCGGCTTCGAGCGCGCGATGCATCTGGGCACCGTTGCCGACACCGGTGACTACGAACCCGGAGTTTTCCAGGTATTCCCCGGTAAGCCGTCTCAGGCCTTCGTCGTCGTCCACCACCAATATGTGTGCTGTGGTTTTTGGCAAATTTCCCTACCCAGATGTGAAATATTCTGTAACACAAAGTAACGACCGCGACATTCATCCGTTACCTGACTGTGCCAGTATTCTTCCCAAGCCGGAGTTCCGGTGTGGTACTAGCGGACTATTATGAAGGAGATGTTATGAAGCGTCACACGAAAAGGTTCACAGTCGGTCTGGCGGCCGCATTGGTCGCGACTCTTCCCTATGGCCTGGCGCGCGCCGACGACACGGGGTCTGTCACCACGCCGTCGCAACGCCACAGCACCGTGTTGCAGTCGACGCCCGAACAGCGCCAGCAGCAGTATCAGCAGCGCGCCCAGCAGGCGCAACAACGGGCCCAGACCTGGCGCGGCGAGACGCCCGACCAGCGCCATCAGTCCTACCAGCAAAGTGCCGAACAGGCGCGTAGCCAGGCACAGACGAAAGCCAACGCCGCGGCCCAGCGCAAGCAGACCTGGTCGCAGATGAGCACCGAGGAACATCAGCAGGTGATCGACAACGGCAAGCAGAACGTGCAGGACAATCTGCTATACCGACAGCAGCAGATGCAAGACCGGATGCAGCAGCGTTCCGGCTACGGTGTCAGCGGCTGGGGCGGACGCCAGCGGTGATGGCACCGCGGCCCTGCGCGCTCAAGGTTCATGTTCATCAGGCGCGCAGGGCCTCTACTGGGATTGCAGGCGCTCGCGAAAGCGTTGCATGGGCCCTTTGCGCGGGGATTCCTCCTGGGTATCGCCGCTGGACGAAGAGGAGGCACCACGCTGGGCCGACAATGTCATCAGATCCTCCGCGAGAATGACCTCGCCGTCGAACTCGTCCTTGACCGCGGCCAGGATACGCTCGATTTTCATCGGCACATAAGGTGGCATGAAATGCGACAGGACCAGGGTTTTCACCCCGGCTTCTTTCGCCGCGCGGCCAATGTCCGCGGGCGGTGTGTGGAAGACCTCAGGCGGATCGAAATCCTGCGCCGGCCCCAGAGCGGCGTCGTAGATCAGTATGTCGCTGCCTTTCGCCAGCCTGACGAGATTGCCGCTTTTCGAGTTCAGATCGCCGCTGAAGGTGATCGACTGTCCGGCGTAATCGACGCGGTAGGCCACCGCCGGTGTCTTGCTCGCGCGAGGGCCGTGCATGACGGGGATGTAACTGATGCTCATGCCGTCGCGAGTCAGGATTTTCTCCGGGCTTTTGACCTGGTCGTAATCGTAGGCCAGATCCTTGGTGTCGAAACTGAGATCGCCGGCCTTGATCGTTTCCATGAAGTGATGGAAATAACGGTAGATGCCGTGCTCTTTATTGAAATAAGCGTCGACAAATTCGCTGGTGCTGGGAAAGTCGCCCCAGGCGTCGGGACCGATCACCGTGAGTGGCGACATCTTGTTGTAGCCGCGACGCAGAAAGTACATCGATTTCACGATGGCGGGAAATTCGGCGGAATGATCGATATGCAAATGGGTGAACAACCAGGTGTCCATGCGCACCAGATCGAAGATCCGGCCCTCGCCGAGACGTTCGAAGGTGCCACCGCCGCCGTCGACGAGAATCCGCGGCACCCGGTCGCGATAGACGACGTAGCCGGCCGAGGCGCGCTGGGTCATCGCCATCGGGCCGCCGCTGCCGAGTATCGTCACCGCCAGACCCGCCGGGCGCGAGCGCTTGTCGGGCATCGCCTCACCCATCGCCTGCATGCGCTCCATGAACGATCGCTCCTGCGCCGCCACGCCAGCTGTCGGCAACAGGAGACAGAGCAACAGGTAAAGACCCACGCCGGCTGCGGAAACCGGGTGGGTGGATAAGCGTGCCGGAATCGGCGCAAGCGAAGCGGGTAAAAGGGCGGCTGACATGGATAACTTCCTAGGTTTTGGCTTAAGGGAGTGAAAAAGTGTAGCGCATGAATTACATATACAGCGTATTATGATATACGAATAAAGTTGACAGGTACTACACAGGTAGTACTATTTTTTCAAGACGAGCGCAAGCGATTCAAGATGATGGATGAAATCAAAGGCCAATTGGGCGATCTGGAACTGGTGATCATGGATGTTCTGTGGAAAGCCGGCGAGCCCCTGCAAGTCAACCAGGTGGTGACGGCACTGGGACACCAGCGCGCCTACACCACGGTGATGACGACCTTGTCGCGACTGTACGAAAAGGGTTACCTGCACCAGGACCGCGTCGGTCGCGCCTATCGCTATCAACCGCGTTTGACCCGCGCCAGTGTGTTGCAGCGGATGTGGTCGCGTTTCGCCGATGTTCTCACCGGCGGGGATATGGTCGAGCTGATTCCACACCTGCTGGGCAAGGACGAGAAGTTGACCCCCCAGGAACGGGAGTTTTTGCAGAATCTGGCCGACGGGATAGAAGACAAAAAACCATGACGCCGCTGTCCCTGATCACGTTCGCGCTAACGGCGTCACTGTTGTCGCTGCTCTGGGTGGGGATCGCCTGGAGCCTGGTGCGGGTACTGAAGCTCAACTCGCCGGTCGCGCGGGTGTTCGTCTATCTGGCGCCGTTGTTGACGGCCTTTTTCGCGCTGCTGCGGCTGGCACCCGACAGTCGGGTGGGGATTGTCTCGGTTTCGCTCGGCGTGGCGGCGGCCTTGAGTTTGCGGGATCTGCGCCGTTATCTGGCCTATCGCCGCCAGGTCATCGAGAGCGGACGGCGGTATGCCCGCGCCGAGGAACTTTGCCTGCCTCTGGCGGCGGCATTGGAGGTGCCCGTGCCCCGGGTTTGTCTGTCGCCGGATCTGGCCACCGGTCCGATGGTGCTGGGGGTGACGCGTCCGACCATTGTGTTTCCGTCCTGGACCGGCGAACAGCTCAATGACGATGAACTGCGGGTATTGCTGGCCCACGAGTTGGCCCACGTCTATCGGCGCGACATTCTGTTGAAGTGGGCGTTGTTGTTCTTGCGCCGGCTGGCGTTCTGGAATCCGGTGGCCGCCTGGCCCTATCGCTGGTTGTCGTTGGAAATAGAATTCGCCTGCGATCGGGTCGCCTGCCGTCTCACCGGGAAACCCGGCACGCTGGCCAAGACTTTGTGCAAGATTCAACAGCTGGGCGAGGTTCAGGCGGTCGACGAAAAACGCCTCCTGCAAGTGATTCCGCGCGCCGATCTCGGTTTGCGCGCCCGCCTAGAATACCTGGGAACCCGCGGCAGTTATGTCTTCGAGTGGCCCAATCTGTTCAAGACCCTGCTGATCTTTTCCGTGTACTGGCTGGTTTGTTCCAAGCCGGCCGAATTCGTGTTGCCGCTGCTCGATCAGGCGCCATGATCAGCGCACCCACCGGTTTTTTGTGCCTTCCTAATAACTACAACGATAGTACGCAAGAGCCGTTCAATGACTACGACGGCTTCCCCCCAGAGGGACCAGACCATAGGAGATAACGATGAAACATATTAAAAGACGAGCCTTATTAGCGTCGGCACTGCTCGCAGTTTTCGGTACCGCCACGGCCGTGGAACGAACCATATCCTTTGTCGAACTCAACGACCTGCACGCCAACCTGGTCGGGCACAAGGATCTGGTGCGCGAAGCCGACGGCAGCACCAAGGTCGCGATTCGCGGCGGCATGGCCCGCATGAAAACGGTCATCGACCGGATCCGCGCGCAAAACAGCGATACGCTGGTGATGAACATCGGCGACACGTTCCATGGGGGCGTGGAAGCGTTCTATTCCCTGGGCAATGCGGTGGCCGACCCGTTGAACGCCATGGGGATAGATATCGGTGTGCCCGGCAACTGGGATTACTACTATACGCCGGCGGTCACGCGGGCCCGCTACGGGCGGGTGGACGAAGAGATCGTGCAGGTGAGTTTCCCCGGGCTGGCCGATCCGTTCCCGATAAAGCGGCCGAACTTCCCCAACCTGGGCGCCAACGTGCGCGACATCACCGATCCGATGCCGGAGGATTTTCTGCCGGCGACCCATATGTTCGAATTCGACGGGATCAAGGTCGGGTTCATCGGCTTCACCTCGGATATCGTGGAAATGATGCAACCCATGCTGGCCGAAGGCATGGACTTCGCCTGGGGCCGGGAAGAACACGCCCGGCTGCTGGTGCGCTATGCCCAGCAGCTGCGCGATGCCGGCGCGGACATCGTGGCCGTCATGAGCGAGTTGGGCATGCCCAAGGACATGGATCTTTCCAAGACCCTGGCCGCCCGGGTGCGTGACGGCAGCCTGGCAGACGGGCTGATCGACGTGTTCTTCTCGGCCCACACCCACGAGGCGACCCGCACGCCGATCACCGCGGCGGCTGACGGAAGCGCTTTGTACGCGCCGGTGGTGGAGGCCGGCAACGACGGGTATCTCGGTCGCATGGACGTGACGCTGCGCTATGAAGGCTCGACCACCGAGGGTCGCCTGCGCAATACCCGTACCGAGCAGCATTGGTCGAATCAGGGCATGGCCTGGGAGCTGATCCCCATCGACGAGAGCATCCCGGAGGATCCGACGGTCAAGGCATTGGTGCAGGCCGCGCGCGCGCCATTTCTCGACCAGGACGTCAGCTTCCGCGCCGTGCCGTTCCTCGGTCAGCGCCTGACCCAGCCGATCGACACCGTCATCGGCCATCTGCCGCCGGGCAGCATCATGAACCAGGAGACGGCGCTCTCGGGTGTGCTCAGTCGCCGCGACTCGCTGGTGAGCAGCTTCAACGTCGGCTTGTCGCAGATGATGCGCGATGTCACCGGCACCGAGATCGCCTTCACGCCGGGATTCCGCATGGACGCGACCGTCCCCGAGGCCGGTTACGTCCTGGAAAACGGCGCGGTGGCCGATGGCAATATCACCCTCGAGGACGCCTACCGGTTCTTCCCCATGTACTACGGACTGGCCACCGGCACCACCACGGGGGCGCATATGAAAGAGGTGATCGAAGGGATTTTGCAGACCACCTATTCCTCGGACAGCTGGAACACGCGCGGTGGCTGGAACTATGGCTACGCGGGGCTGGACATCAGCGTCGATCTGGGGGCGGGCGATTCGCGCCGGCTGGTCGATCTGCGCCGCAGCGACGACGGTAGCCCCGTGAACGACACCGATGTGCTGACCGTCACCGGTTGTCGCCGCCTGCCGATCGATTTCGAGGGGGTCCTGTGCGGCATCGGCGGTTTCGACAATGTCACCCAGGTGCGCAATCCGCAGACCGGTCTGCCGTGGTCGCTGGTCGATGTCTTCACCAACATGCTGCAGGATCGTTCCTATGCGTTGCGCGTCGACCGCGGGATGAATGTCACCGACAGCAGTCGGACCGCGCGCTGGCCGGAGGCGGATTTCATCCAGCCGCCGGAAGGCGTAGGCGATTACTTCATCGCCGCGGATCCAAAGGATCCTTGCGGTTACTTCAAGTGGAACTGTATCAACAACTAAGCATGCAATAACCTTTTAGCTGCCAGGACGGCCCCTACGGCGTTCGGCCGGTCCACCCCGCAAGGGTAGTGGGCAGGACGAACGCCTTTTTTTGTGACGGAACTCACATAAAACTTTTAAATATTAGAAAACGGTAATATAATAAAGATCTATTGGGCTTACTCAAGTCTCGCGAAATCTCAATAAAGCTGTCGAATCATGACCTTGTGGAGTTTTTCCGGTATCACAGAAATACTACATATGTAGTACTACTGTGATAAACGCCTAGATTTCGGTGTTCACGCGGAGCTGGACTGGTGACGAGTTAGACCCATGGTTGAACGCGACCTCCTCGTGGCATGCCGCCCAAGGGTCGTGATGGAGCAGTACCTAAGGGACATAGAAGCGCGCCGGCGAATATCGCCGGAGCAATGCCCTGGGTCATGCCATCGCGCCAAACCCCGGGTAGGAACCAAAAACATTTTGAGGAGTAATTCATGCGATCGATTTCCCCCCGCGGCCTGCTCGGCAGGCTGGTGGCCAGCACGCTGGTGGCCGGCTCGCTGCTGGGCGTTTCTTTGATTGGCGCCGGTCCCGCCCGCGCCACTGCCGACCCGCACGCCGACGAAGTCAGACTGCTGTGGACCAATGACACCCACGGCTTCTTCATGCCGGTCTTCCACGCCGAACCGGAGAATGTGGACCAGTATGCCGGTCTGGCCGCCACCGAGGGCAAGCTCGGCGGTTATGCCCAGATCGTGACCCTGGTCAAACGCTACAAACCGCAGCGCGCCAACGCGTTGTTCCTGGATTCCGGCGATACCTTCGACGGCTCTCCGGTGGCGCAGATGACGCGCGGCGAAGCCGTCATCCCCATCTTCAACGCCATGGGCTATGACGCCTGGGTGCCGGGTAACCGCGATTTCGCCTTCGGCAAAGAGGATTTCCTGCGCGTCACCGACATGATCACCTTCCCCACGGTCGGCACCACCTTGCGCGATGCCGAGACCGGCGAGCTGGTGTTCCAGCCCTACAAGATCATGCAACTGGCCAACAAGAAGGTGCTGTTGCTTGGTCTGGTGCACCCGCTGGTGACCGACGGCTTCGCCCTGGGCGAACAACTGGCGCCCAGCGGCTCGCCCGAGGGCTTCGCCGTCGCCGACGAGGTCAGCGCCCTGGTGGCCCGGCTGCGTGCCAGTGAGCAACCCGATCTGGTCGTGGCCATGTCTCATTTCGGCAAGTTGCAGGATCTGAAATTCGCCACCGAGCAAAGCGGCATCGATGTCATTCTCGGCGGTCATTCCCACGACGTCTTCGTCGATCCCAGCATCCTGCAGGGCAAGGACGGCCGCAACGTGATCGTGGTGCAGGCCGGTTCGCACGGCGCCTACCTCGGGATGCTGGACGTGAAGGTCGAGGCCAACGGGGAAATCACCGTGGCCGACTACAAGGTCGAACGCATCGTCAGCAAGGACGTGACGCCGGATCCGGAAGTCCTGACCCTGGCCGAACAGGCTTATGCGCCGTTCAAGGCCTATCTGGAAACCCAGATCGGCTATACCGCCAAGACCATTTTCCGTCGCGGCGACACCCAGTCGAACATGGCCAACTTCCTCTGTGACGCCTATGCCGAGACCTTCGGCGCGGATCTGTGCCACTTCCGTGGTATTCGCTACGGCGCCACCATTCCACCGGGACCGCTGACCATCGGCGATGTCTGGAACATGGTCTCGCCCAACTGGGGCGATAACCAGGTGTTCACCGGCGCGGTGAAAGGGAAGGTGGTCTACAACATCATCAACAACCTTCTCAATCAGCAATTCGGCCCCGATCCGTATCGCTGGCCTGGGGGCGATGTGATGCGCTGGAATGGCAACGTCACTTACAAGTACGTGAGAAACGCCGCTGACAACGAACACCTGGTCACCCTGAAGATCGGCAAGGATTACCTGGTGAAAAACGGCGTGATCGATTCAGCCAACATGGAAAAGATCTACACCTACGCCGCGACCACGCCGGTGCCGCCGGTGCCGGAGTCTGGAACGCCGGTCGCCGACACCACGGCTGTGGATGAAATCATCCACTACATCGAGAGCCGGCAGACCATCTCGCCGACGCTCGACGGGCGTACGGTCGAAATCAAGAAAGGCAAGTAAAGGAAGCGCCGGATCGCCGCCGAGGCGGCACCAGCCGGCACCCCGTGGCTCTTGCCGAGCCGCGGGGTGCCTTCCTTCAAGGTCTTGTGGTGAGTGTCATGATCAACCGACTTTACAAGCTATTGCGCTACCGTGCGGCATCGCTGTTCGTTTTGTTGCTCGCAGTGCCCGCGGTGCAGGCGCACGAATCCATCGGCACTGTCAGTCATGCGCTGGCGGTGGTGGACGGCAAGACGGTCAATTATTACCTGACGGTTCCGCAGGCGTTGAACCGCTTGATGTTCGCGACCACGGAAACCGCGTATTACCAGGATTATTTCCGCCGCACCTTGTTGCTGAGCAATGAGGGGCAGGGCTGTTCTTTGGCGGCGATGTCGCCCTTTTCAACGCTGAAATCCGGCAACCAGATCGTACACCTGCGCTATCAGTGCGCGGGCCCCGTTTCCAGCCTGGCGATTGCCAGCGAGAGCCTGCTGGATCTCGACGACAAACACGTGCAGACCGTGCGGGTCGTGCCTGCGGATGACCTCAAGCAGGTGCTGGGCGAGGCGGTTCTGGACCTAAAGCACCGTAGCGCGCAGATCGATCTTTCCTCCGCCGAAGCGCCCTTGTTGCTCTCGCGCATCAAGCGTTTTCTCGCGCTGGGCGTGGAACACATATTGACCGGCTACGACCATGTTCTGTTCATCGTGGCGGTGATTCTCGGCACCGTGGGTATCCGCGAGGCCGTCAAGGTGGTCACCGCCTTCACCCTGGCCCACAGTATCACGCTCGGCCTGGGGTTCTTTGGCGTGGTTTCCCTGCCCGCGGCGATCGTGGAACCGCTGATCGCGCTGACCATCGTCTATGTCGCCATTGAGAATCTCTGGCTGCGTCGCCACCGCCTGCGCTGGCTGCTGATCTTCGGTTTCGGTTTGATCCACGGCCTGGGCTTCGTGGGCGTCCTGCAGGAGATCACCTTCAGCAAGGGCGCATTGCTCAGTGCCTTGCTGGCCTTCAATCTGGGCATCGAGCTGGGGCAGTTGCTGATCGTGGTTCCCCTGGTAGCGCTTTTGTTGCTGTGGCGCGAGCGTTCCTGGCAGCCGCGGCTGATCCGCTACGGTTCGATCGCCACCGGTGTCGCCGGTCTTGTGTGGTTGCTCGAACGGGTGCCGATGCAGGCGGTGTTCGGCGTCGTGCGGGACGCTGTCTGATGCGCTGGCGCCGCGTAAAGCGCAGACCAGGCCGGCTGCACGCCACGGCGCTGGTGTGGTTGCTGGCCTCGTTCCCGCCTTTTCTTACGGCCATGGAACTCGAGCAAATGCGGAGTTTTCCCGGCCTGGATATGTTGGAGCAGCGCGCCCAGCAGGTGGTGACGACCTACGGCGAGCCGACGGCGTTGCAGGTCGGTGGCGCGGGCAGCGGTGGTTCTGACTGGGCCACTGGCGATTGGGTGCTTATCTATACGCCCGGGGCCGGTGATCAGCGCCAGCCGCCGGCCTCGTACGCGGCAACGCGTTTGTCCGCCTTCAGCCGTCTGATCCTGCACGCCAAGGGCGGCGTCGGCCAGGTGACCGTGCGGCGCAAGCCCCAGAAAACCACTTATGACATACCCAGTGACCCGTATCAGTCACACCTGGTCGTCAGCGTCGACGCCGACTGGCGCAAGCCGCAGCCGCTGCGGTGGCTGATCTCGACCTTTGGAAACTACGACGCGCGCTTCGAAGACTCGAACGGCATCCATTGGGTGCGCTACTGGGTGCTGCGTAAGCAAGGCCAGGTGCCGCTGCGCCTGTATGCCGTCGATTTCCGTCTGACGCGCGACGGCCGGTCGGTTTCCGGCTTGCGTGCCAATGGTCCGCAGATCGAGTTTGTCGCCAAGGAGCTACGGGCGCGACACAAAGTCTGGGAGCTCAATATGTACGACTGAAGCCGCCTGCCGCTTGCGCGGCACAGCGGATTGGATCGCCAGGGAGACGCCGGCCCGCCAGCAGTCGCGGTGCAGGGTGTCGCAGGGGCTTACAGGGAGGTAGCGAAACGGGAGCGGTGCAGCTCCCCAAAGGGTCCGCGCAGTCTGGATGGCAGACCGGCGGGATCGCAAGTTGACCATAGCAATACCAACAGTTCGACGACCCCATCGTCGTCGACAAGGAGTCAGTAAATGAAAGCATTAGCAAAAGCCTTGGTGGCGCCGTTCGCCTTGAGTGCGACGTTTCTCGCTTTGCAAAACAGCCACGCGGCCTCGTCCGCGTCTTGCAACCCGAATACCGTCGGCACCCCGGCCATGTTCCACTGCGAAGGCTACACCAGCGTCCCACCGGTGGTCACCGGCGGGGCGACGGCGTACAAATCGCAACGTCAGTATTTCCCACCGTCGTGGTCCCAGCTGGGTTACGACCAGCGTCACGACCCGGTGTTCGAGGTGCCCGGCAATGCCCCGGCTTATCTCACCGACGGCACCTTCTGGGCCGCGCCCCTGACCGGCCTGGACTTCCAGGATCTGAAGCGGGCGCTGCCCTCGGTCGGCAACAATGGCGAAGCCTGGGGTTCGGCGACCTCGCAGTATCTGGGCAACGTCGTCGGTGTCTCCGTGGTTCAGGGCATTACGTTCGTGCAGAACGGCCGGCGCGAAATCTGGGCGATCGACACCGCCACTGGTCGCGCGATCTGGCACCAGGAAGTGACCAGTTCCGCCGGCATGGGACAGGCGCTGGTACAGAAGGTCAACGGCAAACTGATGGTCTTCGTGCCGGTCGGCGATGCCGCCTTCACGGTGCAGAACGCCATCGATTTCGCTAACGGTAAACCACACTATCGCGGCGCCAACTTCGCCGGCCTGCAGGTATTCGACGCGTTGACGGGCAAGCCACTGTGGCGCTACGCGACGCAGGGTTCCGAGCGCCCCACGCCGGTTTTCCTCGACGGCAAGTTGTACGTCACCACCAACAGCGCCAAGACCGCCGTCCTGGATGCCGCCACGGGCGCCGAGCTTGGCAGTTTCAGCAACCCGACCAACGGCTACAGCGGCCTGGCGGCGGCCAACTGGATGAAAACCGCCGACGGTCGCACGCTGCTGGTCTATGGCACCATCCGCCCCGGGCGTATTTTCGCGGTCGACGTGACCGATGCCAGTGCGCCGTCGCTGGCCTGGAGTTATACCCCGCCGGGCGCCACGGCCAACGCGCCGGGCGATACGTCCATGGCCATCGATCCCGAGCTGGGTCTGGCCTTCACCACCGTGTTCAGCAATACCGGTACCGGATCGGCGCCGGTCTACGATCTCAACCTGATCGCCATCGACGTCGCCAGCGGTCAGCCGGTATGGAGCCAGCTGATGGGCGAGGGCGACAGTCCGCCCGGCTACAAGGGCAGCATCCCCATGGTGAAAGATGGGGTGGTCTACACCGGAAACACGCTCAACGGGACCTACCAGGCCTACAAGGCGGCCACGGGCGAACACCTCTGGACCAGCGATCTGTCCTCCCCGGAGGAACCGGCCGATGCCACCCACCGTCCGCGCGCCGCGTCGGTGCTGCACCAGGGCAAGCTGATCGTCGTCGAGGGTCGTTTCGTGCACACCCTCGATCCCGCCACCGGCGTGCGCCTCAACCGCTTCCAGAACCCCGGGTTTTTCGGCATCTGGGGCGTCAACCAGCCGGTGATCATCGGCAACCTGGCGGTGATGAGTTCCATCTCGGGTTGGGTGTTCGGCGTGCCGGTGGACTTCATCACCACCAACTCAGGTATCGAGGGTGACGCGGGCATCGTTCCGGTCGAGGTCGCGCCCCCCGCGCAGCCGGTGTACTACGATGCCAGCGCCAAGCCTAAGTCCAAAGACGCGGCGCTGTTCGACAACAGCGTACTGGCTTACGCCGGCGGTCCCTCGCACAACAGCGTCAGCAGCAACGGTCCGAGCGGGGTCTCCTGGCAGGCGCCGCTGAAGGACGCCGCGCCGCTGACGGCGAAGGCCAAGGACGAAGCCCTGTATGGCAAGGAAGTCGCCACCCAGATGATGCAGGTCGCCTATGGCGCCAGCAGCGGCGTCTCGCCCGCGGCGGGCGTGGTGTACGCGGGCAGCGGCCGCTACAGCGTGGACGCGATCAACGCCACTACCGGTAAACTGCTGTGGCGCGTGCGCTCCCAGAACGCCAACTTCGGTCAGCCACTGGTGACTCCGAAGGCGGTGATCGTGGCCTCCGGCGATCCCTGGCTGAATCTCGGCAAGACCGGTCAGTTCAAACAGAAATCGCCGGCCACCTCGATCGGCGACAACTGGGCCTTGTTGCGCGCCTACGACCGTGACAGCGGCGTGGAAAAATGGACGGTCTATACCGGCACCGGCACCAGCGCCATGACGCCGCTGTATCGCAACGGCAATCTCTATTGGGTCAACGGCCAGGGCAAGGTCTGGGCGGTGAATGCCGAGACCGGCGCTCCGGTCGCGCCGTTCATGAACGCCGAGGGCCAGCCGGTGGTGACCCTGCCGGGCTTCAACGCCATTTCCTCCGCCAATATCTACCGCACCGCCACCGGTTCCGATCTGATGGTGGTGGGTCTGGCCATGCCTAACCGGATGCTGGCGATCGACCTGGATACCGCGGCGACGGTCTGGACCCAGGATCTGGCGAGCACCGGTGAGACGACCTACAGCACCGGCTTCGCGGCGGTCTCACCGGCGGTCAGTCAGGATCAAGGCCTGGTCGTGGGGACTGTGCTGACAGGTGCCGATACCAGTGCCGACAGCGCCAACGTACTGGCTTATGCCCTGGATGCGAGCAGCGGTGAGATTGTCTGGACCCGCTATCTGGCCACCGGTGTCATCCCTAGCGGCTTCGCGGGGATCACGCCGATGCTCGATGCCGAGCGGGTGTATTTCAACAACCCGCTCAAGCAGAGCGTCGCCGCGCTGGAGCTCACCAGCGGCGCGCCGCTGTGGGAGACGGTGACCGCGACGGCGCAGGGCAAGTTCAGTTGGGGCCCGGGCGTGGTGGTGGACGGCAAGCTCATCCAGCCTGTCGGTGAAAACCTGCTGACACTGGATGCCGCCGACGGCACGTTGCTGAACACCCGCCACGTGGGCGGCGCGTTCGTCTACAACCACCCCACTGTCGCCGGGGAGACGGTCTATATCGGCAACTCCTGGGGATGGGTGCTGGCCATGCCACTGGCTGAGTTGATCGGCAATTAAGCGCTAAACCGGACATCCGCCCGCGGACGTCCGGCCTTTCGAGGCGTATCTCCCAGCCTGGGAGATACGCCTTTTTCTTGTTCGTGCACCGGGTCTCCTCCTGATTCCATCCGCTCGGATGTAGGCTGATCCCTACGCGCTGAGTGCCAGCCCTCCTTGGCCCGTTGGCTGGCGCAATGACGGCTACCCCGGCGTTCGCCACGTCACACCGGGTGCATCTTTGGATAATGAGGTGCTTACGCGGAGGTGGTAGGGTGTTTTCCACTTGACGCCTTCTTAACAACAAAACCGCGCGTTGCGGCGCTGGGCACGGCTGCGCGCGTGGCGACGGAACAACCCGGGCAGGAGGAAGCGGATTTGAGCGAAAGCTGGGATGACCTGTTACGCTGGCTGCTCGCCGAACACCTGGCCCTGATCTTCGGTGCCCTGATCATGTTGTTGCTGTTGTCCGGGATGCTGCGCCAAAGGCGCAATCCCGCGGCCTCCGCGGCCTGGCTGCTGTTTATGTTGTTGTTGCCCTACGTCGCCGTGCCCCTGTATCTCTTTTTCGGCACGCGCAAACTGACCGATCTCACCCGGCGTAAACAACGGCTGTTCAGCAACCGGGCGCAACACGACCAGGAGCTGCCGACACCATTCCAGCGTCTGTTGCATACCCTGGAGGTGCCCCCGTCACGTTATGCCGCGGACATCCGGTTCCATAAGGACTCGGAGGACGCCTGCCAAACGCTATTCGCCATGTTGGACGCGGCGCGCGCGAGCATCGATATCAGCATTTTCATACTTGCCGCGGACGCGGTCGGCAACAAGGTTCTCGCACTGCTGGAACGCAAGGCCGAGGCCGGGGTACGGGTGCGGCTGTTGCTCGATGGGGTCGGCTCGTTTCCGTTGAAGAACCGATCGTTGCGGCCATTGATACGGGCAGGCGCCGAGGTCGCCAGGTTCGTCCCGGTGCTGCACGTGCCGTTACGCGGTCGTACCAATCTGCGTAACCACCGAAAACTGGTGATTGTCGATCAGGAGCGGGTATGGACCGGCGGGCGCAACATCGCGGAGGAATATCTGCTGCCCGAGAAGTCCACCCGCTGGATCGATCTGAGTTTCGATCTGGAGGGTTCGGCGGTGGCCGATTACGCCGCGCTGTTCAACGCCGACTGGGCCTTCGCCTGTCGCGAGCCGCTGCGCTCGCCGGTCCGGCCCCGGGAAAAACTCGCCGAGCAGACCGGCGGGCGTCTGACCCAACTGGTGCCCTCGGGGCCGGATATGGCCGAAGACGTGCTGCGCGACACGCTGGCCTTGCTGATCACCCAGGCGGAAAACCGGATTGTGCTGGTCACGCCTTATTTCGTTCCCGACGAGGTGCTGCAGACGCTGTTGTGCGTGGCCGCGCGGGCCGGAACTTCCGTCGATATCCTGTTGCCGAAACGTTCGAATCATCGTATCGCCGATATCGCCCGCACCCGTTTTCTGCGTCAGTTGAACGAGGCGGGGGTGCGCATCTGGTGCCTGCCCGAGGAGATGCTGCACGCCAAGGCGCTGGTGATCGATCAATGTTACGCGCTTGCCGGCTCGGCGAATTTCGATCTGCGCAGTCTGTATCTGAATTTCGAGCAGATGAGCCTGTTCTACGATGCCCAGGACATCTTGGCGCTGACGGTCTGGATCGACACCATCCGTCAGCGCGCGCAACGTTGGCAGCCCGCGACCTCCGGGGTGGTGCGCGAAACCCTCGAAGGCCTCGCGCTGGTGGTGGCCTTTCAGTTGTAAAAGGAGAGTGGGCGGATGGAATGGCTCTCGGATACGGTATTTCTCTCGCGTTTGCAGTTCGCCTTCACCGCGATGTTCCATATCCTCTGGCCGGTGTTGACCATCGGTCTGAGTCTGTTTCTGGTATTGCTCGAGGCGCTGTGGATCAAGACCGGCGATCACGATTACTATCGTCATGCCCGCTTCTGGTGGAAATTGCTGCTGTTGAATTTCGGCGTGGGTGTCGTCAGCGGGATCCCGCTGGAATTCGCCTTCGGCATGAACTGGGCGCCGTTTGCCACCGCCACGGGCGATTTCTTTGGCAACATTCTCGGTTTCGAGGCCGCCATGGCCTTCATGCTGGAGGCGGGGTTCCTCGGCATCGCCGTGTTCGGCTGGCACAAGGTTCCGCGCGCCGTGCATTTTCTCGCCACCTGCATGGTGGCGCTGGGGGCCTCGCTCTCGGCGGTGTGGATCATGGTGGCCAATGCCTGGATGCAGACACCGGCCGGTGTGCTCGAGCGCGATGGCGAGTTCATCGTCCAGAGCTACGCCGCGGCCATTTTCAATCCGGCGATGCCGAGCAGCGTGGCGCACATGTGGATCGCCTGCCTGGAGACCAGCCTGCTGGTGATCGGCGGAGTCAGTGCCTGGTATCTTCTGCGTGGGCGCGAGAGCGCTTTTTTTCTGAAGTCGTTCCGGCTGGTGGTGATCGTCGCGGCGGTGGTGATGCCGTTGCAGCTGCTGATCGGCGACGAAGCCGGACGCGTGCTGGCCGAGCATCAGCCGGCCAAGCTGGCGGCGATCGAGGCGCACTGGGAGACCAACCGGCCGGGACAGGGCGCGCCCTGGGCGGTGCTCGCCTGGCCGGATGTCGCCGCCCAGGACAACCGCTGGGCGCTGGAGATCCCCGACGCGCTGAGCCTGCTGATCACCCACAGCCGCAGCGGCCGGGTGCAGGGTCTGAAGGATTTTCCCGTGGATGAACGCCCGCCGGTGGGGCTGACATTCTACAGCTTCAGGCTGATGGTGCTGATCGGCGTGGGGCTGATCGCGCTGGCCTGGTGGTCATTGTGGTGTTTCTGGCGCGGCGATCTCCGGCCCGAGCGTATCGGTCGGCGACGCTGGCTGCTGCGCAGCTGGCTCCTGGCGCTTCCGCTCGGCTACGTCGCCGTCGAGATGGGTTGGATCACGCGCGAGGTCGGCCGTCAACCGTGGGTGATCTATGGTCTGATGCGCACCTCGGAGGGCGCCTCGGCGCTGCCGCCAGCGAGTGTGGCGACCACGCTGGCCGTCTATGTGCTGGTCTATGGGTTGCTGGCGGTGGTGTTTCTGGTCTTCGCTCGGCGCCTGATTCTCAAAGGGCCGAATCTGCAAGAGCCGTTGCCGGGCGAGAACAGCGGTCAGGACGCGGGAACGGCTTATGGATGAAGTGCAACTGTTCCTGGCCAATATCTGGTTTGTCCTGATCGGGCTGATGTTGGTGTTCTATGTGGTGCTCGACGGTTTCGACCTAGGGGTGGGCGTGCTGTCGCTGTTCGCCTGCGACGAAGACCGCCGCGGTGTGATGATGGCCAGCCTCGGCACGGTGTGGGACGCCAACGAGACCTGGCTGGTGCTGTTGGGGGGCGCGTTGTTCGGCGCCTTTCCGCTATTTTACGCCACGGTTTTTCATGCCCTCTACATTCCTACGTCGTTGATGATTCTGGGTCTGGTGTTCCGCGGGGTGGCCTTCGAGTTCCACGAAAACGCCGTCAACAAACGACCGTGGGGGTTGGCGTTCGGTGGCGGCAGCCTGCTCGCGGCGCTGTCTCAGGGCGCCATGCTGGGCGCGGTCATCGCCGGCCTGCCGATGGAGGGCGAGCGCTTCAGCGGCTCGGTCTGGCATTGGCTGAGTCCGTTCGCCGGCCTGGTGGCCGTGGGGGTGGTGTTCGGTTACGCCTTGTTGGGCTCGACCTATCTGATCTTGAAGACCCGGGGCGAAATCCAGCGGCGTAGCTATCGCCGGGCCGGCTGGAGTGCTCTGATCACCTTTGCCGCCGGTGCCCTGGTCACCCTGTTCACGCCACTGATGCACCCCGGTGTGGCGGACAAGTGGTTTAACTGGCCGGCCATGGCCTGGATCGCGTTCTTGCCCTTGACCGCGCTGGTGGCATTCGCCTTGCTGCTGCGGTCGCTGCGGCGGCGTTATGAAACGGCCCCTTTTGTTTACAGCTTGCTGATTTTCGTCTGCTCCTTCGCCGGCCTGGCCATCAGCCTGTATCCGTACCTGCTACCGCCCGAGCTGACGATTGTCGCAGCGGCGTCGTCGTCAAAAACGTTGGTGTTCATGCTGGCGGGTATCGGCATGCTGTTACCGGTGATGATCATCTACAACGGTTATCAGTATCTGGTATTTCGCGGCAAGGTCGGTGCCGGCCATGGCGAGAGTGGCTCGGAGGCGGCCGGAAACGCGGGCGGACCTTGATCACGTCGGTCCGCCCGCGGCCAGGTGACTCGGTGGCGCGACTGATTGTCTCGGAACAGCGTCAGCTCGATTTGCGCGAACACGCCGGAGCTGTTCAGTTGGGTCTCAGTCGGCGACAATCTCACCGCAGGCAATCGGCAGGCTCGGTACATAGGCGCCGTTGACTGTCATGCCATGGAGAACGATGGCGCGCTTGTGCAAGGGCTGCAAGGCTTGCGGATTGACGGTGAAAGTCGCTTCATAGTCCAGGTTGCCGCCTGCGTCGACCAGGTCGAATGGCACCAGCGGCAGGATAATGGGGCCATAGGCGGGCAGGCCCTCACCTACCGAGACCAGGCCGTCGCCGTCGCGGTCAGCCTCGGGGCCGGGGCAGGAGGCGTTGGTTTTCGGATTGTCCTTGCCATGGATATGTTGAGGGTGGGGTTTTCCGGGTTCCATCCCAGAGGCCTCGATTTCGACTTTCAACCGGTTGCCTGAGAGTAACGTCAGCTCGATTTCCGCGTAGACGCCGGAGCTGTTCAGTTGGATCATTTCGGCGACATACTTCTGTCCGTCCTCCTCGTCGTCTGCCAGCGTGACGCAGGGGAAAATGCCCACCAGCAGCGGCAGGGCGAGTAGCTTCGATGAAGGGTTCATGATGGTGGTCTCCGTTGAGTGAATGCTTGCGTCCAGGGCCGGGTCTCCCGGCCCGAGGGTTTCAAGGCACAGCCAGGCTCTTCCTTATTGAGTAAACGGCGCGGCTGAACGACAGCAACTGTGAGAAAAGGCACAGTTTTTTAGCCGCTATGCGGTTCTGCCGGCACTCTTCCAGGTGAACAAACGATGGGGCGTTTTATTCCGCTGAGAGCGGGTGCGGGGGCACTGATTTTACCGAGACGGTTTATCTTTGCTATAAGTCGCACCAACAAAAGGTCAACGCAGGCGAGGGTGATCCCATGGGTAAGCACTACCGCGAGATTCCGCCGAAACTACAGTCGTTCATCGCCGCGCAGCGGCTGTTTTTCGTCGCCACCGCGGCGGCGACCGGTCGGGTGAACCTGTCGCCCAAGGGAATGGATTCGCTCCGGGTGCTCTCGCCCCGACGCGTCGTCTGGTTGAACCTCACCGGCAGCGGCAACGAGACTTCGGCGCACCTGCAGATCGACCCGCGCATGACCTTGATGTTCTGTGCCTTCTCCGGCCCGCCGACGATCCTGCGCGTCTATGGCGAAGCCAGGGTGGTGCACCAGACGGATACGGACTGGGCCGAATACCTCGGGCTGTTTCCCCGCCTTGCGGGCGCGCGTCAGATTTTCGAGCTGAGCGTCGACCTGGTGGCGACCTCCTGCGGCATGGGGGTGCCGCTTTACGACTATGTCGGCGACCGCGACCAGTTGCTCACCTGGGCGGAGTCCAAGGGGAAGGCCGGGATCGAGCAATATTGGGAGACGCGCAACCAGTGGAGTCTCGACGGGGAGCCGACAGGGATCGTGGAAAAAAACCTGGGTCGAAACGACCCGACCGGAGACTAGTTGCATCCTTTTCCGGCGACGGCCGTCTTAGCGGCTGGGTTCATTCATCGGAGAGACAGGATGCGCATCCAATTGGCTTTGAACGTACGCGATCTGGACGAGGCGATCGCCTTCTACGCTGCCCTGTTCGGCGCCGAGGTGCACAAGCGCCGACCCGGCTACGCCAACTTCTCGCTGCAGACGCCGCCATTGAAACTGGTGTTGTTCGAGAATCCCGACGCCACGCAGCGGCTCAACCATCTGGGGGTCGAAGTCTTCGCGCCGCGTCAGCTCGAGGTGGCCCGCGAGCATCTGGTCGGCGTCGGTCTGCTGGAATTCGCCAGCCAGGGAGAGACCTGCTGTCACGCCACCCAGGATAAGCTCTGGGCCCGCGAACCGCAGGGCCTGGGTTGGGAGTGGTACCGTGTCACCGACGACGACCCGAACGAGGCCTTCGCCGCCGGCGGCGAGTGCTGCTGTGCGCCGCCGGTCTCGGGCGGCGTGGCTCCGTGGTACGAGGCAGGAGAGGCAGGAGAGGCAGGAGAGGGGTCGACCTGCGAGGGAACGAAAAAATGAAAGCCGCAGCGCGGCCGAGGCCAGTCTCTTCGGCATCGGTTAGTGTATCCGACTGGCGGGCGGTGATGGGGAAGCTGCGCGCCTACGTCCGCGGCCGGGTCGCCCCCGCAGCAGTGGACGATGTCACCGGTGATATCCTGTTGCGTCTGATCCAGCACCAGCAGCAGCTGGCGAACGCGCGCAATCCCTCGGCCTGGATGTATCGCGTGGCCGCCAACGCCGTTGCTGACCACCATCGCCGCCGCGATACGCAAAGACGCTACCAGGGGGTTCTCCGGGAAGAGCCCGGGGTCGTGACCGTCCAGGAGCCGCGTGCCCCCCCCGCCAGGCGCGAATTGACGGCCTGTTTGCGGCCTTTGATGCGTCGCCTGACGCCCATTTACGCGCAGGCGTTGCAGCTGACCGAAATCGACGGGGCCACCCAGGCGACGGCGGCTCGCCAACTGGGCATTTCCCTGTCGGCGATGAAGTCGCGGGTTCAGCGCGGGCGGGCGCAGTTGAAAGCGGCCTTGTTGCGTTGCTGTGAGATCGAGCTGAGCGAACGCGGCGCGATCCTGGATTACCGCCCCCATCCGGGACGCTGCGACTGTTGACGAGGAGACCTCCCCCGGGCTGAACCGATGGCGTCAATATCGGTCCAAGCTGACAGCATGCCGCTGAAAAAATGCGGAAAATTTCGGCCTGACCAGCTAACGAAGGAATTCTCTATGAGCAAGCGTACCTGGGCGCTGCTGCTGCTCGTCCTGGTGATCGCGAGTGCCGGCGGGTATCTCCTGTGGCGTCACCAGCGGCTGTATCCGCACACGGCGGATGCCTATCTCGGCGCCCATGTGGTGCGCATCGAGCCCAGGGTCGGCGGCCAGGTGGTGCGGCTGCCGGTACGCGACCACCAGCAGGTGACCCAGGGCCAGCTGCTGGTGACGATCGACGAGCGGCCCTATCGGATTGCGCTGCAACAGGCGCAGGCGGAATTGAAGCTGGCCCAGCAGCACCAGCTTGCCGCCGAGGCGGCGTTGACGGCCGCCGAGGCGGCGATCGAGCAACAGCAGGCGCAGCTCGACAACGCCCGCCGCACCTATCAGCGGGATCGACGGCTGTTGGCCAAACACGCCGTTTCCCAGGCGCAGGTGGACGGCGACCGCGACCGCCTGCACGAAATGCAGGCGGCGGTCGCGGCGCAGCAGGCCGGCCGGATTCAGGCGCAGCGTACCCGCGGCGAGGCCGCGGCCCGTATCGGCGTGGCCGCGGCGGCGCTCGCCAAAGCCAGGCTCGAGCTCTCCTACACCTCCATCGTCGCCCCGGCCAGCGGCACGTTGGGGGAAATCGCCATTCGGCCCGGGGATATTCTCCAGCCGGGTCAGGCCTTGTTCCCCCTGATCGAGGACCAGGTCGTCTGGGTGGAGGCCAATTACAAGGAAAGCGATCTATCCCGTATCCGACCCGGCCAATCCGCCCGTATCGCGATCGACATGTATCCAGACAAAACCTTCCGGGGAGTGGTCGAATCCGTGAGTCCCGCCAGCGGGGTGGCCTTCTCCCTGTTGCCGCCCGAAAACGCCACCGGTAACTGGGTGAAAGTCACGCAGCGGTTTCCCGTGCGCGTGCGCGTGCTGCGCGAGGACGGCGCGCCGCCGTTGCGCGTCGGCAGCAGCTGTGCGGTGACCATCGATACCACCGGGACGCAGCGAGAGGCCCCGACAACGTCGCCCCATGGGGCCCGTTGAAACCCGTGGCGAAGGTCGAACCCATTCCGGATCCCGCTAACAAGCCCGCGCCGCCGCGCTGGCTGTTGAGTGTCGCGGTCATGTTGACCACGGTGATGGTCATTCTGGATATGACCATCGTCAATGTGGCGCTGCCACACATGATGGGCTCGCTGGGCGCCACCGCCGATCAGGTCACCTGGGTACTGACCGCCTATATCGTCATGGAGGCGATCTTCATCCCCATGAGCGGATTCCTGGCCGCCTGGCTGGGACGGCGGCGCCTGATGCTGCTCAGCATCGCCGGCTTCGTGGCGTCCTCGGCCCTGTGTGGCCAGGCCGATACGCTGGCGGAGATGGTGGTATTTCGCCTGTTCCAGGGCGGTTTCGGCGCCGCGGTGATCCCCTTGTCGCAGTCGATCATGGTCGAGAGCTTTCCCGGCGAGGAACGCGGCAAAGCCATGGCCCTTTGGGGGGTGGGCGTCATGCTCGGTCCCATTCTCGGTCCCACCCTGGGTGGCTTCATCACCCAGCAGCTGGAGTGGCGCTGGGTGTTTTACATCAACGTGCCGGTCGGCATCCTGAACTATGTGCTGATTTCGCGGCTGGTCAGGCCGCAGGCGTCCCAGCCGGTGCGTTTCGATCTTGTCGGGGCGTTGTTGCTGGCCGCGGGGATCGGCAGTCTGCAGACGTTGCTGGACCGGGGTAATCAGGAGAACTGGTTGCAGTCGCATTTCATCCTGACGCTGGCCGTGATCAGCGTCCTCGGCTTGACGGCGTTCGTCCTGCGCAGCCGCTCGCGGCCCGACAGCGTGCTCCAGTTGCGGCTGCTCAAGGACCGCAATCTGGCGCTGGCGTCGCTGATGATGGCGGTGTTCGGCATGGGGTTGTTCGGCACCATCGCGCTGCAGCCGTTGATGCTCGAGCGGTTGTTCGACTATCCGGCCCAGACCGCCGGGCTGGTGATGGCGCCCCGCGGGGTGGCCTCTGCCCTGGGAATGTTTCTGGTATCGCGCTTGATCGGCAGGCTGGGCGCCCCGCGACTGGTGTTTGTTGGCCTGCTGTGCGCCGCCGGCGGCACCTCGCTGATGACCGGCTATAATTTATCCACCTCGATCGCCTGGTTTGTCTGGCCCGGGGTGTTGCAGGGCGTGGGCATCGGCATGGTGTTCGTCTCTTTGTCCACCCTGGTGTATGAAACCCTGCCCGGCGGGGCCACCGATCAGGGTTCGGCGATTTTCAATCTGGCGCGTACCCTGGGTATCGCCGTGGGCATCTCCATCGCGGCAACGGTGCTCACGCGCATGACTCAGGTCAACTGGAATCAGCTCGGAGGCCACATCAACCCCTACAATCCGGCACTGGCCCAGTGGTTGGGGGCGCGGCAGTTGCAACTGGACGATCCGTTGAGCGCGCAATTATTGGCTCAGGAACTCGGTCGCCAGGCGAGCATGTTGGGTTTTGTCGATGCGTTTCGCTTTGTCACGCTGAGTTTCATCCTGCTGTTGCCGTTGCTGCTGCTGTTTCGACGCCAGGCTTGTGCCAAGGGTGAGGGCGGGCGATCATTGAGTTTCAAACGCACTGACTGACGGGAGTACCATGTCCTACCTAGACGACCCACGAGTCCTTTTTGCCGCCGAGCGTACGCTGCTGGCCTGGAACCGCACCGCGGTGTCGCTGATCACGCTGGGATTTGTCATCGAACGCTTCGGCCTGTTTATCGAAGCGATGCATTTTTCCGACGCCAGCGGCCAGCGCCAGATGTCCTTCGTCATCGGCCTTGCCCTGATCGGGTTCGCGTCGTTGATCAGTGTGTTGTCGCTGGTGCAGTTCCGCCGTTTTCTCAAACAGCTCTCGGCCGCCGAGATTCCCGCCGGCTATATGCAGTGGCAGGGGACGCTAGCCAACAGCCTGGTCGCGGTGCTCGGCGTGATGCTGATCGTCTACCTCATGCGCGGCTTTGGCTAGCCGAGATTGTTTTTCTGTCGTTAGCAGGTTCAAGGAGAGTTGACATGAATCGTTCCCGTCTCACCCGTTGTCTGCACGCTTTGCTCGCCCTGGCGGTGGTCCACCAGTTACTGGTGAGCCTGGTGATGAAGGCGCCGGAGGAGGGGCGCGAGGCGGCGGGGTTGGGCGGTGGCTTGTTCGAGTTTCACGAGACGGTCGGTTTGGCCAGCTTTGCCGTGGTCCTGGCGTATTGGCTTTGGGCCTGGTTGCGTCGCTCGGAGACCTCGATGGCGAGCCTGCTGCCCTGGTTCTCGGCGGCGGGCATGGGCGCCTTATGGCGCGACCTGCAGATGCAATGGGACGTCTTACGCACGCGCCATGCGCCCGAATACGAGCCCGGCGGACCGCTGGCCAGCGCCATCCACGGGCTGGGCCTGCTGGCGATCAGCGCGATGACGGTTACCGGTTTGCTCTGGTGGCTGACCTATGAGGCGGTGGCGGTCGATGGGATCGGCGAGACCGTTAAGGAAATCCATGAACTGTTCGCGCCATTGGCCTGGGCTTATCTGATCGGGCACGCACTGATGGCCTTGTGGCACAGCTGGCACGGGCAGCGCGCCATCCAGGCGATGTTTCACTGTCGGCGCGACTGAGCGGGCGCGGAGGCGCGGTTGTCGGCTTCGATCAGCGCCGGCCATTGCATCAGCGCGTAGGGCATGGCGCTGGGGACGGCCGCCAGATGGGTGGCCAGCCACACCGCCGTGCGCCGTGCCCGGCGCAGCAGCTGGGGCGAATCGTCGTACCGGGCCAGTGCGATGAGGTTGCCGATGCTGATGGCGTTCACCCCGGGTTCGACACCGTCCTCGCTCTCCTTGTCACGCAGCCAGACGGCGGACCCGGCCTGGTTGTTGAAGAATCCGCCGCTACCGGCGTCCCAGAACAGCTCGAGCTGGGTGGCGTTCAACCGCCGGGCCAGATCCAGCCAGCGCGGGTTCGGGTCGGCCGAATACAAGGTCAACATCGCCTCGCAAAGCGCAGCGTAGTCGATGGCGAAGGCCTGCGATCCCCTGCGCCCGTCGCTGTAGTCGCGGTACAGGCGCCGGGTCTTGGCCTCGTAGAGCCGCTGTACCAGTGCCTCGGCCGCGCGGGTGGCCGCGGCGAGGTAGTGCGGTGCCTGCAGTTGTATTCCGGCTTCGGCCAGGGCGGTGATCATATAGCCGTTCCACGCGGCCACGACCTTCGTGTCCAGCGGCACCGAGGGGCGCTGTTCACGGGCGCGCCGCAACAGAGCTTTGGCCCGGCCCAGCTCGGCCTCGATCTCGCCCACGGTGCGGTTGCCTTGCATGGCCAGCGAAAGCGGCGAACTGGCCTGGTAGAGCACGTTGCTGCCTGCCAGGGTCGCCTCCCCGGTCGCCTCGACGTTGCCGTTCTCGCGCACCCCGTAATAGGCCGCGGCCAGCTCGCGTAGCGACTCCTGCGCCAGGGCGCGCTGCCACTGGGCCCAGTCCCAGACGTAGAAAGCGCCTTCCTGCGGATGTGCCGCCGCGCCGGCGCCCGGCGGCAGGCTGTCGGCGGCGTAGGCGGCGTAGAAACTGCCGTCCCCGGCGCGCATGTTCGCCAGCACGAAGTCGAGCGTTTCACGCGCCACGTCGGCATAGCGCCGGCGCTTGCCGACGCGCCAGGCGCGCAAATAGGCGCGCGCATTCAATGCCTGGTCGTAAAGCATTTTCTCGAAATGGGGGACGCGCCACAGCGGGTCCGTGGCATAGCGATGAAAACCGCCGCCCAGTTGGTCGCGAATCCCGCCGTCGGCCATCGCCTCGAGGGTGTGCAACGCCATGTCGCGGTCCGGTTCCGAGGGGCTTTGCAGCAGGAACAGGAGTTGCGGCACTTGCGGGAACTTTGGCGCTTCGCCGAAGCCGCCCGCCAGGGGGTCATAACTGTGGCGGAACTCGCTGCGCGCCTTCTCTGGCAGCTTGGGATCCAAGCCGGTGGGCACGGCGCTGGTCTGGCGCAGCTTTCGGATCTGTGCCACCGCGGCAGCGGCGGCGGCCTGGATCTGCGTCGGGTCTTCCTGCCAGAGCGCGTGCACCCGCGTCACCAGTTCGCGCAAACCAATGTGCCCGTCGCGGGTCTCCGGCGGGAAGTAGACGCCGCCGGTGAACGGATAGCCTTGCGGGGTGGCGAAAACCGTCATCGGCCAACCGCCCGCGCCGCGGGTGAGGGTGACAAAAGCCATATAGGCGGCGTCGATATCGGGGCGTTGCTCCCGGTCGATCTTGATCGAGACGAAGTATTGGTTGAGCAGCTCGGCGATGCGCGGATTCTGGAACGACTCGCGTGCCATGACGTGGCACCAATGACAGGTGAAATAGCCGATGGAAATGAACAGCGGCTTGTGTTCGCGCTTGGCTTTTTCAAAGGCCTCGTCTCCCCAGGGGAACCATTCGACCGGATTGTCCGCGTGCATGCGCAGATAGGGGCTGGAGGCTTCGGCCAGACGCCAGCCTCCCGTGTGCGCCGGCGCCGCGGCCGCCAACGCCGCCTGAGCCAGGAGCGCGCCTATCAGGGCCAGCGCGCAGAGCCGCAGCCTTCTCAATAACGATTGGGCCGCCGCGGTGGACGGGTCGGTCGGGATGCGGACTTGCATGGATACTGGCCTTGTCGGATCCGTCGGGGGAGCCTTGGCAGCATAACGCGACGCCTTCCGACCCGTCCAGTAGCCGCCGGGCGGGCCCCCTCGGGCCGTGCCGCGCGCACACGAGGGCCGCGGGAACGTCTCCGGGCTCCATATAGCCGAGAACCTGTGCCGCGCGCGCACAAGGGCCGCGGCGGTCTCAGCCTGGGCGCCGATCGACGTCGGCGTAATCCCAAGGCGTCAGGTCATGTCGAAATAATCGGCCAGCGCGGTGCGTGAGCGTTCCACGCACGCCCGGCCTTCCTTGAAGGCGGCCTGCGCCTGGTCGAAGTCCATGAGGCCGAGATGAGCCAGTCGCGGCGACAGCACGATATCGGGCGGCTCCCCGGCCATGCGGCTGCGGGTGATTCGATCCTGCATGATGTTGATCGCGCTGGCGATGACTTCAAACATGCCGGGGGATTTCCGGCGCGGTTTGAACATGCCGGCCAAGGCCGCGTTGCGGTTGATCGACTGGCCGACGCGGGCGAGTGCCTGGTTCCAGAAGTCGCTTTTGTATTGTGATCCGGGTTCGCCGCTGTGGGTGTCGGCAGGCAGCAATTGCTTCAGGTGACGCCCGGCGAGGTTGCCGTTGAGATTGACGGCGATGACGATTTCGGCCCCCATGGCGCGACACAGGGACACCGGCACCGGATTGACCAGGCCGCCATCGATGTAATAGCGCGTGTCGAGCAACGCCGGCGTGAACAGCCCGGGCAGGGCGATGGAAGCGCGCAGCGCCTTGCTGAGGCTGCCGTCGCGGAACCAGATTTCACGCCCGGTCGACAGCTCGGTGGCCACGGCGGCGAAGCGCTTGGGCAGGTCTTCGATGTTCATCGACTGCAGCGTCTGCTCGAAATAGGCGGCCAGCTTGTCGCCCTGGATCAGTCCTGCGCCGGTCCAGCTGACGTCCAGAAAGCTGAGAATGCGACCGCTGTCGAGCTTGAGTACCCACTGCTCCAGTTGATCCAGGTGGCCGCTGGCATAGGCGGCGCCGACCAGTGCGCCGACCGAGCTGCCGGCGACGATCTCGGGCCGGATACCGCGTTCTTCCAGCGCCCGCAGGATCCCGATGTGCGCCCAACCGCGGGCGGCGCCGCTCCCCAGGGCAATGCCGATTTTCATCTGAGCGTCCGTTTTCGCTGTGGTCTGGCGGTCGAAGCGGGCAGTATAGCCCATCCGGGGGTGGCGCGGACGGCCGCGCGGTGACCACGGGGGTCAGCTGTTATTGCCGTTGCCGCTCAGGCGTCGATACCAGCGGCGCAACCAGCGTTCGCTTGAGTCCAGGAACGAAGCGGTGAGGATCGACTGGGAGGCGATCAGCGCCAGGCCCGGGACCCAGAGTAGAAACCCGGGTACCAGGGGCGGTAGCGAGAGGAGGAAACCGAGAACCACCAACAGGATGCCGGCGATCAGAATCAGCGGCCGCAGCCAGGGATGGTGTCGTCCGCGGCGGCGATAGTGGTAGCGACGAAACCGCTCGCCCGCCGGGGCTTTGTTGATTTCGTGGAAACTTCTGCGAAGTTTGCGCAAAGGGTCTGGATCAGCGGCGTGTGGGTAGAGCCGGGAGAGCCTGTCAGGCCGCCGCGGGCGCGCCGCCGGGCATTTCGATGATGACCGTCGGCGGGCTGACGATATGCAGTGCCGCCTCTTCGGTGCGCAGCACGTCCACCAGGAGGGCGAAATCCTCCAGCCCGTTGATCTGGGAAACGGTGTTGAGCAGTTCCGCATCGCCGGATTTGTTCACCGTTTCGACCACGGCGCGGGGCGCCTCCGGGTGCAGTTTCTCGAACAGCGCGTGGTTGTATTCCGGCGCCAGCTGGATTTCGATCAGGTCGGTTTGCTCGAGCATCTGGCTGACCAGGGGAACGGTTTCGCGGCCGTTCCACTGAAGGTGCACGACGGGTTCCTTTTTCATGACGCGTATCTCCCGCTGCCGACGCAGCTCAAGGTGGATGGCACGGCAGAGCGCGACCGCGGTGCCGGTTCAGTGAACCCAGCTTAGGAAACGCCCCCTGAGGACGCATTATCAAATGTTAGCGGGCCGCCGGCGGTGGTGCTTCCCCCAAATCCGGCGTCCGATTGCCCGCGGTGCTTACAGCCTGCCGGTGTTGAATGAATCTAAACGGCTCAGCCGGGTGCTCTGTCCAAGGCTCCCGAGCGGCCCCGCTCGCCATGGGATGGAATATATGGCAACAAAAAGCGAATAAACCGAGGCGCTGACGTATCTTGAATGACATGGGACTGATACGCCGCCTGTTGATAAGCCGGGATCTGCGCAAGCGGATAGCCGAGAACCGCGACCGCCTCTACCGGGTGGCACTGGCTTGGTGCGGCGACCCGGTGGTCGCCGACGACCTGGTCCAGGAGACGTTGATGATCTCCCTGCAGCGCGCCGGGCAATTGCGTGACGCCGAGGCGTTGAACGCCTGGATGCACGTCATCCTGGGCAACTGCTGGAAGAAGCATCTGCGCTGTCTGCGTCCCAGTATCGATATCGACGAAGTCGGGGTCGTCAGCGATAATGACGTGGTGGCAAGCTGCAGTGAGCAGGAGATTGTCGAGAGCGTCAGAGGGGCAATACTCAAACTGCCGGTGGGACAGCGGCAGGTGTTGACATTGGTGGATTTGGCGGGCTTTTCCTACGCGGAGGTCGCCGGGGTAATGGATATACCGATTGGCACGGTGATGAGCCGCCTGCACACGGCCCGTCACAGTTTGCAAAAAGCGCTCGTCAGTATCCATGCCGCTAAGCCGTCCGCTCATCCCACGTATCTTCGGAGAGTGAAGTGAACGAATCGAAACATTGTTCTGACCGCATGTTGCATGCCTACGTCGACGGCGAACTGACCACCGGGGAGAAGCAGTCCATGCTCTCGCGCTTCGAGTCGGATCCGCAATGTCGACAGCGCGTCTGCGACTTGCAGCGTACCAAGGAATGGGTGCAGTTCTCCTTCGAGGACGTGCGTGCACCGACGCGCGAACTGCCCGCGGCGCATGATGTTTCCCGCTTCATGGGGGTCATCCGCGTCGCCGCGTCCATTTTGGTGCTGGTGTGTGCCTTCGGCGCCGGCTGGTACGGCCACAGCCTGAAGGGGGACCACAGCCATCAAGCGTCGCTGCAAACCGATCCGGCGCCGGCCTCGAAGCATGTCATCCTGCATATCGGCGAGTCCGACGAAACCCTGTTCACTACGGTATTGAAGAAAGCCGAACGCATTCTCGATCAATACAGTGCCCAGGGCATCCAGGTGGAGGTCGTCGCCAATGCCGGCGGGCTCGATCTGATGCGCGCCGCCGCCTCGCGACATGTGGAAGACATCAAGCAGATGATCGCCCATTATCCGAATGTGCGCTTCATCGCCTGCAGCAAGGGGTTGAAGCGTTTGCGCGACAGGGGCGAGGATGCGCGGGTGATCGCCGGGGTGGAATCCGACGGACCGGCCGCCGATCATCTGGTGCAGCGCCTCACCGAGGGTTGGACGCTTATCCAGCTTTAACGACCAGGTGTCTGGCCGCGCCCTGGAGGGCGCCGGGCCATGCCTGGTGACAGCCTCCGCGAGCAATTCCGGCGAAATCTGGTGGCGATCATCAGCCTGTCGGTGGCGCTATCCGGACTGGCCTACAATACCTGGCGCAACGAAAAGTCCGAACTCAACAGTAACGTGCGCACGGCCGGTTTCGAAATCCTGGTGAAGGTCGGTGAGTTGCAACGGGTGGTCTTTCTCAGCCACTATGACGCCGATCCTGAGCTGGGCAATCCCCGGCTCGGCTGGTCACATGTCCTGACGATTCAGGACCTGAGTCAGTTGATGCCCCCGCCGGTGCCGGCCGCCGCGGAAAAACTGCTGCGAGTATGGCAGCGGCAATGGCATACGCTGGGGAGCTCGCCGGACGGTGTGCAGGCCATTGACGAGGCTATCGATGCTTACCGTGGCGCGGTGCTTGCCAGCCTGAAGGCCTTGCGCTGAGAGGGCTGATCAGCGATCCTTTGCCGGCAGGTCGACGCACAGCAGATCCTCGGCGACCGACAGTTTTCCCGTATAAGCTTCTTTGATGGTCTTCTGGCTGTCCGTCAGCGCGGCCTCGCTGCGCGGCATGATGTGGCTCAGCAGCAGGTGCTTGACCTTCGCCTGCGCGGCGAGTTTTCCGATCTCATCCGGACGGGCGTGCAGACTGGCGGCGGTCTTGTCGGCGTCTTCAGGTACCGCGTGGTCCATCACCAGGAGATCCGCGTCGGCGACCATCTTTCCAAACTGAGGGTTGTCGCCGTTCTGATCGCCGCTGAAGGCGATACGTCTGCCGTCGACTTCGACCAGCAGCCCGAGCGCGGGCACCGAGCCATGGGTGACCCCGACCGTGGTCAGGGTCATGTTCGCGGTGGTGAGCACGGTTTCGGGTTTGCGGCTGTCGGCGTCGCTTTCGTAGAGCGTGGTCTTGAAGTATCCGGAGGTGCCTGCCATGTAGCCGGACAGGTAACGGAATGCGCCCTGCCCGGGACCAATCAGCTGCTGAACGAATTCGGTCAAGCCGGGGAATTCCAGATTTCCTGACGGGCCGATCAGCGGCAACGCCTCCTTGCGCTCGCCGAACCAGGCGCTTTTGAGATACGCGGGTAACTCCACGGCGTGGTCGGCGTGCAGATGAGTCAGGACGATGGCTTCCAGATCCTCCATATGGGCCTGGGCGTTACCGAAACGGGCAAAGGTGCCGCCGCCGGCATCGACCAACAAACGGGCCTTGTCGTTCACCCAGAGCAGATAGCCCGAGCTGGCTCGCGAGCTGTTGGCGATCGGGCCGCCGGACCCCAATACCTGCAAGCTGACCGGGCCTGGGCATACCGCGCCGACAGCCGCCGGCAGCAGCGCCGCGAGCGTCAGGAGGAAGCAGGCCAGTAGGGGGCCTGGTTGGTGGGCCGACGGGGGGCCGGGGTGCCGGTCAAAGTGCATCGATGTTCCTACCACGAAAAAAGCACGGCTGGATTGCCGAAAATTCGCCTAAGTTTTGATAGGAAGCTGACAGGCGTCATTCACATTTGATAATGTTCGAGTTGGCATAAAGCCAGCCGCCGGGGGTCATGGGGCGAGAGCCTCTCGTCCGCTTGACAGGCGCGGATTCCAGGAGACAGGCGATGACCGGATATGCCTTGAATTTCTTGATGGCACTGTTGATTTCTCTGGCGACGCCGACGCCGACGGCGCGAGCCGAGGAGACGCCGGCCCCCTGGGGGCGGGCGGCTGCCGCCGACATCGATTACCGGCCGCAGAAAGTCGTGTACGACGTGGCGCTCAACGATGAACGCGCTTTTTCGGGCGTGCTCGATCGGGTGAGTTACCTCAATAACCTCTACCAGGCGGATCCTTTCGAGGCTTCCATCGTGCTGGTGCTTCACGGCAATGAAATACCCTTGTTCAGTGTCCAGAATCTTCCGCGTTATCGGGAGCTGATGCAGCGGGCGCAGAGCCTTACCCAGGCCGGACCGGTGGAGTTCCGAATGTGTCGCGTCGCCGCCAGGGGACATGGGTTGGAGCCAGGCGACATCCATGGTTTTGTCAAAGTGGTGCCGATGGCGGACGCCGAGATCGTGCGCCTGCAGCAGGAGCAGGGTTATGCTTACATGCGCTAGTCGCAAATGGCTTGTGGTATTCCTGGCGCTGGTATGGGGCGCGGCCAGTGGCGATACGCCGTCCGGCGCGCAGGGCGTATCCACGCCCTATGGAGCGGTCAGCCTGCCGTTCGAGCTGCATAAAATTCCGGGTGTGCCGGTTTACTATGTGGTAGGACTTTCCGGCGTTCCCGGCGCCGACAATGAAGGCCACACGTCCAACGCCGGCTTTGTGGTGACCGACGAGGGCGTGGTGGTATTCGACGCGCTGGGTACACCCGCGCTGGGTTACCGGTTGTTGCAGCGGATCCGCGAAGTCACCGATCAGCCGATCGAACGGGTGGTGATCAGCCATTATCACGCCGACCATGTCTATGGTTTGCAGGCGTTCAAGGATCACGCGGGTAACCCCCCGGTGTGGGCCCAGCGACTGGCGGCCGGTTACGCCGAGGGCAGCCGGGCCACCCAGGGGGAGGATGCCGAGCGGCGCCTGCAACAACGCCGCGAGGCCCTGTTCCCCTGGGTCGACGAAACTACCCGTATCGTCGCACCGGATGAGACCTTCGCCGATCACGCCGAGTTCAGCCTGGGTGGCGTCAGCTTCGAGCTCACGCATCTTGGCCCGGCGCACGCGCCTGGCGACAGTATCCTCTTGGTGAAAGACTATGGGGTCTTGTTCAGTGGCGACGTCATCTACAAGGGCAGGGTGCCCTTCCTGGACAGTCCCGAGACCGACGTCGAGCGATGGTTGCAGGGCCTGGATTATCTGGTGAAACTCGATCCGCAGCCGGATTACATCATTCCGGGACACGGCTCGGCCTCCCGGGACATGGCCAAGGCGATCGCCGCCACGCGCGGTTATCTGGACTTCGTGCGCGCCGCCATGCGCAGGGCGGTGCAGGAGTTCGTCCCTTTCGACGAGGCGTATGAGTCCACAGACTGGTCGGCTTACCGCGACCTTCCGGCTTTCGAGGCCAGTAACCGCGGGAACGCTTATCGCATCTATCTGGAGATGGAGGCCGAATCCTTCTAGCCCGAGCGTCAGTCGATCAGGCCCTTTTTGACGGCGTAATAGGTGAATTCGGCGTTTTTTGTCATTTTCATCTTGTCGAGAATCCGGCTTCTGTAGGTACTCACGGTCTTTACGCTCAGCGACAGCTCGACGGCGGTCTCCGAAACGCTCTTGCCCGAGGCCAGCATGCAGAAGATCTGATACTCACGGTTGGACAGCGTTTCGTGCGCCGGCCGGCCGCTGGCGACGGTGAGATTGTCAGCCAGGATCTCGGCCAGGGACGGACTGATATAACGGCCGCCCTCGGCCACCTTGTGAATGGCGGAAATCAGTTGATCCGGGGCGCTCTCCTTGGTCAGGTAGCCCGATGCACCCGACTTCAGCAAACGTACCGCAAACTGGTCCTCGGGGTACATGCTCATGAACAGGATCGCGGCCGAACACCGCGCCGCCTTGAGTTTTTGCAACAAGTCGATGCCGCTGGGCTCGGGCATGGAAATGTCGAGCAGCAAGACGTCGAACTCGGATCGGGTGACCGCTTCGCGGACTTCCTCTCCGGAGGCCGCCTCGGCGGTCACGCAGATATTGGGGTCGTTGTCGATGATCTGACGCATGCCGGCTCGTACGACCGGATGATCATCTGCTATAAGGATTCGGATCATCTGTTTACTCCATATGAGCGTGTACCCTGCGTGGTCACTGGCACACGTAATTTAAGTCGGGTCCCTTCGCCGGGTTGGCTGATGACTTCGACACTACCCCCAAGCGCACCGGCCCGCTCCTGCATGCTGTACAAGCCGTAGGAGGTTCCGGGTTTGTGTTCGTCCACGGTAAAGCCCTTGCCGTCGTCGATAATGTCCAGACCGATGGATTGTGAGTTGACCGAAACGGCCACACTGACCCGGGTTGCCTCTGCGTGCCGGGCTATGTTGGTCAGGCCCTCCTGCAGGATGCGGAATATGGCGATGGTGTGGTTGTCGCCGAGGATCGTCGAGTCGCCGGTGACGTGCAGGTCGATGTTCATGCCGGTGCGTTGCTTGAATTGTTCGAGTTGCCATTCGATGGCCGGTAGCAAGCCGAGGTTGTCGAGAATGGGCGGACGCAAATTGGTCGAGATACGGCGGGTGGTGGCGATGGCTTCGTGCACGGTCTCCACGATGTCGTCGATATGCGCGTGGACCCCCTCGGGGTTGTGCGCCAGCTGATTTTTCAACGAGCTGACTTCGATTTTCAGGGTGGTAAGCATGCTGCCGAGCTCATCGTGGAGTTCGCGGGCGAGCCCGGCCTTTTCTTCCTCGCGTACATTCTGCAGATGCACCGACAGGGCGCGCAGCAATTCACGCGAACGAGCGAGAGCGAATTCGGCCTGCTTGCGCAGGGTGATGTCGAATATGATGCCGTCCCACAATACCTGGCCGTCTTCCTGTCGGCGCGGGCTGGAACGAAGATCGATCCAATGCAGGGACCCGTCCTCCGGCGAGAACATGCGGCCTTCCCAGTGCCAGGTCGACAGCGTCTCGCGCGCCTGCAGGCGGCTCCTTTCAAAGTCGTCCCGATCGTCTTCCTGGATCAGGCTTGAAAGTTCCACCTTTTTATCCAGGATTGTCTGCGCCTCGAGCCCGACGACCTCCTTGGCGCCTTTGCTGACATAGATGAAACCGGAGTCCGGGGAGTCGCCGTCGAGATATTGATACACCATGCCCGGTATGTTCGCCGTCATGGCGCTGATGCGTGCTTCGCTCTCCTCGAGGGCCTGCTGGGCCAGGATGCGGGCGGAGATATCGTTGATGATCATCGAAAACCCGCGCAACTCGTTTTCCGTATCGCGAACCGAATGAATGGTCACGGTCGCCCAAAAGCGGCTGCCGTCGCGCTTCTGATGCCACCCGGCGCGTTTGTAGTGTCCGTCGCTAGCAGCGATACGCAGCTCGACCTGCGGATGGCCGATCACCTGGTCGCAGGGCGAGAAGAATTCGCCGTAATGGGCCCCTATGACTTCTTCGGCCGAGTACCCGCTGATGCGTTCCGCCCCGGTATTCCAGCTGATGATGGTGCCGTCGCGCTTGAGCATGTAGATGGCGTAGTCGGTCACGCCTTCAACCAGAAGCTCGAAGTTTTCCTGCGTGCGCGCCAGTGCCGCCTCGGTATGCCGCCGCTCGGTGACATCGACTCCTGTGGAGACCACGTGCGTGCATTTGCCGTCACTGCCGAGAATGGCGGTATTGGAAAGTTGCACCAGCCGGATGCCGCTGTCCTTGCTGCGCCACTGAATCTCGCATTCGTTGGGGAAAAATCCATTCACGACGGCGTTGAAATGCTCGCGGAAGCGTTCGACCTGATTCTCCGGCAGCAGCGCCTCCCATAGCGTTTTGCCCACCACTTCGTGAACGTAAAAGCCGGTGGCGGTCTCACACGCACGGTTGAAGCGAAGGATCCGCGCATCACGGTCCAGAACGATCACGATGGCGCTTTCCGTGTCCAGGATGCCCGAAATGAAGTCGCGTTCCTGGCGCAGTCTGATTTCGGCATTGCGTCGCACCGTGACCTCGCGGCGCAGCTCGGCGTTGAGTTTGTCGGTTTCGCGTTTGCGTTGTTCGAGATGGTCGATCAGGTTGGTGTTGTCCACCCCCACCTGGATGCCACGTAGGGTCAGGCGGTGCAACTTCGCCGAGATCACCAGGGCGAATGTCAGGAACAGTGAGGCCAGCATCGCCAGCTGATCGTGGATGAGCGTATTCTCGCTGATCAACCGGATGATGATCGGCATGGTCGCCGGCAGGGTGAATGCCAACACAGCCGCGAGCATGCCCGAATGAACGGTGATGGCGATGGCGACGACGCCCGCCATGGCGACCAGAAGAAGCACTTGTTGAGGTAGGGCGTCGACCGGATAGATCAGCAACGCCGTGCTCCCCCATGCCAGGCCACTCAAGCAATTCCAGGAGAGCAGCGACAGTTTGAGATGGTGAAGATTGCGCATCCCCAGCGGCCGATGGTAACGGGTGAACATGATGAAGCGGACCACGGAGATCACCGAGATGACTCCGGTCCAGATGATCAGGTTGGCCGCGGGCACCGAATCCTTGAGCAAGTAGGCCAGCAGCGGCGCGGCCAGCAGCGTCAGTATGGCGGCCAGGCGGCTGCCGTCGTTGAGCAGTCGGGCCTGGCTCTGCCTTAGCTGCCCACTCGGGTCGACGGTGTCGAAATCGACCCCAGTCTGATCAGCCGGAAGATGGGCTTTCGATAGCGAATCGCTATTTGTGATAAACGCCTCCATATCAACCGTTAGCTCCCGATACCCATCTGCGAGATTCCGTGCCTATACCCCCCTCCTGAAATCCTTATCGAGGATTGCGATGCCGTCTTACAAGTCAGTGTAATGTGTTTTCGGCAGACGAACAGTCAGTTATCGGCTGACAACACCGATAACGCAGCCCTTTCGTCGATATCGCCCGCGCAAGTCGGAAATTGTCCCCGTTTCTTCGGTAAAGCCCACACATTCAGTGTCGACAAAGCAAATAAATTCATGATTTGTAGGGTAATGTCCTACATCTAAGCTTTACACAAGGTACATTTCTGATCAATCCTTGATTAAGTGAGATGGAAAACGCGGCGCGTGATGTGGGGAATCGGTCAAAAATGGAGGCGGCGGGCCGCTATAGGATGGAAAGGACAATTTAGGGTGCCCGAGAAAGCTGAGCGAATTTGAAGCTGATAAATCATGTTTGTCGCCACCGACCCCCACCACGTATCCACCCAACAGTTAGCGCACCTCCATCGTTTCGCCGGCATTGGCTGCCTGTCGAGTCTGGCCAATGCCCTTATCTTTGTCGCGTTTTTTTGGGGGCAGGTGGATGACGTCCAATTGCTGACCTGGCTCGCGGCAGTGATGGTGGCCGCCTCCGCCCGGCTGATGAACGCCCGCGAGCACCGGCGTAGCGAGCGCGTGATGTTATCGACCCAACAGTCGGGCACCGTGCTGTTGCTCGCCGCCCTCAATGGAGTGGTGTGGGGGGTGTTGCCGGTATTGCTCTACCCCGCGCCCGAGGGGATTTATCAGGTCTTTCTCATTTTCATGTTGACCATCACCTGTGCCAGCGCCTTGCCCTGGTATATCGCCTTGCCCAACGCATACCTGGTGTACTTGGTCTGCGTGCTGGCGCCGATGATTCTGGTGTTGTCGCTTGGCGCGCAAGCGGTGGAACAATTGATGGCGCTGATGTTGTTCATCTTTGCCGGGACGCTCGCCATCACGGCCCGTAGCATGCACCACGGCTTGATGGATGCGCTGCAGAAGTATTTTGGTTACCAGAAAATGGCCACCGTCGACATGGTGACCCAGCTCGCCAATCGTCGTGCACTGGATGAATGCCTGACGACAGAGTGGAAACGCGCGGCGCGTTCGCGATTGCCGCTGACCGTGATGATGATAGATATCGACCACTTCAAGTCCTTCAACGATATCTACGGTCATCAGGAAGGCGACCTGTGCTTGAATGAAGTCGCGAGGGCGTTGGCGGCCAGTCTGCGTCGCAGCGGCGATCTGGTGGCACGCTACGGCGGCGAGGAATTCGCCGTGGTGTTACCGCAGATGGCCTGCAATGAAGCCAAGGAGTACGCCGAGCACATGCGCCGCGCAGTCTCGAAGCTGAAGCTGCAGCATGCAGGTAGTAGTCACGGTTATGTCACCGTCAGCATCGGTGGCGCGACCTGTATCCCCGATCCTCGCCAAGCCCCCGCTATGTTGCTTAAACAGGCCGACGACGCCTTGTATCAGGCCAAGCGGGACGGAAGGGATCAGGTTCGGTGGAAGTCGATAGTGGGGACCCAAGGGTTGGAGCAAGTCGGCGAGGGGGAAAATATAAGTAATCCAGCATGAATATATATTCTTAAAGAATAACAGGTGACGGTCGAAATCTGGGGAGGCCGGACAATGCCTGAGTTCACTGCATAAGGAGAAGCTAATGTTTGTTCAAGGGCTGAAACACAAGGTCGCGGCCTTTTTCCGCGACGAAGAGGGCGCGAGCGCCATCGAATACGTGCTTATCGCTGCCATGGTGGCGGTGGCGCTGGTGACCTTCGTGACACCGATCCGCACGGCGGTCACCGGAATCTTTACCAGTATCCAGACTGCGCTGACCTCGGCGACCGGCTCGGGAAATTAGGTTCTCGCCGGACCTGGAGCGGTTTGCATGGCTGAACTCGCGCTTAGCTTGTGGGCGTTGGTGCTTGCGGTATTTGATTTGAAGCAGCGGCGCCTGCCCAATGCATTGACATTGGGCGGCGTGGTTGTTGGCGGTGTGATTCTGGCGATAACGGGCGTGAGTCCGTTGGGCCAGCCGCCGGGCTCGATCCTGCAGGCGGTCGCGCTGGCCGTGGTTCTGACGCTACCGGCCTATGTCTGCGGTCTGCTTGGTGCCGGCGACGTGAAGTTCGCCGTGGCCATTGCCGTGCTGACCGGACTCTACGACTTTGCAGCGGTTTATGCTTTGAGCGCCGTATTATGTCTCGGGGGTCTTCTTATCCGCCGATGTCTGGACTATGTCCCCTACGCGGTGCCGGGCCTGTCGACTGGAACTCACCCGCGCCTGGCCGGTGGCGCCCGGCATCCGCGAAATATCCGTTTGGGCGCGGCCATGGGCGGTGCACTGAGCGTGGTGATGTTGGTCCGCCTGGCGGGCCATTCCTGGTGAGCTGAGAGGTGAGTCATGCCGATTGCGTCGCCAACAGACCCAGGCACCAGCTTGCGCGGGCGACAAAGCGGCAGCACCGCGATCGAGTACGCGCTCCTGTTTTTGCCGTTTTTTGCCCTGTTCTATGCGATCGTGAGCTATGGTTTCGTGTTCATGTTGATGCAGACTTTTTCCTCGGCGGCCGAGGGCGGCGCGCGGGCGGCCCTGGCGGTGGACCCGACGGCGTACTCCGACAGCGACGATTACATCAACAACGGGGTAACGGTCCAGGTGCGCCAGCAGGTCGCCAGGCAATTGGACTGGCTTCCACCGGCGGTCAAGAGCCATGTTCTGGGCGAGGGCAATCAGCAGGTGGCGGTGAGCTACGATGCCAATGTCTTAACGGTGGTGGTCGGCTATCAGGATTACACCGCCAATCCGGTCGTTCCCTTCTTGAATCTTCCTTTCATCGGAGCGGTGCCAAAAGTGCCCGCGCGATTGGTCGGGACGGCCACGGCACGACTATAGGTCACCCACAAGTCAGGGACGCAGATATGGTCAATGGAGGACAGGAATGAATACCCAAGTGCTGCGTATGCTTTCCATCGCGTTGGCCGCAGGCGCCATTTTGCTCGGTTATCTCGGTCTGCGCTTGAGCGCCGCGCCCGAATCGCAGCCGGTGGTCGCGCAGCAGCCGAACACGGACTCGGAGCAACCGGCTCACACAGTCATTATTTCCAGCAGAAAGATCCCAGCCGGCACTGCGCTCGAAGCCGGTGAACTGACTTCGATCCGGGTTCCGGTGATTCGCGCGGGTGCGTTCGATGCCGTCGACAAACTCATCGGCCGGGTACCCATGGTTCCGATCGCGGCGGGCGAGATCCTCATGGAAAGCCATTTCCAGGCTGGCAGTCATCTGGCTCGTCTGCTGGCGCCCGGTCAGCGGGCGGTGGCGATCAAAGTCAATGAAGTGATCGGGGGTGGCGGTTACGTCCAGCCCGGCGATTATGTCGACGTCTTGTTGTACCTGCGTGGCGGTGGGGTCGAGGTCAAACGCAGCGTCGCGCGTACGTTGATCGAGCGGGTGGCGGTACTGGCCTACGGAGACTCCCTGGCGGTGGGAAGCGACGGCAACATTCTCAGCGCCGCGGCCGATGCCGGGCAGTCGGAGGCATCCAGCCATTCGGCGGTGCTTGCCGTGCCCAGGGATCAGGTGGAAAGACTCATGTTGGGTGAAAATGCCGGCGTGATCCGCCTCTCCGTGGTGTCGAGCAAGGAGATCGCCTCGCAGGAATCAACCAAAGGCTATAAGAGTTCGCCGGTGGAATTGAGTGAAATGACCGTAAGAAAGTCGCGTCCTCAGGCATACCGCGTGCCGGTGTATCGCGGCGACAAGCGTACCTTTGAGGCCGCGTCGCGTTGAACGGTTACCCAGTGGATTACATGATGTTGAAGAGAATCAAAACAGGGATGTATTGGCTGCTCGGATGCCTTGTCTTGTTGCAGTCGTACCCGGCCCGGGCCGACACCGAGGTCCTCGAGGTGCCTGCCGGGCAACAACGCAGCCTCGCTTTTGTCAATTCGGTGACCCGCCTGGCCGTCGGTGATCCCAGCGTGGCCGATGTCAAGTTGGTCGGTCGCAAGGATGTACTAGTCACCGCCAAGAAGCTCGGGACCACTAGCCTGCAGGTCTGGTCCCGGGGCACGCCTTCACTGCGGGAATACCTGGTCAAAGTGGCGGCGCCGGAGGGATTGCGCTCTACGCTGGATGCAGAAGGCATGCGCATGGAGGCCGCCGGTGGCGCCTTGGTGCTTCAGGGAGATCCGAACTCGCTTCCGGGGCATGCGAACGCGATCGCCACCGCGGCGCAGTCGACCGAGAAAGGGAGGCAGGTCAGCGATCAGAGCCGTATGGCTTTCCGGCATCAGGTGCAGACAGATATCAAGATCGTTGAAATCAGTCACAGCAAGCTCAAGGATGCCGGATTCTTTCTCGCCAAGAATACCCGCTCGGTAACCGCCGGAATCTCTCCTCCCGGCGTGCTTTCCGATATCGGTGGTGGGCAGGGAAGTTTCTCGTTGGGCAGCCAGAGTGGCTTCCTGCCGAGTTTCGAAAGCTTCAATTTTGTGCTGGGCAGGGCAACCGACGGTGTTCTGAGTGTGCTGAGTATGCTTGAAGGCAATGGGTTCGCCTACACCCTGGCCGAACCTTCGCTGGTGACGCTCAGCGGACAGGACGCGAGCTTCGTGGTGGGGGGGGAGTTTCCCATCCCGGTGCGCCAGGGTTCCGGCGACCAATCGTCGGTGACCGTGGAGTTCAAGGAATTCGGCATTCGCCTGTTTCTCACGCCCACCGTGTTGTCGGAAGACCAGATCATGCTGCGGGTGGCGCCCGAAGTCAGCGAACTGGATTTCGCCGCCGGTATCCAGAGCGGGGGGGTGTCGGTGCCGTCGCTACGCATCCGGCGCACCGAAACCAGCATCGAGCTTGGCAGCGGGGAGAGTTTCGTGATCAGCGGGCTGGTCAGCAAGGAGACGGTTGCCAATGTGGACAAGGTGCCTGGACTGGGCGACATACCGGTGCTGGGGGCGTTTTTTCGCTCCTCCCGATTGGATGTGAAAGACCGCGAGCTGGTCATGGTCGTCACGCCTCATCTTGTCACGCCGTTCTCCGCGAGCGCGACATTGCCGCCCCTGCCGGGTGAGCGGTACAGAAACTATGATCCCGACACCGCGGATTTCCTGCTGTTCGAGAGCGGTGAGTTCAAGGGACGGGACGCCACCTACGGGTTTTCGGATTGAGTATGAACACCAGGCACAGTTTTGTCGTAGTCAGCAGCCGGGATGACCACATCCGCTGGCTGCAAAGCGCGTTGGCCGATCTCGGCGATGTCGTGGTTGCGGATACGGAGGGACTGGAGCGTATCCTGCAGATCATCGACGTCACTGGTTCGCCGCTCGTCTTCGTCGACGTCAACCACCAGCAGTTGGCGCAGCAGACCTCCATCATAGAGGGCCTGCTTACGGTTAAGTCGCTGATCTCCGTGGTGGCGATGTCGAAAAGCGATGACTCGGAGCTGGTGTTGGCTGTCATGCGCGCCGGCGCGCGCGATTTCATCATGCCGGGGGAAGACAAGGGCCAGGTGACCAGTCTGGTGCGGCGACTGGGCGAGGACGCACCGCGCGCGCAGCAGGGGCGAAAACCCAGCAAGATGATCGCGCTGGCCAACGCCCGTCCCGACGGCGACACGGTGATGCTGGCGTTGCATATGGCGCTGGCAGCCACCGAGCTGGAACCAAAACGCAAGACGTTGTTGCTCGACCTGGGCATTCCCCAGGGAGACGCGCTCCTGTACCTTGGCGTGAAATCCTCCTATAGCTTTGTCGATGCGGTGCGCAGCATGCGCAGGCTCGACGAGACGCTGATCGAAAGTGCGTTCGCCGAGCACTACAGCGGATTGCGCATTCTGGATATGGGCAAGGACGCTTCGGGCGTGAACGAAATCACCTCCGCCGACATCTTCGTCCTGCTGGGTACCCTGCGCACCTACTTCCCCAATATCATCGTCAACCTGGGGGGGTTGCCGGAGTCCGAGTTTCTGGACGTCCTGCTGCGCCATGCCGATCAGACACTGCTGATCGCCGAGCAAAGTGTACCCAGCGTGCAGCAGAACATGGCGTTGCTTCAGCGCATCGGCGCGCACAAGCTGACCGTGGGGCCGACCACCCTGGTGGTCGACCGCTACTACCATAAATTGGTGCCGACTGCCGAGGTTATCGCGAAAGGCTTCGGGATCCCGTTGGAAGCGACGCTGCCGCCGTGCGGTCTCGCGCGGTTGAACGTGATCAACTCGGGGCTCAGCATGTTCGAAACCGCGCCAAACGAGCCCTATTGCGCGCGGGTGAGGAAACTGGTCCAACACCTGTTCGGAGAAGCGGATAATCCGGCCGCCGCGACCGACACCGGCCTCATGGCCTATTGGCAACGTTTGAAGCTGTTGTTGGCCCACGAGGTCTAGCAATGAACATCAGTGACTTCACGCGTAATTTCAGTCTCAGGCAAAGCGACAGTTATCAGGAACTGAAAGCCCGCCTGCACCACTACCTGATCGAGTGTATCGAAGAGGATCAGGTTTCGCTGAGCGAATGGGAACCGGAGGTTCTGGCCAACTACGCCCATGGTCGTACCAGCCGCTATATCAGCGAGCATCATCTGGCGGTGAATCGCGACGATATTGAATCACTGGTCAAGGAATTGATCGACGAGCTGACCGGTTACGGGCCGCTGCAATCGCTCTTGAACGACGACAAGGTCAATGACATCCTGGTCAACGGCGCCCAGAACATCTACGTCGAGCGCGGCGGGAAACTCCAATACACCAATCTGCGTTTTATCGACGACGCCCATGTCTTGCGGGTTATTCAAAAAATTCTGGCGCCGCTGGGCAGGCGCCTCGATGAGGCCAACCCGATGGTCGACGCCCGTCTTCCCGATGGCAGCCGCGTCAACGCCATCATACCGCCGCTTTCCCTCGACGGTCCTTGTTTGTCGGTGCGAAAATTCCGCGCGGAGCCGCTACGGGCCAGTGATTTGTTGGCCTATCACAGCATGAATGAGGAAATGCTCGAATTGCTTTGCTCCGCGGTTTCCGCGCGTTGCAATATTCTGATAAGCGGCTCCACCGGCTCGGGTAAGACCACGCTGTTAAACGTCCTCAGCCGATACATCGACGAAGGGCAGCGTCTGGTCACGATTGAAGACGCAGCGGAACTGCGGCTGGGGCACGCCCACGTGGTCAGATTGGAAACGCGTCCTCCCAATATCGAGGGGGAGGGCGAGGTAACCGCCAGAGACCTGGTGCGCAACGTCCTGCGCATGCGTCCGGATCGAATCCTTCTCGGCGAAATACGCGGGGTGGAGGTTCTGGATATGCTTCAGGCCATGAACACCGGCCACGAGGGTTCCATGTGCACCATTCACGCGAATAATGCCGGCGATGCCCTGAGGCGACTGGCGATGCTGGCGGGGCTCGCGGGCTTTGCGGGTGCCGAACAGACACTCAAGGAAATGATCGCCTCGGCTGTCGACATGGTCGTACATATCGCCCGGTTGCCCGATGGCGGTCGCAAGATCACGCAGATCGTCGAAGTGGTCGGGGTTCAGGATGGCCACTATTCGCTGCACGAACTGTTTGGCTACAACGATCAGAATCAGACCTTCGTCAATACCAGCCGGCAGTTGCAATGCGTGAAATTCCTGCGTAATGCCAGGGGGCCGGCAAGCGGTGACAGCGGATGAGTATGGCAGGCTATCTTCTTATCGGCGCGGCGTTGCTCTGTCTCCTGCTGGCACTGACCCTGTTCCTGTCCAGTCGCTCGGTTGATTTGAGCAAGCGCATCCGGGAGCGCTTCTCGATGCTGTATTTCGATCCCCTGCGTCCGCGTGCCGAACTCAGTGTATGGCAGAGGCTGTGTCGCCGGATCGACGATATTTCCACGCGTGTGGGCATCAGACTGGGGCCGAAGGGGTTGCGACTCAGCGTCGCCGCACTCATCGCTGCCATTCTGCTGACCACAGTCGTGTACGGGCTGGAAGAAGCGTTGGTGGTGTTAGGGGTCACGGTGCTGCTCATCTATGTGCTTTTGCAGCTGCGCTACCGGCGCCGAGCGGAAGCCTTGTTGAATCAGCTGCCGCGTTTTATCGACAACCTGGACCGCTCGCTGGGCGCCGGGCGGTCCCTTCAGGCGGCTTTGGTGCTCGCGAGCGAGCGCTCGCAGGAGCCGTTGAAAAGCGTGTTGTTGCGGGTGAAGAACAATGTGGAGCTTGGCGGTCAGCTCGGCGAGCAGCTGCAGAGTGCCGCCAACGCGATGGCGGTCCGGGAGTTTCAGCTGCTGGCGCTGGCAGTGAATGTTCACCAACGCTATGGCGGCAGTATCAAGGCGCTGCTGCACAGCATCACCCAGATGGTTCAACGGCGTGAGCAGGCGCGGCGCGAGCTGTCGGCACTCACCGGGGAGACGCGCTTCAGCGCCTGGGTGCTGGGCGTGCTGCCGCTGCTGGTCGCCGCCTATATGTCGGCGGTCAATCCCGGGTACCTGCAGAGCATGTTGGCCAGCGACGACGGGCGGCTGGCCCTCTATGCGGCGCTGGGGCTGCAAATCGCCGGCGGTTTCACCTTGTGGCGTATGGTCAAGACGATCTGAGGCTATGACTGCGGAAATCTACTTGTTGGCGGCGGTGTTGTTCGGGCTGATCAGCGCGGCGCTGCTGGTGGTGACGTTGCGCGTTTCCGCCCGTATTCACCAGGTTACCCAGGAAAGGCTCAGCACGGTGCTGAAACTCAACAAGGACGCTGTGGACGATAGCCCGGCGCACAAGTTGGAGCGCTGTTGCAACCGCCTGGGCCTGCATCGATTGCATAAGCTGACCGGGGCGTCCCTGCGCACCCTGCTGGACCAGGCGGGGATCTATCGACCGGAGCTGCGCGCCGTGGTCCATGGGGTCTACGCACTCTGCCCGTTCGCCTTCGCCGGGCTGTTGCTGCTCTACGTGCTGGCAACCGGTGACTTGCGCGAACAGGGCGCATCGGCTCTGGCTTTTGGGGCGTTGTTCGGCTATTTCGCGCCCAGGTATGCGCTGCGCTACCTGGGGGGGGTTCGCAAGCGTCATCTGTGCGAGGAGACGCTGGTGATGATTCATCTGCTGGAGATGCTGTTCGAGGCCGGGCTGTCCATCGAGCAGGCGCTGCGTACCTTGCGCGATCAGGCCAGAGCGCTGATGCCCCATATGTGCGGCGAGCTGGACAAGGTGATCGCCCGAATCGAAGCCGGCATGGACCGCGTCTTGGTTCTGGAACAATGGGGAAGAGGCGTAGGGTTACGCGAAGTCTCCGATCTGGTGGAGATGCTGGCCCAGGTCAGCACCCAGGGTGGAAATCTGCGCCGGAGCCTCGCCGAGCTGGTCGTATTGATGGAAGACCGCAGCCGCACCGAGCTGCGCGAGAAGGTCGGAAAGCTGTCGGGCAAGATGACCTTGGTGATGGTGCTGTTCTTGTTCCCGGCATTGATGATTTTCGTGGCGGGGCCAGGGGTGATGTCGCTGTCCGCCGCGCTCGGGGGGCTGCAATGACGAGCTGGTGCGGTCTGTCTGCGGGGATCCTATTGGCCGGCCTGGTCGGGTGTGTCACCCAGCCCACGCGTCCCTCGGCGGCGAACCAGCACGACGAGTTGCCGTCCGTGCAGAGCGAGGCCGGATGCGAGGCGCTCGACAGCGCGGCCCGGTTGCGGTTGAGCCTGGTCGAGGACGAATTGCACGCCGACCGGCCGCGGGCGGCGCTGGCCTATCTCGACGCCTTGCCCACGGGTCTGAAGGAGGATCCGCAGGCGGTCTATTTGCGGGCCGAGGCGTTCAGGGCCGTGGCCGATTACGGCAACGCGAAGGGCTTGTACCAGGCGCTCAGTGCAGGGTGCCTGGCGGGCGCCGCGTATCGTGGCTTGGGATTGATCGCCGCCGCGCGGCACGATCTTGACGGAGCCTTGCACAATCTGGAACAGGCGCGCGCCTTGTTGTCGGCCGACCCGCGCGTGCGCAACGATTACGGCTATGCATTACTGCTTGCCGGCCGTATCGCCCAGGCGAAGGTCGAATTCGAAACCGCGGTCGAGCTTAGCGACAGGAAATCGCCGGCGGCGGGAAATCTCGTGCTCGCCCTTCTGGTCGAAGGCGATGAGGCAAGGGCTTCAACCTACGCCCGCCAAGCCGCGCTGAGCGATGCCCAGCTCGAGCGTCTGCGCCGGCGGGCGGCGACTCTACGAACCCAGTTACAAAAGGAGCGCGCAAATGACACGCCTTACTAGCTCGATCCTGGTCTGTTCCCTACTGGTATTGTCCCCGTTCGCGAGGTCGATCGCTGCCGATGGCGCTTCCTCGGGCGCGCCGGCGGCGGGGGCGGAAACCCGACAGTGGCTGCAGTTGCAGGTCCGTGGTGCCCAATCCGATCCGCAGCCGCCGCGGCAGCCCGGCGAGGCGGCTTCACGCGCTTATCAGCGCTATCTCAAGTCTTTCGAGCGGCCCGTGCCGGAAAGTTACTTCGCCAACCAGCACGGCTTCATCAGCAAATGAATCCATCCCCGCGGCGGCAGCTGGGCGCCGCCAGCCTGACGATGATTCTCGCCGTGTCGCTGGCGGTCGTTTTCGCCGCCCTCGCTGTCGATACGGGTCGTCTGGGGCTCGAGTCCCGGCGTCTCCAGAATATCGCCGATCTGGCTGCCATCGATGCCTTGTCCGAGGCCGGACTGTGCGCCGGCGTGACCACCATCGATCCGGCGGCGGTCAATGCCGCCGCCGTTGCCAGCGCGGTGCGCAACGGTTTCGGCGGCGCCCCGTCCGATGTCGCGGCGCAGTTGGGTTCCCTTGAGGCTGATAATGGACTCTACGCTTTCAACGCAGCGGCCGGCGGCTACGTCAATGCGGTGAAAGTCACTGTCGCCCGCGACGTGACCAGTAGCCTGGTCGCGGGCGGCTGGTTGGGCGGCGATACCTCCCTGCGGCGCCAGGCCGTTGCCTACGATGAAATTGTGGGGGCGTTTTCCGCGGCAACCGAACTGGTCGCGGTGGATAATGACGCGGTGCAGGTTCTTAATGCGCTGCTGGGGGCGCTACTCGAGGGCGGGGTGAGTCTCACCGCTGGCGACTACGAACAATTGGTCGCGTCCGAGGTCACCCTGGAGGAGCTGGTGAGCGCTGCGGCCGCGGCCGGTGTTGGTTCCGGAGAGGTGAGCGCTTTTCTGCAGGCGAGTCTGGTCCCGCGGGAGTTTCTGCTGATCCTGGCTGCGGCGGCCACGACCGGTTCGCCGGCCTATGCAGCGCTCAGCGCTTTAGCCGCGCTTAGCGCCAATACCGGGACGATAGCCCTCGATGATCTTATTTCCGTCACCAGTGAAAACCCGCAAGTGGCGGCCACCGCCGCGCTGAATGTCTTCGACCTGGTCACCGGCGGGGCGCAGCTGGCCAACAAAGGCGGGACGGTCAGTTTCTCGGCGGCGGTGAATCTGCCGTTGGGTCTGAGCACCATCACGGTGGACCTGCATATCCTGGAAGGCCCGGAATATGCCATCGGTCCACCCGGCATCGACGCGGACGGCGCCTGGATGACGCAAACGCGGACCGCGCAGGTGCAACTGGTGGTGCGGGTGCCGCTCGATGCCACACCGATTTTGGGGGGCGTGGTGAGGGTCAGTGGAAGCGTGCCCCTGTACCTGGAACTGCTGTCGACCAACGCCTGGTTGGAAACCATACGGTGTGCCAACGCCGCGTCGGTGGCTCACCAGGTCGCCATTGGCGCGCGCATGGACGGAGGGGCATTGGGTGTCGGGGAATTTGCCGCTATCGGCGATCCAGCCAGCGCCAAGATCCCCGCCGCCGCGCTCCAGCTCGAGGTGTCGGGGGGGTTGATCAGCGTGAACACCAACGTGGCGGCCGCCGTACAATCGGCCTCCGCGGCCGATCGCGAATTCGACTTCGTGGCGAGCAAAACCCGGCCACTGCCGCAGACACTGTCGTCGGAGACTTCGCCGGGGCAGGTCTTGTCCTCGGCCCTCGGGGGTCTGGCGGGAAGTCTTTCGGCGTCGCTACAGGGAGGCAGCGGGCTCGACGCTACCCTGGCGGTTGCCGGCCTCAGCAGCGCGGATCTTGCCAGCGGATTGACCGACGAATTGCTCTCGCCGTTGCTCCTGGCGCTGGATGGTCTGGTGCTCGATCCCTTGTTACAGGGTTTGGGTATTCGTTTCGGTGCCGTCGAAGTCACCCTGCATTCGGTTGAACGCAACGAGCCGCAGCTACGACAGTAGCCTCCCAGCTGACCGTCTCATGACGAACTTCAATCTTGTCGACAAAATTTACGTAAGCGATTGCCCCCTAGTAGCCACGGTAACTACAACCTACCTACTGATTTGGAACAATAATTCAAGCTTTATCGGTGTTTGGCTGACAAGCGCTTTGGTCAATTTCTCCGACAAAATTCCCGACGAAAATATTAACAATTCTTTTCTCCGGCATTTCCCGTCAGGGATGTCATTCGCTTGAAATTCTTATATTATTTCGTTTTGGCGTGACTCTTGCCCAGCAGTCTTTGAGACATTTGAAGACAATAATTGCTGGGAGGATGCCATGCGTCAATACAATGCTTCTTATCGATCCCTTGTCGCGGCACTCGGACTGGGCCTGGCGATCAGCGTTGGGGCTGAAGCCAGCGTCGTCAGCGGTAGCGCCCAGGGTTATGGCGTCAGCAGCGAGCTCAGCGCTTTTGGTGGCAATCTCGGTATCAGCGTGCCGCCCACGCCCAATGGCGCGTCGGTTTCTTCCGCGCCGCCCGCGAGCGCCTCCGATTCGGTGCTGGGTCTGGAGGTCTCGGATAGCCATTCGACGGGGTTGCCGCCGACGAACTATGCCCTGGGTCTGTCGACAGGGCTCCTGAGCGCTGAGGCTGCCTCGGATGTCGACGGAGGAACGGGGGCCCGGCACAGCGAGGCCAGCGCACTGGTAAACGATCTGGGCTTTGGCGTCGGCACGCTCAATCTACTCAATGTGCTGACAGCCACGGTAGTGGATCTCAGTGCCGCCACACTCAGTTCGAACGCCAGCGTCAGTGGCGAGGCCGGCAGTTTCGTCGCCAGCGGTTCGGCCTCGCTCGAAAATGCCTACTTGAGCGTCGCCGGTCTGAGTCTGCTGGGTCTGGGTGTGAACGACACCACCGGCGCCTTGGTGGCCAATCCGAGTCCGAACCTGATCATACTCGACGCTCTGGGTATCACCGTCACCCTGAATCGACAGATCGTCGACTGTCTGTTCGCCAGTTGCAGTATCTCGGTGGATGCGCTGGTCGTCGAGTTCACCGACTTCGTCTTCGGCGGCAGCCTGTTGAACGGCGACCTGGTGATCGGGCACTCGCAGGCCAGCCTGAACGCATCGCCGGTCCCGCTGCCGGCCGCCGCCTGGCTGTTCGGCTCCGGGCTGATGGTAATGCTTACCGGTAACCGACTCGTGAAGCGGCCAGGGCGCGCTTGCAGGGATTAGCGCCGAATCGCTTTCCCGTTTACACGGGGCTGGGGAAGACAGGAGGAATCCTGTCAGGGTTGGAGGAAAGGGGGGCTTTGCCGCCAGCCCGTGCATCCGGTTCAGGGCACTGTCGCCACAGGGTCCTTACCGGATTCACGGGCCGGACGGTAAAGGATGGTTTGCCGTCTGGCCCTTGCGGCTAGGCGGCGATTTCTATCAACTGGTCGAGCGCTTCATGGTGGTCGAATACGGTCGCCAAGGCGAATTGCAGTTGCGCCTCGTCCAGTCCCAGACGTTGAGTCAGCACTGCCGACGGTGCTGTCGCCACCCGATAGCCCAACAGCTCGCTGTCATCGAGCAGCCGTAACGCCAAGGCGACCAGGTGGGCATAGCCCGCGTGCTCACCCTGGTAGTCCTCCTCCTGACAATGAGCGACCGCCGCTATGATTTCATCGGGGAGATGCCACTCCTGCAACAGCTGCAGGCCCAACTGCACGTGGGTCGATTCGAGCAGCGCCATTTCGACATCGGTTATCGCGGCGTGGGGATTGACCACCAGGGTCCGGCCGAGCAGCCGGTACTGGTCCGGGAACAACTGACCGAGAAACAGCAGCCCCAGATTGTGCAGCAGGCCGGCCAGATAGGCCTTGCCGGGTTTGAGCGACAGCTGCGTTGGCGCCTGGCGAGCCAGTTGCGCCGCCAAGGTGGCGCAATAAAAGGAGTGCCGGCGATAGCTGTCCAGTCCCAGGGGGGCCATTGGCGGAATGCGCACGTCCTTGCCCAGGCACATGCCCACCGCGATGCCCATGGCGACGTCGAAACCCAGCACCCGCGCGATGGCGCTTTGAAGATCGGCGATCCGGCCGCTGAACCCATAGAGCGAGGAATTCGCGTAGCGCAGGATACGGGCGGCGACGGCGGCATCCGCCTCGATCGCGCCCGCCAGCTCACGGGCGCCGGCGTTCGGGTCGGTGGCCAGTTCGAGCAACTCTCTGGTGGTCTCGGGCAGGGGCGGAAGCGTTTCACACCGCTTCACCGCTTGTTTCGCCCGGGCGGGAAAAAGGTGGCTCATGTCAGGGACGCCGTCCTCTGCCTGTGCGCGCACAGGCTCTTGCGGACTGAGCGAAAAGCGCCCCAGCACGACGGTTTGCACCAGGCGTTGGAAATCCGGGGTGGAGACGGTCACCAGGGTCTGTCGGTGCCCGCTGTCGAACGTCAGGGCCACCGAAGAATAGAGCTTGATGTCAACCGCTGTCAGTACATCATAAGCGCGTCCGAGCGGCGGACAACACCCCAGGTCGCAGTCGGAAAACACCTCCAGGAATCGGGCTGTTTCCAGCGGCTGCAGGTCCCGTCGCAGTTGCTTGCCCAGGCTGGTGATATCGAGAATCCGGTTCTCGGGCAACACCGCGAGCACGATCCCCGCGTTGTCGCCCAGCGCTATGGCGCGCGCCCGAAGGGGCTGTCCCACCACTTGATCCCCGGCGTTGTCCGCGTGACGGGAATCCAGGCTGAAGGGGACCTGTTGTTCTTTTAGAAAGCGCTCTACGGTGCCGGGGAGCGCAGCGGGGGTGCTGGATTCCATAGTGGTGTCCGTTCGTCCTTATTTTGTGAGTGGCACTGCACACGCAATTTCCGGGCCAGTCCTCCAGGGTCGACTCGGGGGGTCGGAACCGCTCTGCGGGGCGCGTTGAGGTTCCGGTGATAGGAGATCGCCCGTAGGACTCACGGGAGATCGGAGGCTGGACTCGGGGTCGGGGCAGGAAATGGCGTTTGAAATTTGGCGCCGTTCCCCGTGCCGCCGAAATACTGACTGGAACCGGTAGTGGCCGGGTCCCGTTCAGCGCGGGTTGACCTTCCTGCGGCGTGCGGTCGAGCCACCGCGACGCGCTCGCCACCTATCGGCCGGCTTTCAATGGCTGGGTAGCGGCGGGCGCGCAGCAACCTGGCCGGAACCGCGCCAGGTGCAGCGTTTTATCGTCGGCTTCCACTATCAGGATTACCAGGGTCTCAGGTCTGAGCTTGATCTCGGCGTAGTGGCCCTTCAGCGCGGTGTCACCGTCGGAGTGGAGTATCAGGCGCTGCTTGACGTAGCCGCTGAGAACGACGGCCTCGGCCTGGAACCCGCGGGTGGGGATGCTGGCGCCGGCGTGGTCGGTCACATACACGGTGAGCTGCCCGTCGGCCATGAGCAACTCCAGATTGAACGGGCCGGCCGTGCGTACCTGTCCGCCATGCGCGGGCGCTTGGGGTGCCAGCGGGTTCTCCCACTTGTCTCTGACATTGAATGCCTGCGAGCAGGGGGAGTACCCGCCCAGGACGGCAAGCGCGACGACAAAGGCCGGAAGACGATGTCTGATCCATGGAGTCACGAAAAAAGTGGCCGCTGTGTGGTTAGGCGTTAGTGTCCCGCGCACGGTCACGCCGGGCATTTCCGAGGCTCCATTCTAACCGCCGGTGGGCGATTTTAGAATCGGTGAAATGAGGCCTCCGGCGTAGGAATCCACAGCAGCCGGATGCCGCCCGGTGCTGCTTGCGGGTGCGGGTCAGGCGCCGACACCCAAGGCAGAGCGGATCGATTTTCATTCACCGCGCAGAGCTTCAACGGGATCCAGCCCCGCGGCGCGGCGCGCCGGCAGCACACCGGCGGCCAGTCCGATCAGGAGCGCGACGGTTTCCGCCAGGATCACGAACAACCAAGGGGTGTGCACCGGTAGCGCGGGCAACAGCAAGTGCAGGAGTTGGGCGATGCCGATGCCGGCCACCAGACCGACCACGCCGCCCAGCGCGGCGAGCACCATCGCCTCGCCGAGAAACAGGCCCAGCACCTGGGCGCGCCTGGCCCCCAGGGCGCGCAAAACGCCGATTTCCGCGGTGCGCTCGTTGACCGCTATGGTCATGATGGTGCCGATGCCGATTGCGCCCACCAGCAGCGAAATCCCGCCGATGGCGCCGACGGCGAAGGTCAGTATGTTGAGTATGGAGCCGAGCACGTCCAGCATCTGTTCCTGCGTGGTGATGGTGAAGTCCTCGCGGCCGTGACGCGCCAGCAACAGGTTGCGAATGCCCTTGACCACGGTCTCCGATCTGACGTCCGCGGCGTACATCAGGTCGATCTCGAACAGCGAGTCGCGGTTGAACAATTCGAGGGCACGCGCGGCGGGAATGTAAACCGTGTCGTCCAGATCGAAACCCAGCACGGTGCCCTTTTCCTCCATCACGCCGATAATCCGGTAACGGCTACCGCCGATTCCCAGACGCTGTCCCAGAGGGTTTTCGCTGGCGAACAGTTCGTGCCGCAGTTTGCTGCCGAGAACGGCAAAGGCGCGCGGGGCGCTGGGGTCGTCGGCCGGTAGAAATCGGCCCGATTTCACCTGCATGCTGAAGGCCTGCGGCATTTGCGCGCCGACGCCATAGACCGTGGTGCGTCGCCGGCGGTTACCGGCTTCCACCTCGGCGTTGCCTTGGACCAGGGGCACGACCGCCCGGGCGAAGGGGAGACGCTGCAGCGCCTGGGCATCCTCGAGGGTCAGGGGGCGCACGGTTCCGAACACGCCGGTGGAAGCGCCGTGGGTGCTCGTCTTGCCCGGGTTGATGCCGACGATGGTGGTGCCGAACTGGGTGAATTCGGCCAGCACGAACTGGTGGATGCCCTCGCCGATGGAGGTCAGCAGGATCACCGCCGCAATCCCCACGGCGATCCCCAGGGTGGTGAGGAAGCTGCGCAGCCGGTGAGCGATCAGGGCGCTACCGGTGAGACGGAGGAAATCACGCGTGAACACGATTCACCTGCGCGACAAGGCCAGCACCGGATCGAGCCGCGCCGCGCGTCGCGCCGGCAGCAGACTGAACAGGACACCGGTTATCAGCGCGACCAGCACGGCCGTGACGGCGGCCCACAACGGCGCTTGCGCCGGCAACACCGGAAAGGCATGACGGATTCCCGCGCTGGCAATCTGACCCAGCAGCAAGCCCAGCAGCGCGCCCAGGGACGAGAGCAGGAAGGCCTCGGCGATGATCAGGACGATGATCTGCCGCGGTGCCGCCCCCAGTGCCTTAAGCAGGCCGATTTCGGCGGTACGCTGCGAGACCGCCACCAGCATCACGTTCATGATCAGAATGCCGGCGACCATGAGGCTGATGGCGGCGATGCCACCGACGGCATAGGTCAGCGCCGAGAAGATGCGATCGAAGGTGGCCAGTACCGCGTCCTGGGTCACGACCGTGACGTCCTTTTCCCCCTGATGACGGGCTTGCAGGGTGTCGATGATGAAGCGCTTCACCGGTTGGATGGCCTCCCGGCTCTTGGCCTCGACCAGGATACGAAACAGCGACGGGGTGTTGAATAGTTGCTGCGCCGAGGCCACGGGTATCATGACGGTTTCCTGGACGTCCACGCCGATGGAGCGGCCCTCGGATGCCATGACGCCGATCACCCGAAAGCGCCGATCGCCGATGCGCAGCCACTCGCCCAGCGCGCGCCTGGCACCGAACAGTTCACTGCGAATACGCCCCCCGATCACACATACCGGCGTGGCCAGATCCGGATCGGTGGCCGGCAGGAAGTCTCCCTGGGCCAGTTCCCAGTGGCGGATGGCCAGCATTTCACGCGTGGTGCCGATCACCGTGACCTCCCGCTGCCGGTTGCGCCAACTGATATCGGCCGCGCCGACATTCAACGGCGCGATCCGCCGCACACTGTAGCTGCGCGTCAGCGCCAGGGCGTCGTCGAGCGTCAGATCGCGCGGCGTCTCGCCCATCATGGTGGTAGGGTTGATGCCGGCGGTCTCCGAACGACCGGGGAAGACGATCAGCAGGTTGGTTCCGAGCGAGGAGAATTCATCCGTGACATAACGGCGCGCGCCTTCTCCCAGTGACGTGAGTACAATCACCGCGGCCACGCCGATGGCCATGGCGATCAGCATCAGCAGCGTGCGCGTGGGATAGCCACGCAAGGCCACCCAGGCGAAGCGCGAAATGTCGCTCCCGTTCACGCCCGATCCGTGCGCTTGTCGGACTCGATGCGTCCGTCGCGCATCAGAATACGGCGGCTGGCGCGGGCGCCGAGTTCGGCATCGTGGGTGACCACGATCAAGGTGATGGCGCGGCGGTTCAGCCGCTCCAGCGTTTCGATCACGTCGCCTCCGGATTGGTGGTCCAGGTTGCCCGTGGGCTCGTCGGCAAGCAGCACCGCCGGTTCGGTGATGGTGGCGCGGGCGATGGCGATACGCTGGCGTTGGCCGCCGGAGAGTTGTTCCGGCTTGTGCCGGGCGCGATCGGAAAGATTCAGCGCCTCCAGGGCCGCGGCGACGCGCTCGCGCCGCTCCTGCGGCGGCGTCGCCGCGAGTATCAGCGGCAGTTCGACGTTTTCCGCCGCCGTCAGGCGCGGCACCAGATGAAACGCCTGAAACACGAAACCGATGCGGCGATTGCGCGTGTGCGCCTGTTGCACGTCGCCGAGCGTGGTCACGTCTTCGCCGTCGAGCAGATACTGGCCGCTGCTGGGCCGGTCGAGCAGACCGATGAGGTTGAGCAAGGTGGATTTACCGGACCCCGAGGGGCCCATGATCGAGAGGTATTCGCCGGCGGTGATGGTCAGGTTGATGTCGTTCAGGGCGTGCACGGTCTGGTCGCCGACCAGGAAGTCGCGGTGCACCTGGTGCAGCTCAATCATCGCTCTCGGCGCTGGCCTCCACGTGCGCCAGCGCACCGTCGGCCACGCCGTCGCGGTCTACCGATACAACGACTTTCTCACCGGGCTCGACACCCTCCTTGACCTCGGTGTAAGCCCAGTTGCTCAGGCCGGTCGTGATTTTTCTCTCGTGCAACATCCCGTCGGCTTGCAACACCAGCAGTTTGCCGCCCTCCAGCACCGCCTCCGTCGGCACCCGGACCACGTCGCTGTGTTCGGCCAGGATGACTTCAATATCCGCGCTGTAACCGGGTAGCATGCCGTGGCTGTCCTTGGGGTCGGCGAAATCCACTTCCACGTCCACTGTGCGCGCCTGTTTTTCGCGATCGAGCACATACGGCGCGACGCGCCGGACCTCGCCGGCGAAACGTTGGCGGGGAAAGGCGTCGAGGGAGATCAGCGCCGGCATGCCGACCCGGATCCCCGGGGCGTCCACTTCGTCGATGGGCGCCGAGGCGTACAGACAGCTGATGTCGACCAGATCGACCGCCGGTGGCGTGGGGATCCCCACCGGGGAAGGGGTGACGAATTCGCCGATCTCGCCGTTGATCTCAGCCACGGTGCCGCTGAACGGCGCGCTCAGACGGGTGCGCTCGAGCGTGGCGCGGGCGACGTCCAGTTGCGACTGGCTGACCGCCGCGCGCGCGCGCGCCGCTTCGCAGGCAGCCGCTTGCGCGCTCGCCTCGCCGTCGGCCTTGTCGGCGGCCTCCTCGGTGGTCAGGCCTTTGTCGCGCAATTTGCGCAAGCGGGCGGCATCGCGAGCCGCCACGTCGGCCAACACGCAGGCCTGGCGGGTCAGGGCCCTGGCCGCCCTGGCCTCGCTGGCGGCCAGCGAGACCTGGGCCCTGAGGTCGTCGTTCCACAGTTCCAGCAGCAGCTGACCGCGCTCGACCTGATCGCCCACGGCGACCGGGAGGCGGGCGATCTGGCCGCCCGTGGCCGGCGACAGTCCGGCCCGGCTGCAGGCCTTGATGGTGCCGGCACGGGTATTGGCGGTGGTGTCCTGGACGCGCCCGCGCTCGGCCGACTTGACAATCACCGTCACCGGTTCCGGGCGGCCCAGCCAGAGCGTGATCGCCACGCTTGCCGCTATGATGATCACACCATAGACGAGCCATTTAAAACGCTTGCCTGCCATACCCGCGCGTCTCTGACGCCGGCCGATCGCCGGCGGATGATACGGGCAACCTTAACAGAAAACCTGGGCGGATCTCACATACGATATACTCGCCCGATGACTCCCACCGCGTTGCTCGCTGATCTGATCGCCCTCAGTACCGCTCTCCAGGCTGACCGCGCCACCGATCCCGAGCGGCGCAGGCAGCGTGATCGCCGCATCGGCAAAGCGCTGCAGGGGCTGCGCGGCAAGCCCTGGCGGCAGCTCGACGCCTGGTTGAAACAGGTGGAGATCGCCGCTTGGCAGCCCGGGCAGAGCCGTGCCGGCGTCCATCTGTACCGCGTGCTTGGGGTGTCACTGGCTTTTTTCGGGTTGCTGACCGGGTGGGGCCTGGCGCGCGCGGTGCTCAGTTACAGTGGGCAGACGCCGATCAACGTCTTTCACGCCATCAGCGCCTTGGTGCTCCCCCAGATTCTGCTGTTGTCGCTATGGCTGGTCACGGCGCTGCCGGGTACCCGATCGCTGTTCGCTGGGCTGCGCACGATGTTGGCCCTGGTGCACCCGGGGCGTCTGGCCCAATGGTTGGCGGGTCGGCTGGAACGGGATCGGGTCCCGGGCTGGCACCGCCTGTGGACGGGCCGGACCGCGCGTGTCCTGACCCCGGCGGGGGGCTGGCTGGCGTCGTATTGGTCGCAGTTGTTCGCCGTCTGGTTCAACCTCGGCGCGCTGCTGGCGCTGGCGTATCTGACCGCCTTTTCCGACCTCGCCTTTGCCTGGAGCACCACGCTGAATCTGGATAACGCCGAGTTTCATCGCCTGCTGCAACTGCTCTCCTGGCCCTGGCACGAGCTGTACCCGCAAGCCGTGCCGAGTCGCGAGCTGATCGACGCCAGCCGTTACTATCGCTTGCACTCGGGCGGTTTCGCCCAGCTACCGCCCCTGCCAGCGGCGCAGCTGGGTGCCTGGTGGTCCTTCCTTTTTGTGGCGCTGGTCAGTTACGGTTTGCTGCCCAGGTTGGTGACCCTGGCGATCTCCTGGCTGCGTCTGCGGGTGCATCTGGCACGGGCGCTGACCCACCTTCCCGGTGCGGCGGAGCTGTTGGCGCGCATGAATTCGCCCCTGGTGACCACGGTTTCCCCGCATCCGTCCACGCCACCGGGTGGCGTCGTCGCGCCTGACGGCTTACCTTCGCCCCACCGCGACAGCGCGGCGATCGCCTGTCCGGTCATCGGCTGGTCGGGAACCCATGTCCAGCGCGAGGCGCTCACGCCGCGGCTCCGGTCGCTGGGTATCGAGCCGCTCGACTGGCTGGAGGCCGGCGGCGGACGCACGCTGCAAGAGGACCAGGCGCTGGTGGCAAGCCTGTGCCAGGGACAGGAACCCGGGGTGGCGGTGGTGGTGCGGGCCTGGGAACCCCCCTTGCTCGAGTTCAGCGATTTTCTGCGCGACCTGCGCCGCCAATGCCAGGCGCGCCAGGCGATCGTCGTGGTGCTGTGGGGAGGTGCGCAGCCGGTGGTGGAGCGTGACCAGGAAGCATGGCGGCACGCGTTGCGCCAACTCGACGACCCGGACCTGCACGTCGAAGCGCTGGGGGTGGCCGCGCCATGAGCACGCCGCGTTTTGCCGTCGTCGGTCATCCCAACAAGGGCAAGAGCAGTATCGTCGCCACGCTGGCCAGCGACGAGCAGGTAGAGATCTCGGCGCTTTCCGGGACCACCCGTGAAGCACAGGAATACCCTTTGGTGGTCGATGGCGAGACCCTGTATGTCCTGATCGACACGCCCGGTTTCCAGCGCGCCCGCGCGGCGCTGGAGTGGATGCAGGCCCACGCCACCACCAGCGCCGAGCGGGCACAGGTGGTGCGCCGGTTTGTCGAGCAGCACCGTGGAGATGCGCGTTTCGAGGCCGAGTGCAGACTGCTGACCCCCGTGATCGGCGGCGCCGGCATTCTCTACGTGGTCGATGGTTCCCGCCCTTTCGGCCACGAGTACGAGGCGGAAATGGAGATTCTGCGTTGGACCGGTCAGCCGAGCCTGGCGCTGATCAACATGATCGGAGCGGGCGATTACCGCCGCGAGTGGGAAAACGCGCTCGGCCAGTATTTCCGCATTGTCCGTGTGTTCAACGCGATGGATGCCGATTTCGACAAACGGCTGCAACTGCTGCTGGCTTTCGCGCAGTTGCGGGAAGACTGGCAGGCGCCGTTGGAGCGCGCGGTAGGGGTGCTGCGCGCCGCCCAGGTCGAGCGCCGTTCCCGCGCAGTGCGTCTGATCGCCGAATGCCTGGTCACCCTGCTCAGCTATGTCCGGGAAGTCCCCTTGGACACGACGCAGTCGACCGAACGTCAGCGCGCCGAGCTGGGCGAGGCCTATCGCGCCGAATTGATCCGCCGGGAGCAGGACTGCCGTCGGGAGGTGGAATCGCTCTATCACTACGAGCGCTTGCAACGGCGCGAGACGGCGGTGGAAATTCTGGACGAGGATCTGTTTTCCAGCCTCAGCTGGCGACTGTTCGGCCTGACCCGCCGCCAGCTCGTGGCCACGGGAGGCGTGGGCGGCGCCGCGGCCGGGAGCGTCATCGACGTCGCGGTAGGGGGGCACTCACTGTTTCTGGGCAGCGGCCTCGGGGCGTTGATCGGTGGCGCCTCGGCCTGGTTCACCGCGGATCGGATCGCCGAGACCAAGGTATTGGGCCGCCCTCTGGGGGGGCACCTGCTGCGAGTCGGTCCCATGCGAAACCTCAACTTCCCCTACGTGGTTCTCGGTAGGGCTTTGTTGCACCTGAGGATGCTGGAAGGACGGACCCACGCCTGCCGCGAGCCGATGGCGCTGGTTTCCGCCCCGGTATCGCTGCGTACAGCCGGCCATCGTCAGCGCGCGGAGTTGGAGAAGGTGTTCGCCAAGCTGCGCAAGCAGGGTACGGGCGATCCGTTGCAGGTGGATCGACTGTGCCGCGCGATCGAGTCGCTGGCGGACGTTGGCGATGATCCTGCGCCCTGACTTCTTGTCGATTTTTTAACATTTTCCCCCTGCGAGCCGGGCGCTCCAGCGCGACAGGAATTCGCTTGCCCGGTGACCGGCGCCTGTATAGATTATTACCGTGTCATGACCGTTCCATGACATTTCGATGAACACCTCGAAGAATAAACGATAACCATTGACCCGAGCCGCACCTTGAACGCAGGTCTGCCGGGTGAGGTTGAACTACCATGCACACTGCCGGCTACCACTGGACACGGTTACTGGATTCTTTTCTGGAAAGTCTATCGGCATTCCAACGAACGCTCAGCCTGAGGGAGAATGCACGCAAACGGGTGATCTGGGTGATCGCCTGTAACCAGGCGGGCAAGACGACGTTGCTGAGCGCGTTAAATCGTTATCCCCAATGCACCTTGTATCGCGAGAATTCGCCGCACGCCTATCAGCAGTACCGTATTCTTCCGGATCACACCATCAAACGGCTGATCGAGCTGACCGATGACGAACGGGTGGTTTTCGAGCTGGCCAACGACCTGCAATACACCGACCGCTACCTCAACCTGTATCCCGACTCCCAGGCGCTGTGGATTTTCCGCCATTATCGCGCAGTGGTACGCGATATCGTGGGTAAGTGGGGAGAGGCGCAGAAAGACATGCTGATCGGCATCGTCACCGGCACTGTCAGGCATCCGGGTCAGCATTCGGTGGCCGAACAGCTGAGCCCGCAAACCCGGGTTCTGCTGGAGCGGCACGTCAGCGACGCCATGTCGGCCGAGGACGGCGCCGCGCTCCTTTGGTACCTGCGCAACCAGATGTACTTCCAGCTCCATCTGGATCGCGACGAACGGGTGATGCTGGTCAAGCACGATGATCTGGTCGCTGATCCGGAGCGCTGTGTCAAGGGGATTTTCGACTTCATCCAGATAAAATATGCGCGTCGATACGTCAGAAACATCCGTCGTTCGTCACCGGACCTCGATCCGCTGCCGGGTCTCAATCCCGAAATCGAGGCGCTGTGCGAGGATATGCTAGACTGTATGAACAGCGCTTACAGCAGACAGAGGCAGGATCGGCGTTGATGAATGCCATGCTGGTACATTCGGCCATGCCTCATTTGTTGCAGCTTGGCGTCAACGGAGGCGTTTTGTGGATGTTTTTCTTCAAGGGACGTGAGGCTGTTCCGATATTCGTGCTCGGCAGTCAGCGCTCGGGCACCACCATGATCGCCGATCTGCTGGCGAAAAGCCCCGACTGCAACGTCTATCTGGGGAACAAGCGCCCGTTGGTTTTCGAGGGCAGCAGCCGGCTGATCGCGCTCGACCGTTTGCGCAAGCTGCTGACCCGCTCCTACACCAGAACCGCCGTGTTCAAGCCCAACAACGACCTGCAATACGCGCGGGATTTCCTCAACTTCCATCCTGCCGCCCGGCTGCTGTGGATCTACCGGGACTATCGCGATGCCGTGAACTCGTCGCTGCGGCGCTGGGGCGGGGCGCATCGGGACATCATCCTGGGCATCGCCCAGGGGCGGCAACTGCACCCCGGCCAGCAGGCGATCGCCGAGGGGATCACCCCCGCCCTGCACGACTTGTTGCAGGGCCTGTGTAGCGACGGTCTGAGCGAACCGGACGGCGCGGCGCTGTTGTGGTATGTCAGAAATGCCTTGTACTTCGATCTGGGCTTGCCAGAGCAGGAACGCGTCATGCTGTTGAGCTACGAAGCGCTGGTCAGCGAACCCGATGTGCACGGCCGCCGGGTGTTCGACTTCATCGGGGTGCGTTTCAACCCCGCTTACGTCGAGGACGTCTACGCCAGTTCCGTTTGCCGCTACGAATCGCCGGTCTTACGGCCAGAGATCGCCGTCTTGTGTGCAGAGATGATGCGGCGACTCGATGCCTGCCATCGCCAATCGGGCCAGGTGTCACACCCGACTTTGAGCGCCGATCTCTCCTAGCCCGTGGGTTGCCGGCCGGCCGCTTGGCCAGGTCGGTCAGGTTCCCGTCCCGCGCCCGCGGCCGCCTGGCTCGGCCGACGTCGATCCGCACGCTGAGCATGCGCGCGGGTCTGCGTTGCGCCCGCCGGCCAGGGCGGGGATACTAAATCCCCATGTCGTCCGATATCCTCACCTTGGCGATCGCCTATCTCAGTGGCCTCGCGGCACGCGCGCTCGGCCTGCCTCCCCTGGTGGGTTATCTGCTCACCGGTTTCGCGCTCTATGCCGGTGGCAGCCGCCTGAGTCCGATGCTGTCCCAGCTTTCCGACCTGGGGGTCACCCTGTTGCTGTTCACCATCGGTCTGAAGCTGCGCCTGGGCAGTTTGTTGATGCCGCAAATCTGGGCCGTGGCCGGGCTGCATATGGGGGCGGCCATCGTGCTGTCGGTGGGCGGTATCGCCGCGCTGGCGGCTGTCGGTATTCCGATGTTCGCGACGATGAGCCTCGGGAGCATCGCGCTGCTGGCGTTCGCCTTGAGTTTTTCCAGCACTGTGTTCGTGGTGAAAGTGCTCGAGGAGAAAGGCGAAATGTATTCGCTTTACGGGCGCATCGCGGTGGGCATCCTGATCGTGCAGGATATCGCCGCGGTGGTGTTTCTGGCCGCCTCGATCGGCAAGATGCCTACGGTGTGGGCGTTGGGATTGGTGCTGTTGTTCGCGCTGAGGCCGTTCATCCAGCGGCTTCTGGAACAATCCGGACACGGCGAGTTGCAGATTCTGCTGGGATTGTTGTTGGCGCTAGGCGGCGCGCAGTTGTTCGAGCTGGTCAATATCAAAGGCGACCTGGGTGCCTTGGTCATGGGGTTGTTGCTCGCCGGCCATCCCCGGGCCTCGGAGCTGGCGCGCCAGTTGCTGGGCTTCAAGGATCTGTTTCTGGTGGGTTTTTTCCTGTCGATCGGGCTGTCTGGTCCGATCAGCCTGGAGGCGGTGAGTGTGGCCCTGCTGCTGTTGCCGCTGGTCCCGGTCAAGGGGCTGTTGTATTTCCTGCTGATGACGCGTCTGCGTCTGCGCCTGCGCACCTCGGTGTTGGCCGCGCTCAGCCTCAGCAACTACAGTGAGTTCGGCCTGATCGTCTGTGCCATCGGCGTCGCCCAGGGATGGATCGGCAGCGACGTATTGATCGCGCTGGCCATCGCCTTGTCACTTTCCTTTATCCTGGCCGCACCTTTGAACGTCGCCGCTTATCGGATCTATGCCCACTTGCGGCCGCGTTTGTCAGCCTTTGAGACCCGCTTGCGGATCGCCGAGGAGCAGAGCATATTCCCGGGAGAGACTTCGGTGATCGTATTTGGCATGGGCCGCGTCGGCACCGGCGCCTACGACGCCATGCGCCAGCGCATGGGGGATCTGGTGCTGGGCGTGGACGTCGATCGGGTGACTGTCGACGAGCAGCAGGAACACGAACGCCGGGTGATACTCGGTAGTGCCACCGACCCTGATTTCTGGGATCGCATCCAGCTGGATTTCGATTCGGTGCAGCTGGTGCTGCTGGCGATGCCCAACACCCAGGAGAACCTCTTCGCCGCGCGGCAACTGACCGATCTGGGCTACCGCGGCAAAATCGCCGCGATCGCCAAATATCCCGATGAAATCGAGGCGCTGATGGCAGCGGGCGTGCACGCCGCGTTCAATCTCTACGCCGAGGCTGGGGCCGGCTTTGCCGATCATGTCTGCGCGGAACTGCTGGGCGACGGTGGGCCCTGCGCCGACGCCGCGCAGGCCGCGGACAAGTCGGGTGCGATATCCGCGTCCCTCTCCCCCGAGCGCTGAACCAGGCATCGCCCGGGGACGGCGGGCAGCGCGACGGACCGCGATGCGGCGAGATCGTCGACGCAAGGCAACGGCCTGTCGCAGGTCGCGTGGCGTGTGTGTCCAGACAGATTGGGTTATAGTGCCGGTATGCGCATCGACTGGAGCCAGTACGATCCTGGCGGTTTCTACGACGAGTTGATCAGTTCTCCCGGCCAGCCACGCGCCGCCGCTCGGGTCCTGGCCAATTATCTCAAGTCCCTGAGCGACCAGAAGCTTGCCCGGCGCCAGCGCGCCGCCGAGTTGGCGATCGAGGAAATGGGGGTCACCTTCACGGTCTACAGCGAGGGAGAGAACATCGACCGCGCCTGGCCGTTCGATATCATTCCCCGGGTGATTGCGCTCCGCGAGTGGCGCCAGATCGAAGCCGGCCTGCAGCAGCGGATAACCGCGCTGAATCTTTTCATCGACGACGTCTACAACAAACAGCGCATTGTCCGCGACAAGGTCTTTCCGCAGGCATTGATCAGCAGTTCCAAGGATTATCTGCCCCAGTGTGCCGGTTTCAGCCCGCGTTTCGGGGTCTGGGCGCATATTTGCGGCTCGGATCTGGTGCGCGATGGCGACGGTACCGTCTATGTGCTCGAGGACAACCTGCGGGTGCCCTCGGGGGTCTCCTACATGATTCAGAATCGCAGCGTGGCGAAACGGGTGTTTCCCGAGTTGTTCCGCCGCCAGTCGATTCTGCCGGTCGACGACTATCCGGCCGCCCTGTTCGACATGCTGGCCTCGCTCTCGCCGCGGCCGTTGGACTACCCCGAAATCGTCGTCCTGACGCCGGGAATCTACAATTCGGCTTATTTCGAGCACGCCTACCTGGCGCAGCAGATGGGCGCCGAACTGGTCGAGGGCAGCGACCTGGTCGTCGGTAGCGACGATTGCGTCTATATGCGCACCATCGACGGCTTGCAGCGGGTGGACGTCATCTATCGCCGGGTCAACGACGATTTCCTCGACCCGGAAGCGTTTCGCGAGGATTCGCTGCTCGGCTGTCCCGGTCTGTTGCGCGCCTGGCGCGCCGGCAAGGTGGCCCTGGCCAACGCCCCAGGCTGTGGCGTGGCCGACGACAAGGTGGTGTATACCTACGTCCCCGACATGATCCGCTACTACCTCGACGAGGACCCGATCCTGGCCAACGTCCCGTCCTATCGCTGCGAGGACGCCAAGCAGCGCGAATACGTGCTGGCCAACCTGAAGGATCTGGTGGTCAAGCCGGCCAACGAGTCCGGGGGTTATGGCATGCTGGTCGGTCCGCAATCGACGGCCAAGGAGCGGGAGAAAATCGCCGCCCTGGTGCAGCGCCGGCCACGCAACTACATCGCCCAGCCGGCGCTGGCGCTGTCCACCGCGCCGACGGTGGTTGGGCGCCATCTGGAGCCGCGTCACCTGGACCTGCGGCCGTTCATTCTCAGTGGCAAGTCCACCTATGTCACCGCGGGCGGTCTGACCCGGGTGGCTCTGCGCAAGGGCTCTCTGGTGGTGAATTCCTCCCAGGGTGGGGGCAGCAAGGACACCTGGGTGCTCGACAGTGGAGGGCGCGCCTAGATGTTGTCACGGGTGGCGGAAAGACTCTACTGGACGGCGCGCTACATCGAGCGGGCGGAAAACACCGCGCGTCTGCTCAACGCCTTCAAGCTGCTGATGCTGGACCTGCCGCGCGGCGTCGGGCTGTCCTGGGCGCAGCTGATCGACATCAGCGGTGGCCACGACGATTTCAAGGCGCGCTACCGCAGTGTCAATGAACGCAACACCCGCCTGTTCATGCTGGCCGATCGCGACAACCCGGGCTCCATCATCAGTTGCCTGAACATGGCGCGGGAGAATCTGCGCACCACCCGTGATATCGCTCCCAGCGAGAGCTTCGAGAGTGTCAACGAGTTGCTCATGTTCGTACGCCGGCGGGTCGGCGCGAAGCGTCAGGGCGACCACAATTATGAATTCCTCTCCCAGATCGTGCAGCGCTGCCAGGCGATCACCGGTCTGTTGGCCGGCACCATGAGCCAGGACGCCGCCTATCAGTTCGTGCGCATCGGCCGGAATCTGGAGCGCGCCGATATGACCACGCGCATCCTCGACGTGGGGTCGGCCACCCTGATCGCCTCCGACGCTGAACTCGAGCGGCTCGAACACCGCCTCTGGACCTGGCTGCTCAACGCCCTGAGCGCGCACCAGGCCTACCGTCAGAGCGTGCGTCGGCAGGTCAGCGCCCCGGTGGCGGCCGGTTATCTGCTACACGATTCGCTGTTCCCGCGGGCGGTGCTGCACACGCTGGGGCAGATACGCGCCTGTTTGAAACAACTGCCACGCAACGGGGTGCCGCTGCGCGCGGTGGGTCGGGCTGAGCGGCTGGTACGGGAAAGCGATTTGCACGAAATCTTCCCCCAGCGCTTCCATGTCTTTATCGACGACATCCAGGTGGCACTGGGGGATATCCACCAGGCCATACAGCGTACCTGGTTCGAGCCGGTGGCGCGCCGCCCGGCGGCACGCTGATCGTCTACCGGCGCGGGTCGAGCGTGGCGCTCGCTGGCTCGGGCGAGAGACGGTCGACCTGGGCCTCACCGGGCTGCCAGTTGTAACGGCGCAGTTCGGTGAAGGCTTCCTTGAGCTTGGCGTCCCAGGCCAGTTTCAAATCGCTAAGGTAGGGATCTTCGGCGGTGAAAATGAAATGCCGGTCGCTGCGCAACTGGTTGGCCGAATAGATCAGCACTTCGATCGGCGGGCCGACGGTGGCATTGGAGCGCGTGGTCGAGTCCATCGACACCAGGGCGCAGAGCGCCGCTTCGTTCAGCGGGGTGTCGGGGCGGATGATGCGATCGAGGATCGGCTTGCCGTATTTGACTTCCCCGATTTGCAGGTACGGCGTCTCGTCGGTGGCGCAGATGAAGTTGCCCTCCGGATACACCAGGCAGACCACGGGCGCACTGCCGGCGATTTGCCCACCCAGGATGAAGCTCGCGCTGGTGTCGATGTTACCGCCGCTGTGCTTGGCCTGTTCGTCGCGGCTGAGCATGCCGAGATAATGCGCGGCTTCCTCGATGGTCTCGAGATTGTGCAGATTGGGTTCGACGTTCTTTCTGATGTCGCGCTGCAGGCGGCCGATCACCGATTGCGTGGTCGCCAGATTGCCAGCGGTGAGAATGGTGAACACCCGCTGACCTTCGGTGCCGAAGGTGAACATCTTGCTGAAGGTGCTCAGTTGATCGACACCCGCGTTGGTGCGCGAGTCCGAGGCGAACACCAGTCCTTCGCGGACTTTGATGGCAAGGCAATAGGTCATGATCGGCTTGGTTTCCTGTATTCCACACCCGTGCGAGACGGCGACCCGGGAAAGTGTGGGGCAGTTTCTCACAGCCGTCAATCAGAAGAAAAATACTTGACAGATGACACAATTAACCACCCCCGGAGAGCGCTTTCCAGGAAGCTGGCGGCGGTTCCAGCCGGATTCAGGGTCACGCGCGGATTGTATCGGCTCCGCGCCCGGGTTCACGGTTGCAGGCCACCGCGGGCTTACCGGATACTTGCATTTTTTGAGCGGGCGCCGAAAGCGGCCGGTTACCGCGGGAGGATGTTTGACCAGCGCAAAACGCTTCAGTTGGATTTGGGTGTTCGCGATCGGGCTTTTCTCTGCCGCGGGCGCCGGCGCCGAGCCGCTGCGAATCGCGGTGGCGGCGAACTTCACCGCCGCAATGCAGGTTCTGGGCGAGCGCTTCGAACAGCTCAGCGGGCAGCCGTTGTCGGTCAGTTACGGTTCCACCGGAAAGCTGTATGCGCAGATCCTGCAGGGTGCGCCGTTCGACGTCTTCCTGGCCGCCGACCAGCAACGGCCGCGCCTGCTGTATCAGCGTGGGCTGGCCGGCCAACCCTTTACCTATGCCACCGGCAGACTGGTCCTCTGGAGCGCCAAGCGTGGCGAGGCGCTCGGCGCCCAGACCCTGAAGGTGGGCGGCTTTCACAAGCTGGCCGTGGCAAATCCGAAGACCGCGCCTTACGGCGCGGCCGCGCTCAGCGTGATGCGCGCGCTGGGTGTCGCGGAGCGTCTGCGCAGGAGGCTGGTGACCGGAGAGAGTATCGCCCAGGCCTACCAGTTCGTCGCCAGCGGCAACGCCGAGTTGGGTTTTGTCGCCCTGGCCCAGGTGGTGCTCACCGACGCGGGCCATTATTGGCTGATTCCCCAGGACCTGTATCCACCCATCCACCAGGACGCGGTCGCGCTGGCGCGCGGCGGCGACAAACCGGCGGCAGCGGAGTTTCTGGCGTACTTGCGCACGCGCGCGGCGCGCGCGGTCATCGAGCGCTATGGCTACGCTACGGACTAGCGGGGGCGAGCGCGCAGCCTGATGGAACCGTACTGGGAACCGGTCTGGCTGACGCTCAAGTTGGCCACTGTCACCACGGTGATCCTGCTCCTGGCGGGAACCCCCCTGGCCTGGTGGTTGGCGAAGACACGCAGTTGGGGCCGCGATCTCGTCGGCAGTCTGGTGGCGCTGCCGCTGGTGCTGCCGCCCACCGTGCTCGGCTTCTATCTCTTGCTGCTGCTGGGCCCGGACGGGCCGCTCGGCCGGCTGACCCAGGGTTTGGGGCTGGGAACCCTGGCGTTCACCTTTCCTGGTCTGGTGGTGGGCTCGGTGCTGTATTCCCTGCCTTTTGTGGTGCAACCGATCCGCAACGCCTTCGAGGCGCTCGGCGAGCGGCCGCTGGAGGTGGCCGCCACCCTGCGTGCCTCGCCCCTGGCGCGCTTTTTCGACGTGGCGGTACCCTTGGCGCGCACCGGGTTTCTTACCGGCGCGGTCCTCGGTTTCGCCCACACGGTGGGCGAGTTCGGCGTGGTATTGATGATCGGCGGCAATATTCCGGGGGAGACCAAGGTGCTGTCGGTGGCGATCTACGATCATGTCGAAGCGCTGGAGTGGGCGCAGGCACACTGGTTGGCCGCCGGCATGCTGGTGTTCTCCTTCGCGGTCATCTTCACCATGTATCGGGTGGAGAAACGTTGGCGATGAACGCAATCGACGTCCGCCTGCGCCACCGGCTGGGAACCTTCCAGCTCGCCGTCGAATTCCGCACCCCCGGAGACGGAGTGACGGCGTTGTTCGGTCCCTCCGGTTGTGGCAAGACCAGCGTGCTGCGCGCCGTCGCCGGTCTGCTGCGGGTCGGGCAAGGCCTGGTGCAGGTCAACGGCGATTGTTGGCAATCGGATACCCACTTCGTGCCGGTGCACCGTCGGGCGCTGGGCTACGTCTTTCAGGAGGCGAGTCTGTTCGCGCATCTGTCGGTGAAACGCAATCTGCTCTATGGCTGGCGGCGGGTCGACCCGGCGCAGCGCCGGCTCGGTTTCGATACCGTGGTCGAACTGTTGGGAATCGGCCCCCTGTTGGCGCGCGATACCCGCCGTCTGTCCGGCGGCGAGCGACAGCGGGTGGCGATAGGTCGGGCGTTGCTCACCAGTCCGAGGTTGCTGCTGATGGACGAGCCGCTCGCGGCGCTCGACCAGGCGGCCCGGCGCGCCATCCTGCCCTATCTGGAGAGCGTACAACGCGAGCTTGGCGTTGCGTCGCTGTACGTGTCGCACGATCCGGACGAAGTCGCGCATCTGGCCGATCATCTGGTGTTGCTGGACGCAGGGCGGGTCGTTGCCTGCGGGGCGGCCGCCGATCTGTTGACCCGCCTCGATCTGCCCTTGGCGCGCTTCGAGAACGCCACCGCGGTGGTGCAGGGCCAGGTGGCGCATTACGATCCCGACTATGCCCTGAACTGGATCGAGCTGCGCGAGGGGCGTGTCGCGGTGGCCGGAGCGCCGTTGCCGGCAGGGGGGCCAGTGCGGGTGCAGGTGCGCGCGCGCGACGTCAGCCTGGCGCTCAGGGCGCATACTGACAGCAGCATTCTCAATGTGCTGCCGGTTCAGGTCAGCGCCCTGGAGGATGTCAGCGACGCTCACCGGCTGGTTCGCCTGCAACTGGGGGACGGCCAGATGCTGCTTTCCCGGATTACCCGTCGTTCCAGCGACACGCTCGGCTTGCGGCCGGGCATGGCGTTGTATGCCCAGGTGAAAAGCGTCGCCTTGATGGACTGAGCCCGGGCGTATCGGTTGGGCCCTGCGCCTGTGCCTGCCTTATAATCGAAGATTCAGGCCTATCAGAAGACCCATTCATGCAGGAGACCCGTCCATGACGTCGCTAGGAACCCCGCTGGCGCCCAACGCAACCCGCGTGCTGTTGTGCGGTGGCGGCGAGCTGGGCAAGGAGGTGGTGATCGAGCTGCAACGGCTCGGCGTGGAAGTGATCGTTCTCGATCGCTATGAGAACACGCCGGCCATGCAGGTAGCGCACCGCAGCCATACCCTCTCGATGCTCGACGGTGAGCGTCTGCGCGCCATCATCGAACAGGAAAAGCCGCACTACATCGTGCCCGAAATCGAGGCGATCGCCACCGACACGCTGGTGGCGCTGGAAGCGGAGGGTTTCACTGTCATTCCCACCGCGCGGGCCACGCGCCTGACCATGAACCGCGAAGGCATCCGACGCCTGGCGGCCGAGGAGCTGGGCTTGAAAACCTCCGCCTACCGGTTTGCCGCGACGCGCGCGGAATTCGACGCCGCCGTGGCCGCGATCGGCCTGCCGTGCGTGGTCAAGCCGATCATGAGCTCTTCGGGCAAGGGTCAGAGCACGGTGAAAAACGCCGCTGATATCGAGGCGGCCTGGAACTATGCGCAAGCCGGCGGGCGCAGCGGTGCCGGCAAGGTGATCGTCGAGGCGTGGGTGGAATTCGACTACGAGATCACGCAGCTGACGGTCAGACACGCGCAGGGGACGAGCTTCTGCGAACCGATCGGCCATCTGCAGGTCGACGGCGATTATCGCCAGTCGTGGCAGCCGCAACCGATGTCGGAGCGGGTGCTGTCCCGGGCGCGGGAAATCGCAGCCAGTGTGACCGCGGCACTCGGTGGCCGGGGGCTGTTCGGGGTGGAGTTGTTCGTGCGTGGCGACGAGGTCATTTTCAGCGAAGTCTCACCCCGGCCGCATGACACCGGCATGGTGACCATGATCTCGCAGGATCTGTCGCAGTTCGCGCTCCACGCCCGGGCGATTCTCGGTTTGCCGATACCCAACATCCATTTCCACGGACCGTCGGCGTCCAGCGTGGTGCTGGCGGAGGGGGACTCGCGGCAGGTGACTTTCGGCGCGCTCGACCAGGCCCTGGCCCCGCCCGATACCCAGTTGCGTCTGTTCGGCAAGCCCGAGGTCACCGGCCGCCGGCGCATGGGCGTGGCGCTGGCGCGCGCCGCCACGCTGGAGGCGGCCGTGGAGCGGGCTGAAAGCGTCTCGCGGAAGGTGTCGATCACCCTGTAGGCCAGGGTCCGCCAGCGCGGGTAAAAGGTGTCTGGAAACGGCTCCATAGCAGAGATAAATTAATTAAAATCAAAAAGATGAATAATGGCGGCGGGTTCGATGGACAGGCTGCGCGGCGATTGGCGTCTTTTGCTATTGACAGCAATCGCAATCTGGCACAGGCTTGCTCGTGCAACCACGGTTAGAGAAGAAATTTAAACCGTATAGAATTCCCCGTGACCAGGTGAGTTGGGTGCACAGTCCAAAAATTTTGGTAGTCAGTAATTTGGTAATCAGTATTTTGAGGAGTCTCACATGAATACAGACGATCATCAGAAATCCCGGCGAGACTTTCTGAAAAAAGCCGGCTACGTGGCCCCGGTCATTCTGACCATGACCGCGATGCCGTCGTTCGCCAAGAACGGTTCGAATATCATTCTCAGGGGGAACAACGGCATCGGGCAGGAAAAACGCGGTCTCTTCGACGGTCCGCCGCCCGGTTTGGCCAAGAAGGTGAACCAGGATTTCAACGACGGTGGAAATTTCGCTCCCTTCGGTCAGAGTGGCGCGAAAATGGGCGGCCGTCCCAAGTAAGTTCGTTTCCGGCTCGTAGGGCCAAAAAAGCCGCACTGGTGACAGCGCGGCTTTTTCTTTAGATTGCCCCCCAGAAGTCCGCTTGCTTCCTACTGAATTCCACTTCCGGATCTTCGACCAGCGAATCGTGGTGCGTTGCCGCGATCCGCGTTTCAACGATTTGCTGCTGGTCAACTACCAGGCGTTTCGTCAATCGGAGGACGCTGCTGCGGATATGGATTATACGGTGGAAGGAAGCGATGATGGTGGCTTCCGCGTTCGCAGAGGCGACCAGATCGCCCTGGAACAGGAGAACGATCCCGCGCTGCCGTATCTGTTCATCTACGGGTTCGAGAAGTTGCTGACCATCGATTTACAGAGGCGGCGACCCGATCTGTATTTCGTGCATTCGGCGGCCCTGGCCTATGGCGATAGGGTGACGATGATCGTCGCCGAGTCCGGTACCGGAAAATCGACCACGGCGTGGGCGCTGTTGAGCCACGGCTTCGATTATCTAAGCGATGAACTGGCGGTGCTCGAGCCCGAGAGTTGCGCCGTCCACGCGTATCCGCACGCCCTTTGTCTCAAGACGCCGCCGCCGGGGCCCTATCCGTTGCCCGAAACCGTCACCCGCACCGAAAGAACCCTGCATGTTCCTGTCGCCGATTTGCCGGGCCGTACGGTGTTCGACCCCAGAGCGCTGGGCGCGATAGTCTTCCTGCAGCGCTCGGCTGGCGCGGACCCGCCCCGCTGCACCCGCGTTTCTCCGGCCGAGGCGAGCGCGCGGCTCTACGCCAATACGCTGAATGCCCTGGCGCATCCGGCCAAGGGCCTGGAGGCCGCGGTGAGCATCGCCTCGGCGGTTCCGGCTTATCTGTTGGAGGCCGGCGAGCTGCGCGCGACCTGTGAATTGATCGCGGATTTGAGAGCCGGCGGGTAACGGATCCTTAGGGGCTGTCCGGGGTCACGATCCGCAGCTCCACCAGCTGCGCAAGGGCGGCGTTGACGTCGCGCCGGGCGGTGGTCTCGTCCAGGGCGAAGTGGGCGGCGAAATCCTCGATCAGCTGCTCCACGGGTTTGTTCCCGTCGCACTGTGCCAACAGCCAGGCCGCGGAGGCGTTCAATTGATGGATCTGGCCGCTGTTCACGTCGAGGACCAGTGCCTCGTCTGCGACTTTCTGGACGCTCAGATGGCTTTGTAGTTTTGGCGACATGGTTCTTCCGTTGGGCTGAGGTTCACGACGCTCGGCGCCGGTGGCGCCGCTCATTCTAGCGTATCCCGGTGGCGCTGACTTGTCAGCGGGCTTGGAGGCGGGCGCGGAGCGTGCGGCCGGCCCGGTTTTCCTATATCTTGGTGTTCATAACGACTACAAAATCCTGCGCCAACCGATGTTGCCTAGCCTAGCGGAAACCGAATTGCTGTCATTGTGCGCCCGGCCCCGGCTGGATGCCCAGGCGGTCTCACGGTTGCACGACCTGCTGCGACGAGACCTCGACTGGGCGAGAATATTGCGCCTGGCCGAGGGGTATCGTGCCATCCCTCTGTTGTCGGTGAATCTGCAGCAGCATGGCGGCGTGCTGCTCAGCCCGGCGTTGGGACAGGAGCTGCAACGCCTGCACAAGGCCTACACCTGTCACAATCTGGCGTTGGCGACGCAATTGCTGGAACTGGTGCGCCAGTTCGCGGCGGCCGGCATCCGGGTTGCCGCGTTCAAGGGACCGGTGGCTGCGGTGCTGATTCACGGTGATCTGGCGCTGCGCGCCTGCGGCGATCTGGATCTGCTGGTGTCACCGGACGATCACGCCGCCGCCGAGCGCTTGTTGGTGAACCTTGGTTACCGGGTGCAGGAACGTCATCCGGCGGCCTTGCAGTCCTGTCTGGCGCACAGTCAGCATCATACGGCCATCGATCTGCATTGGGGTATGCCACCGAGGAATCTACCGCTGCGCTGGGAACGCTTGTGGGACGCGGTGTGCACTGTGCCGCTCATGGGGCAACCGGTCCCGACTTTCTGCGGACCTGATTGTCTGTTGATCTGCGCGCTCAACGCGGTGAAGGAGTACTGGAAACCTTCGCTGCATTATCTCAGCGACATGGCCCGGTTGACGGGTGAATACAGCGCCGAGGACTGGCGCGGCGCGTTTTTGCGCGCCCGCGAACTCGGCTGCCGGCGGGCGCTGGCGGTAGCCGCCGTGTTGGCCAACCGCTTGCTGGACGTGCCCTTGCCGCAAGGCGCACCGGCGCGGCTGGTGCGGCGCAGAAGTATCCGGCGGCTGGCCGACGAGGTGCACGCGCATCTGTTTCCGGCCGACACCGACACCCTGAGCGAGGCGATGAAACCGCTGTACCACCGTTCCCAAACGGCTTACTACCTGGCGCTCACCGATTCACCCTGGTACCGATTGGGGGGCTGGCTACGGTGGGCATTGACGCCGGGCGACGCGGACCGCTCCCTAGTCGATCTGCCCAGGGGCCTGGCGTTTCTGTATTACCTGCTCCGTCCTTTGCGCCTGCTGCTCAAACGCCTGTGAGGCGCGAGCCCGGTGACACGCCGGCGCCTCTACTTACCCAACAAACCGTCGAGCGCACCGTCGAACTTTTTGTCGATCGTTTCACGGGCTTTTTCCTCCAGCCGTTGTTTGGCCGCCTCGGCGCCCACGCGCCCGGCGGCCCGCGCGGCGTGCTGGAGCAGGCGTTGGAGCACTTCCCGGGCGAGGCTGGCGCCGCTGGCGCCGCCCTGGGCCTGGCCCAGATCATTCATTTCAAAGGGTGGCAGGTCGGTGACCACCGGTTCATCCGGTCGCAAAGTGCTGCTGGCACTGACGCGGCCGCCGGCGAACACCAGTTTGCGAATGATGAAACGGACCGGCTCAGTGGGCGCCTGTTCCGGTGTCCCACCGTCGGCGGTATAGGTCTGAACATTCTTTTTCAACACGTTCAGGTTTGACTTGCCTTCTTCGTTCAACTCCAGGAACACCTGGGGCTGATTGACCACGAGCCGGTTGATGACGATCGGGTTTTTCTGCAGGGAATCGAGCGCGAGCGACACCGAGATGTTTTCCAGCAGGAAGATCGTCTGACCGGTGAATCCGGGGGGATTGGCCACGCGCACCCCGGCCAGCGCGGCCTTGCCTTCCAATAGTTGCAAGTGCACCCCTTCGACGGTCACCGAGGTGCCGGTGACCTCGCTGCCGATGTCCTCGATGGCGCGGGCGACGATGGCGTCCAGGTTCAGGTACAGTTGCCACACCAGGATGGCGACCACGACCACCAGGGCCGATATTCCGATAAGCGTTTTTTTCATCACCGCCTCACGCCGGGGTCATCTTGCGGGCTAACGCAGGCGCTTGAGTATCGCCGACCGGCCGGCGCCCTGCAATCACGGGTTGCTCTGGGTGGAAAGCTCCCGCCCTTGTCGTCGATCCGGTACAATAACGCCGATGAGTCCCGCCCGCCTTGAGACCAAATTGACAATTTTCAAGCTGGCCGCGCTGTTGATCGTCGCGACGGCTCTCGGGACCACCGCCGGGACGGTTGCCGCCGCGCCGGGAGAAGAGATCTGGTTGCTGGTCGATACCCAGCGGCTGACCCTCGATGTGATGCAGGGTGAGCAGGTGGAGCGCAGTTATCCGAATATCTCCATCGGCCGGGGCGGTACCACCGAGGATCGACGCCGCCACGATGACAAGACCCCCCTGGGCGAGTTCCATATCGCCCGCATCGCCGAGGACAGCCATTTCCACCGCTTCTTCGGTTTTGATTACCCGTCGCTGGCGCAGGCCGAGCGAGCGTTGCGGGCGGGAGTGATCGAGCCGGAACAATTCCGCCGCATCCGCCAGGCGCTGGCCAACTCCCGGATGCCGCCGCAGCAAACCCCCCTGGGTGGCTTCCTGGGTATCCACGGCATCGGCGCCGGCGATCCGCGTATCCATGAGGACTTCAACTGGACCAGCGGCTGTATCGCGCTCACCAACGAGCAGATCGACGATCTCGCGCGCTGGGTGCGGCTGGGGATGCGGGTCGTCGTGCGCTAAGCCGACCTCGTCGCCGGGGAAAAAATGTGCAACCTTTTTGTTCCCAGCTGTTCTACACTTGCGCCTGAACGCAGGTTCAGACAATTTTTTCAACAGACCCATTTAAAGAAGAGGACCGGACATGAAACACAGACCGTTGAGAACCGCCGTGGCCCTGGTCGGGCTGGTGTCCCTGGGCAGCCTGACTGGCTGCGCCAGCACTTCCGGCATGGATTCGCTGCGCAGCGAAATCCGTCAGGCGAACGAAACCGCCCAGCAGGCGGCGGCCGACGCCGCGGCCGCCCGCAAGGAGGCCGCCGCCGCTTCGGCCACGGCCAATGAGGCCAAGTCCACCGCCGACGCGGCCAAGGCCTCGGCCGACGCCACGGCCGAGAAGATCGATCGGATGTTCAAGAAATCGATGTACAAGTAAACCGCCGGTCGCCACCGGCAATGACGCGGCGGCCGGTCCGGTTTCCGGACCAGCCGCCCCTTTTTCACTCGGCCTGACCGATCGGCGCCGGCATGCCGTCCTGGCTCTTGATCGCCCGGTTCAACGCCGCCCCATCCAGCGCGAACGGCCGCCGCGCCCGTTCCTTGTTGATCAGGTCCATGGCCCGCGCCATGAGATTGATCTTCTCCCGGTCCTCTTCCAAGGGAGGGTGGATCTCGATGAACAGCGTCGCGCCCAGCCAGCCGACTTTCACCGGCTGGTTGACGATCTGTACCGGCGTATTGACCGGCACCTGGGGAAACAACCGCTCGATGTCCTCCGGATACATGCGCACACAGCCGTGGGTGACGCGCATGCCCACGCCGAAGGGCTTGTTGGTGCTGTGGATCAGATAGCCCGGCAGGCCCAAGCGCATGGCGTACTTGCCCAGCGGATTGTCGGGACCGGCCGGCACCACGTCGGGCAGGGGGTCGCCGTCGGCGGCGTGTTCCTGCTTGATCGATTCCGGCGGTCGCCACGAGGGGTTGCGGGTCTTGGCGACAATCCGGGTGGTCCCCTGGGGCGTATCCCAATCCATGCGGCCGACGCTGACCGGGTAGGTCTGCACCACGTCCGTCTCGCCCGCCTGGGACGGCGGGAAATAGTACAGCCGCATTTCAGCGACGTTGAGGATCAGCCCTTCGCGCTTGGCCAGGGGCAGGATATGGCGGGCAGGCAGCACCACCTGGGTGCCGGCCCTGGGTAGCCAGCGGTCGACCTGGGGATTGGCGTGCAGGATCTCGTCCTGACCGATGTCGTGGCGCCGGGCGATGTCGAGCAAGGTGTCCTCGGGTTGCGCTTCGACGTAGCGCACCTGACCGATCAGATCGACGTCCAGCGGCGGTCGGATCAGGGTTTCGGCGTGGGCGCCGGCCGGCGCCAGGAGCAAGGCGGCGGCCGGCAGCGCCCGCGCGCGCTTCAGACGCACCCCGTGGGTTTGGGCAGACCGCCATATTTGGTGATCGGTTTCATCGGTCCACTCATCCACTGCTTGAACATGGCCTTCTGATCCTGGCCGATGTACTTGGCGAACTTGCGGATCGGCGGCACCACCGCGTGCTCGTCGTAGTATTCCCGCGCTTTCAGGATCTGTTCCCATTGGGATTCGTCGAGCTCGACACCGTCGGCGGCGGCCATTGCGCGCCCGATTTCCGGTGTCCACGCGCTCATGTCCACCAGGTAACCGTCCCCGTCACGTTGCGGCAATTCCATAACTACCTCTCAGCTTGATTAACCATCGTTTATCAAAAGCATAAAACAGAGGCCGGCGGAAATCCACGGACCGCGGGTATGTCATTTGATGTCAGGATGGATTGTGCGGAATTGATATACTGTCGCCGACGCATGAGCGCGTCGACGGCCCAGACCGTCTATACCCTACAACCAATGAGGAGACTCTGATATGCATATCATGCGACGCACGTTGGCAGCGCTGTTGTCCTGCGTGTTGGCGATACTTCCGATCGGACCTGCGCAGGCGGCGATGGTCGGGACCGGTGAAATTGTCAGTCCAGCGCTCCAGCAGCGCCCGGACGAAAGCCGCCTGCGACAGTTGCTGGCGCAGGAATCGGCGCGCGAACAGCTCCGGGCTTGGGGGGTCGATCCGGCGCAGCTCGATGCCCGTATCAGCAGTCTCAGCAATAGCGAACTGGCGCGCATCAACGCCGGCATCGAAAGTCAGCAGGCCGGTGGCGACGTGCTCGGTGTCCTGGTGTTGATTTTCGTCATCTTCATCATTACCGACGTGATCGGCGCGACCGACATCTTCCCCTTCATTCACCCGGTCAGGTAGGGCGGGGTGCGCGGCGCGACCTGCCTGCGGGTTTTGGCACTGGGCGCCGCGTTCGGGCTGGCGGGTTGCGCGACTGCGCCGCAGTCGCGCGCCCTGGCGGCACAGTCCGACACCGGTTTGGCGCGCGCCGTCGAGCTGGAGCGGACACCTTTCTGGCCGCAGCAACAGTACCAGTGTGGACCAGCGGCTTTGGCTACCGTGCTCGGTGCGCAGGGCCTCGCGGTGCGCCCCGAGCAATTGGTCGATTCGGTTTACGTGCCGGCGTTGAAAGGCAGTCTGCCGGCGGAGCTTGCCGCCACCGCCCGCCGTTACGGCATGCTGGCCTATCCGCTCGACCCCTCGCTCCCGGCGCTGTTGACCGAAGTCGCCGCGGGCCATCCGGTGCTGGTGTTGCAGAATCTCGGTTTGAGCTGGGTCCCCGACTGGCACTTCGCGGTGGTGATCGGTTACGACCTGGACCAGAACGAAATCCTTCTGCGCTCGGGCACCACCCGGCGTTGGCGCACGTCGCTGGCGGCCTTCGAGCGCACCTGGGCGCGCGGCGACTACTGGGCGCTGGTGGTGTTGCCGCCGGGCCGGATGCCGGTGACGGCCCGGGCGTTTCGCTATCTCCAGGCGGTGCACGACATGGAGGCGGGCGCTCCTGCAGCGGCGGCCAGCGCCTATCGCGCGGCGCAACAACGCTGGCCGAGAAACGCCAGTGTCTCGCTGGCGCTGGGCAACAATCATTACGCCGCCGGTGACTATCGCGCCGCGGCAGCCGCGTTTCGCCAGGCCACCGAACTCGCACCGCGCGATCCTCGGGGCTGGAACAACCTCGCCTACGCGTTGCTGCAGACGTCCTGTCCGCTGGAGGCGCGTAGCGCGGCGGCCTGCGCGGTACGACTGGCGCCGCACAACAGCAACTTTCGCGACAGTCTGAAGGAAATCGAAGGCGCGGCGACCCACCGCGAATCCCCGGATTGCGAGCCGATCGTCTGTGCGGCGGCGAACTGAGTCCGAGCGGGTGGCGGTGCTGGCATTGCTGGCGCTGGTGATCGTGGCGCCGTTGCGGGCGCAGTCGCAGACCGACCCGCAAGCCCTGTCGCGGGCCATCGACAGCGTGCGTTTCGTCGCCTATACCCCCACCGATCTGAACATCGTCGATGGCCAGGTGCGCGCGGCGTCGGCGCGGCAGATAAGACAGGATCTGCTGCGTCTGCGCGGGGATTTTCAGGGGCTGGTGACGTATTCCAGCGGCGGCGGCCTGGAAGCGGTCCCCGCCATCGCCGCGGATCTGGGCTTCCGTGCCCTCGTCCTCGGGGTCTGGGACCCGACCTCGCAACAGGAACTTGCCGCCGCGGTCAGGCTTGCCCGCCGCTGGCCGCAGCTGGTGGTCGCCGTGGCCGTCGGCAACGAGACGCTGCTCGCCGGGCGTCATTCCTGGCCTTTGCTGCGCGCCGCCATGCACCAGCTGCGGGCGCAATTGCCGGGCGTGGCGGTGGCGACCTCGGAGCCGTTTTACTTCTATCTGGACGGCGGGCCGCCGGATTTTCTGCAACAGCAGGATTTTCTCCTGCCCAGCGTGCATCCGTTGTTCCAGCCCTGGTTTGCGCCGGAGAACACGACTCAGGCGGTCGACTTCGTCCTCAATGTGGCGCAGCGATTGCGGCAACAATCCGCCAAACCGATCCTGATAAAGGAAACAGGCCTGCCGAGCGGACCGCAGGCCAGAGGGTTTTCAGCGGCCCGTCAGGCCGAGTTCTGGCGCCAATTGTGCGCGCGTCTGCCGGAGCGCTCCGGTCTTGGGGTCGTGTACTTCGAGGCCTTCGATCACCCCTGGAAAACCGAGAACGCACGCGCTGAATTCGGGCATCACCCCGAGGAGGCCCACTGGGGGTTTTATCGCCACGACGGTACCCCCAAGCCGGCGCTGGCGCAGTTGCGTGAGCTGTGGCACCGGGGCAGGCCACCGGCGTGCGCTGCCGCCTCCGGAACCCCCGATCCCGCCCATGGTCACTAGTAAGCGCGCGTGGCCTGATGGGTCGTTGCATAGGACCCCCGGCCGACTAGACTTGATGGACGGGTGGTCTTTGCCTTTCGGGCCATCGTTCGCCTCCGGTGGTCCACCACGGGTGACCGAACGCCGGTGCATCCATTCACACGGGAGTACTCAGCATGGAAACATCTCCTACGCCCCCCGCCGCCGTGGCGGATCTCGGACAGAGTTTGTGGCTCGACTATATCGACCGTCGCATCCTGGTCGACGGCACGCTCGAGCGCCTGATCCGGGACGACCGCCTGACGGGCCTGACCTCCAACCCCGCGATCTTCGAAAAAGCGATCAGTAACGATACCTGTTACGACGAAGACATCAGACGGCTGCGTGACGCGGGCGCCGAGCGTGGCGCCTTATACGAGCATATCGTGCTCGGCGACATCGCCCGCGCCGCCGACAGTTTCGCCGGCGTGTATCGCGCCAGCGACGCGCGAGACGGGTATGTCAGCATCGAGGTCTCGCCGACGCTGGCGCGCGACACCGAGGCGACGGTGGCCGAGGCGCGCGAACTCTGGCGGCGATTGGAGCGGCCCAATATCATGATCAAGGTGCCCGGGACCGTGGAAGGTATTCCCGCGATACGTCAGTTGCTGGCAGAGGGCATCAACGTCAATGTCACCCTGCTGTTCTCGGTGGGGCGCTATGTCGAGGCCCTGGACGCCTACCTGGATGCCCTGGAAGAGCGGCGCGAGCTGGGACTGGCGTTTCAGCGCGTCGCCTCGGTGGCGAGTTTCTTTCTCAGCCGTATCGACGTGATGGTCGACCCGCTGCTCGATGCCATCGCCGCCGGGGACGATCCGCGTGCCGAGAAAGCCAGGGAGCTGCGCGGCCAGGCGGCGATCGCCAGCGCGGCGTTCGCCTACAAGCGGTTTGGCGAAATCAGCGCGTCGGCGCGTTGGCAGGCGCTTGCCGCCGCCGGCGCCCGGGTGCAACGCCCGCTGTGGGCCAGTACCGGCACCAAGGATCCGAGCTACAGCGATATCAAGTACGTCGAGGCGCTGATCGCCCCCGATACGGTCAACACCCTGCCGCTGGAAACGCTCAGCGCCTATCGCGACCATGGCCAACCGGCCTTACGCCTGGACGCGGCGATGGCCAACGCCGTGTCGGTCATGAAAGGGCTCGGCGAGCTCGGCATCGATATGCATGCGATCACCGACAGGCTCGAGCGCGAAGGCATCGAGAAATTCGTCAAACCCTATCAGTCGCTGCTCGAAACGCTGGGCCGCGCGCACGCCGGCGCCTGAGACCCCCGCTTTTGCCCCTGAACGCCGAGCGCATCGACCGGCAGGCCGGCACGCGTCGGGAAATCATTCGACCCCTGGAGGTGCTTCGGTATGAATCAGAACGAGGAAAACAGGAACGGGGACGATATCGCGCTGTCGGCGCGCGAACGCCACGAGGCGCATCGGCGCAGCGCTCCCGGGGTGGCCGTGGTCTACGAAGCGATCCGCCAGGAAGCCGAGAACGAACTGAGCCGTCCCAACCACGCGCTGTTCTGGTCGGGCCTGGCGGCGGGGCTGTCGATGGGCTTTTCCTTTCTGGCCGAGGCGCTGTTGCGCGCCGGTCTGCCCGAGGCGTCCTGGCAAAGCCTGGTGTCGAAGTTCGGCTATTCGGTCGGTTTTCTGTTTGTGATTCTGGGCCGGCAGCAGCTGTTCACCGAAAACACCTTGGTGCCGGTGCTGCAGGTGCTGCACAAGAAGAGCCTGGCGGTGGCGCTCAACACCGCCCGTCTGTGGGCTGTCGTATTGGGCGCCAATCTCATCGGTACTCTGGTGTTCGCCTTCGCCTTTTCCGCCGGAGCGCTGATCGAGGCGAAACAATTCGCCACCCTCGATGTCACCGCCCTGGAGGCGCTCGAGGGAAGCTTCGGCAACACGCTGCTGCGGGCGATATTCGCCGGTTGGTTGATCGCGCTGATGGTGTGGTTGCTGCCGGTGGCCGAAACCGGGCGGGTCACCGTCATCATCATCATCACCTATCTGGTCGGTATCGCCGGTTTTCCGCATATCATTGCCGGGTCCACGGAAATGTTCTATGCCGTGTTCAATCAGCTGGTCTCGCCCGGGGACGCGTTCACGGCCTTCTTTGTGCCGACGTTGATCGGCAACACGCTCGGCGGCGTGGCCCTGGTGGCGGCCATCAACTACGCGCAGGTCCACACGCGCAGCAACGGTAAATAGTTATAATGGACACTGGTCAAACAACTCGATGCTCCTATCAGGAGCACAAAGGGCGCAGCATGAAACAACCTGTAGTCGTAATCGGAATCGGAGAACTTGGCGCGGTATTCGCGCGCGGTCTGTTACGCAGCGGTCACCCGGTTTTTCCGGTGACCCGCGATATGGACATCGCCGCGCAGGCGTCTCGGTTGCCCGAGCCGCAAATGGTCCTGCTGGCGGTGGCGGAAAAGGATCTGCACGCGGGCCTGGAAGCAATCCCGGGACCCTGGCGCGAGCGCCTGGCACTGCTGCAAAACGAACTGTTGCCGGCGGACTGGCAACGCCATCAGATCGCCAATCCGACGGTCATCTCCGTCTGGTTCGAGAAGAAGAAGGGCATGGACGCGAAGGTGCTGCTGCCGTCTCCGGCTTTCGGGCCACAGGCGGTGTTGTTGCAGACCGCGCTGGAGAGTATCGACATACCGGTCAGGGTGTTGCCCGATGCCGAGGCGCTGCTGGTCGAGCTGGTGATAAAGAACCTGTACATATTGACCACCAACATCGCCGGTCTGGTGGTGGGTGGGACGGTCAGCCAGTTGTGGGACGAGCACCAGAGGCTGGCGCGCGAGGTCGCCAACGACGTGATCGACCTGCAAGAGCACTTATGCGGGCAAAGCTTCGAGCGCGAGGTGCTGATTCAGGGAATGTTGCAGGCCTTCGCCGGCGATCCGGCGCACAAGTGCATGGGTCGCAGCGCCCCGGCGCGCCTGCAGCGGGCGCTGACATTGGCCGATGCGGGCGGTCTGGCCGTGCCCCGCCTGCGGAGCATCGCCGCCGAGCGGCGCGACGCCTGAGCGGCGCCTCAGGGCGCTGACGGCTCTTCGGGTTCGACGCGTGGATCCAGCTCCAGAACCGCGGGCGAGGTGCGCGCCATCATGACGAACTCGGCCTGTTCCCGCGGGCTGATCGCTTCCCCCGTCCGGCGGCGCAGCCAGGCGATCGTCGCCAGCAAGGCCATCAACGCGGCGAAATAGAGCATCAGGACATGGGTGTCGAGCCACTGCATCAGCAGCCCGGCGGCGAGCGGGCCGATAACCGAACCGATGCCGCCGAGCAGTAACAGCCCGCGGGTGGTTTCCAGCACGTGTTCGGCGTGCAGGTGGTCGTTGGCCTGGGCCACGCTGAGCGAATAGATCGAGAAGGCGCCGCCGCCGAACAGTACCGCGGGCAGCAGCGCCAGTCGCGGATGCGCGTCGACGAGAAAGTAAACGCCCATGGCGGCGGTACCCGCAAACAGGCAGACGAAGAGGATGACCAGTCGGCGGTCGTGACGATCCGAAAGATGCCCCAGCGGCCACTGCAGCAGTGCGCCGCCGAAAATGATGCCGCTCATGAACATGGCGATACCGGCGGTGTCGAAGCCCACGCTCGCGGCATACACCGGCCCCATGCCCCAAAGCGCGCCGCCGATCAAGCCCGATATCAGTGCCCCGGTTACGGCCAGCGGGGAGGTGGCATAAAGATTACGCAATCCCAGATGGCCCGCTGGCACGGGGGTCGGTTGGGTCATGCGCGTCAGCGCGATGGGCACCAGCGCCAGCGAGAAGAACAGCGCGGTGAGCGCGAAGGGGGCCAGCGTGCCGACGTCGTAGACCAGCAGCAGGTACTGACCACCGCCCAGGGCGAGCAGGTTGATGGTCATGTAGACGGCGAACAGGCTGCCGCGGCTACGGTTTTCCGACAGGCTGCTGAGCCAGGACTCGATCACCAGATACATGCCCAGCATGCTGACGCCGGTGATCACGCGCAGCAGCAGCCAGACCACCGGATCGATCCACAGGCCGTGGAGTATGACGCTGGCGCAGCCGACGGCCGCGAAGGCCGAAAAGCTGCGGATGTGGCCCACGGCGTGTACCACCCGGGGGCACAGGTAAGAGCCCAGCACATAGCCGAGGAAAAACCCCGACATGATCAGGCCGATGGTCCCGCGCGAAAAGTGCTCCAGCGCGGCGCGCAGGGAGACGACCGTGCCGAGCAGGCCGGAGCCGAGCAGCAGCACCGCCGTGGCAGCCAGGAGGGAATAGATTGAAAGTATGCTTCGAAGCATGCGAAATCCTTGCGCGGGTGGGCCGGTGCGTCGGCGGCACCAAAACAGCCGGCAGTATGCCAGAAACGCGCTGTCCTTATAGCGGCGCAAAAGCCGGTGACTTGTAGGGCTATGTCCGAGCGCGTGCCCGGCGTTGGGAGCGGGGCGACGTTGTATTTGGCCTACGCGGTCTTGCGCCAGCTGTCGATACCCTGACCCGGGTCGCGTGCCTGGGAAACTGGCCGCCGCGTGGCCGTCGACGCGCTCGGGTCTCAGGAGGCGGGCAACGTCAGATCGCCGGGTCGTGCTCGCAACGGCTCGCCACGGTTTCTGCTCAGACGGAAGATCCAGCCGTCGAGCCGGGTCCCGAGGCCGGTGGCGTCGTTGTCGATGTCGAACCAGGCGAAGATGTGTCCCTGCCGTTCCAGTGTATACACCTTGATCCGGATCCCGTCCCAGGTCTCGTAGTCGGCCTGGACGGCGTCCTTTGGGTTCCATCGATCGGCCGTGCGCGGCATGACATCCTCCAGGTCCAAGGCCGCCAGGCCGCGCGCCAGCAGATTGAGGGCGCCGCCGGGGGGGAGGGCCGGGTCGCCGGAGGTGGTGGCGATCAACTTGTAATCCGGGGCGCCGCGATACGCTTTCTCCACCTGCAGGCGGGTCCCGTCGGGATGGGTGATGGTCACGCGGCGCACCTGTTTGGGCGTGATATGGATGATCCGGCGCTCGGCCCAGTCCACCGGGCGTTGCGGCACGTCGAGGTTTCCGGCCAGCAACCAGGCGCGCGCCTGGTCAGGTTCGCGCGCGTAGATACCGTCCCTGCCGCCGGCGATAAGGCCGGGGCGGACGCGTCCGACGATCAGCGCGGCGACGCGGGTTCGCTGGGCGCTGAACAGGTCGATACGGGTATTGTCGCTGCCGGGGGCGGGTGTTTGCACGCCCAGGCGGGCGTACTGCTCGGCGTGCTCGGTTTTGGCTTCCACGACTGTCAGGCGCGCCAGATCGAGCAACACGGGTTTGACGCGCGCGTGGCTCGCCGGGTAGTTTCCGTTGCCGGGCAGCAGCCACTTGCCCGCGCGTCGTTCCAGCTCGTAGCGGTTCCCCTCGCGGCTGATTCTGATGCGGGTGATGGTGTTGAGTTGCTGTTCCAGCTCGGGAAACAGCAACGGTCCGCTGGCGCTGGCGTCAGCTCCCGGCGGGGCACGGTAGTACAGGTAGACACTGATCGACAGCAGCAGCGCCAAGCCGGCAATTAATGCTTTCCCCGACATTAGTCCGGTGCGCAACTGACGCGCCGCCGGCGCCGCAGCCGCAGGCTGCCGATGACGCCCGCCAGCAGAACGATCAGCAGCGGGACCAGGCCGAGGTTCAGGAGTTTGACCCGATTGCCGAGTTCCTCGATGCTGCGGGTCAGATCGTGCTGCACGGCGCGCAGTTCCTTGCGGATCCCGAGCTGCTCGAGCTGCAACTCGCGCAGGCTCGCGCGCTGCTCTGGGCTGATGATCAGCTTGCCCTCGGTCTCTTTCTGTTGGCGCAGCTCGTTGATCTGCTGTTCGGTTTCACCGAGTTTCAGTTGCAGGGCTCGCTCCTTGGCGCGGAACTGTCGCTCGGCGGCTTCCTTGAGCGCGCTGACTCTGGTGAACGGCCGTGCCGAAGGGCCGCGACTGCGCAGGCCGATCAGATCGTTGCTGCCGCTAAGATTCTCCAATGCATTGAGGACAAAGGCACCGTTGTCCGCGCGCGTGACCGCCACCTGACGGCCGTAAAAGTCCTGAAAATCCACCCAGAAACGGTCCGCGAGCAGATCGCTGTCGGCCACCACGATCAGATTCGCCGGTTCGCGGGAGCGCAGCAGCCGCTGCGACGTCGCGACGGTTGGCGGCGGGGTGGGAAACGCGCTTTCGATCTCGCCGCGCACCCGGGCGGCCAGTACCAGGGGGGAGCCGCCGACGCTATACATCTGCAACAGATCGGTGGGCTTGGTGCCGTACTTGATGTACCCGGCTTCCAACGACATGGCCTGATCGCTGGTCTGGATCAGAGGGGTGATCCGGGTGCTCGCGTCCGGTCGTTTGTATAAGTAGCCCGCGCTGGCCATGACCAGGGTGTTCAGATCGGCGGTGACGAAATCCTCGGGGTTCAGGTACTGCTGGTGCAGGGTCAACCAGACGATGTAGTCGATCGCCGTGCCGCTGCTGGTCGTCACGCTGGTGGCCACGCGGCGGTCGGCGGCGACCTGGTCGGGTACCAGTTGTAGTCCCCAGGCATGCAACAGCGGTTGCAGGTCGGCGCTGCGCACCGCCTCCACATAACCCTGATCCGCGCTGGTGACCTGCGGCAACGAGGTGTCGGTCTCGGAGAAGCTGTCGAGGAAAACCAGTGCCCGCCCACCGGCGAGCACGTATTGGTCGATGGCAAACAGGAGCCCTTCGGACAGATCGCGGGGGTAGACCAGCATGAGCACGTCCACCGAGGCGGGAATCTGCGTGCTGTCGGCCTGCAGCGGCATCACCTCGAACGACTGCTTGATCTGGCTGAGCGCGAACCAGTCCCGCGACTGTTCGCCGAACAACGGGTTGTCTCCGCCCGAGCCGGCGCTGATCGGCAGACCGGAAATCAGTCCCACCACCGGTTTGCGGGGATGCGCCAGGGCGTAGATCATTTTCGACACCGTGTACTCGAGCGCGTCTTCCTGTTCCGGCTGAAAGAAGGGGATGCGCCGGATGTCGTCGACGGCGTTGCTGCCGACCAGACCGAAATAGGCAAAACCGCCATGGGTATCGACCGGCACGCCTTGCAGCCCGAAGCGGGCGGCTTGTTCCTGGGCCTCGGAATACGGATCGGGGTCTTCCACGATCAGGCGTAGGCGGCCGTCGCTGGCCGCGGCGTATTCTTCGAGCAACTCCTCGACCCGTTGCGCGTAGGTGGCGATCACCGGGTTGTCGCTGAACTGCTGGTGCGAAAAGTAGAAGCGCAGCGTGACGGGCTCGCCGAGCTGGGCCAGAATCCGACGGGTTCCGTCGGACAGGGTATACAGGCGATTCTCCGTCATATCGAGCTTCCACCCCTTGAGGGTCAGGCCGGCGAGGAGATTGACCGCCAACAGCAGCGACGCGGCGATGACCAGCGCGGAGGTGGCCGTCAGCCGGTGGGTCTTCAACATGGCAGGGTGCTCGGTAGGTTATTCATCACTCGGATTTCTTCATTTCCACGGCGACGCCGTTGGCGAACAGCCAGCAGGCGATGAAGGAGAGAAAGAAAATCACGTCCCGGAGGTCGATCACACCTCTGGTGATGGCCTCGAAATGACTCAGGAAACTCATATTCCTCACCGCGTCGACCAGCGCCTGCGGTGCCCAGCCTTGCAGCGCATCCATGACCAGGGGAAACCCGGCCAGCACGAATACCAGGCACAGCGTGAACGAGACGACGAAGGCGATGACCTGGTTGGCGGTAAACGCCGAGATGCAGGCGCCGACGGCGAGGTACGCCCCCGCCATCAGAAAGCTGCCGAGGTAACTCAGCACCACTACCGGATTGTCCACCGTCCCCAGGTAGTTGACCGTCAGCCACACGGGAAAGGTCAACGCCAGGGCGATGCCGGTGAATACCCAGGCGGCCAGGAACTTGCCCACGACGGCGGCGGTGACCGACAGCGGCAGCGTCAGCAGCAGCTCCAGGGTGCCGTTCTTGCGCTCTTCGGCCCACAGCCGCATCGACAGGGCGGGAATGAGAAACAAGTAAAGCCAGGGGTGGAAAGTGAAAAACGGTTGCAGATCCGCCTGGCCGCGCTCGTACAGCCCGCCGATATAAAAAGTGAACACGCCCGCTAGCACCAGGAAGATGACGATGAAGACGTATGCCACCGGCGTGGAGAAGTAGGTCGCCAGTTCACGCCGGAAGACCGCGCCGACAGGCGTCATGACGAGGTTTCCGCACCCGCGCCGGGTCGCGACCGGGTGATGTCACGGAACACATCGTCGAGTTGCACGCTCTCGACATAGAGTGATTTCAGCGGCCAGTTTTCGCGCTGCACCAGGCGCGACACTTGCTGGATAATGCACCTGCCGCCGGCCGCGATGACGGTCAGCTCGGCACGATCGGCGTCGGCGAGCACGTCGGCGACACCGTCGAGGGCACGCAGCGCGACCGGATAATTCGGCGCGATCTCGGAGTCGAAGCTGATTTTGACGGCGTTGTGGCGCTCCGACAGGCGCGCCAGCTGTTCGCGGGTACCGTCGAACACCAAACGCCCCCGGGCGATGATGAGGGCGCGATCGCACACGGCGCCCACTTCCTCCAGAATGTGAGTGGAGATCAGAATGGCCTTGTCGCTGGCCATTTGACGGATCAGGCCGCGCATTTCGTGTTTCTGGTTCGGATCGAGGCCATCGGTAGGCTCGTCGAGCACCAGGATGGGCGGGTCGTGCAGGATCGCCTGGGCCACGCCGACGCGTCGCTTGAAACCTTTGGACAATGTCTCTATCGGCTGGTGAACGACATCGCCGAGATTGGCCCGCTCGATCGCCGCTTGCGCTCTGCGGCGCCCTTCGCGCCGACCAAAGCCACGCACGCGGGCAACGAACTCAAGAAAGGTATGCGCCGACATTTCCGCGTAAGCCGGCGCCCCCTCCGGCAGGTAACCGATCTGGCGCTTGGCTTCGATGGGGCTGCGTTCCAGATCGCGGCCCGACACCCGCACGCTGCCGCGCGTGGGGCGCAGGTAGCCGGTGATGATCTTCATGGTGGTCGACTTGCCGGCGCCGTTGGGGCCGAGAAACCCCAGGACTTCGCCGCGTCGCAGCCGGAAGGAAACATTCTTCACGGCCGCGAAGCCGCCAAACTCCTTGGAGAGCGAAGTGACTTCCACCGCTGCCGGGTTGCTGCTGGCTTGCATATTCTTCAAGAGACCGAGGGCGTCCAGGGGCCGGAGGTTTCCGGTCTATCAGCTGCTACGAAAAAGACGTTGTGGACGGCGATTTTATTCGTTTGCCAGATCGAGGCCGGCCTGCGCCACGTCGGGACGATAACTGACGAATCTACGCTCGATGAGTTTTTCGTCTTCGTACCAGAGCTGAAAGATCCATTCGCCTTCCACCAACTCGTAGTCCTCGTGAAACCCGTAGCCGTCGAAGCCCATGACCTGCTGGGTTTCGACCCGGCCGGTGAAGGTGCGGTCCCAGCCGGTGGTCGTGGAACCATCCGGGAGGGTCATCGGCGGATGGATCAGCACCTTGCGCAATGGCATGAACGGTTTGATGGCCACCGCGGGGGGCAGTTTGAACAGTCGGTACTGATAGCCGAAATAAGTTCCTTTTAGCAGCGGGACCCGGTCGGTCATGGAGACGTGTTCGAGCGTCGGTTTGCGCACCACCTTGCCGGTGTTGGTACTGCTGCTGTCGATGAGCTGGCCGGCGGCGGTCGCCTTGTACAGCCCGAACTGGAAAACATGCGCCCGGGTCGCGGCGGGTGTGGTTTCGCCGCCGCTGGAATCCGCCGTCGCCGTCATCGCGGTGTCGTCGCCGAAGCGCGGTATCGGCGCGCTTGCATCCGGGGTGTTGTCGCAGGCGGTCAGGGAAGATATCAGCAAAAGCGCGAACAGGCGTTGCATGGGAGCCACCTCAAGGTTTGTCGCTACCGACCTGCCGCGCCCTGCTCCGGTGCGGCCCGAATGTCGCCTTGACCGGCGACAGCCCGATGTCGGGAAAGAAAACGCGGCGCTGCCGAGGCAGCGCCGCAAGCGGTGCAGACGGATCGGAGTCGATCGACTGCGTTGTTGTTTTCAGCTCGTCGGTTCCCCAAAAATCGGTTCAGGGGTACTGAAACCAGGCTTCGCGGGTCGCCGGCGACAGACCATGACTGGCGTTGTCGGTGCAATGGGACACCACGCGAATCAGAAACGGCGTGCCTTCCTGCCCCGGCTCCCTCGGATCGGCGATGGCCGTGGGTACATTGGGATGATTCTCGTGGCCGGGCCGCGATGTCGTGGTCATCTGGAACGGGTAAGCACCGCGTACCAGCGGGAAGTCGAGGTTGATTTCGATGTCACCTTCGCCGGAGGCGTTGGTGCTGAAGGCGTTGGCCGAGCTCGGCGCGCCCGCCGGATCGACCCATGGGCTGATGGCGTTGAGAGCGTCCAGGGCCGAGCCGGGAGCCAGCGGCGTGGCACCGCCGCCGGTCAACGGACTTCCTGCCGGGTTCAACCCGTTGACGCCCTTGATGCGTACCCAAACGGTGAACAGGGTGTTGGGTACCGCGCCGTCGACTTCGATCTCGACTTTGCTGCTGTCGCCTTTCTGACTCACTTCCAGGCTCGCCGTGGCATTCTGCCAGGCGTTGCCGCTGGGGTCGGTGGCGCAATTTGCCTCCACGGTGTCGCCGCTGCCACTGGCGGAGCCGGGCGCACGCCGGGTCATGTTGTCATCGATCACGCTAGAACCTGCCAAAACCGCGGAGGAGCCGACTGTCATTGCGAAAAGGCTTGCCGCTAGTGTCGTGAGTTTGAGATTAGCCATTATTGATTCCCTCGATTTGTAGTAATGGTTCATGGTGGCCATCTGGCGCGGCCGGCGTGCACCGGCGACGCCAGATGGAAAAACCGTCAGCGGGGTGTCTGCTGACTTACTGAACGAACGCTTCGTGGATGACCATCAACATGCGTGGGTCGACAAAGTCGGTGTTGCCGGTGACGTTGTTGCGACCCAGGTAGGTGGCCAGTGGCTGCGCGCAACCGCTGTTGTCGGCGCCCGGTGCCTGGTCGCCGGTGCAGGTGCCATCCTGGGCATCGGCGTCCTGCGGTGCGATGGAGTACTCGCCGACACCGCCGCCCGGTACGAAACAGGGAGCGGGCGGCACCGAACCGGTGACGGTGCATCCGGGGTTGTAGGCGGAAGAGGCGATCAACAGGGTCTCCACATCGCAGGCGGTGCCGGCGGGGTTGCTGCCGTTGGCGGTGGGGCCGCCGATGTTGTCACAGGCAACCGCGGACATGCGGTTGGGGCGGATGCCCGCGATGACGTTGACGCCGGGATCCAGGCCAATGGTCCGCGAGGGTGAATCGTCGCCAAAATCCACCACCGCGACGCGTTGACGGAATACGCTGGGGTTGCAGCCGCCGGGTGTGCCGGGAATTTCTCCACGCAGGCAATCGCGCGAACGCGCCCGGTCGGTCACGTAGATGGTGCCGTCCTCGTCGAAGCCCCAGGCGCGCAACGAATCGCGGCGCGACGGATCGTCGGCTGGCTTTCCGGGACGCATGTCGATCCAGCGGGTGACGTGCGCGCGGTTTTTCTTCTTGCCCAGTTCGAACTCGTCGTCATCATCCAGTTCGTTGGAGCCCACGCCGGCGACATCGTCATCGAGCCCTTTTTTCCAATCCACCATGGCGATCGCCGCGCCATGGAACATGCTCAAGCCCATGCCTTCGCTGCTGAAGGCGATACCGGCGATGCAGGTCCAGCGCGGATCCTTGTCTTTCGGTTGGCTGTACTCGTCGATCACCTTCAGGGTTTCCTGGTCGAGCACCAGGACACGGCTGTTGGCGTTACGTTCGGCGGTGGCGTTGACCGGCGGGAAGTACTGGTTGGCTTCGAGCCCGCCCTCGGGGGCGACATCGGAGTTCGAGGCGTTGAAGAAGTTGGCGTCGCAAATCGCCTGTACCAGATTGCCGTTGGGCATCATCTGCGTACCCAGTGGACGCGGCACCGTGCCGCGTCCGGCCGGACCGGTCGGGTTGCCGAGCAGGGGGCGGTAGGAGACGGTACGGATCGGGGTGCCGTCGCGGTGGAATTCCACCAGCGCCTGTTGTCCGGCGCTGGTGATGAATGCGTGACCATTGAGGCCGCCGGACAGAACGCCGGTGGGTTTGAACGGTCCGGGACATTCCAGGTTGCCGCTGCCGTTTTCGCACACCGGTCCGTTGGGGTCGGCGGTGGGTCCGAAAGGATTGTGGACGGTGATGCCGCGCGCTCCTGTCACGATGCTGACTTCCAGTACCTGGCCGGGCCCATTGACGCCGAACGGAGCGTTCATGGCATCGGCCATCATGAAGTTGGCCTCCAGGCAGGCGGGCTGACCGACCTCGTCAAGACCATGCGCAGCGGCACCGCCGGCGAACATGGCGAGACCGAGGCCATAGGCCAGGCTCGTGAGTTGTTTGGTTGTTTTCATCGTGGGCTCCTCACAATTTACTGGGTGATGAATGGATTTTTTAGCGAACAGGCATACGGAACGCAGAACGGCCGCTGCTAGCATTAGGGAGTCGTCGGGTCGCGCGTTTATTCGGATTTACTTAGCGCCATAAGGCACATAGCTGATCTATGGAACTTCTGTCACTGACGCCGCGAATAGAGCGGTGCGCAAATGAGCGATAGATGTTTGCCGACGAATCTGTGTATATTGCGTTTCCCAGCAGAAATAATGCCGCCGGTGCGACGTCAACAAAGTTATGGGTCTGGTGAAACAAGTGTTCGCGGAGCGCGACCTGCGCAGGCGCATTGCCAACGACCGCGATCGTCTCTACCGCATGGCGCTGTCCTGGTGCGGCGATCCCATGGTGGCCGACGACCTGGTGCAGGAAACGCTGATTCTCGCCCTGCAGCGGGTGAGCCAGCTGCGCGACGGGAATCGCCTCAACGCCTGGCTGTACCGGATATTGAGCAACAACTGGAATCAGCATCTGCGCCGGACGCGACCGCTGCTGGATGTCGACGATGTCGCGCTGACGGCCAGCCCCGACGTGGAAACCGATTGCGCCAGGCGTGAGACCGTCGACCTGGTCCGCCAATGCATCCTCAAACTGCCGCCGGGTCAGCGCCAGACGCTGACGCTGGTGGACCTGGGGGGGTTCAGCTATGCCGAGGTCGCCGAGGTGCTGGCCATCCCGCTGGGGACCGTGATGAGTCGGCTGCATACCGCCCGTCAGCTGTTGCACAAGGACCTCATCCGCGTTTTGGCATCCCAGCCGGCGACCTCGGTGTCGTTGCGAAGAATTCGCTAGCCGCGCCTGTGCCTAAGCCGCGGAAACGGGAGCCGGCGCCATCGCGTCCGTGCCCACGGTCCCTTGTGTGATATCTGTCACATACGATATCGCGACCCGGCAACGGGCAAAAAATTCCGAATAATTCCCCGCGCAAAACACTCCCATACGGCGGACTCCGGCATAGTGTCTTCCTGCGTCGATTCTATTGGCAGGTGGAAGGACGCAACGGACACGGGTGCCGCACGAAATCGTGCCTTCGTAATGGATTAAACGAATGCCGATACCCGTCTTTCAGTATGGCGGTTCTATTACGATAACAATAATGGCGGAAGGGAAGATAATCCGCGCCCGTTGGTAAAAGGGGAACAACAACAGGAGAGGAGAGATGAATGAGGTTCGAGCAGCCAGAGCCAACCACGACCATACCTGGCTCGACGAAATCCCCGGTTTAAAGCAGATAAACGACGGAATTTGGCAGGAAGCCCTCAAGGAGTCAGAAACAGTCAATTTTCCCGCCGGCACCAAGCTGGTGCATTGTGGCGATTCCGCAACCCATTTCGTCATTGTGATACATGGCGTCGTGCGCGTGTTTCAAACGGCGGAGACTGGGAGGGAAATCTGTTTGTATCGGGTCCGCCGGGGACAGATCTGTGTCCTGACGCTGACGAAGCTACTGACGACGAAAAACGTCTGTGCCCAGGCGGTCGCCGATGAGGATGTGCGAGCGCTGGCGATGCCGATGGAGTATTTCCACCGTTTGCTGGCCGAGTCCGACGCGTTCAGAAGCTACACCATGCGCTCGATCGCGGAGAGTTTCAACGAAGTCCTACAGCTGGTGGCGCATGTCAGTTTCCAACGTCTCGAATTGCGACTGGCCTGCCTGATCGGCAAGCTGGCGCAGGCCGAACCCTCGCCGTCGCCCATGTTGAAAGTGACGCATCAGGAGGTCGCCAACGAGTTGGGCACCACGCGCGAGGTCGTCAGCCGGATTCTCAAGGACTTCGAGCATATGGGGTGTATCAAATTGCGTCGCGGCAGCATCGAGGTCCTGTCCGGCGAAACGCTGCAAGGCATTGCCGGTTAGCGCCAGCCGGCCAGCGTGACGATGAGGGCGCGGATCCCGCTGCCGGCCCTGGTGTTGTGCGCGCTTGGTGCCTGCGGCGACGGCAAAGAGTACCAGCGGCACCTGGCCAGTTGCGATGCCGCCACGGCGCAGGGACTGCTTGCCACGGCGGCGTCGGCTTGCCGCAATGCCCTGGAGATCGCCGAGCGGGACAGTTACCCCGAGGCCAAACACTCGGCGATACTTTATCAATTGGGTCGGCTCGAGCGGCAGCGGGGCCGGTTTTCAGAGGCCGAACGTTTGCTGCGTGAGTCGCTGGCGCTCGAACGGCGACAGCCGAGACAGAATGCCGCGGCGATCGCCGACCGTCTGCTGGAGTTGGCGCTGAGCCTGGCCGGCGAGGCCCGTTGGGGCGAGGGCTCCGAGGTGATGCGACAGCTGCTGCCGCTCAGCGATCGCCTTGCGGAGCGCGTGCGCGACAATTTCGCCAACGTCGTGCGTAACTACAATCTCCATCTCAGGTCCCTGGACCAACCGGAGTTGAGTCTCAACGGAATGCGGTAATGAAAATGCCGGCCGCGGAGGCCGGCATCCTGGTTACCGCGTGGAAAGGCCGTTTTTAATCGTCATCGTCCTCCTCGGGAGGCAGCACCTGCAGGGTCTTCAGGAAGCTCACTACCGCCGCCTGATCTTGCGTATCGCTGGCGACGAACGCATCGCGCGTGGTTCGCGCTTCGCCGCCATGCGCCAGGATCGCTTCGGTAATCGTGGTCAGATCGCCGCGATGCCCGTAAGGCGCGGAATTGCCGACGTCCCACAGCTTGCGGGTCAGGAAGAATTCCGTACCGGGTTTGCCATCCTGATCCGGACGACCCTGAGCGAGTTGCTCGTTGCAGAAGTGGCGTATCGGATCGGGGTGGCTGACATCGTCGCACAGGTTATGACGCTTCAGGTCGGTGTAGGCGCGCACGATGGCGCCGCCTTTCTTGCCCTTTTCCAGGTGGGGGCCTTCCCCTTGCCGGGTCATATCGAAGCGGTACTCGGGACAGACCGTCAGGTCGCTGCAGGTCCCTGGAGGGTTGAACGGATTGGGCTCGACGAAATATCGGCTTTCGAGGGTCATTTTCGGGACGTGGCAGGAGGTGCAACCCAGATCGTCGAACATCGCCTCGCCATGATCGACCCTGGCGCGCTCGGACCGCTCCTCCGGCATCACGCGTCCCGGCACCCCGAGCTGGGCCTGCCAGAGGGTGTTCGCGGTCATGTCCCCGATGGTAAGCTCGCGATGGATGCCGTCCTCGTCGAAGTCGGATTCAAACCCCTTGGCCGGATTCATGTCGAAGCGTTCCTCGGCCTGCATGCCGTGATGGTGATTCATGGCGTTGGTCGAGAACTCGCGCAGGGAGACCACCACGCCGGCCTGATGGAAAGGCTTGACGACCAGGTCAGTGTCCACGCCCTTGCTCTCGGTGACCACGCCGCCGGTCTTGGTGATCTCGAATTCCACCCCTTTGGTGGTCAATGTATGCGTCCCGTCCGGCAGTGCGTCGGCTTGCGCCTGCAACTCCACGGTCATCTCGCGCGAGAGCATCTCGATGGCGCCCGAGCCGTTCATGCCCAGCGTGTTGCGTTCATTGCTGAACTCGGGGGCGACTGAGAAGGTTACCGGGTCCAACGCCTGCGCGAGGACGAACACGCTGGTCACGATATCGCCCGCTCCGCCCGCTCGCGGCTGGGCATGACAGCCTGAGCAGGAATTCGACTCCGGCGCGGACGTGCGGATGAAGGCCGGTTCGTCGGGCAGACGCTTGTTGCCGGTTCCTGTCGCCGAGGGTCTGCCCTGACCGTCGCAGGTATTGAACTGCCCGACGAACAGCGCCTTTCCGGCGGCCGTGATTTCCTCGAAACTCATTTTTCCGCTGACGATATCGCTTTGATGCACGTGCCCCGGCAGTACCGGAGCGTCCGGAAATCCCGGGGCGCAGCTGTGATCCTCGTGGGTCAACGCCGTTCCTGGCAAGAATGCCAATCCCAGTGTGGCTGTGGTGCCTATAAGTGTGCGTTTCATGATTATTCTCCACATGCTTTAACTTCGATTGTGTACTGCCACTTCGCCGCAAAAGTCGGGCAGGGAAAATTTATAGACGAAAAACTAACATGTCTGTGTTTTTTGTTACGCGTTGAATAGGCTTTTTCGTGCGGACGAAACATTTTTCTGTCACACGCATAGGCCGAGTCATGACCGCAGTCACTGGTGACAATTCGCACATACCAAGCTTGTGCCTCGGCTGGGTCGATCGATCACCGTTGGCGTGACGCCGTTTCGGATCCATGGGCTCCGACGAGAGGTGAAAAATGAATATTTTTCACCTCCAGAGTCTCTACCCGGGCTGGACGCGCGACATCGTGTCGTGTGTTATGTAAGCCGGCGGTGGAGGACTGACCGTCCGCTTTTTTCTGACGATGGAGGAGCTGAACGGTGATTGGTCAAAAGGAAACCCATTGTGTTTTGAAGTCCGCGGCTATGGCGGCCATTTTGGTGTCCACCATGGGGGCGCCGGTCGTGGCCAAGGACAAGGACGACGACGACAAGGGCGAGCGCGGTCGCTTCGATAATATTATTACCGCGCTGGTGGCGCCGCCGGTGGTCAGCAACGGCCTGATCGCCGGTGAACCCACGGAAGTCATTGCGATGTTGAACGCCCCAGGGGTGCCGAACAACCTCGCCGCGGATCCGAACAACTTCGGCCACCAGATCCCTGCCGGGGGGCGGATGGAGGTTGAGCTGGGCGGCAGCTTTCAGCGTAACGGCGTGGACAATGACAAGCCGTTCGTGCCGATCAACAGCAACGCGTTCTTCGTGCTCGTGACCGGTCTGCCGCAGATGCCCATCACCGCGCCGGCCGGCGCCGGGGTCCAGCACGGCAATTACAGCATTTCCGATGACGGCGACAAGCTGATCACGGTGACGCCCCTGGGCGGCAGCGGCGCCAATGGACTGGAACAGGCGCGGGCCGCGCAGATCGGTTTCAAGGTGGTGCATATTCGACCGCGACCCAACACCAACGCGGGACCGGCGCCATTCACCAACGGTCCCCAGGGCAGCAAGGGAACGCTGAAAATCCGGTTCTACGACAGCCAGGGGAAGCTGGTGGAAAAAGGCAAGGGCGAAGTCTGGTTCCCGGAATCGGTCGGGCGGGTGGTCGGATCGACCAACGCCGGGCTGGCCACCGGCGCGCAGGGTAGTCCGGCGACGGTTTCGGCGGAGCTGGTGGAGTCGGTCAACTTTCAGCACGTGGCGCCGGATACCGAGTTGACCAACACCGTGCGCAGTGGCTCGTTTTCCTCGGGGGCGCCCTACGCGCCACGTTTTCTGCTGTTCGAGGAGCTCGCCGGCCAGCCCGATTCGTTCATACCGTTCAAAGGCATCGCCGGAGTCGGTTACCTGGTGGACCCCGAGAAACCCTGGAAGGCGGAGCTGGTGAGAGATGCCAACGGCAACGGTGTCGCCGACGAAGAAGACGAGGAAGTCGGCGAGATCGAAATGCGCGGGCCGGCAAGAGATTCGCGCGGGATGTTGCTGCCCAACGCCATTCTCACCGTGTCGGGGGATGGTGTCAGCGGCGCCAACGGAAGCCTGTTGAATGTCCCCGTGCGGGTCGGTTCCCAACCCGGTGTCTATACCGTCAGCGTCAGTCTGGAAGACGGGAATCGAGCGGTGACCACGCTGATCGTGGAGTAAGGCGCCGATTAGCGATCGGTCGCGCCATATCCTTGAACGTAGCCCGCCGCGAGGCGGGCTTTTTTGCGCGACAAAAGATGCAGCGGCGAAAAATAATTCCCTCGGGGTAACCTGGGTTACAGACCCAAAAGCCGATCTCCTGCATTCTCGCAGCTGAGCAAACCGGCTGCGCGCGGCGTCCATGGCAGCACCGGAACGGGTTTTGGCAGGCCCGCATACCGCGCGTTCGAGACATAAGAAAACAGTCTACAGGGAGAGGGACAATGGCAGACTCCTGCTTTGAAATCGTGCCCGGCGTGAACCCCACGCCGGATCGCATCGCGGTCGATACTCTCGCAAGCAACACCGCAGCTTACTTCCTCAGGCGCATTGTAGGCGCGGCACTGGTTGCGGTTTTCGTGCTCTGCGCGGCGTCCGGACCGGTCCACGCGGATGATGAATCCGACGACGACGGCAATAGCGCCAGCGAGGGACCCTATCCCCCCGAGGACGATCCGTCCAGGTTCACCGATCTGGTGATCGGCGATCTTCCCGCGGGTCTTGCGGATGCCAACGAGGGGGCGTTCGAAGGCGGGCTTACCGGTAGCGGCGTCGACGCCGGTGCCAACAATGTGTTGCCCGCGGCCTCCCAACGCGATGACGGCATCTTCAATGTTCCCACCAACGGCCCGCCCAGTCCGCTGTTCGGCGCGCAGCCGTTCACCCAGCGCATGCTGCGTTTCGAGGAGTTCGGTACCCAGAAGTTGAAGTTCAAGAAGAAGCGCCCGAAGAACTGGCAGTCGCTTCCCGCGCCGCACGACGCCCAGAGCACGCCCGAGGGCGGTTCGCTGGAGAGCTTTCTCTCACAGTCCATTTGGCCGATCCCGACCCAGTTCGCCAATACCGAGGACGAGAATCCCTGGAAAGACAGTATCGAGGAATATCTGGGCCGGGAATTGGACGACCCGCCGGCGGAAGGTCGTCCGCCAGGGCTTGGATGGTCACACCAGCGCTGGGACGAGTTCATGCCCAAGGTCTACTTCCAGACCGCCCAGACCGGCGCGCGGGTGAATGGCGGGTTCCGCGACGCCAAGCAGTTGCACAGGTACCGCAAGGGCGAGTTCGGCCCGGGCGGGCTCTACCACAACACCACGGGGCTGAGCGGATTCGAGGGTACCACCGCAGGCGTCTCGGTGCGCTTTCATCCCAGCATGCCCGAGCAGAACCCGCAGTCCTTGTGGACTTTCGACGGGACCTTCCCACCGAAATTGCTGAATGTGCGCTATGGGGAGTCGACTCTGATGCGTCATTACAACGCGCTGCCCATCGACGTCGCGGCGAACCGCGGCTTTGGCGTCCATACCATCACCACGCACGAACACAACGGCCATAGCCCCGCCGAGAGCGACGGCTACACCAATGCGTTCTTCTTCCCCGGGCAATATTACGATTACCGTTGGCCCATCCCGCTGGCCGGACATGATTCGATCAACACCGACGCCAGTGATCCGCGTGCCGGCGCGCCCGACGGCGACGGCGGCATCGTCAAGGTTCGCGGTGACTGGCGCGAGACCATGAGTACCCATTGGTTCCACGACCATATGCTCGATTTCACCGCCCAGAACGTCTACAAGGGCAACGCCGCGATGATGAACTACTATAGCGCCCTGGACCGCGGCAACGAAGCACTGGACGACGGGGTCAATCTACGCCTTCCCAGTGGCAGTGCCATGGATTGGGGCAATCGCGACTACGACGTCAATCTGCTGTTGGCCGAAAAGGCCTGGGATCAGGAAGGGCAGTTGTGGTTCAACCCCTTCAACCTGCGCGGCTTCATCGGCGATGTCATGACCGTCAACTGGCTCTACAAGCCTTATCTGGACGTACGCGCGCGCCGCTACCGTTTCCGTATGTTGAATGGTTCGGTGTCGCGCTATTTCAAGGTCGCGCTGGTCGACGAGGCCGGCAATCCGGTGCCCTTCCACATGGTCGCCAACGACGGCAACCTGATGGAGCATACCGTTTACTTCGCCAACGGAGAGCTGCCCACGCAGGGTATCGCCGAGCGTTACGACATCGTGGTCGATTTCAGCGGGTTTTCCCCCGGCGACAAGATCTACATGGTCAACCTGTTGCAACACCGCGACGGACAGGCGACGGACAAGGTGATTGCGCTGGCCGATGTCGTCAGTGGCGCCTATGCGCCGACCACCTTGGATTCCGATGGCGACGGCACGCCCGATCGCTGGGTCGGCGGTGATCCCGTGGTCGGGAAGTTCCTGGAGCTACGGGTGCGGGAATATGACGGCCAGGACCAGAGCATGGATCCGGCCATGTACGTGGCCGGCAAGAAGCAGATGATCCCCCTGCGCCGGCCGACGGAGGCGGAACTGGCCAATGCCTTGCACCGCTCCTTCGAATTCGAGCGGCAACCCACCGACGACAAGCCCTGGGTGATAGAAACCGACGGCGGCAAGGGTTTCGGCATGGATCCGCGGCGGGTTTCGGCGGCACCATCGCTCAACTCGGGTGGCCTGGAGGTCTGGCGTTTGATCAATAGCGGCACCTGGAGCCATCCGGTCCACATCCACTTCGAGGAGGGTATCATTCTGAGGCGCAACGGCGCGCCGCCGCCCGAGTGGGAGACCTGGGCGCGCAAGGACGTCTACCGGCTCGGGCCGCAGCCCGACAGTGGAGATCTGGTCGAGATCGCGTTGCGCTTTCGCGAGTTCGCCGGAACCTACATGGAGCACTGCCACAACACGCAGCACGAGGATCATGCGATGCTGCTGCGCTGGGACGTCGAACACCCCGGGCAGGTCAAGTTGATGCCGACGCCGCTCCCGACCTGGGACGGTGTCGGTTATGTGGATTCCGTGGCGCTGCCGACGTTCCGTACCGGCGACGCCGTGGGCGAGTACGGGCCGGTGATGGATCCGGTTTCCGTCTGGCATCAGAGCGTGGTGATCGGACAGCTCGACGATATCCGTGACATCTATATCGGCGATGCGCTGAATCCGCAGCCGCTCAACGAGCGCGGCACCGCCACCTTCCCCTTGAGCAAGGGCACCAATATCGATGCCGACGGCAATGAGCGCGAAGTGTATTTCTTCCTGCACGACGTCAGCGACGAAACCATCGCCGAGGAGTTGGGATTGGCCTGGGCCGGTGGCCTGGTCGATACGCCGGTGGCGGCTTCCAGTGAAGCGTCGGTGGATGAGAACGGCCACTGGACCTTCTACGGCGATCTGCCCAATGCCGTGTGGGCGAACCCGCCGCTGCGGGTGTCCGAGGGCGGCCCCAACGCCGACAATATCCCGGACAATGACGAGAGCAACACCTATTCGCCGCTGCGCCGGGTGAACTACAACGGCAAGCAGGTGGTGTTCAACGCCATCTTCATGAAGTGGGGTGAGGAACCCTGGGAGCAGAATCGGATCGATCAGAGCTGCCTGAGTTTCCCGGATGATCCGCCGAACACCTCGTGCGCCTACAACGGCAACGAATGGGGGCAGATCGACAAGTCCGGGCACGTGGTGGACATGAACACCGGCGGTCCGAATCCCTACGTGACCCTGAAGCTGCATAAATCCTGGTCGGAGAAGGGCGATTATCTGCCCTACTACGTCGTGGTCGATACCTGGCCCTTCGGACCGGCCAGGGCGATGGGTGTGCCCAATGTGCCCAAGCACAAATTCCTCGGCCGCACCGCGGTGCCGCTGATCCAGTTCCTGCCCTCGGCGCCGATACGCGCCAGCTTCCCGCCCACCGAGGCGGACGGCAACGGGTTGTTGGGCGGCGGACCGTTCGGGGGCCAGATCGGCATACCCTCGTACTTCATGCCGGAGGACGACTATAGCCCGATGTGGCACATCGGTTTCGTCCACTGGAAGGCGCCGGCGACCGAGGTGGTCAAGGGGCTGAAACGGGTCAAGGAGCTGCGTGCCGAAGGCAAGATCGAGGTCCGGGAATTGCCGCCGGTTCGCTTCGGCGCCAACGACTACGACTTCGACAGCCTGAATCCGGTCCATGTGGTCAACTGTCCGACTCCCATGACCTTGGACAGCGCCATTCACCGGGCACGTCAGCTGGACCAGCGGCCCTAGATCGGGCGATGGAAGGCAGGTCAGGCGGTCGAAAGCTAGCGAAGCTTGGGGCTGGCGCTCGATGACAACAGCAGCACGGGTCCACGCTGTCGTCTTCGAGGACGCCGTGGAACTCGTGTGTCCAGCGACAAGAGTGAACCTATGAAACCGGTACGGCGTATCCACGGCGCGGTGGCGCTGCTTGCACTCCTCTTTGTGGCCCTGGGGTGGGGTATCGCGCGGGGCTCGCCCTGGGGAGCGAATTATTTTCCCAACGTGCCGCTGACGACGCACGACGGGAAAACCGTCCGCTTCTTCGATGATCTGATCAAGGACAAAGTGGTGGCGATCAACTTCATTTATACACGCTGCCCCGACACCTGTCCGTTGGAAACGGCGCAACTGGTCCGGGTGCAGAAGATCATGGGCGAGCGCTTGGGCAAGGACGTTTTTTTCTATTCCATTTCCATCGATCCGGAACACGACACGCCGCAGGTCCTCAGCGAGTACCGCGACAGATTCAACGCCCGTTGGACCTTCCTTACGGGGAAAAAGTCCGACATCGTTCTGCTGCGCAAGAAACTGGGCTTGTATATCGAGGAAATTCAGGACGGCTCGAACAACCATAACGTCAACATGATGATCGGCAACCAGAGCACCGGTCGCTGGATGAAGCGTTCGCCGTTTGAAAACCCGTATGTGCTTGCCGACCAGCTGGGGAACTGGCTTAGCGGATGGAAGGCGGCCAGAAAAGGCGGAGACTATGCCGATGCGCCGAAGCTGCGCAACATTCCCCGCGGCGAACAGATCTTTCGCACGCGCTGCGTGACCTGTCATTCCCTGACCGGCGAGGAGGCGCAGGACGCGCTCGGACCGGATCTGCTGGCGGTGACCCGACGACGCGAGCCGCGCTGGCTTTTCGACTGGCTGAAAGCGCCCGATCAGATGCTGAAAAAGAAAGACCCCATCGCGATGGCGCTTTATGACAAGTACAACCGGCTGGCCATGCCCAACATGCGTCTAAACCAGGAAGAGGCGGTGGCCCTGCTAGACTACATCGAGGACGAGACCCGCCGGCTGATCGGTGCCCCCCCCGAGGATCCGCCCGCCAACGCCGTGGAGGCGGTGTTTACCGTGGGCGCGGGCGAAGCGGGTGTCGCCGACGTGGTGGCGATCATGAACGCCTGGGTGCGGAAAACGCACGCGGCGGCAAAGGTCAACGCGGGCTATATGACCTTGGTGAACACCGGCAGCGAGGATGTCACGCTGGTGCGGGTGGAAAGCGACCTGTTCGAGAGCATCGAGGTGCATGAAATGGTCAGGGTCGACGGGCTGATGGAAATGCGCGAGGTCCGGAATATGCGGATTCCCGCGCAAGGCCAGATCCGTTTCGCCCCCGGCGGCAGACATCTGATGCTGATGGGGCCGAAGACACCGCTCAGCACCGGGGAGCGGGTGGCGATGACGCTGGTGTTCAAATCGGGCAAACAGCAAACCGTTTCGGTGAATGTGGCAGCGCGCTGATGTCCTGGACGGTTGAAGCCGGCGGAGGCGGGCGATGAAACCAGGCCTCACGCTTCGCTGCCTGCTGCTCGCCGCTGTGCTCCATCCCGGGGTTTCGGCGCGCGCCGGCGAGGTGCCTGAGTCCGTGGCGCGGGCACCGGTAGCGGTGAAATTCCAGACATCGCTTGGCGACTTCGTCTTGCGCTTGTATCCCGACAAGGCGCCCAAGACGGTTCGCAACTTTCTTCAGTATGTCGACGAGGGCTTCTACGATCGCACCCTGTTCCATCGCGTCATTCCCAACTTCGTGGTGCAGGGGGGCGGGCTGACGGAGGCGTTGGCCAGCAAGCCGACGCACGCGCCGGTGGAAAACGAGTCGAACAACGGGCTGAAGAACCTGCGCGGCAGCCTGGCCATGGCCCGTCGAAGTCACCCCGATAGCGCCACGTCGCAGTTTTTCATCAATCTCAAGTCCAATCCCGGTCTGGACCATCAGGGCATCAAACCGGGCTACACTGTGTTTGGCGAGGTGAGCGAGGGGCGGTCGGTGATCGAGAAACTGGCTGCCGTTCCCACGCAGACGCGAGGTCACTATGCAGACATCCCACGGGAGCCTGTAGTGGTGTTCTCGGCCAGGCGGATGGGTGGCAAGCATCCCGCCGACTCCGGTGCTGCTCAAGCGCGGTTTATCGCCGGCGAACATTATGTCGTTCTCGATCCGCCCGTGCCGACCCGCGATCGCGAGAAAGTCGAGGTGCTGGAAATGTTCTCCTACGGTTGCCCCCATTGCTACGAATTGGGTCCATTGCTGGAACAGTGGAAGCGTCAACAGCACAGCGACGTGGACTTCTGGACCCTCCCGGCGGTCTGGAACGAGGCGATGAAACTGTATGCCCGGGCCTATTACGTGGCGCGTGAGCTGAAGGTGGCCGGGAAAACCCATGTGCCCTTGTTCGAAGCCATCGTGGTCGAACAGAAAAACCTGCGGGACAAGCAGGATTTGATGGATTTCTTTATCGCCCAGGGAGTGGCCAGGCAGGCGTTTCTGCGCGCGTTCGACTCGCCCGCGGTGGCCGCCCAGGTCCGCTCGGCCGAGGAGCGCGTGAAACACTATCGGCCCGCCGGCGCACCGGAAATCGTGATCAATGGCAAATATCGCATTGACCGCATGCGCGCCGGTGGTTTGACGCAAATGCTGGCAGTGGCGGATTATCTGATCGAGAAAGAGCGCGTTCAATTGCGCGAGTAAGCCGTTGCCCGCTGCCTGGGCAGCCGCTGCCGGTAGCCCGATCGCGAAAGCTCCCTCCCATGGTCAACCAGTAACCGCAAACATGGCATACTTCCTGCGTGGTGATAGTTGCAGGGATCAAAGCCTAAATGAATATCAAAAGCAAATTGGTGTCGACGTCGGTCGCGATCGCGCTCGTAACCCTCATCGCGCTAGGGGGCACTGCATATTATAGCGCCAAGGGAGCGTTGGCCGCGCAGGTGCTGGAAAATCTCGAAAGCGTCGCCGCCACCCAGAAACATCGCCTCGAAAGTATCATCGAGCACAACCTGGAACGTCTCGGGCTGGTGGCCTCGCGCACTCAGCTGCGACTCAGCCTGCGTGACCATATCGACAGACCCAGCGCCACCTCGCGCGACACCATGAATCGCATTCTGACCGACGCCGCGGCTTCCATTTCCGACATTCAGGGACTCTTCGTCCAAAGCCACGACGGTCGTATCGTCGCGGCGACCGACCCCGAACTGATCGGCCAGATTCACGCCACCGCCGATTATTTCCGTGCCGGCCGACTCGGCAACACGGTCAGCCTGTTTCACCGCGACGAAGGGCATCGGTATCGCCACGGCCACGGTGGCTTGGGTCTGTATTTGGCGGGACCGCTTTATCTGCACGAGCAGCCGCTAGGCGTGCTGGTCATCGATGCCGACGCCGCGAACATCATTGCCTCGATCACTGATTACCACGGCCTGGGAAAGACGGGTGAAACCCTGTTGGTCCGCCAGGATAATGGCGACGACGCCTTGTTTCTGACGCCCGCCAGATTCGATCCCAACGCGGCCCTGACCCGGACGATATTCGCGGGCAACCTGCAGTCGCCTTACGTGCAGGCGCTGATGAAGCAGGAACAGTTGTTCACCGATGCCGTTGACTACACCGGCAATGCGGTCATCGCCGTGACCCGGTACTTCGACAGCACCGGCTGGGGTCTGGTGGTGCAGCGGCGGCAAGCCGACGCCTACGCCCCGATCGTCGCCCTGCGCCATACCTTGATGCTCTTGAGCGGTGTGTTCGCGGTGGCTATCGTATTGGTGTCCCTATACGTGGCCAACAGCATAACCCGGCCCATCACCCAGCTTACCCGGGTCGCCGGACGTGTCAGCGGCGGCGCGCTCGAGGAACGGGCCGATGTGAGCACGGCCGATGAAGTCGGCCTGCTCGCCCAAGCCTTCAATCGGATGACGCAGGAACTGGTCGATGATATCCACGAACGTCAACAGGCCGAGGAAAAGTTCAGGGCGCTGCTTAAATCCGCCCCGGATGCGATTGTCATTATCGACCAGGCGGGGAAGATCACGCTGGCCAACCTGCAGGCCGAAGGGTTGTTCGGTTATCGCAGCGCCGAGTTGTTGGGCAAGCCGGTGGAGATGCTGCTTCCCGAGCGCCATCGTCGCGGACACGTGGCCATGCGCGACGGGTTTTTCGCCAAACCGAGTGTCCGGCCGATCGACGAAGGCTTCGAACTGTTTGCCTTGCACAAGAACGGTACGGAGATCGCGGTCGAAATCAGTCTCGCTCCAATCGAGACGGCGGACGGCCTGCTGGTCGCCAGCTCGATCCGCGACATCACCGAGCGCAAGCAGGCCGAAGCCCGCTTGTTGCAGCAGGCCAACTTTGACGATCTGACCGGTCTGCCCAATCGTTCGTTGGCGGCGGATCGCCTGCCCCAGGCCATGGCGCGGGTGCGCCGTACCCGCAAGTCGCTGGCATTGATGTTTCTCGATGTCGACAACTTCAAGAATATCAACGATACCCTGGGCCATGCCGTCGGTGATCAGCTCTTGATCGAGATCGCCCAGCGTCTGAGTCGGTGCGTGCGCGACGATGATACCGTCGCCCGCCTGGGCGGCGATGAATTCCTCATCATTCTGGACGGGCTGGATTCGCTCACCGCCTCGGAGGTGGTGGCCGAGAAGATACTCGACAGCCTGAGTCGACCTTGCTCACTGAACGGCCGGGAGCTGTTTCTAAGCGCCAGCATCGGCATCACCGGGTATCCGGAAGATGGCGAGCAGGCGGATGTTCTGATGCGCAACGCCGACGCCGCGATGTATCGCGCCAAGGAGGCAGGCAGAAATACCTACCGGTTCTTCACCCCCGAGATGAATACCCAGTTGCTGAAACGGCTCGATATGGAGGCGCGGCTGCGCTACGCCGTCGATAGAGAGGAACTGCGGATCTGTTTTCAACCCCAGGTGGATATAAGGACACGTCGCGTTCTGGGCGCCGAGGCCCTGCTGCGTTGGCACAATCCGGAGCTGGGCCTGGTGCCGCCGGATGAATTCATACCGCTGGCCGAGGAGAGCGGGTTGATAAACGCCATCGGCGAGTGGGTACTGTTGCACGCCTGCCGCGCCGCGAAGACCTGGCAGGGGATAGGGGGCGAGCCGCTGCGACTTTCGGTGAATGTCTCGCCGGTTCAATTTCGCGGCAGCGATCTCGCCGCGACCGTATCGCGGGCGCTGGCGCAAAGCGCGCTGCCGGCATCGCTGCTCGAACTGGAGATCACCGAACACGTGCTGGTGAGGGACAATCCCGGCACCAGCCGGATTCTGGACGACCTGAAGTCGCTGGGGGTGAGGCTGTCTTTGGACGATTTCGGCAAGGGGTATTCATCGCTGAGTTATCTCAAGCGCTATCCTTTCGATGTGCTGAAAATTGACCGCACCTTCGTTTCCGGCGTGCCCGCCAATCCTGAGGACACGGCGCTGTGCAAGGCGATCACCGCGATGGCGGGAAGTCTGAACCTGGAGGTGATTGCCGAAGGCGTGGAGACCGAGGAACAATGGAACTACCTGTCCCGCGAAGGCGTCGACCTCGTGCAAGGGTTCTATATCAGCAAGCCACTCGAGGGCAATCGGTTTATCGAGTTCCTGCGCCAGCATGTGCACGCGATCCGGTAGCGGTTGAAATGGTTGAACGCTTTTTTCCCGGCGGCGTCGACGGGTATTCACCGCGGCGTCGTTCCCCGGCCCGGTCGCACCCTGGTCGACGACCACTGATCTTGCGTCCCTCTGAATAAAAAAATTACGCACGTTATAAAAATGTTAAAGCGCGCACTGATTGTGGGGTGCGCGTCGGTCTTGCAGGCTTTTTATCCTTTTATAATAGGTCGAAAGGGCGTTCCCACGCCGGGGCACCGGAAGCGGTACCGGATCCCAGTGGGCGCAGATCATTCCGCAGGGTATAATGGTCTGCTGAATTGCCATCCCTTACAGACATTGGATCGAAGACTTGCCTATGACCGGAACTCTGAACGACGTGGTTGGATTGTCCATTAGCTCCGCTTTGCTGGTGGGCTATCATCTCTACTTGCGCCTCAAGCTGCGCCGAAATCCCCACTACACCATCCAGGCCGTCAATCACGCCGCCCGCAGCGCCTGGGTCAGGGGCATTATGGAGGATGAGTCCAAGGGCATCCTCGGGGTGCAGACGTTGCGCAATTCCACCATGGCCGCGACCTTTCTCGCCTCCACGGCGGTACTGTTGATCATCGGCACCTTGACCCTGAGCGAGCAAACGGACAAGTTGGAGAACACCTGGCATTCCCTCAATATGCTCGGGTCACTGCATCCCGGACTCTGGACGGCGAAGCTTCTGCTGTTGTTGTCCAATTTTTTCCTGGCCTTCTTCAGTTTCGCCATGTCGGTTCGGGTCTACAACCATGTGGGCTATCAACTGAACGTTCCGCTCAAGGACCGTGCGCCTTCGGTCAATCCCAACAGTGTTGCCGTGCATCTCAATCGGGCGGGCTATTATTACAGCCTGGGCATGCGGGCCTATTATTTCGCCGTTCCCCTAGTATTTTGGTTGTTCGGTCCGCACTTCATGGTGGTTGCCACGCTGGTGTTGATCGGGGTGCTCTACCACGTGGACCGGGCGCCGAAGGACAAGGCAACCGCCGGCGTCACGACACTCGGAGAAGGCCTGTGAGGCGGCGTTTCGGGAGCGCGGTCGTGCTTTGCCTGGCCCTGACGGGGGCCTCGGCAAGCCTGTGGGCCGGACCACCCGCGCCGCCGCCGATAGAATTGACCATGATCGCCCAGCATGCCGCGCAGGGGGATCCCGGCGCCCAGTTGCTCTACGGTCTGGCCTATCTCGAAGGCCGCTACCACCTCCGCGCCGACGCCGCCAAGGCCGCCTACTGGCTCAAACGCGCCGCGCGTGACAGTCAGCCGTATGCGCAGATGCTGCTGGGCAACCTGTACCAGGAGGGTAGAGGCGTTACGGCAGATCCGGTGCAGGCCGTCTACTGGTGGGAGAAGGCGGCGCTGGCGGACAATCCTCAGGCGGAATTCAGCCTTGGCCAGGCCTACCTGGAAGGGCGCGGCGTCGCCAGGGACGCGAACAAGGCCGTCCACTGGCTCACACAGTCGGCCTCCCAGGGCGACAGTCAGGCCCGTTACCTGTTGGGTAAAATGTACTATGAAGGTTACAACGTCCCGCAGGATCAGACGTTGGGCAGGAACTGGCTGGCGCAGGCCGCGGCGCAGGGCCACAGCGAGGCGATCAACCTGCTCAACGTGGCCGAGCGCGTGGCCGAATACACCACCATGGTGTATCAGCAATCCGCCGAGGTGCTGCTGGAGAAGGCCGCCAAGGGCGACCCCCAGGCGGAATATGAATTGGGACTGCGCTACGAAAGTGGCGCCTGGGACGTGGTGCGCGACGAGCGCCTGGCCTTGCAGTGGCTGGATCGGGCGGCGCGACACGGCAACCGTCAGGCCATGCTGACGCTGTCGCATGTCTATTCCGGCGGGGCGCTCGGCGTCGTGCCCGACGCGGCGATGGCAGCCGCTTGGCGGACGCGGGCACAGGCCGCGGCCCCCCTGCCCAGTCCGCCCCCGCCGCCTGCACCCCTTTTGGGCAGCGACAAATAACGCGCGCCCCCTTCCTCTTTTTCCTACATTCAGTAGGAATCACTCCCTCCTACCCCGAGAGAGAAGAACGACAGGTTTTTTTTGGTCTATAGTTAATTAGAAAAGCGACACGAAAAAAACGGATGCAAGGACTGAGAGAAGCTGGAACGGATTTCAGGCGCTCCACACTGTGCCCCACAGTGTTTTTTTGCTGCGAGATCCGGGTTCTCGGTTCTCGAATTCGTCGCGATAGGAATTGACACTCCGGAGCGTATGGGGATGCGTACGGAATGATGCGCATACATAACGAAAATACGGTGCTCGCCTGGTCGTTCGCATTGCGGTTTATACGTATTTCGGTGCCGCTGCTGCTGCTGTTGGCGGCCGTGCTGTGGTTGCTCTATCGCGGCGAATGGAATGTGCGTCAGACCAGGCAGGTGGCGGGCGCCGAAAGTGCGCTGCAACTGGCCAGGCAGGCGATCGAGGCGGAGCTGGGCGGATTGCGGGGCGACGTTCTTTATCTGGCCGAGGAGGTGTCTCTACGCAGCTGGATCGAGCGTGGCGCCCCCGCCGACCGGGCGCGAGTGGGTACCGATTTCCTCGCATTCATCCGCCATCACACGAACTACGACCAAGCCCGCTTCATCGACGCCCAGGGTCACGAGGTGGTGCGCATCAACGCCGGGGACGGCGCCCGACAGCCGAGCGTGGTCGCAGAGAACCAGCTCCAGGACAAATCCGCGCGCTACTATGTCAAGGAGACGCTCGGTCTCGACGCCGGTCAGATCTATATCTCTCCCTTCGATCTCAATGTCGAGAAAGGTGTCATCGCCGAACCCCTGATGCCGGTGATCCGGGTGGGGACGCCGGTAGTCGATGGCGACGGCCGCAAACGCGGTTTGGTGATGTTGAGTTACCGCGGGCAGCGGCTCCTGGATCGGTTACGGCAGATCGGCGAGCGCAACGACGGCGAGCTGTGGCTGCTGGACACCAACGGCTACTGGTTGCTGGGTCCGTCGCGGCAACAGGAGTGGGGCTTCATGTATCCGCAGCGGCGAGAGTTGCGTTTCCAACGCGACTACCCACAGGTCTGGGAGGCCATCGTATCGGGTCCGCCGTTGGCGCAACTGAACCTGGACCAGGCGTTGTTCACCTACGCCAGGATCGACCCTCAAAGCGTCAGTGCACCGAAAGCGCAGGGTTGGATCCTGGTGGTGCACAGTCCGCGCCGGTTCCTGCGCCAGGAGATGGCCGGCTATGCCCGGCACCTCGGCGTCGCCTACGCGGTGCTGGCGCTGATGCTGGTTTTCGCCAGTGGGGTCATCGCTTACAAGGATCTGCAACGGCGCCAGAGCGAGGCCAGGCGGCGCGACAGCGAAACACGTTTCGGGGCCTTGTTGGACGCGGCCCCCGATGCCATCGTGATTCTCGATCAACGCGGCCGGGTACAGCTGGTCAATGTCGAGGCCGAGCGCGGATTCGGCCTGAGCCGGGAGGAGCTGGAGGGTCGGGACGTGGTGCGTCTGGTGCCGCAGCGCTTGCGCCAGCGATACTGCGCCGACTTCGCCACCTATCTGAGCAATCCCGCCGTGCGCAGCATGGGGCTGGACTCGGAGATGCACATGTTGCGTGGCGACGGCGAGGAGTATCCGGTGGAAGTGCGCCTGAGCCCGCTGATGACCGAACAGGGGACGTTGATCATCGCGATCATTCGCGACGTCAGCGCCCGCAACGCGGCGCAGGAGGCGCAGCGCCAGTTGCAGCTGCGCTACCAGGAGCTGGTGAACAACCTGCCGATCGGCGTGTACCGGAATACGCCGGGTGAGCGGGGGAGCTTCATCGAAGTCAACGCCGCCATGCTGGAGATCTTCGAAGCGGATTCGGCCGACGAACTGCTGGAGCGTCCCGTCAGCGATCTGTACTGCAACCCGGACGAGCGTCGGCTGTTCAGTCAACGGCTGATGGAACAAGGCTATACGAAATCTCAGGAGCTGCATCTCAAGACGCTCAAGGGGCGCGCGTTCCACGCCGCGATCACCGCGGTCAGGAAGCGCGACAGCAGCGGCCGGGTCTATTTCGACGGGATTGTGGAAGATGTCAGCGAACGCAAGGAAAACGAGCGCAGTATCCGGCAGCTGAACGCCAGCTTGCGCGCCCGCTCCGTAGAGCTGGAGACCATCAACCGGGAGCTGGAGTCCTTCAGCTATTCGGTGTCTCACGATCTGCGGGCGCCGTTGCGGGCGATGGACGGGTTCAGTCAGTCGCTGCTCCACGATTACGTCGAACTCCTGGACGAAAAGGGTAAGGATCGCCTGAGGCGGATCCGGTCGGCCGCGCAGCGGATGGCGATCCTGATCGACGATCTGCTCAAGTTGTCGCGTGTGAGTCGCTCTGAAATCGTGTGGCAGAAGGTCGATCTCACCTCACTTGCCCACGAGGCGATCGAGGATCTCAAGCAGGCCGACGGCACGCGCAAGGTAGAGTTTTCGGTGCAGCCGGATCTCATCGCCTCGGGCGACCCGCGCCTGTTGCGGATCCTGGTCGCCAATCTGCTGGGAAACGCCTGGAAATTTACCGCCAAATGCGAGGAGGCGAAGATCGAGATGGGTGGAAAGGCCGGGCCGGAAGGCTATATTTACCATGTGAGGGACAACGGGGCGGGTTTCGATATGGCCTACGCCGACAAGTTGTTCGGCGCATTCCAACGCTTGCACGACAGTCGCGAGTTTCCCGGCAGCGGGATCGGCCTGGCGACCGTGCAGCGGGTCATCAGCAAACATGCCGGCCGCGTGTGGGCCGAAAGCACGCCCGGCGAAGGTGCCACGTTCTATTTCACACTGGGGAAAAGTGAGGAGTTATGATCGAAAAGTCGATCCTTCTGGTGGAGGACAATCCGGACGATGAACTGCTGACGCTCAATGCCTTGGAGGCGAACCACATTGGCAACAAGGTGGTTGTGGCGCGCGACGGGGCGGAGGCGCTGGACTACCTGTTTGCCACCGGTGCCTATGCCGAGGGCGAACCGCCGGCGATACCTTCGGTGGTGCTGTTGGATCTGAATCTTCCCAAGATCGACGGCCTGGAGGTATTGCGTAAGATTCGCTCTGACAAGCGGGTCGGTCTGTTGCCGGTGGTGATTCTCACCTCCTCGGTGGAAGAAGAGGATCGTCTGCGCGGATACCGGCTCGGGGCGAACAGCTATGTGCGCAAACCGGTCGATTTCGACGAATTTATCAGGGCCACCGGTCAGCTCGGGCTTTATTGGCTGTTGTTGAACGAGCCGCCTCCGGATTAGACAGAGGGTTTGAGACTTAGACAGAGGGATTCCGACAATGACAATAAGCCTTGTCGACAAGGAGAACCGCATGCCGTTGGCGTCGGCTCACAGTGGGCTGCTGCGTCTGTTGATTGTAGAGGACATGGAGGACGACGCGCTGTTGCTTGTCGATCACCTGCGGGCGGGTGGATGGGATTTTGAATGGTGCCATGTCGATAGCGCCGGCGGCCTGCGCGAGGCCCTGGCAGAGCGCTGCTGGGATATCGTTCTGTCCGATTATTCGATGCCGGGGTTCAGCGGCTCCCACGCCCTGGACATGGTCCGCGAGCGTGATCCCGACGTTCCGTTCATCCTGGTCTCCGGCGCCATTGGCGAGAGGGCGGCGGTGGAGGCGATCAAGGCCGGCGCCAACGATTACGTCATGAAGGACAATCTCGCGCGCCTCCTGCCCACGGTCGACCGGGAGCTGCGCGAGGCGCGCTCGCGCCGTGAGAGCCGGGCGGCGGAGCAGGAGCGTCGTCGGCTGGCCGCCATCCTCGAGGCGACCACCGATCTGGTCGCCATTCTGGATCGTCGCGGCGGGGTGCGTTATCTGAATCTGGCCGGGCGCGCGCTCCTGGGATTGCCCGAAGCCTCGGCCGAGCGACCGCTGGGCCTGGCGGACCTGTTCCCCGAGCGAGTGGTGCGGCGCCTGACCACGGAAATCTTCCCCTGGGTACGTCGTGAAGGCTCCTGGTCGGGCGAAACCGCTCTGCTCAACGGGCAGCATTCCGAGTTGCCCGTGTCCCAGGTGGTATTGGCGCACCGCGATGTGTCAGGCAGGATCGAATACCTCTCGACCATCGCCCGGGACATTTCCGAACGCAAACGGTTCGAGGCGGAACTCGAGCACCGGGCGTCGCACGACGGGCTCACCGACCTTCCCAACCGCCACTTCCTCATCGATCGCTTCAGCTCCGCGCTGCAACGCGCCCGTCGCCACGGGCGGTGTGTGGCGGTACTGTTTCTGGACCTGAACAATTTCAAGCGGGTCAATGACAGTCTGGGGCATGCCGCCGGCGACGCGTTGCTGCGCGAGGTGGCGCGGCGCCTGAAGCGCTGTCTGCGGCCCAACGATACCGTCGCCCGGCACGGCGGCGACGAATTCACCCTGGTGGTCGATGATCTCAATCACGCCGAAAGCGCCCTCAGCGTACTGAGCAAGCTCAACACCGTGTTCAGCACGCCGGTGGACGTGGGGGCGCACGAAGTCTATGTGACTTTCAGTACCGGTATCGCGCTCTACCCCCACGATGGCGACAACGTCGACGACTTGCTGCGCCACGCCGACACCGCGATGTACCGGGCGAAGTCCTCCGGCTCCAGTCAGTATCGTTTTTACTCACCCGAGATGAACGCCCGGGGACAGGAGTTCCTGTTGCTGGAGGCCGATCTGGGTCGGGCGATCGAACAAGGGGAGTTCCGCCTCTACGGGCAGCCGCAGATCGATATGCGTAGCGGGCGCGTGGCCGGTATCGAAGGACTGATCCGCTGGCACCACCCCCAGCGGGGCATGGTGCCACCGAACGATTTCATTCCCTTGCTGGAGAATTCCGGCATGATCATTCCCGTGGGGGAGTGGGTGTTGCGCGAAGCGTGCCGACAGCACCGACATTGGTGCGCGGCCGGCTTTGGCAGCCAGCGGATTTCCGTCAACGTGTCCGCGGCGCAGTTCAACGATGACGATTTTCTGGGCAAGATCCGCCGGGCGCTGCGCGAGGAAGCCATGCAGCCACAGCGGCTCGAACTGGAAATCACCGAAAACGTAGTGATGCAGGACCCGGTTGCCGCCACTGAATTGCTGTGCGAGCTGCATGCCCTGGGGGTGCGCACCGCGATCGACGATTTCGGCACGGGGTATTCGTCCCTGGGCTATTTGAAGCGCTTTCCGCTGAACGTCCTGAAAATCGACCGGACCTTCGTCACCGACCTGGATACCGATCCGGGCGATGCCGTGATCGTCGAGGCCAGTATCTCGTTGGCGCACAAGCTCGGCCTGGAGATCGTCGCCGAGGGGGTCGAGTCCGAAAGCCAGCTGGCTTTCCTGCGCCAGCATGATTGCGATCTGGCGCAGGGGTTTTGTCTGAGTCGCCCGTTGCCGGAGGCGGATGTGCCCGCGCTCTTCCCCCGGCAATGGAATTGACGCGACAGGAACCGCCTGCCTGGGGCTCATGCGATTCCCTTACACATCCCCGCTGCATTCCTATATAATTCCGCGCCGTTGTTCCCCATGCACAGCGGCGCCGGACGCGTGACCCAGGCCGTGCTCAGATTGCCGTGTAAGTTATTGATTAATAGACGCAGAGTAGAGTAATGACTGATTTATCCAAATACCGAAACATCGGGATTTTCGCCCACGTCGATGCCGGCAAGACGACCACGACCGAACGTATTCTGAAGCTCACGGGTAAAATCCATAAAACCGGCGAGGTTCATGAAGGCGAGGCCACCACGGACTTCATGGATCAGGAGCGCGAGCGCGGCATCACCATCCAGTCCGCCGCCACCTCCTGTCAGTGGAAGGACCATCGCCTGAACATCATCGATACGCCCGGCCACGTGGATTTCACCATCGAGGTCTATCGCTCGCTCAAAGTGCTCGACGGCGGCGTGGGGGTGTTCTGCGGCTCCGGCGGTGTCGAGCCGCAGTCGGAGACCAACTGGCGCTACGCCAACGAATCGGAAGTCGCGCGCGTCATCTTCGTCAACAAGCTCGATCGCATGGGCGCGGATTTCTATCGCGTGGTGCAGCAGATCAAGGACGTTCTGGCGGCCACTCCGCTGGTGATGACGTTGCCCATCGGTATCGAGGACGATTTCAAGGGCGTGGTCGACCTGCTCACGCGCAAGGCCTGGGTGTGGGACAGTTCCGGCAATCCGGAGAACTATGAAATCCAGGATCCGCCAGCCGAGATGGCCGAGCTGGTCGAGGAATGGCGCGAGAAGCTCATCGAAGCCGCGGTCGAGCAGGACGATGCGCTGATGGAGAAATACCTCGAGGGCGAGGAGCCCGCCATCGAGGATATCAAGCGCTGCATCCGCAAGGGCACCATTGCCCTGGACTTCTTTCCGACCTATTGCGGTTCGGCCTTCAAGAACAAAGGCATCCAGCTGGTGCTGGACGCCGTGGTCGACTACCTGCCCGATCCGACCGAAGTCACGCCCCAGCCGGAGGTGGATCTGGAGGGTAACGAGACCGGTAACGTCGCCGTGGTCGATCCTGACAAGCCCTTGCGTGCGCTGGCGTTCAAGATCATGGACGACCGTTTCGGCGCCCTGACCTTCATCCGCATCTACTCCGGTCGGCTGGAGAAAGGCACCACGGTGTTGAACACCTTCACCGGCAAGACCGAACGCATCGGACGCATCGTCGAGATGCACGCCGATTCGCGCCAGGAACTGACCAAGGCGCAGGCGGGCGATATTGTCGCCGTGCTGGGCATGAAGAACGTGCAGACCGGTCACACCCTGTGCGACCCGAACAACCCCGCCACGCTCGAGCCGATGGTCTTCCCGGATCCGGTGATCTCCATCGCCGTGGCGCCCAAGGACAAGTCGGCTTCGGAGAAGCTCGGCGTGGCGATCGGCAAGATGATCCAGGAAGATCCTTCCTTCCGCGTCGAGACCGACGAGGACAGCGGCGAGACCATCCTCAAGGGCATGGGCGAGCTGCACCTGGACATCAAGGTCGACATTCTCAAGCGCACCCACGGGGTCGAGGTGACGGTGGGCAAACCGCAGGTGGCCTACCGCGAAACCATCACCCAGCCGGTGGAAGACAGTTACACCCACAAGAAACAGACCGGCGGTTCCGGCCAGTTCGCCAAGATCGACTACACCATCGAACCGGGCGACACCGGCAGCGGATTCCAGTTCGAGTCCAAGGTCACCGGCGGCACCGTGCCGCGCGAATTCTGGCCGGCGGTCGAGAAGGGATTCAAAAAGAGCATGGAAGTCGGCGTGCTGGCGGGCTACCCCTGCCTGGACGTCAAGGTGACGCTGCTCGACGGCGGTTATCACCCGGTGGACTCATCGGCCATCGCCTACGAGCTGGCCGCGGCGGCCGCCTACCGCCAGAGCATGCCCAAGGCGGTGCCGCAGCTGATGGAGCCGATCATGAAGGTCGACGTGTTCACGCCGGACGATAACGTGGGTGATGTGATCGGCGATATCAATCGGCGCCGTGGCATGATCAAGTCCCAGGAATCCGGTCCGACCGGGGTGCGCATCAAGGCCGAGTGCCCGCTGAGCGACATGTTCGGTTACATCGGCGACTTGCGCACCATGACCTCGGGTCGCGGACAGTTCTCGATGGAGTTCCTCCACTACATGCCTTGTCCGAAGAATGTCGCCGACGCGGTGATCAAGGAAGCGCTGGAGCGACGCGCCAGCTAAGCCTGATATCGTCGCCGGCTTCCCCGCCGGGCTTGCGCCCGGCGGGGAAGGCCGGGGCGGATCCTAGCGGTTGGCCAGCTTACGGAAGTGGATGCACGAGCGGGTCAGTTCCTCATAGCTGCCCGAGGAGACCACCGTGCCGCGGTCGATGTAGTGGATCACGTCGCAGTCCTTCACCGTGTTCAGGCGGTGGGCGATCATGATGATGGTGAGCTTGTGCGAGAGTTTCTGAATCGCTTCCATCACCACCCCTTCGGTCATGCCGTCGAGTGCGCTGGTCGCTTCGTCCAGCACCAGGATATCGGGATTGCGGTACAAGGCCCGGGCAATACCGATGCGCTGCTTCTGTCCGCCGCTCAGGCGAATACCGCGTTGGCCGAGCATGGTCTGAGCCCCCTCGGGCAAGGCCTGCGTCACGTAGTCGTAGAGATCCACCGTGCGTAGCGCCCGTTCCAGGGCCGCCTGATCGATCTCCTCGTCGGGCACGCCGAAGGCGATGTTGCGCGTCACCGTATCGTCGAAGAGGAAAATCTCCTGCGGGACATAACCGACGTGTTGCTGCCAGGCGGTGACGTTGTGCGCGCCGATGGGAATATCGTTGACCAGCAGCTGGCCGTCCTGCGGTTGCAGCAATCCCAGGATAATGTCTATCAGCGTGGTCTTGCCCGAGCCGGTCGGTCCGACCAGACCCACCGTCGTGTTTTTCTCGATGCACAGATCCAGCCGGCGGATGGCCTCGTCGCTCGCCTGCGGATAACGGTAAGTCAGATCCCGCATGACGATCCGCTCCAGGGGGCGAAAGGCGCTCGGTTCCTGCGCGTCGCCGCGAGGACGGCGGGCGGAATCTTCCACGCTCAAAGCGGTGAAGTCGGCGTACAAGGCGTCCAGGGTGGGCCGGTCGTATTGCATCGCGGTGACGCCGGAGAAGATTTTCTGCAGCGCGGGAAGCATGCGATAGCCGGCGACCACATAGACCACCAGGATCGGAAGCCATTGTGCCAGCTCGCGCCGCGTGCCGACCAGATACAGGATAAACAGCATGATGCCCGAGACGGCGAGCAGTTCGATGCCGTGCTTGGGAATCTGTGACAGCGTCCGGTTGAAGGTCTCCAGGCGGGCGTTCTCGCGTGACCAGGCGGAATAGCCGCTGAGAAATCTTTCCTCTTTTCCGAACAGCTTGAGTTCCTTGACGCCTTCGAGCGCCTCGCTGGCGATTTTGAATTGCAGTCGTCGCGCGCTGTTGGCCCGCTTGCTGATGCGCCCGAGCTTCTTGTACACCAGCCCGTAGAGCAGCAGATAGCTGCCACCCATCGCCGCGGCCACGACCAGCGCGACCAGCGGGTCGAGGGCTACCAACAAGATCACGATCGAGAGCGTAATCAGCGCGCTGGTGAAGGCCTGAATGCCGGGAATGATCACCCGCCCGATCAGGCGTTCCATCTCCACGCTGACTTTGTGCTTCAGATCGTCGCTGTTGTGCGAAAGAAAATAGCTGTAGGGTTGGTTCAGATAGCGGCGCAGCAATTGCTCGGACAAATGCTGGCGCCAGGAAAAACTGAAACGCGACACCAGCCAGTTCGCGAGGGCAAAAAACACGTTTCGCGCAATCAGCAGGGTCAGCACCAGCGCCCCGAGAAAAATCACGAACTGGCGGGTATTGTCAAAGCCCATAAAGGTGTAGAGCTGATGCGCGTAGCGGTGCTCGAGCAGCGTGTCGATATTGGCGATGGCGGCGATGAAGGGCAGGATGGAACCGATTCCGGCCACCTCCAGCGCGCCCATCAGCACCATGACGAGCACCAGCGCATACAGCTGACGGCGCTCTTGAGGGGCCAGAATGGCCAAAATTTTATTAATAATATCAGTGAACTGCATAATTTTGTAGTCCGTGTGCACGCTCCGCGGACAATCATGATACGTAACAGCGGCTGGAGCGGATGTAGGAATTCACGAAGTCGCGACGTGGGCGGAGTCCTTGTCGTGAGCCCAGCCCGGTGCCAACGCCAGGCCCTGTCGCTGCTGGGAAATCTGCGAGCGGCGGAATACCCCCAAGCGGATGCACGTCTTGTTTCAGTGACAGACCTTCACCAGCGGGGTGCTTACCAGTGAATACAGAAACGACATCCGCGGCCATGTTGCTGCTGGCGCTCAGCTTCGCCGAGGCGCCCCGGGCCGAGGCGCCGCTGACGCTGAACAGCAAATTCCTGGCCTCTCAGGTCGCCAACGACATGGCGGTCGCAGCGGTGGATGCCTGCGACAAGCGGGGCTACAAGGTCGCCGCCGCGGTGGTGGGGCGCGACGGGAATCTGCTGGCCTTCCTGCGCAATCCGCTTTCCGGTCCGCACACCATCCTGGTCAGCCAACGCAAGGCCTACACGGCGGCGTCACTGCAGACCTCCACCGCGCAAATGGCCGCGCGCCAGGACCTGAGTTTCGCGCCAGGCATTCTGTTGATCGTCGGCGGGGTTCCGATCGATGTGGGCGGCCAGTTCTATGGTGGTGTCGCCGTCGCCGGTGCTGATCCGGAGGTCGACGAGGCGTGCGCGCAAGCGGGGATCGACGCGGTGGCCGAATCATTGGAGTTCGCGCAATAACCCGGACGGGAAGTCACCCCTTCCACAGCGGCCACCCGCAGGCCGTCGCCATGCGCGCCTCGATGCACCTCCCAAGCCAGCCGCGAATGTTAATCCAGACCTTCCCGGTTTGCGCGGGCCTGTCGGCCGGCCAGCGGCCGGCACTGACCCCAGGAAGCGCCAAGGTGATCGGGATGGCCACCAGACGGGTCAACGCAGCTGTTTCACCTTCTGCGCATCGATTTTTTCCGTTGCCGAGTTTCCCCAGGCATTGCGAACATAGTTGGCGACTGCCGCGACTTCAGCATCGCTGAGATTGTTGAGCGTGCCAATGGCCGGCATGGTGGCGTCAAAGGTCGCCGAACCGATTGTCAGTTCTCCGCTCCGCCCGCGCAAAATGGTGCGCGCCACGTAGCTGCCGTCGCCGGCGGTGACGTGGGGGTTGCCAGCCAGGGGCGGGAACACGCCGGGCACGCCACGACCGTCCGCCTGATGACAGTTGACGCAGGTCGCCTTCCCCTCGAACAGGGCCTTGCCGTCGATCGCGTCCGCGGCGGGCGCGGGAGTCACCCAGTCCTGCATGCGTATCTGGGGCAAGGGTCCCCGCAGCGCCACGAGGAAGGCCTTGAGTTGGGCTTGTTCTTCACCGTTCAGTCCCAGCGGCCGAATGCGCGGGTCCTGATTGCGCGTGGCGTCGCCGCCGCGATCATAGTGAGCGATCACCGCCTCCAGCGTGGCATAGCGACCGTCGTGCATGTAGGGCGCGGTATCGGGCAGATTGCGCAGGGTCGGAGTCTTGAAACGGCCCCAATCGTCGTCGTTGTGGGTGACCAGATAGCGTCCGGGGTCGGTCTTGATATGCTCCCAGTCGGCGACTTTCATCCGCTTGGCGTCAAAGCGCAGCATCGCCTGGTGACGCTCGTCGTCGAGCGCGCTGTTGTGCTTGAGCCCGATGTTGTAGAAGCCCGAATCGGTGAAGTTGGGTCCGTTGTGGCACGCCAGGCAGCCGGCCTTGCCGGTAAACAATCCCATCCCCTTTACCGCTGCCGCGGACATGGCGGTTTTATCGCCCTTCATATAGCGGTCGAAGGGACTCTCGCCGGTGATGATGAAGTGGCGCTGAAAGACGGCCAATGCCTTGCCGTAGTCCTGCGCGTTCGGCGCCTTGCCATAGGCGGCCTGGAACAGCCGCACCATCTGCGGATCCTGGTTGTAGAGCGCCATCAGATGTTCGATGTCCTGGTTCTTGTGCACCGGATTCTTGGTCGAGCCGAGCGCCTGCTTTTCCAGATTCGGGGCCCGGCCGTCCCAGATCAGAGCCTTGTTGTAGCCGACGTTGAGCAGGGTGGGCGAGTTGCGTCGTTCCACGTGCCCGGGATGTGCCGGAGACAGCGGTGTGGGTACGGTCCAGCCTTGGCTGGGAATGTGGCAGGTGCCGCAGTTGATGGTGCCGGACCCCGAGATGCGGTTGTCGAAAAAGATCTTTCGCCCGAGTTGCATCCTCGCGTCGGTCGGTTGGTTGTCGGGATTGACCGGCACTGGCGGCAGCGGGCCGATCGCCGGCGGCGTCGGTTCGGCGAAAGATCCTCCGGCGAACAACACTCCCGTGAGGAGCAGAAAACCACTCAGGTAACGTGGCAGTGCAGCGTGTACAGCGGGGCTCGGCATGGGTTCTCCTTCGACAATTGTCCGCCAGTTGAAAGTTCGTCGCGCTCCGTCCGCGGTGGGAGAAGGGCGCGACTTTTACTGGCAAACAATCCAGGCCGCGGATTATTCCGCGGCCCCGACCCTCGATCCGGCAACGTGCAACCCAGACCCCCGGCGTCTCGGGTGTGACCCGGCGGCAGATCCAGTATCATGCCTTCTCACACGCGCCGGGTTTAGCCGGTCGACCTCCCGACAGGTGAGACATGGGAAGTAAAAAAGTGCAGGTGCCGAGAGTGGTGGTGCACACCAATCCGCCCAAGCGCGGCTTGCTATTGCTGCTGACAGTGATCGCCCTGGTACTGGTGGCCGCGCTGGCGTATCGCTATGGTCGACTGCATGCGCCTGGCGGTGGTACAAGCTCGGCGGCCGCTGGGGAGCAGGCTCGGGTGAGCGCCCTGGAAGCGCAACGGGATGCCTTGCAACAGCAGGTCGCCAGCCTGCAACGGGAGCTTCGCGTCAGACAGGCGAGCGGGGCGCGGACCGACGCCAGCGCTAACCGCGATCCGGCTGAACCGGTTCCCCCCACCCCCACCCCCACCCCCACCCCCACGCCCGCACCCAAGCCGCCAGTCGCGGCCGTAGGCACTCCGGTCGCTGACAACAGATTGCGCCTTCAGGATATGCGGGTGAGCGAAGCGGCCGGAGAGCGCGGCTATCGGTTGCGCTTCAACGTGGTCCACGGCGGCGATCCCGAGGCCCAGGTGGTGGGAACGATCTGGATCGCCGTCAACGGACTGATCGACGGTGATCCGGTGCGTTTGCCCTTGGAGAAGGTCTCGCCGGATGGCGGTGCGTTTGTGAAAATGAACTTCAGGCGACGCCAGGAAGTGGAGGTTGCGCTGCGACTTCCCACCGCGTTCGTCGCCAGGAACATCGCCGTCGAGGCCAAGCCCTATGACCAGAAATTCCGCCAGGCCGTCGCCAGGCTCGACTGGCGTTCCGAGCCTTGAAAAATGGCAGTGAGGGGCGGAAAAAACCGTACCCGGGGGATTGACATTGGGGGCGCGCTTGGATAGCCGCCGGCGGCTTTATTCACACCGGTAACAGAGCGGTAATAAAGGGTCTGGACGAAAGCCCCTTCACTTCATACCCAGTCCAAAAAACAGTTATAACTAATTGATAAAAAATAATTTTTATGGATTGCGCAAAAATCCGCCAATCTGATTCAAACACTGCGCTTTTCGGCTTTTCCGCTCACTGACGTGGCGTTGTACACATACTTATCCACAGCTTCTGTGGAAAACCCGAGGTAGTGTCAGCGCATCACGGGCAAGGTGAATTCGGTGCCAGCGCCTTGGCCGTCCGGCCAGCGGGCGGTAATGGTTTTCAGCCGGGTGTAGAAGCGCACGCCATCGGGGCCGTGTATGTGCAGCGGCCCGAACAACGAGCGTTTCCAACCGCCGAAACTGTGGAACGCCATAGGGACCGGAATCGGTACGTTGATACCGACCATCCCCACTTCGATGGCGCGCGTGAAACGACGCGCGGCGGCGCCGTCGCGGGTGAAGATCGCGGTTCCGTTCCCGTATTCGTGGCCGTTGATCAGGCGGCAGGCGCTGTCGAGGTCGGCGACCCGGACCACGGCCAATACCGGTCCGAAAATTTCCTCGCGATAGATCTTCATCCGCGGCTGGACGTGGTCGAACAGGCAACCGCCGAGGAAAAAGCCGCCGCCCGCGACGTTCGCCTCGCGCCCGTCGACCACCAGCTCGGCGCCCTCGGCCACGCCGCTGGCGACATAGGCACTCACCCGTTGCAGGTGTTCGCGTGAGATCAGCGGCCCCATTTCGGTTCCGGGTTGACGCCCGTCGCCGATTTTCAGCGCGCGTACCCGCGGCGCCAGCGCGTCCACCAATCGATCGGCGGTATTCTCGCCGACGCAGACGGCCACCGATATGGCCATGCAGCGCTCCCCCGCCGACCCGTAGGCCGCTCCCATGAGCGCGCCGACCGCCTGCTCCAGATCGGCGTCGGGTAGGACGACCATATGGTTTTTCGCGCCCCCGAGCGCCTGTACCCGCTTGCCATGGGCGCAGCCGGTGCGGTAGACCGATTGCGCCACCGGCGTCGAGCCGACGAACGATACCGCCTCCACCCGGGGGTCGCGCAACAGCACCTCGACGGTCTCCTTGTCGCCGTTGACGACATTGAACACTCCGTCGGGTAGCCCCGCCTGAGTCAACAGTTGCGCCATTCGCAGCGCCGCCGAGGGATCGCGTTCGCTGGGCTTGAGAATAAAGGTGTTGCCACAGGCCAGCGCGATGGGAAACATCCACAAGGGCACCATGGCGGGGAAATTGAAGGGCGTGATCCCGGCGACCACCCCGAGCGGCGCGGTTTCCGACCAGGCGTCGACCGCGCGACCCACGTCGCGGGAAAACTCGCCTTTCAGCAAGTGGGGAATGCCGCAGGCGAACTCGACCACCTCCAGACCGCGCGCCAGTTCGCCGGCGGCATCGGCGAGCGTCTTGCCGTGTTCGCGGGTGATCAGCGCGCTCAGGTCCTCGGCGTGCTGTTCGCACAGCGCCTTGAAGCGAAACAGCACCCGGGCCCGGTTCAGGGGCGTCACCGCTGCCCAGGCTGGCCACGCCGCCGCGGCCGCGGCGATGGCCGCCTCCGTGGTGGTCAGGTCGGCGAGCGCTACCCGGGCGCAGGCCTCGCCGGTGGCGGGGTCGAAGACCTCGGCGAGGCGTGCGCCGGGGTCGCGATAGGTGTCTCCGTCGATGAAATGGCCGATGAGCGGCGGTTCCGCCGCCGGCGTTTCGCCCTGCGTGTCCACGGCCATCAGGCGGCGTCGGCCTGCAAGGCGTCGCGCGCCGGTACATAAGCATGTTCCAGCGCGCTGGCGACCGCGGCATGCGTGATTTGTCCGGCGTGGATATTGAGGCCGTTCAACAGGTGCGGATCCTCGCGCAGGGCGCGCGCGCTGCCTTTGTCGGCCAGCGCCAGGGCGAAGGGCAGGGTGGCGTTGGTCAGGGCGAAGGTCGCGGTGCGGGCCACCCCGCCGGGCATGTTGGCGACACAGTAGTGGATGATGCCATCGACGCTGTAGGTGGGCGCCTCGTGGGTGGTGGGGCGGCTGGTCTCGAAGCAGCCGCCCTGGTCGATGGCGACGTCGACCAGCACCGAACCGGGTTTCATCAGTTGCAGCATCGGGCGGGTCACCAGTCGCGGTGCGGCCGCGCCGGGCACCAGAACCGCGCCGATCACCAGGTCGGCGAGTTTCAATTGCTGTTCGATGGCGTCGGCGCTGGAATAGAGGGTGTTGAGCCGTTCGCCGTAGAGGTCGTCGATCTGTTTCAGCCGTGCCAGGGAGCGGTCGAGGATGGTCACCTCGGCGCCCATGCCCATGGCGATGCGCGCGGCGTTCAGGCCGACCACGCCGCCGCCGATGACGCTGACGTGACCGGGGATCACGCCGGGCACCCCACCGAGCAGCACGCCGGAACCCCCCTGGGCTTTCTGCAGGCAGTGCGCGCCTTCCTGCACCGCCATGCGTCCGGCCACTTCGCTCATAGGTGTCAGCAACGGCAGGCCGCCGTGATCGTCGGTGACGGTCTCGTAGGCGATGCAGGTGGCGCCGCTGGCGAGCAGCAGTTGCGCCTGTTGCGGGTCCGGCGCCAGGTGCAGATAGGTGAACAACGTCTGACCGCGGCGCAGGCGGCGGCATTCCTGCGGCTGGGGTTCCTTCACCTTGACGATCAACTCGGCGGCGGCGAAAACCTCGGCGGCGTCGGCGGCGATGGCGGCGCCGGCGGCAAGATAGCTCGCGTCGTCCAGACCGATGCCGGCACCTGCGCCGCGCTCGACCAGAACCTGATGACCGTGCGCGATCAGCTCGCGCGCGCCGGCCGGTGTCAGGCCGACGCGGTATTCGTGATTCTTGATCTCCTTGGGAACTCCGATCAGCATGGTTACCTCGTTGCAGTGGTTCAGGTGATTCGGCCGATGGCGGCGCGCAGCGTCTCGAACATCCGATCGATCTGTCCGGTCTCGACGATCAGCGGCGGCGACAGGGCGATGGTGTCGCCGGTCACCCGTATCAGCAGATCACGCTGGTGGAAACAGTCCGTGAAGACCTCGTAGCCGCGCGCCCCGGGTTGTTGTTCGCGCGGTGCCAGGTCGATAGCGGCGACCAGACCGAAATTGCGCACGTCCACCACGTGCGGCAGATCGGCCAGCGCGTGTGCCGCCGCCTCCCAGTCACCCTCCAGCTCGCGCGTCCGCTCGAACAGGCCTTCCCCCGCGTAGATCTCCAGCGCCGCCAGCGCGGCCGCGCAGGCCACCGGATGGCCGGAATAAGTATAGCCGTGGAAAAATTCGATCAGGTTCTCCGGCCCCTGCATGAACGCTTCGTGGACGTGTCGGTCGACCAATACCGCGCCCATCGGTATGGCGCCATTGCTCAGACCCTTGGCCGCGGTGATCAGATCCGGACGCACCCCGAAGCGCTGGGCGGCGAAGGCCTCGCCCAGGCGGCCGAAGCCGGTGATCACTTCGTCGAAGATCAGCAGGATCCCGTGGCGGTCGCAGATCTCGCGCAGGCGCTGCAGATAGCCTCTCGGCGGCAGGATCACGCCGGCGGACCCGGCCACCGGTTCGACGATCACCGCGGCGATGGTGGACGGATCGTGCAACTGGCACAGACGCTCCAGATCGTCCGCCAGTTCCGCGCCCTGTACCGGCAGCCCTTTGCTGAAGGCGTTGCGCTCCAGATCCAGCGTGTGGCGCAGATGATCGACCCCGGCGAGCAGGTTGCCGAAGGCCTTGCGGTTGTTGCCCAGCCCGCCGACCGAAATGCCCCCGAAGCCCACGCCGTGATAGGCCTTTTCGCGTCCGATCAGGCGCGTGCGGCCGCCTTCGCCGCGGGCGCGATGGTAGGCCAGCGCGATCTTCAAGGCGGTGTCGACGGCCTCGGAGCCGGAGTTGGTGAAAAACACATGGTCGAGGCCGGGCGGGCTGAGCTGGGCCAGGCGTTCGGCCAGGGTGAAGGCAAGCGGATGGCCCAGTTGAAAGGAAGGGGCGTAGTCGAGCTGGGCGATCTGTGCGCTCACCGCGCGCGCAATCTCCGCCCGGCCGTGCCCGGCGTTGCAGCACCAGAGTCCGGCCGTCCCGTCGAGTACCTGGCGGCCGTCCACCGCGGTGTAGAACATGCCACTGGCGGCCTGCAGCAGGCGTGGCGCGGCCTTGAACTGCCGGTTGGCGCTGAACGGCATCCAGAAGGCCTCGAGGCTGGTGGGGAGGGGATTGGCGGAAGTTTCGCGCGTCATGGCCTATGGAATAGCTTGAGCAGTCGGTTCAAGCTATTCTATGTTTGTTCAATAAAATTAACAATTCCGGGGAAAAATTTTAATATAATTGACATATGAGGGCATCCCGGCAAAAAGCGGACGGTACGCCATGACTCTAGACGTGGGTGCGAGATTGCGCGCGATTCGGAAGATGAAAGGCTTTTCCCAGCGCGAACTGGCCAAGCGGGTGGGCGTGACCAACAGCACCATTTCCTTGATCGAACAGAACCGGGTCAGTCCCTCGGTGGGCTCACTGAAGAAAGTGCTCGACGGCATCCCCATCGGTCTGGGGGACTTTTTCACCCTGGATCTGGCCCCCGACAGCGAGGAACAGTTCGTGTTCACGCCGCAGCAGCAGCCGGACCTCGGCGGCCAGGGAATTGAATATTTTTTGATTGGCGCCGGCCGTCCCGACCGGCAATTATGTCTGCTGCGAGAGGTGATGGCCCCCGGCAGCGACACCGGCAAGGAAATGCTGCAACACGAAGGCGAGGAAGGCGGTGTCGTGATCCAGGGGACCCTGGAGTTGACCGTGGGTGAGCGGGTTGCGGTGCTCGGGCCCGGTGAGGGCTATTATTTCGAAAGCAGCCGTGCGCATCGTTTTCGCAACATCGGCGAGGACGAGCTGATCCTTGTCAGTGCCAGCACGCCACCCACCTTCTAGCCTTGGCTTAACCCCCGACCCCAGGGAGTAGCAGTGATGACAGCAACGCGGTCTCTCGATTATTGGCGCGCCCAGGCGCAACGACTGCAACCGCGCCACCAGGCGTTCATCGACGGGCGTTATGTGGACGCCTGCAGCGCCCGGCGCTTCGAGTGTCTCAGCCCGGTGGACGGGCGCCGGCTGGCGCAAGTGGCGCGTTGCGACCACCAGGACGTGGAACTGGCCGTGCGCGCGGCGCGGCGTGCCTTTGACCGCGGCGTCTGGTCCGAGATGCCGCCGGTTGCGCGCAAACGGGTACTGATACGCCTGGCGCAGTCGATCGAGGCCCATGCCGAGGAACTGGCGCTGTTGGAAACGCTCGACATGGGCAAGCCGATCCATGACAGTCTGAACGTGGATCTGGCGGCCACGGTGCGCTGTTTCGCCTGGAACGGCGAGGTGATCGACAAGTGGTATGCCGAGATCGCCCCGACCGGACCCAATGAGCTCGGCCTGATCACGCGCGAACCCCTGGGAGTGGTGGCAGCGATCGTTCCCTGGAATTTTCCCCTGCTGATGGCGGCCTGGAAACTGGCGCCGGCACTGGCCACCGGAAACAGCGTGATTCTCAAACCGTCGGAAAAGTCGCCACTCACGGCGTTGCGCCTGGCCGAACTGGCGCTCGAGGCGGGTCTCCCCGAGGGGGTGTTGAACGTTTTGCCCGGTTACGGCGAGGAGGCGGGCGAACCGCTGGCGGCGCACCTGGATGTCGACGGTCTGGTGTTCACCGGTTCCACCGCCGTGGGCAAACACCTGATGGGCATCGCCGGCACCAGCAATATGAAGCGCGCGTTCATGGAATGCGGTGGCAAAAGCCCGAATATCGTGTTTCCCGATGCACCCAATCTCGAGACCGCCGCCGAAGCCGCGGCCAGCGGCGTGTTCTATAACCAGGGTGAGGTGTGCACGGCGGCCTCGCGCCTGCTGGTACACCGTGACATTCGCGAGGAGTTTCTCGAACGCGTGGTGGCCGCGGGGCGGCGCATGCAGCCGGGCGATCCGCTCGACCCGGCCACGCGCATGGGGGCCATCGTCGATCGCGCCCAGTTCGAGCGCGTCAGCGCCTATATCGAGCGGGGGCGCGAGGAGGGCGCGCGGCTGCGCTCCGGAGGCAGCCAATGCCGGCGCGACAGCGGCGGCTATTATCTCGAGCCGACCGTATTCGAGGGCGTCTCGCCGCAGATGACCATCGCGCAGGAAGAAATCTTCGGTCCGGTCCTGGCGTGCATCGAGTTCGAACAGGACGAGGAAGCCTTGGCACTGGCGAACGACTCGCCCTATGGGCTGGCCGCGGCGGTGTGGACCTCGGACATCACCCGGGCGCACAAAATGGCGCGCAAACTGCGCGCCGGCAGCGTCTGGGTCAACTACTACGACGGCGGCGACATGACCGCCCCGTTCGGCGGCTTCAAGCAATCCGGCAACGGTCGTGACAAATCCATTCACGCCCTGGAAAAGTACACCGAAATTAAAGCCACCTGGATCAACCTCGATCCTTGAGCGAGGCAACGGCCCCGGGGGGCGGGGGAACCAAGTGACGCGGCAGTGGTCCTTGTCGAGCGCGCAATACCGGTGGCGGGCCCAACGCGGAAAACGCTATGATGCCGGCCGGCTGTGCGCCGCCCATTGTCCTATTCACCACGCGGGATACGCATGTATATCGACGCTCGATCGCTGTCCGACAACACCTCTCTCAACGCCGACCTGGCCATTATCGGGGGCGGTCCGGCGGGTATCACCCTGGCGCGCGCCTTCGCCGGCAGCGACGTGAAAGTCGCGCTGGTGGAGGCCGGCGGACTGGAGCCCGACTCCGCCGCGCAGGCGTTGTACGAGGGCGAAAGCGTCGGCATTCCTTATCCACTGGTCGGTTCGCGGCTGCGCTTTCTCGGCGGCAGCTCGAATCATTGGGGCGGTTATTGCCGGCCCCTGGATCCGATCGATTTTGAGGCGCGCGACTGGGTGCCACACAGTGGCTGGCCGTTCACCATCGACGAACTGCGCCCCTATTATCCGCCCGCCAGCGAAATCGTGGAGGTGGCGCCGGGCTACTACAACGACAGCGACTACTGGCGGCGCGAAATCGGCGACATGCCGAGCCCCGCCACCGGACGGATGCGTCTGCAGTTCGTGCAGTTCAGCCGGCCGACCCACTTCGGAACCCGTTACGGGCCGGAGCTGAAACGCGCCGACAACGTCCAGGTGCTGTTGAACGCCAATGTCGTCGACATCCGTGCCAATCATGACGCCCGCCGCGCCGAGCGCCTATTGATCCGAACTCTGAGCGGGTTGCGTCACACCCTTTCGGCCAGCTATATCGTCGTCGCCACCGGCGGCCTGGAAAACGCGCGTACGTTGCTGCTGGCCAATGGCGGCGCCGGGCTGGGCAATCAACACGATCTGGTCGGCCGTTATTTCATGGAACACCCGCACCTGGTCGGTTTCGGCGAAATCGTCGCCGCCGATCTCGCCCGCATACCGCGTATCTTTCGCGAACGGGTGCCGGCCCAGGGGCGTTCGGTTCAAGTGGCGTTCAACCCCGACTATGGTTTTTTGCGCGAACGGCGCCTGCTCAACGCGACCTTCATGACCGGCGTAGCGGGCGAATACCAGCTGCACATGGACAATCCACCCGCCGATCCCGCGCGCGCGCAGACCCACACCGATATGCTGCTCGCGGCGCGACGCCTTCTGGCCGACGGCGAAGGACCGGTGAAACCCGAGGATCCGGATTACCTCGGCCTGTGGCTGGGCATCGGCTGCGCCTGCGAACAGACGCCCAACCCGGACAGCCGCGTCAGCCTGTCGCAGCAACGCGACGCGCTCGGCCTGCCCAGGATCCGCCTCGACTGGCGGCTCAGCGAACAGGACCGGCGCAGTCTGGTGACCCACATGCAATCGCTGGCGTTGGAATTCGGTGCCCTGGGCATGGGGCGGATGGTGCTGCATGTCGAGGACGACGGCCTGTGGCCGGCACAGGTCAACGGCGGCAGTCACCACATGGGGACGACGCGCATGAACGATGACCCCACCCGCGGCGTGGTCGACCGCGACTGCCGGGTTCACGGCATGGACAATCTCTATGTGGCCGGCAGTTCGGTGTTCCCCACCTCAGGGGCGTCCAACCCGACCCTGACCCTGGTGGCGTTGGCGCTGCGGCTGGCCGATCATCTGAAGGAGCGTATGTGATGAGTGAGACCAGGACCCGTCATATCAGCCGCCGCACCTTTCTGCTCGCCGCCGCGGCCGGGGCGGTCGGTGGCGCGGTCTATTTGGGCGGTTGTACCGATGCGCCTGATGCGACGGCCGCGAAGTCTTCCTGGAGCGAGTGGCTGCTCGATAGCCGCAATCGGGCCGCGCTGCAGCGGCTGGGCAACGCCTACCGTATGGCCCACCCTGAGGAAAGGGATGGCGACACGCTGAACGCTTATATCAACGAGGCGGTGAACGCCGCGGCGCCGGTCGGCGGCGCCGACGACATGGCCGCGCAGGTCGTCGCGCTGCGCCAGCGTGTGCGCACGGAGTATCGACAAGCTGAAGTGGTGCGGCTGGAGGGCTGGGTGCTGAGCGTGACCGAGGCGCGGTTGTATGCGCTGGCGGCGTTGGAGAGCGCCTGAACGCCCGGCGTTGGCGTCATGGCAGCAGATCGCGCAGGCGATACCAGGTCATGGCCAGCATCAGCGCCGGCGTGCGCAGCAGGCGGCCGCCGGGGAAGTCGGCGTGCGGCAGTCGGCTGAAGACGTCGAAGCGTTCGGCGTCGCCCCGTACGGCCTCGGCGATCAATTGGCCGGCCAGTCCGCCGGCGGCGATACCGTGGCCGGAAAATCCTTGCGCATAATAAATGTTGCCGCCGATACGGCCAAAGTGCGGCGCGCGATTCATGGTGATGGCCACCAGTCCGCCCCAGGCATACTGCATGCGCACGTCCTGCAACTGCGGAAACACCCGCAGCATGCGCCGGCGCATGGCTTCGGTCAGGCGTGGCGGCGGTAGTGTTGAATAAGAGACCCGGCCGCCGAAAAGCAGCCGGTGGTCGGCGCTGCAGCGGAAGTAATCCAGGACGAAATTGATGTCGGCGACCGCGGCGTTGTCGCGCAGCAGCGCCCGGCAGCGTTCGGCGCCGAGCACTTCGGTGGCACCGATATAGGTGCCGACCGGCATGATCTTTCGCTCGATGCCGGGCAGCAGGCGCGAGAGATGGGCGTTGCCCGCCAGCACCAGCGAGTCGGCCAGCACCAGCCCTTGTTCGGTACGCGCGCCTACCGGCGCGCCCGCGCGCACCTCGACGATCGGCGAGTGCTCGAAAATCCGCACGCCGAGAGAAGCCGCGGCGCGCGCCAGACCCAAGGTGTATTTCAGCGGATGCAGGTGCCCGCTGTTACTGTCGTGCAGGCCGGCGATGTAACGCTCGCTGGCAACCGCCGCCTGCATCTGCGCGCGCTCCAGGAATCGCAGGCTGGAATACCCGTACACGTCTTCCAGATGCCGCTGCCAGTGTTGCAGTTCCCGTGCCTGGCGCGGCTTGAGCGCGGCGTGTATGTGGCCGTGCACCAGTTCGCAGTCGATGGCGTAGCGCTGCGCGCGCTGACGCACCAGGTCGAGGCCGGCGAGGCTGCAGTCCCAGAGGATTTTCGCCGCCGTTGGCCCTACCAGGCGTTCGAGTTTCGTCTGGTCGGCGGCAAAACCGAAAATCATCTGTCCGCCGGAACGGCCGGAGGCTCCCCAGCCCACGCACTGCGCTTCGAGCACCGCGACGCGCAGGCCCTGTTCGGCGAGCGCGATGGCGCTGCTCAGTCCGGTGATACCCGCGCCCAGCACACAGACGTCGACTTTGAGTTCGCCGCGCAGCGGCGCGTGGGTGGGCACCGGCGCGACGCTGGCGGCATACCAGGAGTCGACGTGCGGGTCCGGCGGCCGGTCCACGCTCAGACGCTGCGCAGGTACCACTGGTATTCCAGCGGCGTGATCTGCCGTTCGAAAAGCCGCAGCTCCTCGGCCTTCAGCGCCGCGAAGATGCGTTGGAAATCTCCGCCGAAGGCTTCCCCGATCCAGCGGCTGCGGGCGAAAGCCTGTTGCGCGGCCTCCCAGGAGCGTGGAATCTCCGCCTGGGTCTGGGCATAGGCGTTGCCGCTGACTGGGGCGTCGCAGGGAATCTCGGTGCTCAGCCCGTGATGGATGCCGGCCAATATCGCCGCGGTCACCAGATAGGGGTTGGCGTCGGCGCCGGAGACGCGGTGCTCGATGCGCCGGTCTTGGGCGTCGCCCGCGGGAATGCGCAACGCGACGGTGCGGTTGTTGTAGCCCCAGCTGCCGTTGAGCGGCACGAAACTCTCGCTCTGGAAGCGCCGGTAGGAGTTGGCGTGCGGGGCGAACAGCAGCATGGCCTCGTGCAAGGTGCGCTGCAAACCGCCGATGGCGTGACACAGCGTCGGCGAGGCTGGGCGCCCGGGCTCGTCGGCGGCCATCAGGTTGCGTCCCCGCGGGTCGTAGAGACTGACGTGCAGATGCAGCCCGTTGCCGGCGAGCTGGGCATAGGGCTTGGCCATGAAGGTGGCCTGCATGCCGTGGCGCGCGGCGACCGCCTTGATCGTGCGTTTCAACAAGATGGCGTCGTCGCAGGCCGCCAGCGGATCGTCGCGGTGCGACAGATTGATCTCGAACTGGCCGGGCGCGTACTCCGCCACCGCGGTGTCGGCGGGTATCCGCTGTTGGCGGGTGGCCTCGCGCACCTCGTCGATAAAGTGCCGGTAGCTGTCCAGATCGTCGATCAGGTAGACCTGGGTGGTCTGGTCGCGCTCGCCGGTATGGGCGTTGACCGGCGCCTGGGGGTAGCCTTTGGCGTCGAGCTTGTGGTCCAGCAGATAGAACTCGAGTTCGACCGCGACCACCACCCTGATGTCCATGGCCTGAAGCTTTGCGATCACCTCGCGCAGCAGCTGACGGGGATTGGCGACGAAAGGCCGGCCGTCTTCGTGAAACATCTCCAGCAACAACTGCGCGCTCGGCTGCGGGCTCCAGGGCACCGGCTGCAGGGTGCCGGGCACCGGCCGGCACAGCAGGTCGCAGTCGCCGATGGCGAAACCCAGGCCGGTGCTCTCGGCCGTGTCGCCGGTGATATCCGCGGCGAAAATCGACGCTGGCAGACAGACCCCCGTCGCATAGGCTTTCTCCAGCGTCTGCGGATCGATGCGCTTGCCGCGCAGCAGCCCGTTGGCGTCCGGGATCAGCAGATCGACGGACTCCAGTCCGGGCAGGCGGCGCAGGGTCTCGGCGTCACGCTCGGGCAGGGCGCTCGCGGTCATGGCGTGGGCTCGGGTGGTTTCGATGCGCAGATGGTAGCAGATTCGATCCTGACGATGTTCAAGATTCTCAACACTTCGCCCTCGGCACCCGGGCGCCAGGCGAGGGTGGGAAACGGCGGGACGGGTAAAAGATTACAATACGCATTTCAGGGGATAAGCGAACCTTTCTAATCCTCGGCGGAGAAAAAGGGCGAGGGGATAATTTGGCTCTCGTTGAAAAAAATAGACACGGGTGCTAGTGTCGGCTTTCCTTCTCCGGAGTCTGGACACGCGTCTTTTATGCCTGTCGTTCCCGTCATCGGCCTGCCCGCCGACAGGACGTTTAGCGAACCCCACCATTATCACTGCGCCGGTGAGAAATACCTCGGCGCGGTGCTCGATACCCTTGACGCCCTGCCACTGATCATCCCCGCGTTCGGCCGGCGACTGCCGTTGGAGCGTCTGGTGTCGCTGTTGGACGGACTGCTGCTGACCGGTGCCTATTCCAACATCGAGCCTCGCCGTTACGCGACCGATGCCGCCACGGCGGTCGCGCCGCTGGATCCGCAGCGCGACGACACCACCCTGGCCTTGATCCCCTTGGCCCTGCAGGCGGGCGTGCCGCTGTTGGGAATATGCCGCGGCATGCAGGAGTTGAACGTGGCGCTGGGTGGTACCCTGCATCCCGAGGTCCACGCGGTGGCTGGGCTGGACGACCACCGCGAGCCGGACGGCCCGTCGGTGGAAGCACAATACGGCCCCAGTCATCCGGTGCGGCTCGAGGCGCGCGGGCAGCTCGCCGCGCTCGCCGGGAACGACCAGCACTCGGTCAACTCGCTGCACGGGCAGGGCATCGATCGCCTGGCAGAGCGCTTGCAGGTCGAGGCGCGGGCGCCGGATGGCCTGATCGAGGCGGTGCGGGTAAGCGGTGTGGAGCAATTCGCACTTGCCGTACAATGGCACCCAGAATGGCGGATGCTGGACAATCCGTTTTACACGGCGATCTTCCGCCGTTTCGGGGATGCCTGCCGGGAGCGGGCGCGGGAGCGCGCCGACGCGATGACGTGATCCATGAAAGCTGAAGACAAAGTCAAACTGCAGGCCTGGTTCCACGAAAGACGCATCACCGAGGTCGAGTGCCTGGTGCCGGACATGACCGGCAACGCCCGCGGCAAGATCGTTCCGGCGGAGCGTTATTTTTCCGAGGGCGGCGCCCGCCTGCCCGAAGGGGTGTTCATCCAGACGGTCAATGGCGACTGGCCCGAGACCTACGACGCGATCGTCAGCCCCACCGAGCGCGACATGGTGCTGTTGCCGGACACCGATACCGTATGCGTCGTGCCCTGGTCGAGCGATCCGAGCGCGCAGATCATCCACGACTGCTATACCGGCGCCGATGCCAGCGAGTTGCATCCCCTGGCGCCGCGTTCGGTGTTGCGCAAGGTGCTGGCGCTGTATCAGGACATGGGCCTGCGCCCGGTGGTGGCGCCGGAGCTGGAGTTCTTTCTGGTGCAGAAGAACACCGATCCGGATTTCCCCCTGGCGCCCCCGGCGGGGCGCAGCGGCCGGCCGGAAACGGCGCGCCAGTCCTATTCCATCGACGCGGTCAACGAGTTCGACCCGTTGTTCGACGATATGTACGACTACAGCGAGGCCATGGGTCTTGACGTCGACACCCTGATCCATGAGTCGGGCGCCGCGCAGATGGAGGTGAACTTCCTTCACGCCGACGCCATGTCGCGCGCCGACCAGGTGTTTCTGTTCAAGCGCACCATGCGCGAAACCGCGCTGCGGCACAATGTCTACGCCACTTTCATGGCCAAGCCGATGGAGAACGAGCCCGGCAGCGCCATGCACCTGCACCAGTCGCTGGTGGACCTGGAAACCGGGAGCAATGTGTTTGCCGGCGACGACGGCAAACCGAGCGAGCTGCTGATGCACTACATCGCCGGATTGCAGAAATATGTGCCGGCGGCGATGGCGTTTTTCGCCCCCAACGTGAACAGTTACCGGCGCATAGCGCGCGACGAATCGGCGCCTATCAATGTGCACTGGGGCTACGACAATCGCACCGCCGGTCTGCGCATACCCTTTTCCGAGGCCGACGCCACGCGCGTGGAGAGCCGCTTTGCCGGGTCCGACGCCAACCCTTATCTGATGATGGCGCTTACCCTGGCGGCCGGTTACCTGGGGATCCAGGAGAAACTGCGACCGACCGAGCCCCTGGGTACCAGTGCCTACGATCACCCCTACCAGTTACCGCGTTCCATGGAGGCGTCGCTGAAGTTGCTGGGCGAAAGCGAGCCCCTGCACCGGCTGCTGGGCGAGCGTTTCGTGCAGGCCTACGTGGCCGTCAAACGCGCCGAGTACGAAATCTTCTTTCGCGTGATCAGTTCCTGGGAACGCGAATTCCTGTTGCTCAATGTCTGAGCCAGCCGCCGGGTAGCCCATGTCCGCCAATGATCTCGATATCGCCGCGCTGCAGCGCATGGATGCCGATCACCACCTGCATCCGTTTTGCGACAACGGTCTGCTGGCAAAAAAGGGCACCCGTATCATCCGGCGCGCCGAAGGGGTCTATGTCTGGGACGCCGAGGGCAACCAACTGCTCGATGCCTTCGCCGGTCTGTGGTGCGTCAACCTCGGCTACGGCCGCCAGGAACTGATCGAAGCCGCGTCGCGGCAGATGCGGGAACTGCCTTATTACAACAGCTTCTTCCAGTGCACCTCGCAACCGGCCATCGAGCTGGCGGAGCTGATCACCTCGTTGGCGCCGCCGAACATCAGCCACGCGTTTTTTACCGGGTCGGGGTCCGAGGCCAACGACACCGTGGTCCGCATGGTGCGGCATTTCTGGTCGGTGCAGGGACGGCCGGAGAAGTTCAATATCATCGGCAGGATCAACGGTTACCACGGCTCCACCCTGGCCGGCGCCAGTCTCGGCGGCATGGCGGCGATGCACAAGCAGGGTGGACTGCCGATCGCCGGAATTCATCACATCAACCAGCCCTACTGGTTCCAGGACGGCGGCGACCTGGACCCCGAGGTTTTCGGGCTGCAGCGAGCGCGCGAGCTGGAGACCAAGATCCTCGAGCTGGGCCCGAAAACAGTCGCCGCCTTCATCGCCGAGCCGATTCAGGGCGCCGGCGGCGTGATCATCCCACCGGCGAGCTACTGGCCGGAGATCCAGCGTATCTGTCGTCACTACAATATACTGTTGGTCATCGACGAAGTGATCTGTGGGTTCGGGCGCACGGGCGAATGGTTTGGCAGCGACTATTTTGCCGTCGAGCCCGACATCATGCCGGTCGCCAAGGGTCTCAGTTCCGGTTATTTGCCGATCGGCGCGGTCATGTTCAGCCGCCAGGTCGCCGAGGTGTTGAAAGAGCAGGGCGGCGAGCTGGCGCACGGTTACACCTACTCTGGGCATCCGGTGTGCGCCGCCGTAGCGTTGGAGAATGTGCGCATTCTGCAGCGGGAAAGGATCGTCGAGCGAGTGGCGCGCGACACCGGCCCGTATCTGCGCGAGCGCTGGCTGCAACTGGCCGAGCACCCGCTGGTCGGCGAAGCCCGTATCGCGGGCCTGCTCGGTGCCATCGAACTGGTGCCGAACAAGCCGGCGCGCGATTTTTTCCCCGAGCGCGGCAAGGTCGGCGCCATGTGCCGGGACTTCGCGCTTGACAGTGGGCTGATCCTGCGAGCGACGCAAGACAGCATGTTGCTGTCCCCGCCGCTGGTCATCAGCCACGCGCAGATCGAGGAGCTGATCGAAAAAACGCTGACCGCGCTGGATCGGACCTGGCACGCCCTTGGGCGCGGGGACTGACAGCCGGGTGGAAAGGGCGCGCAGCCGATTTTGCCCTGCAGGACCTGCCTGGGCGCTTGCTTTGGCGGCGCGGTTTGCATTACAACTTGGAATACGTCGATCGCCGGGTCACCGGTACCTATGGAGTTTCTGCCATGCAAATCTTTAACTGGAGTATCAGCGGCCTGGTCCTGGGGTTGTGCCTGGGTGTCACTGCCGTGGCGGCGCAAGAAGAGAAGGTGCTCAACATCTACAACTGGTCGGATTACATCGCCGAGGACACCCTCGCCAATTTCGAGAAGGAGACCGGCATCCGGGTGCGCTATGACGTGTTCGACAGCAACGAGGTGCTGGAGGCGAAATTGCTCGCCGGCAATACGGGCTTCGACCTGGTGGTGCCGTCGCTGTCCTTTCTGGCCCGCCAGATCCAGGCCGGTGTGTTCATGCCGCTGGACAAGAGCCGGCTCGAGAACTACCACAACCTCGATCCGGCCCTGATGCAGCGGGTCGCCGCGCTGGATGCCGACAACGCGCACGCGATCCCCTATCTCTGGGGGACCACCGGTATCGGCTACAACGTCGGCAAGGTTCGGGAGGTGCTAGGCGCCGACGCGCCGGTTGACAGCTGGGCCTTGCTATTCGATCCGCGCAATCTGAAAAAACTCAAAAGCTGCGGCGTGGCGTTTCTCGACGCGCCGGCCGAGGTGATTCCCGCGGTACTCAATTATCTTGGCGAGGACCCCAACACCTTCGACAGCGCGCTGATCCAGGGCAAGGCCCAGGAGTTGCTGCTGAAACTGCGGCCCTCGATCACCTATTTCCATTCCTCCCAGTACATCAACGACCTGGCCAACGGCGATATCTGTGTCGCGCTGGGCTGGTCGGGGGATATTCTGCAAGCGGCCGATCGGGCGGCCGAGGCCAGCAACGGCGTCGAGGTCGCCTACGTCATTCCCAAGGAAGGCGCGGCGATGTGGTTCGACATGCTGGCGATCCCCAAGGACGCGCCGCATCCGCAGAATGCGCTGCGTTTCATGGATTATCTGATGCGGCCGCAGGTGATCGCCGATATCACCAATTATGTCTGGTACGCCAACGCCAACCGTGCCTCGACCGCCCTGGTGGACAAGGATATCCTCGCCGACCCCGGGGTCTATCCGACCAAGGCGGCGGCCGCCCGGCTGTACACGCTCAAAGTCCTGCCGGCGCAGGTCGACCGCGTCTATACCCGCACCTGGACGCGGGTGAAAACCGGGCAGTAGGTCCGAGCGCGGCGTGTGGCCGGCGCCGGGCGCCGGCCGGGGCGGGCGCAAGTTCAGGGGACGGAATTTCGATGACAGCAAACACGCCGCCCGGCGCGCGCGACGGGGCTGAGGTCGCCGCCGCCGCCGCTACGCCCGCCGGGTCGTATCTGCGGGTGGTCGGCGTGAGCAAGGACTTCGCCGATTGCCGCGCGCTCGAGCAGGTCGACCTCGAGGTCGGCAAAGGTGAGATCTTCGCCTTGCTGGGCGCCTCCGGTTGCGGCAAGTCGACCCTGCTACGGGTTCTGGCGGGATTTGAAACACCCAGCGAGGGGCATGTGATCCTCGACGGCGAACCGCTGGACGCTTTGCCGCCCCACCGCCGCCCGGTCAATATGATGTTCCAGTCCTATGCGCTGTTTCCCCACATGAGCGTGGAGAAGAACATCGCCTTCGGCCTGAAACAGGAAGGATTGCGACGGGCTGAAATCGCCGAGCGTGTCGTCGAGATGCTGACCCTGGTGCGCATGGGCGAGTACGCGCGGCGCAAGCCCGATCAGCTCTCGGGTGGGCAGCAGCAGCGGGTGGCGCTCGCCCGTTCCCTGATCAAGCGCCCCAAACTGTTGCTGCTCGACGAACCCATGGGCGCGCTGGACCGGAAACTGCGCGCGCAGATGCAGATCGAAGTGGTCGACATCCTTCGCCGCCTTGGCGTCACCTGCCTGATGGTGACCCACGATCAGGACGAAGCCATGACCATGGCCGGTCGCATCGCGATCATGGAGCGCGGCCGTATCCGCCAGGTCGGCGCGCCGGCCGAGGTTTACGAAAAGCCCTCCTGTCGCTACAGCGCCGAATTCATCGGCTCGGTGAACCTTTTCGAAGGTCGCGTCAGCGAGCAGTTCCCCGACCACCTGCTGATCACCTCCCGGTCCCTGCCCTATCCCATCCGCGTCGGCTACGCCGCGCTCGTCCCGGACGCCGCTCAGGTGACGCTCGCCGTGCGACCGGAGAAAATGTCCCTGAGCCACTCGCCGCCGGCCCAGGCACACAACAAGCTCAGCGGCGTCATCGAAAGAATCGCCTATTTTGGCAGTCATTCGGCTTATTACCTGCGCACTCCGTCGGGACAGACGGTACGCGGGGTGCTGCTCAATGCCCAACGCCAGAGCGGCCCGCGCTTTGTCGCCGGCGAACAGGCGTGGATGGCCTGGGAGGCGGACGCCGTCGTGGTGCTGCCGGCATGAAGCGCGCGCCTGGGCGCGAGCGAGGCTTCGCCCAGGTAGCGCGCGCGCGCCTGCGCTGGCTGGTCGTCGGCCCGCCCTACCTTTGGCTGCTCCTGTTTTTCGCGGCGCCCTTTCTCATCGTGCTGAAGATCTCGCTCGCCGAGGCGCAAATCGCGATGCCGCCTTTCACCGACCTGCTGCGCTGGAGCGGGGAGAAATTGTCGCTCACCCTCAATCTGGCCAACTACGGGTTTCTGTTGAGCGACGAGCTGTATGTTTCGGCTTATCTCAATTCGCTGCGAATCGCGCTGAACGCCACCTTGCTGTGCCTGCTCATCGCCTACCCGATGGCCTGGGTGATCGCGCGCATGCCACCCGGCCGGCGTCTGGTCTTTCTCATGCTGATCATCCTGCCGTCCTGGACGTCGTTTCTGATCCGGATCTACGCCTGGATCGGAATCCTGAAAAACGAGGGACTGCTGAACGAAGCGCTGCTCGCCCTGGGTCTGATCGACGCGCCATTACGGATTCTCCACAGCGAGGCGGCGCTCTACATCGGCATCGTCTACGCCTATCTGCCGTTCATGCTGCTGCCACTGTATGCCAACCTGGTGAAACTGGACGACCGCCTGCTGGAGGCGGCGACGGATCTCGGCGCCAAATCCCATCAGGTGTTTGTGCGTGTCATCCTGCCACTTTCGCGCAGCGGCATCCTCGCCGGTTGCATGCTGGTCTTCATCCCGGCGGTGGGCGAGTTCGTGATTCCCGAGCTGCTCGGCGGCGCCGGTAATCTGATGATCGGCAAAGTGCTGTGGCAGGAGTTCTTCAACAACCGCGACTGGCCGGTGGCCTCGGCGGTGGCCATCGTCATGCTGTTGCTGCTGATGGTTCCCATCATGCTGTTGCATCGCTATCAGGCGCGCGAACTGGAGGCCCGATGAGCGGGCGTGGCGGGGCGGCGCTACCCAGGCTGATGCTCTGGTCGGGGTTGATCTTTCTCTATGCGCCGATGGTGATCCTGGTGGTCTATTCCTTCAACGAGTCCCGGCTGGTGACCGTCTGGGGGGGATTTTCCACCCGCTGGTACCGCGCGCTGGTGGAGGATCAGCAGATGATGAACGCCGCCTGGCGCAGTCTGCAAATCGCCTTTTTCAGCGCCACGGCCGCCACCTTGCTGGGGACCCTCGCCGGTATCGTCATGGCGCGCTGGGGCCGGTTCCGCGGTCGCACGCTGTTTTCCGGGCTGATCACCGCGCCATTGGTGATGCCCGACGTGATCATCGGTCTGTCGCTGCTGCTGTTGTTCGTGAGCCTGAGTCGGTGGATCGGCTGGCCGGAGACGCGCGGCATGCTGACCATCTGGATCGCGCACGTGACCTTCTGCAGCGCCTATGTGGCGGTGGTGATCTCCTCCCGGCTGCGGGACTTCGACCGGTCGCTGGAAGAGGCCGCGATGGATCTGGGTGCCGACCGCCTGCGCACGTTCCTGTGGGTCACGTTGCCGCTTATCGCGCCGGCCCTGATCGCCGGCTGGCTGCTGGCGTTCACCTTGTCGCTCGACGATCTGGTGATCGCCAGCTTTGTTTCCGGTCCCGCCTCGACGACGTTGCCGATGCAAGTGTTCTCATCGGTGCGTCTGGGAGTGACGCCCAAAATCAACGCGCTGGCGACGCTGCTCATCGCCCTGGTCGGCATTGCGGTGCTGCTGGCCGGGTGGGTGCTGCACCGCGAACAGCAACGCGCCCGGGTGGCGCGCAGCGCTTCGGGCGACTGATGGGGTTGCCGGGCCCTCGCGTCGTGTGCCAAGGTAGGGTGCTCTCACCCGCCAAGGAACCCGCCAGATGACGCGATCGATCCGCTTTTGCCCCCACTGCGGCGAACCGAGCCTCCAGCCTGTCTCGGACAAATCCTGGCGTTGCGCGAGCTGTGAGTTTCTCTGGTACCAGAATACCGCGGCGGCGGTGGCGGCGATTATCGTCCAGGCCGACGACGTCCTGCTGGCCGTTCGCGCCGGCGCGCCGCAGGCGGGGAAGCTGGACCTGCCGGGCGGGTTCGTCGACAATGACGAGAGCGCCGAGCAGTCGTTGCTGCGCGAGCTGGACGAGGAGCTGGGTCTGCGGGGCGTCGAGCCGCACTATCTGTGCTCCTTCCCCAACACCTACCCGTATGCCGGTATCGACTACAAGACCCTCGATCTGATCTACTGGATCGAGTTGCCGCGACGGCCGCATCTGCGGGCCGCCGACGATGTCGCCGCCGTGCGCTGGCTGCCCGTCGACGCCGTGCCCCTGGAGGAGGTGGCCTTCGATTCGGTGCGGCGCGCGCTAGGCTATTTTCGCGCCCATCGCAAAGGTCTGCGAACCGCCTGAAGCGAGCAGCTTAGCCGGATTCAACGTTCGTTTTCCGCCACAGCCGGTAAGGATGCCGGCTCAGCGCCGCATTGGCGTAACGCCCGTCGGCCGACACCTCTTCCCCCAGCCAGGGTGGTTTTTCGAACGCCTCGTCGGCGTGCGGCAGCTCGATTTCGGCGATCACCAGGCCGGCATTGTCGCCGTGAAATTCGTCCACTTCCCAGCAGTGACCGGCGTGCATCAGCCGATGCCGCGTCTTGCTGACGATCCCGTCGGGGCACAGCCGCAGCAGTTGCTCGGCCTCGGCGCGCGGCAGGGGATATTCGAACTCCTGACGACTGATCCCCTGCGGCGCGCCTTTGATGGTCAGCCACGCCTCCTCGCCGGCGACTCTGACGCGCACCGTGCAGTGCGCCGCGCTGGCCAGATAACCCTGGCGGTATTCGGCGGCCTCGGCGCCTTCGCGCCAGCGTTCGTCGGTTACCAGGAATTTGCGCTCGATTTCCGTTCCCATGGCCTCAGTATAGAAGCAACGGGGATGGGCAACGACCCGGCCGGCGATAGGGAATATTTAGCCCCTTGCGTTGTTTACCCAACTGGGGCCGGGTTAAGCTGCGATGGCTGCCGGGCCGTAACGGAAAATCACGGGTGATGAGTCGTCAAGTCGAACAACTGGTCGAATACATTCCGCGTCTGCGGCGTTACGCCTACGCCCTGATCCATGACCGCGAACGCGCCGAGGATCTGTTGCAGGACACGCTCACCCGGGCGCTCGATCGCCTGAGCCTGTGGCGTTGTGGCACCGATATGCGCGCCTGGCTGTTCACCATCATGCACAACCTGCATGTCAACGCGTTGCGCCGGGACGGGCGCCGGCCGGACACCCTGTCACTGCAGCACGATGGCGTGCTCGAGCCGCGCGCCAGCGCCAGAGCGGAGCAGCAGGCCGGGCTGGACGAGATCGCCCTGGCTTTGCAGCAGCTTCCACAGGAGCAGCGCGCGGTGGTGCTGCTGGTCAGTCTGGAGGGTCTGTCCTACCGGCAGACCGCCAAGGTCCTGGGTATCAAGACCGGTACCGTCATGTCGCGGCTGCACCGCGGGCGCGAACGCTTGCGCGCTTGTCTCAACGGGGCCCAGGAGGGCGCGCCGGGACTGAGGAGAGTCAAATGAAAACCCGCGCCGACAGGGTGACCGATCAGCAGCTCCACGCCTATCTCGACAATGAACTGGACGCCCGCGGGCGCCTGGCGGTCGAGGCGCGGCTGGCGGCCGACCCGCAGCTGGCGGCGCGTCTACAGGCCTATCGGCGGCTCGGTGAGCGCTTGCACGCCCGCTACGATGCGCTGTTGAGCGAACCGGTGGCCTTGCCCCCGGGCCGTCGCCGGCGGTTGCCGCCGTGGCTGGCGCGCGCCGCCGGGGTGGCGCTGGTGGCGCTGCTCTCCGGGGTGCTGGGCTGGCAGCTGAAGGCGCGCAGTGGTGCGGCGCCGTCGCCGGAGCTGGCCGACCTGGTGCAGCCGGCGGCTTTCGCTCATCAGGTGTACGCCACCGATAGTCACTATCCGGTGGAGATTCCCGCCGGCGAGCGCGACTCGCTCGACCGCTGGGTGTCGCAGCGTATGCATACCGAGTTGCGCGCGCCGGATCTGGGCGCACAGGGATTCAAACTCATCGGCGGGCGGCTGCTGCCGTCGACCAACCGCATGGCGGCGCAGTTCATGTACGAGGACGAACAAGGGGGGCGCCTGACGCTCTACATCCGTAGGCTCAGCGATTTTCCAGGCGTGGCCAATTTCCGTTACCGCGAACAGGAGCGATTGCACCTGTTTTACTGGATTGACAAGTCCATGGGTTATGCGGTGGTCGGCGAACAGCCGGCGGCGCAATTGATCGCGGTGGCCAACGCCGTGCACCGTGCCATGCGGGTGGGGGAGCAGCAGTAACCTTGTCGCTGACGGGGAAAAAAATGCGCTCAACAACGCTATACTGAGGGCAGTGAACATCTTTGCCGCAACTCCGGACGTCTCGTGACCGCGCCTCAGAGCTATCAACTGGTGGAAACCCGCCTGCAGGAAAAACTCGCCAACGGCACCACCCGTTGCCACCTGTGTCTGTGGCGTTGCAAGATCGGTCATGGCCAGCGCGGTTTCTGTCAGGCGCACGTGAATCGCAACGGCACCTTGTACAACCTGTCCTACGGCATTCTGTCGGCGATCGACATCGATACCATCGAGTCCAAGCCGGTGCGCCATTTCCGCCCGGGTACCCAGGTCATGTCGGTAGGCAGCTATGGTTGCAGTTTCCGTTGCGGAGGCTGCCATAATCTGGACATCTCCTGGGGTGTGAGCGCGCTGGACGATCTGGCGCGCGGCGAGTCACGCGAGGCCTGGGTGGCACCGCAGACGCTGGTCGAGGGCGCCTTGCGCGCCGGTGTGCAGGGAATCGCTTTCACCTATTCCGAGCCGGCGGTTTGGTTGGAGTACGTGGTCGACGTCGCCCAGTTGGCGCGCCGGGCGGGCCTGTATACGGTGTATGTATCCAATAGTTACGTCACCGACGAGGCCTTGGAGCTGGCCGCGCCGCACATCGATGTGTTGTGCTCGGACATCAAAAGTTTGCGCGACGACTTCTATCGCGACATCTGTCGCCCGGCCCGGGTCGAGCAGGTGTTGCACGCCATCCGCCGGGCGCATGAACTGGGCGTGCATGTCGAGACCCGCACCAATATCATCCCCGGCAAGAACGACGATCCCGAGGAGCACTATGCCATCGCCGCCTGGGTGCGGGACAATCTTGGCGCAGACAGCCCCTGGCACATCACGCGCTTTTTCCCCGCCTACCGGTTGAGCGACCTGCCGCCGACGCCGGAGGCGAGCTTGTTCGCCGCCCGCGACGCCGCACTGCGTGCCGGTTTGCGGCGGGTATACGTGTATAATGACAAGGGTTGCGATTGCGCGCAGGAAAACCGCCCGGTGGATTTCTATCTCAACGCCGACAGCGAATCCCTGCACGCGGTCAAGAAATGCGCCGCCAGTTGTTGCGGCGAGGAGGGCGTGCTGCTGAAAAAGTACGAACGGCAGCACGACGCGAACTGAGGTCTAGACGGAATCGACGGATGAGCAGAACAGTACAGTGCGTGGTGTTGAAACGGGAGGCCGAGGGCCTGGAACGGCCGCCGCATCCGGGTGAGCTGGGCGAGCGGATCTTTGCCAATGTCTCCAAGGAGGGTTGGCGCAAGTGGCTCGACCAGGTGACCATGATCATCAACGAAAACGGTCTGACCACCGCCGATCCACAGAGCATGGAGCTGATCGAGAAACACATGCGCGGGTTTTTCTTCGGCGAGGGGGATTACGGTCAGGCCCCGGCCGAGTTTCGCCCCGCGGCCGGTGGCAAGAAGTAACCCGACCCCGCGATCGGTGGCGCGACTAGTGCTGCGCTTGCAAGCGAAAGACCGGCGCCACGACGAAATTCAACGCCGCGTGCGCCGCGCGTAAGGCGTCCACCACGGCTTGCGGGGTTGGCGCGCGCGCGAAAAGGTAGCCCGGGTATTGATTGCCTTCCGGCAACGGCACCAGTTCCTGTCCTTCGCGCACGATGATGTCCACCTTTTCGATGCCGGGGACCCGCCGGGCGGCGTTGAGCCCCTCCACCCGACGCAACACCCCGCCCCGGGGAATCGGCAGCATCATCACTCCGCGCGCACCCTGCGCTCGGGGTAGCGTCGCTTCCCGGCCGAGTGCCAGCGCCAACGTCAGCGTTTCCAGCGCCAGTTCCTCGCCGCTGTCCAGGGTGCGCGCGCAGTCGCCGCCGATGGTGCGCGCGGCCACCTCCAGAATCCAGGCCTCGTCGGCGTCCAGGCGCAGTTCGGCGTGTACCGGGCCGGTGGTCAGTCCGTAGGCGTGGCAGGCTTCGGCGACGCGCTTCTCGACCAGCGTCTGCGTCGAAGCGTCGAGCGTAGACGGGGTGACATAGATGGTTTCCTCGAAGAACGGTCCCACCAGCGGGTCCGGCTTGTCGAACAAGGCCAGGGTTGTCAGCTGCCCGGCGTGCAGATAGCCTTCGTAGGCCACCTCCAAGCCGTCGATATAGGCCTCCGCCAACAGATGGGTCCGCTCGAATTCATCGGGGGTGTCGGCAAGAATGCGCCCTATGCGTTCACAGGCGGCGACAAACGCCGGCGGCGTGTCGACCCGGATGACCCCGCGGCTGGCCGCCAGGTTCAAGGGTTTCAGGACACAGGGCCAGTCGAGCCCGGCGGTCTGTTCGAGTAACGGCCGACGTAGGGAAATCAGCCGATGTCGCGGCACCGGGCAACCGGCCTGCAGAAGATGCGCCCGGGCGAGATCCTTGCGCCGCGACAGGCGCGCAGCGGCGGGGGGGTTGTGCGGTAGGCCGAGCGCCCGCGCCGCGTGGGCGGCGATTTCCACGGTGCTGTCGTCGCTGCCGAGGATGCCGGCAAAAGGCGTGTGGGCGGCGACTTGTAGAATTTGCCCAACCGCGCGCTCGGTATCATCGAGGTCGAGGTGAAGTCCACGATGAACCTCGGCGGTGAGCGAATGCTCGCCGCGCGAGCCCAACAGGACCTGGACGCCCAGCTGCCGGGCCGCGCGCAGGTACGGAGCGATTCGGTAGCTGCTGGGTTGGGCGACCAGCAGCAGACGCGCCGGGCTCAGGCGCAACCACCCCCGGCCGCGCCGCAGGCGCCGCAGGTGCCGGCGCCGCCGGTGTTGGCGAAGACATTCTTGAACACGAAACTGCGGTTCACGCCCTGCGTCTTGTAGTCGATTTCCACGCCCTCGAGAAAGCCCAGCGCCACGGCGTCGATATATATTTTCATGCCGTCTTTCTCCAACACGCAATCGCTCGGCAGCGGTTCCTCGACGAAGGTCATGCCATAGGACATGCCGCCGCAGCCGCCGCCGGAGACGAAAATGCGCACGCCTTTGACGTCGGGTTCGTTTTCCGTCAACGCGATCAGCTGTTCCACGGCCTGCGGCGAGACCTTGAGTTCGTCTGTCAACTGCGATTTGAATTGCACTTCTGACATGGCTCCACCTCTAAGTAGCGCTCCAACTTTCGTTGCGTCTCATTCTAGCACGCCGTCGCCGGCCTGCGGCACGTCCTGGCTTGCGGTTTCAAACGCCTGTTTATTAGGGTTGAATGCGTCCCTGCCTGGCGCCTGAAGCGGCTTGGTTACGGAGGCGTTTCGCCCGCCGGCGTGAGCATTTGCTTCAGGGCGCGCGCGGCGTTGGACAGGGTACGATCGCGGTGGATCACGCTGCCCAGTTGCCGCTGCAGCGCCAGTGGCTTCACCGGCAGCGCGCGGATCTGACGGTCCAGCATGGTCTGCGGCAACAACGCCCAGCCGATACCGACCGACACCAGCATTTTGATCGTTTCCAGATAGTTGATCGACAAGGCCACCTCCAGTTTCAGTGCCAGCCGGGCGAAGGCGGCCTCGGCGATCTGACGGGTGAAGGTGTTGCTCGCCGGAAGGATCGCCGGGTAGGCGCCGAGATCGCTCAGCTGCGGCCGTTTCATGGCGCACAACGGATGGTCGCAGGCGGCGACCACGGCCAGCGGATCGCGCCAGATGCATTCGGTGCCGAGCGTGTCCGCGGGGTCGGGAGGCAGGGTCACCACCGCCAGTTCCAGCTCGCCGATCTCCACCGCGTGGCAGGCCTGTTCGGAATCCATGAAGCGGATGTCCAGCCGCACCTGCGGGTAGCGGCGAACGTATTGTTTCAATACCGGGGGCAGGCGATGCAGGCCGATGTGATGGCTGGTGGCGAAGCGCAGGGTGCCCTGGACCTCGCCGCTGAGCGAGGACAGGCTGCGGATACTGTCTTCCAGCTCCAGCAGGATGTGGCGCGCGCGCGGCAGCAGCGTCTGGCCTGCCTCGGTGAGGGTGACGGTGCGGCCGATGCGGTCGAACAGCCGCGTTCCCAGTTCGCCTTCCAGCGCCGCGACCCGCTTGCTGACCGCGGGTTGACTCAAGAACAGACGCGCGGCAGCGAGCGAAAACGAGCCGTTGTCGGCGACGGCGACAAAGGCCCGGAGGCTGGCGGTCTCCATTCAGGGATCCTCTTGATCTATTCCTATGTATTATAGAATACATGAAAAATATGAATTTGCGTAATTCGACCGAGACTCCTAGACTGCCGTCAACATCATCAGAGGACCGGCAATGGGGGCGACGCTCTACGACAAACTTTGGCAGGCGCATCGGGTGCACGAGGACGCCGACGGCACCACGCTGCTGTACATAGACCGCCACCTGGTGCACGAAGTGACCTCGCCGCAGGCCTTCGAGGGCCTGCGCCTGGCGGGCCGCAAACCCTGGCGGACCGACTCGGTGCTGGCGGTGCCGGACCACAATGTGCCGACCACGCCGCGCGGACAGGGCGTGAGCGACATCGTCGATCCGGTGTCGCGGCTGCAGGTGGAGACCCTGGACCAGAACTGCAAGGAATTCGGTATCCGGGAGTTCACCATGAACGACCCGCGTCAGGGCATCGTGCATGTCATCGGTCCGGAGCAGGGCGCCACCCTGCCGGGGATGACGGTGGTGTGCGGCGATTCGCACACCTCCACCCATGGTGCCTTCGGCGCGCTGGCCTTCGGTATCGGCACCTCGGAGGTTGAGCACGTGCTGGCCACCCAGTGCCTGATCCAGAAGAAATCGAAGAACATGCAGGTGCGGGTGGAAGGACAACTCGGGCCGGGCGTCACCGCCAAGGATGTGGTGTTGGCGATCATCGGCGAGATCGGCACCGCCGGCGGTACCGGTTACGCCATCGAGTTCGCCGGCAGCGCCATCGCCGCCCTGTCCATGGAGGGGCGGATGACGGTGTGCAACATGGCGATCGAAGCCGGCGCCCGCGCCGGCATGGTCGCCGTCGACCAGACCACCATCGACTATATCGCCAATCGCCCCTTCGCGCCGCGCGGCGAGCTGTGGCCGCGGGCCGTGGCCGCCTGGCGCGAGCTGGTGAGCGATCCGGACGCGCACTTCGACCGCGTGGTGACGCTGCCGGCCGAGGCCATCGCGCCCCAGGTCACCTGGGGCACCTCGCCGGAGATGGTGGTGGCGGTGGACGCCAGGGTGCCCGACCCGCAGCAGGTCTCCGACCCGGTCAAGCGCGAGGGCATGCGCAAGGCGCTGGCTTACATGGCGCTGGAGCCGGGGACGGCGGTGCAGGATATCGCGCTCGACAAGGTGTTCATCGGCTCGTGCACCAATTCGCGCATCGAGGATCTGCGCGCCGCGGCGGCGGTGGCCGCCGGTCGGCGCGTGGCCGACAACGTCAAACTGGCGCTGGTGGTGCCCGGTTCCGGCCTGGTGAAACAACAGGCCGAGGCCGAGGGCCTGCACGAGATTTTCATGGCCGCCGGTTTTCAGTGGCGCGAGCCGGGCTGCTCCATGTGCCTGGCGATGAACGCCGACCGGCTGGAGGCGGGGGAGCGCTGCGCCTCGACCTCCAATCGCAATTTCGAGGGGCGCCAGGGCGCCGGCGGGCGCACCCACCTGGTCAGCCCGGCGATGGCGGCGGCCGCCGCGGTCCACGGACATTTTGTCGATGTGCGCGCACTGGAGACGGAGACCCGCTGATGGAAAAATTCACCCGCCTCGACGCCCTGGTGGCGCCGCTGGATCGCGCCAATGTCGACACCGACGCCATCATTCCGAAACAGTATCTGAAATCGGTGAAGCGCAGCGGCTTCGGCCCCAACCTGTTCGACGACTGGCGTTACCTGACGCCCGGCGAGCCCGGCCAGGATCACAGTCAGCGGCCGCTGAATCCCGATTTCGTCCTGAACCAGCCGCGCTACGCGGGCGCGCAGATCCTGTTGGCGCGGGAGAACTTCGGTTGCGGTTCGTCGCGCGAGCACGCCGTGTGGGCGCTCGAGGACGCGGGTTTTCGCGTCGTCATCGCGCCGAGCTTCGCCGACATCTTCTTCAACAACTGTTTCAAGAATGGTGTGTTGCCGGTGGTCGTCGACGGCGCCGTGCTCGACCGGTTGTTCGCGGCGGTGGCCGCGCAGGAGGGCTATCGTCTGCAGGTGGATCTGCAGGCGCAGCAGTTGCGCACGCCGGACGGTGAGAGCATCGCCTTCGAGGTCGATGAGTTCCGTAAATACTGTCTGCTCAACGGTCTCGACGACATCGGGCTGACGCTGCAACGGGCCGAGGCCATCGGCGAGTACGAACGCAGACGCCGCCAGGAGGCGCCCTGGCTGTTTGCCTAGCCGGCGGGTCGAGCCGCCGCTGGCGCGCGATCGTCTGTTCAAACTTCTACCAACGGTGTGCTGAATGACAAAGAAAATACTGATATTGCCCGGTGACGGCATTGGCCCGGAAATCGTGGCCGAGGCGCGCAAGCTGTTGCACGCCCTGCGCGACAGGGGTCTGGATATCACCCTGGAGGAGGGGCTGGTCGGCGGCGCGGCCTATGACGCCAAGGGGCATCCCCTGCCCGAACAGACGCTGGCCCAGGCGCGGGAGGCCGACGCCATTTTGCTGGGCGCCGTCGGTGGTCCCCAGTATGAGAGTCTGGAGCGGCCGCTGCGTCCGGAACAGGGGTTGCTCGGTCTGCGCGCCGGCCTGGAATTGTTCTCCAATCTGCGCCCGGCGATCCTCTACCCCCAATTGGCGGGCGCCTCGACGCTGAAACCCGAGGTGGTGGCCGGACTGGATATCATGATCGTGCGCGAACTCACCGGCGGCATTTATTTCGGCCAACCGCGGGGCGTGCGCGAACTCGACAACGGCGAAAAGGAAGGCTACAACACGCTGGTCTATCGCGAGTCGGAAATCGAACGCATCGGTCGTTCGGCTTTCGAGATCGCCCGCCTGCGCGGGCGCAGGGTCTGCTCGGTGGACAAGGCCAATGTGCTCGAGGTGACCGAGCTGTGGCGCCAGACCATGATCCGCGTGGCCAAGGACTATCCGGACGTGGCGCTGAGCCACATGTACGTCGACAATGCCGCCATGCAGCTGGTGCGGGCGCCGAAGCAATTCGACGTGATGGTCACTACCAACATGTTCGGCGACATCCTTTCCGACGCCGCCGCCATGCTCACCGGCTCGATCGGTATGCTACCCTCGGCCTCGCTGGACGCCACGGGTAAGGGGATGTACGAACCGATCCACGGTTCGGCGCCGGATATCGCCGGTCAGGGCGTGGCCAATCCGCTGGCCACCCTTCTGTCGGTGGCGATGATGCTGCGTTACAGTCTCGGCCAGGCCGCGGCCGCCGACGCGGTGGAGGCAGCCGTCGGGCGGGTGCTCGATCGGGGACTGCGCACCCGCGACATCGCCGCGCCGGGCGAGACCGCGGTGAGCACGGTCGAAATGGGCGACGCGGTGGTCGCCGCCCTGGGCGCTTGACGCCCACACAAAAGATAAAGAATTCTTTCAGGAGCTGAGTATGAGTCGTACCTTTGATGTGGCCGTGGTCGGTGCCACCGGCGCGGTCGGGGAAGTGATGCTGGAGATTCTCGCCGAACGCAACTTTCCCGTGGGTAAGGTCTATGCCCTGGCGAGCGAGCGCTCGGTCGGCAAGCGGGTGAGCTTCGGCAAGCAACAACTGGTGGTGCAGAATCTGGCCGAGTTCGACTTCTCCCAGGCGCAGATCGGTCTGTTCTCGGCCGGCGCCACGATTTCGGCCGAGTACGCGCCCAAGGCGGCCGCGGCCGGTTGCGTGGTGGTGGACAACACCTCCCAGTTCCGCTACGACGAGGACATCCCGCTGGTGGTGCCCGAGGTCAACGCGCATAAGATCGCCGACTACAAGGACCACGGCATCATCGCCAACCCCAATTGTTCCACCATCCAGATGCTGGTGGCGCTCAAGCCGATCCACGACGCCGTCGGCATCGAGCGGATCAATGTCTGTACCTACCAGGCGGTTTCGGGCACTGGCAAGGAGGCCATCGAGGAGCTCGCCAGCCAAACGGCCAACTTGTTGAATGCCAAAAGCATCGAATGCTCGGTCTACCCCCGCCAGATCGCCTTCAACGTGTTGCCGCACATCGATGTGTTCCAGGACAACGGCTACACCAAGGAGGAAATGAAAATGGTCTGGGAGACGCGCAAGATCATGGGCGACGAGCGTATCCAGGTCAATCCGACGGCGGTGCGGGTGCCCGTGTTCTTTGGCCATTCGGAGGCCGTGCACATCGAGACCCGCGACAAACTCAGCGCCGAGAAATGCCGTGAGCTGCTGGCCGCCGCCCCCGGGGTGACGGTGGTGGACGAACGCGCCGACGGCGGGTATCCCACCGCCGTTTCCGAGGGCGCCGGCAACGATCCGGTGTACGTAGGTCGCATTCGGGAAGATATCTCCCACCCGAGAGGTTTAGATTTATGGGTGGTCGCCGATAATGTGCGCAAAGGGGCGGCCCTAAACAGTATTCAGATCGCTGAAATACTGGTAAAAAACTACCTCTGAGCCCAGCTCATGGAGGCCGGTTTTCCAGGGTTGCCGGTCGCAGCAAAAATACCGGTCCGGAGCGTGACCGGGTTCGCCAAGCTCGGTGCGAACACAGGGAAAAGAGGACCTTTTTTATGTTCAGGAAAACGGCCTTTGCCATGGCAATGCTGGGCGCTTTTGCCAGCACCAACGTGGCGGCACTGGGATTGGGAGAAATAGAACTTAAATCGGCGTTGAATCAGCCGCTTAACGCAGAAGTCGAATTGCTTTCCGCGACCAGCTCCGAGCTCGACGAACTCAAGATCGCGGTCGCCTCTCCCCAGGCGTTCGCCAGTGCCGGCATCGATCGGCCGTTGTTCCTCAACAAACTACGCTTCCATGTCACCCGCAACCCCCAGGGCACGCCGGTGATCCTGATCACCAGTCGCGAGGTGGTGCGCGAGCCGTTCCTGGATTTCCTCCTCGAAATCTCCTGGAGCAAGGGTCGCATGGTGCGCGAGTACACGGTGCTGGTCGACCCGCCGGTGACCATGCCCGCGCCCGCGCCGGTGACCCGGGCACCGGTGCAGGCCGCGGCGCCGAGCGCGCCGGCGCGCCGCGTCACCCATACGGCCCAGATGCCCCCGGTTTCGGTCAAGCCTGGCGAGTACGGTCCCACGCAGCGCAATGACACGCTCTGGAGCATCGCCGAGGCGGTGCGACCCGACAGCGGCGTGAGCGTCGAGCAGACCATGCTGGGTCTGTTGCGCGCCAATCCGGAAGCGTTCATTGGCAACAACATCAACAACCTCAAGGCCGGCTACGTGTTGCGCGTCCCCACGCGCGACGAACTGACCTCGATCAGCCGGGCGCAGGCGCGGCGCGAAACCCGCGCCCAGTACGCCGCCTGGCGGTCCGCCAGCCACGTGGCCACGTCGGTAGGCGCGACCGCTCAGGGTGTCGCGCCGGCGACGGCAACCGCTGCGACGGCAACCGCTGCGACGGCACCCGCAGCCGCGCCGACCGAACCCAGCCTGCAGCTGGTGGCGCCGGAAGCCAGCGACGTGCCGGCCGAGGCGCAGGGCGCCAAGGGCCTGGAAAGCGTCCAGCAGGAACTGCTGATGGCCAACGAGGCGCTCGAGGAACAGCGGCGCAAGAGCGAGGAGATGTCCAGCCGTTTGAGTATGCTGGAGGAACAGATCGCCAACATGCAGCGCCTGATCCAGCTCAAGGACAACGAACTGGCGCGCTTGCAGGCACAGGCTGGCGGCGCGGCCGCGGTGGCGGTGGAGCCACCGACCGACGCAGCGGCCGACGCAGCGGCGGCCACCGCCAGCGAGCACCCGCCGGTGGCGCCAGTGGCGGCGGCGCCGCTTGAGAGCCCGGCTGTCGCGACCGCTCCGGCTGAGTCCGCCGGTACCCCGTCGGCCAATAACACCGCGTCGGCCGCGAACGAGGCGGCGCCTGGCGCTGAGGCGGAACCGTCCCTGGGCGAAGATGCGCCGCTGGCGGCGCCGCAAAGCCCGCCAGCCGAGGCCACCGCTGCGAGCCCCGAGCCGAGCGCGACGGACGCCGAGGCACCGAGCGCCGCGGCACCGGTCGCCGCGCCCCAGGCCGGTTTTGTCGACCGGTTGCTGGCCAATCCCTTGTGGCTCGGCGCCGGCGCCCTGGTAGTGCTGTTGCTGGGTTTCCTCGGTCTGCGCCGCAAGCGGGGCGTGGAGACGGAATTCCAGGAAAGCATCCTGCAGGCTTCCCAGGCCGACACCGCGACCGACAGCGAGATCGTGGCTTCCGAGCCGATCTCGGAAGACAGCAAGCCGGCGCATTCCTCGTTGCTTTCGGAGTTTGCCGTCAGCGACATGGGCTCGATCCGCAACGACGGCGAGGCCGATCCGCTGGCCGAGGCCGACGTCTATCTGGCCTACGGGCGGTATCAGCAGGCCGAGGACCTGATCAAGGACGCGCTGGAAAAAGACCCCGAGCGCGAAGATCTGAATCTGAAGCTGCTGGAGGTCTACATGGCCGGACACAACACCGCGGCCTTTGACGATCACGCGCAGCAGATGCTGGTTCGCCTCGGGGGCGGCGACAATGCCACCTGGGGAAAAATCGCCGAAATGGGTCGTGAGCTGAGTCCCGACAATCCCATCTATCACCAGGATTCACCGCCGGCTACGGCCGCCAGCGAGCCCATGGCCGACGCTGACCCGGATCTGGACGTCCCGGAAATCGCGGACGAGGCCGAGGACAACGGCCTGGATTTCGATCTGGACCTGGGCGAATTCGCGGCCGACAGCGCTGACGGGGCTCCCGCCGACGAAGACGTTTTCCCCGAGGCTTCGATGGACGCGGATGCGGCGGACCCCCAGGTGCCGGAGGACAATGCGCCGCTGGAATTCGATCTGGACGATTTTTCCGCGGAAATGGCCGCCGGCGCGGCGGACGACGAGCCCCAGGGCGACGGCGAACTGACCGACCTGGATGAGGTTTCCACCAAGCTCGATCTGGCGCGCGCCTATATCGACATGGGCGATCCCGACGGTGCCCGCAGCATCCTCGATGAAGTGATGGAAGAGGGCAGCGAGGAGCAAAAAGAGGAGGCCCGCGGGATCAAGGCGCTGATCACCTCCTGACGGTCGGGCCCCGGAATGAAGAATCCCCGCGTCGCGGGGATTTTTTTTGCCCGCCAGCGCGCCTGCCCCCGATCGCCGTGCGGCGGCCGCGCGGGCGCCGGCGTCTTAATCGAGGGCGGTGATCCGGATGGCCTTCGGGTCGACGATACAGGTCTCGCGGCAAAGACCACAGCCGCTACAGCGCTCGGGGTCGATGACGGGTCGGTGCCGGTGCCAGTTCAGCGCACCGCTGCTCGGACAGCTTGCGGCGCAGGCGCCGCATTCGGGCCCCCGATAGGCCAGGCAATGCGCGGGGTCGATGCTGGCGCAAGCCAATCGGGGTGCCGGCCGGTCAACGGTTTGCGGATCGACCTCGGGCAGTCGCAGTGCCCCGGGTTCACAAGCCGCCACGCAGGGCCAGTCCGCGCACAGATGACAGCCGCGATTGCGCAGATCGAGCGCCGGCGTGCCCGCGAACTGGGGGCCGACGCGGGCCGCCAGGGCGAACACCACCCGGTGCGCACAGGCCTCGATGCAGGCGCCGCAGCGGGTGCAGGTGAGCAGAAACTCGACTTCGGCGATCGCATAGGGCGGACGCAGCCAGTGCTGACGGCGCGCCTGCACCCGCGCGTCGAGTTCGCCCACCAGCGTGCGGCCGACTTTCTCCGCGTTAAGACGAAAAAAGGCGCGCCGGTCCATGTCGTTCACATCCGTACATTCATCGGTTGCGTCAGCAACCACAGACCGCCGGCCTGCACCGCCAGCGCAAACGCCAGCATCGGCAGCAGCCGCAGACCGGGGCCGCGGGCATGGCCGCCCGGCAAACCCCCGCCGCGGCGCCGGATCACGCAGACAGCCAGATAGAAGCCCAGCATCATCAGCCCGGCTTGCAGCGCGGACAGAAGTCCCTCGGGAAGCAGCAGATGCAGGTGCCGGGCGTGTTTCTCCGCCAGGCTGAGCGGCAGCGCGCCCTGGCCCAGGGGGTTGGCCAACAGCGCGACAAGATTGTCGTTTTCGCGTATCAGGTGGCCGAGGTTATGGGCCAGGTGATAGGCGAAGGCCAGGGGAAGGGCGACAAAAGCCAGGCGCGTGAACAGACGCGCGAAAGGCAGCTCCGTGCGCGTAACGCGCTGTGTCAGCCACACCGCCAGCGCATAGGCGAGCAGGGGCAGGGCGAGGGCGAGCGTCAGGCCGAGAGAAAAGCTCCATAGCAGGCGCCCGGAGTCGCCGATCAGGTCCGCCAGCGCCCGCATCCAGCGTTCCCACAAGGGCAGCATCGTCAGGCCGTGGAACAGGGTCAGCGCCAGCAGTGTCAGCATGAACCAGGCCTCGTCCCCATGGGGGCGGGCGTCCTGACTGGCCTCCGCGGCCGTCGGTCGCAGGCGCCAGGTGACGTTTTTGTGCGGACAGGATCTGACGCAATGGCCGCAGGAGGTGCAATAGGTATTCTGGGTGATTCGTCCCATGACCAGATGCGTCGGACAGGGTTCGACCTCGGCGTTGCCGTGGTAGCACTCGAGCGTGGTGCAGGCGCCGCACACGGCGGCGTCCAGCGGGCGCAGTTCCACCGGGGCGAGCTGCGCGTAAAAGCCCACGGTGCGCCCGACCGGACAGAAATAACGGCAAAACGCCTTGCGTTCGAACAGCGCCAGCGACACGCTGGCCAACACCAGCATCAGCAGCGCGATGGAGGCCGTGGCATAGGGGCTGGCGGTGACGCCGACGCCCAGTTCCAGCCAGCTCAGGGCGATGAACAGTAACAGCGCCGGGAAGAGGTTGCGCAGCTTTGCGGGCACGCGCAGGTTGAGGCTGCGCTCCCGGGGGGCCCGCCGCCATAGCCGCCGCTTGACCAACCAGTCGGCGAGGGTGTCCCAGGGACAGACGGCGCACCAACTTGAGCCGAGAAAAAACACGCTGACGATCAGACCTGTCCACCACAGATTCCAGGTCAGCGCGGTGGCCAGATTGCGCTCGGGGATCGGGGTCCCGGCCAGTCCCGCGACGATGACCAGCAAAAACAGCGCCACACTGATGATCTTCAGCGCCTCCAACGGCCAGGGGCGGGCGAGGAGGTAACGGATCGCGACGCCAGCCAGCGGCAGTCGGGAAAGCGGGTAACGCCAGTGGCGCGCGGCTGTGACCCCGGGCGCGCGCAGGGCGTGCAGAGTCAGCGCCAGCATGAACAGCCAGACCGCGAGGGCCCAGCCCCAAGGCAGACCGGGATGGGTCATGTTCACGCCGCGCGTTCCTCGCGTGCCGCGCGCAGCCTGGCGCGCATGAGGCGCCGGCGCTGCACCAGGCTGACGGCCGCCAGCACGCTCAGCAGCACGCCGGCGGCGAGACTCAGTGGACGGACTGGCGAGGGAGCGCCGACCCGCAAGGGAAAATCGATCCGGTAAGGTTGTCCGCGGTCTTCGAATTTCGCGGTGATGATGTAATCACCCGCTTGGGAAAAGACGAAGCCCTGACGGAAGACGTTGTCGTCGGCGGTCTGTTCGCCGATGCGCTCCTCGCGGGTGCTGAACCAGCTGTCGTCGCGAACCTCGAAGGCGACGCGGCCGCGGTAGGGCGCGCCGCCGTCACGGCGGTAGACATACAGATTGATGCGGCCGCTCTCGCCCGGCCGCGGGAACGCCGGGTAAACCATGTAGTTGACGAAGTAATCACCAATCTGGGTTTCCAACTGCATGCTCGGCGGGGTGTTGGAGTCTTCGTTCAGGTTGTACGACGGGCGCCCCAGCACGTGGTGGGCCGCCGCCGGCAGCACCCACAGCCACAGCAACGCGCTGGCAAGCAGCCTGGTCACGACCCTGTTGCCCCGGCTGGGGTGCGCGCGCGGGCGACCACGCGGATCGGCCGGCTCGGGTGCGGGCAGACCTCGACACACTGGCCGCAACCCACGCACCCGCTGTGGATCACAGGGCGGTACTGGTTCCACAGCGCGAAGTCGATGGCACTGGCGCCGAGCGGACAGACGCTGACACAGGCGCCGCATATTCCGCGGTCCACCCACGGGTAACAGGCGCTGCGATCGATCTGGGCGATGCCCATGTCGATGTCCTCCCGCGGGGTGACCCTCAATGCCCCGGTCGGACATACCGGCATACATTTTTCGCATAAGCTACAGGCCTTCTCCTCGGGCTCTATATAGGGCGTATTCGCCAGGCGGCCGCCGTCGCGGCGGTAAAAGCGAATGCAGCGCACCGGGCAGACTTCGCCGCACAGGCCACAACCGATACAGGCGGCGGCAAAGGCCCGTTGGTCGGCCAATGCCCCCGGCGGGCGCAAGCGACCGCGCGGCGCGGCCTCGAGTGGCGGTGTCATCAGGTGGCTGAACCCGTAGGGCAGTGCCGCCGCGGCCGCGGCGACGCTCGTTGTCGCCAGGCGTGCGAGGAAGCGGCGCCGTAGCATCAGGCTGCCTCCTGTGACCGCGACGCAGCACCGCCGGGACGCGCTTTGCGATAGCGATGTCCAAGATGACCGGGGCCCTGGGGCGGTACATCGGCAAGCCGCAGGGTGAAGGTCATGGCATCGGTCGGGCACACGGCGATACACGCCGTGCAGTTGGTACAGTCCTGACCGAAACGGTCGTGCAAGGGGTCCAAGCCGAACTCGCAGACCGCGTTGCACTTGGCGCAGTCGTTGCAGTTCTCCACCACCCGGCGGACGCGTACGAGACGAAAACGCCCCAACAGGGCGTACAGGGCGCCCCCGGGACAGAGATAACGACAGAAGCCGCGTCGGGCCACCAGTAGATCGAACAACAGGGTGGCAGCAAAAAATACGCTGCCCGCGCCCAGGCCGCCCTGGGCGATGGCGTAATAGGCTTCGCGACCGAGAATCGCCGGCGGGTAGATGCCGGCGGTCAATACCGCGCCGGCGGCGGCCGACAACAGCAGACCGGCGGCCAGCACGGCGTATTTGAGCCGCCGGTCGAAGCGACGATTGCCGCTGTGGATCCCGAAGCGTCGCAGCCAGAGACCGAAGTTGCTGTTGAGTTCATAGAGCAAAGTCGCCGGACAGATCCAGCCGCAGAAAAACCGGCCCAGTATCAGCGTCAGCACAAGCGGGATCAGGGCACTGAGGAGAAAGGGCAGATAGAGCGTCTGCCCGGCGGCCACCTGGCTCAGCGCCGCCAGCGGATCGCTGAGTTTGAGGCCGAAGATATTGGCCGACCAGGTGGTTCCCTTGAGCGCGTCGAGATCGCGTGCCGGATCGCTGGTGAAAGGCGAAGTCAATGTTTCCATGAAAGTATAAAAGCGCTGTTCGCCCGGCGACAGCAGGTCATAGGCGTGCGCGGCGACATAGGTCTGGTAGAGGTGCAGGGCCGGTAGCAGCAACAAGGTGGCGAAGACCGTCGTCAGCGTGACCCAGCGCAGGAGGTTCAGATGGCGCCAGCGCGGCGCAGGGATGCGGGTGTTCATCGTCATCGAGGCCAGCCTGCTCCGGAAGACTCGGGAATGACGCGGATCGCCTGGGGCATCTGAATGCAGGATCGCTCGCATAAGCCGCAGCCCACGCAATGGTCGTTGACGTGGGGCTGTTCCATCATGCCCACGCGGATGGCCACGTCCTGCAGCGGACAGGCGCGGTAACACACGCCACAACTCTTGCCCTGCCAGGACAGGCACAGGCGCCGATCGACCACGGCGCGGCCCATGCGCACGTTGGCCAGTATCGCCTCGGCGGTGTGCGCCAACGGCCGTAGCGCCCCGCTGGGACAGGCCTGAGTGCATTTCATGCACAGAATACAGCCCTTCTCGCGGGGGACGATATAGGGGGTGTCACGCGCGGCGAAGCCGTTTTCCAGGCCGAAGTAGCGGATGCACCGATTGGGACAGATCTCACCGCACTGGCCGCAACGGATGCAGGCGGCGGCGAACTCGGCTTCGGCCAGCGCGCCGGGTGGGCGCAGGTAACGCTGCACGCGTTGCCGCGCCAAGGGCAGGGCACGGGGCGGGGCCAGCGTCGCGGCGGCGGCCACCGCCAGGCTTTCAAGAAATGCTCGGCGCCGCACGCTGCCGCCGTCCGCTCAGACCTTCTCGACTCGACAGGCGAGTTTTTTGAAGTCCACCTGTCCGGACACCAGGTCCCATACCCGGCTGGAGGTCGCGTTGACCAGCCATTTGTTCTTGCGCGGATCGGCGCTGTCGGCGACCGACAGATTCCACGGGCTGAACAAATAACCCCGTGGCACGCTGTTGCGCGCCGGTTTCACCAGGCTGTTGGTGCCTACCTGGGCCCGTGCCTCGAAGTGCCCGCGCCGGGTTACCAGCCGCACCTTGTCACCGTCCTTGATCGCCAGGTCGGCGGCGTCGCGCGGGTGCATTTCCACGTACATCTCGGGCACCAGCCGCCGGGTGGTGGGGCTGCGGCTGGATTTGGCGGTGTGGAAGTGCTCGTAGACCACGCCCAGCCCCAACCAGTAGGGGTACTTGTCCGCCGGCACCTGTGACCAGGGTTTGCCGCGATACTCGTCATCCGGCAGATCGGGGGTCAGCCCCCTGTCGCGCGCCTGTTCGATCAGCGCCAGGTTGTCGATGGTGTAGACGCCCGGTTTCGCGCCGAACTCCATGAGTCTGGCGGTAATGGCTTTGCGGTCGCGGTAATCCTGCTGGCAGAGCTTGAAATGCACCTTGCCGTCCTTGGTGCGGAAATAGCCATAGGGACGGTTGGGCCAGTCCCCCTCCTGAAGCATATAGCGGCGCTTGGTGCCGCCCTCTTTGGCGATGGCGTAGGTCGGCGCCGGCCACTGGATCCCGCGCAACCGGATCAACTGCTGGTAGGGCGAGAGTTTGTCGATTTTCTCCACTTCGAGAATCCCACTGAGATCGGTGTCGGTTCCCTTGGAAGCCTTGATCACGTCGCGGAAGATCTCCTCGGCGTCATAGAATCCGTCGGCCTTGCGCTCGTAGGGCAAGGCCTTTTCCATATCCATACCGAGTAAGGTGCCGATCTCCTTCGCCTTGTCGATCACCATGTCCATATCCGGCCGGCAGCCCGGCGGCGGTGACGCCGCTTTCTGCACGATGTTGATGCGCCGTTCCGAGCTGATATAGACGCCGTCGACTTCTCCCCAGGTGGCGGCCGGGAAAATCACGTCGGCGTAGAGATTGTTGGGGGCGTGGCGGTAGATCTCCTGGACGACATTGAAGGTTTTGCTGATTGCCGGTCGCACCAGATTTTGCTGGTCGGGCAGGTCGATATGGGTGGCATAGACAAAGAACATGGCCTTGACTTCGTCTTTGAGCGCCCGCTCCATCATGCCCACGGCCATGCCCGGATTGCTGGAGTTCATGGCATTGACCAGATTCTTCTCCGGAACGCCCCAGGCCAGGGCGATGTGCTTGCGATGGGCGGCGTTGCTCAGCGGCTCGTTGAACGGCAGCCGGCCGGTGAGCCCGCCGGTGAAACGTTCGCCCATCGCATTGGGCTGGCCGGTCATCGAAAAGGGGCCGCAACCGGGTTTGGCCAGGTTCCCGGTCAAGGTCAACAGGTTGATGATGGAGATGACATTGTGCTGGCCATGGATGTGCTGATTGTAGCCGATACCCCACATGATGATGACGCCGCCGTAACCCTCGCCCCCGGGCACACCGACTTTCTCGCCGCTTTGCTTGCCGCCGGAGCGCGCCAGTCGCTTGCGGGTTGCCGTGGCGAACATCGCCGCCACCTTGCGGATCAGTTCCGGCGTCACCTCCTCGTTGCCCATCCGGTCCTGCACCTGTTCGGGGCTGTAGTCGGCGAGGACCCCATCCACGTAGTCTTTCCAGCCGACGCTGTGGGCGCGCAGGAATTCCCAGTCGATCACATCGTCGTGCTCTTTGAGCAAGACATGGGCGATGGCATTGAGGAAACTGATGTCTCCGTTGAGCACCGGCACGTGGATCGAGTTCTCCGGGTTGATTTCGGCATAGCCTTTGGCGGTTCCGGTGTAGCGCGGGTCCACCACCACGGTGGGGATATCGCTTTTCTTTTTATAGTCCGCCGCGCGCCAGAATATGATGGGATGCGATTCGCGCGCGTTGTGCCCGAAGTGCATGATCATGTCGCACAACTCGATATCCTCATAGGCCAGTGGCGGCGTGTCCGAGCCCAGGGTCTTGAAATAGCCGGTCACCGCCGAGGTCATGCACATGCGTGCGTTGGCCTCGATGGTGTTGGAGCCGAGCACCCCTTTCATGAACAGGTTTTCCAGATACTGGCCCTCCATGGTCAATTGACCGGACCCGTACAAGGCGATCGAGTTGCCGCCATGTTTCTTTGCCAGATGCGCGATCTTGTGTGCCACCATGGCCGAGGCTTCCTCATAGGGCACGCGCACAAAGTGTTCGTCGTCGAACGCGCCTTTGGTCTTGCTGACAAACCCCATATCGCCGTGCCCGGGTTTGCTCCATTCCTCCCACACGTCTTTGCGCACATAGGGGTCGCCTTGCATGCGATCGACATAGATGGGCTCGGCGGCGGTCAACCCCTTGATGCATTGCAGGCCGTAGTTGGTGGGATGGTCCTTGTCGGGCCGCATGGAGACGATCTTGCCGTCCTCGACCTGTATGACGGTGCCACAGCCCACGCCGCAATACGGGCACTGAGCGAGGGCCGTGGTGCGATTGGCCGCCGGCGCTTCGCTGGGCGCGGCTTCGAGTTCTGGGTTGTTGGCCGCCATCAGGGTTCCGGCGCCGGAGATAAAGGCGCTGCTCTTGAGAAAGTCGCGGCGGCTCATTTTGAAACGTTTCATGTGCGTGTCTCCCTAGGGCTGCCGGGGCAGCGTGCGCAGGTAGGCGATGATGTCGTCGATTTCCTGGTCAGAAAGATTGGCCAGCCCGTCGGCGCCTTGAAAGCCCAGCATCCGGGTGTTGGAACGCCCGTGCTTGATCGTGGTCCGGATAAATCCGTCCGAGGCTTTGCTCAGGAAACCCGAGGTGCCGATGGCGGTGCCGGTGCCGCCGGCGGCGTAGCCGTCGCCGTTGACGCCGTGGCAGGTCGCGCAGATGTCGTTGAACCACTGTTTTCCCAGGCGCGGATCGCCGTGGGACTGGGGCTGGGCGTCGATCGCGGCGGATCGGTTGGGGGGGTGCGGGTGCGAGCGCAAGTAGGCCACAATGGCGCGCACGTTCTCCCGTCCCAGGTGAGAAAACGGTGGCATGCCGGTACCGGCGCGGCCGTCGCGTATCGTGGACATCAGAAACTTGTCGGAGGCGACGCTCAACAGCTCGGGATTGGACAACGACGGCGCGAATCCCGGTTTGCCGATGGCGTCGGCCTGATGACAGACAGAGCAGTTCTGATCATAGAGTTGCTCGCCTTTTTTTATCAGCGCGCCATCGTCTGCCGCGGCGCGCGCCGCCACGGCCAGCAGCGCCAGCGCGACCGGACCCGCTAGCTTTGTTCTTGCCTTGGTGCTCATTTTCGCCTCCTCTGGGAATCGACCCTGGCCATTGGCTGCCCGGGCAGTCGTCTGGTGGCGGGCAACCCATGTCTGGGGCGCGCCGCCGGCGGGCGTTACCGTGCGGGCGGTCATGGCGTCCACCGCTGGTCCTCGGCCGGGTGGGCGATGCCGGTATGGCAACGGATGCAGGGGATGCCTTCGCGTTGGTAGCGCTCGTGTTCCTGTTCCACGAATATCTCGGGCAGGTGATGGGCGATGCCTTTGTGACAATCGATACAGGTTTCGGCTTCGCGCTTGGCGCGGGCGTGCTGTTGCCTGCCGCTGTCGCCCTGCAGGCGCGCTTGCATGGCCTCGTAGGCATGGCAGTTACGGCATTCGCGCGAGTCCGTCGATTTCATGTCCCGCCAGACCTTCTGCGCCAGTTCAAGGCGCCTGGCGGTGAATTTCCGCCGGCTGTCGATCGAACCGGCCAGCTTGTGGTACAGCTCGTTAGTGGCGCCGACCTTGCGCACCAGCATGTGCCACCAGTCCTTGGGAACGTGACAGTCCGGACAGCTGGCGCGCACGCCGCTGCGGTTGCGGTAGTGGAGCGATTGCCGATATTCCTGGAATACATATTCCTTCATCTCATGGCAGCTGATACAGAAGGCTTGCGTGTTGGTCGCCTCCAGTACCGTGTTGAAGCCTCCCCAGGCAACCACTCCGCCCAGAAAAACTGCCAATAGACCGATGGCCGAATACTCTGTTTTTCGCACCAGCTTTTTCTTCCCACGCAGTCGGACAAGACGCTCGCTTGCGGGAATTGTCCTGGGGTGATCCAACGCCCCGTTTCCACTTGATCACCGGTCCAGCGGTAAAACGAGTCTAGGCCGATCGGATCGGCGGGAACTTGATTTTGATCAAATCCGGGCGTGGACTTGACGCTGCTCGGCGCTGTCTTGCGCCCATGCGTTCTCCTTAAACTCATTGGGTTTGCGGGGGTTTGTCTCGCCTCGCGGGTTGACGGGTTATAATCACCGACTCCAGGTCCTGACATCGGTGCCGCGTTTGGATTTTCCCGCCCACATCATTCCCTCCGCGCTGTTCTGGATGGCGGATCTTGGCCTGGTGATCCTGGTTCTGGCCGCCCTGTGGCGGGCGCCATTCCCACGGCTGCGTTGCGCGGGGTTCATCCACGTTTTTTCAGCCGCCTGCGTGGTGCTGCTGGTGCTGTGGAACACCCGTGCCGGGGTGTTACCGGCGCTGAATTTTCACCTGCTGGGGGTCACTGCGCTGACCCTGATGTTCGGCTGGGCGTTCGCGGTGTTTGGCGTGCTGCTGGTCACGGCGGCGTCGATCCTCAACCAGCAGGGCGACTGGCTGAGTCTGGGGATGAACGCGCTGGTGATGGGCGGGGTGCCCATATTGATCACCGAAAGCCTGTTGCGGGTGGCGCAAAGGCGCTTGCCGCATAATTTTTTCATCTATATCTACGTCAACGCGTTCTTGGCGGCGGGTTTGTCCATACTTGGCGCCAGCGTGCTCGGCGCCGCGCTCCTGTGGCTCGCCGACAGCGCCAGCGGTGACTGGTTGAGCTATCAGTATCTGCCTTTTCTGCCCTTGGTGTTTTTTTCCGAAGCCGTGGTCAACGGTATGATCATGACCGCCCTGGTGGCCATCCGGCCGGGCTGGGTGGCGAGCTTCGATGACAAACTCTATATTCACAACAAATAGAAACCCATAGAACAGCCAATGCGCATCGCCTGTGCGATTGAATACGACGGCGCGGCCTATCGCGGCTGGCAGCGTCAGGACAACGCGCCGTCCGTCCAGGCCTGCGTGGAGCGGGCGTTGTCGCGGGTCGCCGACCAGGCCGTAAGCGTGGGCTGCGCGGGACGCACCGACGCCGGGGTGCACGCCACCTGGCAGATCGTTCATTTCGACACCGACGCGGTGCGCGCCGAACGCGCCTGGCTGCTCGGCGGCAACGCGAATCTGCCGCGCGACATTCGCATCCTGCACGTGCAGCGGGTCGATCCGGCGTTTCACGCCAGGTTCTCCGCCCAGGCGCGCAGCTATCGTTATGTGATTCTCAACCGCGAGGTGCCCAGTGCGCTGATGCGCACGCGCGCCACCTGGGAACGCCGGCCGTTGGCGGCCGAGCGCATGCAGCAGGCGGCCACCCACCTGTTGGGCGAACACGATTTCAGTTCGTTTCGCGCCGTGGCCTGTCAGGCGAAAAGTCCCATCCGCACCATCCACCGATTGCAGGTCGCGCGCCACGGCGATCTGATCTACCTCGATGTCGAGGCGAACACCTTTTTGCATCACATGGTGCGCAACATCGCCGGTGTGCTCATCAGTGTCGGTTGCGGCGAGCGCCCCGCGCAGTGGGTCGCGCAGGTACTGGCGCACCGCGATCGCACTCGCGGCGGGGTTACCGCCCCGGCCGCGGGGCTTTATCTGGTCGGCGTCAAGTATCCAACGCAATTCGGCATCGCCAGCCAAGGTGTGTTGCCGGTATTCGCCTGAACCGCGGCCGGGGCGGTCGATTCCCGAACCGGGGCCGATTTCTGCTAGGATACGCGTTTTGGCGGTCGCGCGGTCAGGGCGCTATGCGAACCCGGGTGAAAATCTGCGGGATAACCCGTATCGAGGATGCACTGGCGGCGGCCCGGGCCGGCGCCGACGCCATCGGCCTGGTGTTCTACCCGCCCAGCCCCCGTTATGTGTCAGTGCAACGGGCGCGGGAAATCTGCCATGCCTTGCCGCCGTTTGTCAGCGCGGTCGGCTTGTTCGTCGATGCCGAGCGCGCCCAGATCACGGCGGTACTGGACCAGGTGCCGCTCAGCGGGCTGCAATTTCATGGCGATGAGAACGCCGAGGCCTGTCAGGGCTTTGGCCGGCCGTATCTGAAAGCGATCGCCATGCGCCCCGGTGTGGACGCGCGTGCCCAGCTGGCCAATTACCCCGATGCGGCGGGGTTTTTGTTCGACGCCTGGCAGCCCGCTACCCGCGGTGGCGGGGGCTTGGGCTTCGACTGGAGTCTGTTGCCCACGGCCTGCGGCGCGCCGCTGATCCTGGCCGGCGGGTTGTCCATAGACAACGTGCAGGCGGCGGTGGAACAGGTCAGGCCTTACGCCGTCGACGTCAGCAGTGGCGTCGAGGCGGCCAAGGGCATAAAGTCTGCCGAAAAGATACAAGCATTCATGCGAGGTGTGAAACGTGGTGACGCAAACCGGACCGACGGCTGACACGCCGGGATTCAGCGAGATGCCCGATGCCCGCGGGCATTTCGGCGTCTATGGTGGCCGTTTCGTCGCCGAGACTCTGATGGGGCCGCTAGAAGAGTTGCGTCTGGCCTATGAGCGGTACGTGGGCGACGCCGATTTCCAGGCGGAGCTGGATCACGATCTGGCGCAGTTCGTCGGCCGGCCCTCGCCGCTCTATCACGCCGAGCGCTGGAGCCGCGAACTCGGCGGTGCGCAGATCTATCTCAAGCGGGAAGACCTCAATCACACCGGTGCCCACAAGGTCAACAACACCGTGGGTCAGGCGATGCTGGCCAAGCGCATGGGCAAACGGCGAATCATCGCCGAGACCGGCGCCGGCCAGCACGGGGTGGCCTCGGCCACCGTGGCGGCCCGCTACGGCATGCAGTGTGTGGTCTACATGGGCGCCGAGGATATCCGGCGCCAGGCGATCAACGTCTACCGCATGCGGCTGCTCGGTGCCGAGGTGGTGGCGGTCGAGTCCGGCTCCCGGACCCTCAAGGACGCGCTCAACGAAGCCATGCGCGACTGGGTGTCCAATGTCGACGATACCTTCTACATCATCGGTACCGTGGCCGGCCCGCACCCGTACCCCGCCATGGTGCGCGACTTCCAGGCGGTGATCGGCCGCGAGGCCCGGGCGCAGATCCTCGCCCAGGCCGGGCGCCTGCCCGACGCGCTGATCGCCTGCGTGGGGGGCGGGTCCAACGCCATCGGTCTGTTCCATCCGTTTCTCGAGGACCGGCAGGTCGCGCTCTACGGGGTGGAAGGCGGCGGCAAGGGCCTCGACAGCGGACAGCACGCCGCGCCCTTGTGCGCCGGCCGGCCCGGCGTGCTGCACGGCAACCGGACCTATCTGATGGAAGACGCCGACGGTCAGATCATCGAGACCCATTCGGTGTCCGCCGGGCTGGACTATCCCGGTGTCGGGCCGGAGCACGCCTGGCTGAAGGATATCGGCCGCGCCAGCTATGTCGCGGCCACCGACGGCGAGGCGCTGCAGGCGTTTCACGAACTGACGCGCACCGAAGGCATCATGCCCGCGCTGGAATCCAGTCACGCCCTGGCCTACGCGCGCCGCCTGGCGCCGACCCTGGACAAGGACCGCATCCTTATCGTCAATCTGTCCGGCCGCGGCGACAAGGATATTCACACCGTGGCGGCGCTGGAGGGCATCCAGGTATGAGTCGTCTCGCTGCCTGTTTCGATGCCCTGCGCCAGCGTCGGCGTACGGGCCTGATTCCCTATGTGACCGCCGGCGACCCGCAGCCGGAGATCACCGTGGCGCTGTTGCACGCTTTGGTCGAAGCCGGCGCCGATGTGCTCGAACTGGGGGTGCCGTTTTCCGATCCCATGGCCGACGGTCCGACTATTCAGGCCGCCTGTGAACGGGCGCTGCGCCACCACACGGGGCTGGCCGACGTGCTCGAGATGGTGCGCGAGTTCCGCCGCGGCAATGCCCACACCCCGGTGGTGCTGATGGGATATCTCAATCCGATCGAGGTCATGGGCTATGACGACTTCGCCGGCGCCGCCCAGGCCGCCGGCGTGGATGGGGTCCTGACCGTCGACCTGCCGCCGGAAGAGGGCGCCGATCTGGTCGCCGCGCTCAAAAGCCGCGAAATCGACACCATCTTTCTGGCCGCGCCCACCAGCGATGCGGGGCGCATCGAACGGATGTCCGCCAGCGGCGGTGGTTTCCTTTATTACGTCTCCTTCAAGGGGGTCACGGGCGCCAACCGGCTGGATGTCGGCGCGGTGCGCGATCAGGTCAGCCGGATACGCGCCCATACCGGCCTGCCTGTGGGGGTGGGTTTCGGCATTCGCGACGCGCAGACCGCCGCCCGGATCGCCGCTTTCGCCGATGCGGTGATCGTCGGCAGCGCGCTGGTCAAGCGCATTGCGGCGCTCGCCGACCAGCCCCAGCGCATCGTCGCCGAAGCCCCCGAGGTGATCGCGCAGATGCGCGCGGCGATGGATGCCGACGGCGCGCAGGCGGCGGCCAATTGAACAGGTAGGATTGTCATGAGTTGGTTTGAAAAGCTGATGCCTTCGCGCATCAGAACCGAGAGTAAGGACAAGCGAACGGTGCCTGAAGGACTTTGGACCAAGTGTCCGGCGTGCGACGCGGTACTGTACCGGACCGAGCTGGAGCGCAATCTGGATGTGTGTCCGAAATGCGAACACCATATGCGCATCGGTGCGCGGCGCCGGCTCGATTTGTTTCTCGATCCGCAGCCACGCGAGGAGATCGGCGCCGAGTTGCAACCGGCCGATCCGCTCAAGTTCCGCGACAGCAGGAAGTACAGCGAGCGGATCAAGCAGGCCCAGAAGGCCTGCGGCGAAAGCGACGCCCTGATCGTGATGCGCGGCGAACTCGAGGGCATGGCGCTGGTGGCCGCGGCGTTCGAGTTCCGCTACATGGGCGGATCCATGGGTTCGGTGGTCGGCGAGCGCTTTGTGCGCGCCGTCAACGCCAGTCTGGAGCGGCAGGTGCCCTTGGTGTGCTTCTCCGCCAGTGGCGGCGCGCGCATGCAGGAAGCCCTGTACTCGCTGATGCAGATGTCCAAGACCAGCGCCGCGCTGACCCGGTTGTCGGCTGAGGGACTGCCTTTTATCTCGGTGCTCACAGACCCCACCATGGGCGGGGTCTCGGCCAGTCTGGCCATGCTCGGCGACATCAATCTGGCCGAGCCAAAGGCGCTGATCGGTTTTGCCGGACCGCGGGTGATCGAACAGACCGTGCGTGAAACCCTGCCCGAGGGCTTCCAGCGCAGCGAATTTCTGCTCCAACACGGCGCCATCGACCAGATCGTCGACCGGCGCGAGATGCGCGCGCGCATCGCCTCGCTGCTTTCGATGTTGACGCAGCCTACCGCGCCGGCCTGACAGCGGGGCCGGGTTGGCGGAATCGGCGCGAATGAGCGCGGCACGTTTCACTCGCCTGCAGGACTGGCTCGACTGGCAGGAAGCACTCCATCCCCGGACGATCGATCTCGGTCTCGAGCGCGTGGCCCGGGTAGCGGCACGACTGGGCTGTCTGCGCCCGGCTCCGGTGGTGATCAGTGTCGCCGGGACCAACGGCAAAGGCTCTTCGCTGGCCCTGCTGGAAGCCCTATTGCTCGGCGCCGGTTATCGTGTGGGCGCCTACAGTTCGCCCCACTTGTTGCGTTACAACGAAAGAATCCGCCTCGGCGGCGAGATGATCGACGACGCCTCGCTGTGCGCGGCCTTCGCCCGCGTCGACGCGGCGCGCGCGGAGACCTCCCTGACGTATTTCGAGTTCGGTACGCTGGCGGCGTTGGATATCATGGGCGCCCGCCCGCTCGACGTGGCGTTGTTGGAGGTCGGGCTCGGCGGACGGCTCGACGCGGTCAACGTCGTCGACGCCGACGCCGCCCTGATCACCAGCATCGGTCTCGACCACACCGAATGGCTGGGCACCGACCGTGACAGCATCGCGCGGGAAAAGGCCGGTATCATGCGCCGCGGGCGTCCGGCGATCTGTGCCGAACCCGATCCGCCGGCAGGCCTCGTACAGGCCGCCGCCCGACACGGTGCCAAGCTGTTGTTGGCCGGGCGCGATTTCTCCTACTCGGTCGAAGCTTCGAGCTGGACCTGGCGTGGCAACGGACCGGCGTTGGCCGGGCTGCCGCTGCCGGCGCTCGCCGGCGCTCACCAATTGGCCAATGCCGCGGGCGTGCTCAGCCTGCTGGCGGCGATCGGGCTGCCGCTGGAGCGCGCGGCGCTGGAGCGCGGACTGCGCGCGGTGCATCTGCCGGGCCGCATCCAGCGCATCGCGGGGGAGGTGGAACAGGTGCTGGATGTATCTCATAATGCGCAGGCCGCCGAGGCATTGGCCGCGGCCTTGCGCGGGCTGCCGCTGCCGGGTCGCTGCCACGCGGTGATTGGCATGCTCAGGGACAAGGACGCGGCGGCGTTTGTCCGCGCCTTGCAAGCGGAGGTGCAGCAGTGGTATGTCACCGGGTTGGCCGCGCCGCGAGCGAGCCCGCCGGAGGCCTTGGCGGCGACCATCCGCGCCGTCACCGGGCAGCCGGCGGCGGCCGTCGGTGTTGACATGGCGCAGACGCGGCGCGCCGTGCGCGCGGCGACGCGCGCAGGCGACCGGATCCTGGTTTGCGGGTCGTTTCACACGGTTGCCCAGTGGTCTGAGCTGGAATTCGACTGATTCGGGGGAGACACAATGGACTTGGTTTTGAAACAGCGCCTGGTCGGCGCCGTGGTGCTGGTGGCGCTGGCGGTGATTTTCATTCCCATGCTGTTGGAGAATCCGGAGCACGATCTGGTACCGGAAATGGAGCCGTTGCCGGTGCCGCAGGATCAGGGGCTGAACCAGCCGCTGGAGGACATTCCCCAGAGCGGCGAGATCCCGGCCACGCCGAGTGATTCGGTCGTGCAGACGTCTCCGTCGGATCGGCTCCAGGACGCGGAGGAGCCGGCTGAGGACAGCGCAGACATCCCCCTGCCGCTGCCGCAACAGGCATCGCCGCCGGCGCCAGCCGATGCGCCGGTCGTCGCGCCGGCGCCCGCAACCCCGGCCACGGCGGCCGGGTCGCCGGCCGGCACGCAGCAGCCGGCGCCGGCGACCGACGCCGCCGACGCGAAGCCTGCGGGCGCGCTGGGTAGCTGGGTGGTTCAGGTCGGCAGTTTTTCCAGCGAGCAGAATGCGCTGCGACTGCGCGAGCGCTTGCGCCAGGCGAAATTCGTCACCCAGGTGGAAAAAGTGACGGTCGCCGGCAAGACCCACTACCGGGTGCGCGTCGGACCCTATCTGGAGCGCGGCGAAGCCGAGCAGGATCAGCAGAAATTGGCCAGCCAGTTTGACCTCAAGGGTCGTGTGCTTTCCTATCCGTGAGCGACTGTCGTTGCCCGGGCTCTTGGCGTAAAATATCGCGTATGAATTCTGGTGAGCGGCACTGTCTGGATCCGCGGTTCAGGTCGGTCGCTTGATCTGGATCGATTACATTCTGCTGGCGATCATTCTCGTTTCGGCGCTGTTGAGCCTGTGGCGCGGCTTTGTCCGGGAGGCCTTGTCGCTGGCCAGCTGGGTGGCCGCGTTGTGGGTCGCCCTGGTGTTCTTCCACGACCTTGGGGACTGGCTGGGGCGATGGATCGAGACGCCTTCGGTGCGCGACATCGTCGGCTTCGGATTATTGTTCATCGTCACCGTGCTGGTCGGCGGACTGATCAGCTATCTGGCCGGGCAGCTGGTCGCTAAGACCGGTCTGACGGCCACCGACCGGGCGCTAGGGGTGGTGTTCGGCGTCGCCCGCGGGGTTGTGATTATCGCCGTGATGGTGTTGTTGGCGGGTTTGACCGCGCTACCGCAGGATCCCTGGTGGCAGCAATCGCTGCTATTGGGGCACTTTCAGGAGCTGGCTCTGTGGATCAAGAGCTTTCTGCCTGAGGATATCGCCAGGAATATCCAGTTCCAGGGTGTCTGAGCAATGAGTGAATTTCGGGGTTAGGGCCAGTGTGTGGAATTGTCGGAATCGTTTCTTTCAGCGCCGTTAATCAGTCGATCTACGACGCCCTGACGGTTTTGCAGCACCGCGGCCAGGATGCCGCCGGCATCATGACCTGCGAGGGCGATCAGCTGTGTCTGCGCAAGGACAACGGCCTGGTGCGCGACGTTTTCCACACCCGCCATATGTTGCGCCTGCGCGGCACCATGGGCATCGGCCACGTGCGCTATCCCACCGCCGGTTGCGAAAGCTCGGCCGAAGCCCAGCCGTTCTACGTCAATTCGCCTTATGGTATCTCTTTGGCGCACAACGGCAATCTGGTCAACGCCGAGGAGCTGAAACAAAACCTCTATCGCGAGGATCTGCGCCACATCAACACCGAGTCCGATTCCGAGGTGCTGCTCAACGTGTTCGCCCACGAGCTGCAACGGCGCGGCAAGCTGGTGATCGACCAGGACGATGTGTTTGCCGCCGTCGCCGGCGTGCACCGGCGCTGCAGCGGCGCCTATGCCGCGGTGGCGATGATCACCGGTTTCGGCATTGTCGCCTTCCGCGATCCCTACGGTGTGCGTCCCCTGGTCTATGGCAAGCGCGAAACGGCCCAGGGGGTGGAGTACATGATCGCCTCCGAGAGTGTGGCACTGGATACCCTGGGCTTCGAGCTGATCGACGACGTGCGCCCCGGCGAGGCGGTGCTGTTGAGCATGAGCGGCGGCATGGCCAAGCGCCAGTGCGCGGACAACCCCAGCTACGCGCCGTGCATTTTCGAGCACGTCTATCTGGCCCGCCCGGATTCGATTATCGACAATATCTCGGTCTACAAGGCGCGGCTGCGCATGGGCGAGGTCCTGGCGGAGAAAATTCGCCGCGAGCGCCCCGATCACAAGATCGATGTCGTCATTCCGATTCCGGACACCAGCCGCACGGCGGCCCTGGAACTGGCGAACAATCTCGGCGTGAAATACCGCGAAGGCTTCATCAAGAACCGCTACATCGGCCGCACCTTCATCATGCCCGGGCAGCAGCAGCGCAAGAAATCGGTGCGCCAGAAGCTCAACGCCATCGAGCTGGAATTCAAGGACAAGAACGTCATGCTGGTGGACGACTCCATCGTCCGCGGCACCACCTCGCAGCAGATCATCCAGATGGCGCGCGATGCCGGTGCCAAAAGCGTGTTCTTCGCCTCCGCCGCGCCGCCGGTGCGCTATCCCAACGTCTATGGCATCGACATGCCCACCAAGGACGAATTGATCGCCCACGGGCGCAGCGTCGAGCAGATCGCCGCGGCGATTGGCGCCGACTGGTTGGTCTTCCAGGACCTCGAGGACCTGGTCGCCGCTGTCGGACGGGGCAACCGGGAGATTCGCGCCTTCGACTGTTCGGTCTTCACCGGCGAGTACGTGACCGGCGGGGTGACCGCCAACTATCTCAATCACCTTGAAAATCTACGCAACGACATCGCCAAGGAAGAACGCCGTATCCTGGATGACGAGGTGATCGAGATGCACAACAACGCTTGACAGCGCCCAGGGATATTGCCTAGCCTGTCGACTGAGCGCCGATTTGAGTTTCAGCTTGCGGGCGCCTAATAAATGCGGCTAAAGCGATGGCACCTGCTTTCGCTGTCGGTCGGGAGCGGGTTTTTTCGTGCCCGCGTGTCAGTCAGTCATTGCGGAGCACACTACCTATGTCCGAAACCGAATCTTCCCCGGGCTTCGATACCCTGGCCGTGCGTGCCGGCCAGCGGCGCACCGAAGAGTTGGAGCACGCCGAGCCGATCTTTCCCACTTCCAGCTATGTCTTTGAAAGCGCGGCGGCGGCGGCCGCGCGCTTTTCCGGCGAACAGCCCGGCAACATCTATTCGCGTTTCACCAACCCGACCGTGCGCACCTTCGAACAACGCCTGGCCGCGCTGGAGAACGGCGAGCGCTGCGTGGCCACCGCCTCGGGCATGGCGGCGATCTACGCCACCTGCGCGGGCCTGCTCGCCAGCGGCGATCACATCGTCTCCTCGCGCAGCATCTTCGGCAGCACCACCTTGTTGTTCGACAACTATCTGCGCAAGTTCGGGGTCGACACCACCTTTGTGGCGCAGGCGGACCTGGCGGCCTGGGAGGCGGCGATAACGCCGCGCACCCGACTGCTGTTTCTGGAGACACCGTCCAATCCACTGACGGAAATCGCCGATATCGCCGCGCTGGCGGCGTTGGCGCACGCGCACGATTGCCTGCTGGCGGTGGACAACTGTTTCTGCACGCCAGCGTTACAGCGGCCGCTGGAGCTGGGCGCCGATATCGTGATCCACTCGGCCACCAAGTACCTCGACGGGCAGGGGCGTTGCGTGGGCGGCGCGGTGGTCGGCAGCGAGGCGCTGGTCGGTAACGCCGTGTATGGTTTTCTGCGCACCTGCGGCCCCAGCATGAGTCCGTTCAACGCCTGGGTGTTTCTCAAGGGGCTGGAGACGCTTTCCCTGCGCATGCAGGCGCATTGCCAGTCGGCGGGCCGCCTGGCGCAATGGCTGCAACAGCAGCCCGGGGTGACGCGGGTGTTTTATCCGGGGCTCGACTCCCACCCGCAGCACGCGCTGGCGGCTAGACAGCAGAGTGGTTTTGGTGGCATCGTCTCGTTCGAGGTCGAAGGCGGTCAGGCCGCCGCCTGGCGGCTGATCGACGCGACGCGGATCTGCTCGATCACCGCCAACCTGGGCGATACCAAGACCACCATCACCCACCCGGCGACCACCACCCACGGGCGTCTGAGCCCGCAACAGCGCCAGGAGGCCGGGATAGCCGACGGCCTGGTCAGGGTGGCGGTCGGTCTGGAGACGTTCGAGGATTTGTGCGCCGATCTGGCGCGCGGTTTGGATTCATAGCGGGAGACAACGACATGCGCAGCCGATCGATCGGTCTCTGGTTCGTTCTGATGGCCGTTTCCACGCTGGGGCTGGCGGAGGAAAAGCCGCCCGAGGACCAGGTCAGCTTCCAGGTCGAGGTCAGCCGCGAGGTGGCCAACGACCGCGCCGAGGCGGTGTTGAGCGTCACCGTGGAACAGCGCGACCCGGCGCAACTGGCCCAGCAGATCAACGCCACCATGGGCTGGGCCTTGGCCCAGCTCAAGCAACACGACGCGATCCGTGCCCACAGCGGTGGCTATCAGACCTTCCCGGTCTATGAAGACAGCCGCATCGCGCGCTGGCGCGGGCGCCAGGAGTTGCGCCTCGAATCCGCGGACGTGGAGGCACTTAGCCGGGCGCTGGGCGTGTTGCAGGAACGCCTCCAGATCCAGTCGTTGCAGTTCTCGGTTTCCGCCGAGCAACGTCGTCAGGTCGAGGCGGCGTTGATTGAACAGGCGTTGGCGGCTTTTGGCGAGCGTGCGCAGCTGATCCGCAAGTCCCTGGATGCCCAGGCTTACCGGCTTATGGACGCCACCGTTCACAGCGGTCCGCTGCAGCAGCCCATCGGCTTGCGCGCCGAGGCCATGGGGGCGGTGGGAGCGGCCGCCATCACCAGCCCCGGCTTCGATCAGGGCACCAGCCGAATCAGCGTGCAGGTCAGCGGCAGGATTCAGCTGCTGCGCGATTGAGCTCAGGCGGGCGGGCTGATTTTGCCCACGCCCCAGCGGATGAACTGGTCAAAACTCACCCGCTCCAGATTCACCAGATCGGTATCGCCGACCACCCGGGCGATGTTCACCGTGCAGGTACTGGAGACCGCGCGATCGATCTTGTCGCCGTTGTAGCGTGGCTGTACCAGCAACTGGGTCACCGGGGTGTCGTCGACGAGCAATGGCTGGTCGAGCTGCACCAGGTAATAATTGTCGCGCATCGGACCGGCCACGACGGCGACACCGGCCACGCTGAGTGGGTTGTCACCGCGGTAGTCGTAGGGTTCGTAAACTTCGAGGGCATGGTGCGGTATCGTCATGGTTCTATCCCTCTCGAGGCCTGGCGTCAGCATGCCCAAAGCGGCAAGGCCTGTCAAAGAAAGAACGCCATCAGATTTAATCATTAAAAAACATATTATTGCTATATATTTTAAATGTTGTATATGAAGTTTACCCCAAAATGGACCGCACGCCGATGAGTGAGGACCTGTTCGCCCAGGCGTTGCGCTGTCTGCGCTGCGAGGACCCGGGGGAGAAATGCCGGCTCAGCGAGGCGGTATTCACCGCCGTGCAGCACGGGCGCCTGCGGCCGGTGGCCGACGCGTCGCCGGTGGTGGCCGTCACCCGGCCGGGCCGGCCGGCGCGTCCCCGGCTGGTGGCGCCGCGCGGGCTCCCCAAAAGGAAGCTGGGCAGTGCGCAGGGAAGGGCGACGCTGTTGCACGCGCTCGCCCACATAGAGTTCAACGCCATCAATCTCGCCTGGGACGCGGTTTACCGGTTCCGCGGGCTGCCGCCGGACTTCTACCGCGACTGGGCGCGGGTGGCGCGCGAGGAGGCGCTGCATTTCGCTCTGCTGTGCGATTGCCTGCAACGGCTCGGTTACGCCTACGGTGATTTCGACGCGCACGACGGGTTGTGGGAGATGGCCTGCAAGACCGCGCACGACCCGCTGGTGCGCATGGCGCTGGTGCCGCGGGTGCTGGAGGCGCGCGGCCTGGACGTGACACCCGCGATTGTCGAGAAGCTGCGCAAAACCGGCGACGCTTGCGCGGTGGCGGCGCTCGAGGTGATACTGCGTGACGAGATCGGTCATGTGCGAATCGGCAGCCGCTGGTTTCGCTATTTGTGCGCGCAGCGCGGCCTCGACCCCGACACCACGTTTGTCGAACTGTTGCAGGCGTACATGGCCGGACAGGTGCGGCGGCCGTTTCATTACGCCGCCCGTCTGCAGGCGGGTTTCAACGACGAGGAAATGCGACAACTGGAGGTATTGGCGGCATGCAGATCCTGATGGGGTTGCGCAGCGGTAGCAAAATGGCCGCGCGCTGGGTCACCGCGCTGATGCTCCTGGGCATCCTTGCCGGTGCCCACGCGCAGACCACCGCGACCGTGGTCTGGTTTCAGGAGCAGGAGCCGGGGATAGCGCCCTATCCCGTGCGCTATCTCGTGACCCCCCGGTTCATGCGTTCCGACGATGGGGTGGACAGCGGCGATTTTCTGCTGTTCGACCGCCAGACGCGTAAAATCTACTCCGTGGCGCGGGACAACCGCACCGTCCTCGAGATCGACGGTGGCGGCGCGTTGCCGCAAAAGCCGCGGACCCTGAGCTTCACGGTCGACAAGCGCAGCGCCCAGGGGGCACCGTCGATTGGCGGCCAGGAGCCGTTGCAGGTGGAACTGTCGGCCGGTGGTGAGGTGTGCCGCACGGCGCTGGTGGCGCCCGGTTTTCTCGAACCGGTGCGCCTGGCGTTGCAGGAGTTCAGCCGTGCGCTGGCGGTGCAACAGGGGCGCACGCTGGCGCGCACGCCGGTGGAGATGCAGACACCTTGTTTCCTGTCGCGTTATCTTTACGCCACCGATTTCCCGCTGCGTCAGGGCATGCTGTTGGCCGACTGGAACCAGGCCGGAGAGCGGCGCGAGCTGACCGGGTTCAAACGCGACCTGGTGGTTGACGACGCGTTGTTCGAGGTGCCGCAATCCTATGCCGTGATGCCGGCGGCGGCCGACTGAGTCAGGCCGGCAGGCTCAGCAACTCCAGTCCCGCGTCGCTGGCGCGCAGGACGCTGCCCTGCTCATACCAGTCGCCGAGCACCGCGCGTTCGCGGGTGGCCTCGCCGTCGGTGAATCGGTGGATGCCGGGTCGGTGGGTGTGTCCATGGATCAGCAGGTCGGCGCCATGCTGGCGCAGCACGCGCCGGACTTCCTCCTGATTGACGTCCAGCAACTCGGCATCGCGTTCGCGCCCGGCGGCTGCGCTCAACTCGCGCGCGTGCGCGGCGAACTGCAAGCGCTGTTCAATCGGTAGCGCCAGCGCTTCGCGCTGCCATTGCGGATCGCGCAGACGCTGGCGTAGTCGCTGGTATTCCTGATCGTCGGTGCATAGGGAATCGCCGTGCATCAGCAGCGCCCGCCGGCCGTAGAGATCGATCACCGCAGGGTCGGCGAGCAGCGTGCAACCGGTCTCGCGGGCGAAGCGCGGCCCCAGCAGAAAGTCGCGGTTGCCGTGCATCAGATAAATCCCGACCTCGGCGGCAGCGCAATTTTTCAAGGCCTGTTTCACCGGTTGGTAAGCGGGCTCGGGATGGTCGTCCCCGATCCAGGCCTCGAACAGATCGCCGAGGATGTACAGGTGTTGGCCGCTGTCCAGCCCGGCGAGAAAATCGATCAGGCAGCGGCTGATGGCCGGACGCTCGGGGTGCAGGTGCAGATCCGAAATGAACAGCGTGGCCATGGCCCAAGCCGTGGGCGGAACCGTGCGGGGTTCAGTCCTGCACGCTCACGCTTTCGATGACGACGTCCTCGCGGGGCACGTCCTGATGGCCGTCGCGCGAGGTAGTGGCGACCCGTTCGATTTCCTTGACCACGTCCAGACCTTCGGTCACTTTACCGAACACGCAATAGCCCCAGCCCTGGGCGTTGGGCGCGCTGAAGTTGAGGAAGTCGTTGTCCTTGGCGTTGATGAAAAACTGCGCGGTGGCGGAGTGGGGGTCCGGGGTGCGCGCCATAGCGATGGTACCCACAGCGTTGCTCAGACCATTGTCGGCCTCGTTCTTGATTGGCGCACGGGTGGATTTCTGCTGCATGCCCGGTTCGAAGCCGCCGCCCTGGATCATGAAGCCGGGGATCACCCGGTGGAAGATGGTGCCGTCGAAAAAGCCCGCGCGCGCGTATTCGAGAAAGTTGGCCACGGTTTCCGGTGCCTTTTCGGCGTCCAGTTCGAGGACGATGGTGCCCTTGCTGGTCTGCATGTGTACCGTCAAGATGCTGTCTCCTGTGAAGGCTGAGAAACGCCCATGATAACGATTTCCGCGCCGCCGACCAATTTTTGTTACCATGCGCGGCGTTCCACAGCCCTGGGTCGACAATGACTGAAACCACGGTAAAAACCCGGTTTGCGCCGAGTCCCAGCGGGGAGATGCACCTGGGCAATGCGCGCACCGCCTTGTTCAATTATCTGTATGCCGGCGCGCAGGGCGGTACTTTCGTGTTGCGCATCGAGGATACCGACGCCGAGCGCTGCCGGCCCGAGCATGCGCAGGCGCTGCTGCGGGATCTGCGCTGGCTGGGGCTGGACTGGCAGGAGGGCCCGCAGGCGGGCGGGAGCCAGGGGCCGTACTTCCAGGCGCAGCGCAGCGCGATCTACGCCGATTTTTATCAGCGCCTGCAAGACTCGGGCGCTGTCTACCCCTGTTTTTGCAGCGACACCCAACTGAAACTGGCGCGCAAGGCGCAGCGCGCGGCCGGCCGGCCGCCGCGCTATCCCGGCACCTGTGCCCAGCTCGCGCCCGAGGAGGTCGCCAGGCGGATGGCTGCTGGTGCCCGCCCGACCCTGCGCTTTCGCGTTCCCCGGGATACGCGCATCGATTTCCTCGACCTGGTGCGTGGTCCGCAAAGCTTCAACAGCGACGACATCGGGGATTTCATCGTCCGGCGCAGCGACGCCACCCCGGCTTTTTTCTTCAGCAACGCCGTCGACGACGCCCTGATGGGGGTGACGCACGTGCTGCGCGGCGAGGACCATCTGACCAACACGCCGCGCCAGTTGCTGCTGCTTCAGGCGCTGGGCCTGCCCGCCCCGACCTATGGGCATCTGTCGTTGCTGGTCGGCGAGGACGGTAGCCCGCTGTCCAAACGTCACGGCAGCCAGAGTGTGCGCCAGCTGCGTGAGACCGGTTATCTGCCGGCCGCGCTGCTCAATTATCTGGCGCGTCTGGGGCACAGCTACGGCGACGAGGCCTACGCCGGGCGCGAACGTCTGGCCGCGGAGTTTTCGCTCGCCCGTCTCGGTCGGGCGCCGGCGCGTTTCGACCCGGCGCAGCTGCGTCATTGGCAGAAGGAGGCGGTTGCGGCTGCCACCGAGCGAGAGTTGGTGGACTGGTGCCTGGAGCGCCTCGGCGCACCGCCCGAGGGCTGTGACGAGCACCGCCTGGGTCCTTTGGTGGGCCTGGTCAGGGACAACATCGAAATGCCGCAGGACGTCGCTGCCTGGGCGCGTCGCTTGTGCGGGGCCCAGGTGCCGCCGGCCGGGGAGGCCGAGCGCGCCGCGCTCTGCGCCGCGGGCAGTGAGTTTTTCGCGACCGCGTTGCAGCTCGCTGCTCCGGCGTCCACCTTCGGGGCGTTTGCCAAAGACGTCGGCACGCGCACCGGGAGGAAGGGGAAAGCCTTGTATATGCCGTTGCGGATCGCCTTGAGCGGGGTGATGCACGGTCCTGAGATGGGCCGCATCTGGGAGTGGCTGGGCGCGCAGCGGCGCGACGCGCGTCTGCGCGCGGCCCTGGAGCAGTGTCGTCAGGCGGAAGCGGCATGCTGAAGCTGTTCAACAGCCTGTCGCGGCGCAAGGAGACGTTCGTGCCGATCGAGCCGGGCCAGGTGCGCATGTATGTCTGCGGCATGACCGTCTACGACTTCTGTCACCTGGGTCACGCCCGCGTGCTGGTGGTCTTCGACGTGATCGTACGGCACTTGCGCCAGCTAGGTTTCCAGGTCACCTATGTGCGCAACATTACCGACATCGACGACAAGATCATCGCCCGCGCCGCCGAGAACGGTGAATCCATCCAGGCCCTGACGGCGCGCTTCATTCAGGCCATGCACGAGGACGCCGACGCCCTGGGCGTGTTGCGCCCGGACGCCGAGCCGCGCGCCACCGAGTCGATGAACGACATTCTCGCCATGATCGGCACGTTGATCGACAAGGGTTACGCCTATCGTGCGGACAATGGCGATGTCTATTACGCGGTGGATAAATTTGCCGATTATGGGCGTCTTTCCGGCAAGCGTGTCGACGAGCTGCGCGCCGGTGCGCGTGTCGATGTCGACGCGGCCAAGCGCGATGCGCTCGACTTCGTGCTGTGGAAGGCCGCCAAGCCGGGCGAGCCGAGCTGGCCGTCGGCCTGGGGGCCGGGCCGACCCGGCTGGCACATCGAGTGTTCGGCCATGTCCACCGACTGCCTCGGGGCGCATTTCGATATCCACGGCGGCGGCATGGATCTGCAGTTCCCGCACCATGAAAATGAAATCGCCCAATCGGAGGCGGCCACCGGCGAGCACTTCGTCAATTACTGGCTGCACAACGGTTTCGTCCAGGTCGACGAAGAGAAGATGTCGAAATCGCTGGGCAATTTCTTTACCGTGCGCGAGATCCTGCAACGCTATCAGCCCGAGGAGGTGCGCTGCTTCATCCTCGCCAGCCATTACCGCAGCCCGCTCAACTACAGCGACGACAACCTGGACAAGGCGCGCGCGGCCTTGCAGCGCCTGTATACCGCCTTGCGCGGCGGCGTGAGCGCCCAGGTGCCGGCCGACAGCGACTACCGCCGCCGCTTCCAGGCGGCGATGGACGACGATTTCAACACCCCCGAGGCGCTCGCCGTGCTATTCGACCTGGCGCGCGCGGTCAACCGGGCGCGGGACCAGGACCCCTCGGCGGGCGCGGGGCTGGCCGCCGAGTTGCGCGCTCTGGGCGAACGCCTGGGGTTGTTGCAAAGCGACCCGGAGCAGTACCTGCGGGGCCAGGCGGGCGGCGACGCCGGAGCGCCCGACGACGCCCGGATCGAGGCGCTGGTCCGACAGCGGGACGAAGCGCGGGCGAAGCGCGATTTCGCCACGGCCGACCGCGTCCGCGAGCAGCTCAGCGACATGGGTATCGTGCTGGAGGATGCCGCCGGCGGCACCCAGTGGCGGCGCGGCTGAAGCCGCCGCGGCTCAGGCCGAGTGCAGGTTCTCGGCGGCGAACAAGGTGTTTTCCAGCAAGGTGGCCACCGTCATGGGGCCGACCCCACCCGGCACCGGCGTGATCCACGCGGCGCGCTGCCGCGCGGCGGCGAAATCGACATCGCCGACCAGGCCGTGATCGGTGCGGTGGATACCGATATCGATCACCGTGGCGCCTTCGCGGACCCAGTCGCCGGGGACCAGCCCGGGCTTGCCGGCGGCCACCACCAGGATTTCCGCCCGCTCGACCTGGGCGCGCAGATCGCGGGTGAACCGGTGGCAACAGGTGACCGTGGCGCCGGCCAGCAGCAGCTCCAACGCCATCGGTCTGCCCACGTGGTTGGACACACCCACCACCACCGCTTCGCGGCCGTAATAGGTCTCGCCGATGCTGTCGAGCAGGGTGATGACGCCGCGCGGGGTGCACGGGCGCAACTGCGGCATGCGCAGTGCCAGGCAGCCGATATTGTAGGGGTGGAAGCCGTCCACGTCCTTGTCCGGCCGGATGCGTTCGATGACCGTCTCGGCGTCGATGTGTTCCGGCAGCGGCAGTTGCACCAGGATGCCGTCGATCTCGGGGTCGGCATTGAGCTGCTCGATCAACGCCAGCAGTTGTGCCTGGGTGGTCTCCGGTGCCAGGTCGTGCGAACGCGACAGGAGACCGGCCTCGGCGCAGGCGTTGCGCTTGTTGCGCACATAGATTTCCGATGCCGGGTCGTTGCCCACCAGAACCACCGCCAGCCCGGGGCGGCGCCGGCCCGAGGCCAGGCGTTGTTCGATACGGTCCTTGATCTGGCGGCGAAGATCCGCCGCAACGGTTTTGCCGTCGATGAGTCGGGCGTTCATTTGAATCGGTCGCATGGTCCGGACAAGGCCCGCGATTCTCGCACGCGCGCCCTGACCCGACAAGCGCGGGGGGATTCTGCTATAGTGGCGGCTGTGCCGTTGACGGTATCGACGCGGCGCCGTATCATCGCCGGCCCGTCCGGTGGTCGGCCACGAGCCGCGTACGGCTCGCCGGGAAAACCACGGGGCATAGCGCAGTCTGGTAGCGCGCCTGCTTTGGGAGCAGGATGTCGGGAGTTCGAATCTCTCTGCCCCGACCAATTGAAGAAGGTATGCCGTAGCTGCAATGGCTAAGCACGAGCCCCGGTAGCTCAGTCGGATAGAGCAACGGCCTTCTAAGCCGTGGGTCAGGGGTTCGAATCCTCTCCGGGGCGCCAAATTTGCAGGTGATCGCAGGGCCGCTTCCGGGGGGGCACGGCGGTATGAAAAGTTCAGTGGCGGGCGTAGCTCAGTTGGTAGAGCCCAGGATTGTGACTCCTGTTGTCGCCGGTTCGATCCCGGTCGCTCGCCCCATTTTACAAGACGTAACGGGCCGTTAGCTCAGTTGGTAGAGCAGGAGACTCTTAATCTCTTGGTCGAAGGTTCGAGTCCTTCACGGCCCACCATCTCAGACCCGCCTCCGCGCGGGTTTTTTATTTCCCTGCTCGGCGCGGGGTTATGCTGGTTTTTTTAAACCCGTATAATAGGTTGCCACCTTCGATCCGCCGGCATTTCTGGTGTGTGGGGTGGGATTGCGAAAGTGGCGGAATTGGTAGACGCGCTGGATTTAGGTTCCAGTGGGGTGACCCGTGAGAGTTCGAGTCTCTCCTTTCGCACCAGCATTGATGACATAAAGACTTAAAGTTCAGTTTTGAGGAATAGACATGCAAGTCTCTGTTGAAACGACCAGTGGGCTGGGCCGCCGAATGACGGTCGAAATTCCTGCCGATCAGATCGATCAGCAGGTCGAAAGCAAGCTGCAACAGCTCGCGCGCAGTGTGCGTTTGGACGGTTTTCGGCCGGGAAAGGTGCCCCTCAGCGTGGTCAAGAAGCGCTATGGCGCTCAAATCCGGCAGGAGGCGGCCGGAGAACTGATCGCCTCGACTTATGAGCAGGCCTTGCAGCAGGAGAATCTGCGCCCCGCGGGTGAGCCGAGCATCGAGCAGACGCAAAATCAGGCGGGCAAGGAGCTCCAGTATGTCGCCACCTTCGAGATTTACCCCGAGATCGACCCGCCGTCGCTGAGCGATATCTCCTTGGAGCGGCCGCAGGCCGAGGTTACCGAAAGCGATGTCGACAACATGTTGGAGAAGCTGCGCCGGCAGCGGGTGACCTGGACCCGCGTCGAGCGCGCCGCGGCCAACGGCGACCGGGTGGAGATCGATTTCGAGGGCAGCATCGACGGCGAGGCTTTCGCCGGCAACAAAGCCAGCGGTGTGCCCCTGGAGCTGGGCAGCAATTCGATGATTCCCGGGTTCGAGGAACAACTCGTCGGCGTTAGCGCCGGGGAAAATAGAACCGTCGAGGTGACTTTTCCCGCCGACTATGGCTCGGCCGAAGTCGCTGGCAAAAAGGCAGCCTTCGAGGTCAAGGTTCACGCCGTCGCGGAGGCGGAGGTGCCCGCGCTCGACGACGAGTTCGCCCGGGCGTTCGGCGTCGGTGATGGTGGCCTGGCGAAATTGCGCGAGGAAATCCGGCGCAACATGGAGCGCGAGCTACAGGCGGTTATCAAGTCGAAGCTCAAGCAGCAGGTCTTCGAGGCGCTTTTGGCCAAGGCCAACATCGAGGTTCCCGCCTCTTTGGTCGACAGTGAGGTCTCCGCGCTGATAAAGAAAGCGGAATCCGCGGCCGATGCAGCGAAGGAACGCGACCGGTTCGAGGCCGAAGCGCGCCGGCGGGTATCGCTGGGATTGCTGATCGGCGAGATCGTCAAACGCAATCAGTTGCAGATCGACCCCGAGCGAGTGCGTGCGACCATCGAGGATCTGGCGCAGTCTTACGAAAAGCCAGAAGAGGTCGTGCAGTGGTACTACAGCAATCAGGAAATGCTCGCGAACGTGCAAACTCTGGTCATGGAGGAGCAGGTGATGGAGTGGATTGCGGCACAAGCGGAAGTTGTCGATAAACCAGCGAGTTTTGACGAAATCATGCAGGCCTCATAGGCCTGCCAGAAATAGGAAAGCATTGAATGTCACACACAATGAGCAACGGCGGAGCGGGTGACACCCAGGCGTTGAACCTGGTGCCCATGGTCATCGAACAGACCGCGCGCGGTGAGCGGGCTTACGATATCTATTCACGCCTGCTCAAGGAGCGGGTGGTGTTCATCGTCGGACCGGTGGAGGACTACATGGCCAACGTGGTGGTGGCGCAGTTGTTGTTCCTGGAGTCCGAGAACCCCGACAAGGACATCCATCTGTACATCAATTCGCCAGGCGGGTCGGTGACCGCCGGCCTGGCGATCTATGACACCATGCAGTTCGTCAAGGCCGATGTCAGCACCATGTGTATCGGGCAGGCCGCCAGCATGGGGGCGTTGTTGCTGGCCGGCGGGACCAAGGGCAAGCGCTATTGCCTGCCGCACTCGCGCATGATGATCCACCAGCCCCTGGGGGGCTTTCAGGGCCAGGCGACCGATATCGATATCCACGCCCGCGAGATCCTGTTGATTCGCGAGCGTCTCAACCAGATCCTGTCCACCCATACCGGTCAGCCGCTGGAGCGGATCCAGACCGATACCGACCGTGACAACTTCATGGGCGCGGAACAATCGGTGGAATACGGGCTGATCGACGAAATTCTCGTCACCCGCAAGATGGCCGCCGAATAACCGCAGATTACGGCCGGAAACACTTGTCAGGCCGGTCCGCAAGGTGTTGAATAGGAACAGGCGATTCGCGGAACCAACGGGGGTATTCAGACCCGTGAGGATCTGCCGCTGAACAGTAGGGAAGGGAGACCGCAAGTCGGGGATATCGGTTATGAGTAACGATCGCAACACCAAGGGCGACGACGGAAAATTGCTGTATTGCTCTTTCTGCGGCAAGAGCCAGCACGAGGTGCGCAAGCTGATCGCCGGCCCGTCGGTTTTCATCTGCGACGAGTGTGTCGAGCTTTGCAATGACATCATCCGCGAGGAGATGCAGGAAAAGTCCTCCACCGGTACCAGCAAGCTTCCCAAGCCGCATGAGATCAACGAGGTCCTGGACGAATACGTCATCGGCCAGGTGCGCGCCAAAAAGGTGCTCTCGGTGGCGGTGTACAATCATTACAAACGCCTGGAAGCCGGGCACAAGAAAGACGATGTCGAGCTGTCCAAGAGCAATATTCTGCTGATCGGTCCGACCGGTTCGGGCAAGACGCTGTTGGCGGAGACGTTGGCCCGCCTGCTCAATGTCCCCTTCACCATTGCCGATGCGACGACGCTCACCGAAGCCGGTTACGTCGGCGAGGACGTCGAGAACATCATCCAGAAGCTTTTGCAGAAATGCGACTACGACGTCGAGAAGGCACAGACGGGTATCGTCTATATCGATGAGATCGACAAGATTTCGCGCAAGTCCGACAATCCTTCGATCACCCGCGACGTTTCCGGGGAGGGCGTGCAGCAGGCCTTGCTCAAGCTGATCGAGGGTACCGTGGCGTCGGTGCCGCCGCAGGGTGGCCGCAAGCATCCGCAGCAGGAATTCCTGCAGGTCAACACCTCGAACATCCTGTTCATCGTCGGCGGCGCGTTCGCCGGGCTGGAGAAGATCATCAAGGGGCGTTCGGAAAAGGGCGGTATCGGTTTCAAGGCCGAGGTGAAAACCCACGACGAGGATGTCAACGTCGGCGAGATTCTCTACGACGTCGAGCCCGAGGATTTGATCAAGTTCGGTCTGATTCCGGAATTCGTCGGCCGTCTGCCGGTGGTGGCGACGCTCGAGGAACTCGACGAGGACGCGCTGATCAGTATTTTGACGGAACCGAAGAACGCGCTGACCAAGCAGTATGCCAAGCTGTTTGAAATGGAAGGCGCTGAAATAGAGTTCCGCGAAGAGGCGCTGCGGGCGGTGGCGCGTAAAGCCATGCAACGCAAAACCGGCGCCCGGGGTCTGCGGACCATCATGGAGCACGTGTTGCTGGAAACCATGTACGAGCTGCCGTCGCTGGAAAACGTGCAGAAAGTCGTCATCGACGAGCGTGCGATCGCCGGCGAATCGGAACCGTATCTGGTCTACGACTCCGAGCAGGAGCAGCGCGCTGCCTCCGACTGAGAAGTTTTCCTTCGCTTTTGTCTGGTTGAACGCTTTGCGCGGCATTGCCGTGCCTGTGCGTCACGGGAAAAGCGCTATACTTCCCGTCAGTACTCCCATTCGTAATCAAGCACTTGACAACCGCGAGCGTGGCTTGGTTCTTGCAGATACCCTGATGGGGCGCCAAAGCGCCATTGAAATGGCTGTACCATGGCCCCATTTACAGACAGAACCGGGGGTCGCGTGAAACGGCCCGGCTCCCCGATCAGAAACGGATACGAGGTACTCTCCGATGGAGCAGAACGAAAATACCCCCGAAAGCACCCGTGATGTGGCCGTGGTTCCCGTGCTGCCGCTGCGCGACGTCGTCGTCTACCCGCATATGGTGATTCCGTTGTTCGTCGGTCGGGAGAAATCCATCCGCGCGCTGGAAGCGGCCATGGACGACGACAAGCGGATTTTGCTGGTGGCGCAAAAGAGCGCCGAGGTGGACGATCCCCAGGTCGAGGACATCCACGAAATCGGTACGCTGTCGACCATCCTGCAGTTGCTCAAGCTCCCCGACGGCACGGTCAAAGTACTGGTCGAAGGCGCCGAGCGGGCCAACGTGATTCAGTTTCAGACCACCGACGAATTCTTTTCCGCGCAGATCGAATCCAAAGGCGCCGCCGAGCACAAGGGCGAGCGCGAGGTCGACGTGCTGATGCGTTCGTTGTTGACCTTGTTCGATCAGTACGTGAAGTTGAACAAGAAGGTTCCGCCGGAGATTCTCACCTCGCTTTCGGGCATCGATGAGCCTGGCAGATTGGCCGACACCATCGCCGCGCACATGGCGCTCAAACTCGACGAGAAGCAGCGCATCCTCGAGATTGAAAGCGTGCGCGAGCGTCTCGAGCACCTGATGGGCATCATCGAAGGCGAGATCGATGTGTTGCAGATCGAAAAGCGCATCCGCGGCCGGGTCAAGCAACAGATGGAGAAGAGCCAGCGCGAGTACTATCTCAACGAACAGATGAAAGCCATCCAGAAGGAACTGGGTGAGATGGACGACGTGCCCAACGAGACCGATGAGCTCGCCGACAAGATCGAAAAAGCCGGCATGAGCAAGGAGGCGAGAACCAAGGCCGTCGCCGAACTCAACAAGTTGAAAATGATGTCGCCCATGTCGGCCGAGGCGACCGTGGTGCGCAACTACATCGACTGGCTGGTCAGCGCGCCGTGGAAAAAACGCACCAAGATCCGCCACGATCTGGCCCGGGCCCAGACGGTTCTGGATGAAGACCATTATGGTTTGGACAAGGTCAAGGAGCGCATCCTGGAGTACCTCGCGGTGCAGCAGCGGGTGCGCAAGCTCAAAGGTCCGATCCTGTGCCTGGTGGGCCCGCCCGGTGTGGGCAAGACGTCGCTCGGCCGTTCGATCGCGCGCGCGACCAATCGCAAATTCACCCGCATGTCGCTCGGCGGCGTGCGCGACGAGGCGGAAATTCGCGGCCACCGGCGCACCTATATCGGCTCCCTGCCGGGCAAGATCATCCAGAACCTGTCCAAGGTGGGTGTGCGCAATCCGTTGTTCCTGCTCGATGAGATCGACAAGATGTCCATGGACTTCCGCGGCGATCCCTCCTCGGCGCTGCTCGAAGTGCTGGATCCGGAACAGAACAGCACTTTTGGCGACCACTATCTGGAGGTGGAGTTCGATCTGTCGGATGTCATGTTCGTCGCCACCTCGAACTCGCTGAACATTCCCGGTCCGCTGCTCGATCGCATGGAAGTGATCCGTATCCCGGGTTATACCGAGGATGAAAAGGTCAATATCGCCATCCGTTACCTGTTGCCGAAGCAAATCGCCAACAACGGATTGAAGGACGGCGAACTCACGGTCAGCGAGAAGGCGATCCGCGATATCGTGCGCTACTACACCCGCGAAGCCGGGGTGCGCAACCTGGAGCGCGAAGTCGCCAAGATCTGCCGCAAGGTGGTCAAGGAACTGTTGTTGGAAAACGCCGGGACCAAGATCACCGTCTCGCCACGGAATCTGGAGAAGTACCTGGGCGTGAAACGCTTCCGATACGGTCGTGCCGAGGAGCACGATCAGATCGGACAGGTGACCGGACTGGCGTGGACCGAAGTCGGCGGCGAACTGCTGAGTATCGAGTCGACCATCGTCCCGGGCAAAGGACGTTTGATTCATACCGGTCAGTTGGGTGACGTGATGCAGGAGTCCATCCAGGCGGCCACCACGGTGGTGCGCAGTCGTGCCGAGGCGCTCGGTATCGAGGAGGACTTCTACCAGAAATACGATATTCACGTTCACGTGCCGGAAGGGGCGACGCCGAAAGACGGTCCGAGCGCGGGCGTCGGCATGTGCACCACGCTGGTTTCCGCGCTGACGAAGATTCCGGTGCGGGCGGATGTGGCGATGACCGGAGAGATCACTTTGCGCGGCGAAGTGTTGCCGATCGGTGGTTTGAAGGAAAAACTGCTGGCCGCGCACCGCGGCGGGATCACCACGGTGTTGATTCCGGAGGAGAACCGCAAGGATCTGGCTGAAATACCCAAGAACGTCAAGGATAAGCTCGATATCCGCCCGGTGAAATGGATCGATGAAGTGCTGGAAGTGGCGCTGCAGCATCCCCCGGTGCCGTTGACGACCGGTGGTGAAGGCAAAACGGAAGAGAAAGCAAAGACAAAGAGCAAGTCCGAGGAGAAGGGCAAGTCTCTTAGAACACATTAATATACCGCCTGAAAAGCCCGTCAAGCGCACAATGCCTGCTTGGATTGCGCGGTTGACGGGTTTTTTATTTGACGCATCCTTCGCAGGATTGGTATAAAATTGCCTGTGCACTTCGGGGCCTTCCGCTACCCAGCCTTTGTTTTTCAGATGCAGCGTCGTTCCTATTGTGAGCGAGCCCCGAACAGTTCTATGCAATGACTAAATCTTATTGAGGGTCGCACTTAATGAATAAAGCAGAATTAATCGATGCCGTCGCAAGCACCGCCGACATTTCCAAGGCGGATGCGACGCGCGCTGTTGATGCCGTGGTGGACAATATCACCGAAAGCCTGCGTAAAGGTGACTCGGTCACGCTGGTCGGTTTCGGTACCTTTGAAGTCCGCGAGCGAGCGGCGCGTTCCGGCCGGAATCCCCAGACCGGCGAAACCATCCAGATCAAGGCGTCGAAAGCCCCCGCATTTAAGGCTGGCAAAGCCTTCAAAGATGCCGTAAACTAGCGCGCCTTCCAGGGGTGCTTAGCTCAGCTGGGAGAGCGTCGCCCTTACAAGGCGAATGTCGGGGGTTCGATCCCCTCAGCACCCACCAAGGTTCAGGAGTGGTAGTTCAGCTGGTTAGAATACCGGCCTGTCACGCCGGGGGTCGCGGGTTCGAGTCCCGTCCACTCCGCCACCTTAGAAACGGGCGCCCCGAGGGCGCCCGTTTTTTTTACTTTAGCGGTACAATTGGGATTGGGTGAAACTTGAGCAGCCCGCGTGCTCGACCGCGCCTTGCCGGGCGCGGCATGATGGGTTGTCTATAAAACGGGAAAACCACCATGCTACAAGCGTTTCGCGACCGGGTCATGGGTGTGCTCGGTTGGATCATAATCGGTCTTATCATCATTACCTTCGCGCTATTCGGTCTCGGTTCCTATCTCCAGGATCAATCCCGGGTCTATGCCGCCAAGGTCAATGACGTGGAAATAACGCCGAGTGAGCTGCAGATGGCGTACCTGAACCAGCGCGAGCGAATGCAGCAAATGCTGGGCGATGCATTCAAACCGGGGCTGATCGAGGAGAGACAACTCAAGCAACAGGCCCTGGAAAGCCTGATCAGCCGGCAGCTGATCCTGCAGGCGGCGCAGAACGGCGGTTTGACGATCAGCGATCAGCTGTTGGCCGCTCGGATTCATGCCATTCCCGCGTTCCAGAAGGAGGGTAAGTTCGACGCCGAGTTGTATCGAACCTTGCTCGCGCGCCAGGGAAAGACCCCGGCCCAGTTCGAACAGGAAATGCGACTCATGCTTACCACGGAGCAGCTGACCAATGGCCTGTCCGAGACCGTGTTCGTCACCGACGCGGAGTTGCGACGTATCTTCAGCCTGCAGCAGCAAAAGCGCAGTTTTTCCTATCTCAGAATTCCAGCCGATACCTTCAAGGCGGAGATCGAGCCCGACGAAAAGGCCATCGAGGCGTACTATTCCGCGAACGCGCAGAGGTTCACCACCCCACAGCGGGTGCGCCTTTCTTATCTGCGTCTCAACGCCGATGTGTTGAGCAAGGATATCGACGTCAGTGACAAGGCGATCGCGGACGAGTATGAACAGCGAAAGGCGGCACTGAAAACAAAAGAACAGCGACGCGCCAGCCATATACTGTTTCCGCTCGACAGTGATGCCGATGAGGCGACCGTCGACAAGGTGCGCGCGCAGGCCGAGGAGGTGGCGAAGAAAATCCGGGGGGGTGCGGATTTTGCAAAACTTGCCAAAGAGTATTCGGGTGATCCCGGATCGGCCGCCAAGGGCGGCGATCTGGGATATTTTACCGCGGGTACGATGGTTCCCGAGTTCGATAAAGCGGTTTTCGCCATGCAGAAAGGCGAGGTCTCCGATCCGGTGCGCACCCAATTCGGCTTCCACATCATTGAACTGACCGATATAAAAAAGAGCGAGATTCCGCCGCTGGCAAAGGTGCGCGATCAGGTAATCAAAGAGATCAAACAGCAGAAAATCGGTGACCGGTATTACGAACAGCTGGAACAATTGAGCAATACCGCCTTCGAAAATCCGGGCGACCTGCAGGCGGCCGCCGACGCCCTCGGCCTGGAGGTCAAGACCAGCGACTGGATAACCGCCGACTCCGGCCCCGGTATCGGCCAGTACCCCGAGGTTCGGGCAGCCGCGTTCAGCGAGGACGTGTTGGAATCGGGCAACAACAGCGAGCCGGTCGAGGTCGGCCAGGATGACGCCATCGTGGTGCGGGTAAAGGATCGCGAACCCGCGCACCCGACCCCGCTGGAGGACGTCAAGGCGCAAATTGTCGCTCAGCTGAAACAAGAAGGTGCCGCCGAAAAGGCGCGCGCGCTCGGCGAAAAACTGTTGCAGGAACTCGCCGCCGGTAAAAGTCTTGGTACCCTGGCTCAGGAGCAAAAACTCAAGGCGGAAAAAGTCGCCGCCGCCGGTCGCGACGCGCCCGGGCAGGATCGGGAGCTGTTGCGCACGGTGTTCAGTCTCCCGCGGCCGGCCGAGGAGGGCGCGACGGTCGACAAGGGCGTGGCTCTCGCCAACGGGGACTATCTGCTGGTGCGCCTGAGCCAGGTCGAAGACGCCGACCCCGAGACCATGAGCGACGCGCAGCGCACGCAACTCAAGCGCGGTCTGGAAAACATGCGCCGCAATCTGACGCTGACAGCGCTGATCGAGCAGTTGCGCAGCCAGGCAGAGGTGGTGATTCCCAAGGACACCGATGCGCCCTGAGGTCTAGAGCGTGCGTCTGCAGCTGCACTGGCAGATCCTGATCGCCCTGCTGCTGGCGGTCGTGGCCGGGTGGCTCAGCGGAACCGAGGGTACGCTGTTCGGTGTCGCCGTCTACCCGGTCTATGTGTTTCTCGGCGCCCTGTTCCTCAATGCGCTGAAGATGATCATCGTTCCGTTGATCATGGCCTCCATCATTACCGGTGTCTCGGGCATGGGCGGGGCCGAGGGGCTCGGGCGGCTGGGTCTCAAGACGCTGTCGTTTTATCTCGCCACCAGCCTGCTGGCGATACTGACCGGGTTGCTGTTCGTCAACTGGTTGACCCCGGGCATCCTCAACGGCGAGCCGGCGCAACAGGTGCTGGGGCTGACCGCGCAGGTGCCGGGCGAACTGGCCGCGACGGTGAACGGCCGCTCGGTGGCCGATCTCAGTGGCGTTTTTCTCAGCATGGTGCCGCCGAATATCGTGCAGGCCGCCGCCGACGGCCAGATGCTGGGACTGATCTTCTTCAGCCTGTTGTTCGGCTATTTCATCACCCGGATAGATCGGGAGAAGGCGACGCTGCTGAATACCTTCTGGCAGGGCGTGGCCGATATCATGATGCGGATCACCGACCTGATCGTGAAATTCGCTCCGCTCGGGGTGTTTGCGCTGGTGGCGAAAACCGTGGCTGGCGTCGGCGCCGACCAGCTCGGCGATCTGGCCCTGTCGTTGGGGACCTTCACCCTGGCCGTGCTCCTGGCCTTGGCGGCGCACCTGCTGATCACGCTGCCGCTGATGTTGCGTTTCCTCGCCGGGGTCAGCCCCTTGGCCCATTTCTCGGCCATGATGCCGGCGCTGCTGACGGCCTTCTCCACGGCGTCCTCCTCGGCCACCCTGCCGTTGACCATGGAGTGCGTGCAGGACAGGGCGCGGGTCTCCAAGCGCACGTCCAGTTTCGTGCTGCCCCTGGGGGCGACGATCAACATGGACGGCACCGCCCTGTATGAATGCGTGGCGGCGATCTTCATCGCCCAGGCCTACGGTTTGCAACTGGATCTGGTGACCCAGTTCACCATTGTCCTGGTCGCCCTGCTGACCTCGATCGGGGTGGCTGGCATCCCGGCAGCGAGTCTGGTGGCGATCACCATCATTCTGGCGACGATCGGTCTGCCGGCCGAGGGCATCGGTCTGATATTGGCGGTCGACCGGATACTGGATATGTTTCGCACCGCGGTCAACGTCTTCAGCGATTCCTGCGGGGCGGTGCTCATCGCCCGCTCGGAAGGCGAGAAGGAGGTCTTGCGCGGCTGATCGCGCGGGGCCGGAGCGCCGGATAGGCGGCAGCGAGTGCTTTTCGAGCCGTTACGCTCGTCTGCGGTGGCGTCGGGTCAATCGTCCAGCGGCGGCATGCCGGTGGTGTTGTAACCGGCGTCCACGTAGGTGACTTCGCCGGTAATGCCGGAGGCCAGATCCGAGCACAGGAAGGCCGCCGCGTTGCCCACCTCTTCGATGGTGACATTGCGGCGCAGCGGCGCGGTGCGTTCCATCAGCTCCAGCATCTTGCGGAAGTTGCTGATACCCGCGGCGGCGAGCGTCTTGATCGGGCCGGCGGATACCGCGTTGACGCGAATCCCATCCGGGCCGAGACTCTGCGCCATGTAGCGCACATTGGCCTCCAGGCTGGCCTTGGCCAGACCCATGACGTTGTAATTCGGCATGGCCTTCTCGGCGCCGTAATAGCTCAGCGTCAGCAGCGCGCCGTCGCGTCCCTCCATCATGCGGCAGCCCGACTTGGCGAGCGCGGAAAAACTGTAGGAGCTGATTTCGTGCGCCACGCGGAAACCTTCGCGGCTGACCGACTCGAGGTAGTCGCCCTCCAGTTCGGCCCGCGGCGCGAAAGCCACCGAGTGCACGATGATATCCAGGTGGTCCCAGTAATCGTCCAGATGGTCGAAGACCGCGTCGATCTCCTCGTCGTTGGAGACGTCGCAGGGCACGGTGATTTCGGTACCGCATTCGGCCGCCATCTTTTCCACGCGATCGCGCAATTTGTCGTTCTGGTAGGTAAAGGCGAGTTCGGCCCCCTCGCGCTGCATCGCCTTGGCCACGCCCCAGGCGATCGACCGGTTGCTGGCAAGACCTACAATCAACGCGCGTTTCCCGCTGAGAAATCCCATGGCTGTCTCTGGCCCTTTGTTGATGACAAGGTGGCGGCTAAGTTACCGTAAAACCGCCGCGACGGAAAGCCCCGTGCCGGGGCCGGGCGGCCCTCACCCGGCTCCGCGCGGCTTGGCGTCGCGCCATCAGCGATGTTAGTCTTCCTGGTGGCTCAATCCCTCTCAGGGCACCTATGGAAAATCGATTCGGCGCGAAGGACTTTTTCTTCGCCACAGCCTTACTGGTCCTGCTGGCGGTACTGTTGACGAGCATGTACATGATCGACCGTCAGTGGGAGAAGCTCGCGCAAATGCAGCGCTCGCTGAGCGAGCAATCCGGGGATATCCGTGATCTGCGGCAGTCCTATTCCGAGCTGAAACGCCAACTCGCCAGCGGGGCGGTGACCGCCAGCGCCGGCGCGCGCCAGGACAACCTCGCGGGCAGGCCCTCGGCTTTCGCCCGCTCCATTGCGGTGTCCCAGCGACCCGACTACGCCGAGGGTGACTGGTTGGTACAGGCCTTCGGCAATTCCATCAAGACCATCACGCCGCTGGTCTCCTCCGACGTCTACGCCAGCCAGGTGCAGGGGTATGTGCTGGAGTCGCTGCTGGTGCGCGATCCGCAGACCCTGGAATGGGAGGGGCTGCTGGCCAGCGACTGGAGCGTCAGCGACGACGGCAAGCGCTTCGTCTTCCGTCTGCGGCCGGAGGCCACGTTCTCCGACGGCAAACCGGTGACCGCCGAGGACGTGGCGTTCTCCTATGCCTTCATCATGGACGAGCGCATCAAGGCCCCGCGCGAGCGCGCCTACTACGAAAAGATCCAGTCGGTGAAAGCGCTGGGGCCCCACGAGGTGGAGTTCCAGTTCAAGGAGCCTTATTACAACAGCCTGTCGCTGGCCGGCGGGCTCAGCGTTTTCGCCAAGCATTTCTACGCGCGTTTTCTACAGAACCCGGAGAGCTTCAATCAGTCCAAGGGTATTCTGTTCGGCTCCGGTCCCTATCGCCTGGCCGACCCGGAGAGCTGGTCGCCGGACAAAGGCGTCATCGAGCTCGAGCGCAATCCGCGCTATTGGGGTCCGGTGCAGCCCAGTTTCAACCGCCTGGTGTGGAAGGTGATCGAAAACGAAACCGCCCGCCTGACCTCGTATCGCAACGGCGAGGTCGACGTCTACAGTGCCCAACCGCGCGAGTACAAGAGCAATCTGTTGACCGACCCGCAATTGATGCAGCGCAGCTATCATTATGAATATCTGCCGCCCACCGCTGGCTATCGCTACATCGGCTGGAACGAATCGCGTAACGGCGAGCCGACCCGTTTCGCCGATCGCCGGGTGCGCCAGGCGATGACCTATCTGGTCGACAAGCGGCGGATCGTCGATGAAATCATGCTCGGCTACGGCGAGCCGGCGCTGGGGCCGTTCAGCCCGCAGAGCAAGCAGCATGCGGCGGACCTCAAGCCCTATGGTTTTCACCCCGACAAAGCGCGCGCGCTGTTGAAGCAGGCCGGTTTCGCCGATCGTGACCACGACGGCGTGCTGGAGGATGCCGAGGGCCGCCCGTTCCGTTTCGAGCTGGTCTATCCACAGGCCAACGAACAGTACACCACCCTGGCGCTGTTCCTGAAAGACGCCTATGCGCGCGCCGGCGTGGAGATGATTCCCAAGCCGACGGAATGGTCGGTGATGCTGGACCTGCTGGACAAGAAAAACTTCGAGGCCATCATGCTGGGCTGGTCGGGCAGCCTGGAGGGCGACCTGTATCAGATTTTCCATAGCGACCAGCGCAAGAACAACGGCGATAACTTCGTCGGTTACAGCAATCCCAAGCTCGACGCGCTGATCGAAAAGGCGCGCGCCACCGTCGACGAGGACGCGCGCATGCCCTTGTGGCAGGACGCCGAGCGCCTGATCTACGAAGATCAGCCTTATACCTTCCTCACGCGCGGCAAGTCCCTGGTGCTGGTGGACAAGCGCATGCACAACGTCGAGGTGTTGCTCACGGGGCTGAACATCGGCGAGACGCCGATCGGGTGGTACGTGCCCTTGGACGAACAGAAATACCGCTAAGCTGAGCGCCACCGATGCTCAGCTACATTCTGCGGCGCCTGTTGTTGATGATCCCCACGCTGCTGGGCATCACCATCGTGGTGTTCGCCACCATGGCCCTGTCGCCCGGTGGCATCACCGCGCAGTCGCTGGTCGACGGCTTCGGCATGAATCCGCAGGAGAAGGCGGCGCTGGAGGCCTATTTCAACCAGCGTTACGGTCTCGACAAGCCGGCGCCGGTGCAATATCTGCGCTGGCTCAACAACGTTTCCCCGATCGGCTTCGAAGTCGACCGCGACGGGCGCCTGGGCGCGTTCTCGCTGACCAAGGGTTCCGATCTGGGCGAGAGCTTCCGCTACGGTCGCCCGGTCTCGCAGATTCTGGCCGAGCGGGTGCCGATCACCTTGTTGCTGAACGTGCTCACCGTTCCGCTGATCTACCTTATTTCCATCGTGGTGGGGGTGCACGCGGCGAGCGAGCGCGGCGGGCGCTTCGACGTCAGCTCCAGCGTGGTGATGCTGGCCTTGTGGTCGGTGCCGACGATGCTCACCGGGGTGCTGCTGATCGGGTTTTTCGCCTCCAACCAATACTGGCACTGGTTTCCCACCAGTGGCCTGAGCAGCCGCGTGGCGCAGGACATGCCCTTCATGCCACATTGGAGCAGCCTGCGGGACGTGGCCATCGTCCTGTTGGCGATGCTGGCCGGCTTTTTCGGTTCGCTGCTGCTGGCGCGGTGGCAGCGGCCCCTGGGGCGCGCGCTGGTGGCGGCGGCCGGCGGCGTGGCGTTGGCGTGGTGGATGTTACGCGCCTTGCCCACCGCTGCGTCGCCGAGCGCCGGTCTGATCCTGGCCGCGCTGCTGGGCGGCATGGCCTACGCCCTGGCCAAGAGCGACTACCGGGTGTTGCGCCTCGGCTTGTTCGGCTTTGTCGGTCTGTGCCTGGGCGGTATCGCCGGGGCCGCGCTCGGGCAGGGCGAGTTCGTGCGCGGTTTTCTGCTCGATCGCCTGTGGCATCTGGTGCTGCCGGTGGTCTGTCTGGCCTATGGCAGCTTTGCCTTTCTTGCCCGCCTGACCCGTTCCGCGGTGCTGGAAAACCTGCAGGCCGACTATGCGCGCACCGCCAGAGCCAAGGGCGTGCCGCAACGGCAGGTGTTGTGGAGCCATGTGTTTCGCAACAGCCTGCTGCCGCTGATCACCGTATTCGCCAGCCTGCTGCCGGGGCTGCTGGCGGGTTCGGTGATCGTCGAGAGCATCTTCAGCATCGACGGCATGGGCAAGCTGGCGGTCGAGGCGGTGAAAGGGCGCGACCGGGAGCTGGTGCTCTCCATCACCCTGATCAGCGGCATCCTGACGCTGCTGGGTTATCTCCTGGCCGATCTGCTCTACGCCATGGCCGACCCGAGGGTCAGCTATGACTAGGCCGGCGGCGCGGCGCGAGGCGTACGGGGCGCGGTTGTTGCGCAAGACCTTCTCGCGCTGGAGCGCGCGCCTGGGGGCGGCCTGGATTTTCCTGCTGGCGCTGGTCTCGGTGTTCGCGCCGTTTCTGGCCAACAGTCGGCCCTTATGGATCAGTCAGGGCGATTCGGGCTACAGCCCGGTGTTGCAGGCCCTGAGCGTCACCGACATCGCCTGGCTGAGCGCCTTTGTCGGCGTTGTGGTGCTGTGGTCGTTGCCGCTGCGTCTGGGCAAGCGGCTGTTGTCACTGGCGGTGATCGTCGTACTCAGCATTCTGGTCGCAGAGGCGTTGGTGAAGCCGCCCGTGCTGGTGGTCTATGAACGCTACCGCGCCGAGGCGGCGCAGTTCGACCAGGTCATTCTTGCGCCGATCCCTTATTCCCCCCGTGACTACCTGCGCGACCAGGGCGATACCGGCTTTCAGCCGCCTAGTCGCGCCCACTGGTTCGGCACCGAAGAGACCGGCGCGGACGTCGCCAGTCGCATGATCCACGCCTCGCGCGTGGCCCTGAGCATCGGTTTCGTCGCCACCGGCATCGCTTTGTTGATCGGCATTCTGATCGGCGGTCTGATGGGCTATTTCTCCGGTGTCTTCGATATCATCGGCATGCGGATCGTGGAAATCTTCGAGGCCATCCCCACCTTGTTCCTGTTGCTGACCTTCGTCGCCTTCTTCGGCAGCAATCTCTATTACATGATGGTGATCATCGGCCTGACCAGCTGGACCGGTTATTCGCGCTATCTGCGGGCAGAGTTTCTCAAGCTGCGCGATCAGGACTATGTGCAGGCCGCGCGCGCCGCCGGGCTGCCCCTGCGCTCGATTCTTTTCCGCCACATGTTGCCCAATGGCGTGGCGCCGGTGCTGGTGGGCGCCAGTTTCGGCGTGGCCTCGGCGATCCTGGCCGAGGCCACGCTGAGTTTCCTCGGACTGGGGTCGGTGGACGCGCCGTCGTGGGGTCAGATGCTCAATCAGGCGGTGCGTTTTTCTTCGTTCAACTGGTGGATGGCGGTGTTTCCCGGCGGCGCGATTTTCCTCACCGTGTTCGCCTACAACCTGATCGGCGACGCGTTGCGCGACGCGATCGATCCGCACCTCAGCACGGTGGATGCCTGATGGACGCGCTGCTGGAAGTCAAGGGGCTGAAAACCTATCTGCGCAGCGGTGGTCAGACGGTGCGCGCGGTCGACGACGTCAGCTTCAGCGTCCGCCGTGGCGAGACCTATTGCCTGGTGGGCGAATCGGGCAGCGGCAAATCCGTCACCGCGTTGTCGGTGATCCGGCTGTTGCCCGAGCGTATCACCTCACACCCGGGCGGCAGCATCCAGTTCGATTTCCGCCGCGAGGCGCACACCCACGAAACGCTCGATCTGCTGCAACTGGACGAAGTCGCGTTGGCGAGGATCCGCGGGCTGCGCATCGCCATGATCTTCCAGGAGCCGATGACCTCGCTCAATCCGGTATTCACCGTCGGCGAGCAGATCGTCGAGGCCTTGCGCCTGCACCATCCCGCCATGCCCGCGGCCGAGGCGCGGGCGCGGGCGTTGCAGGCCTTGCAGCAGGTGCAGATCCAGGACGCCGAACGCCGCCTCGATGATTATCCCCACCGGCTCTCGGGCGGGCAGCGCCAGCGGGTGATGATCGCCATGGCGATGGCCTGCCAACCCGATCTGCTGATCGCCGACGAACCGACCACCGCGCTCGACGTCACGGTTCAGGCGGAGATCCTCAAGCTGATGAAGGCGCTGCAACACGACGCCGGCATGGGGATTCTGTTCATCACCCACGATTTCGGCGTGGTGGCGCGCATGGCCGACCGCGTCGGTGTGATGCGCCGCGGCAAGATCGTCGAAAGCGATACCCTGGAGGCGATCATCAAGCGTCCGCAGCACGACTATACGCGCGCCCTGTTGAATGCCTTGCCCGCCAATCTTCCCCGCCCTGTCAAGCCCGAGGTATCCGCGCAGGTGCCTTATATCGAAGTCGAGAACCTCAAGGTCTGGTTCCCGGTGCGTCAAGGTGTCTTGCGCCGCCATGTCGGTGACGTCAAGGCGGTCGACGGCGTGGACCTGAGTATCCGCCGCGGCGAAATCATCGCCCTGGTGGGTGAGTCCGGTTGCGGTAAGACGACGCTGGGACGCGCCATCCTGCGCCTGATCGCGCCCACCGACGGCGAGGTTCGCGTCGAGGGCAAGGCCATCAGCGGTCTTTCCACGCGGGCGCTGCGGCCCTACCGGCGGGCGATGCAGATCATTTTTCAGGACCCCCTGTCTTCGCTCAATCCGCGCCTGACCATCGAGACCACCTTGACCGAACCGATGGCGGTACACGGTATCGGCGCCTCGCAGGAAGAACGCATCGAGATCGCCCGCCAGGCCCTGCAGACGGTGCAACTGGACCCGGATTACCTGTGGCGCTACCCGCACGAATTCTCCGGCGGTCAGCGCCAGCGCATCGGCATCGCGCGCGCCCTGGTGCTCGATCCCGGCTTCATCGTCTGCGACGAAGTGACCAGCGCCCTGGATGTTTCGGTGCAGGCGGAGATCCTGCAGATGCTGCTGGAGTTGCGCCGCGAGCGGCAGCTGGCGTTGCTGTTCATCACCCACGACATCGGCGTGGTCGAGTATGTCAGCGACCGCACCCTGGTCATGCAGGGCGGGCGGGTGGTGGAGCAGGGGCCCACCGCGCAGGTCTGCGGCGCGCCGCAAAACGACTATACGCGCAAACTGCTGCGTGCTGTCCCGCGCGTGCCGGGCAGCGCCTAGGCCGCGGGCTTGTCGGCGCGCGGACGGTCGGTGGACAGGCACCGCCCCTTGCTGGAGGTTGACGATCTGCGGGTGCGGATCGGAAACGCGTCGCACGGCGTTGAGCCGGTGGCCGGCGTGAGCTTCCACCTGCGCCGGGCCGAGACCTTTGCCCTGCTGGGTGAATCCGGTTGTGGCAAGTCGCTGACCGCGTTGTCGCTGCTCGGCTTGTTACCGGATTCGGCGCGTAGCAGCGGCAGCGCAAGATTTTCCGGCGAGGAATTGATCGGGCTGCCGGAGCGCGCCCTGCGTCGCCTGCGCGGCGGGCGTATCGCCATGATCTTCCAGGAGCCGATGAGCGCGCTCAACCCGCTGATGAGCGTCGGCGCGCAGATCGGCGAGAGCGTGGGCCTGCATCAGGGATTCAAGGGGCACGCACGGCGCGAGCGGGTGTTGGCCTTGTTGGACGCGGTAGGCATCGGCGCCGCGCGCAGCCGCTATGACGCCTATCCCCACCAGTTGTCCGGCGGCATGAAACAGCGGGCGATGATCGCCATGGCGCTGGCCGGCGACCCGGAGCTGTTGATCGCCGACGAACCGACCACGGCCCTGGACGTCACCACCCAGGCCGAGGTGCTCGCGTTGCTGGGGAATTTGCAGCGCCGACACGGCATGGCGCTGCTGTTGATCACCCACGACCTGGGCGTGGCCGCCAGCGTCGCCGACCGGGTCGCCGTCATGTATGCCGGCGAGCTGGTGGAGCAGGCCGCCGCCGGCGATTTTTTCCGCCAGGCGCGCCATCCCTACAGCGGCGGGCTGATCGCCGCGCTTCCCGACGGCGGCAAACGCGATCGTCCCCTGTGCGCCATCCCCGGCAGCGTGCCGACGCCGGCCGGGTCGCCGCGTGCCTGTCGTTTCGCGCCGCGCTGTGAGCACGCGTGGGCGCCGTGTCGTCAGCGCGCTCCGGCGTGGTTCACGGTCGCTGGCGGGCATTCGGTGCGTTGCCATCGGCTGGACCCGGCCCTGGCGCCGGAGCGACGCGCACCCACCGCCGCAGCGGCGACAGTTCTGCCGAGCCGCGGAACCGGGTCGACGGCATCGCCCCTGCTGCGGGTGCGCGATCTGAAAGTGCACTTCCCCCGTCAGGGGGGCTGGTGGTGGCGCTCGTCGGCGGCCGTCAAGGCCGTCGACGGCATCGACTTCGACATCCCCGTCGCCAGCACCCTGGCGCTGGTCGGCGAGTCGGGTTGCGGCAAGTCCAGCGTCGGCAGGGCGGTGGTGCAGCTGTTGCGACCGACCGCGGGCAGTGTCGTGTTCGACCAAGTCGAGCTGACGCGGCTGCGCGGCGAGAGATTGCGCCGCATCCGGCGGCGTTTGCAGATTGTGTTTCAGGACGCCCACGCGGCCCTGAATCCGCGGCTGCGGGTGGAGGAGCTGGTCGCCGAAGGTCTGCGCGCGCAGAGACTATGTTCCAATGCGGCGCAGCGGCGCCGGCGGGTGGGCGAACTGCTCGCGCAAGTGGGCCTGGGCGAGGAGCATCGACGTCGCTACCCGCACCAACTGTCCGGCGGACAGCGCCAGCGTATCTGCATCGCGCGCGCGCTGGCGGTCGAGCCCGAGTTGATCGTCTGCGACGAGCCGACCAGCGCGTTGGACGTGTCGGTGCAGGCGCAGATCCTCAACCTGCTGCGCGAGCTGCAGGCGAGGCTGGGGTTGTCGTACCTGTTCATCAGTCACGATCTCGCCGTGGTGGCCTATCTCGCCGAGCGGATAGCCGTGATGTACCTGGGGCGGATTGTGGAGCAGGGGAGCGTCGAGGAGATAACCACCCGGCCGCAACACCCTTACACCCAGGCGTTGCTGTCCGCGGTGCCGCGAACGGAGGATGGCGATGCCGCGGGCATCATTCGCCTGGCGGGCGAAATCCCGTCACCGGCACAGCCGCCGTCGGGGTGTCATTTCCATCCGCGCTGTCGCCACCGCATGCCGGTATGCCGAGAGCAGTATCCTGCTGCGTCCGTGCGCTCGCCGACGCACCGGGTGTGGTGCCATCTGGAAGCCGGGCGCTGACACGAGCCCCGTGGCGAGGCGCCGGCGCGCAGATCGCGGCGCGACTATTTCCGTGACTTCCTGCAGGAAAATGCCGTTTGGATACCGTGCTAGAATTCTGGAAATTTTGCAGAAGGTAAACGCTCATGGCATTTCAATCGTTTCATCCGCCGGTCCGCACGCTGATGGGGCCGGGCCCCTCCGACGTCAATCCCCGCATCCTCGAGGCGATGTCGCGGCCGACCATCGGGCATCTGGATCCGGTGTTCGTCGACATGATGGATGAAATGAAGGAACTGCTGCGCTATGCCTTCCAGAGCGACTATGCGCTGACCATGCCGGTCTCGGCGCCCGGCTCCGCCGGCATGGAAACCTGTTTCGTCAATCTGGTTCAGCCCGGCGACAAGGTGGTGGTGTGTCAGAACGGCGTGTTCGGCGGGCGCATGAAGGAGAACGTCGAGCGCTGCGGTGCCACCGCGGTGATGGTCGAGGACGCCTGGGGAACGGCCGTGGATCCGAACAAGCTCGAAGACGCGTTGCAGGCCAATCCCGACGCGCGTCTGGTGGCCTTCGTCCACGCCGAGACCTCCACCGGCGCCATCTCCGATGCGCGCACGCTGGCGGAAATCGCCCACCGCCACGACTGCCTGGTGATCGCCGACGCCGTGACCTCGCTGGCCGGGTCGCCGCTGAAGGTGTCCGAATGGGAGCTCGACGCGGTGTACTCCGGTACCCAGAAATGCCTCTCCTGCACCCCGGGTCTGTCGCCGGTGACTTTCAGCGATCGCGCCGTCTCGGTGGTCAAAGAGCGCAAGAGCAAAGTGCAGAGCTGGTTCCTCGATCTCAATCTGGTGCTCGGCTATTGGGGCGGCGGCGGCAAGCGTGCCTATCATCACACCGCGCCCATCAACGCGCTCTACGGCTTGCACGAAGCGCTGGTGATTGTGCACGAGGAGGGTATCGAGCAGTCGTGGCAGCGTCATCGGAACAACCACGAGGCGTTGCGCGTCGGGCTCGAGGCCATGGGTTTGTCTTTCGCGGTGGACGCCGCCAGCCGGCTGCCGCAGCTCAACGCGGTGAACATCCCCGCCGGTGTCGACGACGCGGCGGTGCGCACCCGTCTGTTGCAGCAATACCATCTGGAGATCGGCGCCGGGCTCGGACCCATGGCGGGAAAAATCTGGCGCATCGGGTTGATGGGCTTTGCCAGCAACCGCACCAATGTGCTGTTGTGTCTGGGTGCGCTGGATGCCGTGCTGGGGGAGATGGGGGCGCCGATCGAGCGCGGCGTGGCCGTCGGCGCGGCGATGCAGGCCTACCAGAGCCAGGCCGGGAATTGACCCGCGAGCCCGCCAGCTGGCGCTGGCGGGCTGATGGGCGGTTTACTCGGCGGTGGAGTCCGTCGAGGATTGGGTCTCGGCGCTGTCGTCCGCCGAGGACGGTGACCCGGCGCTATCGTCCTGTGCCGGTGCAGGCGTATCCGCCGTCGGGCTCTGCGCGGCCGGGGCTGGCGGCGCCTGCGGCTGCTTGATCTCGATCTCGGCGCCCTCGCGCAGCCCGTTGATGTAGTCCTGCACGCGTTGCTTTTGCACGAACGCCTGCAACTGCGGCTTCACCTGCTCGAACGACGGCGGTGTGGTCTCGCGCACGTCATCGAGCATGATCACGTGCCAGCCGAACTGGGTCTTCACCGGCTCCTTGGTGTACTGGCCTTTTTCCAGTTTGGCCACGGCGTCGGAGAAGGGCGCGACCATCTGCTTGGGCGAGAACCAGCCCAGTTCCCCGCCGTTCTTACCCGAGGGACCGGTGGAGTGCTCCTTGGCCAGTTCGGAGAAGTCCGCGCCCTGGTCCAGTTCGGCGATCAGTTTCTTGGCCGCGTCCTCGTCGTCCACCAGAATGTGGCGCGCTTTGTATTCGTTGCCCTTGGGGACCTGCTCGTCGTAGACCTTGTGCAGATCCTCCTCGCTGATGGGATGAGACTCAAGGTACTTGTGGATGGCGTTGGTGGCGATGACCGCGCGTCGCTGTTGTTCGATCTGCAACTGGGTGTTGCGCTCGTCGGCCAGGCCTTCCTTGGTGCCGGCCTGGCTGGCCAGTTCCAGGTTGATCACCTCCTCGAGAATCGCGCTGCGATCCATCGGCGGTCCGCCGCGACGGTTCTGCATCTGTTCCTCGTACAGCGACAGCACCGCTTCGGTGATCGGCGTGCCGTTGACGGTGGCCACGACCGCGCTGTCGTCCTTCGCCGCCGGGGCCTTGTCGGCGGTTTTCTGGCCGTTGTCCTGCAGCTGATCGCAGCCGCCCAGAAGCAGGGCGGACAGACCGAGGGCCAGCGTCAAGTAACGAAATCTCATGGTATTTTCCTTTTGGTGGGTTAGCGAGTCTCAGGCGTGGCTTGTTCATCCGGCGTCGTGGCCTTGATACTCAGGGCGTGGATTTCTGTATTCATGGCGTCCTGCAGCGCCGCGTACACCAGGCGGTGACGCTGAATCGGGTTTTTGCCGGCAAAGGCGTCGGCGACGATCTCGACCACGAAATGGCCGGCGCCGCCGGCGCTGGCGTGGCCGACGTGCTTGTGGCTTTCATCGACGATGTTCAGACTCTGGGGCGAGAACACCTCGGTGAGGCGCTCGCGGATCATGGCGATACGGGCTGCGGTCATCAGGGCAGTACCTTCTTGAAGGGTTTGACGGTGACGGTGGCATACACGCCGGCGCTGACGTAGGGGTCCTGGTCGGCCCATGCGCGCGCCGCCTCGAGTGACTCGAACTCGGCCACGACGAGGCTGCCGGTGAAGCCCTGTTCCCCCGGGTCCTCGCAATCGAGCGCCGGGTGGGGCCCGGCCAGCAGCAGGCGACCGCTGTCGCGCAGATCCTGCAGCCGCTGCAGATGCGCGCCGCGCGCGGCCAGTCGTCGCTCGAGACTTCCGGGGCGGTCTTCGCTGATGAAGGCATAGAACATCAGGATTCCTTCCCCGGCGTTTCGGCTTCGGTGACATACCGGCTCAGATAGATCGCCTGCGCAATGACAAAGGCCAGGGTGATGCCCAGCATGCCGAACAATTTGAAATTGACCCAGGTGTCTTCGGAATAGTTGTAGGCCACATAGAGATTGAGCAGGCCGATGCCGACGAAAAAGCCGATCCACATCCAGCTCAGGCGCAGCCAGACCGGCCGCTCGGCCTTGATGGCGTGACTCATCATACGTTCCACCAGCGGCCGCTCGCCGATCCAGTGGCTGCCGAGGAACACCGCCGCGAACAGCCAGTTGATGACCGTGGGCTTCCATTTGATGAACACCGGGTCGCGCAACAGCAGGGTCAGGCCGCCGAAGACCAGCAGCAGCAGGAACGTCACCACATGCATCCTTTCGAACCGCCGGTGCTTCAACCAGAAAGCCAGGGTCTGCACGGCGGCGGCGGCGATCGCCACCCCGGTGGCCACATAGATGCCCCACAGCTTGTAGGCGACAAAGAACAGCAGAATCGGAAAGAAATCGTAGAGAAACTTCATCGCAGTTTGATCCGGTTGCGTCCCTTCAGTGCAGGGAACGGTTTACACTCCATTTTCTGTAGTAGCGGTCCATCACGGCGCGCACGTGCGGCGGATAGTTTAACAAGTCCATCTGCTCCATGCCCTGACTGAAAAAACCGGCGGCGTCTTGCGGTAATCGCCGGGTCAGGTCGGCGAACGCCTCCTCCATCAGATCGGGTTGGTGGGTGCGGGTGGCGACGATGGCGCGGTTGAGGTGCAGAATCCGCCAGGGCCGACCGGGATTGGATTTCTCCAGATCCTGCTGGATGGTCTCGGCGGTGGCTTGCAGCACCGCGCTCATCGCCTCATACAGCGCCAGCAGTTCGCCCGGATCCTGGGTGCTGTTGGCGCGTCGTGCCAAGGCGTCGACCACCGCCTCCAGTGACAACAGCTGGCCGCCGCGGCCTGCGATCCAGCAGGCCATGGCGATGATATGCGCTTGCACCGCCGAAAAAACCTCGGGAAGATCAAGGCGATTGGACCACTGCAGGGCCTGATCGAACAATTCCAGGGCGTATTCACCCACTTCGGTGATGGCTTCCGGGCGTACGCCCGCCGCCCCGGCGCCGGCGGCGTCGGCCGATTCGCTGCGCGCCATGACGTCGAACAGCTGCTCGAAGGCGGCGACCAACAGCGGTGGGGTGGAGGAATCGGCCTGCGCCGACGGCGCGCGCTGTTGCCAGGCGTCGAGCAATTCGCCCAGCGGCGCGCTCAGACCGCTTCGCAGGCCGTCGGCAGTGGCGTGAGGGAGTTTCATGCGCGGCATGGTACCGGATTCCGTGCAGGTGCGCAGTGCAGCATGTCGCTCCCCGCTCCTGTACAATGAGAGAGATGTTTTGCCATGATTTACATTGCCATTCTACTGCCTCCGACGGCACCCTGGAACCGGCGCAACTGGTGGCCCGCGCCCGCGCGGCCGGCGTCGACGTGCTGGCGCTGACCGATCACGATACCCTCGACGGCTACGCCGAGGCCGCGCGCGCCGCCGCCGAGGGGGACATGCGCCTGATCCCCGGCGTGGAGATCTCGGTGACCTGGAACCACCTGACCCTGCATGTGCTGGGGCTCAACGTCGATCCGCAGTGTCAATCGCTGCGCCAGGGGCTCGACGGGCTGCTGGCGTTTCGCGACTGGCGGGCCGAGGAAATCGCCCGCAAGCTCGAGCGCGCCGGCATCGGCGGCGCCCTGGAAGGCGCCGCGCGCTATCGTCAGGGGCGCATTCTCAGCCGCACCCACTTTGCCCACTATCTGGTGGAGCAGGGGCGGGCGCCCAACGTGCGCGAGGTGTTCCGCCACTATCTGGTCAAGGGCAAGCCCGGCTATGTCGCCGGCCAATGGTGCTCGTTGCCCACGGCGCTGGCGTGGATTCTCGCCGCCGGCGGCTTGCCGGTGATCGCGCACCCGGCGCGCTATCGCCTCACCCGCAGCAAACTGGCGCGCCTGCTGGGCGAGTTCCGCGAGGCCGGCGGGGTGGGCCTCGAGGTCGTCTCCGGCAGTCATTCGCGCGACGACACCCTGCACATGGCGGCGCTCTCGCGCGAGCATCGATTGCTGGCCTCGGCGGGTTCGGACTACCACGGGCCGCACAATCCCTGGGTGGAGCTGGGGCGCCTGCGCGCACTGCCCGCGGGTTGTCAGCCAGTGTGGGAAGCGCCTGCCTGGCCGCGCGCGGCATGAGCCAGTTCTTTGAAATCCATCCGGACAATCCGCAAGCCCGCCTGATCCGGCAGGCCGTCGACATCATCGCCGAGGGCGGGGTGGTGGTGGTGCCGACCGATTCCTGTTACGCCATCGCCTGTCATCTGGATGACAAGAGCGCGGTCGAGCGCATCCAGCGTATTCGCCAGCTGGACAAAAAACACAACTTCACGTTGTTGTGCCGTGATCTTTCGGAAATTGCCACCTATGCGCGCGTCGACAACGCCGCCTATCGTCTGCTCAAGGCCTATACGCCGGGGCCTTACACCTTCCTGCTGCGGGCCACCGCCGAGGTGCCGCGCCGCCTGCAACACCCCAAGCGCAAGACCGTCGGCATCCGGGTGCCGGCGAACGCCGTGCTGCAGGCGCTGCTGATGGAACACGATCAACCCTTGATGAGCACCTCTTTGATCCTGCCCGGTCAGAGTTTTCCCGAGACCGACGCCTACGAGATTCGAGCCAGACTGGAGCATCAGGTCGACCTGATTCTCGACGGGGGGCGCTGTGGGGTGGAGCCGACCAGCGTGGTCGATCTGACCGCGCAGGTGCCTGAACTTGTGCGTCAGGGTCGCGGCAACCTCGAAGGCCTGGTGTAAACACCGACGCCACTGCCGGGATAATACGCGACGGAGCAGGTATACTGAGCCCATGTTAGAAGTCAGTCTGATGCAACAGATCTCGGCCTGGTTGGTGCCGGTGCTGCTGGCGATCACGGTGCACGAAACCTCGCACGGCCTGGTCGCGCGTTACTTCGGCGATCACACCGCGCAGTTGCAGGGACGCCTGACGCTCAACCCGATCAAACACATCGACCCGATCGGCACGCTGTTGGTGCCGGCGATCATGCTGCTGTTGCCAGGGGGATTCGTCTTCGGTTGGGCCAAGCCGGTGCCGGTCGACTGGCGCAATTTCAAGCGCCCGAAACAGGACATGGCCTGGGTGGCGGCGGCCGGTCCGGTGTCGAATCTGCTGATGGGCCTGGGGTGGGCGTTGCTGGCGCGCATCGCGCTGGCCCTGCCCGAGGGCAGCTGGATCAAGACACCGCTCCTGTTCATGGGGGTTGCGGGCATCTTCATTAACACCATCCTGATGGTCCTCAACCTGCTGCCCCTGCCGCCGCTCGACGGGGGGCGGGTGCTCACCGGCGTGTTGCCCGCGCCTTATGCCTACCGGTTCTCGCGCGTGGAACCCTATGGTTTCATGATTTTGCTGCTGCTGCTGGTCACCGGGGTCCTGGGCCTGGTCATGTGGCCGTTGGTGCAGACGGTGCTGTCGGCGTATGCGGGCGTGGCCGGCATGCCGCCGGCGTTTTTCCAGGCCATTCTACTTTCCCTGATGAGGAGTTGATCCGCTGTGTCCAGCGAAGCGAAAAACCGCGTGCTCTCGGGCATGCGCCCGACCGGGCGGCTGCACCTGGGGCACTACCACGGCGTATTGAAGAACTGGGTCAAGCTGCAGCACGAATACGACTGCTATTTCTTCGTCGCCGACTGGCACGCCCTGACCACGCACTACGAAGATCCCAAGGTGATCAGGGACAGCGTGCTGGACATGGTCATCGACTGGCTGGCCGCGGGCGTCAACCCGGCCAACGCCAAGCTGTTCATCCAGTCCGGGGTGCCGCAACACGCCGAGCTCCATTTGCTGCTCTCGATGGTCACGCCCCTGGGTTGGCTGGAACGCGTGCCCAGCTACAAGGACCAGCAGGAGAAGTTGCGCGAGCGGGATCTGGCGACCTATGGATTCCTGGGCTATCCGTTGCTGCAAAGCGCCGATATTCTCATCTACAAGGCCGGTTCCGTGCCGGTGGGCGAAGACCAGGTGGCGCACGTGGAGCTGACGCGCGAAGTGGCGCGGCGCTTCAATCACCTCTACGGACGCGAGCCCGACTTCGAGGAGAAGGTGGACACGGCGATCAGGAAGATGGGCAAGAAGAACGCCAAACTCTACCGCAAGCTGCGCAAGGACTATCAGGAAAAGGGCGATCAGGAGGCGCTGCAGGTGGCCCGCGCGCTGCTCGACGGCCAGGGCAATCTGGCGCTGGGCGATCGCGAGCGGCTCTGGGGTTATCTCGAAGGCGGGGGGCGCATCATTCTGCCCGAGCCGGCCGCGCTGCTGACCCCGGCGGCGAAAATGCCGGGCCTCGATGGGCAGAAGATGTCCAAGTCCTACGGCAACACCATCGCCCTGCGCGACGACCCGGGCGACATTGAGCAAAAGCTGCGCACCATGCCCACCGACCCGGCGCGGGCGCGGCGCAGCGATCCCGGCGATCCGGCCAGGTGCCCGGTGTTCCCGTTGCACGAGGTCTATTCGGACGAGGCGCGCAAACAGTGGGTGCGCGAGGGTTGCACCACCGCGGGCATCGGTTGCCTGGAGTGCAAACAGCCGGTGATCGAGGCCATCCTGGCCGAACTGGCGCCGATCCGCGAACGCGCGCTGGAGTTCGCCCAGGATCCGCAACTGGTGCGCAACATTCTGCGCGAGGGGGGCGAGGCGGCGCGGGACGTGGCGGAAGAGACAATGGATGAAGTTAGAGCTGCAATCGGTTTGAATTACTAGAAAAAATTTTCCAGAAATACGTCAGTCTCAGAGGCCCCCGCGCGGCCCCGAAGCCGCCTTGGCAGAAATGCCGGATTGGCGGTTCTCATCCTCCGCCGCGACGTTTACAATGCCAAAACACCGCCGTGAGCCGATTGCATGACAGAGACGCCTACACCGCCTGAGCCGGTGCCCGAACAATCGGAAATGCCCTTCGCCTACGTCCAGGGCGAGGCGGTGACGACACTCCCCAAGGATCTCTACATCCCGCCCGACGCCCTCGAGATCTTCCTCGAGGCCTTCGAGGGGCCGCTGGATCTGCTGCTGTATCTGATCCGCCGCCAGAACCTCGACGTGCTGGATATCCCGATCGCCGAGATCACCCGCCAGTACATGGACTACATCGAGCTGATGCAGGAGATGCGGCTGGAACTGGCCGCCGAGTATCTGGTGATGGCGGCGATGCTGGCGGAGATCAAATCGCGCATGCTGTTGCCGCGCCCGGTCGAGGACGACGACGAAACCGACCCGCGCGCCGAGCTGGTGCGCCGGCTACAGGAATACGAACGCTACAAGCAGGCCGCCGAGGATATCGACCAGTTGCCGCGGGTGGCGCGCGACCTGTTCCCGGTCACGCTGGCGTCACCGGAGAAGCAGGTGGTGCGCAAGCCACCGCAGATTTCGTTGCAGGAACTGCTGCTGGCGGCCCGCGACGCCATGTTGCGCGCCGAGATGTTCTCCCACCACCACATCCAGATGGAGCCGTTGTCGGTGCGCGAGCGCATGTCCATGGTGCTGGAGCGTATCGGCGACGACCGGTTCACCGCTTTCAGCAGCCTGTTCCGGCGCGAGGAGGGGCGCATGGGCGTGGTGGTGGCGCTGCTGGCGGTGCTGGAGCTGATCAAGGAATCGTTGATCGAGCTGGTGCAGTCCGAGCCCTTCGCCCCGATCTACATCAAGGCGGCGGGGTCCAGCGCGGAGCTGGAGCCGGACTCGCAGGTGGCCGTGGCCGGGGATAACTGAGAAACAGGATTCGAACGCATGCAAGCAGAAAAAATCAAAGCCGTGGTGGAATCGGTGTTGATGGCTTCCGGCAAGCCCTTGACCCCCAGCCAGCTGCAGGCGGTGTTCGGCGAGGGCGAGCAACCGGGGCTCGATGACATCCGCCAGGCCATCGCCACGCTGCAGGACGACTACGCCGGGCGCGGCATCGAACTGGTCGAGGTGGCCAGCGGTTTCCGCATCCAGGTGGCGCAGTCGATGGAGCCCTGGGTGTCGCGCCTGACCGAGGAGAAGCCCGCGCGCTATTCGCGCGCCCTGCTCGAAACCCTGGCGCTGGTGGCCTATCGCCAGCCGATCACCCGGGGCGAGATCGAGGACATCCGCGGTGTCAGTGTCAGTTCGTCGATCATGAAGACCCTGCAGGAACGCGAATGGGTGCGCGTGGTCGGTCACCGCGACGTGCCCGGCCGGCCGGCCATGTACGGCACCACCCGTCAATTCCTGGATTACTTCAACCTCAAGGGGCTGGACGATCTGCCGACCCTGATGGAGCTGCGCGACATCGATACCATCAATGCCGAGCTGGAGCTGTCCTGGCCGGGCGAAACCGCGGCCACGGCGGCCGGCGACGAGGCGGGCGAGGCCGACGAACTGGACGCCGGTGGCGCGGGCGAGGCCGACGCGCAAGACCCGTCCGAGGCGGCCACGCAGCGCTCGATCGAGGCGGCGGACAACGTGGAAACCCTGCACTGACAAACCGCGCCCGCGGGCGCCGGTCCCTATCCCTGATGCAAGAACGTCTGCAGAAATTCCTGGCGCGCACCGGTCTGGGTTCGCGCCGCCACATCGAGAGCCTGATCCGCGCCGGGCGCATCGAGGTCGACGGCCGGGTGGCCGAACTGGGCCAGAAGGTCAGCGGTCGCGAGCACATCCGGGTCGACGGCCGCGCGGTCACCCTCAAGGCGCAACCGCAGGCCGCCGAGGTCATCGTCTATCACAAGCCGGTCGGCGAAGTGTGCAGCCGCAGCGATCCGGAAGGCCGCCGGACGGTGTTCGCCAACCTGCCGCGTCCGCGCGCCGGACGCTGGATCAGCGTCGGGCGCCTGGATATCAGCACCGCCGGGCTGTTGCTGTTCACCACCGACGGCGAGTTGGCCAACCGTCTGATGCATCCGGCGCAGGAAATCGAACGCGAATACGCCGTGCGCCTGTTGGGGGAGGTCACCGAGGCGATGCTGCGCCGACTGATCCAGGGCGTGCCACTCGACGACGGCCCGGCGCGCTTCACCGCCATCGAACGCTCCGGCGGCAGCGGCGCCAACCAGTGGTACCACGTCATCATCAAGGAAGGGCGCAACCGCGAGGTGCGGCGCCTGTGGGAATCGCAGGGGCTGACCGTCAGCCGGCTCAGCCGGGTGCGGTACGGGCCGGTGATTCTCGAGCGCGGCCTGCGTCCCGGCAAGTCCCGGGCGCTGACGCCGGCGGAATACCGACAGCTCTATCGGGCGGCCGGACTGGCGGGCGGCGCAGACGAAGCAGACGCTTGATCCGGCCATCGCTCCCGCTGGCTTGCGCCCCGCGGTGCCCGTGTCCGCCGCGTCGGCCCGCGATCCGGCGTCGCCCGCCGGTCGTCCCGGGCGCGCGCGGGTGCGGGCCGGGAAACACCGGACCGGGAAACACCGGACCGGGGGAGCGTCAGCGCCGCGCTTGCGCCCATCCCCGCCTGCCTGCATGCTAGCCGGCTTCGATCGCAGGGAACCGAGCATGGCCGAAAAAAACAAACTGGCGCGCGTGGCGGCGCTGCGCTGGCGCCGTACCCGCATCATCGCCACCCTGGGGCCGGCCTCCGACTCGCCGGCGATGATCGCCAAACTGATCGGCGCCGGCGTCAACCTGGTGCGCATCAACCTGTCCCACGGCGACCAGCAGACCCATCGCGCCACCATCGAGAAGGTGCGCGCCGCGGCGCACAAGGCCGGTCGCCATGTCGGGATTCTCATCGATCTGTGTGGACCGAAAATTCGCGTCGGGCGCTTCGAAGGCGACGGGATTCAATTGAAAACCGGCACCAGCGTGATCGTCACCACGCGCCCGCTGCGCGGCCGCGAGGGTCTGATTCCCACCCAGTACAAATCGCTGCACCGCGACGTCAAGCAAGGCGAGACCATCCTGCTCGACGATGGCCGGCTGCGCCTGCGGGTGCAGGCGGTGGAGGAGCGCGACGTGCGCTGCCGGGTCATCGAAGGCGGCTGGCTGTCGGCGCACAAGGGCATGAATCTGCCCGACTCGACGCTCTCGACCGGCGCGCTGACTGCCAGGGATCGGCGCGACGTGGCCTTCGGCGTGGAAATGGGCGTCGACTATATCGCCCTGAGCTTTGTGCGCGCGGCCGCCGATGTGCGCAAATTACGCCGTTGCCTGCGTGGCCTGGCGGCGGACATCCCCATCATCAGCAAGATCGAGCGGCCCGAGGCGGTGAGGGACTTCGACGCCATCGTCAAGGCCGCCGACGCCGTCATGGTGGCGCGCGGTGATCTGGGTGTCGAACTGCCGGCCGAACAGGTGCCGTTGATCCAGCGCGATCTCATCGCCCGTTCGCGCCAGGCGGGGGTGCCGGTGATCGTGGCCACCCAGATGCTCGAATCGATGATGACGCTGGCCCGGCCGACCCGCGCCGAGGTCACCGACGTGGCCGGCGCGGCCCTGTTGAGCGCCGACGCCGTGATGCTCTCGGGCGAAACCGCCGCCGGCGACTATCCGTTGGAGGCGGTACGCACCATGGATCGCATTCTGCGCGAGGTCGAGTCGCACCAGTGGCGCCAGGGCGCCTTCGCCGACGAGCCGATCGCCGATCGCGGCGGCAAGACCCACGTGATCCGCGAATCGATGGCCCACGCGGCGGTGCAGCTGGCGCGCGACATGACGCTGCAGGCGATCCTGGTGCCCACGCGCACCGGTACCACCGCGCGGATCGTGGCCGCGCACCGACCGCTGGCGCCGCTGGTGGGTGTCTGTTCCAGCGCCAGCGTCTGTCGCCGTCTGTCGCTGCACTGGGGTATCGTGCCGTTCCTGCACGAAGCGGCCGAGACCACCCAGTGGCGCGATATCAGCGCGCGGGTCGCCGCGCGTTGCGAGTTGGGAAAGCCGGGCGGCGATGTCCTGCTGGTCGCCGGCTTCAACGACGATCCGGTTTTGAACGAGCCGGTGTTGAAACTGCTGCATCTCTAGCGGGCCGCCGTCGCTCCTTGTTGCTAGCACATACGACGCCTGAAACCGACGCCGCGTCGCTGCTGTCAAGACTTCACAAGCGGCGACGATATATTCGATAATGCCTACTTTTCCGCCCGGCCATTCGCCAGGGAATGGTGCAGGTGCCATGTCCAACCCACAACAATACGACCTGTTGATCATCGGCGCCGGCGTCTCCGGCAGCGCCTTGCTGTACGCCGTCGCGCGCTACACCGACATCAAGCGCATCGCCATCATCGAGAAATACGCTGCCCCGGCACGCGTCAATTCGCTTTCCAGCAACAACAGCCAGACCCTGCACTGCGGCGACATCGAAACCAACTACACCCTTGACAAGGCGCTCAAGGTGCAGCGCGCCGCGCGCATGCTCGCCAACTACTGCCTGGCCCAGCCCGACCGCGACCATCTCATCTATCAATATCCGAAAATGGTGCTCGGCGTGGGCGAGCGCGAGTGCGAACTGCTGCGCGCGCGCTTTCGCGAGTTGCAGCCGCACTATCGGCAACTGCGGTTGCTGGAGAAAAAAGACATCGCCCGCATCGAGCCGGCGGTGGTGGCGGCGCGCGACGGCGGCCTGCGCGCCGAGTCGATCATCGCGCTCGGGTCCACCGACGAGTACACCGCGGTCAACTTCGAGGCCTTGTCGCGCTCCTTCGTGCGCAACGCCTGCCAGGAGCCGGACAAGACCGTGGACGTGCGCTACAACGAGAACGTCCTGCATATCGACGTCGAAGCCGAGCGATTCCTGGTCTCCAGCGCCACCACCTGTTACCAGACCCGCGCGCTGGTGGTGTGCGCCGGCGGCCACAGCCTGAAGCTGGCGCACGACCTGGGATACGGCCGCCACTATTCCTGTCTGCCGGTGGCCGGCAGCTACTACTTCACACCCCAGGTGCTGCACGGCAAGGTCTATACGGTGCAGAACGACAAGCTGCCCTTCGCCGCCATCCACGGCGATCCCGACGTGCTGGTACCGGGCAAGACCCGTTTCGGTCCCACGGCGCTGATTCTGCCCATCCTGGAGCGCTACAACTATCGTACCCTGCCGGATTTCCTGCGCGTGCTGCGCTTCGACCGCCAGGTGGCCAGGGCCCTGTGGGAGCTGCTGCGGGTACGCGACATCCGGCGTTACATGTTCAAGAACATCCTGTTTGAAGTGCCTTTCATCCGCAAGCTGCTGTTTCTGCGCGACGTGCGCAAAATCGTTCCCAGCTTGCGCTACCGCGATCTGAGCTTCGCCCACAAAGTCGGGGGCATCCGGCCGCAATTGATCGACAAGACCCAGGGCCGGCTGCTGCTCGGCGAGGCCAAGATCGATACCGGCCGGGGTGCCATCTTCAACATGACACCCTCGCCGGGCGGCACCTCCTGTCTGGAAAACGCCTTGATTGACATGCGCGCGGTCGCCGCCTTTCTGGGCGCCGAGGTCGACGAACCACGCGTTGCCGCCGAGTTGCTCGCCACGGGCGAACCCGCGCAGCAACCGGAATTCAGCGGCCGGCTGCTCGACGACGCGCAGCGCCCGGTCAGCCGCTGGCGGCGCTGGTTGAAACGCCTGCGGGGCTGAAGACCGGTGGCCGTGCTGTACCAGCGCCGCGTCGGCGACACGCTGTATGAGGTCCGCGCCGCCGGCGGCACGCGGCGGCTCTACACCAACGGCGTCTTCCACAGCCAATACCACCCGGCGCGAGCGGTCAGCGGCAGCGTCTGGGATCTGCTCTGGCTGCCGGCATTCTTCCAGCCACCGCAGGAACTGCGGCGGGTGTTGGTGCTGGGCGTCGGTGGCGGCGCGGTGATCCGTCACCTGCAGCGCTACGTGCAGCCGGCGGCGCTGGTCGGGGTCGAACTCAGCCCGGTGCACCTGTCGCTGGCGCGGCGCTTTTTCGGCGTGCGCGGCCCCGGGCTGCGGCTGGAATGCGCCGATGCCGTCGACTGGGTGCGGCGCTACCGCGGGCCGGCGTTCGATCTGATCGTGGACGATCTGTTCGGCGACCACCAGGGCGAGGCTCAGCGCGCGGTCTATGCCGGCGCCGAGTGGGTGGGGCGGCTGGAGGCCTGTCTGTCGCCGCGCGGCCTGATCGTCAGCAACTTCGCCTCGTCGCTGGAGCTGGACACCTCCGCCTACCGGATCGACGCGCGTTGCCGCCGGCACTTCGCCGCGGCGTTTCGCTTGAGCACGCCGCAGAACCACAACGCGGTCGGCGTCTTCCTGCGCCAGAGCGCCAGCGCCCGTCAGCTCCGGCGCCGTCTTACGGCAATCCCGCCGCTCGACCCGCGCCGCCGCCACGGCCTGACGTATCGTATCCGCACCTTGGCCGTATAGACTAAACTTAAGCCATGCACGAGCCCACTCAACGCCAGCGTGACATGTTGGCCCAGACCGCGCGCATCGCCTGGCCCGAACTGGAACGGCACTTCGCCCGTGGGGCGGTGTTGCGGGTGGCGGCGGACCTGGATCTGGTGGCGGTCGCCGCGGCGCTGGCCGAGGACGATAAAGCCGCGGCCGCCGACTGGTTGAACCACGGCCAATTACGCCAGCTCGAGGCGGCCGTCGCCAAGGCCTGGGCCGCCGGCGATCCCGAGTTGTGGGCGGTGGTGGTGGCCCCCTGGGTGCTGGTCCAGGAACGGCGCTGCGATAGCGTGGCTGGACGGGCGTGAATCGTCTGTCAAAACCGTCCTACAAGGGTCCTGACTTATCCACAAAATCTGTGGATAAGTCTGTGGATCATGACGCCTGTATGACATAAATTCGCGATGGTTGCTCGCTGGCTGTTAAATCGTTGAATTTTTCATCAATTATAATTATTTTTAAAAAACATATAGATATAGCCTTATTGTCAGAGTGGAGTTGAACCTGAAGGCAGTTCAGGCTGTAAATTCCGAGGAGGCGATTTTCCTGTGAGTAACCACTTGCTAATATTCTTACAAAGCGACCTTTGTAGTCCTAGGGGCGGTGTCTGGGGCAGGGGGCGCTGATGGGCGTTTCCATCCGGGGTCTGATGCTCGATCGCGGCGGCGTGGTGCAGGAACACTACGCCGTGGTCTACGCGCCGAAGAAGAAAAAACGCCTGTCGGCCAACTGCCTGGAGATCGTGCCGGACGAGGCCGCCGCCCGTGCCGCAGCCGATCCCGACCACCACCGCCACGCCGCCGTCGTCGCCGGCCCCTCCAAGTCCTCCGAAGGCCAATACCTGTTCTATCTAGTGCGCTGGCTGTAAGTCCGCTTCGCGCTCTGGCGGGTTCCGGCCGAATACTGTATAAACATACAGTCATCGATCGTCTGCCAGCAGCCAGGAGGTGGACCCATGCAGCGACCCGACACCCCGCCGCGCGGCCGCGGCGCCCTGGGCAACCCCGACAACCGCTTCCACCGCCATGCGCGCGCCGACTTCGACGACGGCTGGACCCGCGCCGAGGCCCCGCCGCCGCTGGCCACCGAGTTGCAGGTGGACAAGAGCCGCACGGTGATCGCCTACAACCAGTCGCCGGACGTGCCCTTCGACCGTTCCATCAATCCTTACCGCGGTTGCGAGCACGGTTGCGTGTACTGTTTCGCGCGGCCCACCCACGCCTATCTCGATTGTTCGCCGGGGCTGGATTTCGAAAGCCGTATCTTCTACAAACCGGAGGCGGCCGCGTTGCTGCGCAAAGAGCTGTCGAAGCCGAGCTACCGCTGTCAGCCGTTGGCGCTCGGGGTGAACACCGACGCCTACCAGCCCAGCGAACGCAAACTGGGGCTCACCCGCTCGATCCTCGAAGTGCTGAGTGACTTCGGCCATCCGGCCACGCTGATCACCAAGTCGGCGCTGATCGAGCGCGACATCGATCTGCTCGGCGACATGGCCGCGCGGCGGCTGGTGCACGTCATGGTGTCGGTGACCTCGCTCGACCGGCACTTGGCGCGCACCCTCGAGCCGCGGGCAGCGGCGCCGCAGCGACGCCTGGAGGTCATCCGCCGCCTGCGCGCGGCCGGTGTTCCGGTGGGGGTGCTGGTGGCGCCGGTGATCCCGTTTCTCAACGACGGCGAACTCGAGGCCATCGTCGAGCAGGTGCACGCCGCCGGGGCGCTGCGCGCCGGTTATGTCATGATCCGCCTGCCGCACGAGGTCAAGGACCTGTTCCGCGACTGGCTGGCGCACCACCGCCCGGGCGAGGCGCAGCGCATTATGCAGCGCATCCGCGATATGCGCGGCGGGCGCGACAACGACCCCACCTACGGCCGGCGCATGACCGGCAGCGGCGTCTACGCCGATCTGATCCGCCAGCGTTTCCACGGGGCGGTGAAGCGGCTGGGTTTTCCCGGCATGCCGGAGTTCGATTGCGGCGCTTTCGGCCCGCCGCCCGAGCTGCAACCGCAGCTGGCGCTGTTCTAGGCGCGGTTCAGCCGGAAGCGTCCCGGCGCTTCTCGGCCTCCAGAATCACCCGCGTGGTCGCCAGCAGGGTGTCGGGGTTGAGGCTGATCGAATCGATACCGAGGTCGACCAGATACTCGGCCATCTCGGGGTAGTCCGAGGGCGCCTGGCCGCACAGGCCGGAGTGTTTGCCGTTGCGGCGCGCGCCTTCCACCGCCAGGCGGATCATTTCGCGCACGCCGGGGTCGCGCTCGTCGAAGGCGAAGGCCACCTTGTCCGAGTCGCGATCCACCCCCAGGGTCAGCTGAGTGAGATCGTTCGAGCCGATGGAAAACCCGTCGAAGTACTCGGCGAAGCGGTCGATCAGAATCACGTTGTTGGGGATCTCGCACATCATGTAGACCTGCAGGCCGTCGTCGCCGCGGCGCAGCCCGTGGCGGGCGAGGGTCTCGATCACCTGCGCGGCTTCCTCCAGCCGGCGGCAGAAGGGCACCATCAGAATCACGTTCTTGAGCCCCATCTGTTCGCGCACCCGCTTGAGCGCGGCGCACTCCAGGGCGAAGCCCTCGGCATAGTCCGGGTGGCTGTAGCGCGCCGCGCCGCGGAACCCCAGCATCGGATTGGCCTCGCGCGGCTCGAACTCGCGCCCGCCGAGCAGCGCGGCGTATTCATTGGTCTTGAAGTCCGACAGCCGCACCACCACCGGCCGCGGATGGAAGGCCGCGGCGAGGGTGCCGACGCCCTCGGCCAGGCGCTGGATGAAATAATCGCCCCCCGAGGCCGCCCCCGCGATCAACGCCTGCAGCGCCTTGCGCGCCTCGCGATCGCCCACCCGCTCCGGGTGCAGCAGCGCCATCGGGTGGGCGCGGATCGATTCGCTGATGATGAACTCCATGCGCGCCAGGCCCACGCCGGCGCTCGGCAGTTGCCCCATCTGGAAGGCCAGCTCCGGATTGCCGAGGTTGAGCATCACCTCGGTGCGCGGGCGCGGCAGTTCGGACAGATCGGTCTCGCGCAAGGCAAAGCGCAGCCGCCCCGGGTAGACCCGCCCGCTGTCGCCCTCGGCGCAGGAGACGGTCACCGTGTCGCCGTCGGCGATGCGCGCGGTGGCGTCGCCGCAGCCGACCACCGCCGGAATGCCGAGCTCGCGCGCGATGATGGCGGCGTGACAGGTGCGCCCGCCGCGGTCGGTGACGATCGCCGCGGCGGTTTTCATCACCGGCTCCCAGTCCGGCGTGGTGGTCACCGAGACCAGCACCTCGCCCGGGCGGAAGCCGCCGAGCTGATCGGCACGGGTGATCACGTGCGCCGCGCCGGCGGCGATGCTGGCGCCGACGGCGCGGCCCTCGACCAGCGGTGTGGCGGTTTCCTGCAGCTGATACTCGCGCAACAAAGTACCGCGGCGCTGCGAGGCCACCGTCTCGGGGCGCGCCTGCACCAGATACAGCTGGCCGTCGCTGCCGTCGAGCGCCCACTCCATGTCCATCGGCCGGTCTTCTCCGGCGCGCGCGCTGTAGTGCTGTTCGATGGCGATGGCATAACCGGCCAGCTCCAGCACCCGGGCGTCGTCGAGACAGAAGCGGGCGCGCTCGGCTTCGGTCGTGGGCACATTGTGGGTGGTGCCGCGGGTGCGCCCGCCGCCGTAGACCATCTTCACCTGCTTGCGCCCGCGCACCCGCCGCAGCACCTGGCGAAAGCCCTGCGCATAGGTCGGCTTGTGCACATAGAACTCGTCCGGGTCGACCGTGCCCTGAACCACATTTTCCCCCAGGCCGTAGGCGGCGGTGATGAACACCACGTCGCGGAATCCCGATTCGGTATCGAGCGAGAACATCACCCCGGAGGCGGCCAGATCGGCGCGCACCATTTTCATCACCCCGATCGACAGCGCCACCTTGAAATGATCGAAGCCGCGCTCGGCGCGGTAGTGGATGGCGCGGTCGGTGAACAGGCTGGCGAAGCAGCGCTTGCAGGCGTCGAGAAACTCCGCCTCGCCGCGGATGTTCAGATAGGTATCCTGCTGGCCGGCGAAACTGGCCGTCGGCAGATCCTCGGCGGTGGCCGAGCTGCGGATCGCCAGGCTGAGGTCCTCGCCGTACTCGGCGCGCAGTTGCGCGTAGCCCCGCAGCAATTCGGCGCGCAGATCGTCCCGCAGCGGCGCGTTGTAGACCAGCGAGCGGGCTTGCGCGCCGGCGTTCGCCAGCGCCTCGACATCGGTGTATTCGAGCGTGTCGAACAGCGCGTGCAGCGGTTGCCACAACTGCGCCTGGTCGAGCAGGTGGCGGTAGGCGGCGGCGGTGGTGGCGAAACCGTTGGGCACGCGGATGCCCTGGGGCGTCAGCGCGCGGTACATCTCGCCCAGCGAGGCGTTCTTGCCGCCGACCAGCGGCACGTCGTCGAGGCCGATGTCCCCGAAGAACCGGATGTAGTCACCACTCATGCGTGTGCCTCCTTACACCGTGGGGAAGGGGCGGCGGGCGCCAGCGAGCCGGCGGCGCCCGCCGCTCTCAGCCGTCGCTGTGCTCGCGCAGCTCGGCCAGGCAATCCTCGGCCACTTCGCGCACCGCGCGTTCGCGATCCCGCGCCAGCGCCTCCAGCAGCGGCAGCGCGGCCGGGGTTTCGCTCAGGGCGAGAAAATGACAGGCGTCGGCGCGTACCCGCGGATCCTCGCTCGCCGCCAGGCGCTCGAGCGCCGGCAGCCGCGCGCGCAACGCGTCGCTGCCGGCTAGCCCCTCAATCACGGCGCTGACGCCGATGCGCACCGTCAGCTCGGTGTCGGCGTCGGCGGCCAGCTGCAGCAGCGCGTCGAGGCGCTCCGGTCGGGCCGCGACCATGGTCGCCACCTGGGCCAGACGGCCGTTTTTCAGGCGTTCGGCGAAATAGTCGGCCAGGCCCCCGGCGCTGGCGGCGCGGCGCGCCCAGTGGCGCAGCTCCGCCGGCGAGTGCAGCCCCTCGAACTCGAATTCTCCCAGGCGCAGCCAGGGCACCGCGCGCACCCCCAGGCGCTCGGCCCGCTGGGGATGCGCGGCCAGATCCACCACCTCCAGCCGCGCCACCAGGCCGGCAGCGACCAGCTCGTCGAGGGCACGGCGTACCGCCGGGCAGTGCGGGCAGCCGGGGGCGGTGAACAACAGCGCGTCGGGGATGGCTTGTGTTGCGGACATGAGTCATTACCATGGGAGCCTGCTTATCACTATAACCGATCGCCGCCGGGCATGTGGCCGGGGCGATGGGCGGAGGCGAACCATGTTCAGGCACAAAAGCGTGCAGATGCCGACCCCCGGGCAGGCGCTGCCCGGGCGCGACACCCCCATGCCGGTGCCCGAGCGGCATTTCGTCAACGGCAACCCCCTGCAGCCGCCGTTTCCCGCCGGGCTGCAACAGGCGCTGTTCGGCATGGGCTGCTTCTGGGGTGCCGAGCGGCTGTTCTGGCAGCGCGCCGGGGTCTTCACCACCGCCGTGGGTTACGCCGGCGGCCATACGCCGAACCCCACCTATCGCGAAGTGTGCAGCGGCATGACCGGACACAACGAAGTGGTGCTGGTGGTCTTCGACCCGGCGCAGGTGGGCTATCAACAGTTGTTGAACGCCTTCTGGGAAGGCCACGACCCCACCCAGGGCATGCGCCAGGGCAACGATGTCGGCACCCAGTACCGCTCCGGGATCTATACCTTTTCCGATGCACAGCACGAGCAGGCACGGGACAGCCTGCAACATTATCAGGACCGCCTGGTGGTGGCCCGCGGCTTCGGCCGCATCACCACTGAGATCGAACCGGCGCCGACCTTCTATTACGCCGAGGACTACCACCAGCAGTATCTGGCGAAAAACCCCGGCGGCTATTGCGGTATGGGCGGCACCGGCGTGGCCTGCGGATTGATCGACGCCTAGGGGTCGCTGGCCCGCCACCGGCCATGTTCTTGATACAGTGCCCGCTGACGTCAACGTTGAACCCGTTTCCCGTATCGGTAAGTCGCGAGCTTGGCCGCGTCTTCGATCACGATCCAGACCAGACAGTACAGCCAGATCAAGCCGATGGCGCTCCACGGTATAGGCGCGACATACCAACCGAAGCCGACGATCATGGCCGCGACCGTCTGGGTGCCGACCACGGCGGTCAGTAGAATCGGCGAGGGGTAGGGGGGCGCGAAAAACGGCCCTCTGGTGCGTGCCACAAACAGCGTCAGGTGGCCGGCGACCGCCAGTTTCAGGAAAACGACCGATTGCAGTTGCGCCTCGGGCAGGCCCAGCCAGGCTTTGGCGATGGCCAGCAGGGCGAAAGTTTCGATCACACCGATACCGCCGAGCACCGACGCCACCGTCAACACCCGCCGCATCTCCCAGCGCACCGGTTGGGGGTCCAGCCAGGTATTGTCATAAGCGATGGCCATGATGGGCAGATCGTTCAGCAAGGCCAACAGGATGATCATCACCGCGGTTATGGGATAGAAATCGTAGACCAGCATGGCCAGCACCAGGAAGACCACGATCCGGATGGTTTCGGTGATACGATAGACCGCGTAGGAGTTCATGCGTTCGAAGATCTTGCGCGCCTGCTCCACGGCGCGCACGATGACGGAAAGCCCGGGGGCGGTCAGTATCAGGTCGGCCGCGGCCCGTGCCGCATCGGTGGCCCCGGATACCGCAATACCCACGTCGGCCTGTTTCAGCGCTGGCGCGTCGTTGACGCCGTCGCCGGTCATGCCGACAATGTGATCGCGCGCTTGCAACGCCCGTACGATGTGGAATTTGTGTTGTGGATAAACCTGGGCGAAACCATCGGCCTGTTCGATCTTTTCGGCATCCCGTGGCGCTATCGCCCGCGTGTCTTCCTGCGACAGTTCAGCCGCCGGCAGAATGCGTTTCCCCATGCCCAGTTTACCCGCGATCTCGCGCGCGATGGCGAGGTTGTCTCCGGTCACCATCTTAACCCTGACACCGTGTTTTTCGGCCTCTGCGAGGGTCCCGGCGGCGTCCTCTCGGGGAGGATCGTGCAACGGTAGCAGGCCCAGCAGGCGCCAGGGCTGGTCACCATCGCGGCGCGCGACCGCCAGGGTGCGATAGCCCCCGGCCGCCAGTTCGTCCACCTTGTGTTGCATTTGCGCCTTGATCGCATCCGGCGCCTCGCTCAACGCCAGAACGATCTGCGGTGCGCCTTTGGTGACGGTGAATGGCTCGCCGTCGGGGCCAGTGATTTGCGCTTCGGTTCGTTTACCCACCGGATCGAAGGGACTGAAGTGCTCCCGGGTATAGTGCTTTCGCGCTTCCTGGGCCGGCGACCCGCCAAGCACCGCCGTATCGATGGCATCGGCGTCCTCCTCGCGCGAGGCGAGGGCGGCGGCGAGAACGACCTGCGCGCGGGTGACACCTTCGACTGCGTAAGGTTCACCGAGGCGCAACCGGTTTTGGGTCAGCGTACCCGTCTTGTCGCAGCACAAGACGTCGATGCCGGCCATTTCTTCTATGGACTCCAGACGCGAGACGACGGTCTTCATCTTCGACAGCGTTACCGCGCCGACCGCGAGGGTGACCGACAATACCGCCGGCATGGCCACGGGAACGGCGGCCACCGTAAGGATGAGGGCAAACTGGGCCACCGCGAGCCAGGGTTCGCCTCGTTGCAGCAGCACCACCACCAGGACACCAACCAATGCCAGTGTTAGGTAGATCAGATAGTTTCCGATGCTCAGAACCGCGCGCTGGAAGTGGGACACCTTCTTTGCCGCGGCCACCAGGCTCGCCGTATGGCCGAAATAAGTATCGCCGCCGGTGGCCGTGACCACGCCAGACATCTCGCCCTGTTTGACCACCGAGCCCGAATAGGCGAGCCCGCCGACCTCTTTGTCGACCGGTAAGGACTCGCCCGTGAGGCTGGACTGATCCAGGCTGAGATAGTCTCCGTCGCTCAGCGTCACGTCGGCCGGCACCACATCGCCGAGCCTCAGCCTGATGATATCTCCGGGTACCAGTTCAGGTGCGGGGATTTGCTTCCAGATGCCATCGCGCAGCACGCGTGCGTTGAGGGCGAGATGTCGCTTCAAGGCGTCGATGGCATTGCCCGCCTGGTACTCCTGGTAGAACCCGACGACGGCATTGAAGATCAGCAGTACCCCGATAATGGCCAGGTCTGTCCAATGCCGGACGAGGGCCGAGAGGACGGCGGCGATTTCGATCATCCAGGGAATGGGGCCCCAGAAGTAGCCCAGAAACGCCCTAAGAGGGTTGGACTTTTTTTCCTCCAGCGCATTGGGTCCGTACTGATCCAGCCGTCGCCGGGCCTCATCGCCCGTTAAGCCTTGCGCACCGGTGTCGAGCCGTTTAAGGATCGCGTCCAGTTTCATGCCTTCGAACGTATCGGATACCGTTGGCCGTGCCATAGGGGTTGCTCCAACACAAAGTCGCCCACACCCGGTGCCGCCATGCTTGACAACCCGCTCGTGGGCGGGAACCGCAAGCGCCGGCGACAAGCAGGATACACTAAAGCGTGAGCGCGCGAGCAAGATCGACGACGAGCACATGGCGTACAATTAAGCGTGCCGCCCGAAAAAGACAGCAGGTCGATTTAACCTCCTGCCGCCGCTTGGTGTATCCTTTAGACCTTTAGATCTTTGGCGGTGCGCCCAATCAGCGGCGGCTGTGAATTTCCGCAAGAACAAAGGGAAGGAAAGTTGGACGAGACGAACGACATTAAAGTCAGGGCCGATGGACCGCTGCTGTGTACAGGCGAAGTCGAGGTCTACGACGCCGGGGAACACCTGCTGGAGAAAGGCGCCGACCTGGTGTTGTGCCGCTGTGGCCATTCCGGCAACAAGCCCTTCTGCGACGGCAGCCACCGCGAGGCGGGCTTTGCGCACGACGGCATGATGCAGGATCTGAAATCCGACGAATTGGAGGCCGACGGCGGGCCGCTGCGCCTGCGGGTGCGGCCCAACGCCATGCTGGTGGCCAGCGGCCCGATGCGCATCCTGCGCGCCGACGGCAGTTGCGCGGCCACCCGCAACAAGGCCGGCCTGTGCCGCTGCGGCCATTCGGCCAACAAGCCTTTCTGCGACGGCAGCCACAAGCGCGTCGGCTTCGAGGGCTAAGCCATTCCCGCTCCCGCCGAGCGTGTGCCGCCGGGGCCGTCGGCACCCTGCGATCTGGAGACCGGCGCCGACAAACTGCAACGCCTGCACGCCCTGTGGCAACAGTATGGCGATTGCGTGCGCGTGCCGGCCGCCTCGCGCGCGGCCGCCACCTGGCTGGTGACCGACCCCGCCCTGATCCGCCGTATTCTCGTGTCCAACCACCGCAACTACGTCAAGGGCGTGGGCATCGAGCGGGTGCGGGTGTTGCTCGGCGACGGCCTGATGGCGGGCGAGGGCGCGCACTGGCGGGGGCAGCGACGCTTGTTGCAGCCGGCCTTCCAGCAGGCGGCGCTGGGCGCCTATCTGCGCGGATTCCATACCCAGGCGCTTGCGCTGAGTGCGCGCTGGCAACAGGCCGCGCGCGCCGGCGAGCGCGTGAACGTGACTGCCGAGGTGAGCACGAGCACCTTGACGGCGGTGTTGCAGGCGCTGTTTTCCGAAGACCTGGACGACCTGCGCGACGCCGCCGGCCAACCGGCTTTCGCGCTGGTGAGCGAGCAATCGCAGCGCGATTTGCAATTCGCGGTACGCTTTCGCGCCCTGGGCGCACAGATCCGCGAACTGGCCGCGCGCCGTCGGCGCGAGCGGCGTTTCCCGCCCGACCTGCTCAGCCATTGCCTGCGGGCGCGGCGCGGCGCCAGCGGCCCGATGGACGACAAGGCGCTGGTCGACGAAGTGCTCACCCTGATTGTCGCCGGCCACGAGACCACCGCCGCCTCGCTCAACTGGGTGTGGTACCTGCTGGCCACCCACCCGCAGGTTTGCGCGCGTCTGCGCGTGGACCTGCGCGATCTGGATCTCGACACCGTGCCGGGCCGCGAACAACTGGCCCGGTGGCAACCGGTGGCGCGGATCGTCAAGGAAGCGCTGCGGCTGTATCCCCCCGGTTGGCTGTACACCCGCCGGGCGGTGCACGACGACACCCTGGGCGGGTATCATCTGCCCGCGGGCAGCGATGTCTTCATCTGCAGCTGGCTGCTTCACCGCCACCCGGATCACTGGGACGCACCCGAGGCGTTTCGTCCCGAACGCTTCACCGCCGAGGCCGAGGCGGGCCGCGCGCGTTACAGTTATCTGCCGTTCTCCGCCGGGCCGCGCCATTGCATCGGCGAGGGTTTCGCCATGGCCGAGATGCTCATCCACGTGGCGCAGGTGGCGCGCCACTTGCGGCCGCTGGCACCGACCGACGCGGCCCCAGCGTTGGAGGCCGAGGTGAACCTGCGCCCGCGCGCGCCGCTGTGGCTGCGCTTCGAGGTGTGCGATGACTGAAGCGCGGGTGCTCGCCGATCTGTTGCCGCGCGCCGCGCAATCGCCCCACGGCGTGCGCTACCTGCAAGGCGGCGGGCGCGAAAGCCGCCTAACCTACGCCGACCTGTTGCAACGCGCGCGCGGGCTGTTGGGGCTGTGGCAGCAGCGCGGCGTGCGCCCCGGCGAGCGGGTGCTGCTATTCGTGCGCGACAATCGCGCGCTCGTCGATGCCTTCTGGGCCTGCCAGTTGGGCGGGTTGGTGCCGGTGCCGTTGAGCGCCGGCCTGCAGGCCGGCGCGCGCGCCAAGCTGGCCGCCGTCGCCGCCGCCATCCAGCCGGCGTGGCTGTTCAGCGAGCGCGAGCTCTACCTGCGCTGCAAAACCGAGAACAACCTGCACGACTTCGCGGAGCGGGTGCTGCTGGTCGAGGACCTGCCGGCCGCGGCGCTGACGCCGGGCGACCTGCACCCGGCGGCGCCCGACGACCTGGCGTTGATCCAGTTCTCCTCCGGCTCGACGCGCGCGCCCAGGGGCGTGCAGCTCAGCCACGCCAACCTGCTGGCCAACGTGCGCGCCATCGTGCGCGCCGCCGCCATCGACGAACGCGACGCGACCTTCAGCTGGATGCCGCTGAGCCACGACATGGGGCTGATCGGCTTTCATCTGGTGCCGTTGTCGTTAGGCCTCGAACAGGTGCTGATGGACAGCGAACTGTTCATCCGCCGCCCGGCGCTGTGGTTGCGGCGCGCCGGCGAGCTCGGCGCCAGTCTTTTGTGCGCGCCCAATTTCGGTTTTCAACATTACCTGCAGCGCGTGGGGGAGGAGGAGACCGCGCTAGATCTCAGTCGCGTACGCCTGCTGTTCTGCGGCGCCGAACCGGTGTCGGCGGCCGTGTGCCGCGAATTCGTGCAACGCCTCGCCGCGCGCGGGTTGCGCGCCGAGGCGCTCTTTCCCGTCTACGGCCTGGCCGAGGCCAGCCTGGCGGTGAGCTTTCCGCCGCCCGGTCGCGGCGTGCAAAGCCTCCGGGTGGACGCGGGCCGGCTGGCCACCGGCGATGACGTGCGGGTCGGGGAGGGCGCAGCGCGTCAAGTCGAACTGGTCGCCCTGGGCACCGCCGTCGACAGTTGCGAGCTGCGCATCGCCGACGACCACGGCCGCGCCCTGGCGCCGCAGCAGGTCGGCCACGTACAGATTCGTGGCGCGTCCGTTACCCGCGGCTATTTCAACGACCGCGAGGCCACCGATGAAGCCTTTGTCGATGGCTGGCTCGACAGCGGCGACCTCGGGTTCATCAGCGACCAGGGGCTGGTGATCTGCGGGCGCGCCAAGGACGTGTTGTTCGCCGCCGGCCAGAACCTTTACCCCCAGGACCTCGAACACCTGCTCACCGAGGCCGGCTGCGCGCAACCCGGCAAGGTCGCCGTGAGCGCCTGGCGCAGCGACGACAACGCCGAAGACCGGCTATTGGTGTGCCTGCAACACCGCGGCGGGTTGCGGGAGTTCGCCACGCGCGCCGCCGCCGTGCAGACCGCGCTCGCCACCGCCGCCGGCGTCCAGGCCCACGCCGTCATCCCCCTGGCGCGCCTGCCGCGCACCAGCAGCGGCAAACTGCAACGCTACGCCCTCGCCGAGGCCTTCGCGCGCGGCGACTACGCTGCCCTGTTGCACGAGCTGGAACAAACCTGCGCCGGCAGCGACGGCGCAGAACCTCAATCCGCCACCGCGCGCCAATTGCTGCAACTGTGCCGCGAACATTTTCCCGGCCAAGCCATCACCCCCGAGCGCAACCTGTTCGAACTGGGCGCCGACTCGCTCACCCTGGTCAGCCTGCACGAGGACATCGAGCGCAGCTTTCCGGGGAAGGTGGCGATTACGGATTTGTTTGAGTATCCGACGGTGGGGGGGTTGGCGGGGTATATTGAGAGTTGAACAATCTTCTGGGCGCCCTGCGAATGGACGATGTTCTGCCGGCGGCTATTGTTTATACGAAGCGCTGTGTATTGATTTCCTGGCGATGCAGTAGATATACTGAACTCAGTGACGAGTGATCGCCAGGGAGTCGGCTATGAATGCTTATGCTCGCAAGGCTTTAACAACGGTTGGTAAACGCAGACCCTGCTTTCATATTCTTAAAGCCGTTGTTCTTTCCCTGTTATGTCAATCCGTTCTCGCAGCCGGCGTGTCCGTTGCTCCGAGTTATAAGTGGGGATCCCCGATCTATAGCGTTCCTTATATCTATGACTCGTTTGATGAAGTTAAAGCCGATCGCTTGCCGGTTGTCTTAGAGGTCAATGGGCCGGGGTCCTATGTGAAGCTGGAACCTCGGAACGGCAACTGTTCTCCGGCTGACACCCATTACACGCACCAAATCGACCAGTCCAACGGCGAAGTTTACGCAGAACGGTACAACCCCAATATAGTTTGTGACGGCACTTGGGGCTGGTACACGGCCTATGGGCAGCCGGTATCGGCCATCTTGAGTTGTCCGGAGGGTTACACGCCCTACACTGGGCAGGCCTCTTGCGATCCCACGGGTGACCCAGTGCCTTCCAAAAATCTTGGCGACTGCGGCGGGCATTGTTGTCTGGGCAATCCGATCAATCCGGGAAATGGCAACAAACTCCAGAAGGAAGTGGACTATGTCTTGTCCCACCCATCAGGATTGCGCTTCGCGCGCTACTACAACAGCCTCGACAGCAGGGCCGGCGCCTTGGGTTACAGCTGGCGGCACACCTACAGTCGATCCATCCAATTGGCGCAAAATGGCGCGGTCTCCACGGCGACAGTTTCTCGGCCGAATGGAAAACGCTATCCCTTCACCTGGAATAACAACGACTGGATTTCAGATGGCGATGTGGTGGGACAACTCAGTGCGTCCAAGGATAGTGCCGGTGCCCTTACAGGGTGGACCTATACCAACGTCGATGACGAGCAGGAAAACTATACGGCCGAAGGCAGGCTGAGCAGCATCGTCTCGAGCGCCGGCTGGCGACAGGACCTAAGCTACGACAATGCAGGGCGGTTGATCACCGTAGCCGATCAGCTTGGGCATTTCATCCAGTTTTCTTACGACGCAGCGTGGCGGATCGCGACCCTGACGGAGGCTGCCGGGATGACGTATCGTTATGATTATGATGGCAACAACAATCTGATTTCAGTTACTTATCCCGAATCCGTACCGGGAGACCCGAGCACTAGCCCCGTTCGATACTATCATTATGAAAATGCCAGTTATCCGCACGCGTTGACGGGCGTTACCGATGAGCGCGGCGTGCGCTACGCGACTTATGAATACGACCTCAGTGGGCGTGCCCAGGCCAGCTATCATGCAGGGGGGGCAGAAAGAGTGGTCATCGTTTATAACGGTGACGGCACGCGCGAGGTCACAAACAGCTTAGGGCAGACCTCGGTTTATCTGACAACAGTGCAACTGGGCGTGGTACTGACAGCCGGTGTCAATGGCCCGGGTTGCTCGACATGCGGCACGGGAAATACCGTTTATGAGTATGATCCAAACACCAATGATCTGTTGAGTGAAACGGAAAACAATTTGACAACGCTTTACGGAGATTATGACGCCAAGGGTCAGTACGGTTATAAGATTGAGGCCGGAGGAAGCCCCCAAGCCCGGCAGACCAGCTATCAATATGATGGCCGGTTTCACGGCAAAGCCGCCAGGGTGACAGCACCGTCCGTGTACGGTCCTTAGAAAGGCAAATGTTAAAGTTTCCCAGTAGGGGGAAACTGACGACGGCTGACAAGTTGCATGCTGGGTTTTCTTGGCAGATACAAAAAAAGCGAAAGGTAACAAAAAAATAATCTTTGTTAAGACGAAATTGTACGTCTTCGTCTTTACTAGTCTTTACTAGTCTTTCAAATTGATTTAGGCTGTTTTAAAAGTGGATGCCACGCGTTTCAGGAAGCAGGGCTGGCGTCCACAGATAAAAATATTGAGATTCGTGAGGAGGGACCCTTGTGACACTCGCCTTGAATGGCTTGTATCGTTGGCCGCGCTGGCCGGCAGTTGTCCTGCCTTTTTTGGTTTCCCGTTGCACCGCTGCTGCTACGGCTTATGAGCAACTGTCCTGGTCGGCGGTCCCGTCTACGACAGGATCCACTTTCTCGACACAGAGTGAAGCGGTTGCGGACTTTCAGTCGTATGGTGGAATTTACGCCTTAATGACAGAGGCGCTACCTCCTGTTCAACAAGACGACAGGCTCCTAATAAACTATAAGATTCCCGATGAGCCTCTGTTTATTGGCGAATGGCTTTATGAGCACGAATGGCGCGCCGCAACATTTTTATCTGAACAGGCAGTGTTTGACGATTTGCTTCAAACGTTAATCGATAGAAGGAAGTCTTCGATTTACACTTGCCCACCGTACGTAGAGATAGACGCTCCGGGATCCGTGCCATGGGAATCGGCTTCAACCTCTTCGAATATGACTGCGATAGCAACCTACGGAATAGCAGCGAGTGAGGATAAATGGCTACCGACGAGATATTATGATGTAAAAACTGATGGCAGTTGCTACGGTGATCCTGCGGGAACACAACGTTTATTGCGTCGGCGTGATCTCCATTGCTCGCAATATTTAACTTACAGTAAGACGTTAGAATTATGTACTAATGGGTATCGTGCCACCGTTACAGGGGCCAGCAACTATTATCTGACAGTGCCCGAACTCGGTCCCAACAACGAGTGCGAAGGCAACCCCTGCAATCCGAGTACCGGAAACAAGTCGCAAACCGAAACCGATCTCGCGTCGTCTTCTTTAGGCGCCTTGGCGTACAAACGTTTCTACAACAGTCTCGGCGAACATAATTCATCGCCGGCTATCTCCCCCGGTTGGCGTCATAGTTTCGATCGCCGACTGAACGAGAGCGTGTTGGGCAGACCGGCTGATGACCCTCGGAAAATACGTCAATCGGCGCTGTACGCCACGCCCAGTGAGGCGTGCCAGACGGGTTGGAACGACATTAAGGACAGCGCCTGGGGTGGGGTATTCGCCGGCGCGACCGCTACCGCGATGGGAACGCAGAACTGCCGTATAAGCTTGGCGGGAAAGACCGTGGCGGTTTTTCCGATACGGCCCACCCTGACGTTCTTTGTTCCCACGCCGCCGCCAAACCCCAACAACAGTCGCCCAATCGTTTTGTCCCGTCCTGATGGCGAGATTTATCATTTCGAGTATCAGGATGGAATCGTCTGGAAAGCGATGTTCCACCCGGAGCTTCGGCTCGAACGGACAACGACGGCCTGGGTGTTCACCGATGCAGACGGTACGCGAGAGGAATACGACGACGCAGGAAAACTGATATCTATTACCAGCCTGCATAGCGATGTGCAGAGTTTGACCTACGACAGCAACGACCGCCTGGAAAAGGTCGAGAACAACGTAGGCGGGTTTCTCCTATTCGCCTACGACACAGCTGACAGAATCAGTGCCGTCACCGATCAGGCCGGGCGGACCTGGAGCTACCGCTACGATAGCGCCGGGCGGCTGGCTTTCGTCGACCGGCCGGACGGTAGCTCCAGGCAATACCATTACGAGGACCCGAATTTCACCTTTGCCCTGACCGGCATCACCGACGAGCGCGGTATCCGCTATGCCACCTGGGCTTACAATGCCGACGGGAAGGCGGTGCTGTCGGAGCACGCCGGTGGCGCCGATCATGTCGCACTCGCGTATAACGTCGACGGTACCACGACTGTCACAACCGGCGGCGGTGCCACCCGCGTGTACCGCTTCGTCGTGGTCAAGGGGGCGCGCAGCGTCACGCAAGTCACGGGCGATCTCTGTCCGACCTGTCCCAATGGGGAGAAAGCCGCTCGGCGCTACGACGACGCCGGAAACATGGATCAATATGCCGACTGGAGCGGTAGCGTCACCCGGTTGGGTGGGTTCGATAGCAAGGGGCAGGCGGCTTGCAAGACCGTGGGCATCGACGGGAACGATGCGGCGGATACCAGTGGCGATAGATGTGCGTTTGATCCTGTCGTGTCGCCGAATGCGCGGCGTACGGACTTTGTCTTCGATCCTCGGTTCTATCAAAAAGTCGTGACCTCCACCGAAGATTCGGTGTATCGGCCTTAGCGATGGATGGACGGAAACAGGGGATAGTCATGAACCCGGACTGCCCTGGATGGCGAAAAACAATAAGGAAGTGCAACACCTTCGTGCGGCTGGCATTTGCGATTTTTCCTACTACGGTGTTCGCTCTGCCCTGTGTGGTGGGCGTGCAGGAAGGCGATTGCTCCGAGCCTGAAACTGGTCCATGGGTCTACACGGTGCAGTATAACCGATCGGGTGCATCTTGCGGTCAAAATCCCTTTTCTAGCGAGACGGAGGCAACCCAGGCATTGAGCGCCTGCTGGCTGGAGGCTTACTGCGATTGCGTATTTCCCAATAATGCATGGTCAACCACCACCACGACAATATTTGGTCTCCCGTCTCAGCAGAAGAAGGCTTTTGATCCCACCAATTGTACCGGTCCCAAACAATCGCCGTATCCATCCGTGGGGCTATTGTTTCGGCGGACCTTGCCCGGCGGGTTCCAGCGGGGATGATCCAGTTTTCTATGCAGATCGTTCTGTCGCCTGCCCCTCCGGTTATGAGATAACGATGGTCGATGGACGATATAGCTGTTTCCGGGCAGCAAAGTACTTTTCTACCCCCACCTTAAACCCAAATTGTGAGGGAGAAGGGAATCCGTGTGATCCAGCGACCGGCGCAAAATTTCTGTCTGAGGATGACTACAGATCAGCCAATGGTGCGCTTAGGCTCACGCGATATTATCGATCTCAGACTGTCGGAGATGGATATCAGCGACTTGGTGAAAGATGGCGTTCGAGCTTTTCCCGAAGAATGGATTCCTATCCAGGAATCCCGGAATATCTCAATGTCGGGCGACCTAAATCCAATCTGTATGCTACGCGAGCGCTGGCATGTACCAGTGGCTGGAACGATATCAAGGATCAAGCTTTTCGCGGGCTTCTGAATACGGCGACAGTCTCGTACGAAAACGACGTGTGTAAACTGCTGGATGGAGCGGACATCCTAGGGACTCTCTGGATAAATTCAGATGTATTCTACAGGCCACCCATTCTCAGCCAAAACGTGCATACCATTAGCCGCCCGGACGGGACTAGTTATGTCTTCACCCAGCAGGCGGGGCAATGGAAAACTATCAGTGGCGTACCGGTAGACTTGAAGCAGGTCGGGAATGAATGGCAATTCACCGACAAAGACGGAAACGTTGACCTTTATGCTGCTGATGGGAGACTCGTTAGCAGCACATCGCTAAGTGGACTTACGACTTCCTACAACTATGACGTCGACGGCGCGTTGGTTGCCGTGAACGGCCCTTTTGGTCAAAGTTTAACGCTTTCCTATAGTGCCGGTCGTATCGCCAATGCCTCTACGCCGTTGGGAAGTATCACCTACCGTTACGACAATAACAATAATCTTCAATTCGTGGATTATCCGGACGGAACTACGAGACAATACCATTATGAAGACACAGCTCATCCAAACCAGTTAACAGGAGTAACCGATGCCCGTGGGATTCGTTACGCTACGTGGGCATATGACATGGAGGGCAAGGCTGTTATGAGCGAACACGCAGGAGGTGTCGAGCGTGTGAACTTTGGCTATAACGCCGACGGGTCCACTACGGTTACTACCGGTAGCGGGGCTAGCCGAACCTACCGTTTCGCGATCAATAAAGGCGTCATGGATGTCATTAGCGTCTCCGGCGATCTTTGTCCTGCCTGCGCCAACGGTGAGCGCAAGAACCGAAACTATGACGTCAACGGCTATTTGTCGGCCTTTATCGACTGGAGTGATAGCATCACGCGGTTTGGCGACTACGACGAAAAAGGCCAACCGGGATGCCGTTCCGTCGGAATCGCGTTGATAGATGGCTCTGATACCAGAGTGAATGGCTGCGCGTTTGATCCGGCGTTATCCCCTGAGGGGAGGCTGACAGGCTTTATCTATGACTCGCGCTTTCGCAATACACCGAATCGTCTGACCGAGCGTTCGGTGTTTGGTCCATAAATAGCGGCAGTGTGGCCGCGACGCTGGGCTGAAATTTAGGGAATCCTTAGAAGGGAGTCGGGCAATGATCAACTATTTTAGTTATTTTTACTTGGCATGGCGAATAGCAGCCAGATGCGTGTTGATTCATTGTATCGGTGTCGTCATTGCGCCAATTGCGGCTGCGTCAACAGTGGTGTATGGGCATTCTTATGGGGTTTCCCCGAGTTCGTTTCAGGCATGTCAGGACCATGGAGCAGGAAACGCGGCCATTGGTAACTTCTACTCTCTTTGTGCCGGTTCGCAAGGTGAAACAGCCACGCTCCACACCTACACCCTATGCCGTAGCGATGCCCCCAGTATCTGCACAGCAATTACGAATTTTAAAGAACAGCGTTGCGTGCCCAATCAGTCATGGGATTTTCAGGCTTCGGAATGCACGCAGCCTAGATATTATCTTGCTATGCCGCTTTCGCCCGGAAATGAGTTGGGCCAACCCAAGCGCTTCTGCCCCGTCGGCGATCCAATAAATCCGGCCACTGGTAACGAGTTTTACGTAGAACGATCTACGGTCGCTTTGGGGGCTGCGGGAAGGCTATCTTTCGATCTTTACTATAATAGCATGTCTGTGAGTGACAATAGGCTGGGAGTGCACTGGCAACATGAGTATTCTTCTAAGTTGACATTTTCGGATGACCCCGTCCGATTCCCTCCCTCGACAACCGTCAGCGGCGAGTACGCCACTGCTCCAGACGCATGTTTGGTGGGTTGGAGTGAGGTGAAACAGGCCATTCTAGAGGCGTGGGTATCCGATGCTGGCGCGGTTTTTACGGACCAAGGTCGATGTCAGATAGTCAGCGGCGGCAACATAGTCACCACGTTGCCTATTATAGAGGTCGGTATACAACAGTTTGTTTATAGCGGGGGGGTCAAAGATTAGCCGTATTGGAAAATGACGGTCGAGTGATCTCGTTTACTAAGGTTCCGAGTGGCTGGAAAAACGAAATAGCGGGGCCTGAGGAGCTGTTCGAATCTAGCGATGCTTCCGGCGGCGTCACTGGATACCGCTTTGTGGACAGGAATAATAACGTTTTTAATTATGATAGTTCTGGGAAGATTCAGTCTATAAGCGATATTACTGGGAATTCTAGAGCTATTAATTACGATATTGACGGGCGCGTAATAAGCATTATCTCTGTGGACGGTTCTTCAATAGCCGTTGCTTACGACGGCAACGACCGAATCGTTACATTGACTGACCAGTCTGGTCGAGTATGGGGCTATCGCTACGATATCAATGGTAACCTGAAGTATGTAGATAATCCGGATGGTACTATAAAAGAATATCATTACGAGAATGCCGACTACCCAAATGCATTGACCGGAGTCACGGATGAGCGTGGCGTGCGCTACGCTACGATTTACTATGACTCGAGTGGGCGTGCTATAGCGAGTTATTTGGGCGCGATAGCCGTCTCCGCGAATCATCGAGTGAGCGGTGTATCACTCGAGTACAATGATGACGGGAGTCGTTTGCTAACCACCAGCCGAGGAGTAACTACACTTTATGGAACGACTCTTCAGCTGGGCGAGCGACTGATAGTTGACATTAGCGGGCCAGGTTGTTCTACATGCGGAGAGGGCGATACCGCTTATCAACACGACGCAGCAACCAACGACTTGATTGGTCAATCCCGCCAAGGTCTCAATGTGCTTTACGGTGGCTACGATGCCAAGCAGCGGCCTGCGTACAAGACGTCTGCGGCTAACACCGGTCTTGCGCGCCGCACCGATTACAGCTACGACCAACGTTTCAATGACAAAATTAACACACTGACGGAGCCGTCGGTTTTCACGCCGTAGACGGAGATATAGAGAGGGATTCGGACAATGATCATCACCGCTTTCAAAGAAAGAATAACGATGGGCCGCACAGCAATCCATTCTCACCACGCACGGCGGGAAAGAATCACAGGGCTCTTAGTGCCGCTGTTGGTGGTCTTGGTAGGGGCAAGCGACGTCCTCCACGCCGCCAACAAAGTCACCAACTACACCTACGACGACTACGGCAACAAAACCTCAGAGGTGATCAACGGCTTCACGCCCACGGGGACGCCGGTCAGCCGTTCGACCAGCTGGCAGTACAACGGCCCCTTCCATCAGCTCACCCAGGTCGACGGGCCACGCACTGATGTGGTCGACGTCACGCAGTACCGCTACTACGCCAACGACCCGGCGGAGGGGAACAACCGAGCCCGCCTGAAGGAGGTGGAGGACGCCACCGGGGTGCTGGTCCGCGCCAATCTCCAGTACAGCGCCACCGGCAAGGTGCTGAGCGAGACGCGCCCGAACGGCCTCACGTTGACCTATACGTACTATGCCGGCAACGACCGGCTCAAGAGCCTGACCCAGAGCGACGGTGTCCGCTCGCGGGTCACCCAATGGACCTATCTCGCCACCGGCGAGGTGGCTTCGATCACTGCAGCGTTCGGCACGCCGGAGGCGACCACGCTGAGTTTCGCCTATGACGACGCCCGCCGCCTGGTTCGCATCACCGATGGCCTGGGCAACTACATCGCCTACACCCTGGATACCGAGGGCAACCGCACGGCGGAGAAGACCTATGACGCCGGCGGCGCGCTCAAGCGCCAGCTCACCCAGACCTTCGATCTCTACAACCGCCTGGATACCAGCAGCCAGGCGAACGAGAACCGCAACTACGATTTCGCCCCCGACGGCACGCTGGACGTGCTCACCGATGGCAACAACGGGGTGACCGACAACAGCTACGACGCCCTGCGGCGGTTGACCGCCAGCACCCGCGACCTCGGCGGGGTGAACGCGCAGACGGCCTATGCCTATGACGTGGGCGACCGGCTCATCAGGGTGACCGATCCCAACGGGGGCGACACCCGCTATGAGTACGACGATCTGGGCAACCTGCTGAGCCAGACCAGCCCCGACACCGGCACCACCCGCTACAGCTATGACGCCGCCGGCAACCTCACCGGCAAGACCGACGCCAAAGGGCAGGTGTTCAGCTACAGCTACGACGTGCTGAACCGGCTGACCTTCCTCGACGCGCCGGGCAGCGCGCACGACATCCGCTATGACTACGACACCTGTGCCAACGGCAGCGGGCGTCTGTGCGCGGTCACCTACGGCAGCGGCACGCTGCCCGACGGCAACCGCGTGCTCTATGCCTACACCGCCTTTGGCGAGCCCACCCGCACGCCCGGCATGCACTATGCCTATGACGAGCAGGGGCGCTTGCAGACGCTGACCTATCCCTCGGGCAGCCAGCTTGACTACCGCTATGACGCCGCCGGCCAGGTCAGCCAGGTGGACTTCACCGTCAACGGCCAGACCCAGACCCTGGCCGGCAATGTGCGCTATGCGCCCTTCGGGCCGTTGACCGCGCTCGACTACGGCAACGGCCGCGTCCTCAGCCAGAGCTACGACAGCGCCTACCGCATGACCGACCAGCGCGTGGCCGACACCGGCGGCACCGCCGCGGCCTTGTTCGATCGCACCTATCCCGGCTATGACGGCAACGGCAACCGTCTGAGCCAGACCGATCCGGCCGGCGCCAGCAGCTTCGGCTACGATGCGCTCGACCGCCTGGACAGCGCCAGCGGCCCCTTCGGCACGCGCGCCTATGTCTATGACAAAAACGGCAACCGCACCCAGCTCACCGCCGACGGCGCCAGCACCAGCAACAGCTATGCCCCGGCCAGCAACCGCCTGTCCGCGCTCGGCGGCGCGAGTGTCGTACTCGACGCCAACGGCAACACCGAAAGCCAGGGCGACTGGAGCTACACCTTTACGCCGTACAACCGCCTGGCCAGCGCCACCGAGCTGGCAACCCTCAAAGCCACCTTCGCCTACAACGGGCTGGGCCAGCGGCTGCGCAAGACCGACCCCAGCGGGGTGGTGGCCACCGGCGGTTATTTCCTCTACGGCGCCAACGGCGAGCTGCTGGCCGAGACCAACCTGCAGGGCACCCTGTGGTATGAATACCTGTACCTCAACGGCCAGCTGCTGGCCGTCTACGCGCCCGATGATGACGCCAACGGCGTGCCCAACCGCCAGGAGCCGGTGACC
>JASBSS010000020.1 GCA_030148805.1 Thiogranum sp. | reverse complement strand
CCCCAGATCGACATAGATCCACTGCGGATCGATCGCCGCGGCGCTCGCCCAGCGGGTGGTGGTTTTACCGTCCACCGCAAATTGCGGCGCCAGGGTCGTCTTCTCCTGCGACGAGGCCACCGTCGGCTGGTTGAGCGCCAGATTGACCGGCGCGGCGCTGGCCGCCGTGACCACACTCAACAGGAAAACGAAAACAAGAAAGGTGAACAGACTCGCAGGGCGTGCAACCCAAAGCCCGAAGACGAACGAACGCGGATCACCCCCGGACGCTGCCTGCTTGCGAAGAAGAATCGAGCAACCCTGTGGTGCGACTTCGCGGAAAGCTTGTTGTTGTCTGTTTGCCATCACTGCCACCTCAGCCGGCTTGCGTCCCTATTATGGTCTATTCTTAAGATGACAGCGTGGAATTACGTTTGGACTTGTCTGCTGCATGGAATCCGCCGGTCATGCGCCAGCCACAAAAACCAAATCCACGGGTGCCAAAACTTTTGTTGTCCCGCTCGACTCTGCGTCGCGCTTTCAGCCTTCCCAGACAGACGAAACCTTACTTAGCCTACCTGAATATCGCAGAAGATTCAAAATGTAAAATTACTCGACGCTCTATAATTGACTGCCCTTTCACATTAATAATTATTTTTTTCATCAAGTTATTCGACGCCTCGGGATAATTCTCTGCGATCGAAACAATTATTCCCAGCAGAAACGACAGAAATTCTGCCGCGTAAACCACACTACCATACTTCCTTCGCTGTACCGTTATCATTTGTTTATACGTAGTAAATTTTTTGGATAAGCCATTTTCACCGCCGTCGCTGGCGGAAAAAATGTCGATTTTTTTTACAGAAGAAAAAATCTGCAAAAGACAAAGTTTCCGTTTGACAAGGGCTTGCAAATAGGCTCAGATATTGCATGCGATTTAAGGCAGAGAATTCCAACGGTTTTTTTACAGCGAGAACAAACATGGTCCGGCAAAGTCCCCCCCTTGGTCTATCCGCGCTTGCAGCTTGCGCTTGTCTTTTTGTGTCCAGCACGGTTTTGGCGGCCGATTTCGCTCCCGCCCGAAGCGTCAGCACCGGCGCCGCCCCGACCGACCCGACGGCGGTCGCCAGCGGTGACCTGAACAACGACGGCGCCCCGGATCTGGTGTTCGCCAATTTCGCCACCGGGAACATCAGCGTGCAGCTGAACGACAACGATGGGCTGGGCAACTTCACCGGCACCGCGACCCAATCCGCTGTCGGATCCGGCTCTGGGTCTCCACGCGACGTCGTCATCGGCAATGTGGTGGGAGACGCCAATCTCGACGTCGTCGTCGCGGTTTCCGGCGACAATGTGGTCACCGTGCTGCCCGGGCTCGGCACCGGCGGCTTCGGCACGCCTTTCGATTTGAGCACCGGCACCGACCCGCGCTCGGTCACTTTGGGAGACGTCAACAACGACGGCAAGCTGGATATCATCGTCGCCAATTTCAATCCCAGTGGCACGGGCAGCATCACCGTCTGGTTACGGGACGACGGCGCCCTGGGTCCGAACCCGTTCAGCCAAGCGCTGGGCTCCCCGTTCTCTACCGGCGGTATTACCAAGCCGTTTTCGGTCAAGTTCGCCGACGCCACCGGCGACACCATTCCGGATATCGTGTACACCAACTTTGCGACCGGTACCGTAGGCGTGATGCAACGCGATATCTCCGGTGTCCTGTCCGGACCGGTGAATTATACGGTCGGCACCAACCCGCACGGCGTGGCGGTGGGTGACGCCGGCGGCACCGCGGACATCGATCTGGTGGCCGCCAACTCCGGCAGCGCCAATGTCAGCGTCCTGTTGGGCAACGGCGGCGGCTTCGCCGCGGCGGTGAATTCCGCCGTCGGTACCAGCCCCCGGGCGGTGGCCATCCTCGATATCGACGACAGCACACCCGACCCGGACCTGCTCGTGGTCAACGCCGGCAGCAACAACATCAGCGTCCTGCCCGGCGACGGCACCGGAAGTTTTCCCGTGGCAATGGCGGCCAACAACTTCGCCGCCGACACCGCGCCCACTTCGCTGGCCATTGACGACTATGACGGCGACGGCCTCCCGGATGTGGCGGTCGCCAACGAGGGCGCGGGCTCCAGTAACGGTACCGTTCTGATCAACGACAAAAAACCCGTGCTGGGCGACGATACCTATACCGTGATCAACGGCGATGCCAACATCACGCTGAACGTGCTGGCCAACGACAGCGACCCCGACGGCGACACCCTGACCATCACGGCGGTCAGCGCCGGCAGCGCCGGGGGTACCATCGCCATCAACAGCGGTGGCGCCAGCCTGGACTATTCCACACCATCCCCGCAGGTCGCCAACGGGACGGTGGAAACCTTCACCTATACCGCGCAGGATCCCTACGGCTACGCGGTCACGGCGAACGTCGCGGTCACCATCACATCCAATTCCGCACCGACCGACGTGGCCCTGACACCGGCGGCCGTGGATGAGAACGCCGCCAACAACGTGGTGGTGGGCACCTTGAGCACCACCGACCCCGACACCGGCGATACCTTCACCTACAGCCTTCTGGATAACGCCGGCGGCCGTTTTGTCCTGGGCGGCGCCAGCAATGACGAAATCCGCGTAGCCAATGGCAGTCTGCTGGATTTCGAAACCAACACCAGTCATACCATTAGCGTACAAACGACTGATTCAGGCGGCCTCTCCCTTGCCTCGCAGAAAACGCTCACCATCACCGTGAACGATGTCAACGAGGCGCCCACCGCGGTCGGCCTGAGCCCCGCGGCGGTCAACGAGAACGCGAGCACCGACACCCTGGTGGGCACCCTGTCGACGACCGACCCGGACAGCGGAGACACCCACAGCTACAGTTTTGTCGCGCCCAATGGCAGCGGCGGCGGGGCCTTCAAGATCGTCGGCGGTCAGATCCTGGTGGACAACGGCAGCCTGCTGGACTTTGAAAGCGCCAGCAGTGTCGATATCACCGTGCGCACCACGGATAGCGGCAGTCTCAGCTTCGATCAGACCCTGACCATTTCCGTCAACGACGTCAACGAAGCCCCCACCGCGGTGGCGCTGACGCCTTCGGCGGTGGACGAGAACTCGCCCAACAACACCGTGGTCGGCACGCTGAGTTCGACCGACCCCGATGCCGGCAGCAGCTTCACTTACAGCTTCGTCGCGCCCAACAATGATGCCGGCGGCGCGTTCAAGATCGTCAGCGACCAGATCCAGGTCGCCAACGGCAGCCTGCTGGATTTCGAGTCCGCGAGCAGCCTGAACGTAACGGTGCGCACCACGGACAACGGTTCGCTCACCTTCGATCAGGCATTGACCATTAGCATCAACAATGTCAACGAACCACCGACGGCGGTCGGGAGTATCGGGCCGCAATCGGGTACTGGGGGGGTGGCCTTCGGCCCGCTCAATGTGTCGGGCAATTTCAGTGATCCGGACAGCAGCCTCAACTATTCCCTATCCGGCCTTCCGGCCGGCTCCGGCCTGGTGATCAACGCCAGCACGGGGGTGCTGAGCGGTACGTTGACCGATGCCGATGCCCAGGCATCGCCGATCACGGTCAGCGTGAACGCCAGTGACGGCAGCGCCTCGGCCAGTCAGCAGTTCGCTCTGACCGTCGTCGCCGGCAACGCCGCCCCGAGCGCCAGCTCCGGCGGAATCATCCTGTTCCAGGGCGCGAGCGCAACGGTGCAGGTCAACGCCAGCGACCCCAATGCCGGGGATACGCTGAGCTACGCCGTCAGCCAGCAGCCGGCAACCGTCGGCGGTTCGGCCAGCGTGGACGGCAACGGGTTGGTCACCTACGATGCCACGGGCGCCCTGGCAGGCAGCGACAGCATCCAGGTGACGGTCAGCGACGACGGGACTCCCAGCCGCAGCACCACCGTCACCATTCCGCTTACCGTGAACGCCAGCGGCGAGACGGACAGCAATGGTGACGGTTTGACCGACGCTCAAGCCATTGCCCTGGGTCTGGACCCCAATGTTGCCAACGGCGACACCGACAGTGACGGCATCCCGGACGCCAACGAGGTCGGCGACCCGAACAATCCCACCGACAGCGACAATGACAGCGTCATCGACGCGCTCGAGGCCGGCGGCACCGCTGGCGACGCCTCGACGGCCAATGGCGTGCGGCTCAGCAACGGCGGCGCTCAGGTGCAGATCGTCAGCGCGGGCCAGGTGCTGAGCGCGGTCACCGTGGGTGCCGCCAACGGCGGCCCCGAAGGGGTGAACTTCCCGTTCGGCACGGTCGGCTATACCACCACGTCGGCGGTCGGCGGCAGCGTCACCGTGCGCTTCACCTTCTCCACGGCTTTGCCGGCCGAACCGAGGGTGTTCAAGGTCGACGGTAGCGGCAACTACGTCGCGCTGCCGAGCAGTCTGTGGACCCGGGTCAACGACACCACCTTGGATGTGACCGTGACGGACGGGGACTCGACAACCGACCAGGACGGCATGGCCAACGGCCTGATTGTCGATCCCCTGGCCGTGGGCAGCGTGGCGTCCTCGGGCGGCGGCGGGGGGGGTTGTAGCCTGGTGGCGGCCGCTGACGGCCGCCGCGATCCGCTGCTGCCGGCACTGCTGTTGACGGCGATCGGGTTCCTGGCGCGCCGCCGGCGCAAGGGCTTTTAGCTACCGCCTCTCTTCGGACAGGTGCTTGACGAAGCAGCCGGACGTTCAGATCCGGCTGCTTCGCTTCACTAGTCCGCCAGGTTTTCCGCCGCCGTGGCGGCAGGGTCGCTACCGCTGCCCGTCAACGCGTCCTCGGTTTTCAGGCTATCGAGCCAGGCGCGATCTCCCTGGCGATACCAGGGCACGCGTACCGGGCGGCCCATCCGCAGCAAGCGCGGCACGGTGACGAATTCGTAATCGCTGTAGGTTTCCAACAGTTCTTGCACCGCCTGCAAGGTGGCGGTGCGATCCAGAAAGGCGGAATTCTGCGTACTGAACAGCGCGTCGTGCAGCAGTATGATGTTGCCGGGGCGGATTTTCTCTTCCAGGTTACGCAACAGCCGGGCGGCACTATGGTCCTGCCAGTCCCCGGCCATGGCCGTCCAGGTGACGACCTCATACCCCATTCGCCTGGCATCCAGGCGCGACATCACCGTCTGATGACCGAACGGCGGGCGAAAGAGCAAGGGGTCCTGACGCGGGAGAATCTCGGCGCATTGTTTCATCTGACGCCGCCGCTCAAGGCCGCTCAGGGTGGGAAAAGAGGGATGGTCCCAGGAATGGTTGCCAACGCAATGTCCGCGGGAAACCATCTCCTGGATCAACTGCGGATAGCGCGCGGCTTTCTCACCGACGACAAAGAAGGTGGCCAACGCACCATGCTCCTCGAGAATACGCAGAAGCGTCGGGGTGTAATCGGGACTCGGCCCGTCGTCGAAGGTCAGCGCCACGACGGGCTTATCGGTCACCACACGCACCAACGTGCCCAGACCGAGGAATTCATTCACACATTTTTTGAGTTTCAGATACATGTCCGGGGATGATATCCAGGATGGGAGTTTTTGGAAGCGCTCATGTGGGTGGGACGCGGTATTTCAGAACCCCCCGGGCTTTCCCCACGAGCGTCCCCAACTGGCCCACCCAGGGGGCGCGCGACGATCCTGCTCTCAGTTTGCGCGCATTGCGGATGAGCAGTCTCCAATCGCGGAAATACTTTCTCCAGGGCCGCGCCATCGGTGGACCATATGACCGATAGCGTTTGGACAGAAGAACGTTGTACTCGGCGTAGTTTCTTTTTTGCCGATAAATGTCTGCCAGCGTCATCCGGTAGCGCACCCGGACCACGGCTTCCGGGACGAAGTGGAACTTCGCGCCAGCCAGCTGCGCCTTCCAGACATAGTCCGTGTCTTCCAGGTAAGGAAGCGTTTCGTCGAATCCACCGATTTTGAAGTGCAAATCGCGGCGGATCCCGATAGTGCCGCCGCCAGCATGGGGAAGATAGGGAGGATAATGGATGGTCTGCAACCCTTCCGACTGCAGACTGTTGCGGTACATCCGGTGTTCATGGGTGTTGAGTGTCTCGACATCACAGCGCACGGCCACGAGTTCGTGTTGTTGCAACGCCTCGCCGATGGCCGCCAGCCACCCAGGCGCCACCACGTCGTCGGCGTCGGCAAAGGCGATGGCAGTCCCCTTGGCGGCCAGGATGCCTTTGTTCAGCGCAAAAGACTTCCCCTGTTTCTCGGAAGCATCCACGATTCTGAAATTCTGCAGACGCTGCGCATAGGCAGTGGCGATCTTCAGGGAATCGTCGGTCGAGCGATTGTCGATGAAGACGATTTCCCACGGCCGGTCCCAGCGCTGCGCCGCCAGACTGTCCAATTGTTCCGCCAACGTCGAGGCGCCGTTATAACAGGCGACCATCACGCTCAATTCCACGGCTTCTCCGTCGCTGACTCCGTTCATGTGAAACACAAATCTCCTCGGGCCCGGTCCCCCAACCGCCGGAATGTAAATGTTTTCGACGGTCTGATGCAAGTTACCAGATATTACAATGTCATAAGGGGCTATTTTAGACTTAACAAATATTTACATACATCTTTAAATAATGGTCTAATATCGGCACCGATGACAAGATCCTGACTCGCGGGCTCTGCCCGGTTTTCCGCCCGACAGGGAGACATGGGGTCACGGTTTTCCTGAATTGCATTGCAAGAATGAAGCTGCGCCGCGTCGGTCCCACGGTGGCGAACACCTGCTATTGCTGTTCAATAAATGCTTATAACCCAGACAGATAGAACAAAGCTCAGTATTACGACCCATGGATAACTGCACTTCCGGCCCAACCCGTCTGGCGGTCATCATGGCTTGCCACAATCGCAGGTCCCACACGCTCGCCTGCTTGCGCGCCCTGGAGCAGCAGACCCTGGACGGCGAAGTCACCCTATCCGTCTTCCTGTTGGATGACGGCAGTACCGATGGCACCTCGCAAGCCGTGGGCGAGGAGTTTCCCGATGTACGCATTTTGCCCGGCGATGGATCGCTATACTGGAATCGCGGCATGTTTCAGTCCTTCTCCGCCGCCATCGAACAGGGTTTTGATTACTACCTTTGGTTGAACGACGACAGTATCCTGTACCCGAACGCGCTGCAGACCCTCATCCGCTCACATCGCCTGCTCAGTCAGCAGGGCGACGGAGCCAGCATCATCGGCAGCGCCATGCAGGACCCCGACACAGGCGCCTTCTCGTATGGTGGCGTCAGACGCCACCGATCGAAACTGGGACGTGTGCGACTGGAGCGCATCGCGCCCACCGATGAATTGACCCCCTGTCACGCCACCAACGGGAATTGTGTGCTGATCCCCGACGCGGTGGTGCGGAAAGTCGGCAACCTCGACCCTGTCTTCCTCCACCGCTGGGGAGACCACGATTATTGCTTTCGCGCGTTGAAGGCGGGCTGCACGGTGTGGCTGGCTCCGGGTTATCTAGGACAATGCAAGGAGAACCCGATAGCGGGAACCTGGGAGGACCGCAGCCTGCCCGCCCTGGAAAGGATACGCAAACTCAATAGCCCACAGGGGATGCAGTTCCATGACTATGCCATTTACATGCGCCGGCATCGGGGACCCTGGTGGCCCGCGCACCTGCTCTGGCCTTACGTGAAAATCGCGCTGCAGACCTTGAAGCCATGATGACTTGCCTGGCAGCGCCAACCTCGCGGCGGAATCTTGCCGGCCCGGCCGCACAATCCCGGACAATACGGAAGAAACATGCCATCATCTGAGAAAGGCCTGTTCATCGTTTGGCGTATCTTTCAGCGCAGAAGCGAATCCCTCGCGAGATGCTTTGACCTGGAAATAAAATACTATTACGCCGACTGGGAAGAGAAGAGCAAGTTTCATAAAGCCTTGTCTTATGTCTTCAAAACGGCGGGAACCCTTCGCGATATGATCCGCTGCAAACCGGAAATCCTCTTCATCCAGCTCCCCCCCACTCCGGTTTTGTATCTTGCGGCGACTTATTGTTATTTTACCAAGTGTCGCCTGGTGGCCGACTGTCACAATGCGATGATCTACAGCAAATGGCTGAAGTGGCCGTTCGCCTTGAGCTTGCTGCGCAACGCCGACGCCGCGCTGGTGCATAATGAAGACGTGGAGCAACAGGCTCTTCGACTCGGCCTGAAAACCATCACGCTTCGCGACCCGCTCCCACAATTGGAGATGGACAACCGCCGCAAGGCGGCCGACATCGCCGATACCGGAGCGGGTGACTATGTCATGGTGCCATGGAGCTTCTCCCCCGACGAACCGATAGAAGAGCTTTTCCAGGCCGCCGAATCCTTGCCCGCGGTCAAATTTCTGATGACCTGGTTCGCCGAGCGGCTGCCGCAGGAGATCAGGGACCGGGTACCATCGAACCTGGTTCTGACCGGCTATCTGGACGACGGTGATTTCAATGCGCTGTTCTCCCAGGCATCGGCGGTATTGGTTATGACGACACGGGAAGGAACCCAACCCAGCGCCGCATCCGAGGCCATTGTCCTGGGGGTACCGCTTATCGTATCGGATCTGCAGACGACACGACGCTTGTACGAGGACGTACCGGTATATATCGCCAATGATGCCGCCGGTATTAGCGAGGGGGTCCGCACCGCCCTGGCGACGCGCGATGTGCTAAGGCAACGGATTCTTGGTTTCAAGAACAAATTCGAGATGCGACTCAAAGAAGAGATAGACCAGGTTGAACAGATGCTCGCCCTGGACAAGTAACCCTCGCCGATCCGTTATCGGTCAGCGAGCGCGGTCGAGCGACGGCGCGCTTTTCATTTTTCAGTCAGATTGACTTATAGGATGGTACCATGGAGATCAGTATTTTCGGACTTGGCTACGTGGGCGCGGTGTCAGCCGGGTGTCTCGCGCAGGACGGGCACACTGTCATTGGGGTTGACCCCTACCAGCCCAAGGTTGATCTCATCAACGCAGGCCAGACACCTGTCATAGAGGAAGACATCGGCGAAATCATAGCCACGGCGGTAAAAGACCGTCGCCTGAGCGCCACTACCGATGTGCAGCACGCCATCGAGAATTCGGAAATATCACTGATCTGCGTCGGCACACCAAGCCAGGCGAACGGCAGCCTCGACTTGAAGTACGTACGCGCTGTCTGCGAACAGATAGGTTCCGCCCTGAAGTCAAAGGACGCTTTTCACGTGGTGGTGGCACGCAGCACCATGCTGCCCGGCAGCATGCGCGCAGTGGTAATCCCGACGCTCGAAGAGTACTCCGGGAAAAAAGCCGGTGTCGACTTCGGTGTGTGCAACAACCCCGAGTTTCTGCGCGAGAGCACGGCGGTGTACGACTACTACAACCCCCCCAAGACGGTGATAGGCGAAACGGACTCGAAGGCGGGCGATCAACTGGCCCGCATCTACGAACACCTGGACGCCCCTTTGATTCGCACCAGCGTTGAAACCGCCGAAATGGTGAAATACACGGACAACGTCTGGCATGCGCTGAAAGTCGGGTTCGCCAACGAAATCGGAAACATCAGCAAGGCCCTGGGTATCGACGGACACGAAGTCATGAACATCTTCTGCACCGACACCAAACTCAATCTCTCGCCTTATTACATGAAGCCCGGATTCGCCTTCGGCGGATCCTGCCTGCCCAAGGACGTCCGGGCGCTGACCTACAAGGCCCGCTCCATGGATGTCAACACGCCGATACTCAATGCCATCATTCCCAGCAACCAGGCACAAGTGGAAAAAGGGATCGCCATGGTCACCGACAAGGGGAACAAGAAAGTCGGGATCCTGGGTTTCAGCTTCAAGGCCGGTACCGACGACTTGCGCGAGAGTCCGATGGTTGAAGTCATTGAGAGACTCATCGGAAAAGGCTACGAGCTGTGTCTATACGATAAGAATGTCCGGATCGCGAGCCTGGTGGGTGCGAACAAGGACTACATTCTCAACAAGATTCCGCACATTTCCAAACTCATGGTAGAAAGTATCGATGAGGTTCTCTCACGCTCGGAAACCATTATCATCGGCAATGGTTCAAAGGAATTTGCCGATATCGATGCCCGCTTGAACGGCTCGCAGGTGATTGTCGATTTCGTGAGACTGGGCGACAGGTTGCCCGAGAGCGACAGATACGATGGCATCTGCTGGTAACGGAAACGGGCGGCCGGAGCGATGACAACGAAGAAAAGAATCCTCATCATCGTGGAGAATCTGCCCTCGCCCTTCGATCGGCGCGTATGGCAGGAAGCGACCACCCTTTCGGCCGCCGGGTATGAAGTCTCCATCATCTGTCCGACCGGCGTCGGCTACGAAAAGAAATTCGAGGAAATCGATGGCATTCGGATATACCGCCATAACCTTCCCACCGAGGCGAAGGGTGCGGCCGGTTACGCCGTGGAATATTCGGCCGCCCTCTTCTGGCAATTCGTACTGAGCTGGCGCGTGTTCCTGACCACCGGCTTCGATGCCATCCACGCCTGCAATCCTCCCGACAATATTTTCATTATTGGGGCCTTTTTCAAGTTATTCGGCAAGAAGTTCCTGTTTGATCATCACGACATCAATCCGGAGCTCTATGAAGCGAAATTCGGCAAACGGGACTTTTTCTACAAGGTGATGCTGTGGTGGGAGCGGGCGACCTTTTATTTTGCCGACGTCTCCATCGCCACCAACGCCTCCTACCGGAAAATCGCCATAGAGCGCGGCAAAATGCCGCCTGATCGGGTGTTTGTCGTCCGCAGTGGCCCTAAAATCGACCGCCTGAAAATCACCCCCCCGGTGGAGGCACTGAAAAACGGCCGTAAGTTCCTTGTCGGCTACGTAGGCGTCATGGGCGAGCAGGAAGGGATCGATTATCTGCTCCGGGCGGCGCAGCACATCGTCCATGAGATGAACCGACAAGACATCCAGTTCGGGCTGGTCGGCGGCGGCACCTCGCTGGAGGAGATGAAAGCCTACGCCCGTTCGTTGGGCATCGAGGATTATGTGACTTTCACCGGTCGCGTGCCCGATCAGCAACTGCTGGACATGCTCAACACCGCCGACGTTTGTGTCAATCCGGATGTCGCCAACGAAATGAACGACAAGTCCACCATGAACAAGATAATGGAGTACATGGCACTGGGCAAACCCATCGTCCAGTTCGACCTCACTGAGGGCCGGTTTTCGGCGCAGAAGGCCTCGCTTTACGCGGCAAAGAACGACCCGATCGATTTTGCAGGAAAAATTGTGGAATTGATAGACGATCCGGCCTTGCGTGCCGAGATGGGGGAGTATGGCAGACGCCGGGTCACCAACGAACTGGAATGGAAATACGAGGCGCCGAAGTTGTTGGCTGCCTATGAATTGCTGTTCAAATAACAAAAAGTCAAATGGCTGCCGCACCGTCGGGCGGCAGCCATTTGGCCCGGACGCCGATCAGTGGGTGATCGGCTTCGTCGACACGACGAAGTTGTCGAAGTAGATATATTGATCAGTTGACGGTGCCCATTTGTCGGCTTTACCACCGTAAAAAGTACTGAACAACAACTGATCAATCGCTACGTTTTTGCCGCCGGGCATGCGATACATGAGCCCTTGGGCATCCAAAGCCAGCTTCCCGTTGAACCAGGTCTGCAGCCGCCCGTTGGGCACGCCGGGTGTATTCATCACATAGCGCATTTCCAGGCGGTTCCACTGACCCCGCTTGAGATAGCGTTGCCCTTCGGCGCCCAGACTCCAGTCGAAATTCCAACCGTACTTGCTCGGGTTGTTGGCCACGTACATGTAACTCTGCACAGATCCGTTTTTGTGCCACATGAGACGCCCGGTCCAGCCATCCTTGCCGTTCGCCGGCTTGCCGCCGGCATGAATGACAGGGCCACCCATCAGACCGGGCAACTTGCCACCCAGGACAAAGTCGGCATTTTCGGGAAAGTAGACGTCGTAGGCAAAATACAAGTCTTCGTAGTTACCCTTGAGCTTGGTGCGCCACTGCGATCCGCTGTTCCCGTCGGTCGTCGTCTGGTTGGCCGCGTAGAAAACACGCATCACGTTCCCGCGCGAACCGCTGGGATCGGGGTCCTTGACGATCCGGACCGCGTTCGGCTGCAGACTGGCCCCGGACGAGCCCTTCCAGGTCTTTTTGATGTCCTTGCTCGTGTAAACGTGCGGGGTCTCGTTGTTGAAGTCATGGGAAAAGATCACCTCGCCGCCAACGGGAGGCGCAACCATCAAGCCCGACAACACCAATGCATTGGTCTTCTTGCCCACGGCATCAGGATAGCTCACCTCGACCGGCGTTTCGACCACCTGACCGAGTCCGGCCGGTTCCAGTCCGACAGATAAATTCTTCTTCTGGAAGAAGACGTTACCTGCGCTACCCACCAGCGCCCGTTCATCGTCGATGAGCGCCACGATGTCCTTGACCTGATAGCGGGTGTTGGAAATCCATACGGTCATTGGGTTATCTGTCAAGGTGGCTATGTCGATGGCATCCAGGGCCTGGCCGCCGTCCCTGTTGTCGACTTTACCGTCCTTGCGCAAATCGATCGCAAGCCGTTCCAACAGCTGGTCCGTGCTAAGGCCGTTGTTGGCCTTTTTGGACATCTTGTCGACCAGACCGGAGAGCGCTTCGATGGCCGCTCGATAATCCACCACCAGCTGCTGCTGCGCTCCGTCGGTTGTCGCTTGGGAGATGATCGGCGGTGTGGAGAAGATATCGACACTGTCGGGAATCCCAAAGCCAAGCGCGTTGACAATGACCTTGTTGAATTTCGTCATCCGCTGGTCGAGTTCGGAATCGGAACCATCCTCGGCGGTCAGGAATCGATTGCGAATGATCGCCTTTTGTTGGCTCGCACTCGACCACTGCAACTTCGCCACCGCGTGCTGTGTGGCGTCGTAATACTCCATCATGATGGGATACTGTTTTCCGCCTTGCAGGCGTATTGTCGCCGAATATTCCCTCGCCGGCTGATCGACCCACTGATCGATCAGCAACTTGCCATCGACCCAAAGTCTTACCCCATCGTCCGTGGTAGTGTAGAAGGTGTATTGTTCGGAGTACTCGGGTTTGACCTGACCCGTCCAGCGCACCGAGAAGTGGTCGGCCCCCACCCCGGCGGCGGGCGCCCCTTTCGACCAATCGAAGTTGATCGCAGGGTCGTTCCTCGTCAACACCGGCTTATCGAAATCAATGCCGTTGAAATAGGTCGCGCTAAGACCGCGGCCGCCCGCCTGGCTCGTGCGAAGCATGTGGTAAGCCACCGTCGTGTAGGGGGTGGCGTAGACCGAGCGTCCGGAATCCAGCGCCGCCTGGGTGATAACCGTCACGAGCTTCTGGATGACCGGGGCCTGCCCGGTATTGCGGTCTATGGCGTTGCTACCATCGACCACCAGCACATAGGGTGCCCGGCTATTGGGCGGCACCGCCAGACCGGTGATTTCAGCGTAGGCGTTGGTCGTCGCCACCGCCAGCGGCGCCGATTTGTCGTAGAGGTCACTGAACCGGGCATCAAGCGAGTACAGCTCCACCGACGCGAACGCCAGCGGCCCCTTGATACCCGCGCCGGCGATATAGTTGACTTTGCCGGATTGGGGCTGCGGATTGACCGCGTTTCCTGCGGAAATTTCCGAGGAAGTTCCCGAACCGCCGCCGCACGCGGTCAGGATCACGAAACTGAATGGAAGAAGTCCTCGTAGGACATCGATATAAGCAAACTTCATTATTACTTCCCTGCTTGTAACTATTACAATCAGGTTGGCTAGCGGCAATTCCCGTGCCAGAAAGAAATAGAGGTTACTTTTGGTTTAAATAAAAGGGGCTTATAAAACTTAGCTACAATTGATCTTCACTATAAGATTTTTTCTGTCGGACGAGACTGTCATCGAATTGCGACAAGCACCGACAGTCATTTCCTATATAACTGATTTTTATAATAATTATACGTCGTCCATTACCTACAATCGGCGTCGGACTGACCCTACGTGACAGTTCGCCGGCACTGACGACAGCGGTTTGACGAACGTGCCTCCGTTTTTTTTTGCGAAACGGCCCGCAAGTCTTCGCCCCCAGCACGCTGTCGACACATCTGAAGGACCGTTCTGTGATTGTATTCACGAAGAAAATTCTTTGATTTCCCGATCATTCCACCCGAGCACTGAAGTCATGAATCGGGTAGGTGGTAATGAAATCAAACGGCGTTCTGTTTTTCGCGTTGGCAAGCGTAATTTCTCTATTGACGGCATGCGGAGGAGGCGAATCGGCATCGACAGGCAGTCCCGTGGCACCGGCCGCCGAGACGATTGCCATCAACGGGGCTGGAATCAAAGGCCCGTTGGCCTTTGCCGATACGCGAGTGTTTGCCTACGACCCCTCCTTCCCGGATCTCTATGACAAGAACGCTCCGATAGCCACGGCGATTACAGACCAGTATGCGCAAATTTCCGGGCTGACTGTACCGAGAAAAATCAAACCCCCTTACATCCTGACCATTGGGGGGCCGCAGGCGATCGATCTGAACACCGGCAAAGCACCGGTGATCTCGACGCTCACTACCGTTATCACGAAAGACATGCTTTCGAGCAACCATCCGATCTACGCTACACCGCTGACGACTTTGGCGTTTGACATGGCGCGTCACGCCGGCAGTCCACAGACTGATGCCGTCACTTTCGAGTCGAATGTGCTGAACGCGGCCGCGGCAGTTGGCGGAGATTTCGCGATCGATCCGAACCACAGCATCGACATCTTTCGCTCCCCGGTGGTGCTCAACAAGGATACGAAAACAGTCGCAGACCAACAGGAGGCTGTTTTCCACCGTGCGGCGATCGAGGGATTTGCCGCCAAAATCTTTCAGCTGTCGAAAATGGAAGGTGATGGCCTCTACGCGACTTACTACAACAGCATGGACCTGACCTCCAAGGCGATCAATCGGGTCGACCCGGGGATTGATTTCAATTGGGGCACAGAATCACCCGCAGTCGGGGTTACCAAGGAACGCTTCTCGGTTCGCTGGACCGGTCTGCTTAAGGCCGATTATTCAGAGAACTATACGTTTTACACCTCAACAGATGACGGCGTCAGGCTTTGGGTGAACAATCAGTTGATTGTCGATCAGTGGAACGATCACCCAGTGAAGACCTTTTCTGGCAGCCTACCGCTCGAAGCCGGCAAGACCTATCCCATTACCATGGAATACTACGATAACACCCAGCACGCCGTCGCCAGACTACTCTGGTCGAGCGCGAGTCAGCCCAAATCGGTGGTCCCCAAGAGCAATCTTTATAGCGTTCCGAGCGCCGACCGCGTCGGCAGTGTGTCCACCGACGCGCTGATCGACAGACTGGCGCTCGATATCCAGAGCGATGGCGTCATCAACAACATCGCGGGCGAGGAAGTCATCGGCGGCGTCGATCCCGAGGTCGTCACTCAAGACCCGTTGCCGCTGATCATACCGAATACGACTTATCGGGTTTCCGGCACCGTGGCCCTGATGGACGAAGAACGCGTTCAAACCGGCAACGACGCATCGGCGGAGGTCCTGGTCGACAGCCAGATCCTGAACCAGACCCCCACCGCTGATCCGACGGTTTCGGACCCCACGGTTTCGGACCCCACGGTTTCGGATCCGACGGTTTCCGATCCGACGGTTTCCGATCCGACGGTTTCCGATCCGACGGTTTCGGACCCCACGGTTTCCGACCCCACGGTTTCCGATCCCCCGGTGTCGGACCCGCCCGTGGACACCACGCCCACCAAGCCGGTTATCGGACTCTCCACCGAGAATATCGATTTCGGGAACGTCAACGTCGGCGAAATCAGCAGCCCCGTTGCCGTCAAGGTGAGCAATTCAGGCACCGGCGATTTCACCATCAGTGCCATCAAGTTGTCACAGGGCTATTTGCAGACCAACAACTGCAATGGCTACCTCCCGTCGAACAGCAGCTGCACGTTCACGCTCAAGTTCGTTCCGGTCAGCGCCGGCCTGTTGAGCGGTTCCCTGGTCATCGAAGGCAATTCGGCGGAAGGTTCGCATCTTGTCAATCTGTCGGGCAACAGCACGGTGCCTGAGCCGGTCGCGCCGCCGGTCGTCGACCCGGGCGACACGATCGACCCGAATGCCCCTGAAATCAAGTTCGCTCATGATTTCAATGACGAGCCGCTGCACACCTACACGAGCACGGACATACTCACCACGTGGAAGAGCGGGTCGGCGGTCAGTCTGCAGCCGAACGCGGTGAAAATCGTCAAGGATCCTGATCCGAGTGGCTCCAGAGGCAACGTCATGCGCGTTTTCTACGCCGCCAATCAGACGACCACCGACGGGAACAGCGGCTCTCAGTGGCGCACCAGCCTCGGTGGCAAGTACGAAGAGCTGTACTTTGCTTATGACGTCTATTTCACCGGAGACGCGGAGTTCATGCTGGGCGGTAAACTGCCTGGCCTGATGGGAGGCCCGGTGATCCACGCCGGCGGCAAACCGGCTGATGGCACGGACGGGTGGACGGGACGCCTGATGTGGCACAAGAACGGTTCGGTTCAGAGCTACATGTACGTCGCCAACAACCCCAGTCAGTACGGCTGGAACTTCGACTGGGATCTCGGTGCCGAAGGACAGCGCTACCTGAAACGCGGTCAGTGGAACCGTCTGGAAATGCACTATGTCATGAACACACCCGGCAAGCAGGATGGCCGGCTGCAGGCGTGGTTCAACGGCAAGCTGGCGCTGGACACCAACGCCCCGATGTACCGCATGCCGGGCGGCGAGGATGTGGCCATAGATCAACTGCTTTTCAGCACCTTCTATGGCGGCAAGAGCTCCTCGTGGGCGCCTCCGACCGACCAATACATCTATTTCGACAACTTCGTGGTCTCGACCAAGCCGATCACGCACTAGCGGCCCCGTCTACGAGCCTCGTGGCCTTCGCGCAGCGGGGCTCGTAGACCGCCTCCCCCGGGCGCGGATCCGGATGGCCCATTCAAGCGGCCCGCTTGCGGGAAATACCAATAGATTTCCCTAAAAACGTCAGTTATTCTAGGGTTTGATCGCAGCTACCCGTCGCGGACATATCCCCGTGAAGAACGCTGACACCCACGCCTGTCGTGTCTATTTTTCCGTGCTGCCCAGCAAGGCCGGCTTTACCGATCAGCTTTTCCAGTTCAACACCTTCTACAAATTCGGGCTTTCCCTGCATTACCACTATCTGCACAGTCCCTTCGCCAACACCCGGCCTGGCGCCGAGAAGGTGTTCGAATTTCTTGGTTTCAATGCCCATTTCGCGGATCGGGCAGTGACCCCGATGGCGCAGCGTTATCTCGCCATGGGCACCAACAACCGTCTCCAGCCAGAAGGGAAGACCTGGTATCGACGACTCATAAGAAAACTGCGGTTTCACTGGTACCATTGGCGTTATTTCAAGCAGGACAACTTCATCGATATCGGTCTGGGGAACGATTTCAATCAGTGCACGCAAGTGCAGAAAATCGATTGCCTGAAGAAGCTGGTGCAGGATATCGTCGACAGGAAGGCGGCAAAAAACCCATCACACCGGGATATCGTCAGATTCTTCCTGGCTGGAGGAAGATCCTTTTTCCGCGAGATCGCGCCGCTGATCAACCAGGAAGAGCCTTTCTTCCCCGACAATCTGGACTTGCGCTCGGCCTATTTCGCCGATCATTGCGCCATGCGCTGCCGTTTTTCCCAAGACAGGATCAAGCTGCTGGTGCATATACGACTGGGAGACACGGCCCTGATCCGGACCCCCTGGGATAGTTATATCCCGCTATGGTCAGACCAGTGCCTACGGCCGTTGAAGGAGTATCCGGACCAGTCGGCAAACCTGTTCAAGCAGGTGACGGATCTCGAGGATTTCCATCGTTTTCTCGAACGACTCGACGACTCACTGGGACGCGAACACTTCTCCGGTGCTATTTTCTCGGATGGTTACAAAACCGCGTTCAAGGAATTGTTCGGCCGGATCGACGATCTTGGACTGGATGCGGAAAGCATCCAACGGCTAAAGCAGAGTGCGCCGAACTATGAAACCGAGCGTTTTTCGCTGTTCGGGGATTTCGACGAGTTCCCTAGATTCGTCGGTGAAACCAATGAGGACCTGCAAGAGTTGATCCATGCCGCCCTGCTGGCGGACGTCATCGTGGTTGGCAGCCACCAACGCATGCTACCCAAGTTCCTGACGACTTATTATTCACTTTCGCGCGCGCTCCCGCCTATCATCGTCGCCTTGTACAAAGGGCGACCCGCGCGCTACGCCCTCAAGATCGGATTGCATGAAAGAAAGGCCAAGGTCTACCCCATAAACGTCGACAACCTGGACGCCGATGAAGTACTGCCTATACTGCTCGGGGAAGTCCGTCGGCGGTTCCTGCCCAGGACTACCGCAGTGACCGCGGGCACAGACAAACTGTCACGGCACTAGCTTCACGTCGTCGATCACCACCCCGCCGCCCGTCGTCTCCGCGGTGGAACGGAATCCCAGCGTGAGCTTGCCGTTGGCCGGCGCCACCACTGGAATCGCCAGGGTCCGCCAGTTGGGCGGATAATCCGCGGTGGTGGCCGTCAACTCGGCGACCACCGCGCCATTGACCAGAACCTGGGCCGTCAGCGGTACCGTGCCCCAGTGGATATGCCGCGCATAGGCAAAGGAAAAGCTGTACGTCTGTCCCGGATTCAGTCCGGTCACCGTCTGGGCGATGGCCCCGGGGCCGTGGCCGCTGAGATCCAGGGATGTCCCCCCGTCATAGGCCGGCCAGGTGCCGCTACCGACCAGATCCACGTTCTCCTGGGTGATGCGCCAACCGGGGAGCTGGTCTCCGCACAAGTGGGCGTTGCCACTCACGCGGGTTTCAAAGCTACCGTTCACGACCGCGGGCGACTCGGGCGGCAACGGGACACCGCCTTCGCTGATACGCACGTCATCGATCACCGCACCGTAGTTCCCGCTGACGGTGGATTGGATCCGGATGGCGGCAACACCGCCGGGGGAACTGACGAAATTGAACCCGTTACAGGTGATGAAGGCGGGCGCATTGGCGGTCGTGCGAATAGCGCCAATCTTGGCCCCGTTGACGAGGATGTCCGCGGTGACCAGCTCGGGTGTTCTCCCACGTCGCGACTGGTCGGCATAGGACAAAAACAGGGCGTAGAGCGTACTGGGCTTGAGTCCGCCCACCGTTTGCTCGATAGTGCCCGCCTGGGTGCCGTTCAGGTCCAACGACTGCGCGCCTTCCGGCGGGACGTAGAACGAGGCCGGCAGCAAGGCCACGTCGCCCGAGGACACGGTCCAGTCGGTCAGGCTCGTGACCACCGAGCGCGACGCGATCGGATCGAGTTCGAACGACCCGTTGCCCAGCGAGGCGTTCGGGGCACCTCCGCCTCCGCCGCCGCCACTCCCGCCGTGGACCTCCATCTCCCACAAGGAGTAGCCCCACTTGGTCCCTCGAACCGTGCCCAGCATGCGCACATAGCGCGCGTTCACCGGGCTGAAGCCGATATCGTCGATCCCGCCGTCACTGTTGCTTTCGCTGTAGACCGTCACCCAGGCGTTCGCCGTGTCCGAGACCTGGATCTGGTAGGCCTTGCCGTAAGCCCGCTCCCAGTCCAGCACCACCCGGTCGACCGCATACACCGCCCCCAGATCCACGTACAGCCACTGGGGGTCCACCCCCGCCGCGCTGGCCCAACGGGTCGACCCGTTGCCGTCGACCGCCTTGGCCGGCCCCAGAGACCCGGATTCCTGGCTGGAGGCGAACACCGGTTGCCCCAACGCCAGATTCCCCGTCGGCGTCGACGCCGGCGTCACGCTCACCACCGCCGTCGCGCTGATGCCCGCATCCTCGAGCGCCGTCGCCGTCACCGTGAACGGCCCGCCCGCCTCGGTCGCCGTGAACACCCCATCGGTGGCGATCGTGCCCCCGCCGGAGACCGACCAGAGCACCGTGGCCGCATAGCCGGCCCCGAACTGATCCTGGCCGTTGGCGCTGAATCCCTGGCTCTCCCCCACCACCACCGAGGCATTCAACGGGCTCACGCTCAGACCGCTCAATACCGGCGCTTCACCGCCACTTCCGCCCGCTGTCAGACCGATCCGATAGCGGTAATTACGCTGTAGCGTGGTCAACAGCTTCGACCCGGGCTGCGGCGCGGAACCCACGGTGACGCTGCCCGAGTCGGTCCCTTCCTTGCCGCCGGTATACCACAGCTCGTCACCGCCATTGTCCCAGGGAATCACCGAGCCACTGCCACCGCCGCTGCCATCGGCGTTGGCATCGAGAAAGCCGCTCGCCAGCACCTCACCCGGACCGAGGCTGATCTGAACCGCCCCCGCGGAACTGAACGGCACACTGTTGGCGCCGACACTGTAATTGCCGCGTGTAGTGCCGATCGCCACGACGGTGAAATTGTTGTCGCCGTTCACCCTCACCACGAAGGGCGTGACTGGATCGGCCACGCGCCGGGCGTAGAACGAGAAGCTGTCGATGCTGACCTGCTGTTGCGCTCCGCTGGTATTGGTGTAGGTATCGCTTTCATTGACGAGCATGTTGGAACGCCAGCCATCCACGCGCGCGGCGTCGGAAGTCGGGTCGTTCCCCAACTCGACCGACTGCACCGGACCTGGCGGCGGCGGCGAGGGCGGCGGACTGCCCGAATCCTCGAATCCATAGCTGAAACGAATGGCGAACTGGTAGCTGCGCTTCAAATTGGTGTATTCCGTCAACGCCTTGCCGTTGTTGGTGACCCGCGGCGACTCACCCTCGACCACCCTGGGTGTGTCACGACCCGCGATAAAGCCATTGCTCGCCAGAATCAGCGGGCTGGGCAGTAGCGCCCATATCTCGTCCTCGCTACTGCTGTTGACCGCCGGAATCACCGTCCCCTTTCCCCATCCGGAACCATCCGGAAAACTGTCCAGGAAACCGGTCGCGATGGTTTCACCGGGCTGGAGCGTGATGAAACGGTCCGTGAAGTCCTGGAAGGGGAAGGAATTGGCGCCCGGCGAATACTCCGACTGGGTCCGGGTGGTTCCTATCGCCAGGACAGTGAAATCATTGTCGCCGTCGACCCTGACCACCAGGGGGGTTATCGGATTACCGGCTTTGTTGGCATAAAAGCTGAACTCCACCAGCTTCAGGGGCACCGCTTCGCCATCGTTGTTGGTATAGGTGTCGGACTCGTTGATAAACAGGCTGGGGTTATGCGAGTCGACGAACGGTGCCCCGCCGGTGGTGTTGCCTACGCTAAAACCCCCCAGGGAATTGATCCAGTCGGCAATCAATTGCACGCCCTTGGTATCGACACGGTTTTTTGCCAGCGGCGGCATACCGTTTTGATCGCTCGGCAGGCTGAGCCGGTGGTGGAGGATCGAGCGGCCCGGACTCTCGGGAACCACCACCGCTTCACCGGCGATGCCGAAAGAATCGAGCAGCTCTCCGTATACTAATCCCTGGTTGGCAAGCGGCGTGGTCAAGCGCGCGTCGAAATTCGCGCGCACACCCCCCGGGCGATGGCAGTAGGAACAATTTGCGTCCAGATAGGATCGGGCACGGGCGGCGAGCCCCGCGGACGTGTCGTCGCCGGCCGCGGACGTCAGAAAGCCCGGGATATCGGCCACGTCGAGCGGCGGAGAAAAAATACCCAGGCTGTTGAGCGTTTCCAGCTGGTTCGCGTCGATCCCGGTGCTGGGGTAGAGCAGATCCCGGTTCAACTGCCTGGTCTTGGGACCGAGCACGCCGCCGGCATTGTTGGTATGACAGCGCAGGCATTCGTTGCGACTGGGATAACGCCACGACTGGGTCCGGGTTCCACTAAGCGTCTGGATCTGGACAGCCTCATCCAGGCCCTCGTAGAGGAGATCGGCATCACTGCCGTCGGCCCGCCATTTGTAGGTTACCCCATAATAACCGTCACTGGCATGCACCAGAAAACGCGTCTCCAGACGCCTGGTCTCACCGGGGTTCTGCTCGTCGACGGACATCTCGAAGTGCTTGATCAACACGGCGCCGACAGGAAACTGCCAGTCACCGTTCTCGGAAAACTGGATTTGCTCCTGCGGCGTGTCATGAGTGCTGTCATTGGGAATGCACATCCAGCGACTCTTCAAAGCCGCGTCGGACCAGAACGGGACGTTCAGGTCATAGGGTAGGCATCCCGCGGCGGGTTCCAGCGTCGCCAGATTCTGGAACGCGCCGGTTTGCGACAGCAGCGACGGGGGTTGCGCGGTAACGGCCCCGCCGCGCGTCAGTTCAAGGAGGGTGCCGCCGGGATCCAAACCGCCAGAGGTCTTGGCCAATAGAATCCGACCATCGTCGGTCAGGCGGTAGGCGTTGATACCGTTTGGGAAGCCGCTGGGAATCTGGGCGATCTGTTCGACCTGGGCCGCGCCGCCGGCCGCGGGCACAGCCAACGTCCAGAGCTGCCCGCCGGTGAAATCCGAGAACAGGTATTTGCCAAACAGCTCGGGGAACCGCGATCCCCGATAGACGCCGGCCCCGATGATCGCGTGGCCCACGGTATGGTCGTACTCCCAAATGGGCGGCGCCTCGGTGCCGATCACCACGCCGGGCTGCGGGATCTTTCCCGCCAAGCTTCCCTCCTTATAGGCCCATTGATGATTGGCGCCCTTGAATATCCGATTCACCTCCTCGCGCGCGAATTCGCCGACGTCTCCTGTCCAGAGGTCGCCGGTATCGGGATCACGGCTCACGACCCACGGGTGACGCAGGCCCAGCGCAAAGAACTCCTCAAGATTCGCGCCCGAGGGATCCACGAAGGGATTGTCATCGGGGATGTAATACCCTTGGGTAAACGAGCCCTGCGACCCCGAAGGCGGCGGCGCGGGATTCAAGGGTTGACGCCGGATCGGATGACTCCGCGACGGATCCTGGTCCACATCGATCCTGAGCAGACCACTGAACAGCCCCAGGTCCAGCCGCTGGGTGCTGAGCGACCGGTCACAGCAGTTGCCTTCGTCGCCGACCGGTATGTAGAGAAAGCCGTCCGAACCGAAGAACAGGTCGCCCCCCACATGGTTGGCCGAACGATCGTATTGTTGAATCAAAATGAATTCCGAACCCGGATCGACACTGTTCTGGCCGTCCGGCACGCTGAAACGGGACAGCCGCTGATAGCCGTCCGAGGATCCACCGCTGGGCGCGCGGTACCACACGTAGACGTAACCCCGGTTGGGCGACGAGGCCAGACCGAACTCGGGGTGAAAGGCGAGACCCGACAGCCCGCCCTCTCCCACCGTCGGTGTCCGAACCTTGCCGCGCAGATCGAGGAAAAGCGACTTGGTCGTGGCGGCCGGGTCATCGTCAATGAGATTTACCTGGCCGTCTTTGGAAACGATGACCAGTTTGTTCAGGGTAGGATGCTCGACAATCCGAACAGGTTCGACGAAAGTGAGATTGGGGAAGGCGTTCTGAGTGGCCCAGGTCGCGTCGGGCGAGGCCCCGGGCGTAGAATTGGGGAAGGCCCCGTTGAGATAGGCGGCGATCGGTTGTGCCGTGCTCAGCCCGGGAGCCGCTTCAACGCCTGAGCCATGACCGGCGAAAACCCCACCCACGATGACGAGGACAAACGACCATAAGGAGCACCTGCCGGTTTTCCCGATCATTTCCGACCCCTCTTTGTCTCTTATTCTCTTGTCGGACACCCCGCGTCAGTGCATCCACGGATGGGGGCGCTCCCATTTCCCGAAGAAACGAAGCCTGTCCGCTCCCTGCCTGTTTTCTTATAGCAGATCCCGTTGAGCGCGCCTATACGGAAAACCGAAACGAGTGCGCATCCCAGACCGACGATGGCTGCCCGGTATATCTAGAAAACGCTTGAAATGAGAGTTTAAAGGAAGCTGATTCAGCTAGATTTTGCTGGTGAACTTCTGTCTGATCGCACGCCCGATACGACCACCGAGACTGTCCCATTTATGTTTCTTTGGCCGAGTAAGATCGTCCCAGACGACCGCTGTGACCCGTCGCGAGTAGTCCAGAAACGCCCAATACCGCAAACGATGAACCGACGGATCCGAGCTTCCCTTCACGAACTGGACCGGATAGCCCAGATCATCCAATGACTGGCCGGCGATGCTCTCCAGGGAACGGATCCGCTTGGCGTCGAACTGCGACTGCCATCTCGGTTTGGAGTCCGTGATGACATCGGCCTGGGATCCCATATGCCTGGGTTTTCGGCTGGGTGATAACACGCCGTCCTCGAACCCCACCTTCAGGAACTGGCACACCCGTTCCATTTCCGCCCTCGGGTCGCGCGTCAGGCGTTCGTAATTCACCTCCAGATAATTCGCGCCGCATTGCTTGGCCCCCTGCCTGGCCGCCGCGATCACCTTTTTCCAACGATAGATTGTTCGACCGGGGTGATACCCCCACCGGCGCTGGAAGGATGCCGCGCAGGAACGTCCGTCCCGAATCATGTGAATGAAACTCGCCTGCGGAAACAACCCATGCAGGGCGGGAATGTGTTGCGCGTACATCGGAGATTTCTCGCACCAACGCCGCTTGCCGTTCTTGCGCGCGAAATACAGAAAGGTCTCATCAATCACCGTGGACAAGCCTGGCGGCAGCTCCAACCAATGCTCCGGCAAGGGTGGCGGCTGCCCCTCATTGACCCAGGTGAAACACGACTGCGCCCGGAACTCGTCCCATAGCTCCCGGAATCGCTCCGGTGTGCCCAGGTCCCGATCCTTACTCCTTGCGATAAAATAAGGAAGAATAAGCGTTTCCCGCGGAAACCCGTAGAGTTCGCTATGGGCGTTAAGGCAATTGAGCATCATCGTGGTACCGGATCCGTTCATGCCGACGACGAAAACCGGCCGTTGCTCTGCCTCTCGAAACCCTCCGTCCAAACTCGTGTTCATAACCTTGCGCAGCCTTCGGTCGACACCCGCGGTGTCAGGAAATCTTACCGCCAAAAACGTCGCGGTACTTCGCTTTCACGAAACGCCCGGTACCGCCATAGACCTTCATGATGGGCGAGGCGAGTTTCTGCCGGATCCGGAAACTCTCGTACACACGTCGATAATCGGGGTCGCTTTCGACGAAGTGCACGAACCGGTCCCTCGCGGCATTATAGAACTGTATATCTATGTCGTTGAGCACCATTATTTTCTCCATGTGCCTGTCCTCGAAGGTCAACAGGTGACGGGTATCGCGCTTGTTCATGTATTCGTAATAGGGCATCTTCCAGCCCAGAACCGTGGAAAAGCGAATCAGGCTTTGATCGAAATACTCCTGCAAGCCGTAGCACACAACCCTGTTGAAGAGATTATCCAGCGCTTTCTCCAGAATCCCTGCTGGCGTCATACGCCCGATAACCAGTTCGTCACCGGACATCTCGTAGTTCACCAGCATTCGCGACTGAAGATTGGACAGCTCGGTATTGCCGCTTTCCAGAAACTCGTCCAGATCGAACTGCTCTGGAGGGTAGGCATCCAGCAAATACGGGCTCTTCCCTTCAGAGACGTGCTGGATAAAGGATTTCACCCGTTTCACCGGGTCCCTCAGGATGGTGATGGTGGGGGCCTCATCGGCTTCGCGGATCCCCGTGACCAGCGGCGCATGACCGGTGAACAATACGACTCGCGCCCGCTCTTGCTCGGACAGGGCCGAATACCGCTGTTGATCGAGCAAGCGCTGCCCCTTGAAGACAAACTGGGGGGAACCTTTATATTGATTGCGGAGAATTCTTGAAAAAGTCGATCCAGCCGTCTTCGGGATGTGAAGAAATCTCAGTTTTTTCATCGGATTGGTTGCCATGTGGCGGCGGCGCCGCAAGTTGAATTTTGATGTCCTGAATTCTACCTTACCGCCTGATAAGTCGGCTCGGTGTTTCTGGCACTCTCGGCACCTCGGTAGATGAATGCCGAGGCGATAAGCGCGAAGGTTATCGGTGAGGCCATGTAATAGGACTCTCCAGCGAGAAAGAGCAGAAACATGACATAGGCGACTATCGCCAGCAGGTTTTCTCGCAACAACGTCTTCATTGCCCAGAAATAGGAACCGAATATGAACAGCGCGAAAGGCAGACCGTATATGGCGAAAATCTTAGTCACCCCGTTTGGCGAAGTTCCCTTCTTTTCAAGATCGACACGACCGACCTCACTGTAGATCTTGGCGTAATCGCGTTGACCCAGGCCGAACGGGTGCTGCTTGAACACCTTTATGTCTGTTTTGGCCCCGGCGCTTCGCGCCTGCGCGCTATAGGTAAACTCGTACTCGTTGGCACTCAGGTAATCGCTTATCTTCACCAGGAAAGTGGTATAGAACTGAGCCGAAAATATTATCACGACGACGAACGCCGCGCCGACAAGTTTCACCTTTCCTCGGGTCGACAAAAGCTGGCTTTTATAGAGGACAGCCGGAAACATGGCCAAAAATATAATGAAACCAGTGGTCGAAAACGTCGTCACCAGGGTGCCTAGCAGAATAAGAACGTACACCAGCGTCCTCTTTCTGCTGAAACTCAATTTCAGAAAGAACAGCATGAAGAGCGCCGCGTTGAGAAAGGCCTGATAGGCGCCGGGCTCGAAAAAGATAGAGTTGTTCCGATCTATATGCCAGGGAAATCGATATACATACAGCAGGCCCTCGAAGCCAAGGTTGCTCACCCGCGGGAGACTCCTGATGATGCCGTCAAACAGGTTGAACCGATCCGTCATATAGCCAAACAGACTGACGACGGCGAGAAACACAATCACTTTGATGTAGGTCTCTACAAATTTTTCCCGCACGGTTCTTATGATCAGGTAGGCAATGACCATTTTCATCGCCGACGATATCGCCGATGTCAGCGTCAGACTCCCCCCCGTATACAGGCTTAGCGCCAGCAACAAACCGGTAAATACAGCGACATAAAGCAGGAAACCTTCGCTGATCCTGCGGTCGCTGAAGAGCAACCACGCGGTGACGGCAAGCAAAAAGCCGACAACCAGTTGCGGATCCTGCAACAGGTTGTAACGCCAACTGCCGCTCAGGTAGATGAGAAGGTATACCAGCAGAACGTTGGTCAGCACCCTCTGCCTTTCGGGACGCTCCACATGATTAGCGCCGGGTTGATATTCGCCTGTAGAAGTCATATACGCGTCCAACTTGCATCCAACTCGGCCGGGGCCGTCCGAATAAACGACTTTGGCGGCGGGTTGCGGTGACGATCAGATACCGCCCACCATCTTGTTTTTTACCGATCTGACCAGATGGAAAAGACTGCTGTAGGGGTGGTTGATGCGCTGAAAGCGCTGAACGTCGCGTCCGAAGCCAGGCCCTGCTTCTTCGATCTGCTGTTCGAATTTCTTCGATGCATATTGGTAGAGTTCGATATCCGCCCGGTTCCGCTCCTGGATCAGCTGCACCGTCTGGGCAGGCAGTTGTTCCTTCATGGGTCGGCCCAACGTCTGGTTTCGGACACCGTAGAAGAGATTTCGCAAACCGAGCCGTTTGCGCAGAAGCAGTAGCGTCTCGTCGAAGCGCTCCATTAGCCCGGCAACCACAAAGTCCTCGTCGATATGCTGTTTGGCCAGGCGCAGCATCTCCTCCTGGTCGACCATCGCATCGCGCGATACACCCCCCACCAGCCTCGCCTGATCATTGCTCACCTCTTCGCACACCCCGCTGGTGATATACTCGTCCAAGCTCATATCCTTCTCGTTTACAACCCGATTGAGCGGATGGTTCACACTCCTCTTGATATAGTAGTAATGGGAAACAACCCGATCCACCGGTTCACGCAGCATGGTGATATAACGACACCGTTGCGGCAATACGGCGTGGGCACCATAGATGAAATGACCCTGGAGATAGCGAATCTGGCGCTTTCGCGCTTCCGGCCACCCCGCTATCTCCTCCATTCGCCCATGGGCGTTCACGATGGCTTCGTCCTTGGAGTATCTGCGCAGAAGAATGTTTTGCAGCGAACGGCCTCCGGTTTTCGGGATATGCAGGAATATTATTGTATCGGCACTCACGCCACAGCTCCGCGCTCAAACTAGTTCTGGTTGATGACGGCGCCGACCGGCAGCGCCCTGGCTTTTTCCAATGTTTTTCTTAACGCCTTCATTTCGTCGAGTCGCGAATATCCGCGCCTGGCCATCAAGAGAGCGCTGCCGGCCACCGACGTGATCGCCAGAACATCCGCTTTGTAGGTAGCCGCGGGCGTGTCCACGATGATGACATCGAAGTACTCTTCCAGCCGCCTGACAATCCGCGCGAACTTGTCGTTGCTCAACAACTCCGTGGGGTTGGGCGGAACCGGGCCACAACTGAGAACGGAAAGATGCGGAAACGATGAGACGTTGTCGGGAAGACTGTCGAGCTCCTCCATTTTCACCCGACCGGCCAGCAACGGGGACAAGCCGACCCGTCCGGCAACTCCGAAGATGTCGTGTTGTCTGGGTGTGCGCAAATCCGCGTCGATCAGCAACGTGGCCTTGCCGAGCTGGGAGAAGGACAGCGCAATATTCGCCGCGAAGTAACTGCGACCCTCTTGCGCGCCTGGGCTGACGATCGCCAGCGTTTTACGTTCGTCGGTCAGCCAGTCATTGAGCAACTGGGCGCGGATGGCGCGAAACTCCTCGGCGACTTCGCTGAACGGCGCGCTGGCCATCACCATTTCCTTGGAAGCCGCGGCGTCGGCGCCGGCATAGCTGTAGCCAAACTGGCGCGACAGCGCCTTGAGAATATCGTCCTTTGTCAACAGACCCAGTTCGACGCCGGCCTCGCCGAAGTAAAGTCCTTTCTCGCGCTGATAATCGATGATTTTGTTGATACTGCTCTGATCCAGGCATCCCAGCGAGATCAGGATATCCCCCATGTAGGCGTCAACCCACTGCGTCCCTCCGGCCAGTATGTCTTTCCCGGAGGAATCTCCGGCAACCGTCTCAAGTCTTGAATTTTCAATATATACGATATTGTCGTCCTGCTGCGGGATCTCCCGCGGCGCCGACGGACGATCTTCGGGGGATGGCTGAGGATCCTCCGAATTTTTATTCAAAAACTCCATCAGGTTCTTGATCTTCATACTTGGCACCTACGTCAAGCTTCCAGTTTTCTCACGTACCCGAGCAACGGCACACCGACCTCGCCCATGATATCGTCTTCGGAGTGAACTCTGCGGATGAATATTTCCATGAACAGGGCGATCCCGACACCCAGGATAAGGCCGCCAAGAAACCCCAGTGCGATATTCTGGGACACCCTGGGGGTGGCATGATTTCTCGGAATGCTGGCATTGTCGATAATGGAGACGTTCGTCTGATCCACCATACTCTGCATGCTGGTGGTGTTGAGCTGATTCAGTGCCGCGTTGTATGCCGCTTGCGCGCTATCGACATCGCGCAGCAACACCGCGATCCTGTCGTGTTCATTCTTCAGCTTCAGGACCAGAGCCTTTTGCCGATCCATGGCCTCTTCGAGCGACTTCTCCCGCTCACGGGAAAGGTCGGCCGCGTTCTTGATTCCGTCGGTGATGGTCTTGATCTCGTTGTTCAATCTCACCCGTGCGGCACTCAACTCGCCGTTGAGACGCTTGATTCTGGGATGGTTGGCACCGAGGCTGTTGGAAAATTCCGCAAGCTGGCCCTGGATGGTTCGAATATCGGTTTTCAACTTTTGCACCACGGCGTTGCTGAATACCGGCTCAAAAGTCTCCAAGGAAGCGCCCCGATCGAGCACTTCCTGCAACTTTCTGTTTTCCGACTCCGCGTTACGTGTCGCTTCCTGGGCCGCCACCAATTGATCCGCCAGCCCGCGCAGTTTGGTGGATTCGATATCGATCCGTTCGTCGGACGATACGATACCTTCCTTTTGCTGATAGGCCGTCAGCTTCGCTTGCGCAGCCTCGAGATTGTTGCGCAGCGTCTTCAACTGCTCATCAAACCAGACCTTGGTCTTGCGGGCCGGGTCTATGACCATTTTAAGATTGGTGTCGATATAGGCACGCGCAAATCTGTCCGCCATCAAAGCAGCGATGCGGGGGTCGGTGGAGAAATACGACACCTCCACGATACGACTGTTCATCTGCGGCGTGATCAACAGGTTGCCCCGGATGGCCTGCGCCAGCCAGTCATAAGGCTTGTGCGGTGGCAAGGATTCGCCCGGTTCGGCGGACGCGCCGGCGGCGGCGCCATCAGCCGGCTGTTCGTCCTCATCGCCATCGAACTTGAAAAAGTTGCGAACACTGTAGATGAATTTGTCGATACTCGACCTGCCGGCCTCGAGCGAGGCTATGACCCGCTTTCTTTCGTAGTCCGACAAGCTGTCCACAACCTCCTGCGCAACGTTCAGACTCTCGAGAATACCCACCTGGGTGGTCAGGTAGCTGTCCTCCGACAACACCGACCTCCCCCGGTCATCGACTGGGTTGTTAGCGCTGAAATCGAAATTCAAGGACGCCGTGGACATGTACATTTTCGGCATTTGATACGTCACGGCCGCCGTAATCAGCAAGGTAGCCGCAAGCACCCCCAGAATCAGACGCATGTGCATCTTCAGTATGAGGAAGAACCGCTCGATATTGATTTCATTCGTTGCCATAGATTGAGTCCGTCCAACTGCGCGACTAGAAGAGCCGCTCTTTCACATAAAGCACGTCATTCGGCTTAAGCTTGTCGGTCAATTCAACCCCGACTTTTTCGGTACTCCCGTCTTTCTTCGTCCGCGTCACTTTCATGCCGGAAAGAGAACCACGATCCGAAATGCCACCGCCGACAGACAGCGCCTGCATCACCGTCATGCCTCTTTCGAGACGATACATACCCGGCCGTTTCACTTCGCCATGGATATAAAAGGTATCCATTTTCGGCACCAGGATGAAGTCGCCCTTGGAGACATGGATATTCTGGCTCATGTCTCCGGCGTAAAACCGCAGCATGTCTATCTCGTGCCGTACCGACTTATCGCCTTCCTTCTTGACCACGACGATCACGTCTGCGGCGTCAGGCTTCAGACCTCCGGCCTGGGAGATGAGATCCACCACCCGGCTCTCTCCGCTCAGCGAGTATTCCCCCGGCGTATTCACCTCGCCCATCACCGGAATTTTCTGGCTTTGGAACTCCTTGACCGCCACCGACACCTGCGGGTGCTTCAAATATCCGCCCTGCTCCAACAGACGGGCAAGTTTGCGCCCCGCCTGTTCGGCCGAAAGACCGGCTATCGGCACTTCGCCAAGCAACGGAAAGGTTATCGTGCCCTTATTGCTGATGCGCGCCTGCGTGGAAAGGTCAGGCTGATCGTAGACGGTGACGGTGACCGTGTCCCCTCCCCCTAGAAGGTATTCCTCTCCGGCGAATGCATTCAGCGCCGGCCCCAAAGCCGCAATGATCCACCCGATGAGCAAAAAGATCGCCCGGTTTTTTAACATAGTGACTCCTGTGCGTGACATATGGCCCCAAGCCTGGTTCGAGTTGACCGCGTACCGTCACTATGATTCCGCTCGTCAGAGGCACGAGCCGCAATCGCCTTACCCTTCGCCCACGGCTGCTCCTGAACCATATTATTGGCAAGCTTCCGTAGGACTTGAAAAATCATGTCGGTCCGCATTATTTATCTAGCGCTCAGACAAGGAAACAACAACTGGCCCTGTCAGACATTAACATCTGTATTACCTCGGCGATCGCACTCTCGCGGTCGCCTGTAAACTTGCCCGACTGATGCAGCAGCGCGACCGCGCCCGGCAGGGCCGGTTTTTGCCCGACACCGGGAAAGACTATTAGAATACCCGGAAAAGACCCCTATTCGTTAGCACTATCATAAACTTAATTTCCTCAGGAAAGATAGCGAATTGGAACCCCGGCACCCCTGCGGAGCGAAGCCCAGCCAGGCTGTGCAGCCCGCCGCGCTATTCACTTATAAAGGTTTTCGACGACCGAAGAACCCGTTGTTTGCGAAATCGTTTCAATAACAATCTATAAGTATTTGATGAGTAAATACTATTAGAGATGTCCCGGAAAGCAGGGCCGAGAACGGAAAAGCCAGAAACTAGGCCGAGGCGAGTTCGGAGTACAGTTCCAGATAACGGGTGGCCGCGTGCTCCAGGGTGAAGCCCTGCACTACCCTCTCTCGCGAGCGCGCGGACAACCCGCGCCAGCGGTCGTGGTCGGAGACGACCCAGCGGATGCCTGCCGCCAAGTCACCCGTATCGAACCCGCGCGCCAGGAAACCGCTGCTCTGGTGCTCTATCATATCCGGCATCCCGCCGATATCGAACGCCACCACCGGCGTACCACACGCCATTGACTCCAATACGGTATTGGCGAGGTTCTCCTGAATCGAGGGAGCCACGAAAACGTCCGCCGCGGCGTAGACCAATGCCATGCTGATCTCATCCTGCAGTTTTCCGAGATAAGTGGTTTCGATGGAAAAATCCGTATCCCCGGAAAGCGCGCCAAAGACCGCCAATGCGTATTCAGAGCTGTCGCTCTGCGTCTCCAGCTGTTTGAGTGCCTCGACCAGCAAGTGGAAACCTTTTCGCTTGTCGCTGGTGGCAGAGCCCGCTCCGAATAAAATAATTTTCTTGTCCGCCGGCAGGCCCAGGATGTCTCTCGCGACAGATCGATCCAAGGGGTGGAAACGTCTGTGGTCGACACCATTGGCCAGGACTTCAACCCGGTTGTCGCGGAACAGGGCGCTTTGCGCCGCGCAACGTCCCAACCACTGGCTGGGGGTGACAATCACCATGTCTTTGAGCGCCGACCAGGCCTTCATTTTCCGTTTCCAGACCCACCGGTTCACGTCCCAGCCACGCTGAGCGGCGGGCCTGTTGGTCGCCGAACAGCCTTCTTGATAGCGGCGCGCGTCCTCGTGGTAGTGTTCGGCCCCCGAAAACGCCCACATGTCGTGCAGTGTCCAGACCACGGGTCGACGCAGATGCTTGAGACTCTCCAGGCGGATGAAACCGTCGTTGATCCAGTGCAGGTTCAGGATATCGGGCGCGACCTGCCGGATACGGGTCAAGGTGGTACTTGGCACCCAGGCGGAGGAAATCCGATCGCTGTCGAGTTTGGAGAAACGCCCGGGAAGCAGATCGAGTTTCGGGGCGAGCCGGGCCAGCACCTTGTCCGTGATCCTGGCAGGGGCAAGCACGTGTTCCTCGGCCTGATACGTCTTGTTCACCAGCATCCACGAATCCGCCCCGAGCGAGCGCAGTCCGGTGTGCAGCCGGTGGGCGGCGATGCCGGCTCCGCCCACGCGCGCTTGGGTGCTGACCTGAAGAATCTTCATAAAGTTATGTTCATGAACGCGGTGACCGCCAATAATTCCCGAGCTTATTCGCCATTGACCAGTTCACGTGCGTGAGCGACGACCCGTTGTGCGTTTTTTTCCCAGGTGTATTCCTGAAGCACCAGCCGCTGACCCGAGCGCCCCATCCTGGTCCGCAACTCGGGAGAACGCTTCATCTCCAACACCCGATCGACAAAATCACTGCCGTCCTGCTTGACCAGGGCCAGATGGACGCCGTCCTCAAACACCTCCCGCACCGCCGGCGTGTCCGGCCCCACCGTGGCAATGCCGGCGCCGAGATACTCGAAGAGTTTCAACGGGCTGCAATAAGCGTTGGTGAATGGAAAAATCGCCAGATCGAAGCTCGCCAGATAGCGGGGCACGTCGGCGTGCTCCACCCAGCCGGTCAGGATTACGGCGCCGTTCAAGACAGCGGCATGGGTCTCGAGGGCCGCGCGCACCGCCGGCATATCACTTCCGTCACCGACCATCAGCAGATAAATGTCGTCGTGGCCCGCTTGCCTCATCTCCGAGATATGGGTCACGACTTCAGGGAGTCGACGGAAGGTTTCCATTCCGCCGATGTACCCGATCACAAAAGCGTCCTGAGGAATGCCGAGTTGATCTCTCATATCGGGCACCCCGGCGAGATCCGTGACCTCGGCGGTGACGCCGTTTTGGTTGACGATGACCTTCTCCCCGGGGATGCCCCGCGCTTCTAGATAATCGCGCAAATAGCTCGACACGACAAAAATCGCATCGGCGTCGGCCCATCTGTTGACTTCCAGTTGTTGGAAGAAGCGCCTGAAACACAAGCCGGGAAAACTCTCATCCAGATAGGCCGAGTTGATTTCAAGACAGACCACAACGTCCGGACAGGCTCGGCGTATCCCTCTCAGCGACGGGTATTGGGTACCGGTCCTGATCACCAGAACATCACACTCGTGCCGTTGTATCCGTTCGATCAAGGCACGCGTCAGATCCGGACGGGGTTTGAAAAACTGAACCAGCTTTCTGACGGTCGTCGGCAAAAAACCGAGCTTTCCGCGGCGGTCGCGCTCCGAGCTCGCCGGATCGTCGTCGGCCGCATCCGCCTCCGGATAGAGAAAGGTCTCCGCCACCGTCGGAAGTCTGTTCAGCGCGGCAAAAAACCCCCTGGCGTGCGTGCGTCCCCCATGCCGCGACCAGAATTCCGGACAATAATACAGAACCTTCATGCGGGAAGACGCGAGCCGTTTGAAACCGGATTCAAGGAACGCCGCTGACCACAGCCGCTAAAACGTCAGCTTCGCCTGCCCCATGATCTGCCGATCATCGAAATCGCTCGCGTCAATGGTGGAGTCACGCTTTTCCACCCGATATCCCAGCCTCAGGCTCAACATGTCTATCGGTGTCCAACGCGCAGCCACCCCATACTGCCAGGTATCGTCTTCTCTCTTGGGCTGGCCCAGCGCCTGGCGGATGCCATCCTCTCCCTGGAAGTCGTCGTTCACAAACGAAACCTCGCCTTCCAGACCCACCTTGCGGGTCACCGACCATTTGGGTTTCAGGCTGATCCCCTGCGAGAGGACGTAGGTCGTGATTTCCCGCGCCAGGGACGACGCCTCACGCCACACGGACAGGTCCATGCGAGTCTTGGGCGACACCGTCCAGAAATAGGTGAGTCGGCCGCTGAGTCCGTCGAAATCCCGGTTTTTCAGTTCGTTGTAGCGCAGCATCGTGTAACCCAGACGGGCTTCCAGTGAGGACTTGGCGCTCCCCTGCCAATAGAACACACCGCTGATATCGGTCTGCTTGTAGTCGTTGTTCACCGGGGTTCCGTTGACGATCTGGTCGTTCTTCAGATTCACATCCGTGAATTTCACCCGCATGCCAACCCGCGTGTTCACCGTATTGCGATACTGGGCCTCCAGCTGCCCGGCGGTCGAGACTCTATCGAGGCTTTGACGTTTCTGATAGGAGGTGTCGATGTAGTTGGCCACACCCACCAGCGCCCAGTCGGGGGTCAGTTGATAGGCGGCGTCAAAGTAGCTGGTATGCGTGGTCCGCATGTCCTTTTCCGGCGTACTGTCGAAATTGAACGAGCGTCTGTCCTTGTCGAATTTATAACCCAGATTTCCATTCCACCGGTTGCCCACCTGCCAGGCCCACGCGCCGCGTCCCCGAATTCGGGTGTGATCGAGGTTGTCAAACTCGTCGTATTTCACACTCGCAACGTCGGCGTCCAACAACAGATGCTGCCGACTGAGCTTCAAATCGGACTTGAGCCCGGCCCCCAGATAGCTGATGGTGTCGTCCTTTTTGTCATCCCCCGTCAACGCGATCGCCTCCTGCGACCCCGAAACTCGGAACAGATTGGAGTCATGGACCACTCGGGTGTAGACATAAGGCGAGAATTTATCCAGCGCCCCCATCACGATGCCGGGAGAAAGAAGCACCAGCGCACATACCGGAATCTGGACAGTATTGCGAATACTCATTTTCATGTAGGTTGCTGCCTTGGTGTGGTTTTTGGAAAACGATCGTGCCTGCCCGCAGCATAGCTGCCGCCCGGCCGCACTAACGCGATGATTCTAGACCTTTTCTCCGAGACGTTCCAGTCTCGATTCAGCGCCTACGGACGCCATCCGTCAGCCACCGCTCAACTGCGCGAAATGCCGTTCGAGAACACCGTTGAGCGTGGATATATTGAATTCCCGGGCGACTTTCTCATGGCCGGCCTTTCCCATCGCAGCCCATGCATCGCTTGTCGCCATCAGCTCGATAATCGCCTGGGCGAGCCCCGGAACATCCTTTTCGGCCACCAGCCTGCCGGACACCCCGTCTTCCACCAGCTCCGGAATACCGCTGTGACGCGTGCTGACGACCGGCATTCCACTGGCCATCGCCTCCATCAACACCGTGGGTATTCCTTCCATATCCCCGCTGGCGCTGATCACGCTGGGCGCAATGAACACATGGGCCCGAGACAACGCGGCCGCCACCTGCTCGCTGGTCATGACGCCCAGAAAACGCACCCGCCCCTCCAGGCCCAGCTCCTGCACCAGCGCCTGCAAGGATGTCAGCAAGGGGCCGTCACCGACAATCTGATATTCGACCCGCGGTTCAACACTGAGCACTTGCTTCATCGCCCGGATCGCATACTCGATACCCTTTTTTTCCACCAGGCGGGCGACACTGATCAAGCGCATCGTCTGCCCCTCGGTCGCCATACGGGGCTGGTAGGCAAACTGGTCACAGTCGATACCCATATGATGAACGCGGGTGCGGTTTGGCGGACAACCCAGGTCGTGCAACTTGCGTTGCCAGAAACAGCTGATCGGGAGGAACGAATCCCCGAGCCGGAAAAGCGCGGCATACACATCCGCACCCCCTCGGCGCAAGTATTGGGTGAGGTCGTAACCATGAAACACAGTGACCAGCGCCCCCCTGATCAAACCCGCCTCGCGGTACCACGCGGCTCGCGCTCCATTGGGGCCAAAGTGCGCGAACAGGATATCGAACTCACCCTTATCCCGAATCACCGGCTCGGCTTCCGCCAGCGCACCCCGCCACTTCGGCATGTAACGGTAGTTGCCAAACAGATCCTTCAGGCGCGCCACCGAGTTCAGCCGAAACAGCCGCACCCAGACCAGGCGCCAGTGAAAGGTGAGTCTTTCACGCAGGGTGGTCGGCTGACTCGGGGGAAATCGCGTCTGCTCGAGCAACCGGTGCCTTTCGACAACCGGGTGCACCAGACGCTCACCGCTCACGGACCGGGGGAATAGGGTCACCTGGTGGCCGCGGGAAATCAATCCGTCGAGCTGACTGAGAATAAAAGTTTCCGATATTTTGGGAAAGGAATCGAGAAACAGAGCGATTTTCATACCCATCTTGACGACTTAACTTGTTGTTTATGAATAATTTTTATTGGTCGGCGAGCGTCGGTCGGTGGAGCGCGTCCGCGCCCGGGGCGTCTTCCAACGGAGCCTGTTCTATCAACCAAGGTCCAACCCTGTATAATCTCCGCGTAGTTAACGCTTCGTCGTCCCGGCTCATTGTTTCGTAACGCGCTCCATGTAGACCGATCCCCCATACTACAGACATATCATATGAAATTGTAATCGTTCAGATTTAATTCATAATCCGAGCTTTCTCGTCACTTCGATTCCAGTCAGCCATGCTGAGAACAATTCCGAACAAGGCTAACGCATGTCAGAACGCCCTTTGGTAACCATAGGCATACCTACCTACAACCGCGCTGCGGATCATCTGGGAGCCGCGTTGGAAAGCGCGCTGGCGCAGCGCTATGAGCCACTGGAGATCATCGTCTCGGACAACGGCTCGACGGATCACACCCGCGAGCTGGTGGCCGGTTATGAGGATCCCAGAATCCGCTATGTACGGCACGACCCCGGACTCGGGCCGCTGGGCAATTTCAATTTTTGTGTGGAAGCCGCAAGCGGCGACTACCTGCTGCTGTTGCACGACGACGACCTGATCGATCCGGACATGATCGAAACCTGCATGTCGGCGGCCGGCTACAAATCCGACTATGGCGTTATTCGCACGGGTGTACGCACCATAGACAACGACGGGAATACCACTTACGAGGCCCCCAACCGCGTCTCGGGCCTGGGTGTCACCGATTTTTTCCTGGGTTGGTTCGGGGGCAAAACATCGATCTATTTCTGCAACACGCTATACAATGCCCGGCATCTCAAGGCGATGGGCGGTTTTGCCCCGAGCTACGTGCACGACGGCATCGCCATTGCGCAACTCGCGGCAAAACATCCACGGGTGGACGTCGAAGCCGTTAAGGCGAGCTTCCGACAGCACCCTGAGGATCAATCGACCTTCTCGATAAAAGTCAAAACCTGGGCTAAAGACTTTCGCGCATTGCTCGATCTGATGGTGGATCTGGCGCCGGAGCGTAAACACGAGGTCTTCAAGAAAGGATCACGGTTCATGTCCCGGTTGAGCTTCAACCGCATGCGCATGCAAAAAGACCCGAAGCAGAGAATACTGTCCCGCTTCTGGGTAATTCATACTTTCGGATACCGGTATTGGCGCTAGTCCACGTCCATTCACGAGGAAAATATGTCAACTAACATCGCGATCAAGGTGGACAACGTCAGCAAGGTCTACCGACTCGGCGCCAAGGAGGATGCCCAGGACTCGTTACTGAAATCCCTGGTCGACGCCGTGAAGAGTCCGCTGACCAACTACCGAAAATACCGGTCCTTGTACAACTTCTCCGACCTGGACTTCGACAATCCCGAGGCCTCGACCGATCCCAACGTGCTCTGGGCGCTGAGAAACGTGTCCTTCGAGGTGAATCATGGCGAGGTGGTCGGCATCATCGGTCGCAACGGGGCGGGAAAGTCCACCTTGTTGAAGATTCTCTCCAGAATCACGCCGCCGGCGCGCGGGCGGGTGGAAATCCACGGTCGCACCTCCAGCCTGCTCGAAGTGGGAACCGGCTTTCACAACGAGCTGACAGGGCGTGAAAACGTCTATCTCAACGGCACCATCCTGGGAATGCGAAAAAAGGAAGTCGACCGAAAATTCGACGAGATCGTCGAATTCTCGGGCGTGGAGAAATTTCTCGACACACCGGTAAAGCGCTATTCCAGCGGTATGCGGGTAAGACTGGCGTTTGCGGTCGCCGCACACCTGGAACCGGAGATACTGATCGTCGACGAGGTCCTGGCCGTGGGCGACGCGGCGTTTCAGGAAAAATGCCTGAACAAGATGCAGGACGTCGGCAGCGAGGGTCGCACGGTGTTTTTCGTCTCCCATAACATGCCCGCGGTCACCCGCTTGTGCGAACGGGTGATCATGCTCAAGAACGGTCAGATGGCCGACGACGGCCCGGCACACGACATCGTGGCCAAATACATGCACGAGGGCAGCGACACCGCCGCCGAACGCTCCTGGCCCGACAACGGCTCCGCTCCCGGCGCCAATGTAGTCAAGTTACGCCGCATGCGCATCAAGCAGGAGAACGGCGAAACCGCGGCCTCGAGCGATATCCGCAAACCGGTGGGCGTGGAAATGACCTTCGATGTGGTCACCGAGGGTTTCACCCTCCTGCCTCATATCGATGTCATCAACGAAGAGGGGGTCTGCGCCTTCGTCAGCCTCGACCTGGACCCGGCCTGGCGAAACAAAAAGCGACCAAAAGGCACTTACGTGGCAACCGCCTGGATTCCGGGGAACTTCCTGGCCGAAGGCGGTTTCTTCATCAACGCCGGCATGGTGACCTTGCAGCCCTACAAGGAGGTCCAGTTCTGGGAACAGGAAACCGTGAGCTTCCACGTGGTCGACAGCATGGAAGGCGACTCGGCGCGCGGCGACTGGGCGAAGGAGCTCAGCGGCGTGGTGCGGCCGCTGCTGAAATGGGAAACCGAATTCAGCGATTGAGGCTGTCCTTGGCCGATCCGCTCAGATGACGTCGACGAACACGCGCTCCATCCGCCTGAAATAGATCGCACCGAATATCAGCAACAATGACACGGTGACCGCGCCGGGCGCTATGTACTCCCAGGGCATGGGCAGACCGAGCAGGCAGGCGCGATAACCCTCGACCACGGCGACGATGGGATTGAGCGAATACAAAAACCGGTACTCGTCGGGTATGGACGAGGCCGTATACAGAATGGGCGCGGAGTAGATCAGCATGCGGATGACGAACGGCATGGCGAATTTTACATCGCGATAACGAATCGCCAGCGCCGACAACCACAGACCGATACTGGCCGGCACCATCATCATCAGCACGATCATCAGCGGCAGATACAGGAGATTCAGCGTCGGCTCGATGCGGTAGTAGACCATCACCGCCACCAGCAGGAGCAGCGAAATGGCGAAGTCCACGAGCTTCGCCAGGATCGGGGTGATCGGATAGACCAGACGCGGAAAATAAACCTTGCCCAGCATGTTCTGGCCGGTTACCAGACTCTGGCTGGAGGCGTTCATCGACTCGGCCATGTAGGTCCAGGGTATGATCGCCACGGTGGAGAACAGGACGTAGGGGATGCCATCGGTGGGTATCTTGGCCACCTTGCCGAAAATCACGCTGAAGATGACGATCTGGATCAGCGGATTGAGTATCGCCCAGGCAAAACCCAGTACCGTCTGGGCGTAGAGCACCTTGATATCCCGCCACACCAGGAAATAAAACAGGTCCTGGTAGGCGCGCAGTTCCTTGAAATCGGGAAACTCCCAGCCACTGGCCGGTTCGATAACCGTCACGTCCTCGTTTCTCTGTCCTGCACCCGCCATCTATCGCTCCCGAATCCTATTTCGACGACGCCTCGAAGCGCCCAATTCCGCTCACCAGATCTTCCACGGCGCCTTGCCACTATGCCACAAATCCTCCAGGACGTGCTTGTCGCGCAGGGTATCCATCGGCTGCCAGAACCCCTTGTGGCGATAGGCGGACAACTGCCCTTCGTTGGCCAGCGTTTCCATCGGTTCCTTTTCCCAGCTGGTCGCGTCGCCCTCGATATAGTCGATCACCTGCGGCTCCAGCACAAAAAAGCCGCTGTTGATCCAGGCGCCATCCCCATCCGGCTTCTCTTTGAACGACCCGATCCTGGCGTCACCGTGTTCCAGCCTGAAAGCCCCGAAGCGTCCTGGCGGCTGCACCGCGGTAAGCGTCGCAAGCATCCCTTGCGAACGGTGGAAGGCTATCAGCTCGGTGATATTAACACTGGAAACGCCGTCGCCATAGGTGAAACAGAACGCTTCGTCGTCCAGATGCTCACGCACCCGCTTCAAGCGCCCCCCGGTCATGGTCTCGTCGCCGGTTTCCACCAGTGTGACCCGCCAGGGCTCGGCGTTGGTGGTGTGGACATCCATCTTGTTGTGCTCCAGATCGAAAGTCACATCCGCGCAATGCAGGTAATAGTTGGAAAAGTATTCCTTGATGACGTAGGACTTGTAGCCGCAGCATATGATGAAGTCGTTGATTCCATGCGCGGAGTAAATCTTCATGATATGCCAGAGGATGGGTTTCCCGCCTATCTCCACCATCGGCTTTGGCTTTATGGTGCTTTCCTCGCTGATTCGGGTGCCGAAACCACCCGCCAAGATCACCGCTTTCACAAATATGCTCCTGACTGTTGTTCATAGGCGTTATCGAGCTCGCTTTGCAGCCCGTCGCAAAGCTCTCTTACCGACTGGCCGAGCATCGGGGGCTGCTTGCGTGAAATCGACGTGGTACGCACATCACCGACATAGTCGTTCTTGAACGCGCAGCCGATGAAATCAAAAATCCGGGCGATATGGACCTCGGGTCTGCTGACCATATCCTCATACCTGGCGATCAGGCATTTGTCGTGCTCCCGCAATTGCTGATCGAAATACAGTTTGTTACGCATGTACCATAGGAGAGCGGCGCCTTCGGCATCCGTGATGCCCTCCTCGATACACGCGCTGACCGCCTGCAGGGTAGCGCGGCTCATGCGCTCGCGATAGATCGCATACCATTTAAAGGGCTCGTCCAGGGGACCGGGCTCGTCGGCATAATGTTCGCAAACCCAGGTGACTATCTGGCGCTGCCAATGAGCCCATTTGACCAAGGCCGAGTTCACCACGTCATTGTAATCCCGGTAAATCCACACGACCTTAGGGTTTGCGTAGGTGTCCAGCAGCTCGGTGGCGTATTGGCTGTCGTTGATAGGCTTGAATACCAGGATCGGACGGCACTCGCTGTCGATCACCTTTTCCACCGCCGCAGGCTCCCGAAGGCGCATGTCCCGCATCACCTGCTCATCAGCCTCGTGATAGGCGCGGCACAAGGGCGCCCTGCCCAGCACGTCCGTCAACAACGTAGTGCCGGATCGCTGCGTCCCCAGGAGAAACACCTGGGTTTTCTTGACCCCTTGCAAGACAGCCAGCGCGGGGATTACCGTGCCGACCAACCACGCCGGTTTTTTCATCTTCCCGCCTTCAAGGTCACGCCTATCGCTTCCGTCAGCTGAAGTAATCGTCCTGTTCCTTACGCAGCCGGTCGCACAACCGGCCTTGCGGAAGTACCACGTCTTCATAGGTCAGCACGTCGTCCCGTCTGACATCGCGCCTGAGTTTACAGCCTTCGGACAGTCCGAGGGGCAACAAATGTTGTGCCTGGCAGACTTCGGCATTGTCCGCCAGACCATAGCTGGTAAACCGGCCGATGCCGTCCAGGACCTCGCCCGCCTTCATATCCTTCTTTGCCGCCGTGAGCACTTCCACCACCGGCCCTGCCAGCGGCGCGGTGGTCGCGTCCTGATACAACACCGCGCGCGCCACGCTCGTCGGCGCCTCGAAGTGACACAGATGATAAGGCGTATAGAACACGTAAAAAGGACCTTCGCCCATTTTGTAATAATTCAGATACCCCTGCTGAATCGGATCCTCGTTATAGCCGATGACGAACACGCCGCCTCCCGGCTGCGCGCCCAACACATAGTCGACCAGACCGCCCGCGAGCATACGTTCATGGGGAAACTTCTCAGCGGCCTGGTTGACGTGCTCACAAGCGGGGCCGAGCATGCCCCGTTTGGCCACCTTGAAGCCCGTGGCGTTGGCCACCACGGCCATCTCCATGGAAATCTTGGAACCATCGGCGAAGGAAGTCACCATGTGGGCCTTCTGGCCGTATTTCTCGGCAAACCCCTTTTGCGTTTCCGGCGTCCGATAGGCATCCTGCAGGCCTTTCATGTTTCCCGCCAGCACCGGTCTGCAGCCGATGCCCTGGACATAACGGAACAGGTTCATGATAACGCCCGGCTGGTCGCCATCGGCGTTGGAGATGACCACACCCGCGCGGTCGGCATAAACCTTGAGAATGGGCCCCAGCGTGGCATCGAGTTCGGCGTTCATCAGCACCACGTGTTTGCCATGCTCGATCGCGTGCATCACCACGCGAGCGCCGAACTCTATCTCACCGGTGACCTCGATGATCGCGTCGATGCCCCCGGCCTGACATACCGCCAGCGCGTCATCGGTCACCGCATAGGCGCCCTTGCGCACTTGCGACTCGAGCGCCGAGACACTGTCCACGCGTTGCACATTTTCCGCGCCGGCTTCCCGGTAGGCTCTTTCGGCTTCGGCAACGGTGCGGTTGGCGATCGCCACCAACTGCATGCCCGGCGTATAGCGCAGCAACTGCAAGGCCAGCCCGCGTCCCATATAGCCGGCACCGACCATCGCCACCTTGATCGGTCGCTGCTCCCGTTGCCGTTCCTGCAGCGCTTTATCCAGAACAATCATGAGCCAGCGGTCTCCTCTACGCGTTTTCCAACAATGGCCAGGCGCGGTCCTTGGGAGAAATCAGCAACTCACCAACCTCCGGCCATTCGATGCCGACCGCCGGATCGTTCCAGCGCAGACCACCCTCGGCCGCGGGAGTGTAAACCTGCGAGACTTGGTAGAACAGCTCGCTGTCATCCTCCAGCGTCACGTACCCGTGGGCGAAACCTTCCGGCACGTACAACATGCGGTGATTATCCTGGGTCAGCTCCACGCCCGTCCATTGCAGCCGGGTGGGTGAATCCTCGCGCAGATCGACGATCACATCATAGACAGCGCCACGGGTACACCTGACCAGCTTCACTTCCGCCCACGGAGCGCGCTGATAGTGCATGCCGCGCAGGATCCCCTTGCGCTTGTTGTAGGCGATATTGCACTGCAGCAGCGCGGGATTCAGCCCCTGGGCCTCGATTTCGCCGGCGCACCAGACACGGGCGAAATAGCCCCGTTCGTCCTCGCGCGGTTCGATGTCGACAATGTAGGCGCCGCCCAAGGGCGTTTGCGTGAATTTCACGATGAGGCTTCCTGTCTCTGCCCGCCACACCGGGCCTGGTAAGATTCGATCTGCGCCAGCGTTACAGCGCGCATATTGTCGCCTTCCCGATACGCCCGATACCAATCCGTCAGCCATTCCAGGGCCTGCCCCAGATCCAGCTGCGGCTTCCAACCAAGCCGCGCCCGTGCCTGGGAGCTGTCCAGCTTGAGGTATCCGGCTTCGTGCACGTGTTCTCGGGAATCCAGCTCGTAACGAGCACTATCGCCCCACAAATCGATCATTCTCTCGACTATCCAACGCACCGGCCGCGCGTCTTGATCGGCGGGACCGAAGTTCCATCCACCCGCATACGTCTGGCCCGATTCCCAGAGGCACTCGATCAATCTCAGGTATCCGCTCAGAGGCTCGAGCACATGCTGCCAGGGACGTATTGCGTGAGGATTACGAATGATCACCGCCTGATCCTCCAGGAATGCCCGGATCATGTCGGGAATCAAGCGGTCGGTGGCCCAGTCACCGCCGCCGATGACGTTGCCGGCACGCGCACTGGCCAGGACCGAGGGACTGTCGGCCGTCGCAAAATACGACTGCCGGTAGGCCGCCGTGACCAGTTCCGCGCAACCCTTGCTGCTGGAGTAAGGATCATGCCCGCCCATGGCCTCGTTTTCCCGGTATCCCCACAGCCATTCGCGGTTCTCGTAGCACTTGTCACTGGTGATATTGAGAATCACGCGCGCGCTGGCGCACCGGCGTAACGCCTCGAACAGGTTGACCGTGCCCATCACGTTGGTGGCGTAGGTCTCGACCGGATGCGCATAGGAATGCCGCACCAGCGACTGGGCCGCCATATGCACCACGATCTGCGGCTGGTGCTCGGCGATAGCCTGCTCCAGCGCCGCCAGATCGCGCACGTCGCCGGACACCGAGCGCATACCGTCGGCGACCCCGGCGACCTGGAACAAACTGGGTTCGGTCGGGGCGGATAACGCGTAGCCGCAAACCTCGGCCCCCATGTGCTGCAGCCAAAGCGACAACCAGCCTCCCTTGAAGCCGGTGTGGCCGGTCAAGAATACTCTTTTGTCGCGCCAGAATTCCGGAGTCATACTCCCTACCCGATCAAGTTAACAACAGTCCGCGGACCCCGAGGACGATACCGGCGATCATGGAGCCCAGACTCAACCAGCTCCAGCCGCCGCGTTTTTCCGTAATCAACAGTTCGCAGGCATAAAACACGATAATCATCTGCACCACAAAGGTCACGCTGCCGCTGCCCCAGAGATGGCCGCGGGAAATGATCAGCACCGCCAGCAGACAGAAAGCCACCAGATAATCCGTGGCGGTCAATTCAAACTCGATTTTTCGCCGGCGCGGCGAAAATTTCACCGCCGCAGTGAAAGCCAGCGCAATCAGGCTGAAAAACACCGCTTCGCCGACGTCGCCATAGCCTTCCCAGTAGTCCGGCCGGTAGCTGACCCAGAGGTAACCCACCTGGGCGGCGATGATGTAGATCAGCGCCCGGCGCATGATCGAGTGCTGGCCGCTGCCGACAAACAGATCCAGCAGAATCAGCGCCGCCACCAACGAAGACATCTTGGCGAAGTCCTCGGGCACCGACTCGACGAACAGACTCGCCCCCATGAGAAAGAACGGGATGCTGATCGCCAGAAAACGCCGCGGCAGGACAACAAGCAGATGCTTGAGCAGCTCGTGGGCCATGACCTTGGTCTGATCGCCCGGCGTACGCTGCAACTTCCAGCCGCTGCGTTCGGCCAGGTTGATGGCGCCAAAGATAGCCACGCAATAGGTCAGATACACTCCCGTGATGAGATAATCCGACTCCAGGCGCAAAACGGCGCCGGTGGTCACGAATATCATTTGCAGCGAATAGATGATGATCACCGACTCGCGGTGCACGAAGCCGAGATCCAGCAACCGGTGGTGGATATGGTTACGGGTTGCCTGAAAGATATTCATGCCGCCACGGGCCCGCTTGGCCAGCACCACCAGAATATCGGCAATCGGCAGACCCAACAGCAACAACACCACCGACGGACTCAGGCTCACATCAACCCGCTGCGTCAGCAGCACCGCCAGGAACGCCAGGGTATAACCGATAAATTGACTGCCCGAGTCGCCCATGAACACCCGCGCAGGATGGGTATTGTAGCGCAGAAAACCCAGAATCCCGCCGATCACGGTAAAGGCGATGGTCAAGGCGCCTTCGCCGCCGGCGACAAAAAAAGCCAGCAGGCCGACCGCGCCCAGACTGAACAACGATTCGCCGCCGGCGAGCCCATCCAACCCATCGGAATGATTGATGGCGTTGATCATGCCGACGATGGCGACCAGGGTGAAAGGAATACCCAGATCGGGTGAAATCTCGCCTCCCGGGATGAAGGGAAAGCGCACGACGTAAAGGTCACCGTAGAGGATCACTATCAGCGCCGCGGCCACCTGACCGATGAACTTGGGGTAGTGTCCGATTTCGAACACGTCATCCCACAGTCCGAACAGAAACAAGACCGAGGCCCCGTACACATAGGCCTGGCTCAGCTTGTCCGGCGCCAGCAACAGCATCAGCGGCACCAGGCTGCCGACCACGATACCGACCCCCCCGACGCGGGGAATGGGAGCCGCGTGCACTTTCCGCTGACTCGGGAGGTCCACCAACCCCAGACGTGGCGCCAGCCGGGACATGAGCGGAATCAGCACCATGCTGATCGCCATCGCCGCCACCAGTGCCAGAAGATTATTCATCGCTACCCATCCGGGGGGATGTTACTGCATCGACCGGACCACCATCCATTGCATTTCCTTATTCAATTCATCTGCGCGAACCCACAGCACCGCCGATCCGGTCCGAGAATCAGGCCAGGCACAGAGGTTAACGACATCATTAGAATATGACTTAACTGTCCAGTCTAACGGGAATTATTGGGGAATCGAAGTGTTTTTCCAGGACGCACGGGACGCGCCAGCGCCGAGCGGCCATCGCCCCGGCCTGCCCGACTCAGTAGTTGTTGCGGCGGGAAACCGGAACCAGGCCGATGAGCGCGATCAGGGCCAGTACCAGGGCATAGGGTACCGCGGGACCGTCTTTCTCGACCCTGGCCGCAGCCAACGCTTTGCCGCTGCCGCTCGCGGGAGCGGAAACCGGGTGCATTCTGCTCACGGCGGCATCATATCCCTGTGGATCGGCGGCCGTCGCCACGGTATAGACCGTCGACTCGGCAGGTTGCGCCTTCGCGGCAACCTCCGCGCCGGTGGGCGTATCGACCGCAACCGGCTCGGAATGGCCAGCCACCACGCCGGGCTCGGATACCGTAACCACCGTTTCGCTGCTTTTGCTGATTACCACTTGATCGTTGAGGGTGATGGCAGGACCCGGTGCCTCGATGACCACCGGCCGATCTTGTGTCATCACCAAAGACGTCGGCTCCGCGTTAGCGGTGGCGTAACCTGTCCATAACCACCCAACGATTGCCAACCCAATGCCTATACCACTCCCTCCGCCAGTTCTGACGCTTTCGTTCTTGTGCCGAGTGCTCATAACCCATCCAAAAAGAAGTTTTTAATAATTTAATTTCTGATTCTTACGGGCTATATATGCTGCACTAAAGTGTAGACCACGCACTATAACATTTCATATAAACGCCCTGTTCCCTGGAGGCCGCCCGCCCCAGGTTGCCGTTAGTAGCGGCAACCTTTGTCCAGGGTGAAGCAATCCCCTGCATTTAAGCAAAATCAATACCAATTTGTAGGGTTATGAAATGTATGGAATAAAAAAATGAATTTCTTTTTTATGTAAATTTTTCCGACAATAATCACGAATTACTCACAATTTGTCGGTCTGACTCCCACAACAAAGGGGAAGAATTATTATTATTTTTTATAAAGTTACGAAGATTTTCCCCAGAAACAACCCTTTTCAGCGGTGTTTTGGTTTTACTACGTATTATCCCGCAGATTTTTCCCTCCAAAGCCGCGTACCGTCTTTAAGAAGAGGATTTTTTTGTATTAAAAACCAGCAAGATACCTAGATATCGGTCGATCCTATAAAAAACGTCGATAAATTTAACAAGAAGACTTTGACCCATCCAGGAATGGTGCCCGGAGCCGGAATCGAACCGGCACGGTGTCGCCACCGAGGGATTTTAAGTCCCTTGCGTCTACCAATTTCGCCACCCGGGCGGCAGAAAACGACATGGAGGCTGGGCCCGGAGTCGAACCGAGGTACACGGATTTGCAATCCGCTGCATAGCCACTCTGCCACCCAGCCAGAAAAGGAGCCCCAGAAGCGAAAAAACCCCGGCCGAAAAACCGAGGTCGTTCTTCTGGGTCGGCATATTTGGAGCGGGAAACGAGATTCGAACTCGCGACCCCAACCTTGGCAAGGTTGTGCTCTACCAACTGAGCTATTCCCGCGCTGATTCGAGACCGGCTATTGTAGGGATGTCGCGCCCGCTGTCAATAGTCTGCTGACTAATCAGGGATTTTCCGTCGACGATAACAGCGGCCAGGCGGCCCGCAGATAAATCATCATGGACCACAGGGTCAGCGCCGCGGCGAGATACAAAAGCACCACTCCGATCGCGTGCGTCGGCAAGCCCCAGATGTCCTGTCGATACAACAACAACAACAGCGCGATCATCTGCGCCGTGGTTTTTATCTTACCGATCAGCGATACCGCCACCTGCGCGCGTTCGCCGATTTCCGCCATCCATTCGCGCAGTGCCGAGACGACGATCTCCCGTCCGACAATGACCGTGGCCGGCACCACGAACCAGGGCGAGGGATTGCTTTGCACCAGCATGATCAATGCCGCCGCGACCATCAGCTTGTCGGCGACGGGGTCGAGAAAAGCGCCAAACGGCGAGGATTGCCCCAACCGCCGCGCAAGATAGCCATCGAACCAGTCGGTCAAGGCCGCCAGACCGAAAATCGCCGTGGTCAGGAGATGCGCCCAGGACAGCGGCAGATAATAGACCAGCACGAATACCGGAATCAGCGCGATGCGCAGCAGGGTCAGTATATTCGGTATGGTCCAGGGCATGGGAAACCGCGCCTCAATTGTCGCCGTGAAAGGTATCATAGATCTGCTGCGCCAGCTCGCGACTGATGCCCGGCACTTTGTGCAGGTCGTCCACCCCGGCGCGCGCCACTTCCTGCAGGCCGCCGAATTGTTTCAACAGATTCTGGCGGCGGCGGGGCCCGATACCGGGAATACTCTCGAGACTGGATTCGCGCCGCGCGCGCGCACGGCGTTGACGGTGCCCGGTGATGGCGAAGCGATGCGCCTCGTCGCGGATCTGCTGGATCAGATGCAGTGCCGGCGATGCGCCGTCGAGCTCCAGGGTGCGCGTCTGCGCGGGGATATGCAGCACTTCCAGGCCCGGCCTGCGCTCAGCGCCCTTGGCCACGCCTACCACCAGGATTTCCTCGATCTGCAACTCTTCCAGAACCCGGCAGGCCACATTGACCTGACCCTTGCCGCCGTCGATGAACAACACGCCAGGCAGCCGCGCCTCGTCTTTCTTGAGCCGGGTATAACGGCGCAGCAGCGCCTGTTCCATGGCGGCGTAATCGTCCCCCGCGGCGATATCGCGGATGTTGAAACGACGGTAGTCACTCTTGCGCGCCCCTTCCCGGTCGAAGACCACACACGAAGCCACCGTACCCTCGCCCTGGGTGTGACTGATGTCGAAGCACTCCAACCGGTCCGGCGTATCCTCCAGCCGCAGGACGTCCTGCAGCATGAGCAGCCGTTGCCGCACGCCGGCCTGGCTGCCGAGTCTCGCCTGCAACGCCTGTTCGGCGTTGACGACACCCAGCGCCAGCCAGCGCGCCTTCTCGCCCCGCACGCCGTGCAGCAGCGCCACTTTGCGCCCGCTACGCTCGCTCAGCACCTGCTGCAACAGCGCCTTGTCCTCCAGGGGATGGCTGGTCAACAGCGCCGTCGGGACAGGATGCTCCAGATAGTACTGCGCGACGAACGCCGACAACACGTCCCCGGCATCGCTGTCGGCAGGGATACGCGGAAAAAATAGCTTGTTGCCCAGGTTGACCCCGTGACGGATGAAAAATATCTGTACACAGGCCACGCCCGCGGAAATCACACAGGCGAGAATGTCCATGTCGCCCGACTCGCCCACCACGTATTGGCGCTCCTGCACCCGGCTCACGCTGGCGATCTGGTCGCGATACAACGCCGCGGCCTCATAATCCAGCCGCTTGGCGGCCGCCTCCATGCGGGCGGCCAGCTCCTCGCTCAGGGTGCTGCTTTTGCCTTCCAGGAACAGCAGGGTATGGCGGACGTCCTCGGCATACTCCTGGCGCCCGACAAGACCCACACAGGGCGCGGTACAACGTTTGATCTGGTACTGGAGACAGGGCCGGCTGCGGTTACGGAAAAAACTGTCCTCGCATTGCCTGACGCGAAAGGTTTTCTGCAATAAATGCAGGGTTTCGCGCACCGCACCGGCGCTGGGATAGGGGCCAAAGTAACGCCCTTTTTTGCGCCGGGCACCACGGTGCACGGACAGACGCGGAAAGTCGTCCGCGCTGCTCAAATAGATAAATGGGTAACTTTTGTCATCGCGCAACAGCACGTTATAACGCGGCCGGTGCTTTTTTATCAGCGTGTTTTCCAGTATCAACGCTTCGGCTTCGGTATGGGTCAGCGTGACTTCCACCCTGGCCATCTGCTGCATCAGGGCGTGGGTCTTGGGCGCCAGACCGGATTTGCGGAAATAGCTCGCCACCCGTTTTTTCAAGTTGCGCGCCTTGCCGACATAGAGAATTTCACCCGCCGTGTTCAGCATGCGATAGACGCCGGGGCGCGAACTGAGGGTGCGCAGAAAATCCTCGCTGTTGAACTCCGCCGTCGGTTCCGCCCTGTCCATGGCGGGATTATATCAGGCCGGGGCGTCCAACAACGCCCGCGCCCGCGCGATCACGGCGCGGAACATCTCCGGGGTGAGACGGCGGGTCTGGGTGTTGTAGCGACTGCAGTGGTAGGAATCGAGCAACAGGTGGCGCTCCAACCGGTGCTCGGCCGCGTGCGCGAAACGGTGGGCCGAAAGCGGCAGGCCATGGGCCCGGAGCACGGCATCGTGGGCGATTTTCCCCAGGGCGAGCACTACGGCACCTGCGGACAACGCCTCGAGTTCGGCGTGTAAAAAACCATTGCAGGCACGGATTTCCGCCGTCTCCGGCTTGTTTTGCGGCGGCAGGCATTTCACCGCGTTGGAGATCCGGCAATTGTGCAACCGCAGTCCGTCGTCGGCCGCCTCCGAAACCGGTCTGCTGGCGAAGCCGAAATCGTACAAGGTCTGGTAGAGCAGAATCCCGGCATAATCGCCGGTAAAAGGACGGCCGGTACGGTTGGCACCATGCATGCCGGGCGCCAGCCCCACGATCAGCAGCCGGGCTCGCGGATCGCCGAATGCCGGCACCGGCGCGGCATGGTAACCGGGGTGTTCACGCGCCACCTGGGCGAGGAAGCCACTGAGCCTGGGGCAGCGCTTGCAGTGCGGATCGAAAACGCTTTTAGCCCTGCTCGCGCACATTGACGATCTCGGTATGCCGCGAATGCAGATCCAGCGCCACGATCCGGTGATTGTTGGTGTCGGCGATGAACAGGGTATTGCGGTACCGACTCAGGCCACCCGGCTCGTTGAGTTGGGCGCCGATCTTGAAAGTGCTCACCTGACGGGTGCGCACATCGACCCGCTTGATTTTCGAATTATAGGTATCGGCCAGCCACAGGGCGTTGCGCTCCGGATCCACGGCGATTCCCAGGGGATGCTGCAAGCGCGCCTCGCGACCGACACCGCTGCGATCACCGAAATCAAACAGACCCTTGCCCACCAGGGTGCTCACGACATGGCGGTTGATTTCCAGCTCGCGCACCGCCGAGGTCTCCGCGTCGGCCACGAACAGGCGTTCGTCCAGGGCCGCCAGCCCCGAGGGTTGCGCGAAACAGGCACTCTCCAGGGGGCCGTCCACGATATCCTCCCGCCCGCAGCCCGCGTAGCGCTCGATAGCCTGATGGTTGAGGTTGATCCGCCAGATCTGATGCTGGCCGGCCATGGCGATATAAAGATTGCCGTCGTAGTAGGCCAGATCCCAGGGTGAATTGAGCTCGGCTTCCTGCGGGTCGCGGAAATGATCAGCCACATAGCGCCCCTGGCGGCCCGTCCCGGCCAGGGTCATCACCTCGCCCGATTTCAAATGCACGCGGCGAATGGCGTGGTTACCGGCATCGGCCACGTAGAGAAAATCACCGACCACGACCATGCCCTGAGGATTGTCGAACATCGCCTCGCTACCCTGGGCGTCGAGCATGCCGGCCGAGCCGCCGCCGAAGACGCGCTTGATCCTGCCGTCGTGGTGGGTTTCAACGATGCGGTTGCGCCCACTGTCGGCGATATACAGGCTGGCGCGGGTGACCAGCACCTTGCCCGGAAACGACAATGTCGTCGACGGCTCTGGTCGGGGCGCGAGCACGGTTTTCGACTCCCGCAGCACGCCTTTCTCGCGCGCGCTCTGGGTGTGCTGGCTGATCAGCTCATCGAGCTGTTTACGCCTTCCCTCGCCCCGCAACACCCCCACCACATAGCCCTCCGGGTCGATGAAAATCACCGACGGCCAGGCCTTGATGCCATAGGCACGCCACACCTGGAAGGCCGGATCGTTGGCGACCGGGTGTTGGATGTGATACCGATTGATGGCTTTCTGCAACTGTGTCGGATCGCGCTCGTTCTCGAATTTGGGCGAATGAACGCCGATCACCGTCAACGTGGTCGGATATTTCTTTTCCAGATAGCGCAGGTCCGGCAGCACATGCATGCAGTTGATGCAGCAATAAGTCCAGAAGTCCAATAGCACGACCTTGCCCCGCAAGCCGGCCAGCGTCAGCGGCTGCGAGACATTGAACCAGTCCAGGTTTGCGGGCAGCTCGGGTGCCCGGATTCTCGGTGCCTCGGTCATCGGTCCCCTTCCTCGAACGCTCAACGCGCCCCTTAGCCGCGAATACTAACATCATCCACAGCTAAATCGTCGAACGGGTTCAAGTTTTCCCCGTCGACCGTGGCACTGTCACAGCGGCGTGCTGACCAGTCCATGGCGCATCGCCAGATGCATCAATTCGACGTCGGTGTCCGCCTGCAGCTTTTCCAGCAACCGATTGCGATAGCTGTTCACCGTCTTGCGGGTCAGACACAATTCGCGCGCCATGGTAGCGGTCGAGTGACCGGCGGCCACCAGCAGCAGAATCTGCAGCTCGCGATGGGTGAGCTGGTCGAAGGGTGTGTTCACCCGCCCCGGCACGCGTCGTTCCGCCAGTTTCTGGGCCAACGCGTCACTGATATAGCGATCTCCTCGGATCACCGTGTCGATGGCGGTGTACAACTCGGCCACCGAGCAATCGGCCTCCAGCATCCCGGTCACACCGGACTGCAGCAGACGCTCCTGCACCAGCAGATCCGACTCATCGGTGACGATCAGCAAGCGGATGTCCGCGAACTGGCGTCGCATCTTGCGCACGCCATCGAGAACCTCGACCCCGTCCCCGGGCAGGCTCACCAGGACCAGTTGCGGAACATGCGTTCGCGCCCAGCGGATCGCGGCATCGAAATCCGCCACACTGGCACCCACCTCCACCTGAGCCATATCGGCCAACAGACGCCCCATGCCGGCGCGCACCAACTGCCGACTATCGATCAGCAGCGCCTCGATCGGACCTTCCGCAGCAGTGACAAAGGACTGTAAGAGCGCCATAAACAGAGATTCATGCCCGCACAAAGATGGTAGGTGCCTAAGCGGCAGAAAATCCGTTTACTTAACAGCAGATATCCGTGCTTTTATTTTATATTCAGCGGCCTAGGCATCCAGTGCCGTCTCCACGACGCCATGCCGAATCGCCAATCGGGTCAGCTCCACGTCGTTGCCGACACCCAGCTTCTCGAACAAACGGTAGCGGTAGGTGCTGACGGTCTTGGAACTCAGACAAAGGCGCTCGGAAATCGCGTGGACGCTGTGCCCCTGAGCCACCAGCATCAGAACCTGCACTTCCCGCCCCGACAACCGGTCGAAGGGCGATTGTTCGTTACCGGGGAGCATCGACAGCGCCATCTGCCTGGCGATATCGGCGCTGATATAGCGCTCTCCGCGCGCCACCACACGCACCGCGTCGGCGATCTCCTCGATACTGCAATGCTTGGTCAGACAACCCGAGGCGCCCGCCTCCAGGTACTGCGATTGCAGCGGATCGTCGACCCGGCGCATCACGACGACAACCCCGGTGCCCTGACGGGCGCGAACCAGCCGTCGCGTGACCTCCAACCCACCGATGCCCGGGAGGCGCGCTTCCATCAACACGACCGCCGGTCTCAACTCGCGCGCGCAGACGATGACTTCATCGCCGTTCGCCACCTCGCCGACGACACACAAGCCCGGCACGTCATCGAGCAGGCGCCGCAAGCCGCTACGAACCAGCTCCTGGTGGTCCGCCAGAACTACCCTGATTTGTTTTTGCTCCATTACCCTCAATCCTTGTGGTTTAAAATGAAACTTCGGGACGGACCGTTCGTCCTGAACGGCCCCGGAAATCGGCGACGCCGGTGCCCATAGGCGCCTCTCGCCACCCGGAGTCTACCATCTAACAGATTGATACTAAAGGGGTCTATATGGCGGAGAGGGTGGGATTTGAACCCACGGAGGACGTGAATCCTCGCCAGTTTTCAAGACTGGTGCTTTCAACCGCTCAGCCACCTCTCCTGAGGTGTTAAGTCGGCAAGGATAAACGAATTTAGTTCACAGGGGGAAGACCAAATATCAGCCGCGGGAAGGGAACTTTCGCCCTTCCAAGGTCGTCAAATTGTTAAATTTGCGTTAGGCTTAGGCCGACTTACTGTAACGAGGTTAGACACACCATGAATCGATTGTCCGATACTGTTATTCGTTCCAGACCCGCTGTCCTGGGCGTCAACAAGGTCATTCGCAACACCTACATTCTGCTTTCGATGACGTTGCTGTTCAGCGCGCTGACGGCTGGCCTCTCGATGGCTTTGAACCTGCCCCATCCCGGTATGCTGCTGACCCTGGTCGGCTATTTCGGATTGCTGTTTCTCACCAGCAAGTTCCGCAACAGCGCCATGGGGCTGGTGTTCGTCTTCGCCCTGACGGGCTTCATGGGTCTGACCCTCGGTCCGATCATCAGCATGTACCTGCAGCTGCCGCACGGTTCCCAGCTGGTGATGACCGCCCTGGGCGCCACCGGCCTGATTTTCCTATCGCTGTCGGGTTACGCCCTGACCAGCCGCAAGGATTTCAGTTTCATGGGCGCCTTCCTGATGGTCGGCATTCTGGTGGCGTTCCTGGCGGGGCTGGCGGCGGTCTTCTTCTCCATGCCGGGGCTCTCCCTGGCCGTGGCCGCCATGTTCGTGCTGCTGATGTCGGGGTTGATACTGTACGAAACCAGTCAGCTGGTACACGGCGGCGAGACCAACTACATCATGGCCACGGTCGGCCTGTACGTCAGCATCTACAATCTGTTCCTCAGCCTGCTGCAGCTACTGGGTGCTTTCAGCGGCGACGACTGAAAACCAAAGCGAGACCCTCGGTCCTCAAACCGGATCGCCCCGTCCCCGTGTCGAATCTCCTCAGGTTCGGCACGGGGATTTTTCACCCCGTCAGGCTGCGCATCAGCGAGGCACCCGATTGCGGTGGAAAATAATAGCCACCTTGCGCCTCGTCGCAGCCCAATTCCGCCAGCAGACATTCCTCGGCCGACTGTTCCACGCCCACGGCGGTGACGCGCTTGCCGGTCGCCCTGGCGAAGGCGATGGCACCGCTGACCAGGGCGTGGGCCACTGGATCGCTCGGCAGCCGCCTGACCACCGCGGGAGAAAACTTGATGGCCGACAGCGGCAATTCGGCCAACACACTGAGCGGCATGCCGGCACTACCGAACTGGTCGACCGCCAGCGCAATACCGATCTGATCCAGTTCGGCCAGTAACGGTCGAACCAGATGCAGGTCGCGCGTCAGCACCGACTCGGAAAATTCCAGCTGCAGCGACTCCGCGGCCAGGCCGCTATCGTACAAGGCATCGAGCACGCAGAGCATGAACCCGGGATCGGTCAGCTGACGAAAGGAGATATTCACTCCCAGCCTTACCGGACCGAGCCCGCCACCAATCAACCGCCGGCCGCTCCGACACGCCTGGAGCAGCAGTTGCTCTCCGATCGGAACGATCAGCCCGCTCTCCTCGAGCATCGGCAGGAACACCCCTGGATACAGACAGCCTCGCTGCGGATGTTGCCAGCGAAGCAACCCCTCTATCGCACGCGGCCTGCGTTCGCTAAGCCCGACTACCGGCTGGTAGCTCAGATCGAATTCCTTGTTGCGATAAGCCCGATGCATGTCGCGACCCAGATCAAAGCGCAACAGCGCCTCACGGCCGAGCTCCCGCGGCAGAATTCGATAACGGCCCGGTCCGTCGATCACCGCCATCTCCAACGCGGCCTCGGTCTCTAGCCAGACCCTGGCCACCGAGCGGGCCTTCCCCAGCAGAAGGCTGGCGGCCACATTCGGGCGCAGAGTTTGTCGATCATCGGCCTGCGCGTGCAGCGGCCCCACCAAAGTGGACTCGATCTTCTCTATCATCAATGGCACCGCAGTAGGTTCCTTGACATCCTCCAGCAGCAGCGCGAAGCGGCCCTCCCCGAGCCGGCACAAACTGTCGCTGGAGCGGATGCAACTGCGCAACCGGTAAATCAGCAATCCCCCCTCTTGTTCCTCCTCCCCGTCGCCCCCGAGCCTGAGGTGTTCCTGGGCGAACTCCAACAAAATGAAAACCGCATACTTGTGCATGCGCGCTGAGCGGCGCATGGCGATATCCAGCCGATCGCGGAATTGGGGCAGGCTGCACAGACTCCCCCGGCTTTCCGCCGACGACTCCTTGTTCTCCGGCGTCGCGGAATGTGGCTGGACAGCATCGATCCCTTGCCAAAGCGAAATATGTCTGAAATCCATCGACGCTGTCACCCCGCCCTTTCCATAGGCGCGTGGAACTCAAAGACGAAACCGTCCATGGTTTGCTTGCTCTTGTCAGCAGCGGCAACACCCTTCTCTCCGCTCGTCTTTCTCCTTGCACAACACAATTGCAGGATACCGTTCTCATCCCATTCCACCTTGCACGAACGGCCCTGCTCACCTTCGGCAAAAATAAGCCCTATTGCGCGCAGCGACTGGAGAAAGTCCTTTTCATCCCCATCCATTCCCGCGCCATCGATCAAAATCCAATCGAAACGGCGTTGGCTCTGCTCGCTGGCTACCAGAAGGGCCTGGTCGTCACCGCCGCAATAGGTGAACCGATAACGTCCGCACAACGAGACGGGCAGATCCGTCTGCGGTTGGCGGCGCTTGCTTAACACCAAAATCCGCTGCTGTTCCATGACGTCGGCTTCAGGCCGCCCGGTGGCGCAGATCCTGCGTGGGCGGATAGACGACATCGGCGAACTGCTGGTTGATATCCACCCAACAGGCCACGGTCAGCACTCTGCCGATCTTCTGCGCGCGGCCATTGCCGAAACGGCGTATGGGCAGACCCGTGCGTTTCAGCAACCTCTCCAGCGCCACGCTGGTGACGGTAACGAATTGGGAGATTTCATTCTCCCGGGCGAAATCGTAGAGTTTGCGGATCATCTCCATGGTGACGCTGTTCAGGGGCGCCTGCTGCGAAGTCTCCTCCCCGCCGCACGCGTCCACGGCGAAACGGCTCAGTTCCCAGATGTGCGGGTCGCTGGGCGCGGCGTCGTTCTGCAACAGCTGCGGAAAGGTATCCCGCAACATATAGGCATCCGTGGTCGGCATCAGTCGCCAGCAGCCCTCGATATTGCCCGTGGGCCGCTTGGCCAGCATGTATACCGGATTCATGGTGTCGAAGAGGTCGAACTCCAGATCATCGCGGGTGTCCACTTCCCAACCGAGGCGGTTGAAAAACACCCGGTGGCGGAACGCGAACATGCCCCTCAGGGTTCCGGCGTCCAGTCCCGGCAGCTTGCCGCCTGCCAATACGATATCGCTCATGACGTGCCCTCCGTCGCTAAAACAGAGTGCAGTTAATCGCTTATCGCCCGGGCCAGGTACTGTCAGATATGACAGGTTGCAGCCGGGAGGGGGATGCCGAATCGGGCTCAGGTCATTGCGTGAACTGAGGTTCGATGATACCCAGGGAAACGGCTCGGGCCACCGCCTGCTGGCGGTTGTTGACGCCAAGTTTTCCCTGAACGTTCTGGAGATGAAACGTGACCGTGCGTTCGGAGATGTTCAGTATCTGCGACGTTTCCCAGGCGGTCTTGCCTTCCGTGGCCCAAAGCAGACACTCGCGCTCGCGCTGGGTCAGGTCCACTTTCGCCAGGGCCAGAACATCGGAGTTGAAGATTCGCCGCACCGCTTCATGCAGATACGCGGCGAACAACTGACCCAGGGGCAGCACCCGCTGAATGCAGCCTTGTTGCCCCTCCAGCCGGTCGCTGGCGAAACTCAACATGGCAAAATCGCCTTGTGCCGTGTGGATGGGGAAACTCACCCCGCTGTTGAGGCCGAAATCGCGCGCTTCGCTCATGAATCGGCGGACCTCGCCGGAGTCGCTACGCAACAGCCCGTCGTCCCATGCCATCGGCGTGATGTTCTGCGCACAGTACTGCACGGTGGGATCGATCACCATGTAGTTGTTCGCATTGTAGTGCTCGCGCCATTCCCGTGGATAGCCGCTGATGAAAATGAAGTACGGCTTGACGAAAGAGGTGGGAATGCGCGCCCCGTAGATAAAGCGGTCGAACCCATGATCCCTGCACACGCTGGCACAGATGCTGTGCAGGCGATCCACGCTTTCAGCCTCGAGAACCGCGTCGATCACCTCAAGACAATTCGTCGAGTCCATTGAGCTCTCTCCGAGTCGTTATAATAATATCAAGCATTGTCCGGACAGCCTGCCATACGGATCTCCGGCAAAAGTATAAGTACCCCCTGCGGAAAAGGAAATACGCGACTTTACGGATGGCGCCCGCCCGGCGTCAATACTTCGACGGGCGCTGATCCACAGTGTTGGCGAGTGGATTCAGGCTGTTACAATAACCCCTCTTTCCCCGAAGCGGCGACCGACAGATGGCAGACATCGCCAAAGATTCCGCACCCTCGACCCCGCGGACTATCTTTCTCAAGGATTACCAGCCTCCCGTGTATCTGATCGAAGCGGTGGAACTGCGCTTCGAGTTGGATCCCGAGCGCACCCGGGTGCGCAGCAAGTTGCTGGTCAGGCACAATCGGCTGCAAGCGGCCAGCGGACAGCCCCTGATCCTGGACGGCAAACAGCTGGAGCTGGTCTCGGTGCGCATCGACGGAGTGCACCTCGAGCCGCATCAGTACCAGCTCGACCCGGAGCAGCTGGTGCTGCCCCCGCTGCCCGATGGAACGACGGTGGAAATCGAAACCCGCATTGCGCCGGCGCACAATACCGCCCTCGAAGGGTTGTATGTCTCGGGCGACATGTATTGCACGCAGTGCGAGGCCGAGGGTTTCCGTCGGATTACGTTTTTCCCCGACCGTCCGGATGTGATGGCCCGCTATACCACCACCCTCGTCGCCGACAAGAACACCTGTCCCGTCCTGCTCTCCAATGGCAATCCGGTCGCCGAGGGAGAACTGGCCGACGGGCGGCATTGGGCGACCTGGCAGGATCCGTTCCCCAAACCCAGCTACCTGTTTGCCCTGGTGGCCGGCAACCTCTACTGCCAACAGGACCGTTTCACCACGCGTTCGGGGCGGGACGTGACCCTGAAGATCTATGTGGAGCCGGAAAACAGCGCCAAGTGCGAGCATGCCCTGCGGTCACTGAAACAGGCCATGGAATGGGACGAGCAAGCCTATGGCCGCGAGTATGACCTGGACATTTTCATGATCGTCGCGGTGGACGATTTCAACATGGGCGCGATGGAGAACAAGGGGCTGAACATTTTCAATTCCGCCTGTGTTCTCGCCAGTCCGGACAGCGCCACCGACGCCGACTACTACAATATCCAGAGCATCATCGGCCACGAGTATTTCCACAACTGGTCGGGCAATCGCGTCACCTGCCGCGACTGGTTCCAGCTCAGCCTCAAGGAAGGCTTCACCGTCTTCCGCGATCAGGAATTCAGCGCCGATCTGAATTCGCGATCGGTCAAGCGCATCGCCGATGTCAACGTCCTCAGGGCGCACCAGTTCGCCCAGGACGCCAGCCCGATGGCCCATCCGGTGCGTCCCGACTCCTACATGGAAATCAGCAATTTCTACACCGTCACCGTGTATAACAAAGGTGCCGAAGTGGTGCGCATGCTGCACCGCCTGCTGGGCGCGGCCGGCTTTCGCCAGGGCTGCGATCTGTATTTCGCCCGCCACGACGGCCAGGCGGTCACCACCGACGACTTCGTTGCGGCCATGGAGGCGGCCAACGGGGTGGATCTGGACCAGTTCCGCCGCTGGTACAGCCAGGCGGGCACACCGGTGATCAAGGCCACCTCCACCTACGACGCGCAGCGCCAACAGCTGCTCCTCACCCTGGAACAATCGTGCCCGCCCACGCCGGGGCAAGCGACAAAACTGCCTTTTCATATTCCGGTGGACGTGGCGTTGTTGGATGAAGCAGGAAACCCCATGCCCCTGACCCTCGAGGGAGACACCGCCGGGGCAAGCGCGAACAAGATGCTGGCCCTGCGGCAAGAGCGCCAGGAATTCCGTTTCAGCGGTATTTCGCAGCGCCCCGTGGTCTCCCTGTTGCGGGGCTTTTCCGCCCCGGTGAAACTCGATATCCAACGCGATGTCCGCGAGCTGGCCTTTCTGTTCGCCCATGACCCCGACCCTTTCAACCGCTGGGACGCGGGGCAGACGCTGGCACTGCAAACGCTGCTGGAATTGATCGCCGCGCCCGGCGCGGGCACCGGCGTCGGCCTCGACCCGGCCTTCGTCGACGCCTTCCAGACGACGCTGGAACACCCGCAACTGGATCCCGCCTTGATCGCCCAGGCGCTGACGCTGCCAAGCGAATCCTATATTGCCGATCACTGCGAGGTCGTCGATGTCGAGGCCATCCACGCAGCGCGCGAGTTCGTCCGCGGCGAACTCGCCAGGCGTCTGCAACCGAGCCTGAGCGCCATTTACCACCGCTATGACCGACAGGAACCCTATTGCTTCACCGCCACGGCCATGGCCCGGCGGTCGTTGAAGAACCTGTGCCTGGGCTACCTGGCCGAAAGCGATGCGCAACTGGGGCGCGAGCTATGTCTGCGCCAGCTGGCCTCGGCCAACAACATGACCGATTCTCTCGCCGCGCTGTCGATTCTCGCCGATCACCCCTGGGCGCAGCGGGAAACCGAACTCAGGCGGTTCTATGAACGCTGGCATCACGACCCCCAGGTGGTGGACAAGTGGTTCAGCATCCAGGCCTCTTCGTGCCTGCCGGACACGCTCGAGCGGGTCGAGGCGTTGCTGCGCCACGCGGCCTTCCGCCTTACCAATCCCAACAAGGTACGGGCCCTGATCGGGCGTTTCAGCATGGGCAACCCGATACGTTTTCACAGCGCCGACGGCGCGGGCTACCGGTTTCTGGCCGACCGGGTGCTGGAGCTCGACGCGATCAACCCGCAGATCGCCGCCCGGCTGGTCAGCGCGCTGAGTCGTTGGCGGCGCTTTGACCCCGCCCGCCAGGCGCTCATGCGCCAGGAGCTGGAACGTATCGCGGCCCAGGCGAAACTCTCCCGCGACGTGTTCGAGATCGTCTCCAAGAGTCTCGACGCTTAACCGCTTGAAATCGACCCGCCCCGCCCCCATGTAGGCGGGAAGTCATTTTCAGGAGTCGTGACCGTGAGCCAAGCAAAACATGTGGTGTGTCCGCACTGCGATGCGGTCAATCGGGTCCCCGCGGACAAACTCGACAGCCATCCGACCTGCGGCCGCTGTAAGGAGGCGTTGTTTACCGGGGCGCCGGTGGAGCTGACCGACCGGACCTTCGCCAAGCACGTCAAGCGCAACGACATCCCCCTGGTAGTGGATTTCTGGGCCGCCTGGTGCGGGCCATGCAAGATGATGGCGCCGCATTTCAAGACCGTGGCCGCGCAGATGGAGCCGCACGCGCGCTTTGCCAAACTCAGTACCGAACAGGCGCAGAACGTGGCGGCCCAATACAACATCCGCAGCATCCCCACGGTGGCGGTATTCCGCGGCGGGCGCGAAATCGCACGCCAGGCCGGTGCCCTCGACGCCGGCCGGCTGAGCCAGTGGGTCGAGTCGCAACTGCGTTGATCGCGGCAGCGGCGAATCCGCGTCCGCCCGCCGACCTCAACCCGCCAGCGTCCGCGTCGCCGCCGCTCCCGTTTCCGCCGGTACCCGCGCCAGCGCCTGGCGCAAGACCTCGGGCCCGGCCGTATCCCGGTGCGCGTTTTCGCTCAGGTAACGGCGCCAGGCACGGGCACCGGGCAGCCCCTGAAACAGGTCCAGCATGTGGCGGGTGATCTGTTGCAAGCGCGTGCCGCGTTGCAGCTGTGCTTCCACATAGGGCAGCATCGCCGCCACCACCTGCGCGCGTGAGCGGCGCGGCGCGCCCGGTGCCTCGAACAGCGATTGCGCCGCCACCAGCAACCAGGGGTCGTGATAGGCCGCCCGCCCCAGCATCACGCCGTCTACCTGGCGCAAATGCCGGGCTATCGCGGGAACGTCGGCGATCCCGCCATTGAGCGTGACCTCGAGCGTAGGGAAATCGAGCTTGAGACGATAGACCTGCTCGTAGCGCAACGGGGGTATGTCGCGATTCTGCCGTGGGCTCAGCCCCTGTAACCAGGCCTTGCGGGCGTGGACCACGAGGTGGCGCAACCCCGCGTCGAGCAGCCCGGCGACGAACTCAGCCAACTCGGCGTAGCTGTCACGCTGATCGACCCCGATCCGGCACTTCACCGTCACCGGGACGGTCACCGCCTCGCGCATCGCCCGCACGCAGTCGGCGACGCGCGCCGGTTCCAGCATCAGACAGGCGCCAAAACGCCCCGATTGCACCCGATCGCTGGGGCAGCCCACATTGAGATTGACTTCGTCGTAGCCCGCCGCTTGCGCCAGCGCGGCGCAAAATGCCAGCTCCTGCGGCTCACTGCCCCCGAGCTGAATGGCCAAGGGATGCTCCTGCCGGTCGTAGGCCAGCAGGCGCTCCCGAGCACCATGGATCAGGGCGGCGGTGGTGATCATCTCCGTGTACAGACGCACCCGCGGCGCCAGCTGGCGCAGGAAATAGCGGCAGTGGCGGTCGGTCCAATCCATCATGGGGGCGACCGAAACGGGGAAGCGATTGACCGACATGCCGGCATTTTAGGGCAATACCGGGCCATGATCGATACGTCACTACATTTTTCAGGGAATAAGCCGCTAGTTCGCCATAGGCCCCGCACCGGCGGGCGTGGGGGAGGACGCATGACCATTACGGAAAGCGGATACATCGGGCGCGCTTTGGAGGTGTTTTCGAGCCTGTTTGTGATTGGCCTCGTTACGCTGTGCGTGTCCATCCTGGTGATGTACATCGTCGACATTAGACAGACCCGCCACGCCATCCGCCGTAACTATCCGGTCATCGGGCGGTTCCGCTATGTGTTCGAAACCCTCGGCGGCTTCTTCCGCCAGTATTTTTTCGCCATGGATCGTGAGGAAATGCCCTTCAACCGCGCCGAGCGCTCCTGGGTCTATCGCGCCGCCAAGGACCTGGACAACACCACCGCCTTCGGTTCGACGCGCAATCTCTCCCCGCCCGGTACGATCCTGTTCGTCAACTGCCCCTTTCCCACGCTGGGCACCGACGCCGCCGAAGTGGCCGCGGTGACCGTGGGACCCGACTGCGACCACCCCTACACCACCCGGTCCTTGTTCAACATCTCAGGGATGAGCTACGGCGCCATCTCCCGACCGGCGGTGGAGGCGCTGGCCCGCGGGGCCGCCCAGAGCGGCAGCTGGCTGAACACCGGCGAGGGCGGGCTGAGCCCTTATCATCTGCACAGCGGCGCCGATCTGGTGTTCCAGATCGGCACCGCCAAATACGGCGTGCGCGATCCCAACGGGGCGCTGAGCGACGAGAAACTGCGCCAGGTTGCCGCGCACGCGCAGGTGCGGATGTTCGAACTCAAACTCAGCCAGGGCGCCAAGCCCGGTAAGGGCGGCATTCTGCCGGGGATCAAGGTTACCCCGGAGATCGCCGCCATCCGCTGTATCGCGCCGGGACAGGACTCCATCAGCCCCAACCGTCACCCGGACATCAATTCCGTGGGCGACCTGCTCGACATGATCGCGCGCATACGCGAGGTGACAGGCAAGCCGGTGGGTTTCAAGGCGGTGATCGGTGCCTATGGATGGCTGGAGGAATTGTGCATTGAGATTCATCGGCGCGGGCTCCAGGCCGCCCCGGACTTCATCACCATCGACAGCGCCGACGGCGGCACCGGCGCCGCGCCCATGAGCCTGATGGACTATATGGGTCTTCCGATCAAGGAAAGCCTGCCGCTGGTAGCGAACTTGCTGCAGGCTCACGGACTGAAAAACCGCATCAAACTGATCGCCTCGGGCAAACTGATCACGCCGGCCGAAGTGGCCTGGGCGCTGTGCGTGGGTGCCGACTTCGTCACCTCGGCGCGCGGCTTCATGTTCGCCCTGGGTTGCATCCAGGCTCTGCATTGCAACAAGAACACCTGCCCGACCGGCATCACCACCCACAACCCCCGCCTGCAAAAAGGGCTGGACCCGACCCTCAAATCAACCCGCGTCGCCAACTACGTGCGCAACATGGTGTACGAAGTCGGCGTCATCGCCCATTCCTGCGGCGTGCGCGAACCGCGGCAGCTGCGCAGCGTGCACGCGCGCATGGTGCTCGGCGAGGGGCGCTCGGTCTCGCTGCAGGATCTGTACGCCGCGCAGAACACCGCTGTAGCGCCAACCGGCAAACCCACCTTGCGGGTACACGACCGCACCGGTTAGCGCCCGGCTGGCACCCGGGTCGCGCTATGGTTATCATTGATGTTCTTGCAGCTCTGAAAAGTCATTAATAATGAATGGAAAAATTCTCGTCACCGGCGGCGCCGGCTATATCGGCAGCCACGTCGTGCGCCTGCTCAGCGAGGCCGGACAGCCCGTCGTGGTGCTCGACAACCTGTCCACGGGTTTCGCCGACGCGGTGATCGGCGCCGAGTTGGTGATCGGTGACACCGGCGATCACGCCTTGGTCTCGCGCCTGCTGGACCAACACCGGATCGACACCGTGCTGCATTTCGCCGCCCACACCATCGTCCCCGAATCCGTGGCCAACCCGCTGAAGTACTATGGCAACAACACCTGCTGCACCCGCAATCTGCTGGCCTGCTGCGAGGCTGCGGGGGTGAAACACTTCATTTTTTCCTCGACCGCCGCGGTATACGGCATTCCCGACGGCCCGGAATGCAGCGAGGACAGCCCGCTGGCGCCGATCAACCCCTATGGCGCCTCGAAACTGATGAGCGAAATGATGCTGCGCGACCTCGGCCGGGCCGGGCCCATGCGGCACGTGATTCTGCGCTATTTCAATGTCGCCGGTTCGGACCCCGGCGGCCGTATCGGCCAGTCGACGGAAAAAGCGACCTTGCTGATCAAAGTGGCCGCCGAAGTTGCGGTGGGAAAGCGCGAACGGCTATCGGTGTTCGGCAGCGACTATCCCACGGCCGACGGGACCGGGGTGCGCGACTATATCCATGTCGATGATCTGGCGATAGCGCATATCCAGGCGCTGGATTATCTGCGCGCGGGCGGCGATTCCATCACCCTGAACTGCGGCTACGGGCACGGCTACAGCGTGCGCGAGGTCATCGAGGCGGTGAACCGGGTCAACGGCGCCCCCATACCCGTCGAGGAGCAACCGCGCCGCGCCGGGGATCCGCCGACGCTGATCGCGCGCGCCGACAAGATCCGCGCCACCCTCGGCTGGACACCGAAATACGACGATCTGGATTTCATCGTCAAGACGTCGCTGGAATGGGAGCGGCGGCTGATGCAGAAGACGGCCGCCGCCAACTGAGTCTGGGACGGCCGACTTGGGCGACGCAGGATCGCCACGCGATCCCTGGCAGGCGGGAACCGGCGAGTCGGGGCCTGTTCGCCCCGGGGAACAGCAAGCGGATCTCAGGCCGAGGCCTGCACCTGACAGGCGCGCCGCTGCCGCACCGCCTCGGCCAGTTTACCCAGTAAGGGCACCGTGTCCTCCCAGCCCAGACAGGCATCGGTAATGCTCTTGCCGTACTCCAGCGCCACGCCCGGTCGCTGATCCTGGCGCCCTTCGACCAGATGGCTCTCGATCATGGCCCCCATGATGTGCGCCGAGCCCCGCGCCACCTGGGTCGCGACGTCCTCGCCCACCACCAGTTGCCGTTGAAACTGCTTGGCGCTGTTGCCGTGGCTGAAATCGATCATCACCTGGGCCGGCAGACCGGCCGCTTCCAGTTGCGCGGCCGCGCTCGCCACGCCGGCGGAATCATAGTTGGGCGCGCGTCCCCCGCGCAGGATGATATGGCAGTCTTCGTTGCCCGCGGTGGAGAAAATCGCCGAATGCCCGGCCTTGGTCAGCGACAGGAAATGGTGCGGCTGTGACGCCGAACGGATCGCGTCGATGGCGATTTTCAAGGTACCATCGGTACCGTTTTTGAAACCGACCGCGCACGACAGCCCGGAGGCCAACTCGCGGTGCACCTGACTCTCGGCGGTACGCGCACCGATCGCCCCCCAACTGATCAGATCGGAGACATACTGCGGCGACATCAGGTCCAGGTATTCGGTCCCCGCCGGCACGCCCAGGTCGTTGATGTCCAGCAGCAGCTTGCGCGCCAGACGCAGTCCCTTGTTGATGTGAAAACTGCCATCCAGGTCCGGATCGTTGATCAGCCCCTTCCAGCCGACCGTGGTACGCGGCTTTTCAAAGTACACCCGCATGACGATCAACAGTTCGTCTTGAAGCTGCGCGCGTACCTCCGCCAGACGCCGGGCATAGTCCAGCGCCGCCACCGGATCGTGGATCGAGCAAGGTCCGACGATGACCAGCAGGCGATCGTCCTCGCCGCACAGAATGCGGTGAATCGCCTGCCGCGCGCTATAGGTGGTATGCGCGGCGCGGTCGCTGATCGGGAACTCGGCCTGCAGCTCCGCGTAGGGAACCACCTCCTGGATCGACACGATCCTGAGATCGTCGGTTTTATATGACATATTGAATAATATAGGTTTTTTAAAACATATGACGGAATGCCCGACCATTATACACTAATAGCCTACACCGGATTCCGACTGGCCTCTGGCCCCAAGGATCGGAGCGCATGTCGCGGGCGTTACTGGTTTAACGGGGATGCACGATAGACCCACAGGCCCCGAATCGGTCGAAGAGGTCTTCTTCTCCGACACCCGCTTGGTCCAACAAATCCGTCCGCACGCGCACGCCGGCGGTACGCCCGAGATCCGAGTGGGCGAGCAGCCACAGCTCGGAACCCACCGCCGGCGGATCCGCCGCAGAGTCGGCAACCGGACAAGGCAAAAGGGCCGCGTTCAGCCCTGCCCCGGCCCGCCAGCGGCGAAAACACCACCAGCCTCCGCAACTAGTACTCCAGGGGTCGCAGATCCTGCAGTGCCCGAACGGACGCGTCACCGGGGGCCTTTAACCCCACTCGCAAATGGCTTTCGGTGGGGCTGGGACCAAAACCATCCGAGGCAACCAGCGCCCAGAGCCACAACCGATGCGTACCGGCCTGCAGATGAATCCTACCGCGTTGTGGTCGCCAACTCGAGCGGTTGGCGACTGACACCACCGGCCTGTCGTCCATCCGCAGGTATGCCGTCATGCGAGTAGCAACGCTGCTCCCCCCCTCGCGGACGGGTTTGGGATAAAGGACGAATTCGTAGTCCCCCGTCTCCCGGACGGTCATATCGCCCTCTACCAACAGCGCGACATGACGATAAGCGACCGGATCCCCGTAGCGCGAAAAAAAACCTTCATCAGGCATGTCGTATTTCTTCGGATCGAAGGACAACACTTCGGGCAGTGTGAAACGCCCTGCCGCCGCGGGACTGACCCCCTTTGGCGGCTGTTGGGCAAAAGCTTTGTCACTGAGGTAATAACGGATAAAGACACCAGCCGGTTCGGTGGCCGCGACCGCCGAACCCGTGACCGCCTCGGCCGCGGACCGTCCAGGCAAATTCTGTTGCCGTTCACCCAGTATCCGTCGCAGCTCTTTTACTTCCTTTTCCAGTCTCTGTAGGCGCGCCTCCGGCGTTTCCGCGGCAAGCGCTCCTGAATACGCGCCCAGAAGCACCACCAACGCGCCCATGAGGATGCGCGCATACCCTCCTCCCAATGCGTTCATCGCAACGACTCCCCTCTAATCCAACTGGTAACGCTTGACCTTACGCCAGAGCGTCGACTTATCGATACCAAGTATTTCTGCGCTCAGCCCCCGATCGCCGCCGGTTTCACGCAGGGTTTTCTTGATGAAATAGGCCTCGATTTCTTCCAGACTTTGCGGCGCCATATAATCCAGCGCCTTGCCGAAATGGTCGCGGGCGTTGGCGATTTCCGGCGGAAGCAAATGAACGTCGATCACATCCTGCTCCGCGAGGATAATCATGCGTTCGAGGGTGTTTTCCAACTCCCGCACATTACCTGGCCATTGATAGCGCATCAGTGCACCCAGCACGCGAGTGTTCACGCCACGGACCTGTTTATCCAGGCGGGCTGAGATACGTGCGATCAGATAATTCACCAATAACGGAATATCGTCGCGCCGCTCATGCAGGGAGGGAATATGAATCTCGATCACCTTGAGGCGATAATACAAATCCTCACGGAATTCGCCACTAGCAATCAACTCCTGAATGGAACGGTTACTGGCTGCCAATACGCGCACATCCACCCTGCGCGATGTGGTATCGCCCATACGATAAAAGGCTCCGTCCTGCAGTACCCGCAGCAATTTCGCCTGCAACGACAGAGAGGCATTGTTGATTTCGTCGAGAAACAGTGTCCCTCCGTCCGCCGCCTCGAACAGACCTGGCTTGTTGCGGTCGGCACCGGTAAACGCGCCTTTGGCATATCCGAACAATTCGCTTTCAATGATGTTTTCGGGAATCGCGGCGCAGTTGATCGCGACAAAAGATTTATCGCTACGTTTGCTCTGATCGTGCACCTGGCGCGCGACCAGCTCCTTGCCACAACCGCTCTCTCCTGTGATCAGAACGGTGCAGTCATAAGCCGCACCCGCGTTGATCAGCCTGCGCATGCGCATCACACTCTGGGAGCGACCTATAAAGCCGTCCTGCTCGCGTATCAGTCTGTTTTGCTCACGCAACTCCAGGTTTTCTCGGCGTAGCGCGTAATGCTCAAGAGCACGTTCGACTACACAGGTCAACTCGTCATTATCGAACGGTTTGCGGATATAATCGAAAGCCCCGCTTTTGAGCGCCTCGACCGCCGATTCCACGGTCGCGTAACCAGTAACCAGTGTGACCTGCGTAAGCGGATTATGGGCTCGCGCAAAACGTAAGAGTTCCAACCCGTCGATTTGCGGCATCCGCAGATCCGTCAACAGTAATGCCACCTCGTTGTTTTCCAGGTAATCGAGTGCGTGTTGAGAGCTCTCGGCCTGAACCACGTCCACATCCAAGCGCGAGACAACGCTCGTCAGCAGTTCGCGCATGGCCGCATCGTCCTCGCAAATCAGCACTAGGGGTCGATCGGACGGCGTCGCTTCGGTCATTTCTTTCCTGGAAGCATTCATAACACTGATAGCTCCGTCAATACCTGGGGAAGCTCGACGACGATCCGCGTGCCGTCTGCAAAGCCACTGTCGTGATGGATAGAACCGCCCCTGCGTGTCAACATGGCATGACAGATCGCCAGACCCAGTCCGGTGCCGCTGCCGACATCCTTGGTGGTGAAAAAGGGATCAAATATACGGCTGCGAATCTCGCGCGAAATGCCGGGGCCGTTATCTTCCACAATCAGCCGCATGCTACCCTGTTCGGCCGCGCGTGTACGGATCGTAATCAAGGCCTCACTATGCCCGGCAAGCGCCTGTACGGCATTGGTTAACAAATTAGCCAGCACGATTTCAAGCGGACCGCAACCGCCTTCCACCGCCATATCCTCGGACGCCAGATCCAGGCGGACGTCGATATTGTAGCGCCTCATCCGACAACTGATGAAGGTCTCGCTGACGCTGCGCACAACCTCATTGAGGTCGCAGACCTCGCCGTTGCATTTATCGCGGCCGCGCGCATATTGAAGCAGGTCGTCGATGATACGCGAACAACGCCGCGCCTCGTCGCAGATCACACGCGTCCATTCATGGACTTTTGGATCCTCACCAACGGTATCACGCAACAACTGTGCATAGCCGAGGATGCTACCGAGCGGTGTATTGAGTTCGTGCGCGACACCTGCCGCCAACTCGCCCATAGCTACCAGTTTCTCCTGGTTATAGACGTTCTCCTGCAGACGTTTGTAATCGCTGATGTCCTGCAAGACAATTACGGCACCCATGTCCGTACCTGTCTGGACGACGAATGAGAGATTGAGCGACAAATGCACAAGCGAGCCCCGCAAGTCGCACAGGATCTCCTGGTTGGCTATGCGCTGCTTGTAGAGAAAGGCATCACGTAGCAGGTTGCGATCCGCTTCATTCAGCGCCAACAGATCGAACAAACTGCGCCCCACTAGCTCGTTTTCTGTCAGGCCGAACAGATCGCCAGCCAGCGCATTCACGGCGTTGATACTCAGATCGTCATCCACGCTCAGCAGCGCCCCCGGCAGGCTCTGCAGGACGGCGTTGATACGGTTGCGCTCGGTGAGGACGCGGTTCTGACATTCCTCGACCGTGGAAAACACCCGCCGCAGCGCGTTCATCATCAGGTTGTAGTCACCGACCAGGCTGCGTAAATACGAATCGTGCAGCCGGCCGGCATCGATCGGCTGCAACGTGCCTTCTTGCGCATCCAGCATACCCGCATGCATCGACTCCAATACCCGGCGGTAGTGAAGCATCCGATAGATGAAAAAGAGCAGTCCCAGTAGCAGCACAACCGCAGGGGTCAATACGGCGAGCATCGGCAGCTGAACGATGCCGCCGGAGTGGAAGACCAGCAGCGCGGCCACAACCGCACCCGCCGCGCCCACCAGCCAGCCCAACAGGCAGTCGCTGCGGGCACGCCTTGCGTCGGGATCGCTTCTGGACTGAAGCAGCGTCGAAATGTCACACCTCCACTACAGCAATGCACCCGGACGTCATCGACGTCCGGGTGTCAGAAGTTCTTGCGCCATCAGTGGCGAACAGGCGGATATCGTCAAAAAATCAGTTGCAGACCCAGGGTGGTCTGATCGTAATCCTGCAGCGCGGCATTGGCTGGATCCTCCCGGTCGAAGTCGATCCTTGCATACTCGAAAGTGAGTTTGAGCTGCTGACCGTAGACATAATAATTGAATCCTGCGCCCATCCAAGTGTTGTCGAAGTAGCCGCTGTTCACTCCGTAATCCAGATTCTCATAACGGACGAACATCTGCAATCTGCCGAGTCCGATCTTATCCGGAAACAGATAACCCGCTTTGGCATAGTAGCCGTTCAGCTCACTGTTTACCGGCAGGGACGGATCGGGATTGTCATTGATCGCACCGTCCACGCTGTAATCGAAGTAAGCCGAAGAAACGGTAAAGGTTCCGGCCCGGCTAGGGTACTCCACGAAGACATCGGCCGTCCATGCTTTGTAGTCGTTGGCCCCCTGACGACTGGGATAATTACTATAGGCAACATCGGCCTGGTAGTCATATGCCGCCCCAATCGTCAGTACCTTACGCGTCCCCAGATAGGTACCACGGTAGCCGTAGTCGTATTCCGGATCCCAAAACGACCAGTGGACACGGCCGGTCAGGCGCGGTGAGTCTTTCACCACCTCATCACCTTCGCGCCCGTCGGCTGCCATCACCCGATACTGCAGGTGCCCATCGGCCAGGTTACCCCACATGGCCAGTCCGGTATCCCGGCTGCCGCCAAAAGGTGAGTAACTCAGCACTTCCGCTCGATCCAGCGTCAGAGGCTCGAGACAGGCTTCGAGGTTTTCCCGGCTGAAGGTGTTTTTGAATCGCCCGACGATGAAGCGCATGCTGTCGCTCCAATCGAAGGTGAGATAGGCGTCACGGTAGTACACACTGCGGTTGTCCTGGCTTCCCTTGCTGTCATTTCCTGCCTCGAGCTGCGCGTAGAAACCCACGTAGTCGTTATACTGGCCGGAAAGCGTAATGCGGTTGCGGCGCAAGAAGATATCCGTACTTTCGCCGGAATCGGTACTGGAGGTGTAACCGCGTCCTTGCGCCCAGATCTGCACGGAATAATTGAGTGTCACGAAACCCTCGTCCCCATAAGTTATGGTTGGACCGGCGTATACGCCCCCGCTACCAATGGCGGCAGCCAAGGCCAGCGACGCAAGTGGACGGTGGCTACGGCAGTGTTCCGATTTGTTGATGGTCATGATATTTTGTCACTCCCCCGTGGTATCTGTGAGTTTCCGGTAAGTGTCAACCATCCCCTGGGCATCGCCCGTGCTATGGCAGCCGACGCAGGCCTCTCCCGGATCGGCAACCGGATTGGCGATTAGCCCTTTATGAGCGATGCTTTGTTTCATCAGGCGGGGATTGCCCTGATGGCATCCGCCGCAGGAATTGTTCACCTTTTTGTGATCGGCGTGCCAAGGCTGCCGGGCAGTATCTTCGCCAGGGGCGGGCGCGCGTTTGCCGTTGTGGCAACGAAAGCAGGACGAGGCCCCGAGACCACACGCATTGGCCACTCGCACCGGCAGTGCGGCGACGACCCGTCCAGAGAGATCGGTCAGCACCTCGTCTCCCCATGCAGCGGGTGTGTGATCAGGGCCGAGGCCAGCAGCCATTGGCTCGGCCGCGGAACCGTTCGGTGTAAGCCCACTCAGATAGGACCACCCCACTCCGGCAACTAGCGTGATCGCCGTCAGGACGACCAGCAGACGCACTTGCCGTATCAAACCGGCCCAGACTCTATGCCACATTGTTTTTCCTCCTGCTTGTATCATGGGTCCTCTACGATGGTATCCAGAGAAGTGTCAGACTGTTCGCGCCGACGTTGCGCGGCAGCGGCAATCTCGGCCTCACTCATGCCGCTGACACACATGCACGCTGGCCCGCCGGAGCGAAACCGCAAGCGGGGTGACTTGGGCGGCTTCACGTCGCCGCGGCGCTGCACGCTCACGCCCGCCTGGGACGAATCTACGGCCACTTCCGCCGCGTCGCTAACCGGGCTCACTGACAGCAGTAGCGTCGTTGCGGCAAGCACTATTGCCCGCGAACTGATTGGCATTTTTCCCTCCTGATTCGACGACAACCAATGCAGGTTACGCGCCAGACATTATATCTAAATGAATTATAAGTATTTTTTCTTCGTCAAGGCGATCGGTTCTAATTGCATAACAAGGACTACTTCGGGTCACGTCTCAATTTGCAATCGCTTGCGGAAGCTCGCGTTCCATGAGTGCCAGGCTATAGCGACTCGCGCGCGCCTCGGCGAGCGCAGTATTCAACAGCTCTCGCGTGACAACATCCAGTTGCGCGCTGTTGTCGCGCAGCACCGCAGCAAACATTCGCTCGTAATGAGCGCGCGGGGCCACGTCGATGTACAGCCTCAGCCGCCATCCCGACTCATTCGGCGGCATCAGCGTCGCCTCCAACACCGAGGTGGCATCGGGTGGCAGGCGCGTATCCGATCGCTCTTCGGTCAGCCAGATATCGGTAGCGCGTGCGAAAACCGTTGCGGCCAGCAGGTGCCGCTGTGTGCCCGCGCTGTTCTCGCTGACCAGACGCACTTTCACGCGGGGCACGAGATAAGTGGGAAAATAGTGGCCAGCGCCGCTGTTATGGATCTCGGCGCGCACCCTGAGAGCGCCCCCCTCGGTCGGTAGCACGGAGAGCGTGCCACTGAGTGCCTGGCGCAGCATGTCGGGATCATGAATGCCGCGCCAGAGATGTCGACGCTCGGGCATGTGGCAGGCCTGGCAGCTACGTCCTTCGGCCGCATGGCGGGAAGTCCGCCATTCGTTGAACGTGTTCTCCAGCGGCTTGCCGTTAAGTGCCGGCCCGTCGTCCGGAAACTGATGACAGGTCACACAGAAGCGACTGTCCTGAAATGCCGCTGATGCTTGATAGCCGCCGTGGGACAGTTTGGGCGTCTCTTCCGGCGCCTTATCGGTGGCCGGCGGCGGACCGTAGCGTCGATGGGAACGCACATGGCAGGCGGCACAAACCAGTCCCTGACGGTGCAGTCCAGGCGCGACGTAATCGGGCGGCGCATTCGCCGGCGCGTTCGGCCAGCCCAGTTCGCGAGCTAACAGCGCTTTCTGCTCGGCCAAGGGGGCGTGGCAGTCGAGACAACTTTTCACCTGCTCCGGTGCTAGCGCCCGGACCTGCCAGAGGATGCCATGCCCCATGGTGCGGCTGTGCAGGCTGCTGCGCCAGTCGCGTAGCTGCGCGGAGTGGCATTGTCCGCAGGCTTCGGGGCTCAGGGACGCTTCCAGGGGTGTGAATCTGGCGGGCGGCACGCCTTGGGCGGCCAAAGGTTTATGCCAGTGACCGGCGAGAAAAGCGGCGACCGGATCCGCCGCTGGGACAGGTCGTGCATCACGCCACAACCACCAGCCCACGGACAGCAGCGTTGCAGCGACGACCCCCAAAATGACGCCCTTGAACACTGACCCGCGCACTATCTGTTTGCTCCTCCACCTGCAGGTAAAAAAAAAAGAAACCCGGCCGCTTGGCAACGGCCGGGGACGCGCTATGTTACTGCGTCAAGGTGCTTCCCGGAAAGCTCCGGGTTGGAGGAGTTGCTCAGCCGCCGCAGGGATTGGGTGGCAAACCGCCACCGGCACCACCACCCCCACCGCCGCCCCCACCACCGGCGGAAGTCTTATACGCTTTGTCGGCAAGTATGATGGCGTTGGCGTGTGCAGCGTAGGGATCGACCACCGAACGCGTTGCCACCAGGGCAGGGCTGTTCGCGGGACGGAAAAACGAAACCACATCGGTACGCCATGGCGAATCTATGGGCAGGATATAACTGCCGGTGGCATCCTGCAGATGGGAAAGCGAATGCCACTCGACCATGGCCCCATCGTAGAAACGCGTCGGATTTCCAAGTATCACGACGTTGACTATGCCGGTGATCATCGCACGGAACGTGGTTTCGCAATAAGTATAGACGGTATCACCTGGCTGGTAGGCGTTGCCCGCGCCGACCGGCTGATAGGTCGAATCGGTTATTCCGATGCCATTGGCATCGGTCTCGCCGTTCACATAGGCGGCCAGCTCCGCCTTGCTCTTATAGCGATATCCCTCCGCCGCCACCAGCATGTTGGTGAACTGGAGCTGCAATGCACCTCGGGGGTGGCCTTGCCGCGAACCGCCGTTTTGAAATGTCGACATGTAATCGAAACCAGAGGGCGGCGTGCAGTACGCCGTGGCACAGCCCGACTGCCCGAGCTCCAGCATCTCGCCGGCGCTGTATTGATTCATGCCGCGGGCATCCCAGATAAACACCCCATCGTTAACCACATTGGTGTCGCTCGACGGCAATACCGCCAACATGTCCTCGACGGTGGCCTGCAGAGCGGTGTTGTCCGCGGGCAGACTCCTTACCGAGACCGCGCCGGTGCCTGGCGCGGAAGAGGCCGTGGCCTGAAAATCGGCGCTACCCATGCTGGACCCGTTCAGCCACTGATTGCCCCCATTCAGCAGCGCCAGATGGCTCGCCTGCACACCCCAATAGCGTAGCGCATACCAGATACGCCCCTGCCCCATGGCGTTGCCGGGGCTGCCGGTTCCCATTGCGGCGACGATCAGATCGGCGTGCGGATCGATATCGTATTTGGCCAACAGCGCGTCCATCGTGGCACCATCGGGCACCATGCTGCGGGTACTGATGACGCCATTGGCACGTGTCTGTATCCACTCGGACGACGGCGACAGATAGGTGAACACATTGGTGCCGTTGGGCGCGATGTACTCAGCGCCGGCCGGGCCTTCCGATATCTGCAGGATAACCAGCTTTCCGGTGATACCGGCCGGTCGTTGGTTGAGCCAGTCGTCTTTCCAGCGCTTGAGCGTGCCGCCGCTGATCATGCCGTTGACGTTGGCGTCGTAGTCATCGGCCGATGACTGCGCTATCTGAGCGGGCGTGTATATGACGATCGGTTCGGTCCCGCCTGCGGGTGTGGATACGTAGCCCACGGTGCTGTCCTCGCCGCCGCCACAGCCAGTTAGCCCGACGGCCGCCAGCAGGAATACGCTGTGGATAGCACCGGACCGTTGCTTGTGCGAAACCTTCAAGAGTTTGCTCATCTGCCCTCCTCCACGAGCTGGTGGAATGGTGTTACTGGCACCGGTTCTCCGGCGCGGTGTCTTAGCTTTGGTAGGCAATCCAGAAGCACCGTTCATGCCATCGGGATAATTTTATTTAATACAGTTAGTTAACATCTATCAGGTTCTATCGATACATTGCACAGTGGCAACCCAGGGCTTGTGCCGTGAAAATTGCAACCCCATTGCTCAACCGCGCACGCCGTCACGAAATACGACGGGCATCACCCCTTGCTCCAGGCGGTCTAACAAAGAAGGAACAGCCGCACTCACATTCGCCGTTTCCACCTCGGCGCCGCGCCGGCGCAGTGCCGCGCACAGGCGCTGCAAGTCCAGTTTGGCGCCCGCCGGCCGGGTACCGTCCGACACCGAAAGTAATAACAATTTTCTGGGAACGTTCATAACCGCATTCCTCTCAGATAACGTACACGGCATCGGCGCGTAAAATGGCCGCCGCGAGTTGATCAATCCCAGAATCGGTGGCGGGGTCCACCGTGTCGACGGGGACCTCGGCGAACTCCAGGGCCTCGAGCTGCAATGCCGTTTCTGCGTCATCGTCCAGGCCATCGAGCGCGGCGATGCATACCCGATCGTCCAGTAAAGTCAGACCGCTGGCCATGCGCAGCGCCTCGGGCTTGTTATGCTGTGCGATCACCAATATTGTCTTTTGTACCTGTCGCATGTTTTTCTCTATAACACCAGTACACAGTCGCTCTTGCGCACCAATTCCGCATCTTGATATTGACCGCCGATCACCACCTTTGGGTCGATAGCAGCCACGCGCAGGCCTTGATCCTCGTAGCGCTCGATACTGAGCTCGCACACGGCTACCTCTGCGGCGAGGAAACCCGCCGAATCAGTGAACCATGGAGCGCTCAGCAGTAAAGCACCACGGTCGGTGAGAAAACACCGGCACTCCCAGCCACGCTCTTGCGCCGAGGCGAGCAGTTCCGCCGCGGTCTCCCCCAAGCGCTCGTCGGTGATCACGAGTCCGAAACGCATAATCGCCCCCGTGCCAGCCTCAGGCCTTGCGGATACGCCAGCGGAAGGATCCCCCTTCATCCGCGCGCTCGAGCAATTCATCGCCCGCGGACTCGCACATGGCGATAATCGATTCGCCGGACGAAGGGTTGTCGAACATCAGGGTAAGCACGTCCCCGCTACCCAGCTTGCCCAGCACCTTCTTGGTGTACATCTGCGGATGGGGGCAAACGTAGCCCGTGACATCGAGCAGATAGTCGCCCTCACTGACTTTTTCGAACTTCACTGCCATGCAAACTCTCTCCCTAAATTCACCGCTACGGTTTTCAAACCGCCCACCTTTCAAATAGCCAGATCATCGTCTCCGGAGCGCCATTCCATCCAGCTGTTGAACGCTTTGACGCCCAACCATCCGCCGGCTGTCATACCGCCAAGAAACACCCAACCCGACAGATCGCCATTCGTAACAGTGGCGAAAAATGCGCCAATATTGCAGCCCATACCGAGCCGGGCACCGAGACCCATGAGCGCGCCACCGATAAGCGCGAACATCGCAGTCTCAAGGTTCGGCACCTTCCATTTGAATTCACGCCGAGCAAGCGCGATCACCGCAGCCCCCAGAATAATGCCGATGGACATCCAGCCCGGCGCATTGATGAGGGGGTCGGGAATACCGTTTTCGAGACCGAAGAAAATATTGTCCGCCATCTGCACGCCGGCTTTATCCATCAGCCACGCCCCCCATTGCGCCTCTTGGGTGGTGATATACCAATAGCCCGGGTCGAAGACCGTGTCCTGTATTGACAGGCCCGCCGTGTGCCCCATGTCCGCGAGCAGTTCGCCGAAGTTGAAAATACCGTAGTGCTCGCGCAACTCCCCGGTGGCCCACATGTGTGCGCCCGCCAGCACCCCAAGACACAAACCGGCGATCGCCGTGTTACGAGAAGACACAACCATGGACCAGACGCCTCGCAGGTGGTCGCGCAGGCGCGGGGCCATAATCTTCCGTCTGCGCAGATAACCTTTGCGATAAACCACGAAATAGAGATAGACCATCAACAACAGCGAAGGAAGAATCGCGCCCAGGAAGGCGTTGCCGATAAAGGCGCCGCTGAACAGGCCATCAAAGCCAAGCTGGTCGGAGAGCTGGCCACCCTGGAGATTCCACACATAGCCGGCGACGAACTGGTCGAACCAGCCGTCGGTCACCGAAAGCTGCGCCGGCATGTCCTTGGCCGCGGCCGAGGCGGTCCAGGATGCCGGCACCAGTTTGTTCAACCATCCCCCCATGGTCACGTAATAGGCCTGGGTAAAGGAGATCGACAACACGACCAACATGGAGCCTATGTTTCCTTCGCCGGACTTGTACAGCGAACCCGAGGCGCATCCCCCCGTGAACACGATACCGAAACCGAAAATCGCTCCTCCGATGAGAATATGCCAGCCAAGCGGATGGGGATGAAACGTATTCACGCCCAACACCTTGACGACGGCCGCCGTCAGTGAAAACAACATCACGGCGATCAGCATCCCCACCGCCATCCGCGGCACACCGACCGCGAACAAGTCCCGTACCGCCGATGCCATGCAGAAACGTCCGTACTGAAGGAAAATGCCATACCCCAGTCCGAACCAGATATAGACCAGGAGATAGATCCAACGCGTGTCCTGGAGTAACGCCCAGGCCGAACACAGCATCACCAGCGCCACGATGGCGGTGGCGTAAATATTGCCCTTATGACCGTACCAGGTCGCGCCGCGTAACTCCGGCATCTCCAGAGTCGCAGCCCTTACCTCATTTGACATCGAACTCCCCTTTCAAACCCCGTTTGCTGTAGTAACTCCAAGCGTCGTCAGTCGTCGCTGTCTTTGTAACCTTTGCGCACGAAAATCCGCCAACAGCTATCCTCGTGCAGTGTCACCAGATGCGTACTCCCCAGCGTCATGTCCATGCCCGGAATCGCCTCTGCGGAGCCGGGATTATCCACCACCAGCTCCAGGACCTCGCCCTCTTCCATGTGATCCAGCGCCCGCATCGTCAGCAGCTGCGGGCGCGGACAAACCGCACCGAGACAGTCGATATGGACATGTACCGTCAGGCTCCCGTAGCCGTGCACGAAGACACTGCGTTCGACGCGTTTAACGGCACTGGCCCGCTGCTGCGCGCGCCTGCCGAACCACCCCTTCACGTGGCGTCCTCGCTGCGGCTCTGCTTCCCGACTGCGTTGTGGCATACCCATGCTGTAATCAGGAATCGTGCCCAAATAACTTTTTTCATACTGAACATAAAGTTACCCTCTAGCTGCTGAAAACACCCCAATTCATATTGCAACGACCACCAAAGTTCGAGCGTCGGCGGCGAATTTTGCAATGCGTGCCAATCCGCACCATCGCACAGCTTTGACTCCAGGCAAAAAATTCGCGCCGCAACCGCGGCTTGCGGGTCCCGACTCAAGCATAGCGCGCAGCTGATCGACGCGGGCAGTCGCGACGATTGTCGACACCGCCTGGCCGAGAGACATTATCGGGACACAGGGGCCATAGCCGACAGGAAACCTAGCCACATCGGCGGCCCCACGGGTTAACAACCGTGCCATACTCGCCGGGCACGCTCCCGAATAGAGGGTAACGACTAATAGGAAGGACAGAATAGAAAGAGGCTTTCCAGACGGCCATGAACCGGGAAGTCATATACCCGTCAGGGATTCGGGCCGCGCCATGCGCCAGAATGGACACCCTCGTTCCCTAAGCCCGCCCGCTCATCTCGGGCGCGATCATCCCCACATTAACGGCGGCAACAGGAAATTGGTCGGGGCATTGGCTCCGATCAGGTTCAGATCTCGCTGGGCGCGTCGTTTTCCAATAAGTTCCCGGTTCTACCATTCCCCGTTTCCCCGCCCAGCGGTTTCTCTGGCTTGGTATCCCGTACCGCTGCGGCGTATTCGCCGGTGGGCGCCTGGGTGGACGTCTTTTTCTCAGCAGCGGCGTCCGGCGGCAACTGGGTCATGCGCAGGTTATAGGTGGGCTCGGGCATGCCGACCCCTGCCTCGTCGAAAGCGGATTTGACCGCGCGAATCGTTTCGCTGCGAACCTTGTTGAAGTCATGGCTGGCCTGATCCATCCAACCGTAAATACGCAAAACCACGTTGGAATCGCCCAGCGCCTTGATCACCGTTTCCGGCGCCGGCGTGCTCAACACACCCGCCACGGAGTCCATCACTTGCAACGCCAGGGCCTGGACCGACAGCAGATCCTGAGCCGTATCGACGCCCACGTCGAATTCAAACCGACGCAGCGGATTGCGGCTGTAGTTGGTGATGGTCGACTTAAACACTGTCGCGTTCGGTATACGAATATGATTTCCTTCCGGGGATATCAGCACAGTCGCGCGCGAAGTCAGACGCGTCACCCTTCCGTGCACGCCGGCGATGTCCACCAGTTCGTCCAGCGCAAACGGACGACGCACCGACAGCAGAATACTGGCGATATAGTTTTCGACGGTATCGCGCACCGCGAATCCCACCGCCAGGCCGATGATGCCGGCGGCACCCAGCAATGTGCCGATCAACGACGTCGCGTTTAGCAGGCTCAAGGCCAACACCACGCCGGTGAGCAGGAAGAGCAAACGCACGACTTGCGCGATCAGGTCGACGATAAAACTGTTCGCAGTAAGCTTGGCCAGCAGCCCGCGACGAGCCGAGGCCCATACCCCCAACCACCAGAAAATTACGACGACAATGACAGCCAGCGCCAGCAGCGGCGCCAACCCGAGAATATCAGCCGCCAGCGCTTGCAACCGACCATAGGTTTGATCAAGCCGCCGTTTAAAGCTGACATTCACCACCAGTCGGTTTTTCACCTCGACCACACCGTCGACCTGAGCCGCGAGTCTCACCGCGTTTTCTTCACTCGCTTGCTCGCCCACGGTTCCGCTGAGTGTCACCACACCGTTACTGACGTGGACCCGCAAAGACTGTAAATCATCAAGTTCTGAGTAAATCCGTTGCAGACGCTCGCCTATGGCGCGGTCGCGCGACGGGCTGCTATCCGCGGAGATAGTGGCCGGCTGGACCGATTTTTGTTCCACCTTCTCCGCAGGCGCCAGGATCTCGGTGACCGGGTTGGCTGGCGCAGCAGCGGACAGGCACAGCAGGAGTGCGAAAACCACACCCAGGACTGGAGGACTAAACATGGAAGATTCTCGTTTCCTGTCTACAGCTAGTTGCCGGGAGCCCCCCTCCCGAATCAGAATTCACCCTCTAAAGCATCGAAAGGTGGCTCAGCCCATTGGTGGAGCGTGGAGATCCCGTAAGAAACTGGGACCGCATTCTGGGGCCGGAGGGTTCTCCCACATTATAAGTAGTTGTATTAATTGAGATCAAGCGGGGCTCTCATTATGCCGGTTACAGGATAATACGTGCCTCAGGCCCGCAAACACGCTGGGCGGCTTATTGGGGAAACTTCTTTCGGGGGCGTTGTAGATCACACGGCGGCAGCGCTGACGGTCGGGCCAAATTCTCGCAGAACCGCCACCCCGGATAGGCCGACAGGCGGTTAGAGGAGTTATTGTTATGCAGTGGGAAGAATGGGAAAGAATTGGTCGGGGCGAGAGGATTTGAACCTCCGACCACCTGCACCCCATGCAGGTGCGCTACCAGGCTGCGCTACGCCCCGAGAGTTGGAAAGCCGGCCTCGCCGGTTCCGAGGAAGGCGTGATGATACCGTATCGTGATTCGGGACGACAGATTTGCCGGCCCAAAATGCGGAAAAATCTCAGCGTTTCAGAATTTGCAGCAGCTCTTCGAGCTCCACGCGCATCTGGCGCACCATCTGCTGGCGCTGACTGATGTCTTCCTTGGCTTCCTCGCCGGACAGGCGCTGACGGGCCCCACCAATGGTGAAGCCCTGTTCGTAGAGCAGACTGCGGATCTGGCGGATCATGATGACGTCGTGGCGCTGGTAATAACGCCGGTTGCCACGCCGCTTGACCGGCTTGAGCTGGGGGAACTCCTGCTCCCAGTAACGCAGCACGTGCGGCTTGACCCCGCACAGCTCGGCCACTTCACCAATGGTGAAATAGCGTTTGCCGGGAATAACGGGTAGTTCGTTATTGTTGCTGGCTTCCAGCATAGGCCTCTACGCGCGCTTTGAGTTTCTGTCCCGGCCGGAAGGTGACCACCCGACGGGCGGAAATCGGAATTTCCTCACCCGTTTTGGGATTACGCCCCGGTCTCTGGTTTTTATCGCGCAGATCGAAATTTCCGAATCCGGATAGTTTGACCTGTTTGCCGTTCTCCAGCGCCTGGCGGACTTCTTCAAAGAACATTTCCACCAGTTCCTTGGCTTCGCGTTTGTTGAGCCCCAGGTCCTCGAACAACTTTTCTGCCATGTCGGCTTTGGTTAGCGCCATGGTGTCACTCTCTCAGTGTGGCCCCGAATTGGTCTTCCAGTTGGCGGGTAACGGCTGCCATCACCCTGTCAACATCCTCGTC
>JASBSS010000017.1 GCA_030148805.1 Thiogranum sp. | reverse complement strand
GCTTTGATTTTACGTGTGTCCATGTCTGTAAACCGTCGTTGTTGATTGTTTAGGTAATCTGCTCAATGGCCGCCTGCAGCGCCAGTTGGTAGCCTTTGGGTCCCAGGCCACTGATCACGCCGCGGGCCAGGTCTGAAAAATAGGACCTGCGGCGGAAGCTTTCGCGGGCGTAAATATTGGACAGATGGATCTCGATGAACGGAATGGCGACCGCGTTCAGGGCGTCGCGCATGGCGACGCTGGTATGGGTGAAGGCGGCCGGGTTGATGATGATGAAATCCACTTGTTCGCTGGGCGCGGCTTGGATTTTTTCGACCAGTTCGTGTTCGGCATTGCTCTGAAAGCAGCTCAGACCGTGTCCCGCCTGTTGCGCCGCCCGGATCAATTCGGCCTCGATGTCGGCCAGGCGCGTCGCGCCGTAATATTGCGGTTCGCGGCTGCCCAGCAGATTCAGGTTGGGGCCGTTAAGCACCAGGATATTGGCCATGGATGTCCTCGAAATGAGCGCTTGGTGGTCGATTGCCGTCCAGTGTGAGCCGGTTATTATTAGTGTAATAATATTAATAGAATATAGAATAAGGCGGCGCCGTTCATTGGCGCGATTTTGTCATGTTAGTGTGGTTATTGTCCAGTTTTTGTCAAGCTGACGTATGATCGCCGCAAATTGACGGCATTTAACGACGGTTGCATGTCGGTGGGCTGGCCGGCGATGCTAGATTAGCTTCTGGATCTCGTTTTCCACCGTCTCCCGGTCCACCTCGCCGTAGCGGATGAAGCGGATATTGCCGGCCTGGTCGGTGATGACGGTATAGGGCAGGACGCCCATGTCATTGCCGAGTTGTTTTGCCACCTCGATGGCGTCGTCATCACCCACCAGAATGGGATAGTTGATACCGATCTCCTGCACGTATTCACGCACCGCCTCCACATTGTCCAGGGCGATGCCGATGACCTGGAGGTTTTGATTGGCATAGTCGTTCTGCAGTTCGATCAGGGCCGGGATCTCGCGTTTGCAGGGCGGGCACCAGGTGGCCCAGAAGTTGACCGCGACCACCTGACCGCGGAAATCGCTCAGGTTGCGCGTGTGTCCGTCCAGATCCTGAAGCGCGAACTCGGGCGCGGGCTTAACCGCGCTCAGCGCCTTGATGGTCTGCTGTTCGGAGTTTTCCGCCTTCGCCCCTGTCGGCGGCAGGAGGGCGAGGGTGATCCCCAGCGCCACGAGGGTTGCCAGTTGTCTCATTGCTACTCTCCCAATTTTCGGTCTTTGGCACATTGTATATCCTTGAAGGTGGCGGTTTTGGTAACGCCGTTCTCGGCCCAGGTCATTTCCAGGTCGAAGCTCTCGCCGCCGGGAAGCTCGGCGGCGATCATGCCCTGGAACCAGTCGCCGGGCTCGTGTCGCTGGACGTTGGGAAACTGCGACCACTGGAATGCGATGCGGGCGGGTTGGGCGATATTGAGCTGCTCCCAGCGTTGCTGCCAGGCCTTGGTCAGCTTCAACGGTCTCGAGCGCCCGTCATGAACGACCCGCCAGTCGGCCAGGTTGAAGGTGACCAGTTGGTCGGGGGTGTTGTTGTTGACAATCGTCTGCATCACGCAGGCCGACGCGTACTCGTCGGCGGCCTGCAGCGAAAAGCCACGGCCGATATAGAAGGAACGGGTCTGGTCCGGAATACGCTGAACCAGCTGAAACCGCACCCCGGAAGGCGCATCCAGGATCCAGCGATAGCTGCCGATGGCGGCGTCCTCCTGGATCCGCTGTTGCTCGACCGCGTCCCGTGGCGCACATCCCTGACCGGCGATGCCGATCAGCACTATTGTTCCTAAGACCTTAAACCTCATAAAGCCCCCCAGTCGTTTTGTTCCGGCCTGCGGGCGGACACTCTGCCGGCCACGCGGCCGGCAGAGCGTTACCCGCGGTTGAAAACGCCCGTCGCTCGGGTGTCAGCGAACCGGAACCAGCGCGTAGCCTTTGTTCTGATAGCCGATCAGCGAGATCCAGCTGTTGCCGACGACCTTGACGCTGGGGTAGATGCTCGCGGGGTCGACGTGCAACGCGCGTGCGGCCACGGAACACTGCTCCAGCTTGATGTTGGGCTGATGGCTGAGTTCATCCAGCTGCCCCTTGATCTTGTCCGCAACGGGTGTGTCCTCGAGTTTGATGCGCTCCCTGTCGTTGGAAACGTAGAAGGTCGCCGGACCCCTGAAGGCCACGACAAAGTCGGGTTTGACGCCCACCGCTTTCATGGACTCGGCGGTGTCCTCGATCAGTTTCAGATAGAAGGCGAGCCGTTTGGGGTTGTCGGTGGTGACGTCGAAAACCGCTTTGGTGGCTTTCAATCCGCGCAGCGAGTCGCTGTCATCGGGCTGATTTCCCGCCGCCAGGACCGCGTTCGCGGCCAGCAGCGCGAGGGCCACCCAAGCCCACCGCATAGCGTGCAAGGTGAAAAGCTTCATAGTGCTAACCTCGATTGTTGGAGTGTCTGGAACACGTCGTCTCTACGAAGAACCGCCGCAGCGGATCTAGGGTGTCAGCCGGTAGCTGAACGGCAGACTCAGCATGACGCGAAACGCGTCGCTTTCCGCGCCGGGTACGATCTTCGCGTCGTCCTCGCGGATGTCGTACTGCGCCACCACCTTGATGTTGCCCTTGATGAAGTACTCGCCGATGATCGAATGGACCTTCGAGTCGCGCGGGCCGGGCGGGCCGACGTTGTCGGTGCAGTCGCACTCGGAATAGCGGTAGGTCAATTGGGTTTTGGGAGTCGGCTTCCATCCGGCGGCGATATAGAACCCGTCCGACTCGAGGTCCGGGCCGGCGGTCTGTTCCTGTTTGGCGTCGAGATACTCGCCGAATATCCAGTATTTGTCCTTTACGTAATTGCCCCAACCAAGCGCGACCGACCACTTGTCCTTGCCCAGGTCCTGTCCCCCCACCTTACGGTCACCGGTCCAGTAGCCGCCGTGGATCCACGCCGGGCCGTAGGCATAACGCAGACTGGCGATGACATCGCGATCGTCGTCGGTGCTCTCCACCTGGCTGAGGCCGGTGCCGTTGTAGGCGCCGATCTCATAGGTGAACGAGGAAAGACCGCTGCGGAACTCGTTCCAGACCGATGCCCCCATTTCACGCGCCGCGGTGGTTTCGGTGTCGCCATTGCGGTTGAAGAAGTAAACGGTCTTCTCGATGTCGGTGTAGTCGACCCAGTGCACCAGGGCGCCGGGCGTGATCGCCGTGGCGAAATCCGGAATGAACTGACCTACCCGCAGGTTGGCGAATTCGGACAACTTGAGATTGATCTGCGCGTCCAGCAGCCTTGCGCCGCCGTTTGTCGGCCCGGTGGGAGGGTTATGGGCCAGCTCGTAAAGAGCAAAGTAGCTGATGTTTTCGGTCGCCGCGCCGCGTAGGCCGAGACGTGCCCGCTGAAAAGTGAACTGGTCTTCGATCGTGGCGTCCTCCACCCAGTTGTAGCTGGGTTGGACGACACCGATGAATTCCACATGGGGTTTTCCGGTCCACTGTCCACTGTGGGCGAAGAAGTTGATCCAGCTCTTCATTGGAGGTTCCATTTCCGCACTGCTCGTACCGCTGAATGTCGCTGTTGCCACCATGCACGACAGCATGAGGGCGGATCGGTATAGCGTTTTCATTGTGATCTCCGTGGCTGAAATGATTGTTTGTTGCGCTCGTTAAGGGGTTATACAACCGCTGCCAACTGCGGTTTCGGAACTCTGATTGCAATTAGCGGACCATTCCCAAACACGCGTGCGTGCGCAGTCCCCGCCAACCATCACGCCGACGGAGAAAGTTCGCATGGAGCCGCAAAACACTATGAAATAGGGGAGTTACGCAGCCCGGCGGCGCTCAGGTGGGCGCGCGCGAAAGCAGCTGTCGCGAAAGCCAGCGCGCAGCGACCGATCAAGTGTGCAAAGCTGAGACTGAAGGGCTATCCAAGCTGTTTCAGGACGCGACAGCGATGCCGGTGGGCGCCGTAGAGCGAGGCCGGAATTCGCCACCCGGCGTCGCTCGCGTCGCTGCATGCCAACGGCGGGTCCGATGATGGCGCGGACAAGCGCGCGCTGGACCGTCGGGCGGCGCCGCGACCTGCTTGTCGACGGATCGGTTCAGGACTTCGATGCGAGGCGGTTTTTGCGCGCGTTCCAGTCTCAAGCTTCACGAAGAGCTGTCAGCGCTCTCCGCGCCGGCGTGGCGTTCGATCTGAATGTGGGTCTCCGGCGCATTTTTAAGGGTGTTCATCACCTTGCAGGCACGTTCACAGATACTCACCATGCGCCGGGTCTGCTGCTCGTCCAGGTCTCCCGAGACTTTCACCTGCGTGTCGATGCGCGAAACCCGTTCGGGATTCTGCACCACGACGCCGGTGCAGGTGACCTCCAGGCCGGTGACCGGCAGATTGCGGCCGCGGGCGTATTCCACCAGAAAAAAGTTCAGACACGCGGCCGCCGAAAGCAGCATGAGTTCCACCGCGCGTTGGCCGTTTTCGCCGAACAGGTCGACCGGACCGTATGGGGTATAGGAATAATAGCTGGCCTCGGGGGTCCAGCGACAGGTGCCGAAGTGCTCGTTTGACATGCCTGGCCTCCTCAGGTGACCGTCAGGGGTTTATCGGAGCCGGGAGCCTGTGCTCCCCCGACTCCGTAAACCTTCTGCTTATTGGCCCTTGATCTCAGCGACCGGAGAGCTGACCTTCATTTCCGCCATGGCTTGCTTGAGTGGCGCGTCGTTGATGGGGTGCTCCGGCATATCGGGTGAGCGCGTGACCTTGACCGAATGCAGAAATGCGTAACCTTTTTTCATCAGATCGATGACGTCATCGTCAAACACCATTTTTCCGATGTAGTTGTATTCGGCGCCACCGATGCTTGGCGGATTCGTTGCGTACAACGCCCCGTAGATCGCGTCTCTGGAATAGCCGGTCAATTCCTTGTGCAGAATGTCGACCGTCTCCTGGGGGTGTTCGGCCATGAACCTCACCGCTTCGATCTCCGCTTTCATCCAACCGACCGCGGCTTCCCGGTGTTTTTCGATGAAGTCCTGGCGCATGAGGGTGAAATCGGCGTCGTTTTCATTCCAGGGCGCGCCGGTGGCGACATATTTGGCGTTGCCCAGATCGACCTGCCGGCGCGCGTGCGGCTCCCACATGGCGGCGGCGTCGATGGCGCCGGACTCGAAGTTGCTGGCGATGACCTCGATGGGCATGTTCAGCAGCTGAGAGGGCTTGAAGGCGCCTTTCTCGATGACCGACTCGACGAAGCGATTGGCGCAGGTGCCGCGGTGTACGGCGAACTTGCGGCCATTCAGCCATTTCGTCGCCTCTTCGACACTGGCGAAGTCCGGCGCGTCCTTACGCACCAGGATCTTGTTGCACTGCTGGCCTTTGCTGAACATGGGAACCGATACCAGCCGGATGTCGGCGATGGCGGTCTTGGTGGTGGCCACCAGCGAGGGCATGTCGCCCATGGTGCCGATCTGCATCTTGTCGGCCAGCAGGGCGTTGACCATCGGCGGTCCGGTCAGGTGAGGTTCGAATTTCACCTTGCTGCCTTTTGGGAGATATTTTTTCCACAGCCCCTTTTCCTTGATGATGACCCCGTTCCAACCGCCGGTCCAATAAGGATGGTAGCCGTAGACAATGTCGACCGGATCGGCGGAGTAGGCCGGGGCGTGGATCAGCGCGGTGCATAGCAGCGCGCCGATGACTCGCAGTATTGTTGCTTTCATGGGTGGTTCTCCTCACAGTGTGGCGGTGGTTGACGCGGCATCCCCGGCCGGGACCGGGATATGTCACGGTTAGGGTGACCTAGCCGGTTCCTTCCGGGCTCAGCGCGAGGTTGTAGAGGGCGTCCATCGCTTCGCGCTTTATGTCCAGGTAAGCCTGGCTGTCGAGCACCTCGAAGCTTCGCGGATGCGGAAGATCGACCTCGATGCTCGAGACGATACGACCGGGAGTCTCTCCCATCACCAGGACCCGGTCGGCGAGGAATACGGCCTCCTCGAGTTCCGAGGTGATGAACAGCGTGGTCAACGCGGTGTCCTCGAACAAGCGCATGTAGTATTCCTGCATCAGTTCGCGCGTCATTTCGTCCAGTCCGCGGAACGGTTCATCCAGGATCATGACCTGTGGATGGTTCATCAGCGCCTGGGCGATTTCGGCCCGGCGCTTCATGCCGCCGGAGAGCTGCCCGGGGTATTTGTCGCGGAAGTCGATCAGCCCAAAGCGTTCCAGCAGCTCCAGCGCGGCCTTGCGCGCCTGTGCGGTGCTCTGGTCGCCGCGGGCGACCGGCCCGAACATGACGTTGTCCATGACGCTCATCCAGGGCCACAGAGCGGTTTCCTGGAACACCAGCACGCGATCCGGTCCGGGGCTGGTGATCGCCCGTCCATCGATGCTGAGGCTGCCGGCGTCGGGTTTGATGTAGCCGGCGAGAAGATAAGCGAGCGTCGACTTGCCGCAGCCGGATGAGCCCATGATCACGGTCAGCTTGCCGGGCTCGATATCGAGATTGCAGTCCTCCAGCACCGTTACCGGCGCGTGGCCCTTTTGCTGATAGGTCTTTTTGAGACCGCGGGCGACTAGATGTCCCCGGGGATGGTCTTTACTCATGAACGAGCCTCCGTTACCTGGTTTTCCAGGGCATCATGCGTTTTTCCACCCAGTCGACCACCAGCGTGGAGAGGTAGCCGGCGATGCCGATGCTGATCATGCCGATGATCACCACCGGTCCGGTGTGGCTGACATAACCCTCCCAGGTGAGGCGTCCGAGCCCGCTGTCGGCGGCGATCATCTCCGCTGCGATGACCACGTTCCAGGTGACGGCGATCCCCAGCGTCATGCCCACCGCGATGGAGGGGATGACCGAGGGCACGATGATCCGCCGGAAGATCTGCCCGCGGCTGGCGCCCAGGGACTGGGCCAGCCACAAATGCTCCTTGTTGATGTGCCGTACCGCATCGTGGACGTTGATGACGATAATGAAGAAGGCGCCGATGAAGGTGATGAAAACGATACTGAGCTCGGCGGTGGGCCAGAACAGAATGGACAGCGGCACCCAGGCGAGCGGCGGTATCGGTCGGAGCAGTTCGATGACCGGGTAGAACAGATAATTGAAGGTCTTGCGCGTGCCGAGCAGCAACCCGAGAGGAATCCCGAGCAGTTGCGCGAGGACGAAGCCGTAGAGGACGCGCTGAAAGCTGGTCAGCCACGACTCCCAGTAACCCGGGTCGAGCAGATAGCTGGTGAAAAGGACCTTGACCACCGTCACCGGCGAGGGGATCTGGGCAAATCCGGAGACCTGCGCGCGTACCAGAATCTCCCACAGCAGAAAAAATCCCACCACGGCCACGCTGCCGCGCCAGTTGGGCGGGCGCAGTCGCGACCGCCTGCCCGCGACCAGGGCTTTTCCGGGATGGGGCTTGGATACGGTGTTTTCTACGCTGCTCATGTTATCGGGCCCTCCTAAGCCTGTTCCCGTTCGCCGCGTTCAAAGGCGCGTTTGGCCTCCTCGTGCACGGCCGCCGACAGTTTGGCCTTGAGCGCACGGAAGTCCTCGCTGGCCAGCAACGCCGCGGTGCGCGGTCGGGGCAGGGTGACATCCAGCGTGGTCTTGATGGTGCCGGGGCGGGAGGTCATCACCACCACGCGGTCGGCGAGAAAGATGGCTTCCTCCAGGTCGTGGGTAATGAAGACGATGGTCTTGCGGCACACGTGATACATCTCCAGCAGGTGCTCGTGCATGGTAGTCTTGGATACGGTATCCATCGCCCTGAAGGGTTCGTCCAGCAGCAGGACCTTGGGGTCGTTCATCAGCGCCCGCACGATTTCCACCCGCCGCTGCATGCCCGATGACAGCTGGGCGGGATACGCCTCGGCCACCCGGTCGAGACCACCGCAACGGCGCAACAGGTCCAGCGCCTTGCGTTTCGCCTCGCGGTGCGTCATGACCTCCTGTACCAACGGGCCGTACATGACGTTGTCGAGCACCGACTTCCACGGAAAGAGCGCGCCGTTCTGGAATACCACCACGCGATCCGAGCCCGGGCGCGGTGCCTGCTCGGTGGTGGCGAGCGGTGCGTCGTCGAGCAGGATTTCACCGCTGCTGAGGTTGTCGAAGCCGGCGATGATGTTCACCAGCGTGGATTTGCCGCAGCCGGAAGGACCGACGATGGCGAGAAAGTCGCCCGCCGCGATGTCCATGCTGCAATCGCTGACGGCCACCACCGCCGCTCCCTGGGGATCGTAGATCTTCCCGACTTCGGTAATGGTCAGTTTGCCGTGCGCGGGGCGCGGGGCCAGATCGAGCTGCGCCTCGTGGCCGGCGGCGGATGCAATCGAACGTATCTTGGCCGTCACCGTTCAGCCCTCCATGCCCAGGCTTTGCTCATGCCATCGCATCAGGCGAACGCCGAGCAGCCGGATGGCGGCCGAGCTGACGTAGCCGGCGATGCCGAGTGTCGCCATGCCAATGACGATGGTCGGAAACTGGATCAGGTTGTAGGCCTCGAAGATCATGTAGCCCAGCCCGTACTGGGCGGCGATCATTTCCCCCGCCGCGAGTGAGAACCAGGCCGCGCCCATGGCGATTTGCAGGCCGGTGAAGATGTGCGGCAAGGCGCCGGGCACGATCACATGCCGCAGGACGTGGCGGGGTTTGGAGCCCAGGCAGGCGGCGGCGCGAAAATAGTCGTTGTCGATCGAGCGTACGCCCACGTAGGTGTTCATGGTGGTGGCGAAGAAGGCCACCAGAAAGGTCACGTAGATGACCGCCGATTCGGAGCTGGGGAACAGCAGGATCGCCAGCGGCACCCAGGCGAGCGGCGGTATGGGGCGCAGCAGACCGAACAGGGCCGCGGCGAAATCGTTGAAGGTCTTGCTCCAGCCCATGAAGATGCCCAGCGGAACGCCCAGGGCCACCGCCATGAGGAACGCCGCGGTGGCACGATAGAAGCTGTAGAGAATGTGGATGTAGTAATCGCGCGTGAACAGGGAAATGCCATACGCGGGATCGGTGCTGAACCACTCGGTGATGACCTCCCAGGGTCCGGGGAGGCGCTCGAAGGCGGCCACGGGCAACCAGGCGGTAGCGGCGTACCAGGCCGCCAGCGCCAGCGCATAACCGAGCCACATGTACCAGAATTGTTTCTTATTGACGGGGGGCATCTTGTCTCCTGGATCAACTCCGACGGTTTGAAAACGCGGCGGATTGCTACTTTGCAGGAGTTATGCCAGTTGCAAACCAAATACAGAACAGCTGGTTATAACGCTCGTCCAATGGCTGTCGCCTGTCGATGACTCAGATTGCTCCAGCGCTCGGAGTCAGAATGGGACAGCACGCGGACGCGGACACGGATCGGGCCGTTGCAGTGCGCGGGGAGGGTGCGGCGGCTTGTGGTTCGCCGGTGGGGTGCGTGGTGACCGGATCCTGGGTTCAGGACAGGCCGAGCTTGCGCCGCAGCGTGGAACGACTGATGCCGAGGGCGCGGGAAGCGACGACCTGATTGCCCTTGTGCAGCGCCAGGACGCGGCGGATGTGACGCGTGACCAACTCGTCCAGATCGACGGCATCCTTCAACTCTTCCTCGTTTGCAACCTCGATGTCGCCGATTTCATCCTCCAGATAGATGTCGTCGGGGGTGACCACCGAACCCTGCGCGAGCGCGAAGGTGCGCTCGAGGATGTTCTCCAACTGGCGCACATTGCCGGGGTAGTCGTACAGCAGCAGCTTCTGCCACGCCTCCTTGGAAAGCGTGGCCATGTCCGCCCCGATACGCTCGCGCAGTTGCCGTAGGGTGCGCTCCACCAGCGGCCGGATGTCCTCTGGGCGTTCGCGCAGCGGCGGGATGTTGATGGGGACCACATTGAGGCGAAAAAACAGATCGGCACGGAATTCGCCGGCGCTGATCATGGCGGGCAGATCGCGATTGGTCGCCGCGATAATGCGCACGTTGACCTTCTGCGAAGCATTGCCGCCGACCGGGCGCACTTCGCCTTCCTGCAAGACGCGCAGCAGTTTCGACTGCAAATGGGGCGATATGTCGCCGATCTCGTCGAGAAACAGCGTGCCGCCGTCGGCCTGCTGAAACAAGCCCTTGGCCGCGCTGGTCGCGCCGGTGAAGGCGCCCTTGAGGTGTCCGAACAATTCCGAATCCAGTAGACTCTCCGGTAGCGCGCAGCAGTTGATCGCCAGGAAGGGCCCGTCGACGCGGCGACTGGTATTGTGTATCGCCTGGGCCACGACTTCCTTGCCGGTTCCGGTCTCGCCGGTGATCAGCACCGGCATTTCCAGATTGCGGATCCGTTGGATGACCTCGATAATCCGGGACATCTGCGGGCTTTTGGAAACGATATATTCCAGCGTGCCGCGGGCGTCGATTTCGGCGCGCAGCCTGAGGATTTCGTCCGAAAGGCGCTTTTTTTCGATCACGCGCTGCACTCTGACGACCAGTTCATCCGGGTTGACCGGTTTTGTCAGGTAGTCGTAGGCTCCCAGTCGCATGCAGTTGACGGCGCTTTCTATCGAGCCGTAGGCGGTCATGACGATACATTCGGCCGGATAGTGCTGGTCCTGCAGATGACTGATCAGTTCCTCGCCGCTGACCTCGCCCAGGCGCAGATCGGTGATCATCACGTCGATATCATGCTCGTTCAGAATGGCTTTGGCCGCGGGAATGTTGTCCGCGGTTTCGACCTTGTAGCCCTCGCGCATGAGCAGCAAGGCCAGCGTTTTCAGTATCGGGCGTTCATCGTCGACGATCAGAATGTTGGTCATTTTTTTCTAAGCCAGTTTCAGCGAAAACTGCATGGTCGTGCCCTTGCCGGCGCTGGAATCGATATGCAGGTCGGTATCGTGTTGCGTCAGTATACGCACCACCATCGGCAGGCCGAGACCGGTGCCGTTCTCCCGGCTGGTGAAAAAGGGTTTGATCACTTTGTCGAGCATCTCCTCCTTGATGCCACAGCCGGTGTCCGTCACCGAAATCCACACGCATCCCAGCGCGGTGCTGGTGCTGATGGTCAGCGTGCCGCCTGCGGGCATCGCCTGGGCGGCATTCAGCCCCAGATTGAGAATGATCTGACACAGCTGGTCGCGGTCGAACAGAGCCAGGCAACGCTCGGCATGAAAGCGGGTCGACAGCTGCACCGGGCTGTCCTCCGGCAGTGACATGCGCAAGGAGGTCACGGCATCGCCCAGCACGGCTATCACGTCGTGGCGGGCGATATCCGACTGGCGCATGCGGGCGAACAACAGAAAATCATTGAGAATGCGCTGCAAACGGTAGGTTTCCTGATTGACGATCTGAAGAACTTCGTCGCGGTCGTCTCCTTCCAGCGAACCACGGGTGAAGAGCGTCAGTGAATTGAGGATGCTGGCCAGGGGGTTGCGGATTTCATGGGCGATGCTGGCGGCGAGTTCCCCGACGCAGGCCAGTCGCTCCGCCTTCAGCCGCTGCTCCTGCTCCTGGCGGTAGGCGCGCGTGGCTTGCGCGAGCGCCGCTTCGGCTTCCTTTTGCGCGGTGATGTCCACGTGGGTACCGACGATGCGGTGCGGCGACCCGTCGCGGTTCCACAGCGCCTGGCCCCGGCTCAGGACCCAGCGATAGGAGCCGTCCTTGTGCAGCAGGCGGAACGCGCACTCGAACTGGTGGGTGTGGTTTTCCAGGTGCTGTTGCAGCGCGTCGGTGGTGCGGTCGAAATCATCCGGATGGATACGGTCGAACCAGGTGTGCATGGTGTCTTCCAGTTCGACGTCCTCGTAGCCGAGCATGTGTTTCCAGCGCGGTGAATAGTAGGCCTTGCCGGCGTCCACGTTCCAGTCCCAAAGCCCGTCGTTGGCGCCGCGCATCGCCAGGTCCAGACGGTCCTTGCTCTCAGAGAGCTGTTCGTAGGAGTGGGTCAGGCGCGAATACATTTCATTGAAAGCGGTCACCACGTCGTCGAGTTCGTCGGGTTGTCCCGGTGGCGAGGGTTTGCGATTGAGCGTCAGCGGCGGCGAGTCCGCGGGGGGTAGCCCGAAGCGACGCGAGCGCAGGTGGTGGGAAATGCGCTGCAGGTGGCGGGTTACGAAGAACTGGAAGATCAGAAAGATGAACGTCGTTACGAGAAATGTCTTTATCGCCTGCGAACCGAAGATCAACAGCACCCGGTCACGCAGCCGTTCATAGACGCCGTCCAGACTGGCGGCCACGTGCAGGGTGCCGAGGTAGATGCCCTGGTCGCGATAGTGGTGCTTGAGCGGATAGGATTCGCGCAGAAGGTTCTGTCCTTGCTGGCTGCCTACGGTGAGCAACGGCTCGCCGCCCAGTTCGATCTCCAGATACTGCATGTCCGGCAGCGCCTGGATCCCCTCGAGCTGCGAGCGAAGCTGCTCGTAATCCATGCTCCACAGGCTCAATACCATGCTCTTGAGGTAGCTGTCTCTCACCTGCGCGATGCGCGAGTCGATGGCGCGCACGTCGCGCGAGTAGTCGAAGTAAAGCTGCAAGGCGGTGGCGAAGAAGGTGACAACCGAGCTGAAGAGCAAAATATAGAGAATCAGTCGCGGTGCCAGACCGTTGCTGGTTCGGTAGCGCGTCGGTGCGCTGTTGAGGAAGTTAATTCTGAGCGTCAACATGACCTAGCACTTCCTGGAAGATGTGCTGGTAGGTTCCATCCTGTTTCATCGCGCGCAGGGCTTCAGCCAGCTTGCCGGCGACTTCCACATGCCGGATATTCAGGTAAAGGTACATGGTCCGGGAATCCAGCGGCGGGTCGGCGATCCGGCAATGCTCCAGTCCGATGCGCCCCGCCGCGTCCAGCCCGCTGTAACGGTCCATGATCGCCACGTCGGTGCGTCCGTATTTGAGCAGCCGCAACAGATGTTCGACATCTTTCACCTTTACCAGGCTGGACAGATAGGTCAGCCGCCTTTCCAGGATTTTCCAGCCGGTGACGATGGCGACATTGTGCCCGGACAGGCTCTTCCAGTCGTTGACGACCAGTCCGGGGTCACAGGTGAAGGCGACAAAATCGATATCGAGCAGGGGTTCTTCCACGCGCACGAGATTGGGGTAACTCCAGAGATTGTCGAGGCTCTCGACGCGAGGTCCGTCCCCGTCGTTGACCCCCGAATTGGCGAGCATCAGCGCGCGTTCGGCCTGGGGCTGATCGGTGGCCACCTGATAACCGATGCGGGCGCAGGCCTGCTGCATCAGGCGATCGAAGAAGCCGCGGTTGTCGGCGGTGGAAATCGGCGGGCCGAAGGCGGTGCTGAGATACAGCTTGCGCTCCTCGTCGGAGGCCAACGCCATCGGCGCGGCCAGCAGCGAGAACATGCCGAGCGCCATCCACACGAGAGCACACCGCCGCGCCGGTGCCGAAGGATCGGTGCCGCGGCGTCGGCCCGGCCCCTTGTCCGGGAGGATCCGGTTCCGATCGAGTATCGCCCGCGCTTCCTGCGCTCCGACATGATGCTGTCTGATGCGGTGATGCAACGAACATACCCCTGGGTGCGCGCGACCGCCCGTCTGCTGCTGATCGCGCCGGGTCGGCCGCCTGGATTTAGGTGATTTGTGCGTGGACAGCCGATCCCTTAAGTATAAGCATAGTTCTTGTACAAGGTTCCTGTGTCAAGTCCGTGGGGGCGGGCGACACCTGATAAGACGCGCAAGCGGCTCGACCAGCGCCCCGCGGCGGTCATCCGACGAGCGCCAGATATTGCGCGTGATTCAATAAATTGTTCAGTTGTTCCGGAGACTTGAGTCTGATTCTCAGCATCCAGCCGGCGTCGTAGGCACTGTCGTTGACGACCGCGGGCTGATCCACCAGCGAATCGTTGGCCTCGATCACGGTACCGCTGATGGGCGCGATCAGGTCGTTGACCACTTTCACGGATTCTATCACCCCCAGCGGCTCACCCTGGGCGATCTCGCTCTCGGGATCCGGCAGCTCGACATAGACGATTTCGCCCAGGCTCTTTTGCGCGTGATCGCTCACGCCGATGAGGTAGTCGCCGTCTTCCATGAGACGGCACCACATGTGGCCCTGGCTAAACAGATAATCTTCGGTAACTGGCATGAACGGTATCCTGTGTTGACGGTCGGACATCGGGTTTGTGGGGAGCCACGCCAAAAATCGATTCGGCGGCTTCGTAAATGCCTTCAGACAGCGTGGGGTGCGCATGCACGGTGCGGCAGATGTCCTCGACGCTCCCCTGGGCGTTCACTATCACGGCTGCCTCGTGGATCATTTCCGCGCAATGGGCCCCGACCATATGCACGCCGAGCAGGCGGCCGGTATCGGCCTGAGCGACCACTTTCACCAACCCGGCGAGCTCTCCGCCGGCGTGCGCCTTGCCCAGCGCCCTGAAATCGAAGCTTCCGCAGCGTATCTCCAAACCGCGTTCCAGCGCCTGCTGTTCGCTCAAGCCGACGCTGGCGACCTCGGGGCGGGTGAAGGTGACGCGCGCCACGTTCTCGTCCTGGATGGGATCGGTGCGCTCGCCCAACAGGTGCCGCACCGCCAGTTGTGCCTGCGCCGAGGCGGCATGGGCGAGCATCAGTCTGCCGTTGACATCGCCGGCGGCATAGATGCCCGGCACGCAGGTCTGCAGGTGGCGGTCCACCGGGATTTCACCGCGCCGGCCCGGTTTCAGCCCGGCGGCGTCGAGATCCAGTCCGGCGGTATTCGCGCGCCTGCCGATGGCGATCAGGGCGCGCTCGGCCGAGGCCAGCAATTGACCGTTCTGATAGCAGCGCACGCCGGCGTCGTCGACTTCCATCTGCTCCACCAGCGCTTTTGGCAGAAAGCGGATACGGCGTTTGCGCATCTCCCGCTGGATGACCGTGGAGATCGCTGTGTCCTCGCCCGCCAGCGGGCGATCCTCGGCCTCGATCACGCTGACGGCGACGCCGAGTGTCTGGAAGATGAAGGCGAATTCGCAGGCGATCACCCCACCGCCGATGATCACCAATGAGGCCGGCAGGCTGGTCCAGCGCAGGGCTTCGTCGCTGGTGACCACGCGCTGGCCATCCACGGGGAAGGCCGCGGGCACCGCCGGTACCGAGCCGGTGCAGATGAGGATGGCGTCACCGTGCAGTGGGCTGCCGTCCTCGAGTGCCACCCGGCGCGTATCGAGCAGGCGCGCGCGGCCGGGGATCCGCGTGATCCCGCGCTGTTCGAGCAGCCCGTCGATCCCGCCGGTCATGGTGCCGACCACCGATTCCATCCGCCGGCGTAGCGCCGGCCAGTCCGGGGCGATCGTCCCCTGAAGCTCAAGTCCGAATTTGCTCGCGTCGCGGCATTTGTCCAGGACCTCGCAGCTGGCGATCAATGTCTTGGTAGGGATGCAGCCGCGTTGCAGGCAGGTGCCGCCGAGATCGTGGCCGCCGATCAGGCTGACCCGCAGTCCCGCGGCCCCCGCCTGCAGGGCAGCGACATAGCCGGCGGGGCCGGCGCCGATAACGATCAGGTGTTTTTGCATAGCACGGGTTCCGGCTGGTGGCGACGCGATACCTGGACCAAAGCAAGAACCGCACCAATGCCCTGGAGCAGTCGGGCGTCGGTGTGGCGGCACAACGGAGCGGGACACTGTGTCATTTCCAAGACAACCGGTGTCCCGGATTGCGCCATCACGGTTTCCACTACTGACACAGCGTCGCGGAGTCCGCCTGGCGCGACGAGCGGGCTGCGTGGGCGCAAGCGTGTCGTGGAACTTTCACCCCGATGGGGATCAGCGTGCCGTTGTCCCGCCAGTTGGGCAGTGTGTGCGCCACTGCGTCGCCGATGGCCAGTCGAGGACCGGGCGTGGCGCCTAACTGCCTGGTTTTCCGGTTGTGGCCTGAATGGCATGGAGCTTGCGTAACGCTCTTGAGGTGCGCGCGGCCGTTCCCGGTCGCCGGTGAATACAAACAGCTGTCCAGGAACCGAGGAGTCTGATGAATTCGCCCAAGATCAGCGTGATCGTGGTTTCCAACAATCGGGAGAGTCTGCAAATGGCGGCGATGGTGGCTTCGGTCGGCGCCGTCAGCGGACATCAGGTGACGGTATTCCTGTCCATGAACGCGCTGCGTTATTTCGTGGTCGGTCAGGACCCGCCGGCGGCACCCGCGGCAGGGCATTTCGGCGAGTTGCTGGAAAGCAGGAACGCACCGTCTTTTCTGAGTCTGTTCGAGCAGGCCGCCGAGCTGGGCGAGGCGAAGATCCATCCCTGTTCGATGGCGATGGACCTTCTCGGGCTCAAACCCGAGGACCTGCGGCCCTATGTGCAGGCACCGCTGGGCCTGACCCGTTTTCTGGACGATGCGACCGGCGCTCAGGTCTGGTCGTTTTGAGCAAGAGTTAAGCGCTATGAGTGAAAAGAAGATTATCGATGCCCGGGGCACCTTCTGTCCGGGGCCGTTGATGGAGTTGATCGCCGGCATCAAGCAGTCGGAGGTCGGCGCGCTGATCGAGGTGCTCTCCAGCGACGAGGGTTCGGCCAACGACATTCCAGAGTGGGTGGCGAAGGTCGGCCACGAACTGGTCAGCAACACCCAAAGCGATGGTGCCTGGCGCATCGTCGTAAGAAAGACGAAATAACGATTATCCACGGATCCAGAGGAGAGCGGGTTATGAAGATACTGATTGTGGGCGGTGGCATGGGCGGAACCATTCTGGCAAACAACCTTGCCCGCCGCCTGAGATCCGAACTCGAAGGCGGCAAGGCCCGTCTCACCTTGTTGTCGGCCAGTGACCGGCACATGTATCAGCCGGGTCTGCTGTATGTGGCGTTCGGGCGCATGGCGCCGGACGAGCTCTATCGTGACCAGAAAAGCCTGCTCGAGCCCGGTATCGATTTCCACGTCGATCCCGTCGAGACGTTCAAGCTCGACGAAAGCTGTGTCATCTGCAAAAGCGGAAAGCGGCACGACTACGACGTTATCGTGATCGCCACCGGTTCGCGCGCCACGCCGGAGAACATCCCCGGCCTGGCCGAGAACTCCATCAACGTCTACACGGAAGAGGCCGCGGTGAATTTCTACAAGAAACTGTGCGACTTCCAGGGCGGCAAAGTGCTCGTCAGCGTCGGCGTGCCCCACAAGTGCCCCATGGTGCCGCTGGAGGTGACGTTCATGATGTACGATTTCTTCAAGGAACGGGGCATGCTCGATAAGGTGCAACTGCATTACACCTATCCCATTGGTCGACTGCACAGTCTCGAGCCGGTGGGCAAGTGGGCGCAGAAGGAGTTCGACCGCCTCGGCGTGACCTACGAAACGCTGTTCAACATGAAGGAGGTCGACGGCGACAAACAGGTGGTGCGCAGCGAGGAGGGAGGTGAGGTCGCCTACGATCTGCTGGTGGCGATTCCGCCGCACAAGGGGATGGAGGTGGTCGAAAAGAACGGCCTGGGAGCCTCCGGCTGGATACCGACCGATCGCCACCGCCTGAACATCGAGGGTCGCAACAACGCTTTCGTGCTCGGCGACACCACCAATCTGCCGATCAGCAAGGCCGGCTCCACCGCCCATTTCGAGGCCGAGGCGCTGGCCGAGAACATCGCCTCCATGGTCAAGATCGGCCGGGCGGTGCGCGACTACGACGGCAAGGTGTTCTGTTTCATCGAAGCCGGCAAGGAAAGAGCCACCTATGCGATGTTCAACTACAACAACCCCCCGGATCCGAAGCCGCCGACCCGTTCCATACACTGGTTCAAGATGGCATACAACCAGCTGTATTGGTCCAGCGCCCGCGGTCTACTCTGAGGAGACAGTGCAATGAGCCAGGCACAGGAATCATCGCGGGGCGACGGCGCGCACCCGAGCTCGCTTTCCTCCGAGTTGGGACGGTTGGCCGCCGGCGCCGGCGACGCCCTGACCGACGACATGGTCACCCGTCTCAGTGCCACCTTGACCGAGGGGCTGGACCTGCTCGATCGCCTGAATCGCAGCGGCGTGGGCGCCGCGTTGCCGGTTCTGGCGCAGATGGTCAAGAGCGGGGATCTCGAACGCGTCGCCAGCCTGGTGCGTCTGATCGGTTCGGCCGAGGACGCCTTGACCGACGACATCGTCACCCGCGTGGCCAGCACCGCCGGCGGCGGTCTGGAGTTGTTGGACCGGGTCAATCGCAGCGGGTTGGCCGACGCCTTGCCCGCCATCAGCGCGCTGGTCGGCAACGGTGACCTCGACCGCCTGGTGGGCCTGGCCCGTCTGGTGGGCTCCGCTCAGGACGCCTTGTCCGATGATATCGTCAGCCGTCTCGCGCTCGTCGCGGGGGAACTGATGGCGGTGGCCGACCGTCTGGTGCGCAGCCGCAATTTTCTCCAGCTGCTGGAGTTGCTGTGCCGCGACGACGTCCAGGTGTCACTCGCGGCCGTGCTCGGCGGGCTGGTCAGCGCGCGCGAGGAGTGCAGCAAACAGCCCGCGGCGAAAGGCGGCCTCGGCGGTCTGCTCGCGTTGGCGCGCGATGCCCAGACCCAGGAGAATCTACGCTTTGTCTCCGCTTTCGGCCGCGCGGTGCGCGAAGCCTGAGAAGCGCATTCCGCTGTCGCGTTGCCCAGCGCCGGGGGCGGTCGCCGAACCGGGCGCGGGCTGGGTATCGCTTACCCGGGTTCGGCCGTCAGCGCGGCGCCCGCCAACTCGCCCAGATACGCCCGGTATTGAGCGCCGTCCATCAGACCGGCGGCCAGCGGCGCGCGTCCGAGCCGCACGTGCAGGATCCAACCCTCTCTGAGGGGGTCCCCGTTGAGCGTGTCAGGGCAGGTGCGCAGCTGGTTGTTGACGTTGATGATGGTGCAGTCGACGGGCGAGACCAGGGCGTCGAGGGAACCGTCCAGCTCGATGGTGGCAAAGGTTTCTCCGCGGGAGAGTTTGCGCCCGGCCTGCGGCAGCCATATCCAGGTGATCGTGCCGATATAGCGGCGCGCGACATCGCTTAACCCGATGATCGCGGTATTGTTAGCCCGACGCAGACACCACAGGTGTTCGCGGGTATAAAGACGTTTGCAGGTCTTGTCCATGGGGCGCTCCTCGCTAACGCTGTCGTTCTCGGGCCGTAACCGTTAGGTCGCGCCAGGGCCGTGGTGCGGTGGTGGACTCGTTGTTCATCCAAGCCAGCGGCGCCGGCTGCTTTTCCGGGTAAAAAGCAAGTTATATACCAAGCCGGTCTGGTGACGGCGGAACAACCACTTAAGGCCTGTCCACGGGAACAGGTGGGAAAGGTTCGAGGACGCAGTGCGCAGTTGCCAGCGCAACGACTGTGCAGATTGAAACGCAGTTTCAGGCCAGCGGCGCCCGCCAGGCCGCGTCGAGGGTCGCCCAGATGCGCTCCAGCCAGCGGGCATGCTCGGGCTTGACCAGACACGAACGCAGGCAGGTCACGTGTCGGGCGTCGAACTCCACCTGCGGCCAGTGAGCGCGCAGCAGCCCGGCGGGAAGATCCACCAATGACAGATGCAGACCGCGAGCGAGGGCACGCTGGAGCAGCGTGCGCGAGGCCGTCGAAATTTCGCTGGCAAGCGTCGCTCGCGGCGCCCATACCACGATATCGAGTTGCGGCTCGTCCAGGGTGAGGAAGCGTTCGTCGGCGCGCAGCCGGGCGTCCAGTGCGCCCGCCGCGCGCAGGCTCTCGGCCAGAGCGAGGGAAAAGCGTCCGCCGCGCGTCAGCGGCAACAACCGTTGCGTCGCCCACAGCGCCACCGCGGTGGCGCCGGAGCGCGAGCACTCCAGGGTGAATTCACCCGGATGCGGGGCCGGGTCGGTGGCGTGGGCGTAAGGCGCCGGATGGCGGTAAAGCGGCGCGAGCGATGGATCGCGCAGCAACAGACAACTGCAACCGTAGGGTTGCAGACCATGTTTGTGCGGGTCGACGACCAGGGAATCCACTTGCGCCAACGCCGCGAAAATCGCGCGTGTCCGCGGCGCCAGGTCCGCCACCAGGCTGAAGTAGCCGCCGTAGGCCGCATCGACATGCAGGCGGAAATCGTAGCGCTCTCGCAGGGCGAGAATCTCGGGCAGCGGGTCGAGGGCGCCCAGCGCCGTGCTGCCGAGGGTGGCCACCACCGTGCCCTGGCAACCGCTGGCGAGAAGCCGCCTGAGCGCGGACACGTCCATGCATCCGCGCCGGTCCACCGCCACGCTGTGGAAGTCCAGTTTCAGCAGTTCACTGGCGCGACGATGCGTGTAGTGCGCCTGTTCGGAGGCGATGACGGCACCGCCGGGGCGCGTTCTGTCGGCGATCCACAGGGCTTCCAGATTGGCGACCGTGCCACCGCTGCACAGATGGCCCAGGTGCGCTTCCCAGCCGAACATGGCGGCCAGCTCCGCGACCGCTTCCTGTTCCATGAGGCCGCTGGCGCGACCGCCCTCGGCGGAGTGGTTGTTGGGGTTGAGCCACATGGCCAGCGCCGCGGCCAGGCGCGCGACGCGGTGCGGCGGCTTCATCATCTGACCGGCGTACAGCGGGTGGGCATAGGGCGCGCAATCGAACAGCCGCGCCGCGACCTCCTGCAGGATTTCGTGCTCCTCCGGCCCAGGTGGGGCGGCGGGCTCCGTCAGCCCCGGCACCAGGCGGGCGAGTGTCGCCTGCGCGTCGCGCAGCAGTTGCAGCTCGTCGCAACCCGGGTGCGGGCGACGGGTGCCGCGTTCGTCCGCTCCGGGCGTCGGCGGCCGCCGCGCGCGCGCTCCCGGCGTCTCCGGCCGGCTCTCAGACCGCTGATGACTACTCAAGCGCGTGAATCGTGTTGCCGTTGAGGTAGGAGGTGCCGCTGACCTCCACCGCGCGCACCAGCGTGTCCAGTACCGGGCAGTGAGACTCCACCGTGGCGACGAGCTTGCGGATGACTTCCGGAGCGGCGGGGCTTTCGATCCGGGTTTCGAAGCGCAAACGTTCGTAACCGGGCGCGACGTCCGCCATGGAAAACAGGCCGCGGGCGTCGAGGTAGCCCTTGACGTCGACCTCGACCTTGTCGAGTCGGACCCCCATGACCGAAGCATAGGCGGCGTACATGATTTCCTGGCAGGTGCCGAGCGCGGCGAGCACCAGTTCCACCGGGTTCATGGCCGAATCGGTGCCGCCGAGTTCGGGCGGTTCGTCGACGCTCAAGGGCGGGAAGTCGCGCACCGTCGCGCTGCAACGAACGTTCTCTTCGAGCCGGGTCCTGGCCTTGAAGACCAGTCTGGCGCCCTCGGGGTTGCTGCTGATGGCGTTCATCGTCTTGGCGAGCGCGCTTTTCAGTGATTCCTGAGACATGAAGGGTCCCTCGTGAATATGGGTTCGAGATTCATGCCGGATCCCTGCCGGGAGCAGGATCTCCGGCCATTGTTTGCTGACGTAGCGGTAACCCGGGAGTGGCATTTTCCGTGCCAGCCATCCACGCCAGGTCGGCGCGCACGCCAACAGCGGCACGAGGCGACGGGTGCAAACGCTGCCTGGCGCCGTATCGACGAGCGCCAACGCGTGCGCGTGTTCGGTTCGGCGCGCCCGGCCGCCGCAGGTAGGCGCACCTCAGTCCTCGCGGAGGCTGAGCACGCTGCGCTTGAAGGCGGACAACCTGATCCAGATCCGTGACAAAGCTGTCCCGGGTACGGGCTGGGCGCGGCGCGAAAAAAAATGCCCGCCTGGAGAAGGCGGGCAAAGGACTGGTGCGAACCCAGGCGGTTGGGGGAGGAGTGGGTGCGCGCTGTTTGCACCACGCACCCGATTTGCTGGGGGGTAAAACAGCAATCAACCGCCCTCGGGATTCGCGAACAACGCTTCGCAACTTGTGTGCCAAGTCATTTTCTTCCAGTAAATCAGGGGCTGGCTGCGCGCTACCCGGTCAGGCCCGCCCGCTCCTGTGTCGTTTTTGGGAGCAATAGTGCTGGATGTGCGACGCTGTGCTAAGGCGCCGGGCGCGTCACCGTCGCCGGGCGGACCGCGGACGGCTCAGCGCGGCGCTGGCGGTTTGCGTCTGCGGCTGCCTTTTCCCGCGCCGCCGCCCGGCGGGACCGGAAAGCGGCGCAGGATGTCGTGGAAGTTGCGGTAGGGCACCGCGCTGACACGCCGGCGCCGGAGATAGTGCAGCAATCTGCCGCGCGCGAATACGCAATCCGCTTGCAGCGCCGCGCGTTGGTCCGAGAACGAGTCGCCGATGAGAATTTTCGGATGGCCCGGATAGCGCTGCATGAACGCCGTCTTGGGCAGCGCCTCTGCGGGATCGGCCAGGCTGGGACAGGCGCGCAGGTACGGGTCGCCGAACGCCACCGGCAGGGCGTGAATCGACTGAATCAGCGCCTGCCAGGGGGCCAGCCGTGCGGCGACGCAGAAGTCCATGCCGCTGGACAAGACCACGACGGGAACCTTGCGCTCACGCATGCGCAGGAGAAAGCTGCCGAAGCCCGCCCGCAGGGGCAGACGACAGACGAAGCGGCGGATATCGGCGGCGTCCTCGGTGCGCAGCGAACCGATGAGCCTTGGCACCCCGGCACGCAGGCTGCACGCGCCGGTGGCGATGGCGGCGAGCACGTCCCGGGTCGCCGCCGGAGCAAAGCGCTCACAGACCGCCTGAAGCGTATCGGCCTGGGTGATGGTCCCGTCGAAATCGCAGAACACGATCGGGCTGGAGCCCCGCTGCCCAGGGTAGACCGGCGTGAGCGCGGGGGGCGCGGAGATACTCCTGGCGCAGGCTGTCATTGCGACTCGATCCGTGCGTAGGCGGAGTGGTTGTGGATGGACTCGAAATTCTCCGCCTCGACCGAGAAACGCGAAATGCGCCTGTCCCTGGACAGGCGCAAGGCCACGTCGCGCACCAGGTCTTCGACGAACTTGGGGTTGTCGTAGGCGCGTTCGGTGACGAATTTTTCATCCGCCCGCTTGAGCAGGCCGTAGACTTCGCACGAGGCCTCGCTCTCGATCACGTCGATCAGGTCCTCGATCCAGAGCGTGTCGCGCAGCCGCGCGGTGACGGTGACGTGTGAGCGTTGATTATGGGCGCCGTAGTCGGCGATCTCCTTGGAGCAGGGGCAGAGACTCGTGACCGGGGCCAGGACGCGGACCGCCGGCGTGATCCGTCCTTGCGCGATTTCGCCGATGAAGGCGACCTCGTAGTCGAGCAGACTGGCGACGCCGGATACCGGCGAGCGTTTGTCGACGAAGTAGGGGAAGCGTATTTCGACGTGCCCGCGGGTGACTTCCAGGCGTTCGGTCATTAGCGGCAGGATGTCCTGGAACGAGCGCACGGACAGCGGTCGGTCGCGGGCGTTGAGTATCTCCACGAAACGTGACATGTGGGTGCCCTTTACCTGGTGGGGCAGTTTCACGTACATGTCGCAGCAGGCGACGGTGTGTTGCGCGGGCCCGCTACGGTCGCTCACCCTCACCGGGTGGCGGAGGTTGCGGATCCCCACCCGGTCGATGGCGAGGTTGCGTTTGTCGGCGGTGCTTTGCACATCCGCTATGGGTTTGACACGATCTAGCATGGCAGGACTCCTCCCGCCCTTGGGTCACGGGCGGTGTCGGTTTTTTTCGTTGGGGAGTGGGGTGCATGCAGACCGCGTGCCAGCCCCCCGCCGGGGGCGGCGTCGCGCAAGTCCGGGGCGGTAGCGCCGGGGCTGTCGGCCTGGCCCGGCGTGACGGCCCGCGCCACGCCGCTAGGGAGCCGCGGCGTCCAGGGCACGGCGCACGATCGCCGCGACGGTATCCACCTGGGTGCCGTAGGGGATGATGCTCGCCAGGCGTCCGCGCCGGTCGATCAGGTAGAGACCGGAGCCGTGGTCGGCGCTGTAGTTCCCGGACGCGACATCGCCGTGATAGCGGTAATAGGTGCCGTATTTTTCCGTGATGGCGCGCAGCTCGGCGGCGTCGCCGGTCAGGCCCAGGATCGTCGGGTCGAAGTAGCGCAGATAGGCCTTCAGGCGTTCCGGTGTGTCGCGCCCGGGGTCGACGGAGACGAACAGGACCCGTACCTCGCGCGCCCGCTCGCCCAACAGGTGCAGGACCCGCGTCACCGTCTGCAGGGTGGTGGGGCAGACGTCCGGACACGAGGTATAGCCGAAAAACAGCACCACCACCTTGCCGCGGTCGCGGCGCAGCGAATAGCGCCCGCCGTTGTCGTCGGTCAGCGTGAAGTCGCCGCCGAGGGCAGGCTTTGCCTGCGCCGCCGGTAGGGGCGGTGCCGCCGGCGCTCGCGGCGCCAGGCCGGCGAACACCACAAGGCATACCCACAAAAGCACCGGCGAAACCCGGTGCCGGTTGTTCGCTGACATGTTGGTCGACTCCCGTTTGCCGCCGGATGGACGTTCCCCACCCGGGTATATCGCAGCAATAAGCATTCCATCCAGGGTGCCGGCCGGCGCGCCGCGGCGGCGGCGCAGGGGGCCGGCGGCGAGTGTTTCGCCAAGAGAACAGATTGCCCCGGTTGTCACTCGGACGATACAGGCTGATGCCCGGTTCCTGCTTAAAGATTCCCATGATTACAACAGCCTACGGAGGACAAGTAGCGTGGCATAGGTATTGCTCCTATACCTAAAGTAGAAACCCGGGTCGCCGCCGGCGGGGTGTCGGTGGCCGCGGTGTTCATGCGTACATGGCCGCCTGACCGGAGAGCAAGACGCCCGATCCAACTGGGTTCGGCTATCGACCAATCGAGGAGTGATTCAAGATGAACAGCAGTAAACTCAGAAATCGATTCCTGGCGGCCGCCCTGGGCGCCGCCGGTGTGTGCACCGTCGCCGGTCTCGCCGCGCCGGGCGCGGTGGCCGACGAAACCTGTCAGTCACCCTACATGGCCAAGATCGTCGGCCAGGAGGATTTCGTCTACGTCTGGACCCTGGGCATCGAGGGCCTGGGGGATGGTCAGGACAAGCTGGTGACCGTCGACACCAATCCCAAGTCCAAGACCTACGGCAAGGTGGTCGCGACGCTCTCGGTGGGTGGTCGCAACGAAGCGCATCATTCGGGCCTCACCGACGATCGGCAGTATTTGTGGGCCGGCGGACTGGACACGAACAAGATCTTCATCTTCGACGTGCACACCGACCCCGCCAAGCCGACCCTGCACAAGGTCATCGAGGATTTCACCGCCAAGAGCGGCGGTGTCGTCGGTCCGCATACGACCTACGCGCTGCCGGGACGCATGATGGTCACCGGCCTGTCCAACAACCAGGATCATGGCGGCCGCACGGCGTTGGTCGAGTACACCAATGCCGGGGACTATGTGGCGACCTACTGGATGCCCACCGACGACAACCTGCGCGGCGCCAAGAAGACCGGCAAATACGCCGACGGTTACGGCTATGACATACGCGCCCTGCCGCGCTTGAACGCCATGGTCACGTCGTCGTTCACCGGCTGGTCGAACTACATGATGGATTTCGGCAAGATGCTCAGCGACCCGGAGGCGATGAAACGCTTCGGCAACACCGTCACCGTGTGGAACCTGCACACGCGCCAGCCGCAGGAGGTGTTCGACGTTCCCGGCGCGCCCCTGGAGATCCGTTGCGCCTGGCAGCCGAACCACAACTACTGCTTCACCACCACCGCTTTGACCTCCAAGCTCTGGCTGGTCTACCAGGATGACAACGGCAAATGGGGCACCAAGGCGGTGGCCGACATCGGCGATCCGGCCAAGATCCCACTGCCGGTGGACATCTCCATCTCCAGCGATGACAACCACCTCTGGGTGAACACCTTCATGGACGGCACGACCCGGCTGTTCGACATTTCCGATCCCTTCGCTCCCAAGCAGGTGCTGGAGCAGCGCATCGGCGCGCAGGTGAACATGGTCTCCTCGAGCTGGGACGGGAAACGCCTGTACTACACCACCTCGCTGCTGAACAATTGGGACAAGAAAGGCAAGGACAACGAGCAATTCCTCAAGCTCTACCACTGGGACGGAAAACAGTTGAGTAAGCAGTTCGAGATCGATTTTCTCAAGGAAAAGCTCGGCCGAGCCCATCAGATGCGTTTCGGCGCCTATTCGCTGTACGCCAAACAGGCGCCCGGGGCCGGCGAAACCGAGATCGCCCAGCGCTAGGCCCGGGCTGGCAGGGCGGGGGATTTATCGAGCCTTTGGGCAGGGTGGAGGGGCCGCGCGGTACCGGCGGCCCCTCGTTGTCGAGTCAGATGCGCCAATCGCTGTACAGATTCTTGCTGGGCCTTGGGGTCGGGTTTTTTGCGTCCGCGGCTCCCGCTGACACCCCCGTCCCGGCGCCACCCCTGGCACCGGGCTACGGCCAACTGGGCTATGTGCCGGCGCCACCCGGTACCTATGAGCTGCCGGCGCTGGGACCGGCGCACGACGGCGAGGTGTTGCGCGCCGACGGCAAGCCGGCGCGGCTGAGCGATTTCTTCGGCGACAAACTCGTCCTGCTGAGTTTCATCTACAGCACCTGCAGCGACGTCAACGGCTGTCCGCTCGCCACGGCCGTTCTGGCCCGGGTCAAGCAACGCCTGGCGTCCGATCCGCAGATCGCCGAACAACTCCGGTTGCTCAGTCTCAGCTTCGACCCACGCCACGACACCCCCGAGGTCATGCGCCTCTACGGCAGCAGTTTCGCCCATGGTCCCGGCGAGTGGCAATTCCTCACCAGCGCGTCGGACGAGGCGTTGGCCCCCATTCTCAAGAGCTATCGCCAGGCGGTGCTGCCCGAGTACGACAGCGAGGGGAATGTCACCGGTACCTTCTCGCATATCCTGCGTGTCTTCCTCATCGACAGGAAACAGCGTATCCGCAACATCTACAGCGTTTCCTTTCTCCACCCCGATATCCTGCTCAACGATGTCAAGACGCTGTTGCTGGAGGAACAAGGCGTAAGTCCACCCCGCGGCGGCGCGACGCCAACCGCGGCAAGGGTGCGCGCGCTGCCGGGTGACTCCAGGCGTGGCTACGATTCCGGCGACTACAGCACCGACTCGCTCAGCCTGGATGCGCGCCGGGGCCGGCCGGCCGACCTCATGGCGGTGCTGCGCCGCCCGCCGCTCGGGCTGCCGCCGGTTCCCGCCCCGGCTGACAATCCCCCCACCGCCGCCAAGGTCGAACTCGGCAGAAAACTGTTCTTCGACCGCCGTCTGTCGCTGAACCACACCTTGTCGTGCGCCATGTGCCACATCCCGCAACAGGGTTTCACCAGCAACGAGATGGCGCTGGCGGTCGGCATCGAGGGGCGCACGGTGCGGCGCAACGCGCCCACCCTCTACAACGTCGCCTATCAGCGGCGCTTGTTCCACGATGGCCGCGAATATGCGCTCGAACACCAGGTCTGGTGGCCGCTGCTCGCCCATAACATGATGGGCAATCCCGCGTTTGCCAGCGTCATCGAGCGGATCCGCGGTCTGCCCGACTATGCCGGGCTGTTCGAGCGCGCCTTCGCCGGCAAGGGTCCGGGGATGGAGACCATCGGCCAGGCGCTGGCCAGTTACGAGCGCACCCTGGTGTCGGGCAATTCGCCGTTTGACCGGTGGCATTACGGGGGCGAGCGACAGGCGCTCAGTGCCGCGGCCAGACGCGGCTTCGCGTTGTTTACCGGCAAGGCCGGTTGTGCCTCCTGCCATCGCATCGGCGAGCACAGCGCGCTGTTCACCGACAATGATCTGCACAATACGGGGTTGGGCTGGTACAACGCCATGCGCAAGCCCGCCGCGAAGCGGCGCGTGCAGGTCGCCCCGGGGGTCTATCTCGACGTCGACGACTCGGTCATCGAGGCGGTGCGTGGCGCCACGCCCGGCGATCTCGGTCTCTACGAGGTCACCCAGGATCCCGCCGACCGCTGGCGTTACCGCACCCCGGGTCTGCGCAATGTCGCGCTCACCGCGCCCTATATGCACGATGGTTCGCTGGCGACGCTGCGCGACGTGGTCGCCTTTTACAACCGCGGAGGCTATCCGAACGAAGGTCTGGACGCCCGCATCCGACCGCTGCAGCTGACGCCGGCGCAGCGGGACGATCTGGTGGCGTTCCTGGAATCGCTCACCGGCGACGACGTCGCCACCTTGGTCTCGGATGCCCTGGCGGCGCCGGTGGGGGATGTCAACGGCGCCGCTGTCCGTGCCGACGGCACGCCCTAGCCGGTGGGGGAGGCAGATCGCCCATGAGCCGCCGCGCCATCACCGCCCTGAGCGCCGGTTGCCTGCTGCTGTGCGCCGCGCACCTGCGGGCATCGCCCGCCGGCGACGGCTACTCGGGCGGCGATTACCGAGAAGGCTACGAAGGCCACGACTACGTCACCCGCTCGTTGTCGCTCGACACCCGCACGCAGCGCGCCCGGGCGAGCGACCTATGGCCGGTTTTCCAGGCTCCGCCGCTTGGCCTGCCGCCGATTCCGGTACCGGCCGACAACCCGGCGACACCGGCCGCGCTGGCCCTGGGCCGCAAGCTGTTCTTCGACCGCCGCCTGTCGCTCAACGGCACCCTCTCCTGTGCCATGTGTCATGTGCCGGAACAGGGCTTCGCCAACAACGAGCTGGCGCTGGCGGTCGGGCTGGAGGGGCGCATCGTCAGGCGCAACGCGCCCACGCTGTACAATGTGGGCTACTTCCGTCATTTGTTCCACGACGGGCGCGAAACCCGTCTGGAACAACAGGCCTGGCTGCCGCTGCTGGCGCACAACGAAATGGCCAATCCGTCGGTGGGCGAAGTCATCAGGAAGCTTTCCGACCTGGCGGACTACCGGGGGTTGTTCGCTCAGGCCTTCGGCGGCCGGGGGCCGGACATGGAGACCATCGGCGCGGCGCTCGCGACCTATACCCGGGCGCTGGTCTCGGGCGGCTCGGCCTTCGACCGTTGGCGCTATGGCGGTGACAGCCAGGCTCTGAATGCCGCGGCGCGGCGCGGTTACGAGTTGTTCCGCGGCAAAGGCGGCTGCGCGTCGTGCCACCGCGTCGGCCGCAGCAGCGCGCTGTTCACCGACGACGGCTTCCACAACACCGGCGTCGGCTGGTACGCCGCCATGACGCCCGCGCGCCGCGCCATCCGGGTGCAGCTCGCGCCGGGCGTGTTCCGCATGGTCAACAGCGACATCATCGCCAAGGTGAGCGCGCCCAGCGAAGGCGACGTGGGCCGCTATGAAGTCACCCTGGACCCCGCCGACCGCTGGAAATACAAGACGCCGTCGCTGAGAAACATCGCCCTGACCGCGCCCTACATGCACAACGGATCCCTGCAGACGCTGGCTGAGGTCGTGCGTTTCTACAACCAGGGGGGTTACGCCAACCCGGGGTTGGACCCGCGCATCCGGCCCTTGAATTTGAGCGCACCGGAAATGCAGGACCTGGTCGCCTTTCTGCAAGCGCTCACCGGCGACAACGTCGAGACCCTGGTGGCCGACGCCTTTGCCGCGCCCATCGGCGACCCGGAGGCGGACAGTGCGCGGTGAGAACGACTGCACGCGGCGCTGGGCGAGGGGGCGAAAGCGTGATGGCGCTATCGCCGGCGTTGCCTAGTCGGGCGGCACGAGCAACTCGCCCTGGCCTCCCGTGGCCAGATCGCCGACGTAGCGCCGCGCGCGCACGCCGGCGTCGGCGAAAGCGCTGCCGCCGTGGCCCAGTTCGCGCCAGGCGGCGAACAGCAGTCGCAGATAGTCCAGCTCGTGGACGCCGCAGTCGGCGAATGTCGCGGTCAGCGTCGCGGGCTGTCGCAGCAGCAGGGTACCGCGATGCATGCCGTAACCGGGCGCCACGCCGACCTGGCCCATGACGGCAATGGTGCCCGCGAGCATGCGCGCGCCGCAGTAGTCGCCCACGCTGCCGGTGACCAGGATCTGTCCGCGACGCATACGCTCGCCCAGGCGGTCGCCGGCGCGGCCACGTATCACCAGGGTGCCGCCTGCCATGCCGCGCCGCTCCCCGGGGCGGGCCCCGCCGGCGAAATCGCCGCAGTCGCCGTCGACGCGGATACGACCGGCCGTCATGGCGCTGCCCAGCCAGTGGCCGCAATCGCCGTGCACGTCGATGCTGCCACCGGCCATGCCCAGACCCACGTAGTCACCGGCGTCGCCCTCCACGCGAATGCGGCCAGCGCGCATGAACGCGCCGATGCCGTCGAGAATGGCGCCGGTGTTGCGGATGACCAGCGTGCCCGGGTCATCGCCTTCGAGGGTGAAAAGATCTCTCAGCAGATAGCGCCGGTTGCCGCACTGCAGCGGGATGCGCCCGATCGCCTCGCGCCGCAGATGTTGCAGGCGCTGGGGCGAGAGCGGCGACAGATCGATGCGCCGGGCCGGCGGATCGCGCAGCGTCACGACCATGGGGCTCATGCCATGACCTCGTGCAGCGGGAAGTGGAACTTGCCCAGCTTGCCGCCGTAGTTGCCGGCGGAGATGCGCTCGACCCCGCTCTCGCGGCCCGCGGCGCAGGCCGATTCGATCCCCACCCGCAGTGCCCGGCGCACGTCTTCGTCGCTCAGTCCGTTGACCACGATTTCCAGTACCGCGCCGATCTCCGGGGCGAGCCGCGAGTCCGTCACGCCGCGCAGGGTCGGACAGTAAAGATGATTGGTCGACGCCGGCAGCGCCGGGTACTTGGAGCCGACCTTGGAGCCGGAGCGCACGATGCCGCCGGGAAACGGCAGGATGACATTCTCCAGCCGGCGCATCGCCGCCACGGCGCGTTCGCAGGCACGCAGGGCCTGGCGCTGCGAGCGTGCCAGGACGAGAAAATTCCCGCCGCCCACCGCGGCGGTGCAAGCGGTGGATTCCTCGCAGATGAATTCGCCATCCATCACCGGCAGGCGCCAGTAGCGTCTGGCGCCGATGAGTTTGGAGATCTGATGGCCGTCGCCGAAGTAGCGCAGCTTCCTCCCCAGATCCACGCGCTCGCCCGCCGACATGCCGGCGTACACGGCGCTGCCCGGCGAGGTCAGCACGCACTGTCCGACGCGCTTCTCCAGCTGCTTGCCGATCGCCTTGGTGGACATGCCGAACAGCAGCACCGAGACGCCGGGGCGTCCGTCCGGGGTGGCCTCGGGGGCGAGTTCGGTTTCAATGCCGGCCTCCACGCCGCAGCCGATGACCGACGTGGCGAAGCCGGTCATCGAGACGGCGGCCTCGCGGGCCCAGCGCGGCTCCGGCGCGGTGATGATCACTCGCGTGGCCTGCATGCCGAAGGCCTCGGCAAAGGTATCCTCGATCACGATGCCGTGGCGATTCACGCGTCCACCCGCGGCGCGCACTTGGCGGCGATGATCGGGCTGCCGATGCCCTCGGCCATCTCGTCGTCGCTGATGCGGTAGTTGTTCAGCCTGATGGTATGGTAGCGCTCGAAATAGCGCCGCAGCCGTTTCTCGATGCCGCGGTCGAACTCCGGTTTCACCGCGTGGGTGCCACCGCGGGTTAGCGCGCAGATCTCGCCCTCGCGCACGACCAGTTCGCCGTTCTTGAACACATAGGCGGGGCGGGCGAACATCTGTTCCCGGTCGGGTTGGTCGGTGTAGACAGCGATATCGGCAAAGGCGCCGGCCGCGAGATGGCCGCGGTCCCTGAGGCCGAGGATCCGCGCCGGCCCGGCGCGCGTCATGATCGCCAGCTCATAGAGCGAGTACTCCCGGGTCAGCCCCGACAGACGGCTGTGCGCGGCGGCCTGCGGGTGGACCTGGCGCAGCATGTCCTCACGGAAGCTGCGATCCATCAGCAGGCGGATGAGGTGAGGGTAGCTGGTGAAAGGCGCGCCGTTGGGGTGGTCGGTGGTGAGAAACACCCGCCACGGGTCGTCGACCATGAGAAAGATCTCCAGCCCGATGGCCCACTGCATGGCATTGACGAAGTTGCGGTCGCGGTAACGGAAAGGCACCACGCCGCAACCGGCCTCGCATTCAATGTCGCTACAGACCCATTTGCGCGGGTGGGCGTGACGGCGGTTGTTGTATTGGTGCATGGTGTCGCCGGAAATCGTCACCGTCTGGCCGAACATGATCTGACCGACATCGGCGCTGATGTTGGCATTGGCGTTGATGGCTTCGGCGATTTCCGCGGCCGCCGAGGAGAACCCGCGCTCGCCTTCGGTGCCGTAGCTGTGAAATTGAATATGCGTCAGGTGCAAAGGCAGGCCGTCGGCGGCACCCATGGTCTTGAGGGTGCTGCGGAAGTTGCCCGGCACCCCGAGGTTGCTGGCGTGCACATGCAGCGGATGCGCCACGCCCAGTTCGTGCAGGGCGCGCGCCAGGCGGTTGACGATGCTGCGCGGGGTGACTTCGTAGTAGGGGTTGGGCTCGTCCACGTCAAGGGCCCGGGCGTTGAACTTGAAGGCATTGATGCCACCCGGGTTGACGACCTTGATGCCCAGGCACTGGGTGGCGTGCAACACCCAGGCGACATAGTCGTTGATCAGCGGCTGGGCGGCGCCCTCGCGCAGCAGGCGCAGCAGAAAGTCGTCGTTGCCGAGCATGGCGTAGCCGCCGGTGTCGAGGATTGGCGTATCGGCCATCTCCATGTGCGCCTGGCGGGCGTTGACGGGCAGCACCGCCGGCTCGAAGGCCGCGGTATAGCCCATTTGCGCGTAACGATAGCCGGTCACCAGCGTTGAAGGCGTCGCCAGGCCGCAACCCGAACGCGTCAGCTCGCCGCGCGCGTAGTGAGCGTCGCGGCAGAACTCCGGCAGCAGACCGCGCGCCAGGTTGACCTTGCCGCCGCCGATGTGGGTGTGCAGGTCGATGGCGCCCGCCATGACGACCTTGCCCCGCAGATCGTACTCGACGCTGACCCGCTCGGTCTCGGCGGGCGGCGCGACAATGCGCCCGTCGCGGATATAGAGGTCGCGGACTTCGCCGTCGACGCCGTTGGCGGGGTCGTAGATAGTGCCGGCTGTGAGTTTGATGAGCATCTGGGTTTACCGGATCAGAGGGCGGCGAGCACGGCCTGCAGCGTGTCGCTGACCGGCGGCAGTACGCTGTGGCGCAGCGCCCGCAGTGGCAGCGCGGTGACGCCGTCGCAACGGAAGACGTGGCCGGGGTGATCGATGCCGGGTGTTCCCACCGGGATGAAGACCGCGGGCGGCGAGGCCGGGCGCATCCCGTGGCGGCCGAGCACAATGGCGGGAACCTGGCACGGTGGCGGTGTGCGGTGGCGGTCAAAGGCCGACACCCACAGCAGGACGTCGGCCTCCGCCTCGCGCAGCAGGCGGGCGCTGTCATGGCGGATGGGATCGAAATCGGGTCTGGCGGCGGCAAGACTGGCGCGCGTGGGGTAGCCGGTCTGCCAGGTCGCCACCTGGGCGAGGGTATGCTCGGCATTGTCCCCGCCGGGCATCAGCGCGGCGCAGCGGGTGGTCTCATTGAGTGCCGTGGCCAGTTCACAAAAAGCCTGGACGGCGAGTTCGGCGTGAGGGAAATCCAGCTCGGCCGCCGTCCACGCGATCACCCCATAGTCGGCCGATCGCAACCGATCCAACACCGCCCGCAGTGGTTCCAGGGCAATGCCCGCGACGCCGCTCGGGTGCAGGTGCGCGCCCCGCTGCAAGGCGCGGAGGGCCATGGCGACCTCACCCAGGCGGCGGGTGTCGCAGTGCAGCCGCGTCGTGCGCACCGACTCCTCGACCGGGGGGCGCGCCTCGCCCTCGCCGACAATGATCAGTTCGCGCGCCCTGCGCGGGCGGCCGAACAAGGTCTCGCCGGCGCCGAACAGTCGCTCGTAGAAACGCGGGGCGCTGCGTTCGACGCCGCCGCCGAACAGCAGCAACACGTCGGCCCGGTTGCGCGCTTCGCCCAGCGTGGTCGTCATCCAGCCGCTGTCTTGCAAGACCAGCAGGTTGCGCAGCATGGCGGTACTGTTCATGTGGTCGAAGCTGGCGCCGCAACGATCCGCGAGCCGCAACAAGGCCCGCACGCCGGCCACGTCGGTGCCCAGGCCGGCGAACAGGGGTTGGTGGGCGGCGCCCAACAACTGGGCGGCGTAGGCGACGGCGTCATCCAGCGTGCAGGGCGTGCCCGCGATCTGGGGTAGCGCATCGGTGCCGTTCGCGGCGTCGGCGCCGGGCGCGGCGAATCCCGCGCGCGCGCGCGGGCAGGGGGTGTCGATCACCAGCTCCTGTCCCGCGCGGGTGACAGACAGGTCATCGCAGCACAGCCCGCAAAAGGGACAGACGATATCCTGTAACGGCTCGGCGGTGGATTGTCGGTTCATGGGCTGGCTTCTTGTTGCTGTCAATGCGCCTGAGTGTGCCGGCGTGCCCGCGCTCGGCGGCGCGGGCCGTGGCGATACCCTCCCAGCGGGAGCAGGGATCGTGCCAACCCTAGGCCGATGACGTTGATACCCGCGATATCGCTGCCAACCTCGGCGGCACTCCGGGTGATCGGCATCGTCCGCGAACGGACGGAACAGCGACTGTCACAGTTGCCTGTCAGCCTGGTACGCAGCAGTGAGGACACTGTGTGTCATCGCTGTCACAGCCCGTTGCGCACGCGCGCGGATTTCCGCCGGAAAGTGGCCTTTGCGCGGCTGGCATGCCAGTTGCAAATGCCCAGTCCATGGTCGTTCAGCCAATCAAGCAGCCGGTGTGCACCTCTGTCAGCGTCGAGGCGCCGGCCCGTCTACATCTGGGATTCATCGACCTGAACGGCGGTCTCGGGCGCCGTTTCGGCAGCCTCGGCGTAACGCTGGACACGCTCTCCACCCAACTGACCCTGGCTCCGGCGAGGACGCTGAAGGTCACCGGTCCCCGGCACGCGGTGGCGCGCACCCTGGCCGTTGCCGCGTCGCTGAGCGAAACGCTCGGCTTGCCCAGCGGCGTCGATATCGCGATCCCCCGGGCCATTCCCGATCACGCGGGCCTGGGCTCGGGTACCCAGCTGGCACTGGCGGTGGCCGGCGGCCTGGCGCGCCTTTACGGTCTCGAACTCGATAGCCGCGAGCTGGCGACGCTGACCGGGCGCGGCAGACGTTCCGGGATCGGCATCGGTGCCTTCGACGGCGGCGGCTTTCTGCTCGATGGCGGACGCGGTGAGTCCGCGCAGCCCCCGCCGTTGTTGCTGCGGCGGGATTTTCCGACAGCCTGGCGTTTCCTGCTGGTGTTCGACCGCGCCGCCAACGGCATTCACGGCCAGCGGGAGTCGTCGGCCTTTCGCGCGCTGGCCCCGTTTCCCGCCGCCGGCGCCGCCGCGCTGTGCCGGCTGGTGCTGATGCAGGCGTTGCCGGCGCTGGCGGAGGCGGATTTCGCCGGCTTCAGCGCCGCCATCGGCGAGCTGCAACAAGTGGTGGGGGATTATTTCGCCCCGGCTCAGTCCGGGCGTTTTGCCAGCCCCGCGGTGGCCGCGGCCCTGGATTGGCTGCGGGCGCAGGGGGTGACGGGCATCGGCCAGAGTTCCTGGGGACCGACCGGCTTTGCCCTGCTGCCCGACGAAGACCGAGCACAAGCCTTGTCGGCGGCCTTGCAACGGCGCTTCGCCGAGCGTCCCAACCTGCACTTCGAGACGGTCGGCGCGCGCAATCATGGCGGCCGCATCACTCTCGCCACGACGGCCAACAGATCCGTGGCCGGCGCGCGGCAGAACGTGCACCCGAGGACCTATGCATGAGCCGGCCCTACCTGCTGCATCTGTTGACACCGGAAAAACACGTCAGCCCGTTCGATGTCAACATGGCTTGCGACGCCGGATGGCATAGCGTCACGCCCTATACCGGCGTGCAACTTGACGACGTGCCGGCGTTGGTACAGGACGCGATATTCTCCCGCGGGCCGAAAGGCGTTCGGCGCACCGGTTTGTACATCGGCGGGCGCGACATCTCTCTGGCGCTGGATATGCTCGCGGCGGCACGCGCGGCCATGGTGCCGCCGTTCGAGGTCTCCGTGTTCGCCGATCCCAGTGGTGCGTTCACCACCGCGGCGGCGCTGGTGGCCTCGGTGGAACGCCAGCTGGCGCGCGTGCACGGCTGTGCGTTGCAGGGTCTGCGCGTGATGGTCTTCGGCGGTACCGGTCCGGTCGGCGTGGCCGCCTCCGTGCTGGCCGCGCGCGCCGGTGCCGAGGTCTGTCTGGTCGGCCACAAGGGAAGAGAACACCCCCTGGAAACCGCGCGCCTGTGTCGTCAGCGTTACGCGGTGGAACTCGAAGCGGCCGACGGCAGCAGCGATGCGCGCAAGCGGGAATTGCTAGCCCGCGCCGACATTATCTTTGCCACCGCCACGGCTGGGGTCCAAGTGTTGTCGGCCGCTCAGCTCGCCAGCGCGACTGACCTGAAGGTGGCCGGCGATCTCAACGCGGTGCCGCCCCTGGGAATCGAGGGGATCGAATGCCATGACGATGGTGAACCGCTGACGGCCGTGCCGGGTGCCGTCGGCATCGGCGCGCTCGCCGTGGGCAACCTCAAGTACCAGGTGCAACACCGACTGCTCAGCGACATGCTGGAGGCGCAGTCACCGTTGTACGTGGACTTTCAGCGGGCATTCGCGACGGCGCAGGACTATGTGGCGAAGCCATAAGAAACTGCTGATCGCCGCGCTCTCGGCGCGCGCCCTGGCACACTCCGCGCAGCGCTGCGGCTTTGCCGCCGCGGCCGTGGATGTGTTCGCTGATCAGGACACGCGCCGCTGGGCCAGCGGCTGGGCACGGGTGGGGTCGAGCAGCGCGGGTTTCGACGCCGAGCGCCTGCTCGCGGCGGCCCAGCGACTGGTGCCGCCGCGTCGTTGCGCCGGACTGGTCTACGGCGCCGGTTTCGAGGCCTGTCCGCAGACGCTGGCCGCGCTCGCCCGGGGTCGCGCCCTGTTGGGCAACGACCCCGAGACCCTGGCACGCGTGTGCGACCCGCGCAACTTCTTTGCCGTGCTCGACAGGTTGGGCATAGCGCATCCGCGGGTGAGCTTCGCGCCGCCGCCGAACCCGGACGGGTGGCTGCTCAAGCGCGCCGGCTCCTGCGGCGGGGCGCAGGTCAGAGCGGCGCGCTCGCCAGCGGCGGCGGGCGATTATTTCCAACAGCAGCTGCACGGCGACGTCGTCTCGGTGGCGTTTCTCGGCAACGGCCGCGACAGCACGGTGCTCGGTGTCAGTGAGCAGTGGCGCGCCTTCGCCACCCGTCAGCAACCCTATCTCTACGGCGGCGCGGTCTCCCGATACCCGCTGGGGGCGGCGATGTTCGAGGAAGTCCGCCTGGCGATTCACGAACTCGTGCAGTGGTGGGGTCTGCGCGGCCTCAACGGCCTGGATCTGGTGGTCAGCGGCGAGGGCTTTCAGGTGCTGGAACTCAACGCCCGGCCGACCGCCACGCTGGAGTTGTACCAGGCCGCTCCCGGCCCCGGTCTGTTCGCCGCCCACTTGCAGGGGTGTCGCGGCCGCCGCCTGCCCCAGCTGGCGCCCGTCTCGTTTAGACGGGCGCACATGCCGGTCTACGCCACCGCGCCGCTGCGCGTACCGGCGGGCTTCGCCTGGCCGCCCGGGTGCAGCGACCTGCCGGCCGCCGGCAGCCACATCGGGCCCGGCGAACCGCTGTGCACGCTGCACGCCAGTGGCGGCAGCGCCGGCAGTTTACGCTGGCGGCTGCTGAAACAGGCGCAGAGCCTGCGCCAGGCGATGGCGCTGGAACAACAGGCCAGCGGCGCGGGCGCTGGGGGCGAACGGGTGCAGGCATGCCAATAAGCCGGCGCCAGGACACGACCCAGGAGGCGTCTGGCCATAGTGTCAACGCGGCGGCCAATCGACTGCTCAAGCGGTTGAAAGCAGAGGCTTCCCGACTGCGCTTCACCAACCGGCGTCTGGCGAACGGCTGCACGGTCATCGACGCCGGCATCGATACCCCGGGCGGCCTCAGCGGCGGGCTGCGCATCGCGGAAATCTGCATGGGCGGGCTGGGCGAGGTCAGCCTTGAGTGCGATCACAGCACGCCCACCTGGCCGTGGCGCCTGAATGTGCGCAGTTGCGACCCGGTGATCGCTTGCCTGGCCAGTCAATACGCGGGCTGGAGTCTGTCGCTGGGGGAGGGGAGAGAAGCCTATCACGCCATGGGTTCGGGACCGGCGCGCGCGTTGGCGCGCAAGGAGGTTCTTTTTTCCGAGCTCGGTTACGTCGACCAGAGCCAGGCGGGCTGTCTGGTGCTCGAAGTCGACAGGTTTCCGCCGCCGGAACTGGCGGCGAAAATCGCCGCCGATTGCGGCATCGACAGCGACGCGCTCACCTTGATCCTGACGCCCACGCGCAGCCTCGCCGGTGTGGTCCAGGTGGTGGCGCGCGTACTCGAGGTCGCGCTGCACAAGGCGCACAGTCTCGGTTTTCCCCTGACCCAGATCGTCGACGGTCTCGGCAGCGCGCCCTTGCCGCCGCCGGCGCCGGATTTCATCACCGCCATGGGGCGTACCAACGACGCGATCCTTTATGGCGGGCAGGTGCAGTTGTTCGTCTCCGGCAGCGACGCCGAGGCCGCCGATCTCGCCCGGGCCCTGCCCAGCAGCGGTTCGCGGGATTACGGTAAACCCTTCAGCGATATCTTCACCGACTATCATTGCGATTTCTTCCAGATCGACCCGCTGCTGTTCAGCCCGGCCGCCGTGACCGTCTCGTGCCTCGACTCGGGGCGCAGTTTCCACGCCGGCGCGCTGAACTCCGCGCTGCTGGAGCAGGCCTTCGGAGCGACGCGATGAGCCTGCGGATCGCGTTGCTGAGCGAGGACCGGGGCTGGCACGCCGAGCGCTTGCGGCGCGCTTTTGCCCGGCGTGACTGCGTGGTGCGCCAGGTCTCGCTCGCCCGCTGCGGCATCGATCTGGCCGGCCACACCGCCGGCCTGCACCTGCCGGGTTTCGCCGCGCGCTTGCCCGACGGGGTGTTCGTGCGCGGTGTGCCGGGCGGCACCCTGGAGCAGGTGGTGCTCGCGCTTGACGTCCTGCACGCGCTGCAGGCCGTGGGGGTACCGGTCTACAACAGTGCCAGGGCGATCGAAAAGAGCGTCGACAAGGGCATGACCAGCCTGCTGCTGCACCACGCGGGGGTGGCGACGCCGCCGACCTGGGTGAGCGCCGAGCGCTCCCGGGCCGAGGCCGTCTGGCGGCGCGAGCGCGCTGCCGGCCAGCGCCTGGTGATCAAACCGCTGTTCGGCTCCCAGGGTCGTGGTCTGCGACGTCTGTCGCGGCGCGATCGCCTGCCGCCGGCCGCTGAGTACCAGGGCGTTTACTACCTGCAGCGTTACCTCGACGGCGGCGGCGACTGGCGCGTCTTCGTGATCAACGGCAAGGCGGTGGCCAGCATGCGGCGTACCGGGCGCGGCTGGATCAACAACGTCGCCCAGGGCGCCCGTTGCGTCGCCGTGGTCAACGACCGCGAGCTCGAGCAGACCGCCGAGACCGCGGTCGCGGCGGTGGGCATGGACTACGCGGGTGTCGACCTGATGCGCGACGCGGGCGGCGTGCTGCAGGTGATCGAAATCAACAGCATTCCGGCCTGGAAAGGACTGCAGTCGGTTTGTGGCGTGGATATCGCCCAGGCGCTGGTGGACGATTTCTGCGCGCGCCATCTGTGCACGCCACCCGTGGCGGTGAGCGCATGAATCCGGGGCGGGTGCAACAAGCCCTGTTGGGCGCCTGCCAGGCGGAGTTGTCGGCCCTGAAGCCCGGCAACGTCAGCATCTACGCCGACGGTCACGGCATGCGCGTCGAGGACTTCAGGCGCAGCGCGCGCGCCGCCGCGCCGTCGTTGTGCACGCCGGGATGGCGCGTCGGCGCGCGGGTCCGCGGCGCGATCGACGCGACCCGCAACCGCGTCGGCTGTAACACCAACCTCGGCATTGTCCTGTTGTGCGCGCCGATCGCGCACGCCGCGCTCGGCGCCTGCGGGCCGGGGTCGCTGCGCGCGGCGCTCGACCACACCTTGCAAGCTCTGGATGCCGAGGACACCCGGCTGGTCTACGCCGCGATCCGCCAGGCCCGGCCCGGCGGCATGAACAGCGCGCCGCGCTACGACATCCGTCACGGCGCTCCGCCGGTGAGCCTGCTCGAGGCGATGAGGCCGGCCATCGAGTGGGATCGCATCGCCTTCCAGTACGTGCACGGCTATTGCGACGTTTTCGATTTCGCCGAGCCCTATCTGCGCGCCGCCCAAGCTCGCTGGCACAGCGAGTCCTGGGGGATCGTCTCGCTCTATCTGGCGTTGCTGGCGAAGTTCGGCGACAGTCTGGTGCGGCGCAAGCACGGTGAGGCGGTGGCCACTGGGCTGCGCGCGCAGGCCGAACGTCTTGGCGGGCTTCTGGAGCAGCAGCCGGATCCCGAATCGATGATGGGCGCTCTGGCGCTGTTCGATCTCACCCTCAAGCAGCGTGGCATCAATCCGGGCACCACGGCCGATCTGGTCGTCGCCACCTTGTTCGTCAGGCAACTGCATGACGATCTGCGTGCGCACCCGCATGCGTGCATTTCAATGACGGAGGCCGGTTCGGGTCCGACTTCCTCCGTTTCACTACTAGCGACCTGAGTAAGGAGAAGCGTAATGGCAAAGATAGACAAAGTCCTGGTTGGAGAGGCACTGGTTGGAGACGGAAACGAGGTGGCGCACATCGATCTGATCATCGGCCCACGCGGCAGCGCGGCCGAAGATGCCTTTTGCCAGACCCTGACAAACCAGAAAGAGGGGGTCAACGGGTTGTTGGCGGTGGTGACGCCCAATCTGATGGTGAAACCCTCGACGGTCATGTTCAACAAGGTCACCATCAAAGGCGCGAAGCAGGCCGTGCAGATGTTCGGCCCGGCACAGCGCGGGGTGGCCATGGCGGTGGCCGATTGCGTCGAGGATGGCACCATCCCCGCCGACGAGGCCGACGACGCCTATATCTGCGTCGGCGTGTTCATCCACTGGGAAGCCGAGGATGACAACAAGATCCAGGACTACAACTACGAAGCCACCAAGCTGGCCCTGAAGCGCGCCATTACCGGCGAGCCGAAGGCCAGCGAGGTCGTTTCCAGCAAGGGGAGCACGGCGCATCCCTTTGCGGCTCACGCCTGAGGGCGCGCGGCGGCGCGATCCCGGGAGACCGGGGCGCGCCCGCGACCGCCGGCCCTGGCGGCAACGAGGAGGTGACCCATGCAATGTCTTGAATGTGGCGCCGCGCCGCGGCAGCTGGACAACGCGCATCTGTTGCAGTGTTGCGGCCTGACGCTGCACGAATACGCCCTGCGCCATTGTCTGCCGCTGGATCTGCTGCTCAGTCCCGAGCGCCTGAATGTACGCGCGCCACGGGCGCTGTTTGCCAGGCCGCGCGTACCGGCGGGCGAAACCGCGCGCGGTGTGTTGCTCGGCCTGAAGCTCGCCGGCCTGGCGCGCCGGCGCGAGGGCTACCAGGAGATCCCCGGCGATATCCGCCGGCTCGACCTGCTGCTGTGGGCACAGCGACACCTCGGAGAGTTCGGCTTCCGGTTCTGCCAGGAGTACCGCTTCGATCAGTCCAGCAACCGCGTGGTGGCCGAAAACTGCCTGCGGGCGCTCGAACCCTGGCCGCAGGCCGCGCATGCGCAGCTGTCGCTGGCGCCGCCGCCGGATTTCCGCCTGGCGCTGGCGGTGTGTCTGGCCTTCGTCGGCGAGCTGCACGGCGGTTACCTGTTCCTGCCGGTGAATGGCGCGGGCGAGGCCGCCGAGATCCAGGCCTGGCTGCAGCGCCGCGACATCGAGCTGCTGGCACTCGACGCCCCGGCTGCCCAGGGCAAGGTGCTGTTACGCGCGCGCACGCTCAGCGATACCGACGCATTGTTCGCCCTACTGCACGCCGGTCTGCGGCTGATGCCGGGCGCGTGGGAGCGCTTCCACGCGCAAACCCCGCGGGTCACGGTGGTCAAGGAAGTGGTGTTCGATTCGGCGCACTTCATCACTGACCATCCCGCCAAGTGTTCCAACCTGCACGGTGGGCGTTACAAATTGCAGGTGAAAGTCGCCGATCGCGTCGACCCGGTGACAGGCTGTGTCATCGACTACGGCTACCTCAAGCGGGTCGTGAATCGCCGGATCGTCGAGAGATTCGATCATCACACCTTGAACTATGTCGCCCCGGAACTGGCCTGGCGTTCCAGCACCGAGATGCTGTGCGTGTATATCTGGGAACAGCTCATCGACTATCTGCCGGGGATGCTCGAGCTGCAACTTTATGAAACCGAACAGTCCTGGTGCCACTACCGCGGCCCGGACCTGGCGCAGTTCCAGGCGCGCGGCGGGAATCCGCTGCTGCAGGGTTTCGCTCCCCCCGAAGTCGGCGACCGGGCCCAGCGACAGCGGCTGCTGGCCTGCGAGGGGGTGTTCGACGTCGTCGCCTAGGGCGTGAAGTTTCGCAATTGCTCGCGGCTGAACGCGCCGTCGTGCAGGGCGCTCGCCAGCAGCGCGCCGGCCAGGCCTAGACGTCGCAGTGATTCCAGGTCGGCCGGTCCGGCGATACCGCCGGCGGCATAAAGCTCGGTGGAAGGCGCGCGCGCGCGCAGTTCCCGCAGCCGCGCCAGGTCGGGACCACGGCCGCTCCCGACCCGCCCGAGGCTCATGCCGATGACGCGCTCGGGCCAGAGTTCGGGATGCTGGTGCACCCCACTGGGGTCCAGCGCGCTGTCATGGCGGAAATCCAGCGACAGCACGCTGGCGGCGCGGACCGCGGGCGTGGCCAGAAGCGACCTGTCGGCAAGCGTTTCGCTGCCGATGACGGGGACGTGCGAACCCTGGCAGCGCCAATCGGCGTGGCGGGCGATACCGGCGTCCACCCACAGTTGCAGTCGTGGGAACGTCGCGTGCAGTCGGTCGATGACGTTTCGCTGGTCGCCGCTCCCCGAGATCGCGTCCAGGTCGGCGATGTAGAGATGACGGAAGGGGTGCAACGCGAGCAGGCCGCCGACGACCGCGGTCGGCTCGCAGCTTGCGCACAGCCGGCTGCGCAGCGGACGGTAGGCGGCGCGTTCGCCACCGCGGGCGTGGACGACCTCGCCGGCGGCCAAATCGATAACGGGTATGAGGATCACGAGCACGACCGGTATGCGTATCTTTGTCGTCGAGTATATCACCGGTGGCGGCCAGGGCGGGGCGCTGAAGCGGGAACTGTTGGCGCAGGCGGAACTGATGCTGAGCGCCCTGATTCGGGACCTGCTGCAGATCGAGGGCGTCGAGCTGCTGGTCAGCCGCGATGCGCGGCTGCCGCCCTTGGGGGTCGATTGCGAGCTGTTCGTGCCCGAGGGGAAGCAGGATATCTGGGGGCAATGGCAGGCCTGCATCGATCGCTGCGACGCCGTCTGGCCGGTGATGCCGGAATTCGACGGCCTGTTGCAGCGGATCAGCGAACTGACCCTGGCACGGGGCCGGTCGTTGCTCGGCACCGACCCCGAGACGATTGCGATCGCCGCCAGCAAGTACCGCACCGCGGCCTGTTTGCGCCGGGCCGACATCCCAACCGTGGCGACCTATCGCAGCGACGAGGTGATCGCGTATGCGCCCGGACGCTGGGTGGTGAAGCCGGATGACGGCGCGGGGTGCGGCGGTCTGGAGGTGTTTTCCGGGCATCGTGCCATGCGCCGGGCCTTGCGCGAGCGCACGCGCTACGCGAACTGTGTCGCCCAACCCTATCTGCAAGGGCAGGCGGCGAGCCTGTCCTTGCTGTGCGCGCACGGTGGCGCCCAGTTGCTGACGTACAACTTGCAACGCGTCATTCCACGGCAGCGTACCCTGGTGCTGACCGGCATCCAGGTCAGGCGCGCGCTCGCCGGCGGCGCTGCGTGCGCCAGGCTGGCGGCGGCCGTGGCGCGCGCCCTGCCAGGGCTGTGGGGCTACGTCGGCGTGGACATCGTCATGACCGCCGCCGGACCCACGGTGGTCGAAGTCAACCCGCGGCTGAGCACGTCGTACGCCGGTATTCACCACGTGCTGGGCGTGAATCCCGCGGCCCTGGTGCTGCGGATGTTGCGGGGCACGGCGGCGCCGGCTTTTCCCGAGGACGGATCCGACCACGTCGATCTCGATCTGGAGCTCCCCCATGTCGCCTGAGGCGTTCGTCGGCTGGGATCTCGGTGGTGCCCATCTGAAGGTCGCGTGCCTGGACGCGGAGGGCTACGTGCTGCACAGCGCCCAGTGGCCGTGCCCACTCTGGCAGGGGCTGGAGCCGTTGCGTCAGGGGCTGGAGCGCGCCATCCGCACGCTGCGGCTCGAAGGCGCGCACCATGCGTTCACCATGACCGGCGAGCTGGTGGATCTGTTTCGCGGACGCCGCGAGGGGGTGCGCGCGCTGATAAGGACAGTGGAAGCGCAGGTGTCCTCGCCCAACATCGCCTGGTACGCCGGGCCCCGGGGCTTGCTGGACAGCGCGGCGACGCTCGACGCCGAACAGGCGATCGCCTCCAGCAACTGGCTGGCCAGCGCCACCTTCACCGCCCGGCGGGTTCCCCAGGCACTGCTGGTCGATATCGGCAGCACCACCACCGACATCGTCGCGATCCGCGACGCCGAGGTGCTCGCCCACGGCGGCGGCGATCACCAACGGCTGCGTTGCGGCGAGCTGCTCTACACCGGCGTGGTGCGCACGCCGCTGATGGCGCTGGCGCAAAGCGCGCCGTTCAACGGCGCCTGGGTGGCGCAAATGGCCGAGCAGTTCGCGCTCAGCGCCGACGTCTATCGCCTGACCGGCGAGTTGCCGGCGCACGCCGATCAGCTGCCCAGCGCCGACGCCGGTCCCAAAACCGTCCGCGCCAGCGCCCGCCGCCTGGCCAGGATGCTCGGGCTCGACGACACCGCGGCGGGGCTGGAGGACTGGCGGCGGCTGGCCTGTTACTACCGCGAATGTCAGCTGCACGCCATCGCCCGGGCGCTGCACCTGGTCGTATCCGAGCGCGCGTTGGACGCCGCTACGCCGCTGGTCGGCTGCGGTGTCGGGCGGTTTCTGGTCAGGCATCTGGCGGCGCGTTGCGCGCGGCGCTACATCGACATGGCCTCGCTGGTGAACACCCAACGGCTGCGCACCGGGGCGCCGGCCGATTGCCTGCCGGCCCTGGCGGTGGCGGAGCTGGCGCGGGGGCGCGCATGAGCGCGCAGGTGCAGGAACTGCCCTATCGCGCCGACAGCGCCGGGTTGTTCGACGCGCTCGCCGACATTCCCTGGGCGGTGTTTCTCGACAGCGGCCGGCCGTTCGTCGATCAAGGGCGTTATGACATCATCGCCGTCGAGCCGCGGGTGACGCTGGTCACCCGCGGCGAGCTGACCGAGATCACCGCGCCCGACGGCCGGCACGTTTCCCGCGCCGATCCCTTCGCGCTGGTGAAAGACGCCTTGGGCGCGCGTGGCGAGGGCGTCGCCGGCCTGCCCTTCAGCGGCGGGGCCCTGGGCTATTTCGCCTACGATCTGGCGCGGCGGGTGGAGCCATCGGTGGGCTCGGCCGGGGCTGTGCGGGCGCTGCCGGACATGGCCGTGGGAATCTACGACTGGGCGCTGGTGGTGGATCACGGGCAACGCCGCAGTTTTCTGGTTTCCCGGGGCGACGATGCGCTCGCGGCATGCCGCCGGCGCAAGTGGGTGCGGTATTTCCGGGCACCGCCGCCGGCGCCGGCCAGAGCGCCCTTCGAGCTGCTCCAGGCGCCGCGATCGAATCTCAGCTTCGCCGACTACGCCAGCGCCTTTCGCCGGGTGAAGCGATTCATCCGCGAGGGCGACTGTTATCAGGTGAACCTCGCCCGGCATTTCCAGGCGCGGGTGCGCGGCAGCGCCTGGCAGGGCTATCGCACGCTGCGCGGCCTGAACCCCGCGCCCTTCGCCGGCTATCTCAATCTGCCGGACTGCCAGGTGTTGAGCAACTCGCCGGAGCGCTTTCTCAAGGTCACGGGGGAGCAGGTGGAGACGCGCCCGATCAAGGGCACCCGGCCGCGCTCGCGTCACCCGCAGGAGGACCTGTGGCTGGCCGAGGAGCTGCGCCGCAGCGCCAAGGACCGGGCGGAGAATCTCATGATTGTCGATCTGCTGCGCAACGACCTGGGCAAGGTCTGCCGCTACGGCAGCGTGCAGGTTCCCCGGCTGTTCGACGTGGAGAGCTTCGCCAGCGTGCATCACCTGGTCAGCACGGTGACGGGGCGGTTGCGCGCGCCGTTCGATTGTCTCGATCTGCTGCGGGCCTGTTTCCCCGGCGGTTCCATCACCGGGGCGCCGAAACTGCGCGCCATGCAGATCATCGACCAGCTGGAACCGGCGGCGCGCGGCGTCTATTGCGGCTCGCTCGGCTACATCGGCTTCGATCGGGCCATGGATACCAGTATCGCGATACGCACCCTGGTGCATCGCGCCGGCAGCCTGAGCTTCGCCGCCGGTGGCGGCATCGTCGCCGATTCGACGCTCGCGGCGGAATACCGGGAAACCTACGACAAGGCCGCCGCGATTCTGCGCTGGCTGGAACAACTGGGTCTGAGCGATGTGGATAGTGAAACTCGGCGGCAGTCTGGCCACTGCTGAAACCCTGCCCCTGTGGCTCGACACCCTGACGCGTCACGGGGGCGGCGAGGTGGTGATCGTGCCCGGCGGCGGTCCGTTCGCCGAGCTGGTCAGCAAGTCGCAGAGCTACTGGTGTTTCGACAACGCCAGCGCGCACTTCATGGCGCTGCTGGCGATGGCGCAATATGGACTGATGCTCGCGGGCCTGCAGCCCCGGCTGGTGCCGGTGGAGCTCGAAGCGGACATCCGTCGGGTGTTGGACGCCGGCGCCGTGCCGGTCTGGCTGCCGACGCTGATGGTCAACGACGACCCGGCGGTCGAACCCAGTTGGGATGTGACCTCGGACAGTCTGGCCGCCTGGCTGGCCGCGCGCCTGCGCGCCGCGCACCTGCTGCTGGTCAAGTCGGTGGCGCTCGACGAGAGTGCGCTGGCGATCGGCGATCTGGCCAGGCACGGCGTGGTCGACGCCGCGTTTCCGCATTATGCGCGAACGGGTGATTTTTCCATCAGCCTGTTGTCGCAGGATCAGTGCGAACTGGTGCCGGGTCTGTTGCGGGGCGACAAGGACATATTCGCCACGTCGCTGGCCCACGGCGTCGGCGGCCGTGCGCCCACGCGCGGGGGCTAGCGGAGCCATTCACACGGGGACAGGCAGGGGTGGAGGGCGTGCCTCACGCCCGGGGGCTAGCGGCGAAATTCAAGCGCTGGTGTCGCCGCGACGCCCGGCGGCTAGGGGATCGCGGCGCGCACCCTCGCCAGCGCCGCGGCCGACAAGGCGCCGGTGCGGGCACCTTGCGCGCACAGCGCTCCGCGAAAGCCGAGATAATCGGGGGCCAGCGGCAACAGCGCGGCCACGTCGCTGAGCCCGAGCGAGCCGGCCAGCGCGCTGAGCAGGTGCCGCCGGCGGGCGCGCTGCACGAAGGCGGCCAGTTGCGCCAGCGACAGATGCCGGCGCAGGCTGCCCCCGGCCTTGTCACCCGTGTCGAGCATGACGCCGTGGCAGCCGGCCTGCGCCAGCTCGTCGACCAACCACAGCGGTGGATCGGATTCGGCGAACAGCACCGCCACGACCCGAATGCCGCTGGCGGCCGCCTCGGCGAGCACGGCCAGGCACTCCAGGTGCTGCTCCAGCCGCGGCAACCCCAGCTTGACCAGCTCGACGCCGCTGGCGGCGGTCTGCTCGAGGCCGCGCCGAATGACCTGCGCCTGCATCGGCAGATCCCCGCAGGTGGCGCTGGTGCGGCGGCGACCCGCGACCATGGCCACCACCGCGCGCTGAATCCCGGGCGCCACGGCGCCGAGCGCGCCCGCCGCCGGCGCCTTGAGATCGATGATGTCGGCCGCCCCGCGCAGGGCGATGCGCGCTTCCAGCGGCGTGCTCACGCTGGCCAGCAGGCCGGTCACGGGCGCGGCTCCCGGGCGTTGGCGCGATGCGCGACGATGGCCTGCATCAACCAGCTCCAGGCCTGCTTTTCCGCCCGGCCGGCGGTTTTGTCCACGGCGATCTTCAAGTACTCGATCTCGCTGTCGATCTTCTCCGCCGGCAGCAGCGACAGGCGGCTGACCAGGATCGCCGCCTCGAGCACCGCGCTCTGGGCGCGGTTGAAGCCGCGAAACCCGGCGTGTACCGCCTCGAACACCACCCGGCAATGCAGCCGCGGGCGCAGCGGATCCTCCTCGACTTCCTCGATGACGACCTCCGCGTGGGCGAGCGCGTCGCGCAGCCTGAAGCCGGGTATCTTCTCGGCCGCGCACAGCGGCCAGTCGCGGCGGCCGGTCAGGCAGCCGGCGAAGATACGCACGTCGTCGCAGTAGTTGATCACCGCGCAGCGCGCGCGCAGCAGATTGTCCAGCGAACGCGAGGGGCGAAAGGGCGCCAGCAGCAACCGATCGCCCTGCGCCTGCACCCCCATGGGGGCGAGGTGGGGGCCGCCGTCGGCGGACAGGCTGGTGACCAGGGTTTCCCGGATCATGGACGCGTTCCCGTTTCAAGGCGCGTCGCGCCGGGCGCCGCCTGGGACTCCAGGTCCTCGGCCGGCGTGTCGCTGGCGCAACCCCAACGCAGCTCCTGGTCCTGCACATAGCGCTTGCCGAGCTGCCAGGCGATCTGCGCGCGGGCCAGTTCCACGCCGAGGTAGAAGGCGTGCCCGGTGTCCGTGCCGAGCGAGAGTTGCGCGAACAGCGTGAACGGATCGTGGGCGCTTTTCAGGCCGTCGCGGTTATACAGATGCAGGCCCGCCGCGCTGACCTCGATCCGGTAGCTGGGGTCGCGCACGGCCGCCGCCGTCTGCGCGATCTCCTCGGGTTGGTAGGGAAACGGATGGCGTTCGTGCAGCGCCAGGAGGCGCGGGTCGATATCCCGCGCCAGCGATGCGTCCAGGCGCGCGCGATGGACAAGGCGGCGGGCCGCGTCCAGCTCGTGCACGGCCCGGCGGGCGTGGGCGCTGACCTGGGTGGTGAGCACATTGTGGATCGAAAGTTCGGCGGCGATGGCCGCCAACAGCGCGTTGACACCGGCGGTGTCCGCGTCGAGCAGTTCGCTGACGTTGCCCACGCCCAGCAACATCTCGACCTCCGGGCGCCGGCGACGAAGCTCGCGATAGCGGGCGATCGACTCGGTGAACCCGAGCAGCGGCGGGTCGAGTATGGGGTCGGCGAGATAGGGTCGCGCGGCCAGATCCAGGCGCTCCATCGCCCGCAGCAGGGACGCCAGACCCCCATCACCGGTCGGCACCAGGACGGGGGTGGCCTCCACCTCGTCGGCCACCCAGAGGGTCTGTTCGTTCAGGCTCAGCAGGTAGTCGGCGCCGGCGCGGGCACCGGCGAGCAGCTCGGCGCTGTTCATGGAATCCACGCTGACCACGAAACCGCTGTCGCGCAGGGCCCGGACGGTTTCGCTCAAGTGCGGAAACGGCGTGTCCGGCAGGCAGCCGACGTCGATGACGTCGGCGCCGGCGTCGCGATAGCGCTGCGCGCGCGCCAGGATCTGGGCGATGTCGAGTGCCGGCGCGTCGACGATTTCGGCGAAGATGCGGATGTCGTAGCCGCTGAGGTCGGGCGTCCGCGCGCCGTGGCCCAGGTAGGCCGGGAGATCCTTCAGATCGTCGGGTCCGCGCAGCACCGGTACGCCGTAATGGCGACTCAGCGCGTCGAGGTCGCCGCGGCAGCGCCCCGGCACGATGATGCGATCGGCCTCGGCGCGCGGCATGCGCCGGCGGATCATGTCGCTGGTCAGCAGCCCGGCGACGTTGATCCCCAGTTGGCGCACGTCCGCCTCGAAGCTCTTGTCCGCCAGGGCGTCGAGCACGCGGCGCAGACTGGGCTCGGCGAGGCGACCGGTCAGGAAGGCGATGCGTTCAGGCATGGCGAGGCGAGGCCGAGCGCCTGTCGCAGCTGCTCCACATCCGAGACGATGCAGGTCTGCTCGAAGCGGCTCAGCCGGGTGACGTTGTCCAGATCAATGGGTCGGGGATAGACCGTGACGGTTTCCCGTGGCGCCTGGCTTTGCAGCTCCGGGGCGGTATCGCAGGCGAACACGATCGCGGGCAGGCGGCATTTGCCGGCCTGGGCGAAGATGTTGGTGACCAGGCTGTCGGAAATGCCATAGGCGCATTTGGCGATGGTGTTCGAGGTCGCCGGGGCGATCACCAGGGAGTGATAGCGCCCTTCGTAGAACAGGCCCACCGGCACCGAGCTGGCGCTGTTGTCGCGAAACACCCGTATCTCGGCTCGCAGTTCGTCCAGGCGGTAGCCATACATGGCGAGCACCTCCGCGGCGGCCGCGCTGAGGAAGAGATCGACCTCGCCGTAGTCGCGCATCAGCGCCATGCACTCGTGCAGGTAGTGTCCGGAGCCGGTGATCGCCCAGGCCAGGCGGGCATGGCGGGACTTACCCATGCGTGCCGACCCGTTGCCGGACGATGCCCCATTGGCAGTCGGCCTCCTCGACGGCGACCTCGAGCTCGTGCACGTTTTGCAGCGCGTTGCGTCGACCGAGCGCTTCCCCGAGCAGGTTGCAGATGTGCCAGGCGAGCATTTCCGCGGTGGTGTTGCTCACCGGCAGCAGACAGCAGTTCTCCACCGGAAACATGAAACGCTTGCCGTGGCCCTGGACATGATAGCAATCGTCGCGCTCTTCGATGTCCATTTCGCCGCTGGTGGCCGGCAGGAGGATCTTGTCGTGCAATTGGCGACAGATCTGCTCCGCCAGCCGGTTCAGGAGGACGAAATCGATCACCAAGGCGTCACCATCGCTCCGCCCGGAGGCGCTGACGCGGACGTGAAAGTTGTGCCCGTGCAGATTCTCGCAGCTGTCGTTGACGGTGATGAAATGCGCGGCGTTGAAATGCAGCGCACCGGGGTTCACGCTGACGGAGAAGCTTGAAGTCTCCTTATCCGGGACGAGCCCGTCGCGGCGGCTCATTTCGGTAACGCGATACGACAACGTTTCATCTTCCGGTACAGGGTGTTGCGACTCAGTTTCAAACGCCGGGCGGTGCTGGATACGTTCCAGTGGTGGCGCTCCAGTTCCTGCAATAAGGCCTCCCGTTCGGCGTTTCTGAGCGGGTCCGAGCTTTCCCGGTCGTCGCCGAGCGATTCCTGCTGCACGCCGGCTTGGGCCGTGTCGCGCACATCCCACAGCAGTTCCCCGATCAGGCTGCTGTGGACGAGATGGCCGCTTTCCGACAGCGCCAGCAGTGTTTTCAGGACATTGCGCAGCTGGCGTATATTGCCGGGCCAGTCGTGGCTGGCCAGTTGGTCGACCACCGCCTCGTCGGCCTCCACGGGGGGCTGGCGGTCGATGTTCTCCAGCGCGATCAGGCGACGGATCAGTTCGCGTTTGTCGGCGCGTTCGCGCAACGCGGGCAGACAGATCTTGATGCCCTGCAAGCGGTAGAACAGGTCCTCGCGAAACTCGCCCTCGGTCACCATGGCCCGCAGATCGCGGTGGGTGGCGCTGATGACGCGCAGGTCCACCGAAACCGGTTCGTGACCGCCGAGAGGGACGACTTCCTTTTCCTCCAGCACGCGTAGCAGGCGCGCCTGCAACGACAAGGGCATATCGCCGATCTCGTCGAGAAACAACGTACCGCCGTCGGCCTGGACGATTTTTCCGGCGTTGCCGCGTCGGCTGGCCCCGGTAAACGCACCGGGCTTGTAACCGAACAGCTCGCTTTCAATCAGTGCCTCCGGAATGGAGGCGCAATTGATGGCGACAAAGGGTTTGTCGGCGCGCTCGCTGGCCAGATGCAGCGCCTTGGCGAACACGCCCTTGCCGGTGCCGCTCTCGCCGGTCACCAGAATCGGTATTTCGCGGTCCAGGACGCGTTGGGCGACGCGGATGTTGCGGCGCATCTGGGTGTCGCCGAACTCCAACGCATTCAGCGCCTCGTGCCCCTTGCTCGCGACGCTGCCCGGGTCGCGCGCCGACGGTGCCGCGCTGAGACCGAACACCTGCCGGGTGTCCGGGACCTGCACGATGCCGAAGAAGCGGTGGGCGTGGCGCGTCTCGTAGATCGGCACCGCCTTGAGCAGCGGGCGGAGCGAATGTTTCAGCAGGGTGGAGGCGTTGTCGAACAGCTCTTCGATGGAGCGCGCGCGGACTTCGGCCAGGCCCTTGTAATCCAGCTGGAACAGGGCGCTGCGGTTGGCGGCCAACACGCTGCCATCGCCGCGAAAGGCGATGAGACCCTCGCCCAGGGTGTTGATGAACTCGGCGCGGCTGTGGAAGTGAAGGATGAAGTGCTTCCTGAAGCTCGACAGGAAGACGCGGTTCTCGATCATCTTGGCGGACATGTTGACCAGGGCCATGGTGTGTTGCTGGGCACGGGCCGACTCGCTGGAGGCGTCGAGCACCGCGATCACGCGCTCGTCGGCGTCCATGATCGGCGCGGCGGTACAGGTCAACAGCAGGTTGCTGCCGAAGAAATGCTCGTTTTGATGCACCACCACCGGGGCGCCGTCGGCCAGGCAGGTGCCCATCCCGTTGGTCCCCTGCAGGCTTTCCGTCCACTGCGCGCCCTCGCGCAGGCCCGCCGCCGCCGCGGTGGCGCCGAACGCAGGGTCGCCGACGTAGTTGAGCACCAGGCCGGAATTGTCGGTGAGCATGATGGAGTGGCCGCTGCCGGCGATCTGCTGATAGAGGTTGGTCATCTCCACCCTGGCGATCGACAGCAGGCTGCCGAGGCGCTCCTGGTGCTCCTGCAGCACGTCGGCACCGACGTCGACGGTCTCGGGCGGGTCCTTCGGATCCAGCCCATAGTCCTGGATACAGCGACGCCAGGAGGCGGAGATGCGTGAATCCACCGAGGCGTCGCTGATTTCGCCCGAGGCGATGGAAAGTACAAACTCGCGGTGCCGGGAAAGCGCTTTTGATATTTCCATGGGAGCATCCGTTAGGTAGACAGGGTTGGGAATGTAAGAGCAGGATCCATACCGGGTGTAGGCGCAGGGGAAGGCGCCCCCGGCGCTGGCGGCTGTCGGGGGATCACTGGGGTGGGTGACCAAATCCACACAAAAGCTTTGTATTTTTTACCTTTTCGGGAGGAGATCCCGGCCGCGCCGGACCCGGGACAGGAGCGCCCTGTGCCACCGCCGTGTGCCGCAAACGGGTCACAGAGTGTCCGAGAAATGTAGCAATCTGGAACACTACAGCCACGTCGGTGTGTCCGTATTTATACAATCGGGCCGGCCATCAGCGGCAGGTCTGCCCGGGAGCCGGGCGGTGGCGCGCCGTGGCGCGTTCCAACCGGGAGAAATAGCCGGCGCGGCTGCTGTCCAGCGAGGCCAGGTAGAGCCCGAGGTCGCTGCCCGGGTCGCCACGATCGCGGCTGAAGTGGCGGGCCAGCGACGGGTCGCGCGTATTCAGGTAGAGCGTCAGCGCGGCGAAGCTCAGCCCCAGCCTGAAGTCGAAATTGCGGAATTCGGCCGAGTCCGGATCCGGCGCCGGCAGATTCTGGCGCATCTGTTCGAAGCTGCTGGCGAACGCCAGCAAACCCGTGCGCGTGTCACCTTCCAGCCGGTACTTGGCGGCCATCTTGCGCAGCACCGCGGCGATCTCGACGCGGCTCAGGTTGTAGCGCATGAGGCTTTCGCGCAGTTGGCGCAACTCCTGCGCGTCGCCGCATTCGCTGGTGCTCCGGTGGCTGGGGTAGTCCGGCGGCACCGGTGGGGGAGCGTCGTCGGCGCGCACGGCGGCGGTGGACAGCGACAGGGTCAACATCAGCACGGACGGGCGCATGGGTTCCTCCAAGGCGTCGGTGGGCGCGGCGGTAGCTTCACAGCAGCCGCGGCCTGTGGGTGGCAAGGGTTTCGCGAACGATGGTGCTCAAGCCGTCGTCGGGTTCGGAGTCCATCTGGGCGAGCAGTTGGGCGCGCATGCGCGGCTCCCAGAACCGGAGCAGATGGTTGGCGATCTCCTCGCGCGCCTGCTCGCGATCGGGGAAGCTCTCGAAGAACGCCCCGATCTGGTTGGCCATCCTGACCAGGTTGTGGCGGTTCATGCGGGCGCGCTCGGGGCGCAGCCGGTATCGAGGCGCTGCGCGTGAGTGTAGACGACCAGGCGTTGCCCGCGCACGAAGCCCAGCAGCGTCAGCCGCGTCGCCTGCGCCAGCCGGACCGCCAGTGCCGTCGGCGCCGACACCGCGGCCAGACAGCCGATCCCCGCAGCGGCCGTTTTGAGCACCATCTCATAGCTGGCGCGGCTGGTGACCAGGGCCAGACCGCCGCCGGTGGGCGCGCCCCGGCGCGCCAGCGCGCCGATGAGCTTGTCCAGGGCGTTGTGCCGGCCGACATCCTCGCGCGTGAGCTTGATCCGCCCGCTGGCGTCCGCCCAGGCCGCGGCGTGGGTGGCGCCGGTCTTGTGCATCAGCGTCTGGCCGGCGTGCAGGGCGCCGAACGCGCGCTGTAGTGCCGCGGGGGAGAAACGCAGGCGGGTGTTGTTCACCGGCGTCGGTAGGCGATACACCTGCTGCAGGCTTTGCGCCCCGCACAGGCCACAGCCGGTGCGTCCGGCCAGCGAGCGCCGCCGCGTCTTCAAGCGCAGGAAACATTCCCCCGAGACGGCGATCCTGGCGGTCAGCCCCGGGTCCGTGGCGACGATCTCGATACCCCGGATGTCGCTGATGTCGCTGACGATGCCCTCGGTGAGACTGAAACCGACGGCCATGTCCTCCAGGTCGGTCGGTGTCACCAGCATCACGGCGTGCGAAATCCCGTTGTACTCGAGCGCCAGCGGCACTTCGTCGGCGACATAGTCGCTGGCCGCGCGCGCCTGACCTTCCTGCCAGGCCAGGGTGGACACGGCGCAATAGCCCGCGGCGCCTGGCGCCGTGTCGCCGTCCGGGAACCTGGGCGCCAGCGGCATCAGTCTTCGTCCACCACCGCCGGCGCGTCCGCGGCCTGGTGGAGCAGTTGCAACTGCCGGCGGTTGAAGGCCTGGTAGTGTCGCTGCCAGGCCGAGGGTTGGGTGACGGCGCTGAGCTGGACCGCGGTGACCTTGTATTCCGGGCAATTGGTCGCCCAGTCCGAGTTGTCGGTGGTGATGACATTGGCCCCGGACTCGGGGAAGTGGAAGGTGGTGTAGACCACCCCCGGCTGTACCCGCTCGCTGAGGGTGGCGCGCAACACCGTCTGCCCGGCGCGCGATTCGACCCCGACCCAGCCGCCCTCGGTGATGCCGCGCTCCTCGGCGTCGTGGGGATGGATCTCGATGCGATCCTCGTCGTGCCAGCGGACGTTCTCCGTGCGCCGCGTCTGCGCGCCGACATTGTACTGCGACAGGATGCGGCCGGTGGTCAGAATCAGGGGGAACCGGGAGGTCACCTTCTCGTCGCTGGGAATGTATCGGGTGACGAAGAAGCGGCCCTTGCCGCGCACGAATTCGTCGACGTGCATCACCGGGGTGCCCTCCGGCGCCTGCGCGTTGCACGGCCATTGCAGACTCCCCAGCTGGTCGAGCTTGGCATAGCTCACCCCCGCGAAACTCGGCGTCAGCGCGGCGATCTCGTCCATGATCTCGCCCGGATGCCGGTAGTTCATGGGATAGCCCAGCGCGTTGGACAGGGCCATGGTGACCTCCCAGTCCGCCAGGCCCGCCCGGGGCGGCATCACCTGGCGGATGCGCGAAATCCGCCGCTCGGCGTTGGTGAAGGTGCCGTCGCGTTCCAGAAACGACGAGCCCGGCAGGAACACATGCGCGTATTTCGCCGTCTCGTTGAGGAACAGGTCCTGCACCACGATGCATTCCATCGCCCGCAGCGCCGCGGCGACGTGCTGGGTGTTGGGGTCGGACTGCACGATGTCCTCGCCCTGGCAATACAGGCCCTTGAAACTGCCGTCCAGCGCGGCGTCGAACATGTTGGGAATCCGCAGCCCGGGTTGCGGCTCGATGCGCACCTGCCAGGCGGCCTCGAAGCGCGCGCGCGTGGCGTCATCGGAGACGTGGCGGTAACCGGGCAACTCGTGCGGAAAGGAACCCATGTCGCAGGAGCCCTGGACGTTGTTCTGACCGCGCAACGGATTGACGCCCACGCCCTCGCGGCCGATGTTGCCCGTGGCCATGGCGAGGTTGGCGATGCCCATGACCATGGTGGAACCCTGCGCGTGCTCGGTGACCCCCAGACCGTAATAGATCGCCCCGTTGCCGGCGCCGGCGTACAGACGCGTGGCCTGGCGCAGCGTCTCGGCCGGCACCCCCGTGACCGCCTGCAGCGCTTCGGGGGAATTGTCCGCCCGGGCGGCGAACGCCTTCCAGTCGGCGAACGACTGCGCGTCGCAGCGCGCCTTGACGAAGCCCTCGTCCACCAGGTTCTCGGTGACCAGCACGTGCGCCATGGCGCTGATCACGGCGACGTTGGTGCCCGGCTTCAGCTTCAGGTGATAGGCCGCGCGCACGTGCGGCGAGCGCACCAGGTCGATGCTGCGCGGGTCGATGACGATCAGCTTCGCGCCCTGGCGCAGGCGGCGTTTCATGCGCGCGGCGAACACCGGGTGACCGTCGGTGGGGTTGGCGCCGATGAGCACAATCACGTCGGCTTTCTCCACCGACTTGAACGCCTGGGTGCCGGCCGATTCGCCCAGGGTCTGCTTCAGGCCGTAGCCGGTGGGCGAATGGCACACCCGCGCGCAGGTGTCGACATTGTTGTTGCCGAAGGCCGCGCGCACCAGTTTCTGCACCAGGTAGTCCTCCTCGTTGGTGCAGCGCGAGGACACGATACCGCCGATGGCCTGCGCGCCATGAGTGGCCTGGATGCGTTTGAACTCGCCGGCCGCATAGGCGATCGCATCGTCCCACGACACCTCCTGCCAGGGCTCGTCGATGCTGCGGCGGATCATCGGGCGCAAGATGCGATCGCGATGGGTGGCATAGTTCCAGGCAAAGCGCCCCTTGACGCAGGCGTGTCCCTCGTTGGCCTTGCCCTCTTTGTAAGGCAGCATGCGCACCACTTCATTGCCTTTCATCTCCGCCTTGAAGGCGCAGCCCACGCCGCAGTAGGCGCAGGTGGTCACCACACTGTGATCGGGTTGACCCTGGCGGATGAGGGAGTTCTCGGTGAGCGCGGCGGTAGGGCAGGCCTGCACGCAGGCGCCGCAGGAGACGCACTCGGAGTCCATGAACGCCTCGTTCTGACCGGCCGCCACCCGCGAGTCGAAACCGCGCCCGTCGAGGGTCAGCGCGTAGGTGCCCTGGATGTCCTCACAGGCGCGCACGCAGCGACTGCAGACGATGCATTTGCTCGGATCGTAGGTGAAGTAGGGGTTGGACGCGTCCTTGGCGTCCCCCAGATGGTTGCTGCCGGCGTAGCCGTAACGCACCGCGCGCAGCCCCACCGCGCCGGCCATGGTCTGCAACTCACAGTTGCCATTGGTCGGGCAGGTGAGACAGTCGAGCGGGTGGTCGGAGATGTAGAGCTCCATCACGCCGCGGCGCAGCTCGGCCAGGCGCGGCGTCTCGGTCCGCACTTTCATGCCGTCCTCGGCCGGCGTGGTGCAGGCCGCCGGGTAGCCGCGCCGGCCGTCGATCTCCACCAGGCACAGGCGGCAGGAACCGTATGCCTCCAGGGTATCGGTGGCGCACAGTTTGGGGATCTGCACGCCGGTGAGCGCGGCGGCGCGCAACAGCGAGGTGCCCGCGGGCACGCTGACCTCGACGCCGTCGATCTCAAGGCTCACCCGGGTGGCCGCCTCCCTGGGGGGCGTGCCGAAATCTTTTTCGCCAATCTGGTACATGTCGGTTCCTCCAAGCCGCGAACGCCTCAGCCCGCGCGGCGGGCGGACGGTCGCGCGAAATCCTCGGGAAAGTGATCGAGCGCGGACAGCACCGGATAGGGGGTCATGCCGCCCATGGCGCACAGCGAACCGTCGAGCATGGTCGCGCACAGATCCCGCAACAAGCCTGTCTGTCGTTCCCGCTGTTGACCTGCGATGATGCTGTCGACGAGCTCGACGCCGCGGGTCGCGCCGATCCGGCAGGGGGTGCACTTGCCGCAGGATTCCAGCGCGCAGAATTCCATGGCGAAACGCGCCTGCTGGGCCATGTCGACGCTGTCGTCGAACACCACCACGCCGCCGTGGCCGAGCACGCCGCCGATCTGCGCCAGCGCTTCGTAGTCGATCGGCACATCGAGCAGCGACGCCGGCAGGTAGCTGCCGAGCGGGCCGCCCACCTGCACCGCGCGCAACGGGCGGCCGCTTTCGGTGCCGCCGCCGAACTCGTCGATCAGCTCGCGCAGGGTGGTGCCGAAAGCCAGCTCGATCAGGCCGCCGTGACGGACATTCCCGCCCAGCTGCAACGGCAGCGTGCCGCGCGAACGCCCCAGTCCGAAGCCGCGATAGAAGTCCGCGCCGCGCGCCAGGATCACCGGCACGCTGGCCAGGGTGATGACGTTGTTGATGATGCTGGGACAACCGAACAGCCCGTGGACGGCGGGCAGCGGCGGTTTGGCGCGCACCATGCCGCGCTTGCCCTCCAGGCTTTCGAGCATCGCCGTCTCCTCGCCGCAGACATAGGAACCGGCGGCCTTGCGCACGTGCAGCTCGAAGCCCCGGCCGCCACCGAGGATGTCCGCGCCCAGATAGCCGGCCGCGGTGGCGAGATCCACGGCCTGACAGAGTGTCCGGTAGGCCTGAGGGTATTCCGAGCGCACGTAGATGTAACCCTCGCCGGCGCCGACCGCGAGCGCGGCGATCGTCATCCCCTCGATCAGCGCGAACGGATCGCCTTCCATCAGCATGCGGTCGGCGAACGTCCCGGAGTCGCCCTCGTCGGCGTTGCAGACCACATATTTGCGCCTGGCCTCGGTGGTGCGCACCGTCTGCCATTTGATGCCTGCGGGAAAGGCCGCGCCGCCGCGCCCGCGCAGACCCGAGTCGGTGACCGCGGCGACGATCTCGGCGGCGCTCATGCTCAGGGCACGGCGCAGACCGACGAAGCCCTGGTGGGCCAGGTAGTCGCTCAACGACAGCGGATCGGTGAGGCCGGCGCGGGCGAAGGTCAGGCGTTGCTGGCGTTTGAGATAGGGGAGGTCGTCGACGATCCCCTGGCACAGCGGATGTTCCCCGCCGCGCAGGAACCCGGCGTCGAACAAGCCGGCGACATCGGCGGGCGCGACCGGCCCGTAGCCGACCCGACCCTCGGGCGTGTGCACCTCCAGCAGCGGCTCCAGCCAGAACAGCCCGCGCGAGCTGTTGCGCACCAGTTGCAGGTCGATCCGCCGGCGGCGGGCCTCGGCGCTCACCGCCAGCGCCAGTTCGTCGGCGCCGAGCGACAGGGCGACGCTATCGCGGGGGATATACAGCACCTGGCTCACAGGTGCCGCGCTCTCAGGGCATCGAACACCGCGGCGCTGACGCGGCTGAACGCCTGGCCGTCGATGGCGATGGCCGGACCGGTGGCGCACAGGCCCAGACAGTACACCGGCTCCAGCGACACACCCTCGCCACTGGTCTGGTGGAAGTCGCAACCCAGGCGGCGGCGCACGTGCGCCTCGAGCTCACGCGCGCCGCGCGCCTGACAGGCCTCGGCCCGGCAGATTTCCAGCAGATGGCGGCCACAGGGCCGCTCGCGGAAATGGTGGTAATAGGAGACCACCCCGTGGACCTCGGCGCGCGACAGGTTGAGCGCGGCGGCGATGCGCGTGACCGCCGGCGGGGGAATGTGGCCGAGCCGGTCCTGGACGGCGTGCAGCAGCGGCAGCAACGCGCCCGGCTGCGTCCCGTGGGCCAGGATCGCGGCCTCGACGCTCTGGGCGTCGGCCTCGGGCAGGGTGTCCGTCATGCGCCTGGCCCCGTCAGCAACCGGGGTGGCGCCACCAAATGGCCTCGTTCATGCATATATCGACTCACGCTCACTATCCACGCCATGGGCCGGATGCTAAATAACGAAGCAAATCATGGCAATATGAATTTTATAGGCATATAAATCGGATCAGGGCGCGCGGTTTTATCGGAACCGGAGTGCAACTATGCGATTCTCCATCCGCCCCGCCATCAGCCATATCGATGGCTCGGGGCGCCCGACATCGTTGGACAAGGCATTGAATCTGCTCTCGGAAGTGGACGCCTGCGGCAACCTGCGCCAGGCCAGCGAACGCCTGCGCATCTCCTATCGTCACGCCTGGAACATCCTGGCCGAACTCGACACACTTCTGGGTGACAGTGTGGTGGAAATGACACGGGGGCGCGGCTCGCACCTGACCGATCTGGGCCGCAAACTGGTCTGGGCGCACAAGCAGGTCGAGGCGCGGCTGATGCCCCTGCTCGACAGCATGGCCTCCGAGATCGAGGCGGAACTGCACGCCGTGGTGCCGCAAGGGCAGGGTGCGCTGCGCCTGTTCGCCAGTCACGGTTTCGCCGTCGACGCCCTGCACAAGCGGCTGATCCGCAAGCACGGCGAACTGGAGATCAACTATCGCGGCAGTCTCGACGCGGTCGACGCCCTCAGCCGGGGCGCTTGCGACATCGCCGGCTTCCACATCCCCCAGGGCCCGTTGCTGGAACCGGTGCTGGCCAACTACGCCAAGTTGTTCAAGCCCACCTTCCGGCTGGTGTGCCTGGCCACGCGCGGGCAGGGCATCATGGTGGCCAAGGGCAACCCCAAACAGATCTGGAGCATCGCCGATCTCGCCAAGGCGCCGGTGCGCCTGGTCAACCGCCAGGAGAATTCCGGCACCCGCATGTTGCTGGAGCTGTTGTTGGCGCAGGCCGGCATCGACCGGCGCGACCTGGCGGGTTTCGAGAGCATCGAGTTCACCCACGCCGCGGTCGCCGCCTATATCGCCAGCCGCAAGGCCGACGTCGGCATCGGCGTCGAGGCCGCGGCGCGTCAGTTCGACCTGGACTTCGTGCCGCTGCTCACCGAGCGCTATTTTCTGATGTTCGAGGAGCGCCTGCTGCACGACAGCCGTTTCCGGCCGATCCTCGAAACCCTCGAGAGCGGCGAGTTCAAGGCCGAGGTCAGCCGCCTACCCGGCTACGCGCCCAGCCTGAGCCTGGAACTGCTCAAACCCGACGAGGCCTTCCCCACGCTCGGCCGGCGTTAGCGCAGGCCGGTTGCCAGCCGAGGCGGGTGGGGCGGCGCCCCGCTCAGGGATAATCCTGCCGCGTCGGCCGTACCACGATGTCGCTGATGTGCACGTGCGCGGGCTGGTCGACGATATAGCCGATCGCATTGGCGATATCTTCGCCCACCAGCAGCGGCCCGAATTTCTCCTCGAAATGCTGCAGCATCTCGTCGTCGTAGCCGGCCACCGCCTGGAAGCCGCTCAACACCACCGCCGGTTCCACCAGGCTGACGCGCACCCCCAGCGGGCCGATCTCACGGCGCAGCGCCTCGGCCAGCGAATGCACGGCGAATTTCGACGCCCCGTAGACCGCGCTGAACGGGGAGATATGCCGCCCCACCACCGAGCCGATGATGACGATGTCGGCGGCCTGTCGCGGGAACGCGTCGCGTTGCCGCGCGACCATCCGCCGCGCCGCTTTTTGCAACAGCGCCAGCGCGCCGGTCAGATTGACCTTGAGCAGATCCTGGAACTCGGACAGATCGGCGTCCTTCACCGACCCGCCCAGGCCGCGACCGGCGTTGACCACCACGATATCCGGGGCCGCCCCGTAGCGCCCGGCGGCGGTCTCGAACAGGCTGTCCAGAACACTTTCCTCGCTCGCATCGCCGGCCACGCCGCAGAACGCCGGGCCGAGTTCGTCCTCCAGCGCCGCGAGCTTCTGGCCGTTGCGGCCGTTGCCGACCACGGCGAACCCGGATTGCAGAAATCTTCTCGCGGTGGCCTCGCCGATGCCGGAGGTGGCGCCGGTGACCGCGGCGATGCGGGGGTAGTCGTCGGGCATGGGGTCTCTCCAGATAAAAGACACTTAGTGTCCGGGCGGTCGCTAAAGTTTCCGCCCAAGGGCTACGCTTTCCAGCGTCGGCGCGGGCGATCGGTTTAGAGGGGGCCGCGATAAACAGCCTTTCTCTGTCCTACCTTCACCACCACGACAATCAATTCGCTATCCTCGATACCCTATACAATCCGGTAAGCACCCTGACGTACGCGATACTTGCCATTTCCGGATAGCTTCTTTGCGCCTGGCGGGCGGGGATCTGCAGCCAATTGGCCAATTCGTCGGATGATGCGTTGCCGTTCTTTCTTTTGCAGTATGGCTTCTAGCTCTTTCACCGCAGAAGTTTGCGCCTCACGGGCTCTGGTGCCAGACGGAAACCTGACCCGCTGTCCGGGGTACGTCGATGAGCAGATAGTTCTGCCCGACCACCGCCGGACAGACCTCGGCCGGCCCGGAGACACCGACCGTCACCCGGATGAACCCGCCGCTCTTCACCACCGACTCGGCCGACAGGCCATAGCACGAATCCAGCGTGCTGAGCACGGCGATCAGCATCCGGGTGCTGAAATCCGGAGTGGGCGGCGCCCCTGAGAGGGTGGTTTCCGACAACAGCGCGGCGTAGTCGGCGGCACTGCGCAACACCCGGATCTGTTGCGGGTCGATCCCCGATTGCAAGCCCGACCGCGCGCTGAACTCGAGCGGGACGGCCTCGGTGCCGTTGCTGTCGTCGATACAAGAAGCCAGGTACAGACTCAGAAGCGGCAGCAGGAGAAACCGCATGGGTTGATACCTCGCTCGTTGTCCAGAAGCCTGCCTGGGTGCCACGGATTTCATCCAGTGGGTTATTCCTCAGGGCGCTCCGGGCGCTGTGGCGATCCGTTCGGCGACGGCATCGATCGCACGGGGTGTGGTGACCCCCGATGTCCAGGCCGCCTGTTCGTCGTCCCGGTTGTCTAAGGGCATTTGACCTCCTGGCCCTTGACGGTCGCGTCCACCGCCCCAAACAGCTTCTTCCACATCCCCGTCACCGCGTACATGTTCACCGCCGTCTCACAGCGCTCCCCGCCATCGACCACGTCGGCGCTGTAACCGAAGCCCATGAAATTGCGCACCGAGTACCGGTTGCCCTTGGCGAGCTGTTCGTCGACCACCTGGAAATCGCCCCGCATCGGCACATAACCGCCGCCCAGGGGAATGGCGGTCTCCACCTTGCCGTAACAGCGCCCGAGAAAATCCGCCACCCGTTCGCCCACCGCCGCGCGCGGCATCGCGTAGCAGAAATCCTGGGTGGTCTTCGAGCTTTCCACCAGTTGCGAGGAGGTCTTGGGCACCGTGACACAACCGGTCGTGGCGAGAGCCACGACCAGAGCCATCCGTTTATAGCTCATTGTCTTTCCACTCCCTACACTTGTTCTTGTCGTTTTGTGGTTCCCGATTCGCGGCCGTTCATTTCTGCCAAATTTTCAACGCCGTGTTGCCATGGATCTCGATCTTCTTCTGGACCACCTCGCCGGTTTCCCTGGACTCGATCCACACGGCGGAGTAGTCAGGACCCAGTTGGCCCTTGACCACATAGGTTTCGTTGGGCCGCGGCGCGAACGCGATGTCGCCCTGGACCTCATAGACCGTCCCGGTCAGCGCCTGGATCGGTGCGGCATACTCGGTTCGCCCGACGAGGGTGAAAGTCCCTTCCCGGGACGGCACCCGCGTCGACACCAGCTTGGTCGTCAGAACAGGCCCTTGGCCATAGCTCGCCTCCCGGGTGGCGTTCAAGGAGCTTCTGATGTTCTGACCGTCCACCCGGCTGAGATAAAAGATATCCGCCTTGCTGATGCTATGGCGTTTCTGCGAGCTGGCGATGGTCGAGACCGGACCCTGGTAGTTCTCCGGAACGGGGGAGTAGGTCGCACAACCGCTCACCAGGAGCACGAGTGGGAGGATCAGCCTCGTTCGTGTCCGGCGCGCGCTCCGCGCGGCCGACAGGAGGCGGACGGAAGGATATCCGGGGGTGATCTGGCAGATGGCGGCGTCTCCCTTGTTCTTGTTATCGGTTCGTATTGGTTTGCGGGCATTGTGCCGCGAAGCGACGGCACGGGCAAACTGTCAGAACTGACAGGGGCGGTTTGCAAACGTTAAGATTTTGTTTGTAGAGACCCGTGCCGGCCGAGCCCGCTGCTAGCGGTCGACACCGGCCACCTTCAACACCTTCGCTTTTCTGGCACTGACCCCTGTGTCCGCCGCAATCAGCAATGCCCGCAGCCATGCGCGATCACTGCCAACTCAGCGGGTTGATCATATCTCGACTTCCTTGCCGCAAGCGGGGCAGTACTTGAACTGCAATTTTGTTTATTCCGATGCCTGGATGACCTCGAATATATCCGCATCGCAGTGGGGGCACACAGCCTCTTTAGCGGCTTTTCTTATTAGAAATATCGCCAATGCGGCGAAGATCAATGAGATCGCTGCAAAGACCAAAATCTTGTTTAGGGTGTTGATTGGGGAAAAGAGCATACCGACGAAAACGACTATTCCACTGAATACAAGTCCATAGGTGACCTGCTTCCTTTTCGATTTTTTATAGTTGACTGCGTTGTTTGTCATGGTGCTCACGTGACCTGGGGCAGTTGGTAATTTGGCACGGCCGTCAAACGCTGGTTGGGGTGTTGTCAGGATCCGATTTGTTCGATTTCATTTGGCTGAATTCCGAATGCAGCACACACTACTGCATGGTGGGCTTCGTCTGTTTGGCTAAAAAACAGACGATCTGGCCGATGATCGTCTAGCCAGATAAACAAATGAATCTTTCCTTTTTCGTTTTTAATGCGGCCGTGAGAGAATTGTCGATAAATTGGGTGCGCCGTACCGTCATTGGCGTAGAGGTTTCCAGTTAATATCCCCAAGAGATCATTGAACCCGCACATGTGGTCGTGATTCACGAAAGCGAGGACATTCGGATATTTATTGTTTTTGTTTACGGCATCAAACTGCTTGACGGCTCCATGAACGTGGGAGGTAAGGCGGTTAAAGACTGGATCGTTCCTTGCTCCACCCACCAATTCGCCAGGAGCAGCATTGTTTAGTTGGTCGTCGAGCCACCTATCTTCGGCGCTAGATTTAACCTCGCAGTAGAAAAGAAGTTCTCCGTTTCGAAATACTCGAAAATCAGGCGTTTTTCCAGTGCCCGTTTCTGCTTTGGAAAAGCGCTCCGCAGTGAGTCCACGGCTTTCAAGATAATCCGTAGCTCTCTTTTCGTCCGGATTCATCTTCGACTCCTAGTTGCAAATAGCGAGCATGCGCCCGGCTGTTTGTCAGAAATGACAGGGTCGCCTGGCGACCGCTAATTTACCGGAAAGGCGTGCGGGCGTTGCTGGTTTCCCCGCTTTCTACCACCCATACGCCCGCCGCATGATGTGATAGATCACGTTCTGCTCCATCACCCCATGCACGCGGAAGGCGCCGGGGCCGGTGGCGTAGACGGCGACGTCCTCGCCGCCGTGGGTTTCGGATTTCAGCGGCACCAGGGACTGCTGGTGGAAGCCGCGCTCGGTGGTGTCGATGTGGCTGAGGTCCTGCTGGCGTCCGGCGGCGGGGGGGCGGCGTTGGTCGTCGCGGGTGTGTTCCCCGATCAGTTTGTAGCCGGGGCCGGTCTGGTAGCCCAGGGTGGTGTAGGGCATGTGGTCGTCGGCCAGCGTGGGGTGGTCATCGGGTTCGCCGTGTTCGTCGTTGCCGACCACCAGGCCGAGGATGGGGTTGCCGCGGGTGGGGTAGCCGGCCAGGGTGAAGGTGTGGCTGTGGTCGGCGGTGACGAGGATGAGGGTGTCGTCGGCGTTGCTCATGGCGCGCGCGGTCGAGACGGCGCGCGCCAGTTCGATGGTGTCGGTGAGCGCGCGATAGGCGTTGCCGGCGTGGTGGGCGTGGTCGATGCGTCCGGCCTCGACCATCAGAAAGTAACCGCGCGGGTTGCGCTTCAGCAGGGTCAGCGCGGTGGCGGTCATCTGGCTCAGCGAGGGTTCGCCGGCGCGGTCGCGGCTGCGGTCGGCTTCGTAACGCATGTGGGAATACGCGAACAGGCCCAGCAGGTGTTGCGTGCGCGCGAGGTCGAGGGCGTCGAATTGCGGCTGGTTCCAGACATAGGCGGCATCGGCGTGGCGGGCGAGCCATTCCTGGGTCAGGTCGCGGCCGTCCTGGCGGGTGCCTTGTTTGGCGGGGTTTTCGGGATCGGCGGTCTGCTGCGGCAGGAAATACTGCCGCCCGCCGCCCAGTGCCACCTCCGGGCCGTCGCCGTAGGGGAAGTCGATCAGTTGCGCGGCGATGTCCTTGCAGTCCTGCCGGCGGGCCTGGGGCGGCAGCTTGCTGTCGCCCTCCCAGCCGCGCTCGGGGCTGTGGGCGTAGGTGGCCGCGGGGGTGGCGTGGGTCAGGCGGGTGGTGGTGACGATGCCGGTGGCCAGGCCCTTCTGCTCGGCCAGCTCCAGCAGCGTGCGCAGCTCGTGCCCGCGCGCGCCGGCGCAGTCGCCGCGGCGCGCGCGGCCGTCCTGGGCGATGACGCCGGCGCGTGTCTTTTCGCCGGTCATCATGGCGGTCATGGTGCCGGCCGAGTCGGGGGTCTGCTGGTTGGTGTTATAGGTCTTCGACAAGGCGACATAGGGGAACTGCTCGAAGCTCAGCAGGTTCTCCTCGCCCGGCTGGCCGCGTTGCTGGCCGTCGAGAATGCGCGCGGCGGTCACGGTGGACACGCCCATGCCGTCGCCGATGAACAGGATCACGTTGCGCGCCGGGCGCCGGTCGGGTTGCAGCCGGTCGGCCTGCTGCACGGTTCGCTGGCCGTCCTGGTACCAGGAGGCCGGGCCGGGGCTGCCGGCGCAGGCGGGCAGCGCGGCGATCAGGGCCAGCAGCGGCCAGCGGCGGAGGAGGTTGGCTGTCGTCAGGGTGGGCAAGGCGTTCGGGCTTCCGTTCGGCTGGCGGGAATACCGGATGGTAGCCGCGAACGGGCGGGGGGACAAACGGGGCTGGCGCATCACGCAAGGGTCACGGCGCGGTCATCAAACAGTCAAGCCCGAGGTTTAGTCTCATCCCCCAGGATCGAACACGGCAATCCGTCGGGTTCGACCACGGGATCGTGCGCTTGCAAGGCCGGGCAGGGACGCTCGGCACATAACGACAGGGCGGTCCTTTACGTCGCAAGGAGGCGACGACGCCTGCCCCCGCTCCGGGCGGGCTTTTTTTTAGCTGGGGTCCACCCATACCTGGCCGGCGCTGATTTTCACCGGATAGGTGCCGATCGGCTCGTCGGCCGGCTCGACCAGGGCGGCGCCGCTGGCCAGGTCGAAATAGCTGCCGTGCAACGAGCATTTGATCTTGCGGCCCTGGATGCAGCCCAGGTGCAGCGAGTAGTCCTCGTGGCTGCACATCTCGTCCACGGCGTAATAGTCGCCCTCGGCGTTGCACAGCAACAGCGCCTTGCCGCCGACGGTGATCTTCTTCATCTCGCCGGGCGCTAGCTCGTCGACGGCGGCTACGGCTTCAAAGGGTGCCTGCATGCGCCTGCCCCTAGCGCACGCGCGCGGCGGCGTCGCCGCTGTCGAGCACGGCGCGCACCTGTTCGGCGGCGGCTTGCAGGCTGGGGTGTTTGCCCACGTGTTGCAGGATCATCGACGCGGCGTAGAGCAGCGAATCGTAGGTCGCGCCTTGCTCGCCGCGCAGCGCGGCCAGGCCGGCCTCGGCGGCCGCGCGCGCCGCGGCCTGCACGTTGACGCTGAGCGCGATGCCGTCGCCGCGTTCCTCGGCCGGCGGCAGGTCGTCGGGCAGCGGCACGGCGCGTACCTCCTGGGCGATGCCGATGCTGCCGGGGTCGACCTCGACGCCCTGTTCCTCGCCCTTGTCGTGATAGTAAAAGTATTTGCCGGCCTGGCGCAGCGAGGGGATCACGCCGCCCTCGGTGCCGCGAATGATCAGCGCCGAGTCGAAGCCGGCGTGGCGCGCCAGCATGGCGTAGACCGGCGGGTAGGGTTTGTGCACATAGCCGGTGACGAAATGCGTCTTCTGGCGGCCGCTGATCGGCTTGGCCAGCACTTCCACCGTGGTCAGCACTGGGCGCTTGATCATCTGCTGGCGCAGCGGCACCAGGCCGTGCAGGCGCGGGCAGAACTGGGCCTGGTCGACATAGCTCCAGCCGAGCGCCGGGTCGGACAGGCGCTGGGCGGCCTGTTGCGGGGTCAGATCCACCGGGGCGCCGGCGGCGGCCAGGACGTGGCGGTGGGTGATGCCGAACTTCGGCCCCACCGAGTCCAGCCCGTGCGAGACGCAGGGCACGCCGCAGGCGGCCAGCAGCGGCGGCAGCAAGGGCGAGGCCGGCAGGCTGCGGTTGTAGCCGTCGTAGGGGTCGGCCAGGTCGACCAGCTCGTCGACCTCGGCGGTCACGCGCTGGGTGTAGTCGAGAATCGCGTCCAGCACGCCGCGGTTCTCCTCCGGGGTCTCGCGCTTCATGCGCAGGGCGATGAAGAAGATCGCCGCGCGCACCGGGTCGACCTTGTCCTCGAAAATCGCGGCGGTGCCCAGGCGGGCCTCTTCCTCGGAGATGTTCTTCGACAGCTCCGGTCCGGTGGCGATGCGCTGGATGATCGAGCGCATGGTGCTCTGCAGATCGGCGTCCGCGGCGGCGGTGCTCATAAGCGACTCCTGATATATGTTTGCAGCGAGTATAAGTGGTGGTTGCCGGGTTTCAACAAAATCCGCCGTAAACCGGGGGTTTGGCGGCGACGGCGCGGCGAAAGATTTGCTTTTCCGGCGCCGTGTCGCTAGGCTACGCGGCTATTTTAAAGGGTAGGCAGGAGACAGGCATGCGGCAGATACTGGTGGCGGGCAACTGGAAGCTCAACGGCTCCCGGGACAGTATTGAACAGTTGCTTTCCGGGATCGTCGCCGGCGCGGGCGCGGCCGCTAACGTGCAGATCGCCGTCTGCCCGCCCTTCGTCTATATTCCCCAGGTGGCCGAGCGTCTGGCCGGCAGCCCCGTGGCCTGGGGCAGCCAGGACATCAGCGACCAGGACAGCGGCGCGTTCACCGGCGAGGTGTCCGCCAGCATGTTGAACGACTTCAACTGCAAGTACGCGATCGTCGGCCATTCCGAGCGTCGCAGCCTGTACGCCGAGGACGACGCCTTCACGGCACGCAAGTTCGCCGCCGCGCGCAAGGGCGGGCTGATCCCGATCCTGTGCGTGGGCGAGACCCTCGAGGAGCGCGAGCAGGGCGTGACCGAAAGCGTGGTGGCGCGCCAGCTCGACGCGGTCATCGAGCTCGAAGGCGTCGCGGCCTTGAACGATGCGGTCATCGCCTATGAGCCGGTGTGGGCCATCGGCACCGGCAAGACGGCCACGCCGCAGCAGGCGCAGGACGTGCACGCGTTCATCCGCGGCAAGCTCGCCGAGCTGAACGTGGGGGTGGCCGACAAGGTGCAGATTCTCTACGGCGGCAGCGTCAAGGGTGCCAACGCTGCCGAACTGTTTGCCATGGCCGACATCGACGGCGGCCTGATCGGTGGCGCGTCGCTGGACGCCAACGAATTTCTTAAAATCTGCAGCGCCGGCGCCTGAGGTTAACGGACAGCTTCTATGTTTACAGCTTTATTGGTTTTGCAGGTGCTGATGGGTCTGGCGATCATCGCGCTGGTGCTGTTGCAACAGGGCAAGGGCGCGGACATGGGCGCGGCCTTCGGCGCCGGGGCCTCGGGCACGGTGTTCGGCGCGCGCGGCAGCGGCTCGTTCTTCACCCGCGCCACCGCGGTGCTGGCGACCCTGTTCTTCGTCAACAGCCTGCTGTTGTCCTCGCCGCTGGTGCTGGGCGAGCGCCATCCGAGCGTCAGCGTCAACAAGTCGGTGGTCACGCAACAACCCCAGGCGCCGGCCAAATCCGGTGACGACACCGACGCGGTCGATCTGCCGCCGGTCGATCTGCCCGAGGCGCCCCCCGCCGAAGGCAGCGCCGAACCGAAGGCGCCGCCGCAGGGCGCGGTGCCCGAGAAGGACGCCCCGGTACCCGTGCCGGATGCCGGCGACCCAGGCCGGTAGCCAGCCCAAGCAACGCATTTGCCGACGTGGTGGAATTGGTAGACACGCTATCTTGAGGGGGTAGTGGCGAAAGCTGTGCCGGTTCGACTCCGGCCGTCGGCACCATATTTACGGGAACCCCTTATCCGACACGGCTGTCGTACTTGTCCGATTGACAAAAAAGAAACCCGGCGCGTACCGTTAGGCCACGCTGTCAGTCAACAAAAAGGACAAGGATATGAACGGTCGGATTCACTTTTTTGACTACCATCCGCCAGTGGCCGATATCCGCGAGGAAGTGTTGGCCGGCCTCAGCCGGCGGCCCAAGCGAGTGGCGCCGAAATACTTCTACGACCAGCGCGGTTCGCAGCTGTTCGACGCCATCACCGAGGCGCCCGAATACTATCCCACCCGCACCGAGGTCGACATTCTCGAAAGCAACGGCTCGCAGATCGCCGACTTCCTCGGCAACGACTGCATGCTGATGGAGCTGGGCAGCGGCAGCAGTCGCAAGATCCGGGTGCTGCTCGATGCGCTGCAACCGGCCGCCTACGTGCCGCTGGACATCTCGCGCAGTCATCTGCTGGATGCCGCCACCTCGCTGGCGCAAGACTATCCCGAGCTCGAGGTCTATGCCGCCTGTACCGACTACAGCAGCGATTTCGAGCTGCCGGAGCTGCCCGCGGACCTGCCGCGCGCGGCGTTCTTCCCCGGTTCGAGCATCGGCAACTTCGAGCCCGAGGAGGCCGGGCAGCTGCTCAAGCGCGTCGGCCGCCACCTGGGCGAGGGCGGCAAGCTGCTCATCGGTGTCGATCTGAAGAAGGACAAGGCCAAGCTGGACGCGGCCTACAACGACGCCGGCAACGTCACCGCCGCGTTCAACCTCAACCTGCTGGAACGCATCAACCGCGAACTCGAAGCGGACTTTCGTCTGGAGTGTTTCGAGCACCTGGCGTTTTTCAACGAAGACGCCGGACGGGTGGAGATGCACCTGCGCAGCACCCGGGAGCAACAGGTGTCCGTCGCCGGCCAGCCGATCCGGTTTGCCGAAGGCGAATCGCTGCACACCGAGAACTCGTACAAGTACAGCGTCGAGGAATTCCAGGCGCTGGCCGAGGACAGCGGCTATCAGGCCGAGACCGTGTGGACCGACGAGGGTCAGTTGTTCAGCGTGCACTGTCTCCGCTATCGGGGCGGACTGAACGGGAAATCAATGCATAATTGACTTGAATAATAATTAATAACTTATTAATTATTATTTAATTTTTTTGGTTACTGGTTACTGGTTACTGGTTACTGGTTACTGGTTACTGGTTACTGGTTACTGGTTACTGGTTACTGGTTACTGGTTACTGGTTACTGGTTACTGGTTACTGGTTACTGGTTACTGGCTACTGGTTACTGGCTACTGGTTACTGGCTACTGGCTACCGGCTACCGGCTACTGGCCGGGCTCCTGCGACTGGATGCGGACTTCCAACGGCCGGGTGGTGTCCAGGTGCACGTCGCGCTGCGGGAAGGCGATGACGATGTCCGCCTCGGTGAAGGCCTGGTTGATGGCCTCGTGCAGTTGGGAGATCGCCGGCAGGCGGTCTTCCTGGGTGCCGACGAAGCAGCGTAGTTCCAGGTTGAGGGTATTGTCGCCGAACTGGGTGAAGATGGTGTAGGGCGGCGGGTCCTTGAGCACCAGCTTGTTGTGCTCGGCGGCCTCGCGCATCAATTGCATCGCCCGCTGCGCGTCGCTGCCGTAGGCCACGCCCACCGGCACGCGGATGCGGGTGATGGGGTCCGAGAGCGACCAGTTCAGCAGCCGCCCGGTGATGAATTCCTTGTTCGGGACCAGCAGCTCCTGCCGGTCCCAGGTGCGGATGGTGGTGGCGCGGATCTGGATGCGCGTGACCACGCCGTCGGAGTCGCCCACGGTGACCACGTCGCCGACGCGGATCGGCCGCTCCACCAGAATGATCAGGCCGCTGATGAAGTTGGCGACGATTTCCTGCAGGCCGAAGCCGATACCCACGCTCAGCGCCGCGGCCATCCACTGCACCTGCGACCAGCGCACCCCGAGGGTGTTCAACACCAGCAGAATGCCGACCGCGGCGATGGTGTAGCGCGCCAGGGTGGCGGCGGTGTAGCGCCCGCCGGAGGAGATCTCGAAGCGCTTGAGCAGCACGATTTCCAGCAGCGACGGGAAGCGGCGCGCGGCGATCACGGTGACCACGCTGATCAGCACGCCCAGCAGCACATCGGCGAGGGTCACCGGGATCAGGCTTTCCTCGCCGTCGCTCACACCCTTGTAGTGCCACAGGTCGATGTGGTCGAGCCGCCCGAAGGCCGGCAGCACGTCCGACCAGATGAACCACAGGCCGATCACGGCGCCGAACAGGATCAGGCTGTTCAGCAGCTTGAGGCTTTCCTGGTTGAGCGCGGTCAGATCGATCGCCGGCTGTTCCAGCTCGGTCTCGTCGCGCGGCACGTCGGCGGCGGCGTCCTGGTTCTGGCGCAGTTCGTTCAACTGGGCGCGGCGGCGCTCCAGCGCCGCGGCCAGCGCCAGCTTGCGGTGCACCAGCAGCAGCCAGCGCACCGCCATCTGGTGGATCAGCAGAAAGCCCAGGGCCAGCCACAGGGTCTGCACCAGGCTGCCGGTGAGGGTGCCGGCGGTGTAGACGAAACCGCTGATCGCCAGCACGATCAGCAGCAGCGGCACGATCATCGCCAGCCCCAGCCACAGATAGCGCAGGCGCGCCAGCGCGCTGGCCGGGTGGCGCGCCATCACCGGTTGCAGGATCGCCTTGCGGGTGCCGAGCAGGCGCAGGAAGAACCAGGTGAGCGCGCTGATGAACACCACGAAGGCCAGTCGCGCCAGCGCGCCCTCGACCAGGGTGGTGATGCGGAAGGTGATCACCGCCACCACCGCCGAGGGCAGGAAGATCGACATCAGCACCGTCACCTGCCGGCGCAGCTGCCGGGTGACGTCCTCGGGCCAGCCGAAGTGCGCCACGGCGACGCCGCCGTTGCGGCACAGACCGCGAAAGGCGCTGAGGTAGAGGAACGCGGGGCTCATCAACACCAGCGCCTGGCCCACGGCGCGGCTGAAGTCGTTGGCGTCGAGCGAACTGGCGAGCATCCAGCCGGCGGTCCAGAACAGCAGCGGCCCGGGCAGCACCAGCAGCAGCGTCAGGCCCAGGGCCTGCACGGTATAGCGGAAATGGTCGTGGCGCGGATCGCGGGTGTTCTCGCCCGCCGCGTGCAGCAGGCGCACGATCTGGCGTTTCTTCCAGATCAGACCGAAGGCCAGCAGCAACAGCAGGGCGGGGAACACCGAGGCGTGCAACTGGTCGAGCAGGGTTTCGCTCAGGTCGAGCCAGTTGCTCGGCGAGAGCAGCTCCATGACCTGCGCCGGGGTATTGATCAGCATGCCCAGATCGGGCGCCGGGGCGCTGCGCACCCACAGCAGGCGTTCGGCCAGGAAGCCGTCGTACTGGGTGACCACGTCGAGCAGGCGCGTCTGCGCGTAGTCCAGTTCGCCCAGGGCGCGCAGATAGCTGTCGCCGGTGGCGATGATCTTCTGCAACAGGTCGCGCCGGGTCTTGCTCAGCTCGACCAGGTCCTGGTGCAGGGCGCGCGCGCTGGCCGGGTCGAGGCCGGCGCTGAGCGCGCTGGCGTAGGTGTCGGGGTTGTTGAGCTTGCGCAGTTGTTCGTTGAGCTGGATCTGCTGGAAGGCGGTGTCGGAGATCTCGGCCTCGCGCAGGCGGGCGTCGCGGCGGATCTTGCGCTCGTCGGGCAGCAGCCGGCGCTGTTCGAGCAGGATCTGGCCCAGGGCGTGGCTGAGGCCAGCGACGTCGAGCTTCTGCCGGGTGCTGCGATAGTCCTCCTCGATGCTCTTGGCCTGATCGCTGATGTTCTGCGCGTTGGCGACGGTTTTCTCCAGCCGCGTGGTCAGGCGTTGCAGCTGGTCGCTGTAGTCGGCGTTCTGCGCGGCGAACTCCTGCACCAGCGCCGGTTTGTCGCGGGTCTCGCCCTGGGCCGAGGCGACCTCGGCGCGCGCGGCCTCGACCTGATCGCGGCGCTTGCCGTTGAGCAGGTTCTCCAGCGCCTGGACCCGCTGGCCGATGCGCTCGAGGCTGCGCGCGGTGGTATCGCGCTGCGCCTTGATCAGATCCAGGCGCATCGGATAGCTCAGCAGTTCCTGGTCGAGCATGTTGATCTCGGCGGTCAGCGCCTTGCTTTGCGCCAGCAGGCTCCAGTGACGCGCCTCGTGCAAGGCCGCCGCCTCGCCGTTGACCGGCGGCTGGTGCAGTTGCGTGGACACGCTCTCGAGCTGGCGGCGCGCGTCGGTGAGCTGCTGGCGCGCCTGGTCGGGACGGTTGCTCTCCTGGGCGAGCAGTTCCTTGAGGCTGCTGAGCTTGGCGTCGACCGCGGCCTGGTCGGCCTTTTCCTTGAGCAGTTGTTGTTCAATCTCGGCCAGCGGGGTCTGCGCGCTCGCCTGCACCTTGGGCGGCGGTTGGTGTTTCTCGTCGCTTTCCAGTTGCCGGCGCAGCTTCGCGGCCTGCGCCGCGGCGTTTTGCCGGGTCTGGCGGAAGGTCTCGGCCGAGGCGTTGTTGGTCTTGGCCGCTTCCAGATAGCCGAGGGTCTTGTTGTACAGGTCGGCAAGCGTGTCGCGCGTCTCCTTGTCGTAGGCTTTGTTGGTCTCCAGTTCCTTGAGCCGCGCTTCGACGGCGCTGCGCGACAGCGTATCCGAGCCCGAGGGCGGCGGCGCCGGCGGCGCGGCCTGCGCCAGCCAGGCGAAGGTCAGCAGCGCCAGGGGCCACAGCGCACGCCAGCGGCGCGCACGCCACGCCCGTGCGCGCGGCGAGCGCAACGCCGGGGCGGTCAAGGCGCGCGCGGGGGTCACCGGATCAGCCGCCGGCTACCACTGGTAGCCCAGCTTCAGGCTGTAGGTGGTGTCGGTCTTGCTCGCCGTGTCGGCGGCGCTGCCGTCGTAGCGCAGTTTCAGCTCGGTGCTGGCGACCAGCCCGAGCACCAGCGGAAAGCGCAAGCCGGTCCAGGTGTCGACCACCACGTCGCCGGTGTGCTCCAGGCTCCAGAAGCCGGTCTGCTTGTGATAGAACTGCATGAAGTGGCCGAACAGGTACTTGTCGAAATCGATGTTCCAGGGGATGGCCAGATAGCTGTTGTCCGGCTCGTTGGTGAAATCCTCCTTGACGTAGCTGATACCGGTGGAGGTGCTGAGGTTGAGCTCCTCGCTCTCGAACCACTGATAACCGACCAGCGGGCCGACCGTGGTGCGCAGGTTCAAGTCGGCGAACTGGTCGTGCGCCAGCCGGGCGAACGCGCCCCAGTACCACTGCTTGTTGACGAAGTAGTTGTAGTCGCCGTCGAATTTCCAGGCGTCCTTGATCTTCTGGTTCTCGGCGCGGTCCTTCTCCAGCTCGGCGAAGGCCTTGAAGCGGTCGTGGCGCCGGCGCAGGGTGAAGTCGCCGTCGAGATCGATCTCGTCCTTGTCGGTGTTGCCGGTCTGGCGTTGCAGCGAGGCGTTGGCGTGACCGCTGAACTTGATGCCCTGGCCCTTGCGCCAGGGCTCGGGATTGATCAGCGTGACCTGTTCCTGGGTGAGCGTCTCCGGGGCGCCGCCCTCGGCGGTTTCCACGCGCAGGCCGTCGGCTTCGTTGTCCACCCGGGTGACCATCAGGGTGCGATCGTCCTCGAGCAGGAACTCCATCGGCTTGTCGGCCTTGATGGTGACGATTTCCTCCCACTTGACGCGGATAAGACCGGCGAAGGCGGTCTTGAAACCGAGGATGCCGTCATCGCGCGAGACCACGTCGCCGATCAGGCGCGAGCCGTCGCGCAGCACCAGCTCGTCGGCGGTGGCGGCGTGGGCGAACAACAACAGGGCGAAGGGCAGCGGCGCGTTGCGCAGGATACGGGTTGCCAGGCGGGGCATGCAGGGTCCTCGTGAAGCCAGAGACGGGTTTTTATAAGTCTGGGCATTCTACCTGCCGCGGGCCCCGATGCAATTGCCGCCCCTGTCGCCGCGCGCCGACAGACAGGGCGTCAATAGGATTCGAGTACCACCACGCTGTGGGCGTCGGCGCGCAGTTGTTCGGCGTCCAGCGGCACCTGGACCTCAGGCGCCACGATGTCCTCGGGCGAGACACGGGCGGTGTCGACGGCGAGGCGCCAGTGGCGGCCGGACAGGCGTGGCAGTTCGACCTCGATCGCCTGGGGCGACAGGTTCATGATCACGTGCAGGTCGGCCTCGTCGCCGGCCAGCGCCGCCAGGGTGAAGGCCAGCACCTGGGCGGTGTCGTCGTACCAGGCCGGCGCCTCGCCGTCGGCCCCATACCAGCTGATGTCGGGCAGGCCACGCTCGCCCACCGGCTGGCCGGTGAGGAAGCGCCGGCGCATCAGCGCGGGGTGGCGCTTGCGCAGGGCGATCATGTGGCGGGTGAAGCGCAGCATCTCGGCGCAGCCCTCTGTGGCCTGCCAGTCGAGCCAGCCGATGGCGTTGTTCTGGCAGTAGGCGTTGTTGTTGCCCTGCTGGGTGTTGCAACGCTCGTCGCCGGCCAGCAGCATCGGCACGCCCTGGCTGAGCAGCAACAGCGCGATGGCGTTCTTCGCCCGCTGGCGGCGCAGCGCGGTGAGCGCCGGATCGTCGCTGTCGCCTTCGACGCCGCCGTTGCTGCTCAGGTTGTCGTCGTGACCGTCGCGGTTGTCCTCGCCGTTGGCCAGGTTGTGCTTGTGGGCGTAGCTGAACAGATCGCGCAGCGTGAAGCCGTCGTGACAGGTGATGAAGTTGATGCTGTTGATCGGCAGGCGGTGTTGCGGCTGATAGAAATCGGGGCTGCCGCTCAGGCGGGTGGCGAGTTCGCTGATCAGGCCCGGGTCGCCGCGCAGGAAGCGACGCAGCACGTCGCGGTAGCGCCCGTTCCACTCGGCCCAGCGGCGGCCGGGGAAGTTGCCCACCTGATAGAGGCCGACGGCGTCCCAGGCCTCGGCGATGAGCTTGGTGGCGGCGAGCTGCTCGGACAGCTCGATGCCCCAGATCAGCGGCGCGTCGCGCATCGGCTCGCCGTCCTCGCCGCGCGCCATGACGCTGGCCAGGTCGAAGCGGAAGCCGTCGACGTGCATTTCGCGCACCCAGTACTCCAGGCAGTTGAGAATGAAGCGCGCGACGATGGGGTGATTGCAGTTGACGGTGTTGCCGCAGCCGGTGAAGTCGCGATAGATGCGTTTGTCGGCGGCGCCCAGGTGGTAGAACACGCCGTTCTCCAGGCCCTTGAAGTTGATCACCGGCCCGTCGGCGCCGCCCTCGGCGGTGTGGTTGAACACCACGTCGAGGATCACGCCGATGCCGGCGCGGTGCAGCGCCTTGACCAGGTCGCGGAACTCGCGCTGATGGCCGGCCTGCTCGGGCCTCACGCAATAGCCGGGGTGGGGCGAGAAGAAACTGTGGGTGCTGTAGCCCCAGTAGTTTTCCAGCCCCAGCGCGGCGGTGCCCGGGGGCACGTCCTGTTCGTCGAAGGCCATCACCGGCAACAGCTCGACGTGGGTGATGCCGAGGTCCCGCAGATAGGGGATTTTTTCCATCAGTCCGGCGAAGGTGCCGGGATGTTCGACGCCCGAGGAGGGGTGGCGGGTGAACCCGCCCACGTGCAGTTCATAGAGGATGGCGTTTTCGAACGGCATCGCCAGCGGCGTGTCGCCCTCCCAGTCGTAGTCGTCGTCCACCACCCGCGCGCGCAGCGAGCGGGCGCTGTTGTCGCCCGCGGCGCAGGCCGCGCCACGCTCCCACAGCGCGTGGCTGACGGCCAGCGCATGCGGATCGAGCAGCGCCTTCTCGGCGTCGAAGCGCAGGCCGGAGCGTTCGCAATCGTCGGGACCGTCGACCCGCCAGGCGTACCAGGTGTCGACGGGCAGGCCGACGACGTAGACGTGCCAGGCGAAAAAACTCTTGTTGACCGCCGGATCGAGGCGGATGCGCTGCAAGGGTTCTTCGCTGGTGGCGGTGGCGAACAACAGCAGCTCCACCGCCGTGGCGTGATGACTGAACAGCGAGAAATTGCAGCCGTGGGCGTCGGGACAGGCGCCTGCGGGATAGCGCGTGCCCGCGCGGGTGGGGTAAGGGTTCAAGGAATCGCGGCTCAAGGCTGTCGGACCTGCTTGGCGGCGATCGTAGCGCACCGGCCACGGATTCTCAATCGCCGCGCTTTTCCTCGTGGCCGCCGAACTGCAGGCGCAGCGCCGAGAGCAGCCGGTCGGCGAAACCGGCTTCGCCGCGCGAGGCGAAGCGCTGGAACAGGGCGGCGCTCAACACCGGCGCGGGCGCGCCGGTTTCGATCGCCGCCTGCAGGGTCCAGCGGCCTTCGCCGGAATCGGAGACGCGTCCGGAGAAGGCGTCCAGCTGCGGGCTGGCGTGCAGGGCGCTGGCGCTGAGATCGAGCAGCCAGGAGCCGATGACGCTGCCGCGGCGCCACAGCTCGGCGATCTCGGCGACGTCGAACCGGTAGGGGTAGTGCTCGGGCTGGCGCAGCGGCGCGGTTTCGGCGTCGTGCGCGCCCGACGCCAGGCCCGCGTCGGCGTGGCGCAGGATGTTCATGCCTTCGGCGTAGGCGGCCATCAGGGCGTACTCGATGCCGTTGTGCACCATCTTGACGTAGTGGCCGGCGCCGCTCGGCCCGCAATGCAGATAGCCCCGCTCGGCGCTCGTCGGCTCGCCCTCGCGCCCGGGGGTGCGCCCGGCGGCGTCCGGCCCCGGCGCCAGCGCGCGCCACAGCGGGTCGAGCCGCGTCACCGTTGCGGCCTCGCCACCGATCATCAGGCAGTAACCGCGTTCGCGCCCCCAGACACCGCCGCTGGTGCCAACGTCCAGATAGTGGATCTCGCGCGCGGCCAGCGCGGCGGCCCGCCGCAGGTCATCCTGGTAGAAGGAATTGCCACCGTCGATCAGGGTGTCGCCCGCTTGCAGATGCGGTCCCAGCGCCTCGATCACCGTATCCACGACCGCCGCCGGCAGCATCAGCCAGATGGCGCGCGGGGGTTGCAGGCGGGCCACGAAATCGGCCAGATCGCGGCTTCCCTCGGCCCCTTCGGCGCTCAGCTCGGCCACGGCCTCGGCGCGGTGGTCGAACACCACGCAGTCGTGGCCGGCGTGCAGCAGCCGGCGTACCAGATTGCCGCCCATGCGGCCCAGGCCCAACATTCCCAATTGCATAATCCGTGTCCTTGCAGCGTCGAGGCAAGCGGGGCAGACAGACTGTCGCGCTCGCGCGGTAGTGGCTGGTGACGGTGATCGCCTGTGGGTTTCGTGGCCGCGGCGGGCGAAAAGTTCCCCTTGCCCGGGCGGCGCTCGTCGCCGCCGGCAGTCGTGTTATATTAGCCCGCAACCGGCGACGCACCACGTGGGACAACGCCGACAACCAAGGGACGGATCACCCCCGACATGCTGAAATTTGCAAGACTGCTCGTGACCGGTCTGGCGGTCTGCCTGGCCGTCGCGGCGCGGGGGCAGGACGATCCGGCGTACGCCTTCCCCATCCAGGACAAGTTCCGCGCCACCGTGGTCGGCACCCCGGAGAAACTGCAAAAGCTGTTTCCGCCGGTCGTGGTCCACGAGGACCGGCTGACGGTGTTTCCCCAGCGCCACGCGCCCAACTATCTGTGGTACGAGGCACAGCTGCGCTACTCCTATGCGTTCCAGGACCAGCCGGCGCCGTTGATATTCCTGATCGCCGGCACCGGCGGGGCGCACAACGGCATGCGCAACCTGGCGCTGGCGCGGGCGTTCTACAACGCCGGCTTCCACGTGGTGTCGCTGTCGTCGCCGACGTTGCCGAATTTTATCGTCGCGGCGTCCTCGACCGGCGTGCCGGGCGACGCGGTCGGGGATGCCCAGGATCTCTACCGGGTGATGGAGCGCATCCGCGAGCGCTACCGCCGGCGCATCGAGGTGACCGGCTACTACCTCACCGGCTACAGTCTCGGCGGCTTCAACGCCGCCTTCGTCGCCTGGCTGGACCAGCAGCGCCGGGCCTTCGATTTCCGCCGCGTGCTGTTGATCAACCCGCCGGTCAACCTCTACGAGTCGATGTCGATCCTCGATCGCATGCTGGAGAGCATCCCCGGCGGCATGGACAATTTCCACAGCTACTACGACGAGATCGTGCGCGAGTTCAACGTGCTGTACTCGACCGCCGACCGGCTGGAGTTCGGCGAGGAATTCCTGTATTCGGTGTTCAGTCAGCTACAGCCGCGCGACGATGAGCTGGCGGCGCTGATCGGCCTGTCGTTCCGCTTCTCGGCGGCCAACCTGATGTTCGCCGCCGACCTGATGACTAATTATGGCTTCATCAAGCCCAGCAACGTGCACATCGGCCGGTTCAGCGATCCCGGCGACTATGCCAAGGTGGCGATGCGTCTCGGGTTCACCGATTACTTCCACCGTTTTTTCTACCCCTTCTACAACGCCCGTCTGGAGCGACCCATCAGCCGCGAGGCGATGATCGGGCGCATGAGCCTGGCGCGCATCGCCGGTTTCCTCCACGACTCCGACCGGATATTCGTGATGCACAACCGCGATGACCTGATCCTGGGCGACAGCGGTATCGGGTTCATCACCCGGGTGTTCGGCGAGCGGGCGAAGATCTATCCCAACGGCGGGCATCTGGGCAACATGCAGTACGTGGTGAACGTGCGCGATATGCTGCGGCTGATGGGCGAGCTGGGCAAGTGGCGTTGAGCGCGCCGAAGGCGGCGGTCGCGCCGGCCTGGTGGCGGCCCGTGGCGCTGCTGTGCCTGGGGCTGTTGCTCGGCGCCTGCAGCACCACGCCGGTCACCCGCAATGGGCCGGCCGAAACGCCGGTGTTTCCGGCCGAGCGGGTGCTGGACCCCGGCGTGGTCTATGAGTCCGACCGCATCTGGGATCCCTTCGAGGGCTTCAACCGGAGGATGTACCAGTTCAACTATTACTTCGACCGCTATGTGTTCCTGCCCGGCGTGGATCTCTACCGGCGGGTGACGCCGCGGCCGCTGCAACAGGGGCTGCACAATTTCTTTCTCAACCTGTCGGATGTCACCACCCTGCTCAACAGCGTGCTGCAGCTGGACCTGAAGAAGACGCTCGACACCAGCACGCGGCTGATGGTCAATTCCACCATGGGCCTGCTCGGGTTCATCGATCTGGCCAGCGACGTGCCGCGCAAGGAGGAGGATTTCGGCCAGACGCTGGGCTACTGGGGCGTGGGTCCGGGCCCTTATCTGGTGTTGCCCATCCTCGGCCCCTCGAGCCTGCGCGACGCCGGCGGCTATTCGGTGGACTGGAGCACGCGTTGGTTGCTGTGGCAGCAGACGGCGGATCTGGAACTGTATCAGTCGTGGACGCGCGACACGCTCTCGGCGGTCGATCAGCGCGCGCACATCGCCTTTCGCTATTACGAGACCGGCTCGCCGTTCGAGTACGAGCTGGTGCGTACGCTGTATTCGACCAAACGCAAACTGGACATCCAACGGTGACTGGCTGATGCGCGTCTCCGGTCGCCCGTTGTTTCTCAACCTGGTGCTGCTCGGCGGCACGCTGGCGTTGCTCTGCTGGCACACGCTGAGCCTTGCGCGCAGTCCCATCCGCGTCGGCGTGACCGTGGCGCTGAGCGGCCAGTACGCGGTACCCGGCGCCGCCGACCTGGAGGGCATGCGGCTGTGGGTGCACGACGTCAACCAGCGCGGCGGCCTGCTGGGCCGACCGGTGGAGCTGGTGCACTATGACGACCGCTCCGACCCCGAGCGCGCCACCCGTCTGTACGAGCGCCTGATCAGCGAGGACAAGGTCGACCTGTTGCTCGGGCCCTACGGTTCGGACATCACCATGGCCGCGAGCCGGGTGACGGAGTCTCACCATTTCCCCATGGTGGCCAGCGGCGCGGCGGGGGAGGATATCTGGGCGCGCGGTTACCTGAATATCTTCGGTATCGACGCCCAGGCCGAACGCTACGCCGATCCGTTGTTGGCCGCGGCGGCCGCGGCGGGCATCACCCGGCTGGCGCTGGTCTACGCCGACAACACGTTCCCGCGCCAGCTGGCGCGCGGGGTGCGCCGCCAGGCCGCGCATTACGGTATGCGGATCGTCTACGAGCACGAGTATCCGCAGACGCAGACCGACTTCGGCCCACTCGTACGCCAGATGCAGGCCGCGGGCCCGGAACTGGTGATCGGCGGCACCTACCTGCACGATTCCATCGCCCTGGTGCGTGCCGCGCGCCAGGCCGGTTTCGCGCCGCGCGCCCTGGCCTTTACCGTGGGTCCGGCGCTGCCGGAGTTCGTGCAGACCCTGGGCGCGCAGGCCGAGGGGGTGCTCGGGCTGGTCTCGTGGATGCGCAGCGCGGCCTTGCCGCTGGCGATGGATTTTTCCTACCGCTACAAGCGTCTTTACGGGCACAACGCCGGCGCGCAGGCGGCGCTCGGCTATGCCGCGGGGCAGGTGCTGGAGGCCGCCGTGCGCCTGGCCGATTCGCTGGATCGCAACGCGATCCGCTCGCAGTTGCGCACCATGACGTTCCAATCGCTGCTCGGCCGCTACAAGGTGGATGCGACCGGCCTGCAGACGGCGAAGACGACCTACGTGCTGCAGATCCAGGGCGGGGATCGGGTGCTGGTGCTGCCGGCGTCGCTGCGCGAGCGCGCGTTGCGCTTCGCGCCGGCCGGCGTGGATGCGCCGCGGCGCGTATCCCGGTAGAATCGCCGCGTTGTTGATGCCGCTGTCGGAAACAGGAAAACCATACCCCCATGCATGAAATCCGGGCCGTCGTTACCCGCCACATTCTCCTCAGTCTCCTGTTTTTCCTGCCGCGCGAGCGGCGCATCGCCCTGGAGCGCCGGTGGCGCGGCAAGGAGGAATACCGCAAGCTGCAACTGGCCGACTGGGTGTTGATCTCCTGGGGCAAGAGCGGGCGCACCTGGTTTCGGGTGATGTTGTCGCGGTTCTATCAGATCAAGTACCAGCTGCCGGCCGACCGCCTGCTGGAATTCGACAACCTGCATCACCGTTGCCCGAATGTACCCAAGGTATTCTTTAGTCATAACAATTATTTAAAAGATTATCTTAATGTGAAGGAAGAGCTGACGCACTTCCGCGGCAAGAAGGTGGTGCTGCTGGTGCGCGATCCGCGCGACGTCGCCGTCTCGCAGTTCTTCCAGTGGAAGTACCGCATGCGGCCGAACAAGAAGCTGTTGAACAAGTACCCCGCCCACGGCGCCGACACCGATATCTGGGAGTTCGTCACCGACCCTGACTGCGGGGTGCCGCGCATCGTGGAGTTCTTCAACGGCTGGGCGCGCGCGCTGCCGGAACTCGGCGACCAGCTGCTGATCATCCGCTATGAGGACATGCGGCGCGATCCGGCCGGGGTGATGCGCCAGGTGCTGGCATTCGTCGGCACGCCGGGCAGCGACGAGGAGATCGACAAGGCCGTCGAGTTCGCCGCGTACGAGAACATGAAGAAGCTGGAGGCCAAGAGCCAGTTCAAGGGCAGCGGCGCGCGCGTGCGTCCGGGCGACAAGCGCAACCCCAATTCCTTCAAGGTGCGGCGGGCCAAGGTCGGGGGCTACCGCGATTATTTCGAGCCCGACCGCCAGGCCCACATCGATCACCTGGTGGTGGCCAATCTCGACCCGATGTTCGGTTACAACGAAACGCTCTCCGCCGACCAGCAGGCCTCCTGAAGCGGCCCGGGCGCGCCGCGTCCGCGTCAGTCAGTGGGCGCCGCGGATCGCCCGCAGCAGACGCTTGCCGGTATGGGTGCCGAAGCGCGCCAGTTGCTGGGCGTAGCGCGCCACCGGGTCGGCCCGGACCCAGTTCACCTGCAGCACCCGGCGCTCGCCGCTGAAGCGCTTGTAGCCGTGGAACGAGCGGGCGCTGCGGCGAAAGGCGAGCAGGGTGCCGCCCACCGGTTCGGCCTCGGCGGCATAGTCCTCGATGTCGTGCTTGCTGCGCAGCAGGCGCAGCCGGCCACCGGCCTGCGTCCACTGCGGGTTGAAATACATCAACACGGTGATCAGCTTGCTCCAGTGATCGGTGTGGATATGGCCGTCGCTGGGTTCGGAGTACTTGCGCACCGTGATGGTCTTCTCGCTGTGCTCCAGGTCGAGGCCGAACTTGCGCGCCACCGCGTCCTGGAACGCCGGGCCGTCGAGTTCGTCGAGCAGGGTCTGGAACGCCGGGCCGTAGTCGAGTTCGTGGGCGGCGAAGTTGGCCGGTACCTCGATGGCCGGATAGTCGCGATTGACCTGCGCCAGGGCCTCGGCCGACAAGACCTGCCGGGCGATGAGGTAATCGAACGGTTCACGCTGCAGCGGTGTGTTCTCGAAAGCGGCGATATCTAGCAGCGACATAGGCGGCCCCGGGTCGGCGGCGAAAAGACCGCGACCATTATTTCACAGGCGGCGAGGCCGACGGAAGCGCCTTCAGCGATCGTCCCGGGTCCGCGCCGCGACTTCGCGCACCCGCGCCACCAGCGGCGGCAGTTCGTCGGGCGGTGCCGTGGCGGGCGCGGTGGCCGGCGTGTCGACCCAGCTGGCCAGGCCCAGGTCCACCAGGCGTTGATGGAAGCCCGGGTAGTGGCGCGTGTGGCGGATCAGATGCAGCCGGTAGACCAGCCGCGCCAGAGCGACGCGCAGGTGTCCGCGGGGGCCGCGCGCCGGGCGATACAACCAGCGCGCCAGCGACCGCCGCGCCTGATCGAGGCGCCCCAGCGCGCCAGTCGGCAGCGGCAGGATCTGCAGCGGTTTGCGCAGCTGGATCACCTCCACCATCATCGAAATGCTGTCGCCGGTGACCACGAAACGGTCGGCCAGCGCCAGCAGGCCGTGATAAGGATTGTGCGTCGCCGAGTCGTTCCAGTCGTACAGTCGTGCCTGTGGCGGCAGGGCCTGGCGCAGGCGCTCGGTGACGGCGGCGGGGGTGCGCCGCGAGGTGGAGAAATAGGGGGTGCCACCGGCGGCGATCACTTGCCGTGCCTGCTGCAACAGCGTTTCGCCGACGGCGGCGTTGAAGACGAAGGGGTTGGTCGGGCCGCCGATCATGATCGCCACCAGCGGTCGCGGCAAGCCGTCCAGACGCTCGCGCCAGTCGCGCTCGCCCCGGGCGATCTCGGCGGCGTTGACGCGCATCAGCGGCAGGTCGATGCGCTGGACGTTGGGGTAGGGCGCCGGCAGGGTTTCGGCACTGGTGATGATCAGGTCGAAGCGTTCCATGTAGCCGGAGGGTTTGCCGATCAGCACCAGCCGGGTGTGCCCGCCCGATTGCTGCTGCACCCACAGCGCCACGTTGGCCGGGCTGCGCCCGACCGTGATGATCAGATCCGGCCAGGGCGGCTGCAACGGCGCCGAGCGCTCGGGCTCGATGTGATACAGCGTCGGCGCGACTTTGGGCTTGCCGAAAAGAAAGGGCTCGCGCACCTGGATGTCCTTGCGCTCGCAGTGCCAGCCGTAGGCCTCGTGCAAGGCCTGGGCGAGCGTCTCGACCTGGCCGTTGTCGCCTTTCTTGTTGCCCAGTATCAGCCAGACGCGGGGCTGGCGGTCAGCGGGCGGCACTGTCTTCGCTGCGCTCGCCGCCGGCGTCGGGCAGATCGTGGTAGCCGAACGCGGGCGACAGGCGCGCGCGCACCAGCGCCTCCAGTTCGTCGGCCTGTTCGGGCGTGAAATAGTCGCGGTAACCGCCCACCTTGGCCCGGCGCACCTTGAAACTCTCGGGGTCGGCGGCGTTGCGCAGCGTCAGGCCGCCGGAGCGGAAGAAGCCTTCGCTTTCGAGCTTGCGCAGGTTATCGAAGGCGCCGAAATCGACCGCGGCGCGAAGGTCCTGGTCGCTGAACTCGTCGCCCAGCAGCGCGCCGATCTGGCGCAGCACCCGCGCGGGGTCGGCGCGCAGCGCTTCGTAGCTGGTGATCAGGGTGTGGTCCAGGGACGCGAGGGCGGTCTCCCAATAATTCAGAAAGTCGATCAGCGACGGCAGGCCGATTTCGCTGTGGCGCACGAATTGCCACATGTCGATGGCGTCGCGCCGCACCGGCTGGCGCAGTTCGGCGTTGATCAGCTCCTGTTTGTGCGCCGACTGGCGCTTGGTGAACTGGAAGAACCAGGACACGGCGATGTCGAGCGGGTTGCGCGCCAGCAGCACCACCGGCTTGTGCCGCAGGGGCGAGTCGCCAGCGCCTGGCTGAAGTTTGTCGCCGATGGCCCGCTCGTAGCTGTACCAGCCGTTGGTGGCGGCGAAACGTGGAATGGCCGGGTTGCGATCGGCCAGCGTCGGGTAACGCGCGAAGTCCTTCTCGGCGATGCCGTGGCGCAGGCTGTAGAGACGGGTGAGCATCACCTTGAGCCAAGTGTTGCCGCTCTTGGGGTGGGCGATGATGATCAATTGCGAACGCCGCGCGATATCGACTTCGAGCTTGCCCAGCCGGCGCCGGCGCAGCGCCACCCGTAAGGGTCGCGGCAGCGGCGCGGTGGGCGCGATGATCAGGGCCTTGCGGGCGTTGTCGCTGAGTAAGGGCATCGATACGGCTTCGCTTGACGGTTTCGAGCGCCGCAGTATACCCGTTTTTCCCGTTCAGGCGACGCGGCGGGCGGGCTTGGGTCCCGCAGCATGCCTTGGTTTCGGCAGCGGACCTTGTCCCAGCGGCAGGCTTTGTCCCAGCGACAGTCTTTCAGGCTCTGGCTCAGTGGCAGGCTTTGTCTCAGGCGCTGGCCTTGTTTCAACCACAGGGGCGGTCTTGCCAGCGGGGCCGGTCTTGCCGGCAGGTCTTGTCCAGGCGGAGGTTTGCAGCTCAGGTGTCCGGGTCCGGGCGCTCCGACCAGCCTGGTTTCATCAGATGCTTGGGCCAGCGGCGTTTGGTGCACATCCATTCGGCCGGCCGCTGGCGGATCCAGTCCTCGAACAGGCGGTTGACCTGGGCGGTCATGGCGAGGATTTTCTCGTCGTCGGGCAGGTCGGCGGGGGCTTGCACCGGGGGATGGAAGATGGCGCGGAAGCGGGCGTCGCGCACGCGCTGGATCTGCACCGGCACCAGTTGGCAGCCGAAGCGCAGCGCCAGTTGCGCCGGCGTGACGGAGGTGAGCATGTCGTGGCCGAAAAACGGCACCGGCGCGCCGCCGTCGACGCGCTGATCGACCACCAGGCCGACCGAAGTGCCCTGCTTGAGGCTGCGCATCAACTGGCGCGCGGCGCCGTCGCGTTCCACCAGGCCGCTGCCCAGCGCCAGGCGGGCGCGATACAGCATGCGATCGAGCGCCGGATTCTGCAGCCGGGTGTAGACCACGTTGAGCGGCACGCCGCGGTGGGCGATGGCGCCGGCGGCCAGTTCCCAGTTGGCCAGGTGGGCGGAGACGAACACTGCCGGCCTGGCGGGGTCCGAAAAGGCCTCGATGCCCTCGGCGATGACATATTCCAGGCGCTGATCGGCCTGGGTGTCGCAGATGGCGCCCAGGTGCGGATACTCGGCGAGAATGCGCCCCAGGTTACCCCACAGTTCCCGGACCAGGGTGTCGAGCTCGGCCGGGGAGTGTTCGGGGAAGGCCAGGCGCAGGTTGCGCCGGATCAGTCGGGTCTTGTCCAGACGCGGGCCGAAGCGCCGGCCCAGGCGCGCGCCGGCGCGCGAGGCCAGGTCGGGGGGCAGGAGCCTGCCGAGGCGGATGACCAGGCCGATGAGGCCGGCCTCCAGCGCCCACAGCAGGCGCAGCAGTCGCGGCGAATGCGCCTTGTGTTTGTCGCCGAGAAGCAGTTTGGCCAAAACGGGGTGATCCTTGTGTCACGCCCGCGAAGGAAGGGCGTGGGGCGTATTTTGCGCGATGTCGCCGGCCATGGCCAGCCGTCGCGGCTTGGTCTGGGCCGACTTCCCGGTTTAGAATAACGCCTGTCGAAGCGAGAGGGTCGGGCGGTGGAATACTGCGTTTTTATCCAGTCCAATGAAAAGCAGCACCTCGGCGCGGTGGTCGCCGAATACGCGCTGCGCCGCTATTCCCGCCACAACGACAAGTTCGACATCCGGGTGATGAACTACGACGATTTTCCTTTTCTGCGCGCGCGCGAGGGTCAGTACTACCTGCGCGACGGCGGCAAGCGCCAGTGGGTGCGCGACGATCTGCAATCGTTCACGCCGACGCGTTTTCTGCCGCCGCAACTGATGCACTACAGCGGCCGCGCCCTGGTCATCGACCCGGATGTGTTCGCCCGCGCCGACGTCTGGGAGCTGCTCTCGCGCGACATGCAGGGCCACGCCATCCTGTGCCGGCCCAAGTCGGGATCGAAGGGGCGCCGCGGGTGCCTGGCCACCAGTGTGATGCTGCTCGACAACGCCCAGCTCACCCACTGGAAGGTCGAGGAGCAGTTCGACGCGATGTTTCGCTTCGAGCGCGATTACATGCGCTGGGTGTGTCTCAAGTACGAGGACGAAAGCCGAATCGGCCTGTTCGAGCCGGAGTGGAACGATTTCGACCACCTCGGCCCTCAGACCAAAATGCTGCACACGACCAAGCGCAAGACCCAGCCGTGGAAAACCGGCCTGCCGGTGGATTTCCGTCCGGCCGACACCTTCCAGCTGTTTCCCCCCAAGCACTGGTTGCGGCGGGCGCGGCGCGCCCTGTTCGGGGATTACGGTCTTACCGGCAAGTACAAGCAGAACCCGGACCCCAACCAGGTCGATTTTTTCTTCGGTCTGCTGGCCGAGTGTCTGCAACAGGGCCTTGTCAGCGAGGAGACGCTGCGCGCGGAAATGGCGCGCAACCATATCCGCCACGACGCCTTCGAGGTACTGGCGCGCACGCCGCCCCTGGCCCCGCCCCTGGCCGCCTGAGGGCGCGCCTCAGCCGCCGGAGCGCGACTCGCGGGCGGCGCCGGCGTCGGTATAGCCGTAGAAGGGCGCCAGGTGTTCGCGGGTGAAGCTGTCGATTTCCGCCACCTGCCGATCGTCGAAGTAGTCGCGGTAACCGCCCACCTTGGCCCGGCGCACCTTGTAGCTGTTGGGGTTGGCGCGGTCGCCCGGGGCCATGCGGCCGCCGGCCAGCCAGAAAGTCTTCTTCTCTTCCATTTTCTTCATGTTGTCGTAGCTGGAGAACGCCACCGCGTCGCGGATTTGCGCGTCGTCGGCCGGGATGGCCATGAACTCGGCCAGCTGGCGCAGCATCTGCTCGGGCTTTTCCTTCAGGTCCTCGTAGCGCAGGAGAAAGAAGTTTTCCATCTGCGGGGCTTCCTGCGCCCAGAGATTGAGAAACCGGATGACTTTCATCAAGCCGGCGTCGGGGTTCATGACGAAGTCGAAAATCGACACCTCGCTGCCGTGGTCCGGGTATTGGTTGATCGCCTTCTTGCCGGTCTTCATGCGGTATTTCCACTGGAAGAACTGCGACACGGCGACATCGCGCGGGTCGCGCACCAGCAGCACCACTTTTTTGCCGTAGAAGTCCTGCTTGGAATCGGTATGACCGGTATAGTCGCCGATATAGTTGTCATGGGTGAAGAACATGCGCGGAATGGCGTTGTTCAGGGCGTGGAAATTGTCGAAGCCGATAAGCGCGCTTTCGGGCAGTTTATAGAGCTGCTGGTAGAGGCGCGAGAGCATCACCCGCAGCCAGGTGCGGCCGCTCTTGCCGAACGACACCAGCACCACGTCGGCTTTCTGCAAGGTCTGATACTGCTGACGGCCGCGCAGGCGGCGCTCGGCGGCGAGCGTCTCGGCCTCACTGGCGAACAGCATGCGCGCGCGCAACAGTTGACGATTGGTCTTTTTCCACAGCGTGTGCAACGCCTGCGGTAGCGAGGAGATCAGATATGACATGGACGGACCGCTGCAAACAACCGCGAGGAGCCTACGCGTGGGGCTGGTTTTAATCAAGTAGTTATAAGGAACGTCACAGGGAACAGGCCGCTTTTGGATGGGGTTTTTTTATGCCCCCAGAAACCCAGCTTAACTGCTTGATTTGCTATAAAAAACGTCTATGCGATCGGCTTGACACCCGGAAACAAGCTGGCCTAGACTCCAGAGCTTCGTGCTTGCACTTAACATAATAACAACGATGCACACCCATCGGGCGTGTCGGGAGAGGGTAGTATGCTGGAAAATTATCTGCCGGTGCTGATCTTCATGGCAGTCGGCATCGGCTTCGGCCTGGTACCGGTGATCGCCGGCTTCCTGCTCGCGCCGCACAAGCCCGACAGCGAAAAGAACTCTCCTTACGAGTGTGGATTCGAGGCCTTCGAGGACACGCGCATGCCCTTCGATGTGCGCTACTATCTGGTGGCGATCCTGTTCATCATCTTCGACCTGGAGATCGCCTTCCTGTTTCCCTGGGCCGTGGTGCTGGAGCAGATCGGGTGGTTCGGCTATCTGGCCATGATGCTGTTTCTGGGGATCCTGGTCATCGGTTTCATCTACGAATGGAAAAAGGGCGCGCTGGAATGGGAGTGACGGCGGTCCCCGACAGAGACCAAGCCAGGCCTGATCGCGATGCGCAGCCGCTGCCGCCGGCAGCAGGAGTGAGGTGCTGATGGCTATCGAAGGCTTGCTCGAGGAAGGTTTCGTCACTACCTCGGCGGACAAACTGATCAACTGGGCGCGTACCGGCTCGTTGTGGCCGATGACCTTCGGTCTGGCCTGTTGCGCGGTGGAGATGATGCAGGCCGGCGCCTCGCGCTACGACCTGGACCGCTTCGGCGTGGTGTTCCGTCCCAGTCCGCGCCAGTCCGACGTGATGATCGTCGCCGGCACGCTGTGCAATAAAATGGCCCCGGCGCTGCGCAAGGTGTACGACCAGATGTCGGAGCCGCGCTGGGTGATTTCCATGGGTTCGTGCGCCAACGGCGGCGGCTATTATCACTATTCCTATTCCGTGGTGCGCGGCTGCGACCGCATCGTGCCGGTGGATATTTATGTGCCCGGTTGTCCGCCGACGGCAGAAGCTCTTCTGTTTGGAATTATTCAATTACAAAAGAAAATAAGGCGTACGAATACCATCGCGCGCTAAAACCATAGTACTTATATATATGACGGAATCTGCCGCAAATCTTGCGACAAAACTCGAACAACGTTTTAGCTCAGAAATCTCCGGCTGTATCTGCGATCGCGGCGAAGTGACGCTGGTCGTACCTGCGGACAAGTTGCTGGGCGTTTGCAAGGCGTTACGTGATGAACCGGCATTTGCCTTTTGCCAGTTGTCCGATCTGTGTGGCATCGACTACCTGAGCTACGGACATAGCGATTGGGCGACTAAAGAAACCACGTCTACCGGCTTCAGCCGTGGGCGCGACAGTATCGGC
>JASBSS010000028.1 GCA_030148805.1 Thiogranum sp. | reverse complement strand
GGCCGCCGCCCGCTTCCTGCAAGTGGCCGATGACGGCTTCTTCGAGATTTGCCGCGCCACGCGCTTCCACGATCGCGGCAGGCGTATCGCTGACGAGCACCTTGCCCGCATGCATCAGGGAGATGCGATCGCAGCGTTCCGCCTCGTTCATGAAATGTGTGGAGATGAAGATGGTGACGCCGTCCTGGCGCGACAGATCGACGAAGCTCTGCCACAGCGCATCGCGCGCGACCGGATCGACGCCCGAGGTCGGCTCGTCGAGGATCAATATTTCCGGGGCATGGATCGTCGCCACGGCCAGCGAGAGCCGCTGCGTGACGCCGAGCGGCAAGGCATCCGGCAGGCCGTCCATGATCTCGGTTAAGTCGAAACGCGTCGCCATCGCGTCGACGCGGGACGGGATGTCGGCAGCAGGCACTTCGAATAGCTGGGCGTGCAGTTCCAGATTTTGCCGCACGGTGAGTTCGGAATAGAGCGAGAAGAACTGCGACATGTAGCCGACGCGCCGGCGCGTCCCGAGATCTTGCGGATCGAGTTCACGACCGAACAACCGGGCCGTGCCGCCGCTCGCGGGCAGCAGGCCGGCCAGCATCTTCATGGTGGTAGTCTTGCCGCAACCGTTCGAGCCGAGAAACCCGAAAATCTCCCCGCGCGGAATGCGAAAACTGACATGGTCGACAGCGGTGAAGTCTCCGAACCGGGCGGTGAGACCCTCGGCCTCAATCGCCGGCTCCTTGCCGTTGTCCTCTGGCCGCGGCGGAATCACCACCGCGCGATGCTGCTTACGCCTCTCGTCCGGCATCAACGCGATGAAGGCGGCGTCCAGCGACGACGTCCGGGTCTGGGCCTGAAGCTCGGCGGGGCTGCCGGCGGCGAGCACGCGCCCGGCATCCATGGCCACCAGCCAGTCGAACCCGGCCGCCTCCGCCATATAAGCCGTCGCGACGATCACGCTCATTTCCAGCCGCTCGGCCCTGATGCCGGCGATCAGATCCCAGAACTGGCGGCGCGCCAGCGGATCGACGCCGGTGGTCGGCTCGTCGAGGATCAGAAGGTCGGGATCGTGGATCAGCGCGCAGCAGAGGCCCAGCTTCTGCTTCATGCCGCCGGAGAGCTTGCCGACGGCTCTGTCCCGAAACGGACCGAGGCCGGTGCTGACGAGCAGGTCATGGATGCGCCGCTCGCGCTCCGCCTTGGCGTGCCCGAACAGTCGCCCGAAGAAGTCAATGTTCTCGAACACTGAAAGCGTCGGATAAAGGTTCTTGCCGAGTCCCTGCGGCATATAGGCGATGCGAGGACCAACCCCGTTGCGCTCGCGCGCGCTGGACATATTCGCGCCGAGCGCCTCGACATAACCCTGCTGCACCTTGCGGGCGCCGGCGATCAGCGACAGCAATGTCGATTTGCCGACGCCGTCAGGCCCAATCAGGCCAAGCATGCGCCCGGTCGGAAAGTCGAGCGTGATATCGTCGAGCGCGCGCTTCTTTTTGAAGACATGGCTGACTCCTCGCAGCCGAGCAGCAAGCACAGCCGGCTCTAACGTGCGCTGTTCCTGCTCATGCGAGATCATTCCAACACTCTTTGCGGAAGGGTCTCCGGCCATTGCGCCGCCGGATTGAGCTTCACATACGCCACTCCCGGCAAGCCCGGCTTGACGTACTCGGAATATTTCTTGAGCAAGTCGCGTGCGATCCGCACGCGGACACGGAACATCAGGCCTTGCCGTTGTTCCGCTGTCTCGACCGTCTTCGGCGTGAACTGCGCGATGTCGGACAGGAAGGACACCGTCGCGGGTATCGCCACGTCCGGCGCCGTATCAAGCACGATGCGAGCCTCCGCACCGAGCGAGAGGCGGCCGGCCTGGGCGGTCGGCAGGAAGAAGGTCATGTAGACGTCGCTGAGATCGACCAGGTTCAACACTGCCCCGCCCGGCGAGAGCACCTCGCCCGGCTGGGCGACCCGGTACTGGACGCGGCCATCGCGGGGCGACTTCAGCACGCTGTCATCGATATCGGCCTGGATGCGCTGCAGGATGGCGCGGGCAGCTTCCTCCGCCGCCTGGGCCGCGATCACCTGGGATCTAGCGGAGCCGAGCGCCGCCTCCGCGGCGGCCACCCGGGCCTCGGAAGCGGCCACCGCGGCCCGCGCCGCCTCGAACTGCGCCCGGTGATCGTCCAGCTCCTGCTCGGAGATCGATTTTTTGGCGGCGAGCTCCCGCGAACGGGCCAGACGTTTTTGCGCGACCGCGCGCTCCGCTTTGCGTTGGGCCACCGTGGCCTCGGCCGCCCGCTGCTCAGCTTCGCGCTGGCGCACCTGGCTGCGCGCGGTCTCAATGCCGATCTGGGCGCGTTGCAGCTGCGCCCCGGCCTCCGCCCGCTGGGCCTCCAGCACCTCGGTGTCCATGCGGGCCAGAACCTGCCCGGCGCGGATGAAATCCCCCTCATCGACGAGGATCTCCCTGACCCGGCCCGCGGTCTTGGCTGCGATGTCGATGTCCACCGCCTCAATACGGCCGTTACCGGCCGTGATTCCCGGCGGCAAACCTTGCGGCTGAAAGTTGTGCCAGGCCAGGTAGGCGGCGATGGCGGCAACACCGGCGACCACGATGGGAATCAGTCGTTTTACGATCGGGTTCGTCATGCTTGTATCCGTGTATCATCAGATCGTTTAGCCATGCCATCATGCTCCGCGCCGACTATTTTCCACGGCTCAACCATCACTTGTTCGTCCACGTCATCTCCGAAGTCCGCTGCGGGCAACAATAACGCTGCCACCCTCACAACGCCGGGTATCCCGGCCCCCGCGCGCTATTCCCTCGCGCCGCGCCTGCGGCACCCACTCAGGGCCGCGAGGACTCGCTCTGCGTACCCACACCTCGCCAGTGTTGGAGATGCGCCAGCCCGTGTTCCACCAGTGAGTACACCGCCGGCACTACCACCAGCGTCAACGCGGCTGCGCCACCATGATGATGAAGGGCTGGATGAAGGAGTTGAACTGGCTGGCCAGCACCATATAGACGAGGACGATGGCGGTGACGAAGGCCAGCTTCATGTAGCCGGCGAGCAACGTGGCGGTGCCGATCATGATCAAGCACACAAGCAGCTTGGCGGTAGCGGTAATATCACTGTTCACAAACACCTCTTCATCAGTCTCTCTCGGAAATTCAGATCGCTCTCCGAGTAACACCAGAATCGCAGCGAACTAAGGCTGGCGCGCGGCGTGGGATTCGACGATGTTTCGGAGCCCACCCCGAACCGCCGCCTCACCGTCAAAAGCGACGGCCAACCCGTTGGGTTCGACGCGAACGATCATCGCCCGCGTGTGTATGGATTTACCTTCACTGGTATCGAACGGTATCTCGAGTTCCACGACGGCGTGTCGGGAAAATCCGGCTCCTTCCACACACACGAACATCCCCTCCACGCTGACATCCCGGGTGACTCCGATAACCTCCGGCAACCCGTGGTGATAGATCATCACCGGTATTGATACCGGTGTCCGCGTGGCTTGCCGGTGATCCATGTTCTTATTCTCCCTTTAATCCAAATTCGTTACTTTCGTTGACCGCATCCCGTCGCCTCTCTTACCTTGCGACCGCCCGGACGAGCAGCGTCGAAGCATGCCTGGCGATGGTTGCGGGCCTGTCGTGTGACGGTATTCGTCCCGGCAGGTGCCGTCTCAACGGCTCGGTCTCAAAACAGAACAGCACCAGACCCACCACGGAATTGGCCAGCATGTAGGGATCGAGGTCCACGGCCAGTTCCTTTGCCAGCGCCACGACCGCTTTGTACGGCTCCAGGAACACTTGGTCGGCGAGCAGCTTCAGGCGCGTCACGTCGCCGTCCAGGAGCTCCCGATGCAGAAGTTTGCGAAAATCGGGGTCCTTTGCCATCAGCTCCGTGAACCGTTCCACGAACCGTTCAAGTCGCGCGACCGCCGTGCCGCCGCCCGCCAGCGCCTGCCGGATGCCCTCGGCCTTATCGACGAAGGCATGATTTACCGCGGCAAGGTACAGGGCTTGCTTGTCCGGAAAATGGTGATAGAGGGCTGCAGCGCTCATGCCCACCGCCCGCGAGATATCACGCATAGACACGCCGCTATAGCCCGCCTCGGCAAACAGTGGAATCGCCTGCTGCAGGATGAACCCACGCGTATCGACCCGGGTTGCAGCAGGATTCACATCCATTGCACTTACCTTATTTAACGTTCGTTAAGCCGAGTATGTGACAAGAGGCAAGATCGGTCAACGCAAAGCTTGTTTGCCTTGTCCCCCTTCTCCGGGAAGACACCGTGCCTTAGCCTTAAGGCGCGGACTTTTCCGCGCGCCCTTCGCTACGATCCCGAGTGGAACACCGGCGGCGGTTTCGCCGTCTCCCGTTACCTGCCGCTGGCGGTCCGGGAATTCGCCCCGGAGGAAGGCGCCGCCCAGCGCTGATTCGCCAATCTGTTGCCTGTGGGGGCGGTGCGCGAACACATCATCCGCGACCTCAAACTGTCGAATACGGACTTCGACCTGCTGAGCGCCATCGGCGGCGAGTGCGCCTGGTATGGAAGCCGTATTCCCTTACGACACCACGCCCTTCGTGCGCATCTCCATCGAAGAGGTCGTAAAGACGCTGGTCGAAGCCATGGTGCTGGCCATCGGCCTGCTGGTGGACGACGCCATCGTGGTGGTAGACAACGCCGAACGCGTCATGCACGAGGACGGCCTGCCGTCGCGCGAAGCCACGCGCCGATCCATGGGGCAGATCACCGGCGCGTTTGTCGGCATCGCCCTGGTGCTCTTGGCGGTATTCGTGCCCATGGCCTTCTTCGGCGGTTCCACGTGTGTGATCTACCGGCAGTTCTCCATCACCATCGTGTCCGCCATGCTGCTGTCGGTGCTGGTGGCATTGATTCTCACACCGGCGCTCTGCACCACGTTGCTCAAGCCCGTCGATGCCGAAAAGTACGCCGCACGGGGCGGCTTCTTCGGCGCCTTCAACCGTGGTTTCGACTGTTGACCATTACAGCTCCTCGATCCGTCGCGGCTGCTTGCCGTGCGCCCCTCGCAACAGCATGATCAATGGTATGGCAACGAGCGTGATCCACATCATCAGCCGGAAATCCTGCAAGTAGGCGAGGGTGGTGGCCTGACGGGTCACTTCGCCATTGAGGGCAAGGAGGCCCTGAGAGGTGTTCATGTCGTAGACACCAACTTCGGTCGCCTGCCTGAGCGCCAGGCTGAACGGGTTGAGGTAATCGGCGAAGGTGGCGTGGTTGATCTGTGTCCTTTGCGCGAGATAGGTGATGACCACCGAGATGCCGATGCTGCTGCCGATGTTGCGCATAAGACTATAGAGGGCTGTACCCTCGTTGCGATAGCGTGGCGCGAGGGTGGCGAAAGTGATAGTGGACAGTGGCACGAAGATGAAGCCGAGTCCCATTCCCTGGATGACACCGCTGCGCACGATATCCCAGCCCGAGACGTCCGTGGTGAAGCGGGTCATCTCCCAGAGGGACAAACTGGTCAACAGCAGGCCCAGGAATATCTTGTAACGCGGGTCCACGCGGCCCGACAACCTGCCCACCGTGATCATGGCAATCATGGTGCCCACGCCGCGCGGCGCCAGCAACAGACCCACGTCGAGCACCGGATAGCCCATCAGGTGCTGCATGAAGGGCGGCAGCAGCGCCATGGTGGCGAGCAGGATGATGCCAACGATGAAAATGAACAGCAGGCCGATGCTGAAATTGCGGTCCCGAAACAGCCCCGGTTCGATGAACGGATGCCCGTGGGTGAACATGTGGGCGAGGAAGAGGTAGAAAGTCAGCCCTGCGAGTGAGGCCTCGATCACGATCTCCGAACTGGCGAACCAGTCCAGGGACTCACCCCGGTCCAGCATCATCTGCAGCGCACCGATGGCGAGGCTCAGGAAGGCGAAGCCGAGCAGGTCGAAGCGGCGTGTGCCATCAACGGGGGTCTCCTGCACGTAGACCGCGAGGCCGAACCAAGCCAGCAGCCCGAACGGGAGGTTGATGTAGAACACCCAGCGCCAATTATAGTACTCGGTCAGCCAGCCGCCCAGCATCGGCCCGAGGATCGGCCCCACCATCACGCCCACCCCCCACAAAGCCATGGCGGAACCGTGTCGCTCCCGTGGATAGGTGTCCAGCAGCACCGCCTGGGACAGGGGCACCAGGCTCGCCCCGAATATACCCTGGAGCAACCGGAACACCACGATCTCGGACAGGCTCTGGGCCGCGCCGCAAAGCATGGAGGCGATGGTGAAACCCACCACCGACCAGATGAAGAGCCGCTTGCGGCCGAAGCGGGCGGCGAGAAAGCCGGTGAGCGGCATGATGATGGCCGCCGCCACGATGTAGGAAGTGAGCACCCAGGAGATCTGGTCCTGCGTGGCGCCCATGGAGCCTTGCATGTGCGGCAGGGCGACGTTGGCGATGGTGGTGTCCAGGGCCTGGATGATGGTCGCCAGCATCACCGAGACGGTGACGAAGCCCCGGTGGGGCGCGTGTCCGGCGCTTGCACTCATAATCAGAGCGACAGACCGAAAAAGCGGCGACGATGGCCCGTGTCGATCTTCACCGTGGTGCTCAATCCGGCGCGCAACTGCGGCAGGCCCGGCCGCCTCTCCAGCCGGATGCGCACCGGCAGGCGTTGGGCGATCTTCACCCAGTTACCAGTGGCGTTCTGCGCGGGGATCACGGAGAATTCCGCACCGGTGGCCGGGCTCAGGCTCTCCAACACACCCTGCCAAGCGATATCCGGGTAGGTATCGACATGGATGACCACCGGCTGTCCGGGGTGCACGTAGGTCAAGTCGGTCTCCGTGAAATTGGCCTCGATCCACGGCTCGCCGTTGACCACCAACGCCAGGACGGTACTGCCCACCATCACGTACTGGCCCGGCTTGGGCGGTTTGCTCACTGTCCCTGCAAGGGTGGCGCGCACCTCTGTTCGGGACAGGTCGAGCTTGGCTTGCTCCAGTTCGGCCAGGGCCGAAAGATAGCCCGGATGGCGCTCTATCGGGGCATCGATGCCACCGCCCAGGCTCTCCGCGATACGTTTCAGCTCCTGCTCCAGGGCCGTAATCTGCTGGGTGGCCAGTTCCACCGCCTGCGTCGTCTCATCAAGCTTGGCGGCCGACACGAGGTTTCTCGCCGCCAGTTCGGCCTGGCGCCGCTGCTCCTTCTTGGCGAAAGTGAACCGGGTCCGCGCCATGGCGATTTCAGCTTGTTTTTCGCGGTAGCCCGCTCGGAGCGTCGCGAGATCGGTGAGCACCTGGGCCAGTTTCGCCTCGGCTTTCGCCACCGCCAACTGAAACGGTGCCGGGTCCAGCCGGAAAAGCGGCTGTCCGGCCACCACCGTCTGATTCTCCTGAACCAGCACTTCCGCGACACGCCCCGAAACCTCGGCGCTCACCGGCACCTTGTCCGCCTTGACATAAGCATTATCGGTCTCGACAAAGCGCCCCCCGGCCAGGTACATGATCGAACCGGCGCCGGCCGCGATCAAAGGCACAACGACGAGCAGAATCACACGTCTCATTTTCCTCCAGGACAATCGCCCCGATTGAGCGGGGGTAAGAACCTCGGTGGTTGGGGTGTCACTCAAATCGTTCATGGGATAACTACTCGTTTAGTGAAGGATTGCCGGGATTTAATGGTGGCCGAGGTTGTCGCGCATCTTGCGCAAGGTGGAGAGGAGTATGGCCGCCTCCTGTTTGCCCACGCCTCGCAGGGCGTCGGCACGTACGGCGGCTGCTACCGCTTCGATCGCTTTGAGATGTGCGGTTGCGGCGGGCCTCAGGAACAGCCTGTGGGCCCGCCGATCCTCCGAGTCCGTGCGGCGCTCGACCAACCCATATTCGGCCAATTGATCAATGATCCGTGCGAGCGTGATCGGCTGCACGTCCAGCAGTTCGGCGAGCTCCACCTGGCGGCTGCCTTCATGGCGTGACAGATATACGAGCGCCCGGGCCTGGGCGTGGGTGAGCGAACTGCCTTCGATGCGCTGTTGGAAGGCATGCCGAACCAGACGGGAAACGTCGGCCAGCAGGAAACCGAGACTGTCCTTTTGGCGATCCATGGCGCCCCTCATTATAGTAAGTCTTGCTTATTATAAGCTTTATGTATGTTATTGCAAGCCGGCAGTTTGCGCGGGATGGCATCGCAAGGAACAGAGTCCTGTCAGTGAATGGAACAAAGGTCGCGTCGCGGCATACAACTTGAGAGAATTTGTGAACTACCCTGCCCCTCTGACTTCGAAGTCTGCTTTCGTGGCACCTTACGATGGGCGACCAAAGATTGGTAGATGCCTGTATGCGCCATGTCCTCGAAGCCCGATTTTCGGGCCATGTACCGGCCTTCGGCGACATACCGCCGAACACCGCCCCGCCCCAACAAACGAGGGACAGCTGTTCAAGCGCGCAAGGGTTCTACCCCGATTTTGCGGACACTTCAAAGGAAGTCCAATCGTAGCGTGATCCGCTACGGTCTCCCACGGCTTCTTAATCCGAGAAGCCGCGTCCGCTAGGTGCTCCGGCGCGAGATGGGCATAACGTAAGACCATCTCATAAGACTTCCATCCACCAAGCTCCATCAACTCTTGCAGGCTGGTGCCATGCATGACATAGCGGCTCGCCCAGATGTGGCGCAGATCGTGAAAACGGAAGTGGGTAATTTCCGCTTTTACCAAACTGCGTTTCCAGGCCGAACCGATCGCCTCCATGCGCTTTCCCTGATAGGTGAAACACCATTTCGGGGGTTTACGCGCACGTATGAAAGATGGATTGCACTCCGTTGTCGCCATAATCGATTGTGTAACAGGCAGATCTCATTCCAACTTTCCGAGTATCACTTGCATTGCTTCTTTCGAAAAAGCTTGAAACGATTGAGTCGGTATATAGCCAAGGGAATCGAGGTGAAGAAACACGGACATGGCCGTCTCGGTGTCCGGTGCTTCCAGTATGAAAGTTCCATCGTAAAGCCCTTGAGTCCAATAGATATCCTTAACAACAACGCTATGTCGTTCAATAGCCCAATAGACAACGTCGTTGAATACGACACTGATTCACCGAGCGTAGGCTTTGAATGCCTCAGATTGATCCGTTGTCTCGGTTATGTGACGGACACCCTGATCGGTAAACACATCAGAGGGCGATCAACCGCAGCCGCTCCAGAACCCGGGTGCGGGGTGAGCATGCCTTTCACGTGGTCAAGCGGCTGTGGGTTTTTGGCAAGGTCCGTTACGGCGGCCTGGCGAAGAACACGGCCCGGCTGTTCACCGCCTTCGCGCTAGCCAACCTGTATCTGCTCAGGCGACGGTTGCTGCCTCCGGCGGAGGCGTGCCTCTTGTGAGCCGGTGCAGCCGGAATCAAGCGCACTCTTTAGCCCGGAACCGGCGTTCAGGCGCCGCTTTTTGTCTATTTCGATGATATTCATCGTGCGTTTCGCTTCAGCTATCGCTCACTACGTTGCCTGTGCAGAGGTTCCCTAGGGGGAGGCAGATCGAGCAGCCCGCTGGACAACGCTGTTAGCCCCGCCTGTAAACTCGTTTCAATTTCCTCCATACCGTAACCGTTTAACCGGCGTGCGCATATAGATCTTTCAGAAACCCGACTAGCTAAAGGCGTGCCGCTTGTACATGGGTAAGGGGTTTGCTAAGGTACTGACCGAACGGTCGGTCAGTACCCGGAATTAGCAGCTGAACCAAGAAAAGCCAGAGGGTTTTTATGCCGCAATTGAATAAGTTGTCAGCCCCACCGCAGGGATTAAGCAGCGGTGCCCAGGTGATCCTTGATATGGCCAAGCGCTTGTTTGCAGAGCAAGGTTTTGACGCGGTTTCGATCAATCAGATCGCCCGGCAGGCAAATGTCAGCAAGGCCAATGTGTTTCATCATTTCAGTTCCAAGGAGGCTCTTTATCTGGCGGTACTGAGGTCAGCTTGCGAAGAGACAGTCGGCAGCCTAGCCGAGACTCACAGCAGCGGAAGGGTAGCCGACGACCTGTGGACGTTTTTTTCATCGCAACTTGCGGCCATGCTGGGTAATCCCGCTTCGGCAAAACTCATTCTGCGGGAGATTGTGGAAAGCAAGGACGGGCGAGAGCGGACGCTGGCGGAGGAGGTATTCGCCGAGTACTTCAGCCGTCTGGTGGGGATGGTTCGCGCGGGACAGGCACAGGGGGTGCTGCGCAGGAGTTTCGATCCAGCCCTTTTCGCGTATTTAATGCTGGGCGCCAATATCTTCTTCTTCGAAAATCACAAGGTCACGGCGCACCTGGCCGAGGGCGGTTTCGTGCGCGCACCGGAGCGCTACAGCCGTGATGTGTTTCAATTGCTGCTACAGGGTGCGCTGGCTGATCCTGAAGCGGACCATCAAGCTCCGGGGTCGTGAGGCAATGGACAGGTTAAGAATCAAGGCAATGTGCGCCAGACTGTTGCTTGGCGTGCTACTGGCGACAAAAGCATCCGCGGAAACCGGTCCGCTAGCCGAGTCCGGTGCTGCCCGGAAAGCTGAAATGCCAGCGATACCCGTCACTGTCTCGGTCGCCGAGTCCCGTGACCTTGAGGAGTGGGAGACATCGGTCGGTCAGCTGGAAACCAAGGTGGCGCCACTAATTGCCGCCGAAGTGTCGGGGCGATTGACCGCAGTCAACGTCGACGTGGGTAACCGTATCGAACAGGGTCAATTGCTGGCTGAAATCGATGCAGAGGATTTCCGTCTCGCCAGAGACATGGCCCAGACGGATATCGACAGGTTAACGGCATTGATCCACGCGCAGCAGCTCAAAGTGGAGCGCTACCGTACGCTGGTGGAGAAGAAATCAGCGAACCAGTCAACACTGGACGATATCGAGGCCCAGTTAGGCGCCCTGCGTGCTGAACTGAGATCCGCTCAGGTACGCCTGCAACAGGCGCAGCGCGATATTAGTAAAACCCGGATTACCAGCCCGATCGATGGACGCGTCGATGAAACCCAGGTTTCCGAGGGGGACTATGTCAAGGTGGGTTCGCCACTGATGCGGATTGGCAACCTGCACTGGCTCAAGGCGCGCCTGCCGTACCCTGAAACCCTATTGACCAACTTGAATGCCGGGTTGCCTGTTCGTTTGACTAGCCCGTCGGCACCTGATGTAACCGTTGAAACAACGGTTAGTGAGGTACGCCCTTCGATCACCGTGGGCAGCCGTTCTGCCCAGGTCATCGTCAATGTCGAAAATCCTGGGCCATGGGAGCCGGGCGCGACAGTGACCGCCGCGCTGCGCGTCGGCCTGCACGAAGACGCAGTCCTGCTGCCCGAGATCAGTGTGGTGCTCCGGCCTGCCGGTACGGTGGTCTATGTCATCGACGGGGACAAGGCCGAACAGCGGGTGGTGACCACGGGGTCGCGCCGTGACGGTCAGGTGGAAATCCTATCCGGTTTGAAGGCCGGCGAGCGCGCAGTAGCCGATGGCGCTGGCTTCCTTACTGATGGCGCATTGATTACGGTTAAGGCGCCGTGACGCTGCCCGAGATCTCCATCAAGCGCCACGTCCTGGCGTGGATGTTGAGTGCGGTACTGGTCCTGTTCGGTCTGGTCAGTTTCAATCGCATCGGTGTCGATCGCTACCCGTACATCGATTTCCCGATGATCTCGGTGACCACCACATTGGCTGGTGCGAATCCGGAGATCATCGATGCCAGTATTACCAATCTGATCGAGACGGCGGTCAACGCCGTGCCGGGCATCGAGCATGTGCAGTCGGACTCCTCGCCAGGCGCCTCGGTTGTACGCATCACCTTCCAGCTGACCAAGAACATCGATGTTGCGTTTAACGAGGTGCAGGCAAAGGTCAACCAGGTGCTGCGCGATCTGCCGGACGATGCCGACCCGCCGGTGGTGGCCAAGGTGGAGTTCGGCGCTATTCCCATTATGTGGATTGCCCTGCAAGGTGACCGCACTATCCAGCAGCTGAATCAGTATGCGCGCACGGTAATCAAAAAACGCTTGGAAAACATCGATGGCGTGGGTGAAGTGCGCCTTGGAGGCAAGCGTGAACGCACTATTCGTGTCAACTTGAACATCGAGCAGATGAATGCATACGGGATCACTACCCAGGATCTGCTGAGCGCCTTCGAGGGCGAACATTTCCAGATGCCCGGTGGCTTCCTGGTTGGTAAAACCAATGAATACCTGATCAAGCTCGATCTGGAATTTCATCAGCCTGCCGAACTGGAACAACTGATTGTTGCCTATCGTGAGGGTGCGCCCATACGTCTCAGTGACTTCGCTCAGGTCGAAGACGGGCTAGCGGACAACCGGCGACTTGCACGGTTTAACGATGAGCCGACGGTCGCGCTGGGCATCGTCAAGGTCACCGGGGCCAACGCAGTCGCCATTATCGATGCTGTCAACACGCGCCTGAAGGAGGAGATCATTCCCCAGTTACCACCCGGCATGAAAATCTCCATCGCCTCCAACGATGCTGACCTGATCAATGAACTGGTTCACGCCCTGGAGGAACATCTGCTGCTGGGCACACTGTTAACGGCCCTGGTGGTGTGGCTGTTTCTCAAGAGCCTGCGCGCGACGGCCATTATCGCGCTGGCGATCCCGGTGTCGCTGCTGGGCGCGGTGGCGGTGATGTACTTCTTTGGTTACACCTTCGACACCATGACCCTGCTCGGTCTGTTGTTATTGATCGGCATTGTCGTGGACGATGCCATCGTGGTGCTGGAGAACATCTACCGTCACCGCGAGGACATCGATCCCGATCCGATGAGCGCGGCGCTCAATGGCACCAACCAGGTGGTTTTCGCTGTCATGGCCGCGAGTTTGACCCTGGTATCGATCTTTGCCCCGGTGGTTTTCATGCAGGGCGTCATTGGCAGTTTCTTCCGTTCCTTCGCGGTGGTGATCACCTTTGGCGTTCTGGTGTCGCTGTTCGTGTCGGTGACCTTGACACCCATGCTGTGCTCGCGCTACCTGGAGGTTAGCAAACAGCACGGCCTGGTTTATCGCTTTCTTGAAAGCGGCTTCCGTGCGTTTGAACAAATCTACCGCCGGTTGTTGCACGGCGCCCTGAGTTTTCGTTGGCTGGTCGTGGTGCTGACTGTTATCGCGGTCTGGCCCAGTGGCTTTTTCATGGGACAGCTGGGCAAGGGCTTTCTGCCGGAAGAGGACGAAGGTCGCTTTTTGGTCAGCTTCAAGACTCCGCTGGGCTCAACCCTGGAATATACCGATCAACGACTGGCCGAGGTGGAGAAAGTCCTTGCCGGTCACCCGGAGATCGCCAGCTGGCTGTCCACCATCGGTACCGGTGAAACCGGCCAGGCCAGCCGCGGCGATATTTTTGTCCGCCTGACACCGCGCGAGCAGCGCGACCTGCATATGTACCGCATCATCGATCAGTTGCGCGATGAACTGTCACGGATTCCCGGTATCAAGGCGTTCCCGGCGCCCGTTCCGCCATTGGGCGGCCAGCGCGGCGAACCGCTGCAGTTCGTGCTGCTGGGACCAGACGTGGTCAGTGTCGCGCAGTGGAGTCGTACGCTACAGCAGAAACTCAACACCATGCCCGAATTGGGGAATGTCGACCTGGATCTGCAACTGGAGTTGCCGCAACTGACCCTGCGCATCGACCGCACCCGCGCGCAGGACGTGGGGTTGTCTACTCACGACATCGCACTGGCCGCGAACGTGCTGGCCGGCGGTCTGGATGTCGCCAAATATAACGATCTGCCCGGCGATGGCGAACGCTACGATGTACGTCTCAAGGCCAGCGAAGGCACTTTCCGCTCGCCGGATGACCTGAACCGCATTTATCTGCGCGGCCGCGATGGCAAGCTGGTACGCCTGGATACCGTTGCTACCCTGCAACAGGGCATCGGCCCGGCAGTGGTGACCCGTTTCGACCTGCGCTACTCGGGCAATTTCTTCACCACACCGACCATTTCGGAAGGCGCCGCGGCGGAGATTGTCAAGCAAACGGCCGCAGAACTGCTGCCCCCGGGCTACAAGGTCCAGATGATTGGCCGTGCCGAGGAATTCGAGAAGACCGGCAAGTACATGCTGTTCGCTTTCGTCTCTGCCATCGTGCTGGTGTACATGGTGCTGGCCAGCCAGTTTGATTCATTTATCCAACCCTTCGTTATCATGGTGGCGCAGCCGCTGGCCATCGTCGGTGGCCTGGCTGGCCTGTGGGTCGCAGGCACGTCGCTCAACATCTTTTCGATGATGGGGCTGGTGCTGTTGATGGGGCTGGTGGCCAAGAACTCCATCCTGTTAATCGACCTTACCAACCAGTTGCGTACACAAGGCAAGGCCATCAACGAAGCGCTGCTGGAAGCCTGCCCGCTTCGGCTTCGTCCGGTTCTCATGACCTCGATGACGGTCATTATCGTGATGCTGCCAGCGGCGCTGGGCTTCGGCGCCGGCGCCGATACCAACGGGCCGCTGGCGGTGGCGGTGATTGGCGGTATGGTCAGCTCCACCTTATTGACGCTGGTCGTGGTGCCGGCGGTGTATTCGTTGGTGGCGAACGGTCAGGTGTACTTGCGGGGCTGGCTGAAAAGACGATCATCCGCTGATCCATCGCAGGCGGCTTCGTCATGAGGCACGGGCAGATGAATAAAAGTTGAATCTCCCCGCAGTGTGGCTGGCTGCTGGCCACCTGCCTGGTGATGACGTTGGCCGGTGCGGAACACTGCAGCAGGTCTGGGATACCGCGTTGGCGGTGGACCATGGGCTCAAGTCCATGCAGGAAAAATTCCGCGGCCGCCACACTGCAGCAGCATGAAGACCTGGCTTCTGAAGTCAGGTCATCTGGCGCGGCGATGGCTCTCTGCGCTCTCGCTGAGTGACGACGCCGACGAGCGTGGAACTCATCCGGTGACTTAGAGTACTTGCACGGCGTATCTCGTGTTTCCTTGAACGGCAGATTGCATCCGCCCGGAGCGTCACTCGACTACTCAACCTTCCGCACCGGCTATCAACAACCGTATCGAGCCCACACGAGCTGCAACGTCGTGGGATTAATGCTAAAGGGCACTCTCGGGTTGGTGATTTCCTCCGGCTAAGCAATGATCTCATCCAACCGCTTGAAAAGTCCGCGAGTAAGCCTCTAATTTGTAACGAGCGGAATTTTGGTGCTTGCGGACTTCAAGATTTTGACGCGAGACGGGGCGAGAGGAGAAGGAGCAGGAGAGAGCGGAATCGGGCCTTTAAGGGGCGGCCGTGCCGAGCCGTGAAGTCCGCAGTTCCCCGCAGCCCCCCCGCAACCACGCAAGACTCCGCAATAAAAAAGGCCAACCGAGAGCGGTTGACCTTTCCAAATTGGTGAAGGAGCGTGGAATCGAACTGCAGTCTGCAAGTATTCGTTAGCCAGGGCCGATCTCGTGCCGAACTTTGCCTTGCGCACCGCCACAGTGAGTTTTGATCGCTGATCGGCCAGTGACTCCGCCAGGGCGCTGGCTTCCTGCGCAATTGCCGCACTATCGTGTCCGCTACGGCCACCATCGAAGGCGTTCCACTTGAGGTTGACACTAACC
>JASBSS010000027.1 GCA_030148805.1 Thiogranum sp. | reverse complement strand
CTCCTCGACCTGTTCCTTCCAGTCTTCGGCGCCGTGTATATCCAGATGCGCCTCGGCATACTCCGTGAACAGAGGTTCAATGTCGTTGATGTAGCGTCGGACCTGCTGATAGTCCGGACGGCGGTTTAGCGCCACCAGTGCACGGGCAATGATGTTGACGAATCGCCAGGCGAACTCCTTAAAGGCCGCCGAATTTCCTTCACTGGGCAACTGGTTGGCGATACGGGTAGCAACCTCGGTGATGCGAGAGAAGTTACCGATGGCGTTGTAGCGCGCCGAAACCTGCGGAAATCCCAGATGGAACATATAGAAGTCTTTGGCCCGTCCGGCCCGTTTGGCCTCGGCATACACTCGCCGCAACAAACCTGCATCCCCCTTGGGGTCGAAGACGATCACCACGTCACCGCGGCGGATATCCTGGGTGATGAGGATCTCGGCCAGCCGGGTCTTACCGACGCGAGTGGTCCCCAACACCAGGGTATGACCCACCCGCTCTCCGATGTCCATCCACACGTCCTGCTCGTCCGGCTCGACAGCGTGTAGGGCCGGTTTGCCACCGACGGCCGGCAACGGCGACAGCGGGTTCCACCAGGCCCGCACCCGAAACAGCCGCGCCAACAAACTCAGAATAGGGACCGATTCCCAGGCGACCTCCTTGCGGCGCGCCCATTGATACAGGCTACCCGGCTGGACGTAACGCTGGACTTCTGGCCGGATGGTATCGCGCAATCGCTGCGTGTGTTTCTGGGTCCAGCGAAAGCCCCGTCCTAAAAAGAGCTTGCGGCGGCTGAGGGGGATCTTGCGGGAACGTACCTTATAGATGGGCAGTCGGCGCATGTTGCCCTGGTAGCGCAGCACCCGCCAGGCTTGTCGACCCCGGATCAGACCGATCAGTCCGAGTACGGCGCCAGCGCCATAGGCGACACCCGGCGGCATCATCAGCGCCCAGGGTGCCAGAATGGCTATCCCTGCCGTCGCAAAGGCCACCAATGTCGACCACAGCTCGACTGGGGGCCGCAGCAGAGCCTCGATGGGATGCGCGCTCACTGCTCGATGCCGTGCGCCGAGATCAGCACCGGATAATGCGAAACGCTCAGTGCCTTCGCGATGTCGCTGCCCGAGGCTGGTAGGATCGATAGGCCGTCAGCCAATCTGGCAATCGTGCGCAAATCATCCATCGTCTCGGCCTGCACCAGCATCCCGACCGCACCGATCTCCTTGAGCCGATCGCGGTGTGTCTGTAGCCACTGTCGGGAACGGCTGTCTGACCCGATCAAGAAAAATGGCCGCGTGAACGGCCGGTCATGCGCACGAGCCTGCGCCGGTCCCGGTGTCAGGCCGGGTGATTGAATCGGCAACCAGGCTTTGGGGTCAGCGGCGCCGAGCTGGGGTCTTGTTGGAACCTGACTTTGCTGTGGCAAACCATCTTGAGTTTGAAAAACTTCAAGAAAAGGCGCGATGGGTTGTGTATTACCACTGTCATGGATCACGGTCAGATCAGCCTGAGCCATGACGGGTACGAGCAAGCAACTCATGACCAAGACCTTGCGGCAATAAGGATTGAATCGACCCATCGAGTCATCCTTCCTGTACGATGCGCTGCCAGTGGGAGACAACACGGCGACGGTACCGGTCTGCACGATAGGAATCCTTCGGCGCGTGATAACAGCCAACGCTGCCCCACCAGTCCTGTCGCGTGGCGTAACAATCCTGCAGAATCCCGGCGCCCACGCGCAGGTTGTGATATGGATCGAGTGCCTGCCACGGGGTCCCGAGCCGATCCTGGTGATAACGCCAATTGACCTGCATCAGGCCGATATCGATGGAGCGCGTCCCCTCCTCCAGATACGTCATCAACGCCTGCCATGCCGCATGCCGGGAATCGAAGAAGTATCCTTGCCCGGCAACATTTAATGTCCAGGGCCAGGGCCGGAGGGTACCCGTCTGTCCCGTCTGCTTACCGCTTTCAGTCAGTGCCACAGCAAACAGAAGGCTCTGGGGTATTCCATGCTCTGCCGCAATCATGCGATAACCCGCGGGCACGGGTTCATTCGCCCTACCCATGGAAGGAAGCGTCAGGACGGCAAATACCATCGGCCAGCCAAAAACTCGCATCAACGCCACCATGGGCTAGAGCTCCGAAACCGGTAGTCTTGAAACGTCCTCGCCTCGACGGCGCAAAATGGACGGTACTTCACCTTGCCCCTGGGTCAGTTTGTCGAGGGCACCGCCATCATGATTGAGGGTAATCCGCCGGCTGCCTACCCAGTCGGGATCGATCTGGTGATTGGATGCCCACTCCCTGACGGTGCGATCATCGCCCTTGTCCACATGAGTGAGATAGATATCGACACCGTTGACTTCGTCGATCCGCTTTAACAGCTTATTCAGCACCAGATCGCAGGCCGGACAATCCGGGCGGGTGAAGAACAACAGGCGGTCTCCGGACTGAAAGGGATTTTTCACCTCGGTCTTACCCGGCAACCGGCTGATGTCGATCAGCGACATATTTGGATACAGGCGCTTGGTTGCTGCATCGTAGGCGCGCTGGAACGCAAGGATACGGCCGGCGTCTTCATACATGGCGTGTGCCCACACCTCGGCATATCGCTGCCGCTCCGCATCATCACGCGCATGAATACCGAGCACTTCGATGGGCGATATCGTCGCCGGGCTGACACTCCCGCGAATGCCCTGCATCAACTGTTTGTAACGGCGCCACTCCGTCTCCGACAAACCCCATAGACGGGCATGCGCCAGGTCCGTGGCAGACAAGACATTCGTGGCTTTGTGCGAGCTACCCTGCCGGGTATCTTCGATCTGGGTATGTGATAGCTCGGCCGCCATCACGGCATTCGACGCGATAAGAGCGCCCAGAAACGCCATAGATCTCCATCGTCTACTCATCGGTGCATTCCCCTTCACACGTGTCGGCCTTCGGTGCTGCCTGGTCTCGATGGCCAATATAGGGCACCGTCAGATCGCGGTACATTCCGGACTTGTCAGACAAACACCCGCGCTTCCCCTGTGTAGCGGGAACTGAATCGGCCGTAGCTTGGAAACGAGATGCACTATTGCTGGATGGTTCAGCACCATCATTTTTCTCTGCTGTCGCTGATCCCAGCGCAAAACTGCCGAAGAGCAATAACACGGCTAATACGATTTCCATCGGCTCTACCTCTGCAATGAAATGGAATGGTTCTGGCCATGCGGCCCCTTGAATTCGACCCTGCCCTGGAGGCGGTCGATGCCAGCCACTGTCCAACCTGATTGCTGCTCTCCGGACTTCAAAAATGCAACGCGGCCTGCCTGGGAAATGGCCACGTAGGTCATGTCATTCCAAACGTCGATGGCATCGACATGAAACGGGGGAGTTTTGGCGGGTGCAGGTTTCGGTCTGGCCGCCGGCTTTTGCTGGGCGGCCTTACGCTTCTGAGTCTCCTTGATGAGGGTATTCAACCGTGCAATGGAGTCGTCAATACGTTGACGAAGGGCATGGTTACTTTCCGTAAGATCGGCAACGGCCACTTTGATCGCACGAACACCTTCAGCCACGGAAGCCAGGCTTTTCTTCACGTCCGTACTATGGGCCACTTGTGCTTCGAAACCGCGGTCAATCCGGCCAGACAATGATGTCAGCCTCTGATCGATCTGTTCGACTTTGTCCTCGTCCGCGCCTACCTCCAGTTCCGGCGTATTGAGCACCTCCCGGGTTGGGGTATTGGAGTCCTGTATCTGGAGTTCATCCACCGGTTTTTCTTGCCGCTGGACCTTGGAAAGCGACAGCGCACTGATGACGACGATACCGACCACAACGGCGATCAGTACGGACTTGTAAGCCAGCCGCCGGGACCTTGGCTGCCTCTCTGCCTTATCCTGCTTGCCCTCCTTTTCTGACGGATTGATCTGCTGCGGTTGCCGCTCAGTCGTCATCCTGCGCGACCTCCACATTAGCCATGTTCATGGTCTCGTGGGCAGCAACCTGCTTCACTGCACACTGCTCGAAGGAGATCAGACGATGCACCGGATCTTGAACCAGACGAAATGCTGGCCCTACCAGTGTCTCCAATCCTTGCACTAACGTGACCGGACCGAGATGCCGGTGCACGGCAGGCAATGGTAGCGCCAACAGGTCTGTGGTTTCCGGTGCCAAGACAGGTGCGGTGGCCAGGCGATAACCGCTTCGCTGCAGCAGGTATTGCACAGCCTCGCCCACTGTCACGATGCGAGACGGAAACGAAACTGTGATGGTCGTCGCCAACAGGTTGGCCTGTGCCTCTGTCGGCGTGGCAGCGAGCAAGGAATAGCGCCCTACCTGGATATCCTTCGCCTGCAAGTTCACGCTGCCCACGAGACAGATACCGGCGAAACAGATTGCGGTTGCTGCGACCGGATGAGTAGGATGGCAAATAGATTTCTTCATATTGAATTCGGCCTCGGTGGTTCTGTGTAACCAGGCCGGCATCATGGCGAAGTGTCCCCCACTCAAGGAACGGAAAATCCATTCAACCCTATGCGCCGTTCCTGTGTCCTATTCAGCGCCCTAGGTACACAGAGGTGATCTGCTCGCGTTCATGCCCCAGCTCCCGGCTGATGGTTTGCCGCGCATGCCGGTCCACCACCTTCTGCCCGGGGCTCAGCGCCCGCGTCACCGCGCCGCCGCCGGCCGGCGCTTTCCATCCGGTCAACTCTTCGTAACGCCGCTGCGCATACGCGTGCCGCAAACCGTGCATTTTCGAAAGCCCGGCATTGGCCGTGTGCCGTTCGTAGGTGCGCAGTTGCTGCACATAGTTCCGATCGCTCGGAATAAGTGAACCGCCCGCGGCCAGACGGTGCGCGCGATCCAACACGGCGCGCTGGTCAGCGCTGCGCACCGGTACGTCGCGTTCCTTACCCCCCTTGGTCCAACTGGCTTTCAGCGTAATGTGGTCACCGCGGTCGGCGTAGTCGGGGTTGAACTTGATCGCCTCCTCACGGCGCAGGCCGAAGGCCTGCTGCAATTCGAGGCTCATCCGCACGTAGGGATCCAGGATCTTCTCCAGGTCTGGTGCGCCGACCGATCTTGCCTTCGACCCATTGGTGACGAACTGTCGATCCGGAATCCCGTAGTGGTCGTTCGAGCGGGCCACGACATTCTGCTTGTCGACCTTCTGAGCCCACCAGCGCAAGACCGCCATCCGGTTCTTGATGGTCCCCACGCTGAGTTCCTGCACCAGCCAATCCTTGACCAGCGCCTCGACATGTTTGGGTTTCAACGAGCGCGCGTTCATGCCACGAAAACCCAGTGCATCCAACTGGTTTGCAATGAGCATCAAGTGATGCATGCGCTTCGCCTGTGTTGCATAGCTGCCGTCGCGGTTGCGATGACAGAGTTGTTTGAGTTGGTAGTTCAGATCTCTCACGGTGTACTCTCTATCTGGTAAGTGTTTATGACCACCCGGCAGCCGTAGCTAACTGGGCTCGCTTTCGCGAATCGGTCAGGGACACCACTCCCATTCGACCTGGGTATGCCTGGTCTCAGGCAACGCCGGTTTTCCCTTATGGGTAATGGCCCGGCGATGGCCAACCTGCCCGATCTCGGGCGTTCTCTCAGTGTGGTTTCATTGCATAACCTCCTTTCAAGTGTGCGGACTCAGTCCGCGGGTTTATGGAAAATGAGCATCGACTAGATCGCCCTGAACGGAATCATCAGGCACGACAGTCTCGGTTCGTCGAGCAAAACGGGCTTGCGCCTACGTGAAGGGCGGACCTTGCGGTCCGTGTTGGTTGGAAGATGGACCAACGGCGTATTGCCGCAGCGCGTTACATAGTCCTGATGCGCTTATTTGCCACTGTACCCGCAGTGGCCACGGTTAAATTCGATAGATCTTCGTTTCGAGGGCGCAGTATAGGAACACATAATCCAGCTGTAATCACGAAATTCGATCGCAAGCCCGCGCCATTCCCGGGACCGCCGCCCTCGTCACTACCCCGCTGCGCTCGCTAGTGACGAGGGCGCTTCGCCACACAACAAGTGGCCCGCCAGGCTCTCGCCTGTCATGCCACTTGGAAATGATGGTCGGCGCTGGCTTTCAGGACAGAACGCCTGACCACAGGGGCCCACAGGCGCCGCTGACGGCGGCCCCGCCCTTGGCTGCGCGAGTGAGAGGCTCGCTACGCCGTGGCGGATAAAGCCTGTGGACTCTGTGGACAGCCTCAATACGGGTGGGTAGGTCGGTGAAGCAGGAAGCGAGGTGCTACCAAGCACAGAGCGGGGTGGTTACAGTGTAACCACCAGTCCGTTCGGATCGCATCACTGGACAGCTATAACAGGTCTTCTCGGGCGCAGTCTAACCGGCGTTCAACCTGGCCTGAAACTCGCCCACTACCGACAGGATCTCCTCGAATGTCGGTACATCGCCATAAAACATCTCCTGCCGCATTCCTTCGTAATCGGCTTGCCAGTCTGGCCGGTCGGCTTCCGCTGGCAATAACCGCAACTGGCCGGGATTCAGTGTCGCGTAATCGACCCAGGTATAGCGGAAAAAGACCTGGCGGTGGGCGGCAACCCGTTCGAACAGATCGAGATCCTGTGCAGATTCATCGCCGATGCCCGCAAGTATCAGCCGATAAAGGTCATAGTAGTGGCGGGCCATGGCTACCCCGCGCCGCTTGGCTTCCGGCCGGAAAGTCTCCTCGTGCAGGAGCATTGCCTTCTCCCAGAAAGTCCGTCTAGGCATGACCGCGCGGACACGCGCCTCAGGCTCCGACAACAATTCCGGAAAGGCGTCGCTGATATAGGGTCTGATATCGATCGATTCGGCAGGGTCCGTATCCGAGCGGGCGCCCATTTCGATCTTGACGGCACGGCGGAGATAGGCGGCCTGCTCCGGGAAGGCTGTCGGATAGATCAACAGCAAGGTCTGCCCATCGGGATCGTCGGGATCGGGCTCGAGCACCCATTCGAGATCCCTGGGCAGTTCCGATGAGATCGCTTCGATCAGTGCTGGTTGTATCTTGTCCCTGATTGTCTGCTGACAGGTTTCTTTCAGCGCCTTTAGCCGCTTTGTCGTCTGTTTCTTGCTGGACGCCGTTTCTGGCGCATTGCCTCCCCCAAAGCCCAGGACACCCCGGTCGATGACGATATCGATATCTTCGGAAAAGCGTTCGATGAGGTTCCAGCACTTGGACAGTGATGTACCGCCCTTGAACGACAAGTGTTCGCCCCAGTCGGGTAGCTCGAACAGCTTGCGCAAGGTCCAGCACACCCAGAAGTCCTTTTCGACAGCAATCTCGAACAGGTTCAGTTGCGCGCCGGCTTCCGTACAAATCAGCCGGCGTCGTTCTTCCGGCAGTTCGATGAATTCTTTCATGCGGCGTTTTTCTTGTCGGTCAGAGTGCGAATGATATCGGCGATCCAGGCGGGAGCGTATCGAATATCCTTCATCAGCTGCTTGCGTGCCGCGTCATCGAGCCGATGGTCGAGCCGCTTGATGATCTGCTGATCGACATTCTTCTGACCGATGTGGCGCAGCGCCTGAATGACCAGTCCACTGACCTTCCCCGCCGTGGCCATATTGCGGGGCGTGGTGTGCTTCAGGAGTATCTGGCGCTTGCCAACCTGGACGGTCCGCGTACGACCATCCGTGAGATAAACGACCTTCATGGGGACTTGCGTGGAGAGCCCAAGGAGATTGGCCGCGTAAGCCCCGGAGGGTTGCAAACGGGTCGCGTCACGGCCTGCCAGGGCGCTTGCGATATCATCCGTCGATGGCTGCAACGAGCCCAGTTGGGGGTCTATTTTCGGATAGTTATAGAGCCCCCGGGCAAGCTGGCGGATAAGGCCGCTATCCCGATGTCGCATCAGCGCAAGATCGATCGCACGGCGGGTTCCGAGATCCGTGAAGCTATCAGGCGTAAAGACCCAGCCCCGCTTGCGGGACTGAATCCGCCGGAGGATCTTGCTATCAGTGCTGTCGATGTGCTTGCCCATATCTTGTGAAAGAAATATATATACGTTTTTCTTTCAAAAGTAAAGCGGCATGTAGGGCTGAGATCTGGACGCACACCCCTTTCCTATTGTTTTTATAAGATAATTCTTGGATCGACAAGATTTGCCCCGCACGAGGCGGGGCATGGAAGTGACTACGCGTCGATGAGCCGGAATACCTCATCCAGATCGATGCGGGCCGGCTCGATCCATGGTGCGACGACATACGCTTTCGAGCGGCTGCCGTCGGATTGCGTGATGTCACACAGGCCTGCCGGCGCTTGCCCCTCGATATCGTAATCGACGACAGCGACCGCAGGCGCGGCGCCCGGCTGATCGGCAATCACCGATTGCACGATGCCGCCCTCAATGACGACGGCAAGCCGCGAGCAGCGCGGACTCGGCTCGGGACGATCCGTCTCCGGACTTGATCCAGATGCCTGAAGCGCCGCCTGGTAGGCCTGATCCAGGTCCTCCCAGTCGATGCTGCCGCCCCGCTCTTCTCCGCGGCGATAGGTCTCGAGCAGCAGACGGACTGCTTGAAAAGCCGCGTCCCGGCGGCGAATCGCCGTGACGCTGGCGCCTGCCTCCGGCCAGTCACCGGATACCTCAGCCTCCACGGTAAACTCGAGTGGAACCCCGGCATCACCCTGTTCCTCGAAGTCGTCGTAAAGCAGCGGTACGTCCGCCGAGTCTTGCCAGATATCGCCCTGGTCAAACAGCTCACCGGCCTTGGCGATGGCGGTTTCTGGGCTTTCGGCCTCGATGCCGACCATGACCCTGTGTTCGTAAGGCAAGGTGTATTGAATGATGTATCTCACGATGGTTCTCCTATATTTGATCCGCTGGAGAGACCATCCCCCACCAGGGAGAAGATCTCCCCGATGGGGTTGGTTGTGAACTCGAGTCATAAACCCGATTGAATTGTAATAACGCTGTTGAAACGCTTCTCAGTCCTCATGAGGCAAGAGGATGGTGATCACGGGTTCCCCCTGATCCCCCGGGCCGACGATCAGTTTCAATGTCGTCAGCTCCGCCTTCTTCGACCGCTCGTCACGAGGTACCCGGTAGAGTTCAAACAGCAACCGGTCGCTGGAACCTGAGCGGATCCGGATGGCGTGGGACGCCATGAAGAGCACATCCCACAAACGGCCGGACTCGTCCTGATGGACCTGCTTGTCGCTGTCGTCCTCTGACCAGGCCACGCAATCGGCCCAAGCGGCGGATGTCACGGCCACCGGCCATTTGAACCCGGCCTCCTGTGCCATGCTGCCGGCGTCAATCAGCACACCATCGTCGATGGCTTGGGCCCGGGTATAGGTGGAGATGACCTCACCGAAGAACGATTCAGTGCTGCGATCATTTGAAGAGTTGGACATGGTGTTTCTCCTGTGTGGAATGAACACCGGGTCACACCTCCTTCCCGGCCGGGAAAGAGGATGCTTTCCCGGCTGGGATTGTGAAAAATTACGAATGTCAGAGCAGGCCACGTTCCGCGAAAGACACGCTGTCACCCGCGGACACCACGAAGTGGTCGAGCACGCGCACGTCGACCAGTGCCAGTGCCTCCTTCAGCCGGCGGGTGAGCATTTCGTCCGCACGGCTGGGCTCCGCGACCCCGGAGGGGTGATTGTGGAAAAAGACCATGGCGGCCGCATTCACCTCCATGGCGTGTTGCACGACGACGCGCGGATGGACCGAGGCACCGTCGATGGTGCCCTGAAACAACTCGCGCACGGTGATGATCCGATGCCGGTTGTCCAGAAACAGACAGCCGAATACCTCGTTGCGGTAGTCGGCCAGGCGCAGACGCAGAAAATCCCGTGTCTGGTCCGGATTGCTCAAGGCCCTCCCGGCGCGATGCTTGATCGCCAACACTTTCATTGCCAACGTCACCACTGATTGCTTCTCCGTGTCGTTTAGCTCCCACGGTTTCAGACCGGTGAACCGGTCGTCCGCGTTTTTCATGACTGATCTCCTCGAATGGACGGGAGACCAGACCCGCGAGGGAATGATTCCCCCGTGGTAGGTTGGAAGGTGGCCGGGTAACAGTGTTACCCGACCTGATGTGGATTTACGCAGCGCTCTCTTGCTCCGTATAGAACGGCTGACCGTCGACCTTGGCCCATGACACGCGAAGCAACCGGGCCTTCAGACTGACACCGGTTTCGCCGGCCTTGTCACCGTTCTTGAAGGTGAAGGGCTCCGCATACAGATCACTGAGCGTGAATCCGATGAGCACCTTCGATTTTCCCTCAACGGCCGACTTGAGCTGGCGCACGATTTCCTGCGCCTTCTTGCCGGACACGGAACACTCGAAATGCGTGTACTGGACGTTGTCGACACTGCCCCGAAGGGCAGCGATGGTGACGCTCAGAAAAGGGGTCCCCTCTTCCGGCGTCACCTCCCGGACACGGTTGAGATAACCGATGCCGTTGGTGTGAAGATCGAAATACTTGCTACTTTCGTTGTTGGACATAGTGCTTACTCCTTCAGGTTGCTTTCATCCGGAGCAAGCGCGACCCTGGCGGGAAGGCTTACCCGGCAGGGTTGGTGAATAACGGAAACGATGTCGTTTCCTTGAAGTTGGACCGAGGCTTTCGCCACGGCGCCTGTTGCACGGTCCTAAGGCGCCTTGTTTGTCACTGAGACCGCAGTGACCACGTATAAGACCGGTCAGGCGACGTCCGACTCTTCGCAGACGTATTGCACATACTTCAACATCCCGCGCGCGTTGGCGAAGGCCGGGTGTTCGGCAATCGCCTGGTTGGGAAACCAATCCGCGATATGCTCCGCCAGCGCCACCGTGCCGCCGCCGACGAACACTATCCGGTCCAGTTCCACACCCAACCCGAGTTGCCGGCGGGTCTCGGCATAGAGCCGTTCCACCAGTTCCCGCTTGGCGGCATCCACCAGTACTGCGACATCGTGATCCTTGCCGTGCAAGCGCACGACACCGCGTTCAACAGCGGATGACACCAGCTGCTCGTCCACGTGCTCGAGGTCGAAGCGTTCCTGAACTCCGTTGGCCACGTGTTGTTTCACGTCCAACATGCCGCCCTGCAGTGAACCCGACGACGCGTGAATCACGCCCTGGTCCTTCACGACCACGTAGTCCGTGGTGCGCCCACCAATGTCCACGATGGCGATCGGCACCGACAAACGTTGTTCATCGAGGATGGCTTCATTCGCTTTGGTGACGATGACATAGTCATACCAGGCGGCCAGCGCCTCCGGGATCACCTCATGGAACGCGATCGCGGCCGGCAGCCGTTCAGTCTTCGGCTGCACCGCCTGCTTCAAGCTGAGGCGCTTCTTCTCGATGGTGTCGCGACGCCGTTCGCCGTTCTTCTTATAAAAGGCGCTGACGGGAAGACCGGAGACCGCATGAATGGAGCGGCCCGCAAGACCGGCTTCCTGCAAGGCATGCTGGACGATGACGCGGTTCAGGCCCGAGGTGGGATAGCCCTCGAAGTGCGTGGGCGCACCGTCGACGGCGCCCACCGCATACACCGCCCCTTCGGTTTCGTACTCGAAGATGCGCTGCCGGCCATCGTGGATCCAGGTGACGCCGGACTTGCCGACCCTGGCCCGCGAGGGAATGGCGATCAGCCGGCCATCCGGCAGGGCCACTTTGGTAAACGCATAACCGTCATCGAGGCCTATCTGGATGGCTGTCATCGTATTGGAATCCGACATCATCTCTCCTCCGTTCTTGTCTCGTCTTTTTTGCAACCGGCCTCAGCCGATCACCTTTCTCAAGCTGGCGAAGGGCTTACCCTGTCCCGCTGCGGTGTTCGCTTCGAACGCCACCGGTGTCGTCTTGGTCGCCGTGTCTGGCGAAGCCACAGGTAGTGCCAACCAGGCCGCGAACGCGGTTCGCGGTTGCCTCGTCGACACGCCTTGTCCTTGTTGCGGTCTCATCGGTCGCGGAGCAACCTCGTCCTGTACCACCCGCAGCGATTGGCATTCCTGGCGGAAACCCTGAACCAGAAGCCCGCGCAACCACTCTTGACGCCGACCTTCCGGAATTCGCTCCAGCCGGTTCAGGATCAGGGCCTCGAATGTCACGCGTAGGTCGAGCAGTAGCGCGATACGCTTGCCTGCTGTCGACTTAGCCATGTGGCTTCGGGCCTACCGGCATTAACCCTTTCGTCGCAGCAGTATGGCGGGCAATGTATGACATACCAGCGAAAACTAGGTGCTACCGATGTCGTCATTTCCCGCGGCAATATCCGCTCTCGGTTCGGCATCAACCGGCTTGAGACGGATGTGCTGGACCGCCGCTTCGGGGAATCGGACTTTGCGCGGTGCCAGCGGTGCCTGGTGTGCTCCGGTCAATACGTCTTCCGGGATGTCGCCCATGACTTGGCGGGCGCGACTCGCGTTGGCGGTGCCTTGTTGGAGTGCCGCGCGATCGACGTTAAGGAAGTGATAGCCTTGTGGTACCGCGAACACGCCGCGGATCTTGCGCGCATACGCATTGAGTAAACCTTCGATCGCCGCACCGCTCAGCACGCCCACATGGTGGGCGGTCAACAGCGTGCGCACGAACTTGTCGTACTCGGCAATCAGTTGTGCGCCCCGATAGGCATAGGGATTGGCGAACTGCAGCGCGATCCGGAATGGCTTCATCGACTCCGCCACCGCCACTTCCAGAGCGAGGAGCTGTTCGAGTTGTGCCTCTAATGCGGCCTGTTCGTTCTTAACCAGGTCACGCACCCGTTCCAGCGCCTCGTGCACCTTGACCAGCCACCAATCGGCATAGGGATCGTCATTGCGTGCCGCTTGCCAGATCACGCGCAGCCGATCGGCGAATCCCACCAGCCCGATGATCGCCGGTTTATTGGCGTTGCCGTTGCGCCCCCGGATCAACCGCTGTGCCTGGCGAGTCTGGACCGTCAGCCACACCTGTCCGCGCAGCGCACCCGGCCCGGTATCGACGCTCGCGTCTTCCGGGTGTTGCTCGGCTCGATGTTTTGAGTCTGACTTACCGGAACTCATGGGGCATATCCTTGATCCTGGTGAATGAGTCCTCCATCAATCCATGACGGGCGCCGGCGGACAAGGGTTTATTCCTGCACGGTTCGGTGTGGTTGACGCCGGGAAGCGATTTGGGGAGGGAATGCTGAGAGTGGTTACACTGTAACCACTGGATATCGGGTATCAGTCAGCCCGACTCGTCGTCGGTCTGTGGCCGCACCGGCATGTTGAGCGACTTGCGTAGCTCGGCAAGTTGTCTTTGACCTGAGGCCCTGGAGTCATCACGACGTTTCTCTTCTGTCGGACTTTGTTCCTGTTGCTTCAGACGCCTCACGCGGTCCTCCTCCCGCTCGATGCGTTGGTCGCGCACCTTGAGGCCGAGATTGAGCACGAACTTGCCCTTGTTCTCGGCGCGACACAGGAAGTGCAGGAAGCGAATTTCGTCGTATACCGGCTTCATGCCCTTCTGTTCCGAACGAAACCTACCTTCCAGCTCATCGAGGATGGGCTGACGGGCAGAGGCGGACACGGATTTCAAATACCGATCCGCCAGTTTGCGCTGATTGTCTGTGAGGCGCTTGGGGTAGAAGAGCGGCGGCTCCCCATCCAAGGGCCCTGCAATTTTTTCCTCGTCAGTGGTTTCTGTAGTTGTTGTTTTATTTTTATTTATATAACTACTACTACCCGACTTTGAATTTTGTGGATTCGAATTTTGAAGCCGGGTTTCCTCCGCCTTTGAATTTTGGTCCTGGTGATCCGTCCCGTCCTCCCCGACCACGTTGCGCAGACGGGTCATCACTTTTGCACTGAAGGCAAAATAGCGCTGTGGTGAATTCTGCTGGATTGCCTCCGCTGCTTGCAGACGCCGTTCGAGCGGATGCCCGTGGGCGCAGATATCGAGACCTTCCTGGATGTCCTCGTCGATGGTATCCAGCACCCCCTTCGCGACCCGGCGCACCCGGGCATGATGATGCTCGAGCGACTGCTGCAGGAAGGTCATGTAGTCCGGATCCAGGTGCAGGGCGTCCACCAATGGCAAGGGTTCATCGTGCAGCGCATAGACATTGCCGCGGAATCGGCCGCTCGCCTCCCGCAGCCGCGCGCACAGGGTCAGCCAACGGGTAGCCCGCAGAATGGCGATGGCCCGGGAAATGGTCGATGTGGAGGAGACGTTGGTCTTCCTGGCGAGATACTCATAGCTGGGGAACGCCGTGCTGCCGCCGGTCTCCTGGGCCTGCAGCATGATGACCATCCACACCAGCTTGTCCACGGGTTCGAGCACGGGATCTTGCACCACCAACGTGGGGAAGGCCTGATGCCGGTTCCCCATGAACAGCATGGTATCGGTGTGCGTTCGCCCCGAATCCTGTTGTGCACGTTCGATGGTCGCCTGTATCAGTGCATCCAGTGCATGGGTCTCGGGTCTGAGTCCGCGAGAACCCTCACCCATCCGAACAGACTCGCTCCGCAGGGGCGTGACTGCTTTGTCCCGTCAGGTCACCGTATTGATTCCAGCGTTGCGTCAAATTCCAGATGGCCCGCATTGAGATGTCGGTTTCACGGTGGATGGCAAGATATTCGTCCGGCGGGAGCGCCCCCTCTTCCTCGGTGTCCGCCCGTTGGACCCAGGCGTTCCAGAGCTTGTGCGAGCTCGCTTCATCGGGTTCCGCCGGCCGGCCGACCGAGGGATCGACGGTAAGCATACGGCGCAGGCGCGTGTATTCACGGGAGCTCAAGCCGAACAGCGCTTGCATCATCTCCAACGGCGCGTCGGCCGCGATGAGCACCTGCTGTAGTTCCTCGGATTCGCGCTGCCGGCGCAGGTGGTCGATCATGGGCCAGTACACGTCTCGATTGAGAACGATGTCCAGGCAATGGGCGCGCAAGGACTCGACGCGATAGAGATCGGCCAGGTTCATCTCGCGCAATGCCTCGATTTCGCGCGGGCCGAAGTTCATGTTGCGCAACGCGGCCTGGTCCCCTTCGGCCAGGCAACGGATCGCGTACATCAGCACGGCCGTGATTAAATCGGATTCCTTGGTCCCGTCCATTGCGCCTACTCCCAGAGCCTGACCTGGGCGGCTTCCGCCGCCCGGTGTATACGACGGTAGGTGTCCATCAGGTTAAGCAGATCCTGCCAGTCCTGGTCGCCGAGTTGGCGCCACAGCCGATAGCCGGTATGCCCCGGATCCAGCGTCCAGACGCTGTTGAAGAGCAGGCCGGCGTCCTGGTTCTCGAGCGCTTGGCGCAGGATCGAGTCGTCGGACAACGTGGCGACAACGGATTCCAGCGGCGCCACGGTCATCTCCGCGCAAGCCGCCAGGTGCCACCACAACATGGAGACCTGGCCAAGCGTGTCGGCGTCCAACTGATCGGCCAACGACGAATCCGGTACGTCGCGGAGAATGAATCCGATCCCCTTGCCGGAGAGTGGCGCAACGAGGTCGCCTATCCCATTGCGTTGCGCAAGACGCGCGGCCAGCGTCCAGGCCCTGGCACGCAATGATTTAAGGTCCGTGGCACGGGGTTGGCTGAGCGTAATTGAACTCTCGCTAGAATCCGCCGCTGACTCCATCGGGTTATCCTGCGACTCCTCTGAGTGTTGCTCCGATGCATCGGGCGCGATCACAAGCGAGGGGCGTTGCGGTGGTGACACTTTTTCTTTCGATTCCGTATCCGCGTTGTTACCGCGTGGGTCACCCGGAATCTTTTTTTTGCCAGCACTTTTTGCTTTTGCCGTAATGGCGTTAGAACAATGTGTGCTTTCTTCTGGCTTATCCGAGTCCTGGTTATTCTCAAGGACCGTGGTTTCGATCTCGCGTCCTAACAGCTGCGCATCCAGTTCGACGCGAATGGCCTGGATGCTCACCTCGAGCTCTTCCGCAATCTCGATCTCAATGGCATTGCGCAACAGTTCGAGATCCCACTCAGGACCATCGTAGCGTTCACATAAGACGGTGAACACCGCATCAAAGGATTCGTCATCACCCAACTTGCGCTTTTGCCAGAGGGAGCGCGCCGCCCTGTCCAGGGCGCGAATGCGCTCCACCTGCGGTCGGCCGAGACCCGACTTCAGTGCCTGGGGAATCACCGGGAGCAAGGTGTGAACCGCATAGCCCATCTGCGAGATCAGCCCGTGACTCAAGCTGTATCCGCGGTCTCGGAGTATCGTTTCGAGACGACGCTGCGAAAGATCATCGATGCCCATCTCTTCTTCCAGAAGTTGCTTGGCCTCGAAGACGGCCTGGGCTTTGTCAATGAAACTCAAACCACCGCGCAGATCGTTTTCCCTCAGATGCGCCAGGAGCACATCCGACTCTTGATGCCACGGTTTGAACAGGCAATCGACCCATCGGAATCGCTCGTCGCTCGTTTCTTGATACAACGCCTGCAGGATGTGCAAGCGCGTGTTACCGCCGGCGCCGACGACGTAGTCGGTTTCGCCGGGTCGGCACGTCACCACCAAGGGCTGATCCATGCCATCGGCACGGATGGAGGCCTTGATGCGGTCGTATTCCGGATTCTCACTGCGTCGCGGATTGCGTTCATAGAGCTTGATACGACACACATCCAGCATTAGCGTTGTGGCTGCGTCACGAGCGCCCGGCTCCTGCACGGCGCTAGAGTCTGGGATTGTCATTGTCAGCACCCTAAAGGCCAGCCAGTTCGGGGGGCATTCCCGGCAGAAGTGGCGCGATAGAGGAATCTCTGCATGCGATGTCGCGAACATGGCTCAAGTACTGCTGGTTGCTTCTGGAAAGCTCGATTTTCACCACTTTCTCCTTCATGAACTTCTTCCCTGCGGATGTTAGTGGTCTGGACAGAAATGAACGTTTCCGAAAGCACGTCCCTGTAAAGCCGCTTTCCTGCTTTATTAGTAACGCTGCGAGCGGTATGTGTGAACTAGGGGGATTGCAAAGACAGTGTGTGCCGCAAAATACGCGGAAAGACCGCTGCTGGATGCGGGGTTTCGACCTCATTCCCTTGCAGTCAGGTCAATACAATAACCTCATCGAAAACGAAGAAGCCATGGCACATGCATGAATCAGATCGAAATGCTCCTGGAGGCGATCAACAACCTTTCCCCGCGTATCCCGATTACGGTGGACTTATGGACTGTGAAAGAGATCGCCGCTTATTTGAAACGCTCCGAAGCAGTTGTTCGTGACCGCATCACCGCCCTCCCCGGTTTTCCCCAGGCCATCAGGCTGCCGGTCGCCGGCAGTAAACGCCGTGGGCAACCTTTATGGAAGGCCAAGGAAGTGATCGCCTGGACTGAGAAACACCAGGAGAATCGTGTCGCCTAGTCGAGCTTGTCGGACAGATCTTTTACCGATGGCGCGTAATACACATTCTGCAGCACCCGAAGATCCCGGCGCCCACTAATCCGGGCCAATTCCGTTACACAAAAGACTTTTGACACACGTGTCAGGACCTCGCTGTGCGTGTGAGCGTCATACTTCAAGAAGTATCTGTGATCGCCGCCGCTCATCAACACACACCGGCACGCTATCAACAGCAAAAGCCCGCACCTGTCTGCTCGCTTTCCCAGGTTTTTCTCGCACGACTCGCCGTTAGTATGAACTGTGTATGACAGCACGGTGGAGCACGTGAACCCATGAGGCAACCAGCAATCGCACACCAACTCCCACTATGGGTATTCATCGCGTATGCCTGAGCACCGCACAATCCGAATCGAAAGAAAGCCAGCAGTGTTAAGTCGAACCGGGATGAGTCACGCGACCCTCTATCGTCGAATCAGTGAAGGGTTGTTCCCTCCTGGGGTTTCCCTTGGTAATCGTTCTGTCGGCTGGCTGGCCCACGAAGTGGATACGATGTTAAAAGCATTTGCCTCGGGAAAAACGACAGACGAACTTCAAGCCGTAGTAAGAATTCTCATTGAAAACCGGCGGAATATGGCAGCTTGAGATCAGACTCGAGCGACCAACCTACTCAGATGAGGTCGCGCGCTCTATCCGTCGGACAGTGGCTCAGAACGGCCAGTAGCCGGCGCCCGCCCCGCGACAGCCGATCACCCTGCCCTCTGACTGAGAAGTGAAAACGCCCGGACGAACCGGGCGTTTTCATGACGTAATCCAGTTTTCAACTCTATTGCCCACTTATAGACTTTAATGACGAGTTTTCAACTTTATTTGTTAAGCACAATGTTGATTCTTATTGGTTGCCATCGGCGACTTGAGTCACAAGAAAGGACATGGATCTCGTTTCGGCGTCAGGATGCTGGTGCGGCGTATCGCGCGAGTTACTCCCACCCGCATTGCCAGCAGATCCTGAGCGTAGGCCTTTTGGTCATTCGGTGCCCTGACAATGCGCTGGAACATGCCGTCGTAGATGATGACCTCGTCGAACTCTTTCCCCTTTGACTTGTGAATCGTCATGAGGTGGATGCCGCGCCAGTCTTTTTGAGCCGCAGCGAAATGCTCCTGCATCAAGGCGCTGCGCACCTCCTCTTCAGCACCCTGATATCCACCCTGTGCACGCCAAAGGGCGCCCAAGTTGGTCCGCAGCACCGATCCACGGTGAAGCAGTCGAAGGTAGCGTGCGTCCGTCGCTACTTGCTTCAACGCGTCCGCGGACGACGACGCCAGCAAACCACGAAGGTGCAGCCAGTCTTCCGCGGGGTCGCCCGTCAATTGCAGTTGCTGCCGCTCCGTTGAGATGCGTTGAACCTCGCTGACAATCAACTGGCGCTTGGAGCCGCGGATCTTTCCCGTGGTCATGAACCCGCTGAGGGCACCCGCCAAGTCCAGTTCCGCCTGTGGGGTGGGTTTTCCTCCGCGCCGACCGCGAATATGCGAATGAAGGGCGCCGAGCATGCGGCTCGCCACATCGCCAGCCATGCCCCCCTCCAGTAATGTGGCGATGACGCCAGCGGCCAAGGCCGGCGGCTCTGCATCCATCGCGACGTCGTGATGCAACTCCGGCAAGCCGTCAGCTGCGGAAGAAAGATAGTCGGAAAATTCAAGCATCAACCGCTTGGACGGCACCAGGATGGCGATCGACTTGTCCGGTACGCTCTTGAGGCGGTTCAGAGCCGAGCACACCGCAGCCTTGGCGCTGAAGTGCAGGCTCCTGCCATTCATGAAGCCGTAACGCGTGACCTTCACCTGCTGATAGGTCTTGCCCTTGTTCGCCCCAGTGAGAAGGTCGTTCCCATAGGTCGTGATGTCGGTACCGCTGCTGCGGTGGTTCTCGCCAACGAAATCGAAGTGCCTCGCTTGGAAGGTCTCCAGGAACTCGCCCACCCGCCTGGGGTCTGCGCCTCGGAACTCATAGATCCGCTGGTCGGGATCGGCCAGCGCAATCAGGCGACTGCGTTTCCCGAGCTGCTGGATCAGTGCCCATTCATCACTGTTCGTGTCCTGGAATTCGTCGAGGATAACGATGGGATAGCTGTCTGCAAAGATGGTGGCCAGGCGACCGCTCCCTCGAAGCAGATCGCTAACCAAGCTCGCGAACAGGTCGAAATGCAGACGACCCTCCTGCTCGAAAAGCCGCCGCTTCTCGGCATCGTGGTGATCCTTGTCGATATCGGTCAAGTGCGCGGCCGCCTCAGGCGGCGGCAAGAGCTGCACGCACAGCCGGCCGTTCAGCAAATAGGCGTGGCTCCTGAGAATGGTCCATGCGAAGCCGTGGTACGTGCTGACCTCCAGCCATTGCAGATCCTCGCGCGAGATCAGTTCCGAAGCCTTTTCGATGATGCGCGTGACGGTCGGCCTAGCGAAGCTCAAAAACAGGATTTTCTGTCCTGGCTTGAGCGTTCCCGATCGAATTTCATCCCGCGCTTTCACCAACGCGACGTGCGTCTTGCCGGCGCCAGGTCCACCCAGCGCCAAGGCATGCTCGGCGCACGCCAAGAAGCCTAGTTTCTGAGCACTCCACACGGCAGTCATGCCAATGGCTTGGGCGGGTGAGGCTGAAACTTTGCGTAGGTGGGCACCACTGGCACGGGATCGGCTGGAACGGCTGCGTCGCCGGCCTCGGCTGCAGCCTCTGCCACCTCGGGGGCAGCGCCAGCGTCCTCTACCTGCGGTGGCGGCGGCTCAATGACGTTCTTGATGGCCTCCAACGTGGCTCTCACGTATTCAGGCATGTCGTTGACGGTTGGACACGAGGCGAGCAGGTCGCCGGCGTCGCCGCCACCTTTAGCCCAGCCGAAGTATTGCGACAGCATCGCCTGCAGGTCGGCCAGCGGCGTAGCGGCTGTTGGTGTCTTCGCCGCGAGGTGCGGCGGCCAGTCGCCGGCGGCAACGACAGCGGCGGCATAGCCGCGGAGTGCGGCCTCAGAAGCTCCATGCAGCACGAGGTTTTCGAAGCCCTTGGTCGCAGACTCGTAGGCATGATCGACTGAGGCAACGATGGCAGCTAGCGCCTCTGGCGTCTGCTTGTCGAACACGGCGAACACGACCTTTCCGAGCGACCGGAAGAACGCACCCAACGGAGCAACATTGGTCTCGCCGCGTGCATCGACAATGGCCACACCGAGGTTTTCGAGCGATTTGAATCGCGTGGCGTCCAGGTCGCAAAGCCGGCGGGCCGCGGCAGGCAGCGCGTCGAACTCCGTGCGGCCCTCAAGCACAAGCACGTAGCGGGCCAGTAGAGCCTCGCAGAACCGCGTTCGAAACTCGGTGCGATAGGCTTTGGGCTTGACTGATGGCGGGTATGCAGCCGACATCCCGCCCATGACGCCGGCCGCGCGCTTGAGAACCAGAACCTGGCCCGGGTCAAACTCCTCCAGCACGTAGGGCGAATGGGAGGTAAAGATGGCCTGTGCCGACTTCTGGCGCAACGAATTGATGATGCGCTTCTGGGTATGCGGCGGAAGCGCGATCTCTGGCTCTTCCATCGCGAAGATCACGCTCTGCTTGAGCTCGGCGATGATGGACAGCAGAGCCAACACCAGCGTGTTGATCGTGCCCGTGCCTTGATGCTGATATGGCGCGGAGTAGATGGACCCGTCCGGCCTCGTCGCGCCGGTGCCCATGAAGACGGTCAGGGTGCGGCGGAGCATGTCTCGGGTGAGGTCCGAAACCCGCATGTGGGGTTGTTCTGCCCAGTCGGATGGCACGTAGTGCCGCACCGCTTCTTGGACGGAGGCGAGCAGCTCGCCGATTTCCTCGGCTTCGCCAACCGGCAGTGTTCTCAACTGACCGAGCAAGTCCTCCCACATCGTCAGTCGCGTCTCCTTCAGCCGGAGGATCACGTCCAACAATGAGCCACGTTCCAGGCTGAGTGCTCGGGCGCCAGTGCGTAGAGTGCGCAGATAGAGGAAGCCACACCTTCGCTTGTCCGGCGTCGAAAAGCGCACATAGGACCCGTCCGCCATTTCGGGAATGGCGTAGTAGGTCTCTCCGGTGAAGTCGTCCTCGTCGATGTCGTACCAGCCGTTGAAAAAGACGCGCAACGCTGCGCCAACATCGGGTGCGTCTGTACCTTCAGGAGGTGGCCCCTCAAGCAACGTCTTGGCGTTCGCGTCCCACCACTCGATGTGATCGCGGAAGTGCCGTTGTTGCTCCTCGGAGAGGCTGGCCACGATCACCTCGACCTGAATTGGGATCACCTCCATCTTGGCCGGATCCACATACATCCCGGAATAGAAATCGTGTTCGTCAACCACGGGGCGGCGATTGAGCCGCTCTGGGCCGAGCACCAGGTCCACCGCTTCCAGCAACGTGGACTTACCGGCATTGTTGTCACCGACGAAAACCGTGTGTCCGTTGAGGTGGACCTCTCCGTCGGCGATACCTCTGAAGTTCCGGACGCGAACGCGCACGAGATGCACTTCGACCCTCCCAGTCTAGTGATATCCAGCTACTAATTCTTGTGCGCCATGGTAGGCGGAATTCAAATGTATCGCCACTCGGGTGACCGCTATGTCCCGAGACTGTGCATTCAAAACTCCGGCACGACCGGCCGCCAAAAATGGACATTCAGATTCTAGTCGGCGACAAATAGACAATGTCCGTTATTGCTTAGGAGCGGTCAACTGAAGGTCCAAATACGAAAGCCAGGAAATATTTCATCGAAATGTCCCGGCTTGTTAATAGCAGTCATATTTGGGCTTCATGCGATGCTAGGGGTGACCTCTGGTTGTGAAATGGTGGTGGATCACCGGAATACGTCGGTGATTCACCATACAACCACTCAGTTTATGGACCATTGCGACACTAAATATCGTCCTCGACGGGTGGCACGCTCGCCGCGTGCAGCTTGCGATACAACAGCGGGATGACAAACACTGTGAACAGTGCGGAACTTACTGAGCCGAAGATCAGGCTGATCGCCAGTCCTCCGAGTACAGCATCGGGAAGCATAATCGCAGTCCCAACAACGATGGCAAGTGTGGTCAGCAGGATGGGCCGCAAGCGCAGTGCGCCGGCCTCGCGCACCGCCTCTTCAATGGAGTGCCCGTGCGCCCGGCAGGTCCGGGCAAAATCGATAATCAGCAGCGAATTGCGCACCACAACACCTGCCAGCGCGATAACACCGATCATTGAGGCGGCTGAGAACGTTACCCCCAGCAACCAGTGTGCGGGAAAAACACCGATCATAGCCAGCGGGATGGAAACCATCGCCAGCAACGGTACGCGAAAGGACTGGTAATAGCCGACCAGTAGCAGATAAATTGCGATCAATGCTAGAGCAAGTGCCCCCCCCATATCCCGGAAGGCATCCAGCGTCAGTCGCAGTTCACCCTCCCAGAGCAGTTGATAGCCATTGAGTGTGTCCGGCCGTACTGCATTAAAGCCGAGATTGGACGTGTGCAGGATAGGTCCTCCATTTAGAGTCTTACCATCAATCCGCTTGTCCAGATCCAGTACCGCATAGACCGGAGCACTGTCGGTCAGCTCGCCACCCACGTATTCAACGCGCTCGGTATCTTTGTGCAGAATGGGATGAGCGTGGATAGCCGGTTCAGTACGGACCAGTTCAGACAGCGGTATCGCCTGACCATTGTGATTATGTATCGTGATGCGTGCCAGTTGATCCGGCTCGACCCGCCGAGCCCGCGGTACCTTCAGACGGATGGGTAGCGGCTGGCGTTCTTCGCTCAGCCGTACATAGTCAAGTATTTCGCCTTGAAGCATCTGCTTTAGCACTGTTTGTACCTGTGCGGCATCGACACCGGACAGCGTGGCCTTCTCCCGGTCAACCGACAGGCGGTGCTCAAAAACATCAGTAGGTACAGAAGTGAACGCCTCCGCCATGTCATAGGTGGATTTGAACTGCTGCTCGACGGACTTGGCAAGCTGCTCCAGTTTCCCGTGATCGGCACCGTACAGCTCGGCCAACACGGTGGCACGCACCGGTGGACCGGGCGGATCCTCGACCAACTGTACAACCGCCTCCGGGGTATGATGTACGATGTTCTGCAGGGCGGGCCTGAGCTGCTGAACGATCTTGATGGAGCTGATGTCGCGCTCATGTTTGTTGGTCAGGTTGACCCGAATACTCGCGTATTGCGGACCTACCTGCGCAGCGCTGCCACGCAATTGCCCGTTGAAATCAATGACGGAGGGCACGCCGACATAGGCTTGGTAATTTGCTATCTCCGGCTGCTGTTTCAGTATGGATTCCAGATCGCGCACCACGCGGTCCGTCGTCTCCAGCGGCGTAGCCTCCGGCATATGCAGCGTAATCAGGAAGGTATTCTTGTCAGCCTTCGGCAGGAATGCCAGCGGCACCCCACCCCAGGACACGCCACCTGAAACGCCCTGCGGCCGAATGAACTGCCAGGCTGGCTGCAACAGCGACAGAACCAGCAACACTCCGATGCACAGGTAAAACAGATGGCGTTTGCGGGGGTTGTCCAACAACGGGTTGAACAACTTGTGATAGAGGCGCTGCAAAGTGTCCCGTGTGTCCTGTCCCTCCTGATGATTGCCCCCACAGAGTAACCAGCGCCGGATCATCCATGGCGTAATGGTATAGGCAATGAACAGAGAAGCCAGCATCGCCACCGGCAGATTGAAGGTCATCGGCCGGAAATACTGGCCAAGCATGCCGCTGACCAGGATCAGCGACAGGAACACCAGCACAATGGTCAATGTCGCCAGTGTCGTCGGGTTGCCGATTTCGTGGGTTGCCTGAACCACCGCACTGGCGCGTTGTTTGCGGCTGGCATCCGCGGGCAAGCGGTGAAAATGCCGGTGCGCGTTCTCGATCACGACAATGGCATCGTCGACCAACATACCCAGCGCCAGTATGAGCGAATACAGCGTAATGCGGTTCAATGTCGGGCCGGCCAGCAGGTCGGACCCAATGACGGTGAAGATCACCAGCGGAATAACCAGGACCACCACCAGTGCCGCGCGCCAGCCCAGGAACAATAACAGCACCACCGTCACTGACGCTACGGCAATGAAGATATGCTCGACCAGGTTGCTGACGGTCTGGTCCGCTTTGCGACCGTCATCGCGCGTGACTACCGTCAATACATCGGGTGGCAACACATCACCGCGGATGAGATCAAGGCGTTCGCGCAGGCTCTCGGTAAAAGGTACTGAATTGACGCCGGGCCGTTTGGCAATCGCCAGGGTGACCGCAGCCATATCAGTGTCCTGAGTATCGGCATAACGCGGGTCCGCGATGCCGAATGCAAATCGCGAATAGTGATCCGGTTCCGCAGGTGGGCCATCGACAAGCTTGGCGACATCGTAAAGGTGAACGGTGCGGCTACCGTGCGCGCCGACGACCAGCGCGCCGAGCTGTTCGGCGTTGCGCAGCGCGCCTGCATAGCGGATCGCCTGGTTTTCACCCTCGACCACCTGCACGCCCAACGGGCCGGATCGATTCGCCTCGCGGACCGCCTCCCCGATCTGATTCGCCGACAGACCAAACGCATGCAGGCGTTCCGGATCGACTTCAATACGCAGTTCCCGCTGGCGGCCACCGACGATATAGTTCACGCCGACGTTGGGAAGGTTCCGCAGGCGCTCCAGTACCCGTTCAGCCATGCGGTGGAGTTCATAGTCCGAGTAATGATCCGACGCCAGTGTCAGCGTAAATACGGGTACATCATCGACATCGATACTACGGATTTGCGGCTCTCCCGCGGTGGCAGGCAACAATTGTCGGTTGCGCAGTACATGATCATAGACCCGCACCAGGGCGTCGTCCTTATCCTCACCCACTTCGAATTCGACCTGTATCGTGGCCAGTCCGGCACTGGCCGTTCCGTAGGTATGCTTGACGCCGTCAATGGCACCCAGCAGGGTTTCCAGCGGTCGCAGCAGTGCTTGTTCGACTTCTGCCGGCGTGGCGCCGGGCCAGTCCACCCGGACTTCGGCCGCCGGTACGATGATCTGCGGATTCTCCTCGCGCGGCGTGTAGACTAACCCAAGTGCACCGTACAACAGCAGACCAACAATCATGAGAATGACCAGTGGAGAGTCCACGAAGGTCTGCGCCAGGCGGCCGGGAAGATTCAGCTTGGTCGAAGGTGGAGGCATGCCCGCTCAATCGAAAGGTGAACGGGCCGGGTTTATCAGGACGCGATCCGATTCTCTTAAGCCGGCCAGGATGACCCGTTGTTCGCCCGCCGGGGCGCCCGACCGTACACTCACAAACCCGGTGCCGCCATCCGCCTGCACCACATACACGCCCTGGACGCCGGCGCGCGATACAATCGCCGACTCGGGCACAGTGAGCTGTTCGCGATAACCGGTGACGAAAGCGACATGTCCAAATAACCCCGGCATCAACTCAGTGTCGGACGGGAGCGCTATCTTGACCTTTGCCGTTCGCGTGATCGGATCCGACGAATCGACAATATGCGTAATCGTACCCGTAACGTGCTCCTGCAAGGCATCGAGCGTGATCTCCACCGACATACCCACCTCCAGGTGGCCTAGCACGCTCTCGGGGACCCAGGTCTCGAACTCCCGGTTGGTCAGTGACTCCAGGCGCAGGATCGGCGTGCCGGGCGAAGACAGATCACCGACGCTCTGGAGACGCTCCACCACCAGCGCCTTGACCGGGCTACGGATATTCGTGTAATCGAGATCGGACTGGTGCGCCTGCAAGCCGGCCCGCGCTTCTTCCAGAGCTGCACGGGCCTTCTTCTGCCGCAGGCGCGCCTTGCGCAAGCGTTCCTCGGAAATCGCCCTCTCCTTGAGCAATTCACGGAACTTGCGCACATCATCATCGGCATCTTCGAGCTCGGCCGCGGCGGCCCTGACCGTAGCCTGGGCACGCGCAATGGCTTGGTCGACCTTGGCCGGATCAATTTGCACCAGCAGGCCATCCGCCTCAACTTTCTCGCCTTCCTTCACCGCAATGTCTTCAATAAAGCCGTTGATGGTCGAGGTCACCACAAAGCTCTGCGGGGCGACCACTGTCCCGGACGCTTTGTAAATCGTCGCTATCCGGGCGCGGGCTACCGTGACGGTCTCAAGCTTTTGGGCACTGGCAGGAGGCGTTTTGCCGGGTTGGCCAACGTCCGGGGGCGCGTCACACCCCGTCATCATCAGCATGCACACAGCCACCCGGATCAGCCCATTCAGTCGCCTGTTGACGCTCATTTTGCGCAGCCCTTAATGCCGTGCAGTAACAGTCCGGTGACATGCCGGGCAATCACTTCGGGCTTGTTATGGTGTACCTTGCCGCCAGGCAGAAAAGGCCGGATCGGCGCCGTTTCAAGGTGGTAGAGGATCAGGCTGGCAATCGAGATCGCGACCATATGGCTGTCACAGCCAGGCACCAGCTCCCCGGCCAGCCCGCGGATGGCGACGAAAGCCTGTTTGAAGACCTGTTCGGCAAGCTGTTTTAATCGAGTCTCATCGCCATCGAGCAGTTCGCGCTGTAACAGGGCACAGAAATCCGGGTCCTTGCTCATCAACCGCGTAAAACTGAGCACCAGATCCGTCAGGCGCTCTTCGGCCGAACCGGTTTGGGTCAGCGCTTTATCAAATCCTTCTGCCTTATCCGCGAAGGCTTGCGCCATAGCCTCCACGTAGAGGGTCTGTTTGTCGGGAAAATGGTGATACAGGGAGGCAGCCTGGATACCGCTGGCCCGCGCAATGTCCCGCATGGAAACACCGCTGTAACCGCGCCGCGCGAATAACGGGATGGCGGCGGCCAGGATGTGAACACGGCTGGCGGATGTTTTCTCGCTCATAGTTCACCCAGTTCGTAGCGCAGGTGGATGGCCGACAGTAGGTGGTCGTAACGGGCCTGGGTATGATTGTTCAGGGTGCGGGTACGCAACTGTTCTGCATCCAGCACCTGTGTGTGTTTTGCCATGCCGCGCTTGAACAGGCTTCGCGCGACATGCAGGTTCTCCTCAGCCTGTGCAACGGCCTGTTCGGTGACCTGGAGTCGAGACTGGCTCTCGTTCAGGTTTAGCCAGGCCTTGCGCACCGCCACAGTGAGTTTTGATCGCTGATCGGCCAGTGACTCCGCCAGGGCGCTGGCTTCCTGCGCAATTGCCGCACTATCGTGTCCGCTACGGCCACCATCGAAGGCGTTCCACTTGAGGTTGACACTAACC
>JASBSS010000025.1 GCA_030148805.1 Thiogranum sp. | reverse complement strand
TTCTCCTGATGTCTGTGGTGAGTGTTGCTCATGCGGTAGCGCCGACCACGAAGTGGTTCTACGACGGATGTCAGGGCAACTGTTTCACTATTGATACTACCTATTGCGGTGACGTCAAGGGTGTAAATAATCTGGCCAATGCGTACTTTGACACAGCTCAGAAGGCGATTCAGAACTGTGAAGGGCGGATAGGATTGAGTCCGTATGGAGCGAGCTGGACAGGGTCGAGTTACCTATACGGTGGCGTCACCAACGAAGTATGGCGCGGGTATTGGTCGGATGGACGGTATGCAGATTTGTTCGCGCACGGCGCACCCAAGTGTGCCGACGGGTCAAATCCGGTGGACGGGCAATGCGTCGAACCTGTTGCAGTGGAGAAAAATCTTGGGCCATGTGCCGGCGAATCCTGCTGCCTGGGAAATCCTATAAACGGTGGTACGGGCAATAAATACCAGCGGGAAATAGATCTTCGGACGCCGTCGCTGTCTTTTGTCCGGGTGTATAACAGCACCGTGTTACCTGCCGGTATTGCCCCGGCCGCGGTTGGCCTAGGCAGTCACTGGCGTCACACCTACGCTTCGGCCGTGATGGCCGATCCCGTAAACCCTGCGACGGATGTGTACGTCTTGCGACCTGAAGGCAAAGGGTATCATTTTACCCTGTCGGCGGGGGTCTGGATTCCCGATGCGGACGTTAAGGCCACGCTTGAGCAGCTAGCCGACGGCGCCGGTAATCCCATTGGCTGGCGTTATACGTCGGAGGACAATAGCGTGGAGGATTTCGACGATAACGGTATGTTGCAGTCGTATACCGATGTCCGTGGTTCTACACTGACGCTGACTTACAGTGTGGCCAGTGGCCTGCTGGAGAGGGTTGATGCCGAGACTGGCGAGTTTTTGCAATTCGGTTATGATGCCCAAGATCGAATATCGAATCTCACAGACCATACCGGGCGTAACTGGAGATATCGCTACGATTCGGTCGGCAACCTCGAATACGTCGATAATCCTGACGGCACCAGTAGGCGATATCACTACGAAAATACGAACTTCCCGCAAGCGCTGACCGGAATCACGGACGAGCGCGGGGTTCGCTATGCTACTTTTGGTTACGATGCCTCGGGTCGTGCCAACCTCAGTACACATGCGGGCGGCGCGCAGCGTGTCGACATCGTTTTCAACACCGATGGCACCCGCTCGGTTACCAACAGTCTCGGCCAGAGGAGCGCTTACAGCACTGTCACACAGCTCGGTGTGGTGCTGGTCACGGACGTCATCGGGCCGGGCTGTTCCAGCTGCGGTGCCGGCAATACCAGCTACCAATATGATCCTGCCAACAACAATTTGCTTGGCAAGACCGAGAATGGTGTCACCATTCAGTACGGCAACTACGACAGCAAGGGTCAGTTCGGCTACAAAATAGAATCTCTGGGCACACCCGAAGAACGGCGTACAGACTATAGTTACGATTCGCGATTTTTCAACCGAGTTACCTCGGTCACTGAATCGTCGGTGAACCCCAGGTGAAAGACGAAGAAATAGGAAAAAGGGCTGAGAAAAGGGGTCGGTGACATTCAATAATTGTTTGCGTTCTCGTTTGTCACCGACCCCTTCACCGCCGACCCCTTTACCGGACCCCTTTACCGATGTTCTCACTCCGACAATAGTTAGTTACGCCCCGCCGTAACGCCGCCATCCACAGGCAGCACTACGCCGGTAATCCACCCGGCGCTGTCGTTGTCCGCAAGAAACAGCACCGCGGCGGTGATGTCCCGTGTCTGTCCGTTGCGCCCTAGCGGATGAAAGGCGTTGAACGTGGCGAGTTGCTCGGCGCTCAGCAGGTTGTCGAACAGCGGCGTTTCCACGACGGCCGGGGCGATGGCGTTTACGCGGATATTCTCGGGGGCGAACTCTATGGCGAGGTTTTTGGTCAGGGCGTGCACGCCGCCCTTGGCGGTGGACGACCCGCTGCATGGGGTCGCGGCGATGGCATGCAGTGCCCACATAGAGCCGACGTTGACGATGCTGCCTCCGCCGCGTTTGCGCATCGAGGTAATGGCAGCTTGGGAGGCAAAGAAGTAACCCCGCAGCAGGTTCAGATAACCTTCGAGGTCCTGCTCGGTATGGTCGAGGAAAGATTTAGGCGAAAATATCCCGGCGTTGTTGAATAATACATCCACGCCGCCGAAGCGTTCCTCGGCGGTGGCGACCATGCGGCGACTGGTCTCGGCGTGGCCGATATCGCCGGCCACACAGGCGACATGCTGGCCTGACGGATCGATGCGTGCCGCGGTCTCGGCCAGCAAGGCTTCGCGCCGCCCGTTGAGCACGATGTTTGCGCCCGCGGCGCGAAAGGCGAGCGCGGCATCGGCGCCGATACCCGTGGCGCCACCGGTGATTAAAACGACTTTGTTCTGCAGACTCATGTTTCAACGGCCTCTCATTCTGGGATTGACGACGCGAGCCAAGGCCCGGCGGGAGGTCCAAGCATAATCAGCCGGGCAACTGCCTAAAAGTAGGTACAATTTTGTTAGTCAGGGTACTTTTATGAAAGAATTGGAAGAGCGGAAGCCACGCGCAAAGAAGGAATCCTCAGACAGCATCCCGAACGTGGCGCAGACGGTGGAGGCGGTGTTTGGCTGCAAGTGGTCGCTGCAGATCCTGGGGCTCATCGTCCAGGGCGTGCGGCGCCCCGGTGCCATCGCTGGCGAGCTGGAGGGGTTGACCCCAAAGGTCCAGAACTACTATTTCCGCCGCATGCTGGACCTGGGTGTATTGGAGAAGGTCGTTTACCCGGAGGTACCACCGCACGTGGAGTACCGCCTCACGCGTTTTGGCCAGCGTTTCCTGCCGATCCTGGAATCCATCAGGGAACTGCAGCATGAGCTTGAAGCGGAGAAAAAAGGGGTCGGTGACAGTCAATAATTGTTTGCATTCTCGTTTGTCACCGACCCCTTTACTCCTTACTCCCTTTACTCCTGACCCCTTTACTCCTCTCGACCCCTTTACTCTTTACTCTCTCTCAAAGTCACCCCGGTGCGCGGCCGGGCACCACGCCGCGCACCGGGGGCTGGTAGCGAAACCGCTCAGTCGTCTGGCGGTTTCGTCGCTGTTGTATACAAGCCCGGGATCTTCGATCGATCTGGGAATCGCAGGCGTTCGGAGCGGGAGAAACCGATGCCGATGCCGATAATGCGCGGGGGGCTGAGGGTCTTGCCTTCCTTGAGCACCACGCGTTTACCAAAAGGCAGATTGAAGCCGAAGGCGATCATCCCGCCACCTCCCGGCAGATGGTGCCGAACCCCTTTTCGTGGGCGATGATGAAACCGTAGGCGAATTCGCTCCAGGTTTCGGTGGTGGTGGAGTTGCGCACGCGGATGGTCACCCAGCCGATACCGAACACCACCCACCACTTGTCGATCTCTCCGGAACAACAGCGGATCCGTCGGTCGCGGCAGTTCCAGCACCACCAGAGAAAACAAGTGCACACGCGTTGTAACGATGTTTCACATGACATGTCGAACCTCCTCTTTCCTTTGTTGAGGTTATGCGGCGCCTGAGCGGCGCGAGCGACCCTGCGCTCGATATCACGCTTCGCGTGGGCGTGCCGGCGAAAACGGTTGTGATGGGTGATATCGAGCGGGTGGCGAATGGCATGGGATTTACCGTCCAGTGTCCCTACAAGACGGCGATAGTCTCGCGCAATTGACGGGGCGCTTCAAGCGTCCCAGAACGGGTGCTCAGCCGCTTCGGCCAATTGGTGGGGACGCCTACACCGGCTCGATCCAAGCGACCAATAGCCCTGCCTTATCACTATAGGGGAAGGTAGCGCTCGGCCCGGCTACGCGCACGCGCCGCCCGGGGGCTAGCCGGTGTAAAGCGGCTTGGGGTACTTCCAGCGTTTATACAGCCAGTACCAGTTCGCCGGCGCGGCGCGGATATGGGTCTCCAGGGCGTCGACATAGGGATCGAGGACGGCGCCGGGCGTCGGCGGGTAGCGAAAAAAGGGGTCGGTGACAGCTAATAATTGTTTGCGTTCTCGGTTGTCACCGACCCCTTTTATTGCGTTTGTCACCGACCCCTTTTATTCATGACTCGCTGCTTCCCATCATCTCTTTGGTCGTGCGTTTGGCGAATTCTTCGTACAGCCAGTCCATGCGTGCACTGTCCTGGCCGCCTGCCAGCCCGCCTAAGGCATACGATGCCGTGACCTCATAGGTGTCGATGACATGTTGGGCGGCGTCTTTGATGGTGACGGTGCCGGCCACGATGTCGGCCCCGGCCATGAAACCGAACATGACAGCGGAGAAGTTGGAGCGCACCCGGATATCGAAGACGGTTATCTTCAGGGTCTTGTCGCTGCTGGCGTCGATGAGTTCGTTGGCTTCCAGCGAGCGCATCAAGGTGCCTTTCATCGTGTTTAGATTGAATTTCAAGTTGTCCTTCAGTTTCTCTTTCGCTTCGTCGCTGAGCACGATTTCCACGCTTGCAACCTTGACCGGTCCTCGGTCGACGCTCGCGGTGTCGCCTTCGGTTGGCCGGGAAACCTGGCTGGCACAGCCGGCAAACAGAGCGATGCCAAACGCCACGGCGATATATTTTAGTAAGCTTTTCATGTTTCAGGTCCCTATGATTCGGTTGACTACCAGGTCCCAGGCATCGATGCCAGGCCAGCGGAATTGCGAGATTTAGCATCAACTAGATCGGCTAAGGAGATGACGGCTTTAACTGTTTTTTTGAGCGTCAGATTCGAGGAACCGGGGCGGAAAAGGGTGGCGGCCAGGGGGAAGGCCCGGCCGTGTCAAGCGGATTTAGATTCAGGAAGCCCCTTTTTCACTCTTTGACCCGGGCTGCCAAATCGATGAAACTGTTCGTGTTCGAACAGGGAGAGTGGAAATGAGGCTGGAAGGCTCCTGTCATTGTGGTGCGGTGCGTTTTTCGCTGGAGTCGGCGCACGTCTACCCCTTTAATCTGTGCTATTGCTCGATTTGCCGCAAGACAGCGGGGGCGGGCGGTTATGCCATCAACATCGGTGGTTGGCACGAGACCTTGGAGGTCTGTGGCCGCGATGCCATCAGCGTGTACCAGGCGATGATGGTGGACCCCGCCACCGGGGAGGCGGCCCCGGGCCCGACCGAAAGACACTTTTGCAGCAAGTGTGGCAGCGCCCTCTGGGTCTGGGATCCGCGCTGGCCGCGGCTGGTGCATCCGTTCAGTTCGGCCATCGACACGCCGTTGCCGGTGCCACCGGAGCGGACCCATATGATGTTGGGCTCGAAGGCCGGATGGGTGGAGCCTGTGATCGGGCCCAAAGACCAGACGTTCGCAGCCTACCCGACGCAATCGCTGGCGCAGTGGCACGAGCGGTTGGGGCTTTCCGGCTAGACGGTCTCGCCGTCGGTGGCCCAATCGAGGGTCTGCGCCAGCAGCCGGGCCCCGTCCAGGGTCAAGATGGACTCCGGGTGGAACTGGAAGCCGGCGATCTTCAGTGGGTCGTTGACTACCGCCATGGGGATGTCTCCGTAGTACGCATTGACGGTGAGTCTGGCGCGCCCCGGTCGACCCGCCAGGCTGTGGTAGCGGGCGATGCGCAGGTTCTGTGGCAGGCCGCGAAACATGCGTTGCCCGTCGTGACGGATGCTGCTGGATTTCCCATGCACGATTTCACCGGCGGGGGTGACCTCACCCCCAAAATGTTCGATCAACGCCTGATGGCCGAGGCAGATGCCGATGATCGGCAGGTGTGATTGGCACAGGGCGATCAGCTCGGGCATGCAACCGGCCCGGCCAGGGATGCCGGGACCCGGCGAAAGCACCAGGACGGGCTGGCCGCCTGCATCTTCCATCGCCTGTCTGATGCGCCAGGCGGGGACATCGTTGCGGTAGACGGTGACCGGGTGGCCCAAGTTCCTGAACTGGTCGACCAGGTTGTAGACGAACGAATCGAAGTTGTCCAGGAAGAAGATGTGGGGTTGCATCGCCGGTTCCGCTCAGGACAGGGTATCGGCCGCGGATGGCTGCTCCACCCAGTGGTTTTGGCGGACGATTCTGTTGGCCGCCAGGACCGCCTGGATGACCGCCTGGGCCTTCTGGCGGGTCTCGTCGGCCTCGGCCTGGGGTTCGGAATCGTAGACGATACCGGCGCCGGCCTGGATATGGGCGAGGCGATTCACCACGCAGCCCGATCGTATTACGATGCAGGTATCCATATCCCCGGTTCCGTCGAGATAGCCGATCGCGCCCCCGTAGCTGCCGCGGCGGGTTTTTTCGACTTGGCGAATGAGCTCGGCGGCCCTGATCTTCGGCGCGCCCACCAGCGTGCCCATGTTCATGCAGCCTTGGTAGGCGTGCAGCGCGTCGAGACCGTCCTGCAACCTGCCCACCACCAGGGAGACCAGGTGCATGACGTGACTGTAACGGTCGACTTTCAGCAGCTTGGCGACGTGTCGACTTCCCGGAGCGCTGATGCGGGCCACATCGTTGCGCGCCAGATCGACCAACATCATGTGCTCGGCGACCTCCTTCTCGTCATAGCGCAGATCCAGCTCCAGGCGGCTGTCCAGGTCGGGGTCGATTCTCCCCGCGGCGTTCGTGCCGCGTCTGCGGGTGCCGGCAATGGGATAGACCTCTACGCGACGTCGCTTGGCGTCGTATTTGACGGCGCTTTCCGGTGACGCGCCGAACAGCTGGAAGTCGGGTGCGTTGAGATAGAACATATAGGGCGAGGGGTTCGACGCCCGGAGTTGTTGGTAGGCCAGCAGGCCGTCGGCGCAACGCACGCTGAAGCTGCGCGAGGGCACGACCTGGAAGATTTCGCCGGCGACGATGCTTTCCTTCAACCACCGGACTTGCCGGCAGAAGTCCTGGTCGCTGACGTTCACCCTCACCTCGTCGTCGCCGACCGCCTCCCCTGCGATCGGCAACCTGTCGTTGGGCTCGCGCAGGATGTCGGCGTACCGCTGGATACGCTGTTGCAGGTGGTGGCGGCTGGGGCAATCGCGGCCACCGAACACGGTGCCGATCAGCCGGCTCGAGCGTCCGACGTGGTCGACGACCAGGAGGGTTTCGGCCAGATAGAACAACATGTCCGGGCAGGGGTTGGCGCTGGGTTCCACCGCGGGGAGCGACTCGAAGGTGGCGACCATGTCATAGCCGAAGATGCCGCCGATGAAAATGCCCTGGGGAACGACCTGTCGCGGTGTGATGCTCTGCAGCAGCAGGCGCAGAATATGGAGGGGCGAGAGGGCCTTGAGGCGCTGCGCCTCGTCGAGCCCGCGGGGTGGGGGTGGGAAACCCAGGCGCAGCCCGTTTTCCAGGTGCTGCACGTCGATCTCCACGGGCATGATCCGGCGCAACAGGGGCAGCAGGTGCCCGCCGTTGGCACTCAGGGCGCGAACGCTGACCGCCAGGCCGTGGCAGCGGATCTCCAGGGCGGCATCCAGCAGCAGCACGCTTTTGGTGTGCTGCTTGGTTTCTATTTCCGCCGACTCGAGCAGCAACGAGTGCTTCTTCCGGCCTCGATCCGTGAGACGGGAGAAGGCGACCAGCGGGTCCGGGACGTAGGGGATGTCGCGTTGCAGTATTTCGCTCTGGGGTGCGCCTGTGGGTTTCACAACAGATAGCCTTTGGGTTTGAACCGCCTTGCGGCGGGCCGAGCCGCCTGTTGGTCAATTTAGAGTGCCTGGGGATGAAGTTGTGACCGATATTTCCGTCAGGCGCCCGTGTATCAATGAATAAATCCTTGTGCTGCAATCGCTTACGGGCTCACACCTTGGCTGTCACATGTCGCGATTCTGAGCGTCCAATTGAATAGGGGGACGTGATTCCGCTCAGGCAGTCCGTTCCTGTCATTGCGTTGCCATTAGAGGACGATACCCTTGAAAAACTACGATGTTCAAACTGTGACCCTGCCAGTCAACCATGAGGTGGCGTTCGACTATATCGCCGATCGCTACAATCTTCCGACCTGGACCTATGCGTTCGCCGACGTCACCGAGGACGGTGCGTTGATGCGTACGCCCGCGGGCGAAGTGGGGATCCAACTGGAGGTCAAGGCCGACAGCGACAGCGGCGTGATCGACTGGTTGATGAAGTTCCCCGACGGTACCACGGGCAAGGCCTGTTCCCGCGTGGTGGCCATCGACGCTGAGACCTGTGTCTATTCCTTCACCCTCCTGCCGCCGGAGGTTCCACTCAAGGACCTAGAGGGTACGTTGCGCAAGCAGTCCCGGATATTGCGCGACGAACTCGACTCGCTGCGCGACCACATCCGCAAAGTGACCGCCTAGGCCGGTGCCCGCCAGACGGTCGCCGCGCGAAGGTGTCGCCGCGGCGTGGCTCCGGTGGGCGCGCCTATGAATGTGATCAAAGTCACAGTGAGACGTGTCGGTGTTTTCGCCTGGCGCCTGCAACGTCTATCCTGTGCCCGGTGTTCGCGCTTCGCCGCGGTTTGAGCGATGAGCGGTGCAGGGGTGCAGGCTCGATGCTCCGTGACCGATACTGTCCCACCCGTTTGTCCGCGCCGACTCCCCGATCCGGCCGCGTTGTCGGGTTGATTGGCGCTCGCTACAATGGTGCTCCAAAAGGAGCGCGGCAGCGCCGCAACGGGGAAGGAGAATCCACCATGAATACGATCTCACTGGAGATGTTGGTCGAACAGGCGCAGGGGGGCTGCGAGAGCGCCGTGCAGCAGGTCTTGACGCGGGTAAAACCCGATATCTATTCCCTCTCGGTCAGGTATCTGTGGCATCCCCACGACGCCGAGGAGGCGACCCAGGAAATCCTGCTCAAGGTTCTGATCCATCTGAAATCGTTCCGGGGGGAGAGCCTGTTCCGGACCTGGGTCTACCGCATCGCCTGCAATCAGCTGCTGGCATTGAAAAAGCAGAGGATGGAGCGACAGAACCTCAATTTCGACGCCATGGCCGAGGATTTGTCCAAAGGCCTGGACGAGGTCGGCGCCCAGCAATACACCTCGCCGGAATATCAACAGCTGCTCGAGGAGATCCGCGTGGGCTGTACGCTGGCCATGCTGCAATGCCTCGACCGGGACGCCAGGCTGAGCTATATCGTCGGCGAGATCATGGAGCTGGACCACAAAGAGGCCAGCGAGATACTCGGTATCTCCACCAGCGCCTATCGTAAACGCCTGTCCCGGGCGCGCAACGCGGTGACGCGGTTCATGCTGAATCATTGCGGTCTGGTCAACGCGGCGAATCGCTGTTCATGCAGCAAACGGGTGACCACCGCGATAGCGTTGCAGCGGGTCGACCCCGACAAGCTGCTGTTTGCAAATGCCGTCGAATCGTCGTTCGAGTTTTCCCAGGCGCTGGACAAGATTCGTGAGTTGAAGGAGATCCGGCGGGCGGCGGCATTGTATCGCACCCAACCGCTGAACCCACCGGAGGACGGGGCCTTTTCCCGCTGGCTCAGGTCGGCGCTGGATCGCGTCGCCTGTTAGGCGGCAACCCGTGCTGTCCACGAGCCTGGCCGATGCCGGGCAGGGTGCCAGGGGGCGGGGCGCCGGTTGTCGTCGCGGCTGCCGCGACAGGACGCATCGCGCGGCTTCGCGGCGGCCCATCCGTCGCGCTCTCCATCCCTGCCTTGCGCTGCCTAAAAAAAATCGGTCACACATTGCCCGCACGACACCTCCAATACTCAAAGCCTGTTCGCAGTGGTTTGTGCACCGGCAAGCGGCGATGGGATTGATGCAAGGGCCGCCGGGTCGATCATCTTGACGGGGCAACAACGGCCGGCGTCTGAAACAGGCCGGAACGTCCGCCGGCCATAGACACAAGAGGGAGTGAAGTCTACATGGAAGGGATGTCAAAGACCATAGCCATGGCCTGCGTGGCACTGGCTATTGTCGTTTTCTCGGGCGCGGTGTTTTCCGCCGACCCCGTGGCGCTTGCGCCGACGCCGCATTTCTCCAGGCACACCGACCTGTTGCATCCTGGCTACGAGATCGAGGGCTTCTCGTTCATGCCCGGCGCCGGCGTGATCGATGTCGATAACGACGGTTACGAAGACCTCTATATCGTCAACGGCAGGGGTCATCCCAACGCCCTCTATAGAAATATCGACGGCAAGCGCTTTGAAAAGGCGCCTGACGGGACGGGGCTGGAGTCCTTGTCGGAAAGCACGGGCATCGCGGTGGGAGACCTGAACAACGACGGTTACGACGACCTCTATGTCGCCAACGCGGAAACCGTCGGCGATGGCGTGCAATCGAATGACGGCCTGGACCGCCTGTACGTGTCCAATGGCAGCAGCGGCACTTACCGCGACATCACGCTGCAATCGGGGGTGAACGAGCCGGGCTTTTCCACCAGCGTCGCGATGGCGGATTACGATCGGGACGGGTTTCTCGATATCTTCGTAGGGCGGTTCATCGACTTTGATTTCTTCGATCCCGTCGCCAACCGCACCAACCCCACCACCTACAGCCGTCTCTATCGCAACAATGGCGATCTGACCTTCACCGATGTCACGCAAACGGCCGGTATCAAGAAGGATTTCAACGTCTGGTCGGCTATCTGGTTCGACTATGACAATGACGGCTGGATCGACCTGTTGGTGGGGCACGAGCAGGGCCCCATCTCGGTGTTCCGCAATCTCGGCAACGGACGCTTCGAGGATCGCACCGAAATGGCCGGGGACGTGCGTGAGGTCGGCGCCTGGATGGGTCTCACGGCAGGCGACTTCGACAACGACGGGGATTTCGACCTGTACGCGAGCAACATCTCGGATCTATGGGGCGCCACGCGCGACCCCGCGTTGCCGCCGTTGGTGGTCCCCCCGCCGGAGACCTGGGACAACCCGAGAAACACGCTGTTTCTCAACAACGGCGACGGCACGTTCAGCGACGCCAACGCGGCGGTGGATCTGCCTGACGACATCAAGTTCGGCTGGGGGACGGTATCGGCGGATTTCAACAACGATGGCTGGTTGGACTTCTACGCCGCGCATAATTTCTCCCCCGTCGGCGTGATCGGCCGCGAGCGGGAAGGCGCCTCTCCGGGTGGGCTCTATGTGAACCTGGGCAACGGAACCTTCGCGGATTATTCCTATGTCTCCGGGACCGAGAACTTCGACCGCCGCGGCGACTATCTGGATGGTCGGGGCGTGGTCCGGTTCGATTATGACAATGACGGTCAGGTCGATTTGTTCCTGGTCAATGCGCCGCAGTTCCTGGAGAGCTTTCCGTTCGGACGCACGCCAATCAGCGACACGGCCTCTCCCAAGTTGTTCCGCAATCTGGGCGGGGGCGGAAACTGGATCGCGCTCGAGCTGATCGGCCGGGGCGGGTCGAACCGCGACGCGATCGGCGCCGTGGTCGAGGTGCTTGCCGACGGCGGCTACCAGAAGCGTACGATCGTGGGCGGCGGCAGTGCGTTCTCGTCGTCCTCGAAGACGCTTCATATCGGGCTGGGTGAGGCCAAGGCCGCAAGTCTCGTCATCCACTGGCCGGATGGCTCCCTGCAACGGATCAAGCAGATCCCGGCGGGCAGGAAATGGAAGATCGTTCAAGGTCGTGCCGCGGTGACCAAGAAGCCGGAGCACGAGAGAAAAGCCGACTAAGGAGCAGACTGTGAAAGCATTGTCGAGATCGTTGCTAGTCCTGGTGATGGGAATCCACTCAACCCTGGCGGTATCGGGCCAGGTGACGAAGCTGATCAAGGGTACCGCAGTGACAGGTACGAACCGCTTGTATGGCCAACCCGTGACGGACTTCGGGCCACCGCTGGGCACGGCCGGTTTCTACAACGTCGGGGTGTACGATCCTTACGGCGACGCGCCGATGTTGATCCAGCGGGACACGCCGGATGACGCCGTCCTCGCCACGGCCGTGGATCCCGGTTTTCTGGCGATGGCGGGGCTGCCGGCCTCGCTGATCGACCCCGCGCTGGAGAACCTTCCCTTACAGGATGTCGCGGTCAATATCAGCCCGAATGGCGACCACCGCGTATCGCCGCCCTCCACGCTGAGCGTCGATCCGCTCCAGCCCAATCAGGCGCTGCCGGTACCGGCGGTCACCCTGGAGCGTTGGCTGGAGGCGAAAGGCGGTGCCAGGGTCTCCTGTGGCAGCGATTCGAACCAGGTCTCCATCCGTGTCGACGGACTGATTCCCCATCGCCTCTATACCGTCTGGGGGATCTTCCAGTCGGCCGCCGGCGGTATGGCCGCGGTCCCCTTGGGCGGGGTGCCGAACGTCATCGCCACCGATGAGCGCGGCCAGGGCGGCTTCCAGCGTCAGTTGGGGTTCTGTCCGTTCGAGGTCACCGCGCAGGGTTCGCGGTTGTTGCTGATCGACGTGGTGTATCACTCCGATCATCAGGTCTATGGTTTCGTCCCGGATCTGGCGCTGCAGGGCTTGCTCACCGGAACGGTGACCCACACCCAGTTGGAGTTCCCCGTCTTCGGTCAGCGGCTGTCGAGCGCGGACTGATCCGGCGAGGCGTTGGTCGTCTGCCCGAGGCGAGGCACACGGGCGTGGCGACCGTCAATGGTTGAGGCAACAGGAGATTGATAGCTTCATGGAATGGATATCGACGCTTGAAGACACCCCGCGAATCCGCACTGGCCAGGACATCGACAAACTGATCCGCTCTTTCGGCGCGCAGAGCGGTGATTTCAATATCGAGGAGTACTGGTCGGTGGTCGATCAGTTGGCGCGTATCCCGGGGGCGGGGTATATCCGCTTGGACTTCGGGATACCGGGCCTGGTGCCCTGTGACGTCGCGCGTAAGACGCACGGTCGCCTGTTGGCGGAAGGGACGGTGTGCGCGCAATATCCGCCGCACGCGGGTCTTCCACACCTGATCCGGGTGTTTTCGCAATTCATGGCGCAGCAGCTTGCGGTGTCGGTGCCACCGGGCAACGTCTTCGTGACCTGCGGCGCGACCCAGGCGTTGTTTGTCGCCCAAGCCGTTGCCGCCAGATTGACGGCCACGCGCCGGTCGGTGGCTTTCCTGACGCCCAACTATCCTCCCATGCGCGCGCAGGCCCGCTTTCTGGGCATGGACGTGGTCTCCGTCGACGTCGACGGCAAACGCGGCGAGGCATTGATCCGGGCCGTCCGGGGCGCGCTGGAGTCGGGCGACGTGGCGGCGCTGTGCTGGGCGAGCCCGAGCAACCCCGGGTGGATGGTCCTGACGGAGGACGAACTGGCCGCAATCGCCGAATTGTGCGCCGCCCATGGCGTCGTGCCGATCGAGGATCTGACCTATCTCGGCATGGTGGGCCGCGCGGATGACCCGCTGCCCACCATTGCCCGGCATGCCGATGAATACTTCCTGGTGCTGAGCAGCTCCAAGATGTTGAGTTATGCCGGCGAGCGGGTGGGGTTTCTGGTGGGCTCGCCGCGCCTGCTGGCGCGCACGTCCTTCTGTCTGGACGCCGCCTTCGCGACCACCTCGGTGAGACGCGCGTGCAGTTCCCTGATCTTCAATCTGACGGCCGGGGCGCCGCACAGTGCGCAGTATGCCGTCGCTTCGGTACTCGACGCCGTCAACAAGGGCCGATACCCGCTCGCCGAGGCACTGGCGGTGTACCGACACCGGGCGCGGCGCCTGAACGGCATATTGAAGAAGAATGGCTTCTACACCTTGTACACGGCGGACGAGGAAGAGGCCACGAATGGCTTCTACGTGAATTTCGGTTATCCGGGGCTTTCGGAAATGACCTTGATGAAGGCCCTGCTGCGGGTGGGCGTGGCGGTGTTGCCATTGAGTATTTTCGGCAGCGTCCGAACCGATGGCGTGCGCGCCTGTGTGGGGCGGTTGGAGGAAAGCATGATGCCGGAGCTGGAAGCCCGCTTGACCGGGTTCGGTGGGTGACCCATGGATATAGCGGCGGAAACCTGGAAGGTGCGCCAAGTGGAGGACAGCCCGACGCTGTCGCTCGAGGGCTTCACCATGTACCGTATTCTGGACGGCTCGTCGATGGACGATATCGGCTGCGAGTTCGTCGTCATCCAACCGGGCGAGGTGCTCGAACCCCATTTCCATAGCCGCTCCCACTCCATCATTCTGGTCATCGAAGGCCGTGGCTACGCGCTGCTGGACGAGGTCAAGTACCCGATCCGAAGGCATTCGGTGATCAATGTGCCTCCGGGCGTGGTGCACGGTCTGGAGAGCACGGACGCGCCGTTGATCGTCTACGGTTTCCAGTCTCCGGCCATCGTAGCGGAGGACAAGAGTGCCGATATCGTGTTCACCAGGGACAACAGGCGCGGCGTGGTCAGTTGAGTCGGGTCGTACCCGAGACCGGTCCGCGCGGATCAGCCATAAAAAGGAGTCAAGTGATGCAGACCAACGTTGATGAAACCCGCTTCGATATCATCGCCAAGTCGTACGAATATGCCATAGCCAGTTACCCCGATGCGCGTCAGGACGACGTGTGGTTGCTCGAGCACCTCGACATCAAGGAAACCGACCGGATACTGGAAATCTCGGCCGGCACCGGATTTCTGACCGAGCAGCTGGTGCGCAAGAACACCAGGGGCGTGCTCTATGCCCAGGATATCGCGCCGAAGACGCTGGAACTCAACAAGGAGAAATGCGACGACTATGACCATTTGCTGTACACCACCGACATCGACGCGGTGCCCGATGCCTCCTGCGACAAGGCGGTGTCCCTGGGCGGGTGGCATCATATGGTCGATCAGATCGACATCACCGAATCGGCACTGCGCAAACTGAAACCGGGCGGCTACTTCTGCGTCGGCGATTTTTCCGACAATTCCAGTATTCAACGCTACTTCGACGAGGTGGTGGACAGGATAACCGCCACCGGCCACCAGGCGCTTTTCGCCTCCCACTCCCGCATGGTCAACATCGGCCGCTTCGCCCACGCCGGCAAGACCGAGGTCGAGGAATGCGAAGTGGCCTTCAAATTCGACAGCGAGGCGGATATCGGCGAGTTCTTCCAGAAGGTGTTCGCACTGGATCAGTCTCCCGCCGAGACCTATGCCGACATCAGGAAATATTTCGCTATCCGGGAAGTCGAGGGTCGTCTGGCGGTGATGATCCCCTACGTGTACGCGAAATTCACCAAGTGAGCGGCATGGCCCCGATCGGTGTTCCTGGCGTGTCCCGGCCGGATGCGTGGAGGCACGCCCCGACGGGCGTTGCCGTTGGCGGTCAGCGGCATCCGGCTCGTGCACGTGTCCGTATCTAGCGGCCATGTCCTGGTGTTCCTGGCGGCCCTGTTGCCGCCTGCGCTTTGCGCGCAGAACGCGCCGGCGGGCCAGGCGCATGATCTCACCCGGGTGACCCTGCGCCTGCCGACCACCACCCAGGGTCCGTTATGGCCACCCGGCGCTGTTTCCGACGAGAATGGCGATTTCATCGTCGTCGGCTCGGTCCTGGAGCCGGACGGGGCCGGTCACGTGACGTTGGTTCCCGGGCGCAGCGTGATCGTGTCCAAGGATACCGTGCCCCCGCTGGATGCCCGCGGCGTGGAGACCTTCGTGGATCCGTTTGGCGCGCCGTATGCCATCGTCCGTACCCTGGACTTGAGCGCCGGGAGCGCCGACCTGGACATGGTCCTGTATTCCAATTCCTATGGTCCGCCGGAAGGCGCGTTCGGCGGCGGCCCCCGCGTTCCGGCCGCCACTGTTTCCGCCTATAACCTCAACAGCTTCCCCCTAAGCGGCCAACCCTGCCCGGAGGTGTTCCCGTCGCGGTCACAGCGCTACACCTACCTGCGGCCCGCGTTTCCACTCCACCGGGTGCCGATCGCCGGCTTTCAGGGCGACCAGTGGGCCTATGATCCGGATACCGGCGCGGCGTTTCGTCCCCGGTCGCGGACCGGTTCGAGCTGCCCCGGCGAGGGCTGTGTCGGCGAGAATCCGGTGGACCAACGGCGGCGGGCGCCGATCTCGCTCGGGGAATGGCTGCGCGCGCGGGTGAAGGTGGAGATCCAGTTGATCGACTTTGACCCCGCGGCGAACGCGTATACGGCCGCCCGTTTCACGGTGACCGGCCGCGACCTGTTACCCGATTCGCTGTATCAGGTTTTCGCCCTGCGCAGCAATTTGTTGTCGCCGCGTCCCGTCCCCAGCGTGGCCGACCCGCTGGGGATGCCGTCGGTCATGCTCACGGACGCGAGAGGGCGGGCCAGTCTGTCGGTCGAGGTCCCGAACCCGTTCCCCGATCCGGCCGTGGATGATGCCGGTTTGCGTATCATCGGCCTCACGGTGGCGTTTCGTTCCGGTTTTCAGAACGACGGCGCCTGCGCCACCCGCTACGGCCCCGGGGTGGACGTCCACTCGGTGGCCAATACCTTTGCCGACGGAACCTTCGATTTCACCCGTTTTGTCACCCGTGCCAAAGTCCGGCAAACGGCACACTAGCACCCACCGCCGCGGTCGTCAGTCGGTATACAAGGGACGCTGGTACTTCCACCGCTTGTACAGCCAGAACCAGTCCTCTGGCGCGGCCCGGATGTGCGCGTCCAGGGCATCGACATAGGCGTTGAGCACCGTGCCTGGCTCGCAGGGATGAGGCGGGGTGGCCAGGTTGTGAAAGCGTACCCGATAGTGACCCCGGCACACCCGACGCATGGCGACGAACACCACCGGAGCCTGGAACAGGCGCGCAAGTTTCTCCGGGCCGGTGTAGAAGGCCGTATCCAGACCGAGCAACCGCGCCCAGTGTTTGTCGTCCTCGGGGCGCGGGCCCTGGTCGGCGTTGAGCGCGATCACGCCGCCGTGGCGAGCGAAATCGATCAGCTCGGCCAGGGCGTTTTCGCTGGCGATCAGGCGGGTACCGAAACGTGCGCGCAGCTGGCGCAGGCGCGTGTCCAGGCCGCGGTGGTTCAGCGGCTGGTAGACCGCGGCCAGCGGCGCGTGCAGCCGCGCGGCACAGGCCAGTTGCAGCCACTCCCAGTTGCCGCAGTGGGCGGTGAGCGCGACCACGGTCCGGTGTTTTTGTAACAGGGTTTGCAGCAGCGGCAGGTTTTCCAGCTGCACCCGGCGTTCCAGTTCGCCGCTCCCGAGCCGCCAGGCCTTCAGGGTCTCGACCAGAAAATCCAGCGCGTTGCGGTAACTGTCCGCGGCCAGTTGCTGGATCGATGCCTCGGATTCGCCGGGAAAGGCCCGGCGCAGGTTGTCGGTGAGCAGGGCACGCTGGAAGCGCGCCACGCGGAACAACAGCTGGAACAGCAAGGTGGAGATGGCATACAGCGCCCGCAGCGGTAGCCGACTGAACACGGCGATCAGCAGCCCGGCGCGTCGTTCCCCACCGCTGTCTTTGGTCTCGGATACGGGCATAACTGGCCCAGTATCGCACGTTTGCGCGCCGAACCCCACGCCGCGGCTGGGTTATAATGCACGCCGTCTTCTTCGAGCGAGCGTGACCGTGGCCCAGCAAGACCCCCCCGAACTGCAGCAGGCGGTGGCCGCCATCGGCGCCGGCGACTTCGCCCGTTCCTTCGCCCTGGTCAGCGACCTGGCGCGCCGGGACATTCCCCTGGCCCAGCACTTTCTCGGTTGGCATTATCACAAGGGCATCGGTACCGAGCAGGACGACACCCAGGCGGTGCACTGGTGGTTGCAAGCAGCCCGCCGTGGCCAGGCCGAATCGCAACAGGGGCTGGGCTGGGCCTATGCCAACGGTCGCGGCGTGGAGGTGGATCTGCAGGAGGCTTACCGCTGGTACAACCGGGCGGTCAACAGTGGCGATGAAAGCGCGCGCGAGGGTCTGCTGGAGATCTCGCAGAAGCTGAGCGCACGCCAACTGCGCGAGCTGGCGGCCGAAGCCGACAACCTTTAATTCACTCAGGTCATCCGCCGCGCCCCGCTTTGTAAATTTTACACGCCGGGCAACGGGGTTTTGCACGCGCGAATTTTCGCTATACTCGGATCCAAGGGGTTGGTTTAGCGGTCGCGGGTTGCGCGGCGGTCACCGACGCGGCGATAGCACCTATCGCGAAAAGCGAATCCAAACAGTTCACGCGCGCGACGGCTGCGTCGCGGCGCAAGTCGTCTGTGGGCGTTAAGCACAGGGACAGCATTTGATGCTTCGCCACGGCGGCGCTCCTATTAGGATAGGCAGGTAGAGGTTCTCCGACCTTTTCATCACTTGTCGTTGTGTTCATCGGCCTTGCGCCGCTGGCTGGAGTCGATCCGTGAGTTCTCGTGAAAAGGAAACCAGGCAATCGCGATCGGCGTCGCGTAAAGGGCGCGAGGGTCCGCCCTCGGGGCGCAAGCGCGCCGCCGCGCGTGCCGACACCCGCGCGCTGCAACCGGATGCCGAGGAGCATCTCGACACCATTCTTGGCAGCATCACCGACGGCTTCGCGGTCTTCGACCCTGACTGGCGCATCACTTATCTCAATCCCCGCGCCGCGGACATCGTCCGGCCGTTGCGCGATCCGCCAGAGCAGGTATTGGGCAAGGTGATCTGGGAGGAGTTCGCGGATCTGCGCGGCACGGTGGTCGAGGAGAACTACCGCCGTGCCGCGCGTGAACAGACCACGGTCGAATTCGAGTTCCACTATCCGCCCCTGGAGACCTGGTTTCTGATCCGGGTGTTTCCTTCCGCCAAGGGCGTCACGGTCTATTTCCAGGACATCGGTCGGCGCAAGCGTGCCGAGGCGGCGGTGCGGGCCAAGGACGAATTCATCCGCGCCACCTTCCATCAGGCCTCGGTGGGCATCGCGGTGGCATCGCTGGAAGGTCGTTTCGAGGAGGTCAACGACCGCTTCTGCAATCTCCTGGGGTATACGGCCGAGGAACTCCAGCGGCTGACCTTCATCGAGTTGACGCACCCCGAGGATGTTGCCACCACGCGCGCCAATGTGGCGCGGCTGCTGGCGGGCGAATGCGGCGAGTTCCGTCAGGAGAAGCGTTACCTGCGCCGCGACGGCGCGCTGGTCTGGAGCATGACTTCGGTCACCTTGCTGAAAGACGACCAGGGTCGGCCGAAGCGCTTCATCGGCGTGGTGGAGGACATCACCGCGCGCAAGGAAAGCGAGCGCGAGCGCGAGCGCCTCTCGCACGTGCTGGACCAGAGTCTCAACGAGATCTATGTCTTCGACGCCGAGACGCTGCGTTTCCAGTACGTCAACCGGGGCGCGCTGCGCAATCTCGGCTACGACGCGCGCACGCTGAGCGGCATGACCCCGTTGGATCTCAAGCCAGAGTTCTCGGCCGCCGAGTTCCACGCCCTGATCCAGCCCTTGCACGCGGGCGTGAACGACAAGCTGGTGTTCGAGACGGTGCACCTGCGCGCCGATGGCAGTCGCTATCCGGTGGAGGTGCATCTGCAGAAGGTCGACGACGCCGGGCGCGCGGTATTCGTCGCGGTGGTGATCGACATCAGCATCCGCAAACAGGCCGAGGAGGCGTTGCGCGCGAGCGAGGCGCAACTGCGCGGCCTGGCCGACTCCATCCCCCAGCTCGCCTGGATGGCCGAACCGGACGGCCATATCTTCTGGTACAACCGCCGTTGGTACGAGTATACCGGCACCCACTTCGAGGACATGCAGGGTTGGGGCTGGCAGGCGGTGCACGACCCCGAGATCCTGCCCCGGGTGCTCGAACGCTGGCAGCATTCGATCCGCCATGCCGAGCCCTTCGACATGGAGTTCCCGCTACGCGGGGCCGATGGGCGTTTCCGCTGGTTCCTCACCCGCGTCGAGCCCTTGCGCGACAGCGGAGGGCGGGTGCTGCGCTGGTTCGGCACCAACACCGATGTCGACGAGGTGCGCCGTATCCATGAAACCCTGCAGGAGGAGACGCGGGTGCTGGAGCTGCTCAACCAGACCGGCAAGGTGCTGTCCTCCAACCTCGATCTGCAGACCCTGGTGCAGTCGGTCACCGACGCGGCCACGCAACTGAGCGGTGCCCAGTTCGGCGCCTTCTTCTACAACATCATCAACGATGAGGGCGAGTCGTTTCTGCTCTACACGCTTTCGGGCGCGCCGCGCGAGGCCTTCGAGAAGTTCGGTCTGCCGCGCAACACCCCGGTGTTCAATCCCACCTTCCGCGGCGAGGGCGTGGTACGCTCGGGCGACATCACCAAGGATCCGCGCTACGGCGCCATGGGTCCGCACCACGGGATGCCGCCGGGGCATCTGCCGGTGTGCAGTTATCTGGCGGTGCCGGTGATCGCCCGCGGGGGCGAGGTGCTTGGCGGGCTGTTCTTCGGCCACCCCGAGCCCGATGTCTTCAGCGAGCGCCAGGAGCGCCTGGTCGTCGGTCTCGCCGCCCAGGCGGCGATCGCCATCGACAACGCCCGGCTCTACGAGGCCAGCGTCAAGGCCGCCGAGGAGCGCAAGCAGTTGCTGGAAAGCGAGCGCGCCGCGCGCGCCGAGGCCGAGCGCTCCAGCGAGATGAAGGATCTGTTCCTGGCCAATCTGTCGCACGAGCTGCGCACGCCGCTCAGCGCCATTCTCGGCTGGACCCAGGTGCTGCGGCTGCGCGCCACTGAAGACGCGGACCTGCAACAGGGTCTGGAGACCATCGAGCGCAACGCCCGGGTGCAGACCCAGTTGATCGAGGATCTGCTCGACATGAGCCGCATCACCTCCGGCAAGGTGCGTCTCGATATCCAGCCGGTGGACCCCATGACCTTCATCGAGGCGGCCATCGAGACGGTGCGTCCGGCGGCCGACGCCAAGAACATCCGCCTGCAGAAGCTGCTCGATCCCACCGCCGGCCCGGTCTCGGGCGACCCCGGGCGGTTGCAGCAGGTGATCTGGAACCTGCTCTCCAACGCCATCAAGTTCACCCCCAAGGGGGGCAAGGTGCAGGTGCTGCTAGAACGGGTCAACTCGCACATCGAAGTCAGCGTCGCCGACACCGGTATCGGGATCCGGCCGGAGTATCTGGATCACATCTTCGAGCGTTTCCGCCAGATGGACGCCTCCACCACGCGTAAATACGGCGGCCTGGGGCTGGGTTTGTCGATCGTCAAGCACCTGGTCGAGTTGCACGGCGGCAGCGTGTTCGCCACCAGTCCGGGCGAGGGGCAGGGCACCACCTTTTCGGTGCATCTGCCGGTGACGGTGGTCCATCGCAGCAGCGAGATCGCCGAACGCCTCCACCCCAAGGCGCTGATACCGCTGCCGGTGGATCTCAAGCCCACCGACCTGGAGGGCATCCGGGTGCTGGTGGTCGACGACGAGCCGGACGCCCGCTCGCTGATCCAGCGCGTGCTCGGCGATTGCGGCGCCGAGGTGGTGACCACCGGGGAGCCCGACCAGGCCGTGGCGCTGATCGAGAGCGAACGCCCGGACGTGTTGATCAGCGACATCGGCATGCCCGAAATGGACGGCTTCGAGCTGCTCAAGCGCATTCGTTCCCTGGGCGCCAAGCGCGGCGGCCGGGTGCCGGCCATCGCCCTGACCGCGTTCGCGCGCTCGGAAGACCGCACCCGCGCCTTGCGCGCCGGCTTTCTGATTCACCTGTCCAAGCCGGTGGAACCCTCCGAGCTGGTGGCCACCGTGGCCAGTGTCACTGGACGTACCGGCGACCTCGACGGTTAGGCCGCCTCGGCGCAGGCACCCGCGCCGGGACCGGCAGGCGCGCTGCGGGTTACCGCGCCGGTTGCGCCACCGGGGGCTGTTCGCCGGCGCCGCGCGCCTTGGCCGGCTGGCCCTTCATATAGCGGTTGCAACCGCTCTCGCCGCTCAGGCTGAGGGCGAAGGGTTGCAGCTTTTCGTCGATGCACTGCCCCAGGGTATGCTTGTCGGGCACGGTTTCCGGTTCCACCTGCCACCACTTGCAGCTCTCGCAGGGGCCCCAGTCGGATTCTTGGTTCATGTCGGCTCTCCTCTTTCCTCGGGTCGGGGAGCTTGACCCTAGCACAGGCCCGCGCGCGGTAGTGGCGGCCGTGTCTGAGCCGCTTGTAGGGCTTGTCCGAAGCGCCTTTATTCCGGCGGTGGCAGCGGCGCTGCGCCTCGGGAACGACTCAACCAGCGCCAAAGCGTTCCGCCGGGCCGGTCCTCGCCGGTGCGCACATACAGCAGCGTCTGGTGGTCGTGGCTGAGGTGCTCGATCAGCCGCGCCGCCTCGCGCCGGCCGCAGAACAGGAGACGGTCGCCACCTTGCAGTCGGGCGTCCATTTCCGGCAACAGCCGGTTTTCCCCGTCGCGCTGGATCAGCAGCGGCACGCACGGCAGGTACTCCTCGGGGTTGCGCGGATGGGTGCACAGATTGCCCAGGGTGATGGTCTCGCCCCGGATCAGGCAGTCGAACAGCGCCGGCGCCTGCAGCGGCGAGACCGTCAGGTCCCAGGTCTCCGGGGTCACGTCCTCGACCACGCCGGCCACGCGGCTGACCAGCAGGTTGGCCCACTCTTCGTCCTGGTCGTGGGTGAGACTGAGAAAATCGTTCAGCAGGGGCGCCAGCAGCAGCCCCAGGATATGGCGCGCGGCGATTTCCGCGGGCTTCATGGTCATGTCGATGTTGGCGGCCCTGAAGATGTCCTCGCTGCGGCGCCGGTTCTGGCGCCCGACGGTGAACAGCCCCGGGTTGAGCTGGCGCGCGGTGATGATGATCGACAGGTTGTTGGCGTCGTTGTCGGTGCCGGCGATGATGCCGGCCATGTCGGCCACGCCGGCGTCGATCAGGGTGTCGGCCTCGGTGCCGCGGCCCTCGATGGTACCGGCCGGGGCCTCGGTGTTGGCCAGGTCGGCCTCGACCACGCGGATACGCACCCCCTCGGCGCCGATGTGCTTGCGCACCGCCTTGCCGAAGCGGCCATAGCCGCACAGCAGCCAGTCGCCCACCGGTGGGCGGGTGAATTCGGCCAGCGGCGCGTCCATGCGCGCCGTCATCCATTCGTAGACCAGATACATGCTGGGCGAATGGAACAGCATGGCAAAGCGCGAGGCGAAGATCTCGAACGGATCGATGATGTGATCGGTGCCGAACGAGTCCATGTTGGCGGCGGTGTCCTTGGAGTCGGACTGGCAGATCACCGGCAGGTCGGGCGCCAACAGCTTGCAGGAAATCGCGATGGTCAGGTTGGCGTGGTCGCTGCCGGTCAGGGCCACCACGCCGCGACACAGGGGGTGCTTCAGGCCGGCGGTGATCAGCGTGTCGGAACGGGTGGCATCCTGGCACAGGCCCGGCACGTCCTCGATGAAGTCCTCCACCTCCAGGCTGAGAATCCGGTCGGGGTCCTTCTCCACCACCACGCAGTGGACGTGATGCGCGCTCAGCTCGCGCACCAGCAGGCTGCCGGCGTCCCCGTAGCCGCAGACGATGTAGAACGGCTCCTGGCCGCGGTCGACGCGGCGGGCGAATAACGAGGCGGCCAGCACGCGGCGAAAACCGATATCCTGGATCAGGGTGAGGATGGAGCCGATGGCGTACAGCCAGGCGACCACCGCGGCATAGATGATGAAGGTGGTCCACATGCGCTGGGCGTCGGTGAAGGCGTAGGGGACCTCGCCCAGGCCGATGGTCGAACCCAGGAAGCTGACAAAATAGATGGCGTGGAAAAAGTCCATCCGCCAGGGCTGTCCGTGGGCGTCCTGCCCTGGGATCAGCGTCAGCCCCAGGATGGAGATGGCGTAGACGCTGATCAGCACGATCAGCGGCAGCCGCAGCCGCCGCAGCATCAGATAGAAGACGTGTTGCATGCCGGCGCGCCTAGCGGCGGTAGGTGACCGTCTCGACCACCAGCAGGATCACCGACGTGAGGTTGGCCAGCAGCGCGCCGCCCGAGAGCGAGACGATACTGGCGATGGTGGTGGGGGTGAGCGGCGAGTCCAGCGCGTAGATGGTGAAGCCCCAGACCATCGCCGCGGCGATCAGTTGCAGATCGGCCACCAGGCTGGTGGCCAGCAGCAGCGCGCCGATGTGGGCGCGGTCGCCGAACTTCATCACCGTGGCGATCAGGCTGACGATCAGCGCGGCGAACAGCTCGTAGCCGTTGTGGTGGGTGGGGTCGTCGAGTTCGCCGATGAAAAAGCCGAAATTGAGTGTCAGGGCCAGGATGGAGAAGAAGGCGAATATGACTTTTTCCAGATTCATGCAGAGGCTCCGCGCAACGGGTGGTTGAAAACGCCGGTCACGCCAGCCGCCAGCGCACGCAGACGCGCGTCAACGGGAAAAGAGGCTGCTGTTTGCAACGGAACCGGCATCCAGGTGTTTTGATTGTCCTTTGGACTTTCAGCATAGCACAGGCGGCCGGGACGGGAGCAGGGCGTCACCCGGCGGCTCAGGCGCCGACGATCTCGGCGACACCGCAGCGACGCGGATCGCCACAGCCCGAGAATCCCGCCGGCCCGTGCGCCACGGCGTGCACGCCGCCGAAAAACAGGTTGTGCTCTGGCCAGCACTTGAGCTTGCCGAAGCTGTCTTCCAGCGCCGCGGCGGTGGCGGCGGCGAATGTTCTCTCGCTGTGCAACAGGCCGTTCTCGTAGTGCACGCGCGGCTGCGCGATCGCCGCCTCCAGGGGCGCTGCGCTATCCACCAGCGCGCAGACCACCTGCAACAGCGCGGTGCGAATGCGGTTGGAACCGCCCGAGCCGAGCGCGATGCGCCGCCCGTCGGCCGTGTCCAGCAGGCTCGGCGCCATCATCGAGGTCATGCGCTGGTCGCACGCCCACTGCTGGAACCCGCGCGGGTTCAGGTCGGCCTCGCCGAGCATGTTGTTGAGCATGATGCCGGTGTCGCCGAGCAGGTGGCCGCAGCCTTCGCCGTTGCTGCTGGTCAGCGCCGCCAGGTTGCCGGCCGCGTCGATGACGCTGATGTGGGTGGTGCCGCGCGAAGCACGCGCGCGTCCCAGAATCCGTTGGCGGTAGGTTTCGATCTGTTCCGGCTCCAACAACTGGTCGTCGAAACGACCCCGGGCCAGGCTCTGCACCCGCGCCTCGCCGGTCGCCTGCATCACCTGCGCCAGCCGCGCCACGGCCGCCTCGGCCTGGAGGTCGAACCCCGCCGGCGTGAGGCGTTGCAACAACCGCAGGCCGAAGCCGAGCAACAGGCCGCCGGAGGCCGGCGGCGGATTGGTGAGCAGCCGCGCGTGGCGGTACTCCACCCGCAGCGGTCGGCGCTCGCGCAGTCGGTAGGCCGCCAGATCGTCGCGTCGCAACTGCCCGCCGCCGTCGCGGCAGGCCGCCTCGATGGCGGCGGCGATGTCGCCGTCGTAGAACAGCGCCTCGCCTTCGTGCCCCAGCGCTTCGAGCGTGGCGGCCAACGGCGGCAGCCGCAACAGCTCGCCGTCGTCGACCAGGCGCCCGGGCTGGATGCGACTGCCAAAGAGTCTGGCGGCGGGCGCGCTGCGCAGATAGATCGGGCGGACCACGTCGAAAATATAAGCCTGCAGCGCGTTGACGCGTACGCCCCGGCGGGCCAGGTCGATGGCCGGCTGCAGCAAGGCGCGCATCGGCAGGCGGCACAACGAACGCTGAATACCGAACAGGCCGCGCACCATTCCGGGCGTGGCCGCCGCGCCCCAGCCGATATGGAACTCCTGCACCGCGGTGCCGAAGTCTGCCTCGATAGGCGCAAAGTCGAGTTCCGCGCTGGGGCGTTTGCGACGGGGCGTGTGGGCGAAGAAATCAAACACCCGCGCCTCGCCCTCGGCCGGCTGTGCCAGCAGGAAACCGCCGCCGCCGAGCGAGGTGAGCACCGGCTCGGCCACGCACGCGCACCACTGCGCCGCGACCACCGCGTCGAAGGCGTTGCCGCCGGCGCGCAGCACCTCGGCGGCGGCTGCGGCGGTAGCGGGGTGGCCGGCGGCGACGGCGCCGTGGACGGTGGAGCTCATGCGGTGGCGGTCTTCCCGTGGGGCGGCGAGCGCGACGGCCCCACTTTACGGGCTCGGCAGCCAGGCGTCCAGGCGCTATAATCGAGCCAACAAAAAAGCGGGCGCCATGTTCAGACCAGTACCGAGAACGTCCAGAGACACCCCGGTCCTCCCCTGGCCCTCGTCGTGTTTCGTCGCCACCACGCCAGGCGGGGCTCGGCCCGGCGGTGCTCGGCCAGCGCGCCGTGCCGGCGCGCGCCCAGGATAAGGCGAGCCGGCCAATGTCCTCCCAACCGTTGCTCTACGATTTCTCCTCGGCCGCCATCACCACGGCGCTGTTCGCCCTGCTGATCCTGTTCAACGAAGTCGGGTTCCGGGTGGGCCGTTTCGTGCAGGACCGTACCGACGAGGAGATCAAGACCCTCACCGGCGCCATCCAGGCGAGCATTCTCGGTCTGCTGGCCCTGTTGCTCGGCTTTACCTTCAGCATGTCGATGCAGCGCTACGACAACCGCAGCCAGGCACTGATCGCCGAGGCCAACGCCATCGGCACCGTGGCGTTGCGGGCGCAACTGCTGCCGGCCCAGTACCAGCCGCAGGCCTCGCGCTTGCTGCAGCAGTATATTGCGGCGCGTATCGCCATCAGCAAAATCGATCTCACCCGGCGCGAGCAACGCGCACGCGACAGCCGCCAGGTTACCGACCTGCAGAACCAGCTCTGGTCCGTGGCGGTGCAGGCGGCGCACGACGACCCGCGCCCGGTGACCTCGGGCGTGTTCATCGCCGCGCTGAACGAGATGATCGACGCCCAGGGCCGACGAAACGCGCTGCTGCAGATGCACGTGCCGGAAGTGGTGTTGTTGCTGTTGTTCATTGTCTTTATCGCCTCGGGCGGCATCCTCGGTTATTCCAGCGGGCTGAGCGGCAGGCGGGTAGTGGCCCCGACCGTCATGGTGTCGTTTCTGATCTGCCTGATCGTGTTCATCATCATCGATCTCGATCGCCCAAAACGCGGCTTCATCCAGGTGGACCAGAGCAGTCTGCTGATGCTGCAACAAAGCGGGCCGCACTGAGCGACGGCGTCACACCATGGCCGAGCCCTCAGCCTTCGATGCCTTCGCCGCCGACTACGACCAGTGGTTCGAGCGCCACCCCGAGGCGTACGCGCTCGAACTCAAGGCCATCAAGGCGCTGTTGCCGCCGGGCGGCAAGGGCGTGGAAGTGGGCGCCGGCAGCGGACGCTTCGCCCAGCCCCTGGGCGTGGACCTGGGCGTCGAGCCCTCCGCGGCAATGCGCGAGATCGCCGCGCGCCGCGGTGTGCGCGTGGTGGACGGCACCGCCGAGGCGCTGCCGCTCGCCGACGCCAGTTATGATTACGCCCTGTTGCTGACCACCGTGTGTTTCCTCGACTCGCCGCAACGCGCCTTTCGCGAAATCCACCGCGTGCTCACCGACGACGGTAGTCTTATCGTCGGTTTCATCGACAAAAACAGCCCGCTCGGGCAGCAGTACGAGCAAAAGAAACGCCACAGCCGGTTTTATCAGAACGCCCATTTCCATTCGTTTGCAGCCCTGCAACAGGACCTGATCGCCGCCGGTTTCGGCCCGCCGGTGGTCGTGCAGACCCTCATTCCCGGCGACGCGGGCAACCACTACGCGCCGCTGGTGAAACCGGGCGCCGGCGAAGGCTCGTTCGTTGTATTGCGGGCGCAGAAACAGTACGCTAACACGCAAACGGTCGGGGCCACGCAACAGGAGAATAACCCATGACGGCGACCATGCTGGGGGCCGACGGCAAGCCGCGGTGTCACTGGTGCTCCGCGGCGCCGGAGTTCATCGCCTATCACGACAAAGAATGGGGCTTCCCCGTCGACAACGACCAGCGCCTGTTCGAAAAACTGTGCCTGGAGGGCTTCCAGTCCGGACTGAGCTGGCGCACCATCCTCGCCAAGCGCGAAAACTTCCGCGCAGCCTTCCATGGCTTCGACATCGACCGGGTGGCGCGCTTCACCAAGCGCGACGTCGAACGGCTGCTGAAAGACGCCGGCATCGTCCGCCACCGCGGCAAAATCGAGGCCGCGATCAACAACGCCGGCCAGGCCAGACAACTGATCGAAGAGGAAGGCTCACTGGCCGCCTTCTTCTGGCGCCACGAACCCGATGCCGGCCAACTGCCGTCACCGCAGAGCGTCTCCACCTCCGCCGTCTCCATCGCCTTGTCGAAAGACCTGAAAAAACGCGGCTGGAAATTCGTCGGCCCGACCACCGTCTACGCCTTCATGCAGGCCATGGGCCTGATCAACGACCACGTCGAAGACTGCATCGTGCGCGACAAGGTCGAGCGCGCGCGTAAGCGCTTTAAGCGGCCGACGGGCTGAGGCCAGCGCCGAGAGGCATCGACAGGCCAGCGCAGTGAGCCTGTCTTGCGGGTTGCGTATACGGGTAAACCGAAATGGCCGTCGCCAGCGACGACAGCACAGCCGCAGCCCGTTATCGCACCCGTCAGCCGGGCATCGGGCTGATAATGGCGAAAAAACAATCGGTTGAACCGTTCGCCATTGCTGAGCGATCCGCTGATAGCGAGCACGCGCTTGTTAAACAGCCCCATTGCCGGATATCCAGGCAGCGGCTCGTCATGCATGACTATTGAAGATCGTGCGGGAATGGGGAAAATTCTCTGTGGGTTAAGGCTGACAAGAGTGCTTTGTATAAGCGTAATAACAAGCATGTGCTCCCTATCACATGCTTATAGGGGGGATTAACGAGCATGCTGGAGGAGTTTCGTGATATCGGGCACGCGCTTGCTAATAGTAGTTAGCTGTTAAGTTTTAATAAGGAGGAAAAAATAAAATGTCGAATAAAGTTGATGATTTTGAGGCTACACGGATATTAGTAGAGACACTCACTCCTTTTGAAACTGAAGATAAAGAAAGAATTGTTCGATGGGCATGTGAAAAACTAGGCATATCCATGCCTAGTCAATCTCAATCGCCTGCTGCTCAGCCTCCAATCCAACAACCTTTGCCTGAGCGGAATCAGGCAGCATTTCCACCACCCGCAGGAGGCGGAAATGCTGTTGACATAAAAACATTTGTAAATTCAAAAAATCCAGCTAGCGATATGCAATTTGCTACTACAATTGCGTATTATTTTGCATTTGAAGCACCTGAAGAACAGCGTAAAAGCTCCATTTCGTCTCAAGACCTCCAAGACTCATGTCGATTGCTTGGGCGTACTCGTCTCCAAAACCCAGGCCAGACTTTACGCAATGCATGTCATAATGGTTTATTAGATAAAGCTGATGATAGAGGTGCTTATAAAATAAATACCGTTGGAGAAAACCTTGTTGCTGTTACGCTCCCCGGTGATAGCTCGCCATCCCCCAGTAGGAAAAAAGCTGCTCGTAAAAAAGCAGCTTCAAAAAAGAAGCAAGTAAAGAAAAAAGCAACTAAGAAAAAACAATAATCTTGGAGTCATCGCAGTATGAATAATGCGCATGATGCTATTGACTCAGCAGTAAGAGAATCAGAACGGTTACGTGCGGTAATTAAAAAATCAAAAACTAGGCAGGTTAGCTCTAGGGATGAAAAGGATTTAATTAAGGCAACTTCTCTTGCATGGTTTAATAACCATTTATCGGTGATTCAAAATGCTGCCGGAACAGAAATATGTGAGGAAATTAATCAACTTTTTCATAACTTACTTGGATATACAGACAAAGCAACAACCCGTCTGAAATATGATTCACTCTTAAAAAAAATTAAAACAGAACTAAGCAACCTAAGAAAATTTACTGTTTTAGAATCAACAACCAATCATGTGCAGAATTCAAGCGATTCTGCGCCAAATTTCTCAAAACTGATTGGTGATTCTAAAATGCAACAAATACTTGCAGCTAGATGGAATGAATGCGTAGCTTGTATTAGCGCTGGTGCGCCGCTCGCTGCAACAGTTATGATGGGCGGCTTTTTAGAAACATTACTTTTAGCAAGATTTAATAGAGAAACAGATAAGTCAAAAATATTTAGCGCTAGTACAGCACCAGTAGATAGAAAAACCAAAAAGCCCCTTCAGTTAAAAGAATGGACATTAAGAAATTACCTTGATGTAGGGCATGAGTTAGGGTGGATTTCAAAATCCACAAAAGACGTAGGAGAAGTTGTTCGCGACTTTAGAAATTATGTTCACCCATATAAACAAGCAAGTCATGGTGTCGATCTTGAAGCAAACGATGCTAGGTTGTTCTGGGAAATTTCTAAAGAAATATCGCGCCAACTTTTATCATAACCATGAGTGTTAATAATACAGCTAACAAGGCGCTCGTTCGGACGCAAACTACGCTGCGCTTTTTTTGCGTCGTGAAGCTTAGACATTATACCGCCAATGCTGCCGAGTCTGGCCATCTTGACAAATACATATAATATGCATATATTAAGCCCATGGACTTTCAATGGGACCCTGCCAAGGCAAGGTCAAACCTCGCAAAGCATGGAGTTAGCTTTTCTGACGTAGAAACAGTGTTCTACGATCAACATGCTATTTCAATGCCCGATCCAGGGGCGACGGCAGAAGAGCGCTTCATTTTAGTTGGAATGGATGCCCTGAATAGAGTTGTTGTGGTGGTATATGCCTATCGCGGCAATTCGATACGTCTTATTTCCGCGCGTAAAGCGACTAAGCCAGAGCGAAAGAGTTATGAAGAAGGAATACGATTTTAGTAAGGGCGCGAGAGGTCCGGTCGCAAAACACACCGGTAAAACTCGCATCACAATATATCTGGATGATGACATCATTGCTGCTTTTCGAAAAAAAGGTGACGAAATCGGCCGAGGCTATCAAACACTAATTAACGATGCATTGAGGGAAGCGCTGTCAAAAACGGATTCGGCAGTAGATGCAAAGACGTTGAGGCGAATCATACGTGAAGAACTCAAAAAGGTGGGATAAGCGGTATAACCAACCCGTCGGGTCGAGGCAAAAAAGTCAGCGCGGCTCAATTCAATAGTTAGGCGTGTGCGCTTTCACGTCCAAGGAGAGTGCAAATGTTATTTCTTATTGCAGGCATTCTCGCAATGGCTACAGGCTTGGCCCATTCGGTGCTGGGAGAAATCCTGATCTTTCGACACCTGCGAAAGGGCGGCCTTGTGCCCTCCATGAGCGCGCCCCCGTTGCGGGAGCGGAACATCCGCATCCTCTGGGCTAGCTGGCATCTGGTCACCGTCTTCGGTTGGGCGCTCGCCGCAGTCTTATTGTGGCTGGCCTTTGTGCCACAGCGTGGCTCGCTTCATTCGTTCAGCGTTGGCGTTATCGTACTCGCCTACTTTGCCGGCGCGGTCCTTGTGCTTGTCGGTACCAAGGGTCGGCATCCGGGGTGGATTGCGCTGTCCATAGTGGCGGCGATCACCTGGCTTGCCGCAAGTGCAGCCTAACTGCCGCTTTCAGGCGACGTCGTGAAGGTGGTTCACGGCGAGGTCGATCTTTAGATGGAACGGCCAATCTACTTTGACCGGCGCTCGTAACATTATTTTTTGAAACAAACGCCTGTTTTAGTACTTGACTAAGTACTCCAGTGGAGTATTCTTCGTCCTACATGATTACCGTCGCAGAAACAGGGACGTTTCTAAGAAAAGCGAATCAGCTCCTTTCCGAAGAGGAAAAATCGGATCTGATTGCTTATCTTTCGGAAAATCCGCAAAGCGGTGTCCTTATCCAGAATACCGGGGGCATCCGCAAGCTCCGATGGGCTCGGAGTGGCGCAGGGAAAAGCGGTGGTGTAAGGGTTATCTACTATTTCCATAGCGAAATAATGCCTCTCTATCTTCTCACTGTTTTTGGGAAGAATGAAAAGGCCAATATTTCTATGAAGGAAAAGCAGGTGTTGTCGGGGCTCGTTAAAGAGCTGGTGAGTTTCTGGAGTTAGAGAGATGGGTAAAGCATTTGATGAAATACAGGAAGGTTTAACCGATGCGATCAGTCATTCCAAGGGAAAAAAAAGTAAAGTCGTCGAGCATACGCCGGAAGCAATAAACGTGAAGGCTATACGTGAAAAAACCGGCATGAGCCAGCAACGATTTTGCGCGGCTTTTGGGATCTCGCTGGGTACCCTACGTCATTGGGAGCAAGGCTTGCGAAGCCCTAGAGGGGCTGCGCGGGTTTTACTCAAAGTTGTGCAAAAGAACCCAAAGGCGGTTATTAAAGCAATCTCAGAGTAGTCAAAAATATAAGCATGGCGTCTAACATGGCGTACGTGATGAGCGTGTTTGTAACGAGCGGGTGCGTGGCCCCGAGCCGGGGATACAGTTGTGTCATACCCGGCATTTAGTATGACATACGTTGAATTCGGAAAATCCAGGCATCATTTCGCATGACTTATGAAGCCTTCAATGATTACTGCCGGTCACCGAGGGTCGAGATGATTAAATCAGCGATAGTTCTGCTTCTGGTCTGCATTGTGGCGATACCGGTGCGGGCCGCTGAGCCGGCACCCACCCCGTTTGTCATGCAGTTGACGCGCCCGGGCGACAACTACGGCCATCGGCGGGCTTTGCTGCAGATCGACAAGGTGCTGGATGACTTGGGCGAAAATCAGGTGAAAATCACCGTCGTCGCCTATGAGGACGGTATCCATGCGCTGTTGGCGAACAACAAGGAGACCTCGCAACTGGTGACCAAGTTGGCTAATCGGGGTGTGGTCTTCGAGGCGTGTCGTATCAGCATGCGCGCCTGGGGGCTGACGGACGATCAGTTCCCCCTGGAGGTGGAGTTTGTTCCCGCCGGGGCTCCCGAAGTGATTCGGCTGCAGATGAAAGGGTATAAGTATTGGCGTCCCTAGCGATAAACCGTTGGTTGATTCGATGAAGCGCGAGGATTTGCACGATTATCATAAACACGTAACCGATACGTATGACGAGAGAAGCGTCAATCACGATAATAGTGAATGGCACCGGAAAACGGCGCTAAAACTCGTTGAGGAAATGCCGCCGCGGGTTGGCGGCACGGTCTTGGATATCGGTACGGGTACGGGTTTTATCGCTTTCCATGCCGCCACTCTTGTAGGGAGCAAAGGCAAAGTCATCGGGGTGGATCTGTCCGAAGGTATGCTAAACCAGGCAAACGTTAAACTGGCGGATTCGGGTCTGGAAAATATCGAATTTCTGCGGGGCGATATGGAGCATCTGGAGCTACCTGACAACAGCATCGATCACCTGTATTGCGCTTCTGCATTCTTTTGTGCGTTGAATCCGCTAGCCACCTTAAAGCACTGGCACGGTCTACTTGCCCCCGGTGGTAGTCTGGCGCTGCATGCATTGCCAGAGACTGCGTATTTCTGGGTGTCGATGGCTCGGGAGGTTCTGTATAGTCATGGCATCCGGTACCTGTTGAACACGCCTACAGCAAACATGGAGAAGACCGCTAGCCTTTTGAAACAGGCGGGATTCGACAGGGTAAAAATAAGGGAAGAAGAACATGGCTATTATGTGCCCTGGGAACGCGCCAGGGACTCATGGATCTCGATCGACGACTTTGCTCCCGGGCAATATCCTCATCCGGTCCGCAATGTGTCTCCGGAAACCTTGGCGCTTTGCGAAAAAGAGTACCTGGCGAGATTGCAGGAGTTGAAGACGGATAAAGGTGTTTGGAATGATAGCACCCTGTACTACGTGTATGCGTTCAAATAGGATGACCCGCAATGAGTTCAGATAATCCCAGTATCATTTCGCATGTTTCCATCGGCACCAATCATTTTGAGCGGGCGGTCGAGTTCTACGACAAGGTGCTCTCCACGCTGGGATGCAAACAGATCATGAAACATCCCGGCGCGGTTGCCTACGGTAAAGCGTTCCCCGAGTTCTGGGTGCAAACGCCATACGATGGTCAGGCGGCCACTACCGGCAACGGCGCACATATTGGTTTTGTGGCGGACACAAAGGCCGCGGTGCATGCCTTTCATGAGGCGGCGCTCAGCCTGGGCGGGGTGGATGACGGGGCGCCCGGGCCAAGGCCGGATTACGGGGACGCCTACTACGGTTGTTTCATCAGGGATCTGGACGGAAACAAAATCGAAGCCACGTTCTGGAATGAGAAAAATTGATAAACCGGATCACTCGCGATAGTGGCAATGCTATCGCCACCCCTTAGCAACGCGCGGGAGCGCAATTCATGAGCCATCCTGTTATCGCCGACAACAAGCCGGCGAAAGTCAGCCTGGCCAAGGGGCAGGAATATCATTTCTGCACCTGTGGTCGATCGAAGAGCCAGCCCTTCTGCGACGGCTCGCACGTGGGGACGTCCTTTACCCCGAAAGTGATGGTGGCGGACACGGACGGAGACGCTTACCTTTGCGCCTGTAAACATACCGGCAATGCGCCGTTCTGCGACGGGACCCATCAACGGTTCAGCGACGATCAGGTCGGGCACGAAGGCCCGGGGTTGCAGCCGACGGTTTCCGCTGTTCCCGTCGCCGTCAACACCCGCGAGGAGCCGACGGTGGAATTCATTCACCAGTTGGCCAGGGAGGGCTTGTCCAAGCTGGGTCATCACGGGCCGATGACGTCGATGGGGGTACCGCGCCACACCTTGCCGCACTGGGACGATTTGCAGATCATGGTCGCGCAGATGGCGACCAAGCCGCTGATGGAAGACGCCGAGGTCGGCACGGAGCTGATTGTCGGGCCGGAGGCGAAAAAGCCGCTACGGCTGGCGATCCCGTTGCTGGTCTCGGATATGAGCTTCGGCGCGCTGTCGGAAGAGGCCAAGGTGGCGCTGGCCAAGGGCGCCGAACTCGCCGGCACCGGCATCTGTTCGGGCGAAGGCGGTATGTTGCCGGAAGAGCAAGCCGCCAACAGCCGCTATTTCTACGAACTGGCGAGCGCGCGCTTTGGCTACCGCGAGGACTTGCTGAAACAGGTGCAGGCGTTTCACTTCAAGGGCGGGCAGGGGGCCAAGACCGGCACCGGCGGCCATCTGCCCGGGAGCAAGAACATCGGCAAGATCTCCCAGGTGCGGGGGATCCCCGCCGGTCAACCGGCGATATCGCCGCCCACTTTCAAGGGCCTTGTTTCCACCGCTGATTTCCGGAAGTTCGCCGATCGGGTGCGGGAAATCAGTGGCGGCATTCCGATAGGGTTCAAGCTCAGCGCTAATCACATAGAACGTGACATTCAGTTCGCGCTCGATGCCGGCGCCGACTACATCATTCTGGACGGCCGCGGTGGCGGCACGGGGGCCGCGCCGGAAATGTTCAGAAATCATATCAGCGTGCCCACCATTCCCGCGCTGGCCAGAGCGAGGCGTTATCTCGACCACCAGGGCGCCAGCGGCCGGGTGACGTTGATCATCACCGGCGGGTTGCGGGTGCCGACGGATTTTGTCAAGGCGCTGGCGCTGGGCGCGGACGGCGTCGCGCTTTCCAACAGCGCCATGCAGGCGATCGGTTGCGTCGGTGCCAGAATGTGTAATACCAACAATTGCCCCGCCGGCATCGCGACGCAGAATGAAACCTTGCGCAAGCGGTTGGATATAGAAAAATCCGCCGACCAGTTACAGCGGTTTTTTGCCGCCAGTGTGGAACTCATGCAGGTCATGGCGCGCGCCTGCGGACACCATCACTTGAACGCTTTCACCAAGACGGATCTCGCTACCTGGCAGCATGAAATGGCCTGGCTGTCCGGCGTGAAATACTCGGGCTTCGACTATCCGTGCAAATGACAGGCTTACGGCGAGGAGAAAATCCGGCCCCACAACCAGCGCAGCCGCGACCAGTTGCGCTGGATCTCCAGCCGTTGCGAGGTCACGGGATGGGGGCGCGGGTTGCCGGCTTCGCCGACCTTGTAGCGGAATTCGAAATCGGGTTCGAGGCCGGCGCGCAGGTCAATGATGACGATGTCCGAGCCTTCCCGGCGCACGCTGTAGAAGCCCTTGGTGAACCACAACAGGCGCCGCACCGGCCAGTGCTCCTCCAGGCCGCCGAGCAGTTCGGTGTGGCGGGGTTGGGTCGTGTACTGGACTCGCGGTTCCTGGTCGAACAGCGAGTAGTAGCCGATGCGGTAGTTCGTCTCGTCGGTCACCACGATGCGCCAGAGCACCGAGTTGAACGGCGCGGGCATGATCACCAGGTGGTCGTAGTCGATCTGCTGACGCGCCAGGTCGATCTGCACCACTTCGCTGACGTACAGCTTGGCCACCAGGGTCCAGGCGAGGTAGGCGCTGGACAGGGTCAGGCCGACGGTGTTCCAGTGGCGGGCGACGGCGTCCGAGCGTTTGCTCAGCAGGGTGCCGATCACGCCGATCAGCAACGGCAGGGTGTAGAGCGGGTCGATGATGAAGATGGTGCCCCAGGTGACCGGCTCCTTGCCAAAGGGCCAGAAAATCTGGGTGCCGAACACGGTCATGGCGTCGAGCAGCACGTGGGTGGCGAACACGGCATAGACCAGTACGATCCAGGTGCGGAAATGTTCGCGGGTGTGCGGGTGCAGGCGCGCGATCAGCCAGGCCACGGGCGGTGCCAGCAGCGCCAGTACGAACAGCGAGTGCAGCGCCGAGCGGTGAAAGGTGGCGTGCTTGACCGCGTCGTCGAACTTGGCCAGCACGTCCAGGTCGGGCAGGGTGCCGCAGATCGCCCCCCACAGCATGGCGCGGTGGCCGACTTTGCGCCCCAGCGTGGCTTCGCCCACCGCGGCGCCCAATAGCAATTGGGTGACCGAATCCAAGGTTCATTTTCCCAAAGTTGCGTGCCGCCGGGGATAGGTTCGCCCGCCGGCGACGTCTGCGTACGATGACCCGCCGAACAGCCGAACAGCCGAACAGCCGAACAGCCGAACAGCCGAACAGCCGAACAGCCGAACAGCCGAACAGCCGAACAGCCGAACAGCCGAACAGCCGAACAGCCGAGGTGGCGACCTCCTGAGCCGTTGGGCCACGGGGCGGGCGGGGATCCCGTGGCATGATGATAGAGGTGCGCGCCGGTGTATGAACTAACAAAAGATGTTGCCTCGCGCCATGGCCCTGGCAGCGAGCGGTGGCGAAGCGCGCTGCCAGCCGTCGGGCGGGGCGACAGGAAAGCGATCGATCAGCGTCAGAGCAGCAGGTCGGTGCGCGGTTTCGAGGCGCCCTCGGTAGCGGTTTCGATGCGCGGCTGACAACTCACCAGATGACTGGCCTTGGTCTTGTATTTGTTGACCAGATAGTCGCGCACGCTGTTGGCGCGGCGTTCCGCCAGCTTGCCCAACTGGGCCTGGTAGGCTTCGGCGGGAGTGACCTGCTGCGAGTTGGCGGTGGCGTCTGGGTTGGCGCCTCCGGTCGTATTGCCTCCGACGCTGGGGTTGGCGCCAGGGCTGCCGGTGCTCGGGTTCTGCGCGGCCGCTGCGTTCTGTTGTTTCAGATACGCCAGGTCGTCGTTCACCGCCACGCCGCACACTTTCACCGTCAGCTTGGGGCGGTCATCCATCACCTTGGCGACCTTGGACAGATAATCGCGCGCCTGGTCGTCGAGGTCGCTCTTGCCGGCGGCGAAGGTCACGGGGTTGAGGCGCACCTTGTTGATCTGTTCGCCGGCATAGCGCGCGGCCATGACGATCGCGCCATACGGCTGCAGTGCCAACGTCAGATAGGTGAGGGTGCCTTTCTGCAGACCGTCGGCGAGCGCCTTGGCGATCAGGTTGTCGATGTCGAAGTCGGGTTTGGCCGGGTTGCCGCTGACGGGGATCTTCAGCGAAATGGTGTCGTTGCCGTCGCGCAAGGTGTCCAGCGCGACATTGATCGGTACCGGCAGGCGGCTTTGCAGGCTGTTGTCGCCCCCGGTGTTTTCCACCCCCAGGCGGTAGAGGTCGAGTTTGATCCGGCCGTCGAGCTTGTCGCTGTCGCTTTTCAGGTCGATGTCGGCGTCGAGGGTGCCGCTTTTCAGGTTGAGGCCCAGGCTTGCGCGTGCGTAGGGCGACAGCGGCGGCAGGTCGAGCGCGCGGATGCGCGCTTCCAGGTCGCCACCGGGAGGCCGCAGGAACGGCCGCAGCGTGCCCTGCACGGACAGGTCGGTCCGTGTGTCCACGGTGGCTTTCAGCTCGAACGGGCTGGGCTGTTCGGGCGCGCCGGAGTCCAGCGATTCCAGTTGCAGGGTCTTGATGGCGATATCGGTATCCAGGCCCGGCTTGATCGCGTCGTCGCGCAATTTGACGTGGCTTTCGCCTTCGACCGCAATCTTCCCGATACGAAAGGTCATTGTCGGTTGCGGTTCCCCGGCTGGTGTCTGTTGCTGCGTTGCGCCTTGTGGCGGGGTTGAGTCGTCGCTGGCTTCACCGGCCGCCGCATCGGTCGCCCCGGACTCTCCCTCTCCCTGCGCGGCCTCCTTGGGTGTGGTCACCGCCGCGTCGACTTCGGCCTTGACCTTCGCCGCCGGTTCGCCCAGGGCGCTGATGCGCTTGCCGATGGCCACCGCCTGCCAGGTGCCGTCGGCGTCGCGGTACAGCTGGTTGGTCATCTCCTTCAACCTGATGGTGTCGATTCGCAGGCGCCGATCTTTCAGGGCGAGCTTGCCGAGATCCAGCTTGCCGGCCCGAAGCAGGGTCACGGGCACTTTGCCGGGCTGGTGCGCCAGGGTGAGTTGGTCGGCCTCCAGTTTCTCAAAGCTCAGGTCGTCGGCCGCGGCGACCTTCAGGCCGGCGATGCGCAGCTTGTCGCTGGCCAGCAACTGCAAGGCGCCGTCGAGCGTGGCCACGTCGAGGCCTTCGGCCTGCACCTCGCCGCTGAGTTGAAACTGTGCCTGCGACGTGCGCGTCACCGCCAGCTCGCTGTCCAGGCGCGCGCTCTGGGTCTTGATCGCCAGCGCCGGCTGGCGCAGCGCCAGATCCAGTGCCTGCAGGCGCAGCGCGCCGCTGTGGCGCAGCTCGAACCCGTCGCCTGGTTGCTGCTCGTAGTGCAGTTTGCCATCGTAGGACAGGGCGCCGGCGAGGCGCTCGGTCGGTTGCGCCAGCAAGCGGGCGAAGGGCGCCAGCGGCAGGGCATCGAGTTGCAGCCGCAGGTCGTAGCGCGGCCGTTTCGCCAACGGCGCGATCTCGCCGCGCAACTGGAAGCTGGCCTGGTTGAGCGATCCCTGCGCCTCGATCGGGGTGGCGGTTTCCGGCGTCCACTGGGCCAGGCGATCGAGTTGCAGCTGCTTCAGATCCAGCGTCAGGTCGAGCTGGTCGTCGAGGTAGCGCAGCTTGACGTCGTGCAACACCAGGGTGTCCAGGCCGGCGCTCCAGGGGTTGTCCGCTTGGGGCTCGTCCTTGGGCTCGGGCAGGCGGATGCCGCCGATGCGCGGCTGTGGTGCCCGCCGGTCGATCACAAGGGTCAGCTCGTGCAGTGCCAGTGACTGCAGTTCCAGCTGTTTGTGCAGCAGGGGCCACCAGGCGGCGTTGACCTCGGCCGAGTCGAAGGCCAGGGTGGTGGTGTCGTCGACCTTGACCTCCAGGCCCCGCAGCTCCAGGCGGCCGGTGAAAGGGTTGAGCGCGACGGCCTCGACGCTGACCTGCTCGCCGCCGTTGTCTCGCAGCCACTGGAGCGCGAAATGCTTGATCAGCAGCGGGGTGGCGAGAAACAGCAGGCCAGCGAGCAGGACGACGACGAGCAGCAGGATCTGGGCGGAGCGGCGCGAGAGCATCATGCTAGGCAGTATGGACGCGCTCCGTCTCAGGTGCCATAGGGGATATCCGACGGACGATGGGTGACCACCCGGTTGCGGCCGCTGGATTTGGCGCGATACAGCGCCACGTCGGCGTCCTTGATGCACCCGTCGATCTCCTGTTGCGGGGTATAGCCGGCCACGCCCAGGCTGGCGGTGATGCGGGTCTCGCCCTGCTGCAGGACGAAGGTCTCCGCCTCGATGGCGGCGCGCAGGCGCTCGGCCTGATCGCTGGCGCGGTCGACGTCGGTGTCGCTCAGCAGGATCAGGAACTCCTCGCCGCCCCAGCGCGCCAGCACGTCTTTCTCGCGCATCCAGGCGCGCATCCGCTCGGCGATGTTCACCAGCACTTCGTCGCCGCCGTCGTGACCGAAGGAATCGTTGATATGCTTGAAGTGGTCGATATCGAGCAACACCAGCGAGAAGGGGTTGGGCGAGCGTTCGTAGCGGGCCGCTTCCTTGTCCAGCATCTGGATCATCGCCCGTCGGTTGGGCAGCTGGGTCAGATAGTCGGTGCGGGCGGTCTGTTGCAGCACCGCCTCGATGCGTTCGCGCTCGCGGATCTCCTCGCGCAGTTTCTCGTTGGCGGTGAGCAGCTCCGCGGTGCGCTGTTGCACCCGCGCCTCCAGCTCCTGCTGGCTGGCTTCGAGTTCGCGCTGGACCTGTTCGCTTTGTTGGCGGCTGCGCTCGAGATGCTCGGCCATCGCCTCGACGGTCTGGCCGAGGCGGTAGAGCTCGTCGCCGCTGCGCTGAACGCCGCTGGGTCTGAGCTGGGTGCGGGCGATTTCGTTGCAGCGTTTCATCAGCTTGTGGATACGCGAATTGAAATGGCGCGCCAGCAGGCCGGAAAACAACACTGCCAGCAGCAGCGAGACCACCAGCGAGATCACCCCGGCCTGCTTGAGCTGATACATCTTGCCGGCCACCTCGTCGGCTTTCATGTCCAGGCCGATGAGATATTCGCCCCGGCCGTCGTGCAGCGGCGCATAGCCCGAGAGGAAGCTGCCCCATTTGTCGGTGGTGATCTGGGCATCGACCGACGGCCGGTCGAAGCCGCGCATCAGGGCGGGCAGTTGCTGCTGATAGACCTCGCCGGGCAGCGCCGGTTGCGCCGGGTCGGAGTCGAGCACGAACACCGCCTGGTCGCCGACCTTGCGCATGATGTAGACGAAGGCGATGTCCGGGTTGGTGTTGGCGAGCTTGCGCAGCCGCTCGGTCAGCCGGGCATAGACCGGCAGGGCGGTGTCGGCCTCGCTGCGCAACGGGGCCAGATCGGCGGCGGAAAACACTTCGCTCAGCATCGCCGCGCTGTTGAGCAGGCGCGATTGCAGGCTGTAGCGCAGGTTGTCGATCGCCGAGGCGTAGAAATAGGTGCCGATACTGCCCGAGACCAGAACCACGGCGAGCAGATGGCTGAAGAACAGCTTGGTATGGGTGGAGACTTGCATCGGATGTTGTTTGTTTTCTGCTCGCTGGCGGTGGATTCCTTGCCTAGACGCACTGGAGTCTGAGACGGGTTTTTGTTGCTGGGGTAAATTTACTTTATTTTTAACGGCTTGAACAGGCAATTGATTGCGCCGTGTGAGTGCCGCAGAATAGCGCCCTTTGGCCGGCGCTGTCGCGGGTGGGGCGCTGCCGCGGATTTTTCTTACTGATCAGAGGAGTAGATTTCGTGAAATTGATTCTTTTGGGTGCGCCGGGGGCCGGCAAGGGCACGGTGGCGAAAATGTTGACCGAGGTCGACGGTTCGGTGCAGATCTCCACCGGTGACATCCTGCGCGGCGCGGTGGCCGCTGGAACCGACCTGGGCAAGAAGGCCAAGGCCTTCATGGACGCCGGCGATCTGGTGCCCGACGATCTGATCATGGGCATCATGGAAGAGCGCCTGCAGGAGGCCGACTGCGCCAACGGTTTTCTGCTCGACGGTTTCCCGCGCACCATCCCCCAGGCCGAGGCGCTCAAGGCGCTGCTGGCGCGCCTGGGTATCGAGCTGGACATGGCGGTGAATCTGGACGTGCCGCGCGAGGTCATCCTCGACCGTCTGACGACCCGCCGTACCTGCACCGGCTGCGGCGCGATTTATAACGTGAAGAGCAAGCCCACCAAGGTCGAGGGTGTGTGCGATGAATGCGGCGCCGCAGTGGTGCAGCGCGACGACGAGGCCGAGGAAGCCATCTCCAATCGTCTGGATGTGTATAACGAGAAGACCGCGCCGCTGGTCGACTACTACCGCAAGGAGGGCAAGCTGATCGACATCAACGCGACCTCCAGCGATGTCGTGGTGCAGACCATCAAGGACAATCTGTAACCCCGAGCGGTTTTCGCCATCGATCCCTGCACGCCCCCGCCCACGCGGGGGCGTGGCTTTTCGGGGCTCTGACCGGCGCGTTTGACCTCACTCCGATCTTCGGTGCAGACTCGCCGCATGTCGCCACCGCGTTCTCCTGCAAGCTCCAGCCCAGGCGCCGTTGCCCAAGCCGGGCGGCCGCTGTGGCGCGCCTGGCCACGGCGCACTTGTAGGCCACCGCGGCGGCGGGTGGGGGTGCTCCTGGGCGGGTGTCTGGCGCTCGGCCTGACCGGTTGCGCGGAGCTGGCCTATTATCGTCAGTCGGCGCTCGGCCAGATGGATATCGTCAGCCGGCGTCAGGCGATCGACGATCTGCTGGCCGACGACAGCCGCAACACCGAGTTGCGCGCGCGCCTGACCCGGGTCGGAGAGATCAGAGGCTTTGCCCGTCGGGTCCTGGCGCTGCCCGCCGCGGGCAGTTTCACCTACTATGCCGATCTCGGCCGCGACTACGCGCTGATGGCCCTGTACGCCGCGCCGGAGTTTTCCGTCGAGCTCAAGACCTGGTGCTACCCCGTGGCCGGTTGCGTGGCCTACCGCGGTTATTTCGATCGCGCCATGCTGGCGCGCGAGGCCGGGCGGCTGCGCGCCGCGGGCTATGATGTCTTCGTCGCGCCGGTGCCGGCGTACTCCACCCTGGGGTGGTTCGACGACCCGCTGCTCAACACCGTCATCGACTGGCCGGATGCGCAACTCGCCGGTCTGATCTTTCACGAACTGGCGCATGCGCGGGTGTACGTACCCGGCGACACCGCCTTCAACGAATCCTTCGCCACCGCGGTGGAACAGGCCGGGGTCGAGCTGTGGTTGGCGCACCGCGGCGATGACGCGGGCCTGGCCGTCTACCGGCGGGCGCGGCAACGCCAGGCCGGGCTGGCGCAGCTGGCGCAGCGCAGCCGCGCGCGCCTGCAACGCCTGTACGCCAGCGATCTGCCGCCGGCGGCCATGCGCGCGGCCAAGCGGCGGATCCTCGAGGACAGTCGGCACGCCCTGCAGGCGTTGTGGGGCGGGCAACGGGTTCCCGAAACCGATCGGCAGGCGCTGACGAACAACGCCGGTCTCGGTTCCCTGGCGGTCTACCATGGCTACGTGGAAGCGTTTCGCGCTATGCTCGAACGCCTGCACGGCGACTGGCCGGCCTTTTACGCCCAAGCGGAGCGCATCGGCGCGCTGGCGGCGCCCGAACGTCTCCTGGCGCTGGATCCTGGCGCCGCCGCGCGCCTCGAGTGACCATGGACACCCAATTACTGAAGACCTTTCTGGAGATCCACCGCACCCGCCACTTCGGTCAGGCGGCGCGCAACCTGCACTTGAGCCAGTCAGCGGTCAGCGCACGGATCCGGCTGCTCGAAGAGGCGTTGGGGGTAAGCCTGTTCACGCGCGATCGGAACAACATCCAACTCACCGCGGCCGGCCAGAAGCTGTTGCGCCACGCCGAGAACATCACCACGTCGTGGAATCAGGTGCGCCAGGAGATGGCCATGGGCGAAGGCGGTCCGCAACTGCTGTCGGTGGCGGCGCTGCCCAGCCTGTGGGATATCGCCTTGCAGGAATGGGCCCACCGGGTCTATGCCGAATGCCCGGACATCGGCCTGGTGGCCGAGGCCCACGACGCCGAGACGCTGCTGCGCAAACTCCAGGCCGGCACGCTGGATCTGGCGTTTCTGTTCGATGCCCCGCATAGCCCCACGCTGAACGTCATCCAGGTGCTGCCGGTGCCGTTGATCATGGTCTCGACCCAGGCGGGGCTGGGGGCGCGCCAGGCGCTGGAGCGCGATTACGTGATGGTCGACTGGGGCACCGCGTTTGCCATCACCCACGCGCAGCACTTTCCCGACATCCCCACGCCGCGCGCCCGGGTCGGACTCGGGCGCATGGCCAGGGCCTTGCTGCTGGACCAGGGCGGCTCGGCCTATCTGGCCGAGCCGATGGTGCGTCGGGAGCTGCGCGACGGTCGACTCCACCGGGTGGAAGCCGCGCCGGTGATCGAGCGGGTGGCCAGCGCGGTCTACCCCGTCAATGGCGCGCACCAGCCGGTGATCGACAAGATCCTGGGGTGGCTGTCGGCCGCGGGCGCCTAGTAGTCGTCGAACGGCCAGTCGGCCATCTGCTGGCGCAGGTGTTTTTCGTCGCGCAGGCGTTCCAGTTCGCGCCGGGCGCGCATCTGGCGTTGGATGCGGCTGCTTTCCTTTTCCCGGGAAACAGACGCCAGCCAGCCGTCGTCATAGTCCTCGTCCCAACTCTCGTCGACCGATGCCGGCAGCGCGTCGTCGTCGGTGCGGGGTTTCTTGTCCCTGCGGTTGCGGGTTTCCGTGGTGTTTACTCTAGGCATGCTGACTACTCGTTGGGCCCACGGGAGCGGGGCGTACGCGCAGACATATAGGGGCTGTGGCGTGCGGATTAAAGTGAAATATATCGATCGCGACGATCAAAAATATTGCACGAGCGCCGCGAAGGCGCTCAGGCGGGGCGAAACAGGATGAAACTCAGGTCGTCGGGTTTGTGCGGGCGGACTTCCGAGGATTGCAGCATGCGCGCCTGACAGATCTCCAGCAGGTGACGTGCCGCCCGTGGCAGCGGGCCGATGCGCACCAGATTGACCAGTTCGTCGATGGGAATGTTGTCGAACAGGCCGTCGCTGGCCAGCACCAGCGTGTCGCGCGGCGCCAGCGCGATGCGCGGCCCGATCTCCACCCGCATCGCCGGGCTGCCGATGATATTGGACACCAGGTGGCGCTCGGCGTGGAAAATGGCGTCGTCGGCCTCGATCAGCCCGGCCTCCAACCCGTAGCCCACGGGCGAGTGCGAGATGGTCTGGTACTTGATCCGGCCCCGCTGCCCGGTGATCAGGATTTCCGAATCGCCGATGTGGTAGGGGCGCACCGCGCCCCGGTCGATTTCAAGCGCGGCGAAGGTGGTGCCGGAACCGAGTCCTTGCGCCATCACCAGCCGGTTGGCCTGTTCGATCGCATCGAGAATCGCCTCGCGCAGCCCCGGCGCCTCGCCGTCGGCGGCGCCGACCTGGCGACTCAGTTGCCGCACCGCCGTGGACGAGGCCTGGTCGCCCGCCGGCAGGCCGCCCAGCCCGTCGGCCACCACCAGCACGGCGCGCCCGTCGGCGCGCGGGATGAGCCCGATCGAGTCTTCGTTGTCGCTGGCCTTGTCGGGCGCGCGATGGGTGTAGAGACACACGTGGCCGCCGGCGATGGCGTAGCTTTCGATGTCCGCGCAATCGGCGCCGAGATAGAGCCGGGGCTTGTCCAGTGCTATTGCCATGCCATGGTTTCCAGGTACTGGCGCAGCTGCCCGGCGGTCCGGAAGTTCTTCAGAATCAGGGACCGCTTCAGGCCGCGGCAGATGGCCTTGATCTCGGGCGGCTGGTGCTTGTAGTGCTTGAGTCCGCCGAGGGCTTCGTAGAGCAGGCGGATCAGATCGAGCACGTCCTCGTGGATGTTCTCCGGCCGGGGCGCGCCCCAATGATAGAAATCCAGCAGTTTCAGGTCGAAGCCCAGGCCGTAGCGGCGCACGATGATGTTGTCGGTGTGCAGGTCGCCGTGGTATTCCTTCATCTGGTGGATGCATTCGATGCCGGTGGTCAGCGCGTGCAACAGATGCAGCCCCTGGAAGGGCGTGAGCCTGCGGCCCGGCTGGCGACGCAGGAAGTTCGACAACAGCTCCCCTTCGACGAACTCCGAGACCAGCAAGGTGATGGGCGTGGCGCGATAGGTGATGCTCTCGCGCGTGTGGTACTGGATGGCGATCGGACAGTGGCGCAGCTTGTGCAGTTTGCGGGCGTTGAAATTGGCCGTGCGGTCGCCGGCGTTGCGGTGCGGATAGAACAGCTTGACTGCGCGCTCGATGTCGGTGGCCCGTTCGCGCACCAGAAACACCTCGCCTTCCCAGCCGGCGCCGAGCGGCTTGATGACCTCGTACTTGCGCGCCAGGATGCGACCGGGCTTGAAATCGAAACTGTCGATCACCCGGCTGCCGCTGTATGAGGATTTTCCCATGGGTCTTGTTGTTCTCAGAGTCCCGCCCGACACGCGCTATGTTATGTCACGCCGCGCGGCCTTGTAAAACCGCGCGACGCGGGGTTGTGCGCGATCCCGGCGCCGGCTGAGTTGAGCGTCTGCGCCGCGGACGTGGCCGCGCGCTCCCGCCCGCCGCTCGTCTGCCGCGGCACCGTCCTCGCGTCGCCGCGGCGAGCCGCCAGCGGCGCGTGGGAGCGGTCGCGGCCGGGTGCCACCCGGGGTTTTCCGCTCCCCCGGACCGGCGGATCAGGACGCCGCGACTGCCGCGCCAGCCGCGGCGTCCTGATAGGGGGAAAAATCATGTTAGACTGGCCCCGGAGGCTGCCCAGGCGCAGCGCCGACAGGTGAAAATTTCTGGTTAGTGAAGGAGTTGTGTATGTATGGATTCACGGTGAATGTCAGTGGCGGGTTCGACGACACGGTCGAGCGTGTCACCGAAGCTCTGCAGCAGGAGGGTTTCGGCGTGCTGACGGAAATCGATGTCAAGGCGACGCTGAAGAAAAAACTCGATCTGGACCGTCCCGCCTACAAGATCCTGGGGGCCTGCAATCCCAAACTCGCCAACCAGGCGCTCGAGGCCGAGCCGGATATCGGTTTGTTGCTGCCGTGCAATGTGGTGGTGCGCGAGGCCGACGACGGTTCGGTGGTGGTGGGTTTCATGGATCCGGCCGCGGTTCTGGGGCTGGTCGAGCGACCGGAACTCCATCAGCTCGGCGAGGACGTGCGCGCGCGGCTCGAGCGCGTGCGCGACGCCCTGGCGACGTGATTCGTGCCCTATAGCGGACTCTGGGTCTTTGTCCTGCTGGAGCTCCTGGTCGTCGTCGGCCTGTACGCGCTCTATCTCCGACGGGTCAACCGGCGCTTGAAGCGCCGCATCGCCGCGCTCAATGCCGCCGGCGAGCCGGAGCTGCCGCTCGACCAGTATATCCAGGTCTTGCAGCAGCAGATCCTCGACACGGATGCGAAGCTGGCGGAGACGGCGCAGGGGGGTGGGGATGACTCTCGCTTCCAGGCATCGCTGGCGCTGCGCCTGTCGCTGCTGCGCGCGGAATTGCACGCCGCCGAGCACGGCGGCGCCGACCGGGATCGGTTCTGGCGCAGCGTGGCCGAGCAGATGACGCCGCTGCTGCCGCCCGCGGCGCAGGCGCCCGCCGCCGATCCGCCACCCGATGGCGAAACGGTCCGCGCGGAGGCCGAACAGCTGCGCAAGAATTTTGGTGATTTCAAGCAGCTGTGCGAGCAAACGGCGAACCTGGGGGAACAGCTCGAAGCCCAGGTCAACAGCGCCCTGCCCGCCGCGGAGCAGCCTCAGGTAGGCGAGCTGATGGCGGCGCTCAAGGAGGAGAACGCCAGGCTGGTGGAAAAACTGTCGCTGGTGGAGCGGGAGTTCGACGCGATTATGCTCAACCTGGAGACCGCCGCCGCGCACAAACCCTCGCCGGCGGCGCGCGATCAGGGCGAGGCGGCGGAGCAGGACATCGCCGAGATCGACGATCTGCTGCATGCCCGGCAACAACAGATCGAGGAGCTCAACCGGGTCATCGACGAACTGAAGCTCGAGCTGGCCGACAAACAGCGTCTGTCCGAGATGACCGCGGCGTTGAACGAGAAAAACACCGACCTGATGAACGCCATTGGTCAGTTGCAGGAGGAGAACAATTTCCTCCAGGAGCAGATCTCCGCCCTCCTGACCCAGGAACTGGAGGACGAGAAGAAGCTCGAGGACTCGCACGAGGAGATGGAGCGGCAGTTGCACGCCCAGCGCGAAGCCTACGCGGAGCTGGAAAAGCGCTTTGCGGCGATGGAGGCCGAATATCTGGCCGCGTACGAGGAGAACAAGCGGCTGAAGGAATGACGCGCCCGGGCGGCGTCCCCGCGCGGCCAGGCCCGCTTGCGCGGCCCGCCTATATCCAGCGTTTGCGACGGAACCAGGCGAGCATCACGACCACCACGACCACAATCAGCAACCACACCAGCGGATAACCGAAATACCAGTGCAGTTCCGGCATCGCCCAGGGGCTGTTGCTGTTGTCGACGAAATTCATGCCATAGATGCTGGTGATGAAGGTCAGCGGCATGAAGATGGTGGCGATCACCGTGAGCACGCGCATCACCTCGTTCAGGCGCATGCTGACGCTGGACATGTAGATATCCAGCAGGCTCGCGCTCATGTCGCGATAGGATTCGACCAGATCCAGAATCTGCACCGTGTGATCGTAGCAGTCGCGCAGATAGACCCGCGTCGAGGGCGTGATCCACTCGTCGTTGTCGCGCAACAACCGACTGACCATTTCGCGCTGCGGCCACATGCTGCGCCGCAGCAGTATCATGGTGCGCTTGATGTCGTGGATGCGGGCGAGCACCGACTGATCCGGCGAATTCACCACCGCCTCTTCGAGCAGCTCGATCTGCGTCCCCAGATCCTCCAGCAGGGGGAAACCCTGATCGATGATAAGATCCATCAGGGTATAGAACAGATAGTCGATGCCCTGGCGCCGCAGGCGCGTGCCGGAAACCTCGAGCCGCTTGACGATGGACTCGAAGGTCTCTTCCTCGCACGGACTGAAGGTGACCAGATAATGTTCGTGCAGGAACAGGCTGATCTGGTGGATGGCGATTTCCTCGTCACCGGTCACCGGCAGATGCATGACCAGGAACAGTTGTCCGTCGTAGGGCTCGAGCTTGGGGCGCTGGCCGGCGTTGAGCACGTCTTCCAGCGCCAGGGGATGCAGGTCGAGGGTTTCGCCCAACTGGCGCATCAGTTCAGCGCTCGGTTGGCCCTGCACGCGAATCCAGGTGACCGTGTCGGCGTTGATCGCCGCCTTGCATTGCTCGGCATCGGCATCGACCGCCACCCGCAGGCTGTCGGCGGTGTAGTCCACCAGGGTGATGCGCACCCCGGCGCCGGTGTCGCGCCCGGACAAGAGGGTGCCCGGCGGGGTGCCCGGCGGGTGGTAGCGTTTGGGGAACAACGCCATCGATCGGCTCCTGTGATTCTCAGTCGACCCGCGACCTGGCCTGAAGTTCCAGCAACTCCTCCTCGAGACCGGCGGCGTGGGTCAGTTCGGCCACGTTGTCCTTGGCGAAAAAGCCGTCGAAATCGCCGAAGCGTTGCACGTACTCGATGATCAACGAGGAATGTTCCGAGGCGCTGGAGAAGATCTGTTTCAGACCCTGGGCCTTGGAGCCGATCACATCGAGCAGAAAATCGCGCCCTTGCGCGGCGATCTGGCTGACCACGTGTTCGATGTTCTCGCGCCCGTCGGTCTCCCCGTCGCGCACCGCCAGCGCGATGTGGTGCAGCCGCGGGCCGTAGTTGCGCACGAAGGTCTCGGTCGGCGAGGGCAGCTGTTCCAGGTGATTGACGAAATAGGGGGTGTTGTTGGCCGTGAACACCTTCGCCGGGCTGCGCCGCTCGCTCTGGTGGTGGACATTCTTGGTGACATTGGTCGAGGAGTTCTGGTCCTTGATGTCGTAGGAGCCCCAATAGTAGTAACTGGACAGGGACAGCCATTCGAGAATGGCCACCTCGCGGTTCTGGCAGTAGACCCGGGTGGCCAGGTGATCGATGGGCAGGATCAGGTCGTCGATGCGCAGCTGTCGCTGCAGGTCCTTGGCCGCCTGATAGACCTGTTGGATGTCGTCGCGGATTTCGCTCAAGCCGAGCGCGTAGACGCGCGGCTCGTCGCCCGGGCGCTCCAGGTAGCCGACGATGTTGTGGGTGTAGGGCGAGGGTTTGCTGACGGCGAGGTTGCCCGGCAGCTCCAGTTTGCGCAGCTGGTCCTGGGAGAAGAAGCGAAACCCGCGTGCCTGCTGGCAGTCGACCACGCTGTGCAGGTCGTCGACGCGCAGAATCTCGCCCATGTAGCGGCTGTTGGGCTTGCACGCGCCGATCGGATAGACCTCGTTGAGACTGCGAAAGATGCCGCGGATGCTGGCGTCCTTGACTTCGCGCACGAGAAAATCGGGCACGTCCTGATCCACCCGCAACACATGCGTCCAGTGGTTCTCGCTCTCCAGCGTGACCAGATAGTGATAGGGCGTCATCAGCGCCAGCTCGCCGATATAGCGAATAGAGTGGCCGGGGTCGACGGTGATCATGATGGCGTCGATTTCGCCGATCATGTCGGTCAGGCCGGTGCGGTCGCGCTCGCCCAGCAGGCGCTCCAGGTAATCCTCGAAAAAAGCCGAATTTTGTTTGTCGCCCTGGCGGGCGAACCTGTTGGATGCCGTCATGGGGCTAAGGTTAGCAGCAATCCGGGGGCGCTGTGTAGCGCTGGTGCGCGCCGGCGCCGATTGACTGGCGGGCGCCGCTCGCTCAAGCTTGGCGTCTGCATGCCTTTTCGGCCCGGCTGGGCTGCTGGGGCGGAAAGGGCAACGCGAAGAGGCACGATCCCCGATGGAAGTCCACGATTACGATCTGCTGGTGGTCGGCTCCGGTCCCGGCGGTCAGAGCGCCGCGCTGCAGGCGCGGGAGTTGGGTAAACGCGTGGGTCTGATCGAGCGCAAGCCGTACATCGGCGGCGTGAGTCTGCAGACCGGCACCATTCCCAGCAAGGCGTTGCGCGAGGCGGCCTGGCTGGCCTCGCGCTTCGCCGCGCGCGGCATGCGCCAGACGCGGCCGCCGCGCGCGGCCATCGACAGCGGGTTCCTCGCCGACGCGGTCGCCCGCAAGCAGGCCGTGGTCGACAACCAGGAGTCGTTGCTGTTGCAGCGGTTGTTGGCCGCCGGCGTCGATCTGTTGCCCGGCGAGGCGGCCTTCGCCGACCCGCACACCCTGACGATCACGCGCCCGGACGGCACCCGGCAACAGGTGCGCGCGGCGGTGATCGTTCTGGCCACCGGCTCGCGTCCGCGCCGCCCGCCCGAGGTGCCCTTCGACAAGACGCGGGTACTGGATTCCTCGTCGATCCTCAAGCTGCGCCAGCTGCCGCGCCAGCTGCTGGTGGTCGGCGGCGGCGTGATCGCCTGCGAGTTCGCCACCCTGTTCGCGCCGCTGGGCGTCGAGGTGCAGCTGGTCGATGCCCATGACCATCTGCTGGCGTATCTGGACGCGGACATCCAGCAGATCCTGGAAACGGAAATGCTGGAAATGGGCGTGCGGCTGCATATGCGCACCCCCGTGGAGAGCGTTCGCCGCGAGGGCGAGCGGGTGGCGCTCATCACCGCGCAGGGGCAGCGCCTGGAGGCGGACATGTTGTTGTACGCCCTGGGTCGCGAGCCCAACTACGCCGGGCTGGAGCTGGCGGCCGCCGGACTCAGCGCCGATGACAACGGCTGGGTGCGGCTCAACGCCCACCACCAGACTTCCCAGGGGCACATTTATATTGTCGGCGATCTGGCCGGGCGCCCGTCGCTGGCCTCCACGGCCATGGAGCAGGGACGGGCGGCGGCCGCCCATGCCTTCGGTCAGCGGGGTTCGCCGTCGCCGGGATTGCTGCCGATGGCCATCTACACCATTCCGGAACTCTCCTATGTGGGCCTCACCGAACGCGAGCTGCGCGCCCAGGGCAGCGCCTATGTGGTCGGGCGGGCGCGCTTTGCCGACAGCGCGCGCGGCGGCATCATCGGCGCCGAGCGGGGTTTCATGAAGCTGCTGGTGGCGCGCGAGGCGCGCGCGATCCTGGGCATCCACATCATCGGCGAGTCGGCCAGCGAGCTGGTGCACGTCGGTCAGATGGCGATGAATTGTGGCGCTGACGTCGATGCCCTGGCGCGGACCATGTTCAACTATCCCACCCTGGCGCAGTGCTACAAGGACGCCGCGCTCGATTGTGTCCGCCAGCTGGGCGCGGCGAGCTAGTGAGGGCGGGCCCCCGCCGGCCGGCCGCGGTCCGTGGTGATCTTCCGCGCCGGCTTCGGCCTGTGTCATGATAAGCGGCCGCGGGTGTGGCGACGGTGCCATTCCCGTCGCCGACCCTGTCCCTCTATCGCGGCCAGGGCGTTTAGCCCAGGAGGTTGACCATGGAAATACGACTGTCCGGCGGGTGCTTATGCGGAGAGGTTCAGTTTGAACTCAGCGGCGAGCCGGTGCGCTTCTACCATTGTCATTGCCGCCGCTGCCGCAAGGCCACCGGTACCGGTCACGCCAGCAACATCATGCTCAAGCCGGGGCAGCTGAGCTGGACGCAGGGCGAACCGCTTGTGGGCCGTTACAAGGTGCCCGAGGCGGAGCGCTTCTCCACCTGCTTTTGCAGGAACTGCGGCAGCCCGCTGCCGCGCGAGGTGCCGGCCTTGGGGATGGTGGTGGTTCCCGCCGGTTCGCTGGACGAGATACCCGAGCTGAGTCCGCAGGCCCGCATCTTCTGGGATTCGCGCGCCGAGTGGTCGTGCGCGGCCGGCGATCTGCCGGTCTACGCGGAATATCCGCCCACCTAGTCGCCGGCGGGTCTGGCTACAGCGGCGGCGGCGCGATCTGCGGCAACGCCCAGATCTCGCGATTGTAGTCCAGCATGGTACGGTCGGTGGAAAAGCGCCCGCTGTGGGCGCTGTTGAGAATGCTCATGCGGGTCCAGCGTTGCGGGTCGCGGTAGGCCGCGGCGACCTGCTCCTGGGTATCGACGAAGCTGCGGAAATCGGCCGCCGTCAGCCAGGGATCGTGCGGATTGGTGATCGCGGCGATCAGGCCGTCGAACAGGTTCTTCTCGAAACGGTTGAAGTGCCCGCATTGCAGTAACTGCATCACCGCCTGCAGATCGGGGTCGGCGGCGATGATCTCCTCGGGCCGATAGTCGCGGCGGGTCTCGGCGACCTGCTCGGCGTTGAGTCCGAAGAGGAAGAAATTCTCCGCGCCCACTTCCTCGAGGATTTCGATGTTGGCGCCATCGAGCGTGCCGATGGTGATCGCGCCGTTCATCATGAATTTCATGTTACCGGTGCCGGAGGCTTCCTTGCCGGCGGTGGAAATCTGCTCGGACAGATCCGCACCGGGACAGATCACCTCCATCGCCGAGACCCGGTAGTTGGGCAGAAAGGCGACTTTCAGCAGGTCACCCACGGCGCGGTCGCCGTTGACCACGCGGGCGACGTTGTTGATCAGCTTTATGATCGACTTGGCGATGGCATAGCCGGGCGCGGCCTTGCCGCCGATCAACACACAGCGCGGCGTCCAGTCGGCGGTGTCGCCATGCTTGATGCGGTTGTAGAGATGGATGACGTGCAGGACGTTGAGCAGCTGGCGTTTGTATTCGTGGATGCGTTTGACCTGCACGTCGAACAGCGCGGCGGTGTCGAAGCGGACCCCGCAGTCGCGCTCCACCAGATCGGCCAGGCGTTGCTTGTTCTCCAGCCGGGTCTCCTGCCAGCGGCGGCGGAACCCGGCGTCGTCGGCCAGGGGGGCGAGTTGTTTCAGCTCGTCGAGCTGCGTCAGCCAGCCCTCGCCGATCTGTTCGCTGATCAGCGCCGAGAGGCCCGGGTTGCACAGCGACAACCAGCGCCGCTGGGTGACGCCGTTGGTCTTGTTGTTGAAACGTTGCGGCCACAGTTGATGGAAATCGCGGAACAGCCCTTCCTGTAATAGCCGCGAATGCAGCTCCGCCACGCCGTTGACCGAGTAGCTGCCGACGATCGCCAGATAGGCCATGCGCACCATGGGGGTGTCGCCTTCCTCGATGATCGACATGCGCCGCAGGCGATCGGTGTCGCCGGGCCAGCGCTGCGAGACCTCGGCGAGAAAGCGCGCGTTGATCTCATAGATGATTTCCAGCAGCCGCGGCAGCAGGTTCTGAAACATGTGCACCGGCCATTTCTCCAGCGCCTCGGGCAGCAGGGTATGATTGGTATAGGCCATGGCGTTGCTGACGATGGCCCAGGCCTTGTCCCAGTCGAGGCGGTGTTCGTCCACCAGCAGGCGCATCAGCTCGGCCACGGCGATACTCGGGTGGGTGTCGTTGAGCTGGAAACAGTGCTTTTCGGCGAGCGCGTCGAAGTCGCGCCCGTGCAGGCGCATCCAGCGGCGCAGCACGTCTTTCAGGCTCGCCGAGGCGAGGAAATACTGCTGGCGCAAACGCAGTTCCTTGCCGTTTTCGCTGGCGTCGTTGGGGTAGAGCACCATGGTGATGTGCTCGGCGGCGTTCTTGGCGGCGACGGCCTCGGAGTAGTCGCCGGCGTTGAACTCGTCGAGGTCGAATTCGTCGGTGGCGGTGGACTTCCACAGCCGCAGGCTGTTCACGGTGTTGTTGCGATAGCCCGGTACCGGGATATCGTAAGGCACCGCGATCACATCGTGGGTGTTCACCCAGCGGATGCGCAGCGCGCCGTTTTCATCGCGATAGTGCTCGGTGTGGCCGCCGAAATGGATGCGTTGGGTGTATTCGGGCCGTTCCAGTTCCCAGGGGTTGCCGTCGCGCAGCCAGTGATCCGGTTCCTCCACCTGGTAGCCGTTGAGCACCTCCTGGCGGAACATGCCGTATTCGTAACGCAGGCCGTAACCTAGCACGGGCAGCTGCAGCGTGGCGCAGCTGTCGAGAAAACAGGCCGCCAGGCGTCCCAGGCCGCCGTTGCCCAGGCCCGCGTCGTGCTCGGCCTGCTCGATTTCCTCCAGCGCGATGCCGTAGTCGTGGAGCATGCGCTGCACCGTGTCGGTCACGCCCAGATTCAGCATGGCGTTGCTCAAGGTCCGGCCCATGAGGAACTCGAGCGACAGATAACAGGTGCGTCGCGCATCCTTTTCCTCGTAGGCGAAACGCGTCTCCTTCCAGCGTTCCATCAACCGGTCGCGAACGGTATAGGCCAGTGCTTCGTACAGGTAATGGGCCGTGCAGTTTTGTTTGTCCCGTCCGAGGGTGCGGTTGTAATAGCGCAGAAAGTCCTCGTCCAGAGTCGCTTTGTCCATTGCCAGGGGCGGCAGTTCGGTGAGCTTCGGGTGAGGGGTGAAGACGTTGGGGGAGTCAGTCTGCATCGTGGGTCAACCGTCCTGATCTTAGCGGGGGATTGGCGGCTAGTATAATTCAGGAACGCGGGGCTGTGCGTCGAAATCCCCGTGCGGATGGGGCCGGGAGTGTGAGGTTATTATTTGGTGCAGCGACGTGGCGCGCGCAATATTTCGGTGCGCGCAAAAAAGAACCCCGCCAGCGGCGGGGTTCTCCTGCTGAGCACGCCCGAGGCGTTCAGCCCGCGGTGACGTTTGCCGCTTGCAGCCCCTTCGGGCCTTTCTCCACGTCGAAACTCACCGACTGACCTTCCATGAGGGTCTTGAAGCCACCGCCCTGGATGGCGGAGAAGTGCACGAACACATCGGCGCTACCATCGGCGGGGGAGATAAAACCAAAACCCTTGGATTCGTTGAACCACTTTACGGTACCTGTCGTCATTGAATAATTACCTTTGAAAAAAATAAATGCCGAATCAATTGCAAATCTCAATAAAGACGGAGTGCAGGAGATACCAAGAGGGTTTCTGAGCAGACTTAAAGGACTGGCAACTAATTTGTGACTCAGACGGGGCACGGCACACGGTATTGTCTGTTGGCTTGCCGTCTGATTGCGATTAAGAATATCCGTCGCCTGGGCAAATAACAAGCGGTTTCTCAGTCTGCCGCCGGGCGCATAACAAGCGTTTATCAGTTTGCCGCTCGGCAAAGGACAAGCGCGCTCTCGCGTTGCCGCGGGCCGGCGGCCGCGGGCGGACGGTCGCCCCTGTTAGGGCGCTTCCCGCGCCCCCGGCGAAGCCCCTGCCGGGCTTGCCGGATGCGATTTATTTATCAATAAAAACAATTAGTTATCGGAATTTTCCCGCTCCCAATAGCGGACCGCGCGACAGCTATGCAGAAAGCCTTGGACGGCCTCGGCGCCGTCCAGCGCGACACAGCCCGCGTCCAGCCGCGAGGCGATCCCGGCGCTCTCCAGTAACGGCTGGGCCGCATCGGTGTAGGCGATGAACTTGCAATGGGCGAAAGCGTCGGTGACGAAATCCAGCGCCGCCGACTGGGTGCTCAGTTGCTTCGCGCCCGCGCGGGAGAGCAACAGCGCCACCGCGTCATAGAGCACCGAGGGTCCGCCACCGACCTTCTGCGCCGCCTCGATGGTCTCGCCCTGGTCGGGTTTGACGCCGCCGACCTTGGGTGCCACGACTTCGAGCACGCTGCCTTCGCTCGCCGCGGCGCTGGCCAGGGCCTGGTACAGCGTGGCGTCCACCCCGTCGCTCATGAGCACGCCGATCTTGCGCCCCTTGAAGCTCTGGGGACCGTTTTCCACAATGCTCAAAGACGCCGACGCCTTCAGGTCCTGACGGGTCGGCCGGGCCGCGTCCGCCGCCGCGGGCAGACGACCCAGGCCAAGCCCGTCGGCAACCGTCTTCGCCAGGTCTTCATCGACGTTGAGCAAATGCGAGACCATGCGCGCGCGGATGTCCTCGCGCGCCACCTTGCTCAGTTCGAACACGAAGGCATCGCCGATGTGCTTTTGTTCCACCGGTTGTTGACTGAGGTAGAACTGGCGCGCCTGGCTGTAATGATCGGAAAAGGTCTCGGCCCGCTGACGTAGCTTGGTTCCCTCGACGCCTGTGGGGTGGCTGCTGAAACCGCGCTTCGGATCCTCGCGCGGCCCGCCCTCGGTGCCCCAGCTGTTGGGCTCGTAGTTGGCGCGGCCCGTGGGGTTGTGCATCGCCATGTGCCCGTCCTGCTGGAAATGATGCAGCGGGCACTTGGGCGCGTTGATCGGCAGATGGGTGAAGTTCGGGCCTCCCAGGCGCTTGAGCTGGGTGTCGAGATAGGAGAAGTTGCGCCCCTGCAGCAGAGGGTCCTCCGAGAAATCGATGCCGGGCACGATGTTCTGGGTGCAGAAGGCGACCTGTTCGGTTTCGGCGAAGAAGTTGTCCACCACGCGATCCAGCACCAGACGCCCGACGCGTTGCACCGGCACCTCTTCCTCGGGAATCAGTTTGGTGGCGTCGAGGACATCGAAGGCGAATTGGTCGGCGAATTTCTCGTCGAACACCTGCAGCCCCAGTTCCCACTCGGGGTAATCGCCCTGGTTGATCGCCTCCCACAGATCGCGGCGGTGGAAGTCCGGGTCGGCGCCGTTGATCTTCACGGCTTCATCCCACATCACCGACTGCAGGCCCTGTTTCGGTTTCCAGTGGAACTTGACGAAACGCGCCTTGCCCTTGGCGTTGATCAGGCGGAAGGTGTGCACCCCAAAGCCTTCCATGAACCGGAAGCCGCGCGGAATGGCGCGATCGGACATGATCCACATCAGCATGTGCACGCTTTCGGGCGTCAAGGAGGCGAAGTCCCAGAAGTTGTCGTGCGCGGTCTGGGCCTGCGGAAAGCCGCGGTCCGGTTCTTCCTTGGCGGCGTGGATCAGATCGGGGAACTTGATCGCGTCCTGGATGAAGAACACCGGGATGTTGTTGCCCACCAGGTCCCAGTTGCCTTCCTGGGTGTAGAGCTTGACCGCGAAGCCGCGCACGTCGCGCGCCAGATCGGGCGAGCCCTTGCTCCCGGCGACGGTGGAGAAACGCACGAACGCAGGCGTTTTCTCGCCCTTGCGCTGGAACAGGTCGGCGCGGGTCAGGTCGCTCAGGGAGTCGTAGGTTTCAAAGTAACCGTGGGCGCCGAAACCGCGCGCGTGCACCACCCGTTCCGGTATGCGTTCGTGATCGAAGTGAAAGATTTTCTCCCGCAGGATGTGGTCTTCCAGCAGGGTGGGGCCGCGGGCGCCGGCCTTGAGCGAATTCTGGTCGTCGGCGATGGGCGCGCCCTGCTGCGTGGTGAGGCGGTCGATCTCGCCGCCGGCCTGTTGATGGACTTCGCCGGCCTTGCCGATGCCGTGGCCCTTGTGGGAAAACTTCTTGGACATGATTGGGTACCCGATTAGTGATGATGGATTGAGATGCCACGCTGCAAGAATGGCGCTGAGTTGGTGCGCACAGAGATACCGCAAAGCCAGCGAGGGGCCTATTGCAAAAGTTAACTGGCAGGGGGTGGGTTCTCAGCCATAATCACACTGTAGGTAGCCGCCGACAGACAAGCACAGCGCAGACGTTCACCCTAGTGGCGCAGGGCCGCGTCCGCATCTGCCAGGGAGAGACCGGAATGGTTTCCGGAGAGCATCAGCCAGCACATACCCGCGCGCGGGCGCGGCCAGCGCCAGCGGCGCCTTCGGCCTGGGCGCGCGCCTTGCAATGGATCGGCGGGCGCGAATTGTCGGTGTTGATCGTGTTGTTCGCGCTGCTGACCAGTTTCTGGGCCTTTGTCGAGCTTGCCGAGGAGGTGCTAGAGGGAGACACCGGTGCCTTCGATCGCAGCGTGTTGTTGGCGATGCGCGAGCCCGGCGATCACAGCAACCCCATCGGGCCCGGCTGGGTCGAGGAGACCGGGCGCGATTTCACCGCGCTCGGCGGTATTCCGGTGTTGAGCCTGGTGACCCTGGGCGTCGTCGGCTATCTGCTGCTCGACGCAAAGCGCCGGGTGGCCGTGGTGGTGCTGGTAGCAACCGTCGGCGCGCTGGGTGCCAGCACGCTGCTCAAACAGACCTTCGACCGGCCGCGCCCCGATCTGGTGCCGCACGAAACCCGGGTCTACACCGCGAGCTTTCCCAGCGGGCACTCGATGCTCGCGGCCAGTACCTACCTGACCCTGGGCGCGCTGCTGGCGCGGGTGCAGCGACGCCGGCGCATCAAGGCCTATCTGCTGCTGCTCGCGGTGCTGGTCACGCTGCTGGTCGGCTTGAGCCGGGTCTATCTGGGCGTTCACTGGCCGACCGACGTGCTCGCCGGGTGGGCCGCCGGATCGGGTTGGGCGCTGGGCTGCTGGTTGCTGGCCCGCTGGTTGCAACGCCACGGTCAGGTGGAAACGCAGGACGACAGCGCGGCCGACTGACGCGCCGCCGCCGCACGACGGCGGTCGGTTGTCAGTGGCGCTCGGGCGGGAATCGTGTCGTGCAAAACTAACAGGAGAACGCGGCGCATGACGGAGATCACAGCGGGAAAGCCGTTCGCCAAGCTGGCGCGCCTGGGCTACGCGGCGCGCGGCGTGGTGTATCTGACCGTCGGCGGCCTGGCGCTGCTGGCGGCGGCGGGAAAAGGTGGCGGCGAGACCACCGACAGCAAGGGCGCCCTGGTGAAAATCATGAGCCAGCCGTTCGGCGATGTGATCCTGGTGGTATTGATTGTCGGTCTGTTCGGTTATGCCGCCTGGCGGCTGGTGCAGGCGGTCAAGGATACCGATGAGCACGGCACCTCCGGCAAGGGGCTGGCAGTGCGCGCCGGGCTGCTGGTCAGCGCCGTCACTCACAGTCTGCTCGCGCTTTGGGCGATCGGCATGCTGGCGGGCGTGAGTCTCGGCGGCTCGAACAGCGGCTCGCAGCCGCTGATGGCCTCTGGCTGGGGACAAGCGGTGTTTGGGCTGGTGGGTGTCGCCGTGGTTGGCGCCGGTCTGGCACATATCTACAAGGGCTGGACCGCGCGCTTCGAGCGTTACATGGACGTGCCGAGACAAAAACGGATTTGGACCACGCCAGTATGCCGCTTCGGCTTGATCGCCAGGGGTGTAGTCTGGTGCATGGTCGGCGCCTTCCTGATCGAGTCGGCCTGGCTGGCGCGCGGCGGCGACGTGCGCGGCATGGCCGCGGCGCTGGAGACGTTGCGCTCGACCAGTTTCGGGCCCTGGCTGTTGGGGGTGGTGGCCGCGGGGCTGTTCGCCTTCGGCCTCTACAGCCTGCTCGAAGCGGTCTATCGCCGCGTCGACGTGTCGTTCTCGGACGTCTGAGAGGTCCGTCGGTGACGCCGTCAGCCTCCTTGCTCATCGTCAATCCGCGGGCCCGCAGCGCCGGCGAGGCGGACCTCGAGGCCGGCCTGGAACGCCTGCGCCAGGCGGGACAGGACATCATCCAGGTGCGGCCGGAGGGCCGCGAGCAGACCGCGCGGGTGATCGCCGAGCATCGCGACCGGGTCGCGCGGGTGATCGTCGCCGGGGGCGACGGCACGGTCAGTTCCACCGCCGAGGCGTTGGTGCGCTGCGGTCTGCCGTTGGGACTGCTGCCGCTGGGCACGGCCAACGATCTGGCGCGCACCTTGGGGATTCCCACGGAGGTGGCGGCCGCTTGCGAGGTGATCGTGCAGGGTGCGCGCAAGAAGATCGACCTCGGGCGCGTCAACGGTCATTATTTCTTCAATGTCGCCAACATCGGGCTGGGTGTGCGCATCACCCACGAACTGACGCCGAAGGCGAAGAAGTATTTCGGTGTGTTCAGCTATTTGAAGGCCCTGTCCACGGCACTTTCCAAGGAGAGGGGGTTTAGCGTCAACCTGACGGTCGACGGGCGGACGTATCGTCTGCGCTCGATCCAGCTCGCCGTCGGCAACGGCCGCTACTATGGCGGTGGCAACCTGATCGATGCCCAGGCCGATATCGACGACGGTCGACTGGCGCTCTACAGCATCCGGCCCCAGTCGCTGTGGGAACTGCTGACCCTGGCCCCCTTGTTGCGCGACGGGCGGCACTACCAGAGCGAGCGCACCTTCAACACCCGCGCACGCCATATTGAACTGCACACGGCACGGCCCAGGGAGGTCGACGCCGACGGCGAGCCGGTCACCCAGACCCCGGCGGTCTTCGAGGTCGTCGAACAGGCCATAGAAGTCTACGTGCCGCGTGCAACCCGGGGTGCCCAACCAGCGGAGAGAAAACCCTCATGAGCTTGTTACGTACCGACGCCCAGGTCGCCATCGACGACCTGTTGGTCGCCATCGAGGACAGCGCGGAGAAGTATTACGACGCGGCGGAATTTCTTGACGTCGCGGCGGTGGCCGCCGTCATGCAGTGGATCGGCGATCAGCGCCAGGAACTCGCCGCCCGCTTCGATCGCGCCCTGCGGAGTCTGGGCGAGCGCCCCTCGGTGCCCGACCCCGAGCGCCAGAGTCTGGAGAAGCTGGCGCAGCACCTGAACGCGGCCATGGCGCACGCGCGCGTCGCCCCGGTGCTGGAACAACGCCTGGCCGCGGAACAACACCTCGCCCGGCTGGCGGCCGACGCCCGCGGCGCCGGGCTCGACGACGATTGCCGCGAACTGGTCGACGCGCTCGCCGAGCACGTGGCCGTGGTCACCGAGCGGTTGCAGGCGCTACTGAGGAAACAGGGCGAAAAGCAGCCACAGGCTGACTGAACGCGCATCCCGGACGGATCCGCGCGGGCGGTTCCCTCGGGGAAGCGGCGAAAAGGCGTCAATCCCGCCGCGGGCGACCCAGGGCGCTCATCAGCGCGCAATCCTCCCCGTCCATGCCGGGTTCGCGGCAGGCGGCGATTAGCTGGCGCAGTTCGCGCTCGATGCTCCGCAGTTTCTCGATGCGCTGCCGAACGAGGCGGTTTTTCTGTTCGGCGATCGCCTGCGCCTGATGGCAATCGGCTGCATCGAGCGCCAACAGATCACCGATGTCCTGCAGGCTGAAGCCCACTTCCTGGGCGCGTTTGATGAAACGCAGTCGGGTCAAAGCCGTCGCAGGATAGCGCCGGTAGCCCTGCGCCGGCCTGGGGGGTTCGGCGAGCAGCCCGATGCGCTGATAATAACGGATGGTTTCGACGTTCACGCCGGCGGCTTTCGCCAACTGGCCGATCGTCAGTGGTGCGGAGGTCTTTGCGGTGGGGTCGATCGCGTACATCACCTGTCACCTGTCACCTGTCACCTGTCAAACTTGTCAAACTTGTCAAACCTGTCAAACCTGTCAAACCTGTCAAACCTGTCAAACCTGTCACACCTGTCACACCTGTCACACCTGTCACACCTGTCACACCTGTCACACCTGTCACCGTGCCAGTCAACCGGCCTTGCGTCGCTAATTCCGGGCGCCCAGTAGCGCACCCAGGGTCACCAGGAGGGTGGCCGCGGCCAGCATGCGCGGCAGCATTTTCGGCAGCATGGCACGGGGGCCGGCCGCGCATTGGTCGCAACAATAGATTTTGCCGCGCTGCGCGATCCCCGGGGCGGGGAACCGCCCCCGACAACGCGGGCAACGTAACAGGTGTTGTGGTTCTTGCTGGGTCATCGGCGAATCGCTCCGGCATGGTTCATCCACCCCCTCAGCATAGCCGCTCGAAGCAGAGCCTTAAAGATGCAGCGCAAAGGCGGCCGGGAAGGGCGGCTGGCGGGGATCGCCCCAGGGGAACTGCCCCGCGTTCTGGCCGCGGTGCGGCGGGCGCGTTCCCCAGGGCTTGACCTGGAGTCAGCTCCAAGTAGTAGGCTAGATCGCAACCAATTTTTTTAGCCTGAAAAGGAACCTGGAGTCGACTCCAGGATGTCGTAAAGGCGAAGACACCGGCGCGGGAGATTAGCGAGATGGCGTTAACGGTAAGAGCAGGCACGATGCATGTCGTTCGTGGGACCATCGCCTGTGTCCCCTTTCTGGGGGCTACGGTGCAGGCGCACGACCCGGTGTTCGGGCTCGGTCCGCATACGCTGTTTCAGGGCGGTTACGAGATCCACCTCGGCGCCAGTCGCGAAAAGGCCGGCGCCAGCAGCGCCAACGCTTACTTGGCACAACTGAAGTATGGCATCACCAGTGATTGGACCATCGGTGTCGCTGTGCCTTATCTGGATCTTAGCGGTCCGGGGGTCAGTAGTGCGGGGCGCGGTGACGCCGCCGTGACGACCAAGTACCGCTTTTGGCGCGACGACAGGCCGGGGGTGCAGGAGAGTGCGGCGCTGTCCTTGGCCGGCGTGCTGGACACGGCGGCCAACGAGCGGCTGGGTGCCGGCGCTACCGATGTCATCGGCGGACTGACCTATGGGTACGAAGGCCGCAAATGGTATCGCTGGGCGGCGCTGCGCTACCGCCACAACGGTGATGGCGACCAAGGGCTGCAACGCGGCGACAAGCTGTTGTTCGATCTGGTCGGCGGTATCCGCTTCAAACCCACCGGGTATCTGCAACCAGACTGGGTCTGGATGGTCGAACTCAACGGCGAATACAGCGAGCGCGCGCAACGTAACGGCGTGAAGATCGCTGACAGCGGCGGCAGTGAGTGGTTCGTCAGCCCCGGACTGATGTGGACCTACCGCAACGTGGCGGTGAAAACCGGGGTCCAGATCCCGGTGGCCAGCAATCTCAACGGCGCTCAGGTTGACAGCGACTACCGCGCGACCCTGGAACTTGAATTTCATCTATGACCGGCCCCTGGGGTCAAGGAGGCAAGATATGAGGACATTTCTCTACACCGTGCTCTTGGCGCTGAGTTTCACCGGCGTGGCCCTGGCCGCGGGCACGCAATACACCATGCGGGTCGATGGTCTCGCCTGTCCGTATTGTGCCTATGGCATCGAGAAGAAACTCAAGCAGATCGACGGTGTGCGCAACATCGACATCGACCTCAACAGTGGAGTGGTGCAGGTGCAGACCGCCGAGGATGTCGAGCTGAGCGACGCGCAGATGAAGAAGCTGTTCAACGATGCCGGCTTTACCTTCCGCAGCATGCGCAAGGCTCCCCTGTGAACCCGAGGCAGGACTATCGGCGCGAGGCCGGCGTGAGCTGGCTGACCCTGTTGGCTTCCACGGGAACGCTGGTCTGTTGTGCCTTGCCCATCATGCTGGTGACGCTGGGTCTGGGCGCGGCGGTCGTCTCGCTTACCAGTGCGTTGCCGTTTTTGATTGTCCTCAGTCAGCATAAGGTCTGGGTGTTCGCCTTCTCCGCGCTGATGCTCGCCATCACCGCCTGGACGCTTTATCGCGCAGGTCGTGTCTGTCCCGCAGATACCGCCACCGGCGAGCTCTGCCGCCGGGCGCAGCGTTGGAACCGGCGGATCTTCTGGAGCGCGGTGGTGATCTGGGTAGTGGGATTTTCCGCTGCCTATCTGGCCTTGCCGCTGCGTCAATGGCTGGACTTTTAATGCGTTTCGAACAGGAGCCCGTGATGACGATCAAAGTGGAAGTCTTCGCCTCGCCTGGCTGCGGCAAGTGCGGGCAGGCCAAAGAAGTGCTGCGTAAGCTGAGCGCGGAACTCGGTGCCGGCCGGGTGCAGTGGCGCGAAGTCAATGTCCTCGAGGAGCTCGATTACGCGGTCGATCTCGGCGTGCTCGCCACGCCCGCGATCGCCATCGACGGCATGCTGGTGTTTACCGGCCTGCCGTCGGTGCGCAGGTTGCGCGGCGAACTCGAGCGGCGGCTGACGGCGCAACCGCTGTGAATACCGCGCTGCTGTTGAGCGCTTCGCTGCTGGGTCTGTTGGCTTTTTTCGAGCCCTGCACCATCGCCACGCATACCTTGTTTTCCGCGCGCGCCCACCAGACGGCGCGCCGCGGTTGTTGCCGGAGCCTGATGGCGGTCTGGCTGGCGCGCAGCGCCTTGTGCTGCACACTGCTGCTGGCCGTGGTGGCGCTCACGCCGGCGCCGAGCTGGCCTGCGTGGCTGCCGAGCCTGATGCTTTCGCTAATGGCGACGCTGTATCTGGTGTCGCGTTTCGCTTATTTGCCGGTGCCGCATCTGGCCTTCGCCAGGGTGTTGCCGGGCGGGCAATCGCTGCCGTTCGCCATCCAGCTGGGCCTGACCCTACCGGCCTGTACGCTCCCGCTGTTTGTGGTAGTGGCCGGGCTGGCGGCGGCGGCCGACTCGTTGTTGTTCGCGTTGCTCGCGGGGCTGCTGTTCGCCAGCTTCTTTACCGCGCCGCTGGTGTTCGCGTCGCTAAAAGGTGTGCACGCCGACGGCCGCGACCTGCTTGCCCGCGCCGCCGAAGGCAGCCCCTATCTTACCGCCTTGCTGTTGTTCGCCACGGCGCTGGTGCTGCTGTTGCCGGGCCTCGATCTGAGCGCCGAGAGCCTCAAGGCGACGCTGCAACAGGCTGGCCCGACGGCGATCGGGCTGTGGGCTTCGCGGCGGGGTTCGTGTTCAGCTTCAACCCGGTTTCCTTCGCCTCCATTCCGGTGGTACTGGCCTATGTCACCAAGGCGGAGGAAAAGCGGCGCGCGCTGTCGCTCGGTGGCGCCTTTGTCCTCGGCATGCTGCTGACGCACGTGAGCCTGGGCATGGCCGCGGCGCTCGGCGGCGAATGGGTCAAGGGGCTGCTGGGGCGCGAATGGGGCCTGTTTCTGGGCCCGTTGCTGGTATTGCTGGGATTGATGTGGCCGGGCTGGTTGAAACTGCGCCTGCCGTGGCTCGCGCTCCGCGCTCGAAAGGTCACCGGGGTCGCGGTGCCTTTGCGCTGGGAATTCCCTTTTCACTGGCCGTCTGCCCGTTTTGCACCCCGGCGCTGCTGGTGGCGCTGACCGCCAGTGCCGCGCTCGGTTCGATGGCCTTTGGGTTCGCCCTGTTGCTCGCGTTTGCACTCGGTCGCAGCATTCCCATTTTGTTGGGCGCCTGGAGCATGGGCTGGTTGGAATCGTTACGGATACTTTCGCGGCATCAAAAAGCGTTAGAATCCGTGGCTGGAGTCACGCTGATTGTCACCGGATTGTATTTACTGAATGAGTATTTCTTCTTCATCCCATACTAAACGTCGGACATCGGCCCGGGGGCAGGGGCAGACTCCGGCGCGCGGTTATCGTATCGGAGAAGTGATCGAGCTGACGGGTTTCAGCGCCGACACCCTGCGTTACTACGAAAAGATCGCTCTGTTGCCCAGGGTGGGGCGGGCGGCTTCCGGTGCCCGCCGCTACAGTGAGAGCGATTTGTCGCGCCTGCGTTTCATCCAGCGGGCGAAGACGATGAACTTCTCCCTGGAGGAAATCGCCCGCTTGTTGGAGATGCGCGCCGCGCCGCAGGCGGCGCGCGACGAGGTGCGGGAGTTGACGCGCCACAAGCTCAAACAAGTCGAAGCCCATATGGAAACCCTGGACGCCTTGCGCAAGGAATTGTCGCTACTGGTGAATCTCTGTCGCGGCGCGGCCGCCGGGTGCCCCATTATCGACGATTTGGATAACCGCAATAAGCGTAATGCCAAGCCATCGAAATGAAGTCGGTGGCGGCGGGCACCCCTGCATTGGCCGGCGGCATCCGTTGATCTTCGTCGCCTGACGGGTTAAGGTTGCCACTTATGCGTCAGCTGATCGCCAAGTTCCTGGTCTTTTTCATTCTCTTCGCCAATCTGGCGTGGGCGGCCGATTTGGTCGAGGCAGGTGTGACGCATGCGGATGATCAGGTGCTGTCCGTGGCCGCCGATCCGCACGCCGAACACCTTGACGATGGCTGCGCTCCCGATAGCGGTGATCTGCATACGGTTCCTTGTGATCATTGTTGTCACGGCAGCGCGCACTACGTTGGGTTGACGCCGCAGCTTCTCTCGGCATTGTCCATCGAGAACTGTAGTGTTTTCCTACCGGTCGCCGCCGCGCTGAGTTCGCGCGACAAAGAACCTCCGCTTCCTCCCCCAAACATCTAAGTCTCTTCCGTTAGGCACCTTGTGCGCGCCGTTTATGCGGTGGCGTGTCTTGACCTGTGTTGTGTGGAGACTAATGATTCATGGGACCCTTTTTCTTCCGGCGGCCGGCCTCAGCCTGCCTGGCTGCCTGGCTCGCGCTGGCGAGTCTGTCGGCGGCGGCGCAGCCCGCGGCCGATCCGGCGCTGAATGATCTGATCCGTCAGACTTTGGCGCAAAACCCCGCGGTACGCGCCGCGCGCGCGGCGGTGGACGCCGCTGAGGCGCGCCTCAGGGGCGCCGGGCGTCCGCTGTATAATCCCGCGCTCGAGTTGGACGCCGAACAGGCCGAGACTCGTGCCGGTTCCATCGGTTTAAGCCAGACGCTCGACTGGACCGATAAACGCGGCGCCCGCAGCGATGTCGCCGACGCCGAACTGGCGGCGGCGCGCGCCCAGTATGCGGCGCTCAGCCAGCAACTGGTGGGCGAGCTGCTCGCTGGTCTGGGAACCTGGCAGACAGCGCTGGCAGTGCATCGGCTCGCCCAAGAGCGCCTGACATTGATGCAGCGCTTTTTTGACCTGGCTGACAAGCGCCGCCGTGCCGGCGATCTCAACCAGGTCGAGCTGGACCTGGCGAGCCTGGCGCAGACACGGGCGCGCTTGCAGCTCTCGCAGGCCGCTGCCGATCGCATCGAAGCGCAACAGGCATTGGCGGCGCTAAGTGGAAACCTGAGTAGCGACTGGCCGGCATTGCCGCAAGACATTCCCCCGCTGCAAGCCTTCGAAGCCGACACCCTGCTCCAGCGTTTGCCGCAGTTGCAGGCGCTACGGGCAGGCGTCGATGCCGCTCGCGCCGCCGTCGAATTGCGCCGCCGCGAGCGTCGCCCGGACCCCACCATCGGCGTTCGCGCCGGCCAGGAACAGGCATTTCGCAACGGCAACGACGACCGTTTCAATCTGGCCGGTGTGACGCTGAGCATTCCCCTATATCTGCGCAACAACTTTCGCGCCGAAGTCGACGTCGCCGCGGCCGAGTTGACGCAGGCGCAGGAGTCACTGCAAGACAACTACCGCCGGGCGCGGGCGCGCCTGCTGTCGGCCGCCGATCGCTATCGTCTGAGCCGCGGCGCGTGGGAGGTGTGGCAGGGCAGTGGTCAGGCCAGCCTGGGTAGTCAGATCGATCTTCTGGAGCGCATCTGGCGCGCCGGGGAAATGAGTACCGCCGACTATCTGCTGCAACTCAATCAGACACTCGACACCCGCGCCAACGCCTTGGACGTGCAGCGCCGCTTATGGCAGGCCTGGGCTGATTGGCTGGTCGCCAGCGGACAGGTGGCTGCCTGGCTCGACCCAGCGGTTTCGCCATGACGCGTCCCGATACCCACGATCTATTTGCGGAGATTCAACGAATGAACTTACTAGTTATCCAGGCAATGTTAGTCGGCCTTATCAGCCTTGGCGCAACCTTGCCGCCAGGTGTGCTGGCCGCCCAACAGCAAAACCCGGCGAACGGCGTCGCGGCAAAGGCTTCGCACGAGGAAGGTACGCAAGAGCAAGGCGCTCACGAGGAGGGCGGTATCAAACTGTCCGCCGCGCAGCGTCGCGCACAGGGGATTGAAACCGCGCCGGTAACGGCCCAGCCGCTGCGCGAAACGCTGACCGCGCCGGGGGAGGTGCAGTTGAACGCCTATCGCTCGGCGCAGATAACGCCGCGAGTCGGCGCCCAGATCGTTGCGCGCCATGCCCGCCTGGGCGACGAGGTGGAATCTGGACAACCGCTGGTGACGCTCTCCAGCGTCGAAGTCGCGCAGGCGCAGGGCGATCTGATCGAATCGGATCAGGAATGGCGCCGGGTGAAACAGCTGGGACGCAAGGTGGTCTCGGAAAAGCGCTATATCGCCGCGCAGGTGGCGCGCCAACGGGCGTATGCGGCGGTGCGTGCCTATGGCATGACCGATAAACAGATCGCCGTCCTGGTCAAGGGGGCGGACGGCGCGCGTGCGACCGGCGAGTTCGATCTGTTTTCGCCCCAGGCCGGCAGAGTGATCAGCGATGCTTTTGTGCTGGGCGAATATGTGACCCCCGGCAAGGTGCTGTTTGAAATTTCCGACCTCAGTAAACCCTGGGTCGAAGCCCAGCTCAATCCCCAGGACGCGGACAAAGTCAGCGTCGGTACGCCGGTGCGTGTCAGCCGCGACGGACGTCAGTGGTTGGATGGGCGGGTGATTCAACGGTATTCCCGCGTCGACACCAGTACGCGCACGCATCCGGTGCGCATCGAAGTGGATGGCGGCGACGCCCGGCTCACAGCCGGCGATTACGTCGACGTGGCCTTGCAGACGGCAGCGTCGCAGGCCGTTCTCGCTGTCCCTGGGGACGCCCTGGTGTTGATGCAGGGCAGCCAGACGGTGTTCCGGGTCGAAGGCGAGGAACTGCATTCCCAGCCGGTCGAGACCGGTGTCAGCCGCGGCGGCTGGACCGAAATCAAATCCGGTCTGATGGCCGGCGACGAGGTGGTGGTCAAAGGCGCCTTTTTATTGAAATCGCTGGCGCTCAAATCGCAAATGGGCGAAGGCCACGGTCATTGAGGAATTGGGCATGTTGAACAAACTGGTTGAAACCTCGCTGCGGTACAAATTCCTGGTGATCATCGCCTTCCTGGTGATCGGTTTTCTCGGCTGGCGGGCCGTGACCACCATCCCCATCGACGCTTTTCCCGATGTCACGCCGGTGCAGGTCAATATCTACACCGAATCACCCGGCCTGGCGGCCGAAGATGTGGAGCAGTTGCTGACCTTCCCGGTCGAGTCGGGCATGGCGGGTCTTCCCGGCGTGACTCAGATCCGCTCGGTGAGTCTGTTCGGTCTGTCGTATGTCTCGGTGTATTTCGAGGACGACATGGACATCTATTTCGCCCGCCGGCTGGTGATGGAGCGGCTGCAGGAAGTCAGTAACCGCATGCCCAAGGAATACGGTCAGCCGGAGATGGGTCCGAACACCTCCGGGCTCGGTCAGGTGTTCTGGTATACGGTGGAGCGCGCCGACGAGAAGCTCAAGGGCGGTCTCAGCGACATGGATCTGCGCACGGTTCAGGACTGGACCGTGCGCCTGATCCTGCGCACCGCGCCCGGCGTCGACGATGTCATGTCCTGGGGCGGGCAGGAGCGTCAGTTTCAGGTGGTGATCGATCCGCTGCGGCTGATCAAGTACGGTCTGGGATACAAGGACGTCATGGCGGTCATCGAAGCCAACAATCGCCAGGTGGGGGGGCAGTATGTCAACCTGGGGCCGGAGCAATATCTGGTGCGCGGCCTGGGACTGGTCGCCGATGAGCGCGATATCGGCAACATCATGGTCAAGGTGGTCGACGGCACCCCGGTGTACCTGCGCGACGTGGCCCGCATCGAGCAGGCACCGGCGCTGCGCTTCGGCGCGGTCACGCGTGACGGCAAAGAAGTCGTGCTGGGCATGGCCTTGGCTCGCATCGGCACCAACGCCGCCGATGTGGTCGAGGCGGTCAAGCAGAAGGTGGCCACCGCGCAATCGGCCTTACCCGAGGATGTGGAAATCAAGCCGGTTTACGAGCGTACCGAGCTGGTTGAGAAAGCGGTCGCCACCGCCGAGCGGGCATTGATCGAAGGTTCGATCCTGGTGGCTGTGGTGCTGTTTCTCTTTCTCGGCGAGCTGCGCTCGGCGATAGTGGTTATCGCGGCGCTGCCGCTGGCCATGCTGATCGCGTTCATCTTCATGGAGCAGGTGGGTCTGTCGGCCAATCTCATGTCGCTGGCCGGGCTGGCGATCGGTATCGGCATGATGGTCGATGGCGCCGTCGTGATGACGGAAAACGCGTTTCGCATCATGGCCGAGCGGCGCGAGAAGGGTGAACGGGTAGACCGCAGCGCCGCGGTGTTGAGCGCGGCGCGCGAAGTCGCCAACCCCATCACCTTCGCCATCATGATCATTATCGTGGTGTTCCTGCCCCTGTTCAGTCTCCAGGGTCTGGAAGGCAAGCTATTCAAGCCCATGGCTTTCAACATCAGCTTTGCCATGGCCGGCTCGTTGTTGTTGACGCTGACGATCATTCCAGTGTTGGCCGCGCTGATCCTAAAGCCGAAGGAAGAGCGCGACACGTTGCTGGTGCGCTGGATCAAGCGCGGCTACCTGCCGTTGCTGGCCTGGTCGCTGCTGCATCGCAAAACGGTGGTCATCTCGGCGGTGGTTCTGCTGCTCGGCAGCCTAGCGCTGTTTCCGCTGCTCGGCAAGGAATTTATGCCGACGTTGCAGGAGGGGTCGATCATGTGGCGGGTCACCTCCATTCCGTCGACCTCGTTGGACCAGTCGATAGAAATCTCCAAACGTATCGAGCAGACGTTGGGAAAGTTTCCCGAAGTTGAAACCACTATCGCCATGATCGGGCGCGCCGAAAAGGGCGAGACGGCGGACGTGAACTATATGGAGATCTATACCGGCTTGAAGCCCAAGGATACCTGGTCTCGCTCGATCGAAGAGCTCGCCGACGCCATGCGCGAGGAGCTGGAACGCACCGTTCCCACGGCGGTCATCGCCTTCACCCAGCCGATTCAGATGCGGGTCGAGGAGTTGATCTCCGGGGTGCGCGCTACCCTGGCGGCCAAACTCTATGGTGAGGATCTGGGTGAACTCGACCGGCTGAGCAACGCGATCAAGAACGCGGTGGCCGGCGTGCCGGGCGTGGCCGATTTGTCGCTCGAGGCCAATATCGGCAAGCCGCAGATTCGGATCAGGGTGGATCGCGATTCCCTGGCGCGCTATGGGTTGAATGCCGACGATGTGCTGACGGTGGTCAGAACGGGTATCGGCAACCAACCGGTTTCGACGCTGATCGACGGCGTTAAGCGCTTCGACATCACCGCGCGGATCAACGACGCGTCCAAGGCTTCCGTGGAGTCGATCCGCAATATTCCGTTGCGTACGGCCAGCGACGCCATCGTGCCGCTGTCGCGGGTCGCCGAAGTCTCGACCGCCGAGGGTTATTCCTTTGTGCGCCGGGAACAACTGCAGCGCTACGCCGTGATTCAGATGGACGTTCGCGGGCGCGACGTCGACGGTTTTGTCAAAGACGCCAACGCGGCGATCGAGCAAGCGGTGGAACTGCCACCGGGGTACTGGATCGAGTGGGGTGGGGCGTTCGAGAATCAGCAGCGGGCCTTGCAGCGCTTGTCGATCATCGTGCCGCTGACGATCTTCTTCATTTTCGTGCTGCTCTACACGGCGTTCAATTCGATCAAGTACGCGACCCTGATTATCGCCAATGTGCCTTTCGCCACCATTGGCGGTCTGGTGGCGCTGTTCATCAGCGGTCAGTATCTGTCGGTGCCCTCGGCGATCGGTTTTATCGCCGTGTTCGGTGTCGCCATGCTCAATGGCATCGTGCTGGTGTCGTTCATCAACGAGCAGCGCGAGAAGGGGCTCAGTGTGCAAGAGGCGGTACGCCAAGGGGCGGAGCTGCGGCTGCGTCCCGTGATGATGACCGCCAGCGTGGCCATTCTCGGGCTGATCCCCATGTTGCTTTCCAGCGGCGTCGGGGCGGAGACCCAGCGGCCGTTGGCGGCCGTAGTGGTGGGCGGACTGATCACCTCCACGCTTCTGACCCTGGTGCTGCTGCCGGTGATCTACGAGTGGCTCGAAACCCGGGCGGAACGGCGCCAGTGAGCGAGTTGGCCACCGTCGTGTCGCTGGCCCTGTTGCCCGCCGCCGGCAATTTCGCCGGCGGCATGCTGGCTGAGTTATGGCGTCCCTCGAAAATCAATCTCAACCGCGCATTGCATGCTTCGGCGGGAATCGTATTGGCCATCGTGGCGATTGAACTGCTGCCGCATGCGCTGCAAAGCACCTCTGGCTGGGTGGTCGGCACGGCGTTTGGGTTGGGCGGCAGCGCCTACCTGGGTTTGCAAACCTTGGCGCTGCGCGCGCAGCCGTCGGGTGCGACGGATTTGGCGCGCATGTGGGTCATCTATATCGCGGTCGCGGTGGATTTGTTCAGCGACGGTCTGATGATCGGCGTGGGTGCCAGCCTCGGTACCGGCTTGGCCCTGTTGCTGGCCTTAGGCCAGATGTTGGCGGATGTTCCAGAGGGTTTCGCCACGGTCGCCAATCTGCGCGACAAGGGGGTGGCGCAGAGCCGGCGCATGCTCTTGTCGCTGGCGTTCGCCGTTCCGGCCTTGATCGCGGCGGTCGGCGCCTATTTTCTGCTGCGCAATCAGAGCGAGCTGGTTCAGGTGGGTGCGCTGGTGTTTATCTCCGGTTTACTGACGGTGGCTGCGGTCGAGGACATGATCAGCGAAGCGCACGAAAGCGCAAAAGACAAGCGCGGTTCGGTCCTCGCCATGGTGCTGGGTTTCGTGCTTTTTACCCTGATCTCAGCGGGTCTGGGACAGGACTAACGGGGAGATTTCGACGTGAAAGAGATAAAGGCGTTTATCCATCGCAATCGTGTCGCAGACGTCGTGCGCGAGCTGTGTCAGGCGAATTTCCGCAACCTGTCGGTTATCGATGTCAAGGGTTTGCTCAAAGCCCTGGACAACAGGGAGCGGGACTACTCGATAGAAATCGGCGACAGCGTCATCACCGAAGTGAAACTGGAATTGGTGTGCCAGGACGAAGTCGGGGTTGCCCTGGCGGTGAATATCATTCGTCAACACGGGCGCACGGGGCGCCCGGACGCCGGTTGGATCTACGTGAGCGACATCAGCGAGACCTATTCGATTGGAGATGACTGATCAATGAGAGTTCGACGCTGGTGGTGCTTAACGCGTTACGTCTATGGGGTCATAGGGATCGTACTGGCGGAAGGTATATCCCCGTAGAACGCGTATTGATTTCCTGCCCAGTTGGCCCTTTGCCAACCCGGGAGTCGGTGCCCAAAAGGGGGAGCGCCGATTCCCGGTCCATTTTTTACCACGACTTATTTCTCCGCCACGCGTGATCTCGTCATGAGGTGGCGATAGCGCGGCGGATCGACCGCGGTGAGCCGTAAGCGAATGACCGCCCAGCTAGGTTGCGCGGCACGTGAACTGAGGTGAAATCTGGAGGCGGTTGCTTCCTTCTTATCAGGCGGGTTACTCTGGGCTTTGAACGTGCGCTCGCGTAGCCAGTCGCTAGCGGTGAGCGCCAGGATTCCTGTTCTCTCAGCCTTTAAGGATAAAGCGAATGTCATTGGCGATCGGCTTGCTGGCGCTGCTGGTGATCGTCGCCACCGCGCTGCCGCTGGTGCGCTCCCGGGCCTGGTGGGTGCGTGGCTTCGACTTTCCCCGCCTGCAGCTGGCAATCATTGCGTTGGTGCTGTTGCTGGCGTGGCCCTGGTTGGGGCCTCGAGACCCCGCTGGGCTGTTGCTCGCCGCGGCGCTGCTCGCTTCGCTGGCGCTGCAGGCGTGGCGTATCTGGCCCTATACGCGCCTGCATCGCGTGCAGACGCAATGGGCACGGGAGTCGTCCGCGGGCCGGCTGCGGGTCATGGTGGCCAATGTGCTCCAGGACAACCGCCATGCCGAGACCTTGCGGCAACAACTGGAGCAGCAGGCGCCGGATCTGTTCCTGGCCGTCGAAACCGACGCCTGGTGGGAGCGTGAGTTGGCCCCGGTGGAGACCGCGTTGCCCTATACGGTCAAGGCCGTGCAGGACAACACCTACGGGATGTTGCTGTACTCGCGTTATCCCTTGCACCAGGCGCGCGTGCGCTATTTGATCGAAGACGACGTGCCCTCGATCGTCGCGCGGGTGGAAGTCCCCGTAGCGCAGGCGGTGACCCTGTTCTGTCTGCATCCGCGACCGCCCCGGCCGACGCAGGACACCACGCCGCGCGATGCCGAGCTGGTCCAGGTCGGACGCGAGGCGCGCGACTGTCAGGGGCCGGTGCTGGTGGCCGGGGACCTCAATGACGTCGCCTGGTCGCACACCACCAGCCTGTTCCAGCGTATCAGCCAGTTGCTGGACCCTCGGATCGGGCGGGGCATGTACAGCACCTTCAACGCCAAATGGCCGCTCGTCCGTTTCCCCCTCGATCATGTGTTCCACTCCGCGCACTTTCGCTTGCGGGCGCTGAAACGGCTGGGACGTATGGGCTCGGATCATTTTCCGGCATTCTTCGAATTGGTGTATGCGCAGCAGGCGCCGGCGCAGCAGTCGCCGCCTGTGGTCGAGGGCGCGGATTGGGACGAGGCGCGCGAAGTCGAGCGCGAGGCAAAAGCGCAGTGACAGCCTCGGCGCGGATCTCCCCGACGCCCGGGGATTCGTTTGCGCCGGCAGGTCCGGCTTGTCTGCGGCGCGCGCCTGAGCGGTCCGAGCGCGCGGTTCTCCCGGGGCGCGGTCAGTCCGCGAACCTGCCTGCCAGCGCCCAGGCGGCGAGCACCAGAGCGCTGAGCGCCGCCAACACGCCGGCGCGATGACGCTGATACAGCGCCTGGGCCTGATCGCCGAATTTCCATACCACCCACGCCAGGCCGTAGTAGCGCAGGCCGCGGGCAATCAGCGTGGCCGCGACATACCCGGGCAGCGCGTACTGCACCGCGCCGGCGGCGAGCATGGCGATCTGGAAGGGAATGGGTACCACGCCGATACTCAACACGAACCAGAACCCGTTGCGGCGAATCTCCTCCAGGGCCTGATCGAACTGCCGCGGATCGCCGAACCAGGCGATCAGCCGCTGCCCGAAGATATCCAGCAGCCAATAGCCGGCGGCGTAGCCCATCAACGCACCGACGAGGCACCCCGCCAAGGCGGCGCCGGCCAGCGCCCACAGGCGTGACCGGTTGGCCTGCATGGCCGGGATCAGCACCGCCTCCAGGGGAATAGGGACCAGGGTCGATTCTGCCAGGGAGGCGAAGAAAGTCCCGCTGAGAACCCGTCGGGAGGTGATGAGTGCCTTCAGGCGCCTGCGCAAGCCCATGGGTTGTCCCAGGTTGTCCTTAGTCGAACTGGCAGCGGGGATTATCGACAGGGTGTCCTCGGCCTGTCAGTCGGACAACAGGAACTGTGATACTTTCTCGATATAATTCGTTAAAAATGACGAATAATTGGCTAATTTATCATTAATTCGTAAAAATAGACGAGTTGATTAATCGTTTTTGTTATGATATAACTCGTCAGAAATAGCGAAAATCTGCGCTCTTCTGGCGCTAACTCGTAAGAAGTGACGACTATGAAAATATCCGCTTTGTCGACCGACGAGGCCGTTCTCGTCGAAATGGGCGCCCGCCTGGCCCACCGGCGCCTGGAACTGCAACTGACCCAGGCAGCCCTGGCCGAGCAGGCCGGGGTGGCCAAACGCACCGTGGAACGACTGGAAGCCGGGGCCTCCGGGCAGTTGTCGAGCTGGATCCGCCTGTTGCGGGTGCTGGACCTGCTGCCCGGCCTGGAGCGCCTGCTGCCGGCGGCCATGCCCAGTCCGATGGAGCAGCTCAAGCGCAAGGGCAAGACCCGGCGCCGGGCCTCCGCCCGCAGCCAACCCGCAAACGCCGAGCCCTGGCGCTGGGACGAAGAGGCATGAGCAGTGTCGCCGAGGTCCGGTTGTGGGGACGCACCATCGGCGCGGTGTCGCTGGCGCCCGGGGAGGACGTGGCGGCGTTCGAATACGACCCGGCGTTCGCCGCCAGTGGTATCGAGATCTCGCCGCTGAGCATGCCCCTGGCGCGGCGCGTCTATCGCTTTCCCGATCTCGCGCGCGCGACTTTCCACGGTCTGCCGGGCTTGCTCTCCGACGCCCTGCCGGATCGCTTCGGTAACGCGCTGATCGACGCCTGGCTGGTCTCCCAGGGCCGCGCGCCGGGTTCGCTCAACGCGGTGGAACGGCTGTGTTACACCGGCGAGCGGGGCATGGGCGCGCTCGAGTTCGCCCCGGCCACTGGCCCGCGCGCGCGCGAAGCCCGGCGCATCGAGATCGACCGGCTGGTGGAACTGGCCTCGCGCATCCTGAGCCAACGGCGCGACTTCAAGACCCGGTTCGCGGCCAGCGAGGGTGATCAGGCGCTGACTGACATCCTGCGCGTGGGCACCTCCGCCGGCGGCGCTCGCGCCAAAGCGGTGATCGCCTGGAACCGGGACACCAACGAAGTGCGCTCCGGCCAGATCAGTGCCGGCGAGGGCTTTGAATACTGGTTGCTGAAGTTCGACGGCGTCAGCGGCAACCGCGACAAGGAGCTCGAGGACCCGCGCGGTTACGGCGCGATCGAATACGCCTATTACCTGATGGCCAGCGCCTGCGGCATCCGCATGAACGAGTGCCGCCTGTTCGAGGAAAACGGCCGGCGCCATTTCATGACCCGGCGCTTCGACCGCCTGCCCGGCGGCGGCAAGCTGCACATGCAGTCGCTGGGGGCGCTGGCGCACTACGACTTCAACCTCGCCGGCGCCTACAGCTACGAACAGGCGCTGTGGGTGATGCGTCGCCTGGGCCTGCCGATGGCCTCGCTGGAGGAGCAGTTGCGCCGCATGACGTTCAACATCCTGGCGCGCAATCAGGACGATCACGTGAAGAACATCGCCTTTCTCATGGACAAGAGCGGGCAGTGGTCGTTGGCGCCGGCCTTCGACATGACCTACAGCTACAACCCCGGCGGCGCCTGGACGGCCACCCATCAGATGACCCTCAACGGCAAGCGGGAGCAGTTCACCCTGGAGGACTTCGACGCCTGCGCCAGGGCCGCCTCGATCAAGCGCGGACGCGCCCCGGACATTCTCGCCCAGGTGCGCGCGGGCGTGTCGCGCTGGCGGGAGTTCGCCGAGACGGCCGGCGTGCCGGCGGCCACCCGCGAGCACATCGGCCGCGCCCTGCGGGTGGACGATTTCGCCTGAGCGGGAGCGCGGCGCCGGCGCCGGCGCCGGCGAGCCGATTGAAACTATTTTTCAATATATAAATATACCGGTCGATAACCCCCATGCTGTGCGTAATCTAATCCTTGCCCTGCTGGTTGTTGTGGTTACCGGTCAAGCTTCGGCGCATGCCTTGCGCGACTCGCCCGGGATGACGCTGCGGGTGGGCGTGTGGGAGAACCCGCCCGTGGTGCTGCGCGACGCCGACGGCCAATGGCGGGGGATCGCGGTAGACACCCTGCGGGCGATCGCCGATGAAAGGCGCTGGCGGCTGGTGTTCGTGCCCGGCTCGTTCGCCCAGCAGCTGAGCAACCTCGAGCAACACAAGATCGACCTGTTGAGCGCCATCGCCTATTCCGACAAACGGGCGGAAAAATTCAGCTATACCGACAATTCCTTTCTCAGCAACTGGGGGATCGTCTACGCTCGCGCGGACGCCCACATCGGGTCGTTGCTCGATCTGCAGGGCAAGCGGGTGGCGGTGATGCGCAACAACACCCACGCCCACGCGTTCCGCGAGCTGGCGCGCAAGTTCTCCGTCGAGCTGCAGATCCTCGAGTGCGACAACTTCAGCCAGGTCATGCAGGCGGTGCGCGCGGGGCGGGCCGATGCCGGCGTGGTCAACCGCCTGTTCGGCGCCCTCAATGCCCAGCCCTACCATCTGGCCGAAACCGGGATCGTCTTCAACCCCATCGACATCCGCTATGCGGCGCCAGGCGGCAGTCACCGCGCGGTGCTTGCCGCCATCGACGGCTATCTGCGGGCCTGGAAGGCCGACAAGGACTCGCCGTACTACCAGGCGCTGCAACGCTGGATGAACCCCGCGACCGCGCACCACTTTCCCGACTGGGTCTTCTGGCTGGTGCCCGGCCTGCTCGGCGTGGTGTTGGTGATGGCCGGGTTGACCGTGTTGCTGCGCCGGCAGGTGGCGGCCAGAACCCGGGAACTGCAGGCCGAGGTCGACGAGCGGCGCAAGACGCAAGACCGCCTCGACCGCCTGGCGCACTACGACGCGCTCACCGGACTGCCCAACCGGGTGTCGTTCGCCGACGGACTGAAGGTGGCCATTGCGGGCGCCGCTCGGCGCGGCTACAAGATCGCGGTGCTGTTCATCGATCTGGACCGCTTCAAAACCGTCAACGACAGTCTAGGTCACGACAGCGGCGACAAACTCATCGTGCACGTGGGGCGGCGCCTGAAGGGGTGTCTGCGCGAGGAGGACACGCTTTATCGTTTCGGCGGTGATGAATTCGTCGCCACGCTGCCCGGTATTGGCCGGCTGTCGGACATCGACCAGGTGGCCGCGCGCATGCTCGCCTGTCTGAAAGCGCCCATCGACATGGGGGTCACCGAAATCTATTCCACCGTCAGTATCGGAATCGCGGTGTATCCCGACGACGACCGCAGCGGCGAGGATCTGCTCAAGGACGCCGACGCGGCGATGTACCACGCCAAGGCGCAAGGCGGCAACAACTATCAGTTCTACAACGAGGAGTTCACCCAGCGCGTGCGCAACCGCCTGAGTCTGGAGACCCGTCTGCGCCAGGCCCTGGAGCGCGACGAGTTCGTGCTGCACTATCAGCCGATCTTCAGCCTGGGCGATCGCGAAGCGCTCGGGATGGAAGCCCTGATCCGCTGGGAACACCCCGAGCGCGGCCTGGTGCCGCCCGACAGTTTCATCCCCCTGGCGGAGGAAACCGGGCTCATCGTGCCGCTGGGCGAGTGGGCGCTGCACCAGGCCTGCCGGCAGTTGAGCCAGTGGGAGCTGGCCGGGCTGGGAAGCTATCGCATGGCCGTGAACGTCTCCTCGCGCCAGTTCGAGCACGGGCAGATCCTGGCGGTGGTCGGGGCGGCGTTGCGCGCCGCCGGCCTCAGGCCGCAACAGCTGGAGCTGGAGATCACCGAGGGCATCTTCCTGCAATTGAGCGACAAAGTGTCCAGGACGCTCGACGCGCTGAAAAGCGAGGGGGTCAAACTGTCCATCGACGACTTCGGCACCGGCTACTCCTGTCTGGGCTATCTCAAGCAGCTGCCCATCGACACGCTCAAGATCGACCGCTCGTTCGTGCGCAATATTCCCCACGACAAGTACGACACCGAACTGGCCGCCACCATCATCCACATGGCCCAGGGCCTCGGCCTCGAAGTCGTCGCCGAGGGCATCGAGACCGAGCAGCAACTGCAATGCCTGCTGGCGCGCGGCTGCGGCAAGGGGCAGGGGTATTATCTCGCCCGGCCCCAGTCGGCCGAGGCCCTCACCCTGTGGCTGCAGCAGCGCAGCGAAAGTCCACTGCTCGAACAGCGCAACTGAGGCGCCCACGCCCGCGGGCGGGGCGCGGTCGTGTCCGTGCGTCGAGTGACCCAACGGCGACCCCCCTATCGTCGTAGGCGACGCGCGGCCCGGGGATCCTGGGGTGGGCCACTTCCGTTCGTTGCCACCGCACCCCGAAACAAAAACGGGGCGCGACTGAAAAGCGCGCCCCGTCGGGTGTGATTTTGGTGGAGGCGGCGGGAATCGAACCCGCGTCCGCAAGTCCTCCGCCCTCGGCTCTACATGCTTATCCGCGTCTTTGCGTTTAGCTGGCGGCTACCCGACGGGCAGGGAAGACCGACAGCGATTCCGGTAGGGTTTTAGCGCTTACGCCCCGGACAAGCGCGCCACGCGATCCTGTATGGGATGACTCCGGTGATCCGGGCGTACAGGCACACGCCGGGCCGAAGGCTTTACACCGGTTTTTAAGCGGCTAAAGCGTAGTTGTCGTCGTTGGCAACTATAGGTTTTACAGCTGGATTAACGAGGTCATCTGTCCCTCGGCATGCACCTCGGGTTTTGCAACCCACGTCGAAGCCAGGTCGCCCCCAAGTCGTACGGTCGTTATGATAGCAGAAACGGCCGAAAGTTTCCCGCCGCCGCCGCTCGGATCCCCCCAGCGGGGCCGTTCAGCCGTGCTTGAGGATGCGCTGCTTGTCACGCTGCCAGTCGCGCTCCTTGAGCGTGGCGCGCTTGTCGTGGGCCTTTTTGCCCTTGGCCAGGGCGATCTCCAGCTTCGCCCGCCCCTTGCTCCAGAACATGGCGGTGGGGATCAGCGAATAACCCTTGCGCTCGACCGCGCCGATCAGCTTGTCGATCTCTTCGCGGTGGAGCAGCAGTTTGCGGGTGCGCGCCGGGTCCGGCTGGATGTGGGTCGAGGCGGTGGGCAGCGGCGAGATGTGCGCCCCCAGGAGAAAGGCCTCGCCGCCCTTGAGCAGGATGTAGCTGTCGACCAGTTGGATCTTGCCGGCGCGCAGGCTCTTCACCTCCCAGCCCTCCAGCGCCAGGCCGGCCTGCAGGCGGTCCTCCAGGGCGTACTCGAAACGCGCCTTCTTGTTCAGCGCGATGGTGCTGCCGCCGTGACCGGTGTTTTTCTTCGCCTTGGGTTTCGCCATCCCGCCATTATACCGAAACGCCGCAGAACTTGAGCATTTTCGCGATATTGCGGACAATCCCCCCAGTCCAAGGCAGCGGGATCGGCATGACCAACGCGAGAAAATCCATCCACGGCAGCTGGTCCAACCGGCTGGCCTTCGTCCTGGCGGCGACCGGATCGGCGGTCGGGCTGGGCAATATCTGGAAATTCCCCTACATCACCGGCGAGCACGGCGGCGGCGCCTTCGTCCTGGTGTACCTGGCCTGTATCGCCGTGATCGGCATCCCCATCATGATGGCCGAGGTCATGCTCGGGCGGCGCGGCCGCCAGAGCCCGATCAACAGCATGCGCACCCTGGCCGAGGAGGCCGGCGTCAGCCGCCGCTGGGGGTGGCTGGGCTGGTCGGGCGTGGTGGCCGGTTTTCTCATTCTTTCCTATTACAGCGTGATCGCCGGCTGGGCACTGGCCTATGTATTCCGGGCCATCAGCGGCACCTTCACCGGCGCCACGGCTGACGGTATCGCCAGCATTTTCGAGCGCCTGACCGACGACCCCGAGCGGTTGATGGGCTGGCACACCCTGTTCATGGTCATGACCATGATCGTGGTGGCGCGCGGCGTGCGCGGCGGCCTGGAGCGCGCGGTGCGCTTTCTGGTGCCGGCGTTGTTCGTCCTGCTGCTGCTGCTCGACGGCTACGCCATGGCCAGCGGCGCCTTCGACCAGGGGCTGGCGTTCCTGTTCAACCCCGATTTCAGCAAGATCGACGCCAACGGCGTGCTGATCGCCATGGGGCACGCGTTCTTCACCCTGAGCCTGGGCATGGGCGCGATCATGGTCTACGGCTCCTATCTGCCGCAGCGCGCCTCGATCGCCAAGACCAGCATCACCATCGCCCTGCTCGACACCCTGGTGGCGCTGCTGGCCGGCATGGCCATCTTCCCCATCGTGTTCGTCAACGGCCTGGAGCCGGCGGCCGGCCCGGGGCTGATTTTCCAGACCCTGCCGATCGCGTTCGGTCACATGACCGGCGGCGTGGTGTTCGGCACGCTGTTCTTCGTCCTGCTGGTGTTCGCCGCCTGGACCTCGTCGATTTCGCTGATCGAGCCGGCGGTCGCCTGGCTGGTGGAGAACCGCGGCATGTCGCGGGTGCGCGCCAGCGTGCTCGCCGGCGTGGCCACCTGGCTGTTCGGTCTGCTCACGGTGTTTTCGTTCAACATCTGGGCAGAGTTCCGGCCGCTAGGTTTCCTTTCCCTTTTCCGCCACGCCACGCTGTTCGATCTGCTGGACTATCTGACCGCCAATATCATGCTGCCGCTGGGCGGGTTGTTCATCGCCGTGTTCAGTGTGTGGGTGATGAAGCGCGGCGACAGTCTGGACGAACTGGGGATGGACGACGGTCTCGCCTATCGTCTCTGGCGCTTGCTGGTGCGCTATGTCACCCCCATCGCGGTGATCATTGTCTTTCTCAACGTGACCGGTCTGGTCGACTTCTCGGGTCTGCTGGGCCTGGCCGGATAATCCTATGACCACAATCAACAAATCGGCGCTGGTGCCCTACACGCCGGCGGAAATGTTCGCGCTGGTCGACGACATCGAGCGCTATCCCGAATTCCTGCCCTGGTGCACCGCCGCGCGCGTGCTCGAGCGCAGCGACGACGAAGTGCGCGCCACCCTGGCGCTGGCCAAGAGCGGCGTGGAAAAATCCTTCACCACTTGCAACCGCAATCAGAAGAACAAGATGATCGAGGTCAGCCTGGTGGAAGGCCCGTTCCGGCACCTGCGCGGCTTCTGGCGTTTCGACCCCCTGGGCGACAACGGCTGCAAGGTGTCGCTCGACATGGATTTCGAATTCTCCAGCCGCGTGCTTGGCATGGTCGTCGGGTCCGTGTTCAGTCAGGTGGCCAACTCGCTGGTGGACTCGTTTCAGAAGCGCGCCCAGGAAGTCTATGGCCGACGTTGAGACCATCGCCGTGGAAGTCGCCTACGCGCGTCCCGAGGAACAACTCATCCTCCCGGTGGAGCTGCCGGCGGGCAGCACTCTGCGCCAGGCCGTGGAACAGTCCGGCATCCTGCAGCGCTTCCCCGAAATCGATCCGCAACAGATGAAAGCCGGCATCTTCGGCAAACTGAAAAAGCCCGACCAGGTGTTGCAGCCGGGCGACCGCGTGGAGATCTACCGCCCGCTGATCGCCGACCCCAAGGAAGTGCGCAAACAGCGCGCGGCGGCGGGCAAGCGGATGAAAAAAGGCGGCGGGCCAGCCGACGACGCGCCCCCAGACTAGCACTGCGCTCAGACCGACTTGCCGAACCCCAGCCAGCGCCAGAAACGCAACAGGATGCCTTCGTCGCGGCGTTCCTGCGGCGGCACCACGACCGAGACCTGACGATTGGCCGGCTGGCTGTGGGCGCTCGGGTCGGGCTTCAGGGTGCCGCTGATCGAATCCACCGTGTCGCCGTCGAAGTGCAGGGTGATGTGCTGCTCGGCGGTCTTCCTGCGCCCGTGGGTGCCGGGCTCGTACAGATAGACATAATCCCATCGCTGGGCGTGAAACGGATCGGTCAACAGCGGCGCGCCGAGGATGAACTGCACCTGTGCCTTGGTCATGCCGGGGCGCAGTTGATTGACCATGTCCTGGGTGATCACGTTGCCCTGCTGGATGTCGATGCGGTAGACGAACGGCAGGCGGTTGACCACCGGATCGCTGCTGCACGCGGCGAGGAAAAGGCTTGCAATGGTGCTGACAAGGATGAGAAGCTTTCGCATTGAGATCACGTCTGAAAGGCCGTCGGACGGGCGGCATGATAACCGAAACGCCGGCTGTTTCCTACGCCGGGCGCAAAGGACGCAAGCAGTGGAATCCAGCGATTTACGCAAAGCCGGACTGAAGGTCACGCTGCCGAGGATGAAGATCCTGGAGATCCTCGAGACCAGCGAAACCCGCCATGTCAGCGCCGAGGATGTCTACAAGTTGCTGCTCGACAGCAACGAGGAAATCGGCCTGGCGACCGTCTATCGGGTGCTCACCCAGTTCGAGGCCGCGGGCCTGGTCACGCGCCATCATTTCGAGGGCGGGCATTCGGTGTTCGAGATGAACGAGGGGCATCACCACGATCATATCGTCTGCAACCAGTGCGGCAAGGTGGTCGAGTTCGTCGAGGACACCATCGAGCGCTGTCAGGAGAAAGTGGCCAGGAAGGCCGGTTTCGACATCCGCGATCATTCGCTGATCATCTACGGCGACTGTATCCGCCCCAATTGCCCGGAAAAGAAAAAGGACTGAGCGCGGCGCCGGTTCAATGCGTCGCCGCGGCGTCGTCGGCGCCATTGGCCGGCGCCAGCAGCAACATCTCCTGCGCGTGGCGGCGGGTCGACTCGGTGATCTTGCGCCCGCCGAGCATGCGCGCGATCTCCTCCACCCGCTGCGCCGTGTCCAGACGTCGCACCTGCGTCTGGGTGTTGCCACCGGCGCGTGACTTGCTGACCTGAAGATGGTTGTGCGCCTGCGCCGCCACCTGCGCCAGGTGGGTGACGCACAGGATCTGCTGCTGGCGCCCCAGCGTCTGCAGCTGCCGGCCGACGGTCTCGGCCACGGCGCCGCCGACGCCGCTGTCGACTTCGTCGAAAATCAGCGTCGGTATCTCGGTGGCGCGCGCCGCCACCACCTGGATGGCCAGGCTGATGCGCGACAGTTCGCCGCCCGAGGCCACCTTGCCCAGCGGCAGCAGCGGCTGGCCGGGGTTGGCGCTGACCAGGAACTCGACGCTGTCGTTGCCGTGTTCCGATAGACCCTCGCGGGCGTTGGCGGTGACGCGAATTTCGAAGCGTCCACCCGGCATGCCCAGGGTCTGCATGCTTTCGCTGACCTTGCTGGCGATGCGCTCGGCGGTTTTGCGCCGCTGGGCGTGGAGCTTCTGCGCGGCCTGGCGATACTGCGCTTCGAGTTCGACGCGCTGGCGTTCCAGCGCGGCCAGTTTCTCGTCGGCCTGTTCCAGGGTTTCGATGTCTTCCAGCAGCCGGGCGTGGAACGGCGCCAGTTGCTGCACCTCGATCCGGTGCTTGCGCGCGCAGGCGTGCAGCGCGTCGAGACGCTGCTCGACCCACTGCAGGCGCGCCGGGTCCAGCTCCAGGCGCGCTTCGCAATCGCGCAGCCGTTCGATCCCTTCCTGCAACTGAATCAGCGCGCCGTTGAACAGCTCGCCGGCTTCGCGAAACGCCGGGTCGAGTTCGCCCAGTTCGCTCAGTTCATGCACCGCCTTGCCCAGCAGGTCGTGGGCCGAGGCGTCGTCCTCGTACAGGCGTTGCAGATGCGCGCGGCAGGTCTCGATCAGTCGCCCGGCATTGGACAGGCGCGCCAGTTCGCCGTGCAGGGATTCGCTCTCGTCGGCCTCGGGCGCCAGCGCTTCCAGCTCCTGCAACTGGAAACGCAGGAATTCCAGCCGCGTGTCGCGGTCCTGGTCGTTGCCGATCAGGGCGCGCATCGCCTCGCCGGTCTCGCTCCACTGGCGTTGCAGCGACTTCAGGGTATCGAGCAGTGGCTGGTGATTGCCGTGGCGGTCGAGCAGCCGGCGTTGCAGATCGTGGCGCAACAGCGACTGGTGCTCGTGCTGGCCGTGGATGTCGACCAGGTGCTCGCCCAGTTCGCGCAGCGAGGCCACCGGCGTCGGCGTGCCGTTGATATAGGCGCGCGAGCGGCCCTCGCGGCTGATGACGCGGCGCAGGTGGCACTCCTCGGCGCTGTCCATGTCGTGGGCCTGCAGCCAGGCGCGGGCCGCGGCGCAGGTGGCCAGATCGAAGGCCGCGCCGATCTCGGCGCGCTCGCAGCCGTGGCGGATGGCGGTGGCGTCGGCGCGGTCGCCCAGCAGCAGGCCCAGCGCGCCGAGCAGGATGGATTTGCCGGCCCCGGTCTCGCCGGTGAGCGCGCTCATGCCCGGGCTGAGCTCCAGCTCCAGGGAGTCGATGATGGCGAAGTCGCGGATGTGTAGCGTCAGCAGCATGTCACCGCCTCAGGGTTGTTCCGACCAGCGCAGCTTCTTGCGCGTGATGGCGAAGTGGTCGTGGCCGGCGGGGTGGATCAGACGCAGCGTCTTGTCTTTGCGGCGGATGCGGATCCGGTCCTCGGTGCCGAGGGGGAAGTTGATCTGGCCGTCGCAGGTGACCTGGGCCTCGCGCCCGTGCAGCCGGATGTCGATGCTCACCCGGTCGGCCACCACCACCGGCCGGTTGCTCAGGGTGTGCGGACAGATCGGCACCAGCACCAGGGCGTTGAGCGCCGGGTCGATGATCGGGCCGCCGCCGGACAGGGCGTAGGCGGTGGAGCCGGTGGGGGTGGCCACGATCAGGCCGTCGGCGCGCAGCACGTGCATCAACCGGTCGTCGACGCGCGTTTCCAGCTCGATCATGCGCGCGATGTCGCACTTGTGCACCACCACGTCGTTGAGGGCGTCGCCCTGGCTGATCTCGACGCCGTCGCGCAGGACGCTGGTGTGCAGCAGCGTGCGCCGTTCCTCCTCGTAGTCGCCGGCGAGGATTTCGGCCAGGCGCTCGGGGATCTCCTCGGGCGAGACATCGGCGAGAAAGCCCAGCCGGCCGAGGTTGACGCCGAGCACGGCCACGTCGGCCTCGACCAGACCGCGCGCGGCGTGCAGCAGGGTGCCGTCGCCGCCGACCACGATCGCCAGGTCGCAACGCGCGGCCAGTGCCTCGCGCTCCAGCACCGGCGCCGGCGGCTCGGCAAAGCCGGACGCGGCGCTCGCATCGAGCAGCACCTCGCGCTGGTGGCGGCGCAGCTCGCGGCACAGCAGCGCCAGGGTGTCCGTCACGCCGGGATCGTCGGGTTTGCTGATCAGGCCAATGGTGGTGAAGCGGGTGGTCATTAGCCGGCTATGCTATCGGTTCCGGGGCGTTGCGCCAACTGCCTATTTTGGCGGCTGTTTTGGGATTCTGACGAAATCACTGTTAGCACTCGTCCCGTCAGAGTGCTAAAGTGGGCAACTGCCCGGAATTTGACGATGTGATCGACCTTGGCCGAACTGACCGAACGTGCCCAAACCCTGCTCAAGGCCCTGACCGAGCGCTATATCCGCGACGGTCAGCCGGTGGGTTCGCGCGTGCTGGCGCGCGACGCCGGTCTCAACCTCAGCCCGGCGACCATTCGCAACGTGATCGCCGACCTGGAGGAGCTGGGCCTGGTGCGCTCGCCGCATACCTCGGCCGGCCGGGTGCCGACGGTGTCGGGGTACCGCGTGTTCGTCGATACGCTGTTGTCGGTGCAGCCGCTGGACAACTCCATGGTCGGCGCGCTCAAGCAGAGCCTGGATACCACCGCCGATACCAAGGATCTGGTGCAGAAGGCCTCCAATCTGTTGTCCGACGTCACCCGCCTGGCCGGGATCGTCACCCTGCCCCAGCGCAAGCACTCGTCGCTGCAGCGGGTGGAGTTCCTGCCGCTGTCGGAAAAGAAGGTGCTGGCGGTGCTGGTGCTCGACGACAAGGAGGTACGCAACAGCATCCTCAACACCGCGCGCCACTACAGCAGCGCCGAGCTGCAACAGTTCTCCAATTTCCTCAACGCGCAATTCGCCGGCAAGGATCTCGACGAGGTGCGCGAAAAACTGCTGGCGGAATTGCGCGAGACGCGCGAAACGCTCGACCGCATGATGGCCACCGCGCTGGAGATGGCCGACCAGGTGCTGGGCACCGCCGAGCAGGGCAGCGATTATGTGTTGGCCGGGCAGACCAACCTGATGGGGGTGACCGAGTTCTGCGACGTCGGGCGACTGCGGCAACTGTTCGAGGCGTTCAACGAGAAGAAGGAGATCCTCGGTCTGCTCGACCAGTGCGTGGAGAACGAAGGCGTGCAGATCTTCATCGGCGAGGAATCGGGCTATCAGATGCTCGACGAGTGCAGCCTGGTGACCGCGCCCTATACGGTCAAGGGCAAGGTGATCGGCGTGCTCGGGGTGATCGGACCGACGCGCATGGCCTATGAGCGCGTGATCCCCATTGTCGACGCCACCGCACGGATTTTGCGCGCCGCCTTGAATTCCCAGGATTGAGCCGCATATAAAGGCCTGCCGCCCGCGGGCGCCTCGGCGCGCTTTTGCGCGGGGTGGCTCGGGATTGTATAGTTTGGTTTAATTAGTAAACGTAACAGAATGTTAAATCGAGGTATTTGATGAGCAACGAGGAGAAGGCAGTGAACGGGGACGGGTTCGAGGACCAGGCCGATGCCCCGCCGGTAGGCAACCCCGAGGAGACAGTCGAGGCGGCCGCCGAGGGCGAAGACCTGCACGCCTTGTTGACGGATGCGCGCGCCAAGGCCGACGAGCACTGGGACCAGTGCCTGCGCCTGCAGGCCGAGATCGACAATCTGCGCAAGCGCCATGAACGCGATCTGGCCAACGCGCACAAATTCGCCCTGGAGCGTTTCGCCAACGAGCTGCTGCCGGTCAAGGACAGCCTCGAAATGGGTTTGCAGGCGGCGGACGAGAACGCCGACGTGGCCCGGCTGAAGGAGGGCAGCGAGCTGACCCTGAAAATGCTTGCGAGCGCGTTGGAGAAAAATAATATAAAAGAAATCAATCCGTTAAATGAACAATTTAATCCTGAATATCACGAGGCCATGTCCATGCAGGAACGCCAGGACGTGCCGCCCAACACCGTCGTCACCGTGGTCCAGAAGGGGTATCTGCTCAACGAACGCCTGGTCCGGCCGGCGATGGTGATCGTCTCGCGCGGCGGGACGGCATCGCTCGACGAACAGGCTTGAATTACTGGCGTCCGCCCCCATTTAAGGTGGCAACTGGAAATTTTTAGGCAATGACTGATCTGGGAGACTGAACACAATGGGTAAGATTATCGGAATCGACCTGGGGACCACCAATTCCTGTGTCGCCGTGATGGAAGGGGGCGAGCCGCGCGTCATCGAGAACAGCGAGGGCGACCGGACCACGCCGTCGATCGTGGCTTTCGCCAGCGGCGACGAGGTGCTCGTCGGCCAGGCGGCCAAGCGCCAGGCGGTGACCAATCCGGCCAACACGCTGTACGCGGTCAAGCGCCTCATCGGACGGCGCTTCGAGGACGCCGAAGTGCAGAAGGATCTGGACCTGGTGCCCTACAAGATCATCAAGGCCGACAATGGCGATGCCTGGGTGGAAGTCAACGGCAAGAAGATGGCGGCGCCGGAGGTTTCCGCGCGCGTGCTGCAGAAGATGAAAAAGACCGCCGAGGACTATCTGGGCGAACCGGTCACCGAGGCGGTGATCACGGTGCCGGCGTATTTCAACGACTCGCAGCGTCAGGCGACCAAGGACGCCGGCAAGATCGCCGGCCTGGACGTCAAGCGCATTATCAACGAGCCGACCGCCGCGGCACTGGCCTACGGCATGGACAAGAAGCGCGGTGACGCCAAGATCGCCGTGTACGACCTCGGTGGCGGTACCTTCGATATTTCGATTATCGAAATCGCCGAGGTCGACGGCGAGCACCAGTTCGAGGTGCTCTCCACCAACGGCGACACCTTCCTCGGAGGCGAGGATTTCGACAAGCGCCTGATCGACTATCTGGCCGATACCTTCCATAAGGAGCAGGGCATCGACCTGCGCGGCGACCCGCTGGCCATGCAGCGCCTGAAGGAGGCCGCGGAAAAGGCCAAGATCGAGTTGTCCTCGAGTCAGCAGACGGACGTCAACCTGCCGTACATCACGGCCGACGCCAGCGGGCCGAAGCACCTGAACCTGAAGATCACCCGCGCCAAGCTCGAATCGCTGGTCGAGGATCTGGTCACGCGCACCATCGAGCCGTGCAAGCTGGCGCTCAAGGACGCCGGGCTGTCGGTGGGCGAGATCGACGACGTCATCCTGGTCGGCGGCCAGACCCGCATGCCCAAGGTGCAGAGCGAGGTGCAGGCCTTCTTCGGCAAGGAGCCGCGCAAGGACGTCAACCCGGACGAGGCGGTGGCCATCGGCGCGGCCATCCAGGGCGGCGTGCTCGGCGGCGAGGTCAAGGACGTGCTGCTGCTCGACGTGACCCCGCTGTCGCTGGGTATCGAGACCCTCGGTGGCGTCATGACCAAGCTGATCGAGAAGAACACCACCATCCCGACCAAGGCGCAGCAGGTGTTCTCCACCGCCGACGACAACCAGGGCGCGGTCACCGTGCACGTGTTGCAGGGCGAGCGCGAAGTCGCCAGCGGCAACAAGTCGCTGGGGCGTTTCGACCTGACCGACATTCCGCCGGCCCCGCGCGGTGTGCCGCAGATCGAGGTGACCTTCGACATCGACGCCAACGGCATCCTCAATGTCTCGGCCAAGGACAAGGGCACCGGCAAGCAGCAGAACATCATCATCAAGGCCTCCAGCGGCCTGTCGGACGAGGAAGTCGACCGGATGGTGAAGGACGCCGAGGCGCACGCCGACGAGGACCGCAAGTTCCACGAGCTGGCCGATGTGCGCAACGCCGCCGACAACATGATCCACGCCACCGAGAAATCGCTCAAGGAACTGGGCGAGGACAAGGTCAGCGCCGAGGAGAAGGCCGAGATCGACCAGGCCATCGAGGCGCTCAAGCAAGCCATGAAGGGCGACGACAAGGGCGAGATCGAGGCGAAAACCACCGCCTTGGCGGAAAAATCCGGTAAACTGGCCGAGAAACTCTATGCCGACAAAGGCGCGGCGGAGGCGGCCGCGACCGCCGGCGCCGGTGCGAGCGCGGAGGCGGGCGAGAAGACCGCCGGTGGCGACGATGTGGTCGATGCCGAGTTCGAGGAAGTCAAGGACGACAACAGTAAGGCCTAGCGCAGGCCGGTCGTTAACCGATCCGGGGCGGGCGGCTCGCCGGCCCCGGATTTTGTCGTTTTTATTATGATAAGCGCGTGAGCGCAGGCCCCGCCCCCTCGGCGGGTCCTTAGAGGGCCTCCCGCCGGGGCGGGAGTGGCATACTGGGAACCATGTCCAAACAGGATTATTACGAAGTGCTCGGCGTGGCCAAGAACGCCAGCGACGCGGAACTGAAAAAGGCCTATCGACGGGCCGCGCAGAAATTCCATCCGGATCGCAATCCCGGCGACGCCGCCGCCGAGGACAAGTTCAAGCAGGCCAAAGAGGCCTATGAAATCCTCAGCAACCCGCAGAAACGCGCCGCCTACGATCAGTTCGGGCACGCCGGCGTCGACCCGAGCATGGGCGGTGGACCGGGTGGGGGCTTTGGCGCCGGTGGCGCCAGCTTCAGCGATATCTTCGGCGATGTGTTCGGCGATATCTTCGGCGCCGGCGGGGCGCGTGCCGGCGGCCAGCGCGTCTATCGTGGCGCGGACCTGCGTTACAACCTGGAACTGACCCTGGAGGAGGCGGTGCGCGGCACCACGGTGAAGATCCGGGTACCGACCTACAGCCCCTGCAAAACCTGCGCCGGCAGCGGCGCCAAGAAGGGCACCAAGCCCAGCACCTGCACCACCTGCGGCGGTCACGGGCAGGTGCGCATGCAGCAGGGCTTCTTCTCGGTGCAGCAGACCTGTCCGCGCTGCAACGGCACCGGCACGGTGATCAGCGACCCCTGTGGCGACTGCCACGGTCAGGGGCGCATCAAGGAACAGAAGACGTTGTCGGTCAAGGTGCCGCCCGGCGTCGACAGCGGCGATCGCATCCGCCTGGCCAACGAAGGCGAGGCGGGCGAGAACGGCGGGCCGCCGGGCGATCTGTACGTGCAGATCGCGGTCAAGGAACACCCCATCTTCAAGCGCGACGACGCCAACCTGTACGCCGAGGTGCCGATCAGTTTCGTCACCGCGGCGCTCGGCGGCGAACTGGAAGTGCCGACCCTCGACGGCCGCGTGGTGCTCAAGGTGCCGCCCGAGACCCAGACTGGCAAGCTGTTCCGCATGCGTGGCAAGGGCGTGCAGCCGGTGCGTGGCGGCGCGGTGGGCGATCTGCTGTGCCGGGTGGTGGTCGAGACGCCGGTGAAACTCAACAGCGAGCAGAAGGAGCTGTTGCGCCAGCTGGACGAAAGCCTGAAGCACAACGGCAAGCACAGCCCCCAGCATCATTCCTGGCTCGACGGGGTGAAGAAATTCTTCACCGAGTGACGCGGCTGCCGGCGAGCGCCACTCCACTAGCGCGCGTGCCGGCGACCCTCGCGTTGCGCCCGCCTCGTTTCATCGGCATGTGCCGCGCGGATGCCTGAGCTCATCGGCACGCGCCGCGTGGGTGCCTTGCGCGGTACGATATGTTCAAATACGCCCCTGTTGATTCGAGATAAGCGATCCTTTCCATGACCCGCATTGCCATCCCCGGAGCCGCCGGCCGCATGGGCCGGACCCTGATCGAAGCCTGCCAGCGCGCCGCGGGGCTGCAACTGGGCGCGGCCAGCGAACGGGCCGGTCACGCCCTGCTCGGTAGCGATGCCGGAGTACTGGCGGGCGTCGGCGAGCTGGGGGTGGCGCTGGTGGACGACCTGCAGGCGGTGGTGGATCGCTTCGATGTGCTGATCGATTTCACCGCGCCCGAAGCCACCCTGCGGCATCTCGAGCTCTGCCGCGGGGCCGGCAAGCGGATGGTGATCGGCACCACCGGTTTCGACGCGACCCAGAAGGCGCGCATCGCGGCGGCGGCCGAGGAGATCGCCATCGTCTTCGCGCCCAACATGAGCATCGGCGTCAACCTCTGTCTCAAGCTGCTGGACACCGCCGCGCGTGTGCTCGGCGACGAGGTGGACATCGAAATCATCGAGGCGCACCACCGCCACAAGGTGGACGCGCCGTCGGGGACCGCCCTGCGCATGGGCGAAGTGGTCGCCGCGGCACTGGGACGCGACCTCAGGGAATGCGCGGTGTATGGCCGCGAGGGCCGCACCGGGGCGCGCGCGCGCCAGACCATCGGCTTCGAGACCATCCGCGCCGGCGACATCGTCGGCGACCACACGGTGATGTTCGCCGCCGAGGGCGAGATCGTGGAAATCACCCACAAGGCGTCCAGCCGCATGACCTTCGCCTCAGGCGCGGCGCGCGCCGCCGGCTGGGTGGTGCACCAGCGGCCCGGTCTGTACGACATGCAGGCCGTGCTCGGCTTGTGAACAGGTCTGTCGGACGGTTGCCCGAGGGACTGACGGCGGCGCGGTTTTTGCAATGCTGGAGCGCATTTACCCAGGTTTGAGAATCACCCCAAGTCCTTAAATCAACGGGGATTTTTTCGGCCTTCAGCTTGGCAGCGGGCGCGACATCTAGTACAATTTGGTTGCGCTCGGGCGAGCTTTCGCCCGCCGCCGGCGCGGGCAGTCCGGCGCCGCTGAGACAACACACAGCTCCAGTGACGGAGGTTTTCCTTGAGCATAACGGCCTTACTGGCCCTCGAAGACGGCAGCTTGTTCCGCGGCCGGTCTATCGGCGCGGCCGGCCAGAGCGTGGGCGAAGTGGTGTTCAACACCGCCATGACCGGCTATCAGGAGATCCTCACCGATCCCTCCTATGCCCGTCAGATCGTGACCCTGACCTATCCCCATATTGGCAATACCGGCGTCAATCACGAAGACGAAGAGTCGGCGGGGGTGCAGTGCGCCGGCTTGATCGTGCGCGATCTGCCGCCGCGCATGAGCAGTTTTCGCGCCGAGCGCAGCTTGGATGACTATCTGCGCGAACAGGGCGTGGTGGCCATCGCCGACGTCGATACCCGCCGCCTGACCCGCATCCTGCGCGAAAAGGGCGCCCAGAACGGCTGCCTGCTGGCGGCGGAAAATCCCGACGCCGAGGTGGCGCTGGCCGAGGCCCGGGCCTTCCCCGGACTCAAGGGCATGGACCTGGCCAAGGAGGTCTCCACTCGCGAAAGCTACAGCTGGCGCCAGGGGGTGTGGTCGCTCGCCGACGGGCTGCCCGCGGATACTGACGCCGGCAAGCTGCCGTTCCACGTTGTGGCCTACGACTACGGGGTCAAGCGCAACATCCTGCGGCTGCTGGTCGAGCGCGGCTGTCGCCTGACGGTGGTGCCGGCGCAGACGCCGGCCGCCGAGGTGCTGGCGCTGAATCCCGATGGCGTGTTTCTCTCCAACGGCCCGGGCGATCCCGAGCCCTGTGACTATGCCATCGCCGCCATTCGCGAAATCGTCGAGACCGGCGTGCCGGTGTTCGGCATCTGCCTCGGCCACCAGCTGCTGGCGCTGGCCAGCGGCGCGCGCACGGTGAAGATGAAGTTCGGCCACCACGGCGCCAACCATCCGGTGCAGGACCTGGACAGCGGCGCGGTGATGATCACCAGCCAGAACCACGGTTTCGCGGTCGACGAAACGAGTCTGCCGAGCACGCTGCGCGCGACCCATCGCTCGCTGTTCGACCAGTCGCTGCAGGGCATCCAGCGCACCGACCAGCCGGCGTTCAGCTTTCAGGGCCACCCCGAGGCCAGCCCGGGACCACACGACGTCGGACATCTGTTCGACCGTTTCATTGCATTGATCGAAAGCCAGCGCCGCACGGCCAAGGCACGGACCTCCTGATGCCCAAACGCGAAGATATCCACAGCATTCTCATTCTCGGCGCCGGACCGATCGTCATCGGCCAGGCGTGCGAGTTCGACTATTCCGGCGCCCAGGCCTGCAAGGCGCTCAAGGAAGAGGGCTTTCGCGTCATCCTGGTGAACTCCAACCCGGCCACCATCATGACCGACCCCGAGATGGCCGACGCCACCTACATCGAGCCGATCAACTGGGAGACGGTGGCGCAGATCATCGAGGCCGAACGGCCCGACGCGCTGCTGCCGACCATGGGCGGTCAGACCGCGCTCAACTGCGCGCTGGATCTGGCGCGCGAGGGCGTGCTGGAGCAATTCGGTGTCGAGATGATCGGCGCCACGCGCGAGGCCATCGACAAAGCCGAGGACCGCGACCAGTTCCGCGCGGCGATGATCAAGATCGGTCTCGATATGCCGCAGGCGGCGGTGGCGCACAGCATGGAGGAAGCCATGCAGGTGCAGGCGCGCGTGGGTTACCCGACGGTGGTGCGGCCGTCGTTCACCATGGGCGGCAGCGGCGGCGGTATCGCCTACAACAAGGAGGAGTTTGTCGAGATCTGCGAGCGTGGTCTGGAATTGTCGCCGACGCGAGAGCTGTTGATCGAGGAATCCATCCTCGGCTGGAAAGAATACGAAATGGAGGTGGTGCGCGACCGCAAGGACAACTGCATCATCATCTGCTCGATCGAGAACTTCGACCCCATGGGCGTGCACACCGGCGATTCCATCACCGTGGCGCCGGCGCAGACGCTCACCGACAAGGAATACCAGCTCATGCGCAACGCCTCGCTGGCGGTGCTGCGCGAGATCGGGGTGGATACCGGCGGCTCCAATGTGCAGTTCGCCATCAACCCCGACGACGGGCGCATGATCATCATCGAGATGAATCCGCGCGTCTCGCGCTCCTCGGCGCTGGCCTCCAAGGCCACCGGGTTCCCCATCGCCAAGGTCGCCGCCAAGCTGGCGGTCGGTTACACCCTCGATGAGCTGCAAAACGAAATCACCGGCGGCGCCACCCCGGCCTCGTTCGAGCCGAGCATCGACTACGTGGTGACCAAG
>JASBSS010000012.1 GCA_030148805.1 Thiogranum sp. | reverse complement strand
TGTTCGACAACATGGATTCCCGCAGTGCCTGGGTGAAGGCCAAGACCGAATGCGAAGTGGCCGAAATCAGCTATACCAAGTTCCGGGAAATTGCCCAGCAGGATCCGAGGGTGCTGTACTTCATCGGCGAGCAGATGGCCTCACGTCTGCGCCAGACCACCCGCAAGGTGGGTGATTTGGCTTTCCTGGACGTGACTGGACGGGTTGCCCGCACCCTGCTGGACCTGTGCAAGGAACCGGACGCCATGACGCATCCTGATGGCATGCAGATCAAGATCACCCGTCAGGAGATCGGTCGCATCGTCGGCTGCTCGCGCGAGATGGTGGGCCGGGTGCTCAAATCGCTCGAGGAACAGGGGCTGATCTCCGCGAAGGGCAAGACCATGGTGGTCTTCGGCACCCGCTGAACCGCCCGCGGCCCTCAGTCGCGAAACAGCTCGGCGAGTTTGACCCCCGGCTCGTCAGCGCGCATGAAGGCCTCCCCTACCAGGAAGGCGTGCACCCCCCGTTCACGCATGACGGCAACATCCTCGCGGGTATGGATACCGCTTTCGGTCACCAGCAGACGCTCGGCGGGGAATCCCGGCACCAGATCCAGGGTGGTCTCCAGCCGGGTCTCGAAGGTGCGCAGATTCCGGTTGTTGACACCGATCAGCCGCGCCGGGGTCGCCAGCGCCCGCCGCATTTCCGCCGCGTCGTGTACCTCCACCAAAGCATCGAGACCCAACTCCCGGGCCAGACTCAGCAGTTCGCCGAGCTTCGCGCCGTCCAGCGCCGCGACGATCAACAGGATACAGTCCGCGCCCAACGCCCGGGCCTCGAACACCTGATAGGGTTCGATGACAAAGTCCTTGCGCAACACCGGCAACGCGCAGGCCGCGCGCGCCTGGCGCAGGTATTCGTCGTGGCCCTGGAAGAAATCGACATCGGTGAGCACCGACAGACAGCTCGCCCCGCCGCGCTCGTAGCTGCGCGCGATCGCCGCCGGCTCGAAGAGCTCGCGCAGCACGCCCTTGCTCGGCGAAGCCTTCTTGATTTCGGCGATGACCGCCGCCTGCCCGGCCGCCACCCGGCCCCGCAGCGCGGCGAGGAAGCCGCGCGGCGGGTCGGCCGCGCCGGCCGCATCCCGTAGCGTCTCCAACGACACCCGCTTGCGGCGCGCGGCGACCTCCTCGGTCTTGCGCGTCAGGATCGTCTGCAGGATATCCGCCGGAGCGCTCATCGGAAGCTGTTACTCAGCTCGATCAAACGCTGCAACTTCTCCGCCGCCGCGCCCGAACTCAATGCCGTGCGGGCCCGCTGAACGCCGGCCTCGAGGGAATCGGCAAGCCCGGCGACGAAGATGGCCGCGCCCGCGTTGAGCAGCACGATATCGCGCGCCGGTCCGGGTTCGTCGGCGAAAACCGCGTGGATCATCGCCAGGCTCTGCCCGGCGTCGCTCACCCCCAGCGCGGCCACGTCCTGGCGCGACATACCGAACCGCTCCGGCGTGATGCTGTAACAGCGGATCTCGCCGTCTTTCAGCTCCGCCACCCGGGTGGCGGCGCCGACGCTGATTTCGTCCAACCCGTCCTCGGCGTGCACGACCATGACGTGACGGCTGCCCAGCCTGGCCAGGACCTGCGCCAGCGGATTCAACCAGTAACTGTTGAAGACGCCCACGACCTGATTGGGCGCGCCGGCGGGATTGGTCAGCGGCCCGAGAAGATTGAACAAAGTACGCACGCCCATTTCGCGCCGCGGGCCGATCGCATGCTTCATGGCGCTATGATGGCGGGGCGCGAACAGAAAACCGACGCCAATCGACTGCACGCACTGCGCCACCTGGGGCGCGTCCAGCTCCAGATTGACGCCGGCGGCTTCCAGCACGTCGGCGCTGCCGCAAGTGGAGGAGACCGACCGGTTACCGTGCTTGGCCACCTGGCCCCCCGCCGCGGCCGTGACAATGGCGCTGGCGGTGGAAATATTGAAGGTGCTGGCACCGTCGCCGCCGGTGCCGCAGGTGTCCACCAGGTGTTCGGCGGTCACCGGCACGGGCGTGGCCAGTTCGCGCATCACCCGCGCCGCCGCGCTGATTTCGTCGACCGTCTCGCCCTTCATCCGCAACCCCACCAGAAAGCCGCCGATCTGCGCCGGGGTGGCCTCGCCGGTCATGATCAGGCGCATCACCGCTAGCATTTCGGTCTCGCTCAGATCACGGCGTTCGATGACACTGCGCAAAGCGGCTTGCATATCCACGGCGGACTCCGGCGATCAGGCGTGCGCGACGCCAGGGGATTCGAGAAAGTTCTTCAGCATGGCGTGACCGTGCTGGGTGAGGATGGACTCGGGATGAAACTGCACGCCCTCCACGGCCAGGTCGCGGTGACGCACCCCCATGATCTCATCGACACCGCCCTCGGCGTCGAGCGTCCAGGCGGTCACCTCCAGGCATTCCGGCAACGTTTGTTTTTCGATCACCAGGGAATGATAGCGGGTGGCCTCCAGGGGACTGGGGAGACCGCGGAACACGCTGGTGTCGGTATGATGAATCAGCGAGGTCTTGCCGTGCATGATCTCGCCGGCGTGGACGATCCGCCCGCCGAAGGCCTGGCCGATGCTCTGGTGGCCGAGGCACACCCCGAGGATCGGGATGCGACCGGCAAAGGTCTTGATCACCTGCAGGGACACGCCGGCCTCGTTGGGCGTGCACGGACCGGGCGAGATGACGATGCGTTCCGGCGCCATGCGCTCGATTTCCGCAGGCGTGATCTGGTCGTTGCGCGCCACGCGCATCTCCACCCCCAGCTCGCCGAAATACTGCACCAGGTTGTAGGTGAAGGAATCGTAGTTGTCGATCATCAGCAACATCGGGGACTACCGGTACCTGTTGGGCCATGCCAGTTTGAAAGCCGTATTATTCCGTAATTTCGGGCGGTGTGCACATCATCCGCGACGCAGGCGGCCGTCGACGTGGTCCGCCAGCCGCAGGCTCAGCTGCACGATGGTGAAGGTCGGATTGACGTGACTGGAGGTGGGAAACACGCTGCTGCCGCCCAGATAGAGGTTATCGACTCCGAAGACCCGCAGATTTTCGTCCACCACCCCCTCCGTGGGCGTGCTGGCCATCCGCGTGGTGCCCATGTGATGAAAACCCGCCACCTCGTCGTGGCGGGTATCGGGAAAACTCAACGAGGGGTCCAGCAGCCACGGCGCCAGCTTCACCCGTCCCAGATCCCTCTGGGCCATGACCCGCCCGACCTCCAGCGCGCTCTGCCTGAGGGTGTTCTTGTCCAGCTCGGTCAGCTGCCAGTTCACGTCCACCCGCCGCAGGCCGAACTGGTCGACGTCCCCGCCCAGCGAAATCCGGCTGGCCGGATTGGGATTCTGCTCCGCCGCGGTCCGGAAAATCATATCATGCGGACAGCGGACGTGGCCGTCGCCGTCCATGGACTCGGCCAGCGACAACAGCGCGTCGGTCTCGCAGACAAAGCGTTTCAGACGTCGCCGGAAGGAATATCTGGCGGGGCTGGCGTAAAATCCGGAGGTGGGGATGAAACGGGCACCGAAACTCAAAATCCCCCGGCTCTCCTGGAAGTCACGGCGCGGCTCATAATAGGCGACGGGCAACGAACCCGGCTTGGCACGCACATAACGTGAAATCCCCGGGTGGTCGTGATCGATGATGGCGGTGGCGACGATGAAGTGGGGATGCTCCATGAAAAACCGGCCGACCAGGTCGGCCCGATTCCCGACACCGGCTGGAATCTGGCGATTGGCATTGAGCAACGTGCGGGCGTTCTCGATGCCGCCATGGCAAATCGCGAAGCAAGTGGCCCTGGCCACTAACGTGTTCCCTTCGTAATCGGAGATCTTCAAGGCTTCGACCCGCGCCCCATCCTCCGTCAACACGATATCGACGACGTTGGCGTTGACCAGAGCGGTGATATTCCCGCTCGCCTCGATGGTGGGCAGATACTTGCCTTTGAATCGGGTGGGCGGCTCGCTGTAGCCAAACCCCAGCTTCTGCAGGTGGGCGTCCTGGTGGTGAAGCCCCAGATAATCAGGCGCGGGAGGGAACTTGACGTCGAGAATATCGATGGTCTCTTCTCGATAAGGATCGAGATCAGCCTTCTCTATCGGCCAGCCGCTATGCGGGACATAGTCGCGCCGGGCGAAGTCCCGGGCTTTCAGCGCATGGCACATGCCGCCCCAGTGATTCGACGTGCCACCGAAGAAACGTTGCCGGCTGACGTTGCAGGCGAAGTAGTCGAGACCGGAGACCGTGCCTTTGTACACGTCGTTGGAGCGCGGATCGAAATGCAAATCCCCGGCCTCGAGCAACAGCACCCGATGCTTTCGGGCCGCCAGCTTGAGCGCGAGCGTGATCCCGGCGGGACCGGTACCGCTGATGCAGATGTCGTAGGGCTCCCTGAGAGCCGCCTCCTTGTCCGCCTGCGACCGCAGCAGCATGTCAGCGACGCCGCGAGAGAATGTCGCTCAGATCCTCGCGGCGCAGCACGCAACCCTTGTAAAGCAGCAGCGCCTGCCCGTGCGCGGTTTCCGCGGTCGCCGGATCGGGCCTTCCCGGGGTGGCGCAGACCGCTGCCGGAAGCAGCGCGCCCAGTTTGACGAAAAACGAAAGCAAGCGGCGTCTGGAGAGCATCGGATGATCCTTTTCTCGACTAGATTCCCGCACAGCGGCGATTATTCCCTAAGCTTGAGCCGGACCGCCCTGCACCTGGAACTTCAGCAGCTTTCGCCGGGCGGCTGCCAGAATATAACCCGATTCAGGGTTCCGCGCCATCCAGCCCGGCCTGCGCGAGACTCACGGCGCGGAAGATGGCCCGTCCCTTGTTCATCGTCTCGGCCCATTCGTTCTCGGCAACGGAATCCGCGACAATGCCGGCGCCGGCCTGAATGCTCAACGTCCCATCGCGGATCACCGCGGTACGGATGGCGATGGCGGTGTCCATGTTGCCACTCCAGGACAGATAGCCGACCGCGCCCGCGTACACGCCTCGCTTGACGGGTTCCAGTTCGTCGATGATCTCCATGGCGCGGATCTTGGGCGCCCCGCTGACGGTCCCGGCGGGAAAGGTGGCGCGCAGCACGTCGATGGCACTCAGTCCCTCGCGGATGCGGCCGGTCACGTTGGAGACGATGTGCATGACATGCGAATAACGCTCGACCACCATCCGCTCGGTCAGCTCGACGCTGCCGACACGGCTGACACGGCCGGCGTCGTTGCGCCCGAGATCGATCAACATCAGGTGCTCGGCCAGCTCCTTGGGGTCCGACAACAGATCTTGTTCGAGTGCCGCGTCCTCGGCCTCGTCGCGTCCACGCGGTCGCGTGCCTGCAATCGGGCGCACGGTAATCACCCCGTCTTCCAGCCGCACCAGGATCTCGGGCGAGGATCCGACGATATGGAAATCTTCCAGATCGAGATAAAACATATAGGGCGAAGGATTGAGGCTGCGCAGCGCGCGGTACAGGTCCAACGCCGAGGCCTCATACGGAATCGACAAGCGCTGCGACAACACCACTTGCATGGCGTCCCCCTCGACGATGTATTCCTTCACCCGCTCGACCGCAGCCTTGAAGCCCTCCTCGGTGAATCCCGAGACGAAATCCTTCTCGCCGACCTGCCGCGCCTGCGCCAACGCCCCGGGGATCGCCACCGGCCGACGCAGCCGCTTCAGCAATTCGTCGAGCCGCGCCTGCCCACGCTCCCAGGCCTCCGGCTGACCGGGGTCGACGTGGACGATCAGCTGCAACTTGCCGCTGAGGTTGTCGAACACCACCACCTCATCGGAAACCATCAGGAGGATGTCCGGCGTCGCCAAGGGGTCGGACTTGCTCTGATCGCGCAACCGCGCTTCTATGTAGCGCACCGTATCGTAACCGAAATAGCCGACCAGACCGCCGGCGAAGCGCGGCATTCCCTCGGGCTCGGCCACACGAAAACGCCGTTGAAATTCCTCCACCCACTGCAGGGGATCTGCCGCCTCCAGCGACTCCGCGAGGCAGCCGTCGATCCACAGCTCGATCCGCGCGCCGTAGACCCGCGCCACCTGCCGGCAGGGCAGACCGATAATCGAATAGCGGCCCCACTTTTCACCGCCCTGGACGGACTCGAACAAATAGGAGTAGGCGCCGTCGGCGAGCTTGAGGTAGGTACTGAGCGGGGTGTCGAGGTCGGCCAGCACCTCGCGCGTGACCGGGATACGGTTGTAGCCCCGCTCGGCCAGTAGTTTGAATTGTTCGGGGGTCATGATCCTCACCGTGGAGACAGGCAATGACAGGCACAAAAACGACAGTGGACGATCACCACCATCGCCGGCTGTGGCTGTAGCGCAATCTCTCGACGATAAAAATCATGCTGCTTGTTCGAGTTCGTTTCTCAATGCGGCGAGGGTCTCGATCACCAGATCCGGCCCTGCTTTACGGATATCCTCGCCATGATTGTACCCATAGGGCACGCAGGCGATCCGAAACCCGGCCGCGCGTGCCGCCTTCACGTCGCTGATGGAATCACCCACCATCAGCGCCCGTTCAGGCTCTACCTTAAAGAATTCCGCGGCGTGCAGCAACGGGGCCGGGTGCGGTTTCTTCTCCGCCAGGGTATCGCCACTGACCACGATGCCGAAATCGTCGTAGATCCCCAGATCCTTTAGCAGCGGCAGCGTGAACTGCGCGGCCTTGTTGGTCACGCAGCCGAGTGCGTAACCGGCCCCCTTGAGATAATCCAGGCCTTCGCGCACACCGGGATAGAGCCGCGAGCGCTTCGAGGTGTTTTCGGCATAGAGCGCCAGAAAGATCGGATAGGCGCGCTCGAAATCCACGTCCGCGGGCTCGCCTTCGAGCTGTCCGATCAGGGCGCGGCGGACCAGCCGCTCGACCCCGTTGCCCACCCAGTCGCGTACGCGCGTCTCGCCGCAGGGCTCGCGCCCCAGCTGCCGCATCATGATGTCGACGCAATAGGCCAGGTCCGGGACGCTGTCGACGAGCGTACCGTCGACATCGATCAGAATCATTTCCGGTTTTTCGATCGGCATGGGGCGCTCCCGAGGCGTCGGCGCCGCTCAGGCCTTGGCCAGTTCGTCGCGCATCGCCTGGATCACGCTGTCATAGCGATGGGCATCGCCATCCTTGGCGGCACCGAAGATAGCCGAGCCGGCGACGAAGGTGTCGGCGCCGGCTGCGGCGATTTCGCGGATATTGTCCACTTTCACGCCGCCATCGATTTCCAGGCGGATATCGCGTCCGGACGCGTCGATGATCTTGCGCGCATCGCGCAGTTTGTCGAGCGCCGTCGGAATGAAACTTTGACCGCCGAATCCGGGGTTCACCGACATGAGTAGCACCATGTCGACTTTGTCGATGACATAGTGCAGGTAATCCAGAGGCGTGGCCGGATTGAAGACCAGACCGGCCTTGCAACCCTCGTTCTTGATCAGTTGCAAGCTGCGGTCGATGTGCTCGCTGGCCTCGGGATGGAAGGTAATGTAGCTGGCGCCGGCCTTGGCAAAATCAGGAATGATCCGGTCGACCGGTTTGACCATCAGGTGGACATCGATCTCAGCGGTGACGCCGTGCTTGCGCAAGGCCTCGCACACCAGCGGACCGATGGTCAGGTTCGGGACATAGTGATTATCCATGACGTCGAAGTGGACAATATCCGCACCGGAACTCAGGACATTGTCGACCTCTTCCCCCAGACGGGCAAAATCCGCAGACAGTATCGACGGTGCAATCTTGTAATCGGGCATAGCGTGAACCTCGTTAAGGCAAAAGGGTCGACTGAAAAATCAAGACCGCGCACTTTACCGGAAGCGGCCGTGGATTTCAGCCCGCCGCGGTGGCAAGCTTCAGGCGGCACGTATGGCCCCTACCAGCGACGGGCCCGGAACGGCCCCAGACAGTCGCGCCGCCTGCGCCCGTCCCCTTGCTCAGCCTCGACACCCAATCCGCAACCCCTTATTTATCATGTCATTTTTTGGGCTGCCGACAGCCATGAAGGGGGCGCCGCCGCTGAGCCGCGACAGCGGACCCTGCGCCGGCGGGGGTCAGTGCGTTTGATGATCGTATAAAAAAGGCTTGCACAGATTTCACCGTCCGCCATTTGCTACTATGCTTTGTCAGCCAGGTACCGCTACTCGAGTTCCACGGGACTAGCTGTTTCCGGTATGCCAGGAGCCAGGTTACGGCCTGATCCATTCGGGCTGTAACATTATCTTTGCAGGTTATAAGGATAAGAAATGGCACAATCGTTTCCGGACAATCTGGTCCGTACCGGTATCGCGGGACTGGACGAAATCTTCCTCGGCGGCATCACCCGCTACAACAACATCCTGGTCGAAGGACCGCCGGGTGCGGGCAAGACGACTTTTGGTCTTGGCTTCATGCACGCCGGGGCCCGTTACTACGATGAACCCGGCGTCATCATCTCCATGGAGATCGACGAAAGCAAGTTGCTGCGCGACGCCCGTGGTTTCAACTGGAATTTCCAGGAACTGATCCATGCCGGTCGACTGAAAATCATCCAGACCAGCCCGCAGGTGCTGCTGAACGAATTTCGCAGCGACGATGGCGTGCTGACCGCGCAATTGAGCGCTCTCGGGGCGCGCCGGCTGATGATAGACGGCCTGACGCCCCTACGCCTCTACTGCGAAGCTCACGACATGGCTTTTCGCGAGGACGTCACCTTGCTGGTGGACGGGCTGAGTCGCCTCGGTATCACCACCCTGGTGACCGCCGAACGCGACACCCCCCCCGGAGAAGGTCCGGCCCACGAGCGCTTCGTGTTCGACACCATTGTCGGCTTGTCGCTGCACGAAAAACAGCGCAGCGTGCAGCGGCGCTGTTCGATCATCAAGTCCAGGGGGCAGGACTTCATTACCGGCAGCCACGGCATGCGCATCGAGCCCGGGGTTGGAATCGAGATCTTCCGCCGCGCGCAGTCACAGCCCAAGCTCCAGGAGAATCAACCCACATCCAGCGCCCGCATCACCACCGGATGCCGCGACCTCGACGCCCTGATGGACGGTGGCCTGTACGAAGGCTCGATCACCATGGTGACCGGGATATCCGGCACCGGGAAGACGGTTGCCGGCACCCAGTTCCTGCACGCCAATGCCCTGCAGGGGCGGCGCGGTCTGATGGTCACGCTGGACGAACATCCGCGCCAGCTCATGCGCAACGCCGAAACCCTGGGCTTCGACCTGGCCGCGCTGATCGATCAGGGCAAGCTGTTCATCCACTACGACTCGCCGCTCGAACTCGATCTCGACGTCCATTTTCACCGCGTCGCCAGACTGGTGGAGGAACATGATATCGATTGCGTGGTGTTCGATTCGGTGGCCGTGTACGAAATGGCCAGCCCGAAGGAAGTCGCGGATTTTCTCTACGCCCTGGCCAATCTGCTGAAACAGCGCCTGGCCACGGTGTATTTCAATTACGAAAGCCCGGAACTGCTGGGCGTGTCGCAAATCAGCGAAGAACTCAAGGGTTCCCACCTGGTGGACAATATCATTCTGCTCAACTATGTGGAGGTGTCCACCCGGCTGCGGCGCGCCATCACCGTGCCGAAAGTGCGTGGCAGCAAGAACGTGCAGGTCACGCGCGAGTTCTCCATCTGCGCCGGTGGCTTCAGCCTGCACGAAGAGAATACCGAAATCAACGGCATGGAGGCCGCGGTGCCACAACTGCCGTTTTCGGCCTATTACGGCCTGCTCGCGCGGTCCCCCTCGCGGCGCAGCCCGATCATCGACGAGGCGGTGTTACAGGGCGAGCAACTACCCAGGCCTGCCTCCGATGAGACCCCGCAGTGACCGCGCTGCCCGCCGACGCCAGCGCCGCCACGCTCGACTGGCCGAAGTGGGCCGACATTCTGCAGCATTACTCCGCCGCCACCGGCCTGGTCGTATCGGCGTACGACGAGAACCGCCAGCGGCAGGTGGGGCCGCTTGGCGCCTCGCGGCTGGCGGTCACCCTGCGCGCCAGCAATCTGTGGGCGCCAGAGGGTCCGGGCTCGTTGTTGGAACAGGCGCTTTGCGCCCGTTGCATGGAAAACGGCCAACTCGAAATCGTCAGCTACTGCACCGAACTGCAGGTTCGGGCCCTGCCGATCACCTTGTTCGGCCAGGTCCGCGGCGCCGTGGTCCATGGCTGGGTGTATAGCGGCTTCCCGTCGGCGCTCGCCAGCGATCAACTCGCCCGCGCCCTCGCCCTGGACGCACCGAAACTCTGGCGCGACATCAGGCTGGAGTCGCCACTGAGTCCCTCACGGCTCGAGAGCTTTTCCAGGTTGCTGGAAACATTGATTGTTTCCACAGCGCAGCAAACCGAAGCGATTGAAAACCTGCAGGCGCTGGCGCGCATGCGCGAGGTGTTTCTGGCGAGTGTCTCGCACGAACTGCGCAGTCCCCTTTCCGCCCTGGCCTACCGTCTCCAGGCGCTGCTCCTGAGCCCGCTCGACGACCCGCTGCAGATACGCCGGACGCTGGAGGCCATGAAGCGCAGCATCGGGGAGGAGGAACGGCTGCTCGAGGATCTTATCGACAGCGCGCAGACCCGCACCGGAAAACTGCGGATCAAACCCGTCGCGACCCAGCTTGCACCGATCGTCTGCGCCTCGGTGGCGGCCATCCAGCCGCAAGCGGAAAACAAAGGGGTGCGGTTGCATTCGCGCGGCTTCGAGCCGCAACCCGACACGGGCATCGTCGCCGACGAGCAACGCCTGCGGCAGGTCTTCTGGAACCTGCTGTCCAACGCGATAAAATTCACGCCCGCTGGCGGCAGCGTAAGCGTGGAGCTGAGCATCAGCGGCGATAGCTATCTGGTCGCGGTCACGGATACCGGCAGCGGCATCGAACCGGCGCTGCAGGCGCAACTTTTCACCACTTTCGTGAAACAGGAGCACGACAACGAAAAAGGCCTGGGCCTGGGTCTGTCCATCGCCAAGCACATCGTCGAGCTGCACGGAGGCAGTCTGCGGGTCTTCAGCGCCGGGCCCGGTGAAGGCGCCCGGTTCACCGTCAGCCTGCCGCGCCGCCAGCCCGGGGATACGAGTGCCTGAGCAATCTGGCATAATCGGGACTCGCGCCCCCTGGCGCCTGACGGCGCGCCGTAACAGCAGTCCACAGAGGTAACGGCAATGACTAAAAGATTGTGTTATGTCCTCGTTCTTCTTCTCTTCCAGTTCCCCGCCGGGGCTTCCGACCTGGCCAAGGAGAAGCGCTGGTCGGAACAGGTCAGCGACAGCCTGATCGACGGCGAAGCCATCGAACTGAAAGCCGGCGATACCGGTTTTCTCGGCATCTACACCGAGGCACAGCAAGGCGCCAGCGGGCGCGCCGTCATCCTGGCGCACGGCATCGGGGTCCATCCGGACTGGCCGGATGTCATCCATCCCCTGCGGGTCGGGCTCCCCGAGCACGGCTGGTCGACGCTGTCGATACAGATGCCGATCCTGGAAAATGATGCCGAGCTGAAAAGTTATTTACCCTTGTTCGACGAAGCCGGCCCGCGGCTGGCAGCAGCCGCGGCCTATCTGCGCAAACAAGGCGCCAAGACCGTGGTCATAGTCGCCCACAGCCTGGGGGCGGCGATGGCGGCACGGTATGTCGCCGACAATCCGAAAGCGGTCGACGGTCTGGTCCTGGTCAGCGTGGGCCGGATAGAAATCGACCCGAAAATGGACGCGGTAGCGGCGCTGGAAAAAATCAAGCTGCCGGTGTTCGATCTCTACGGCAGCCGTGACCTGGAAAGCGTGCTTGGCTCGGTCAGCGCGCGCGCCGGCGCCGCGCGCAAAGCCGGCAACGACGATTTCCGCCAGTTCTCCCTCGAGGGCGCCGGACACTTCTTTCGCGGCACCGAGGATGAACTGGTGCGCCGTGTCTATGGTTGGCTGAAAAGCCACTTCGAGAAAAACCAGTAACGGGAACCCCGCAGCATGATCCACACCCTCGCCATTGCGTTACACGTACTGTCCGCCACCTTATGGGTAGGCGGCATGTTTTTCGCCTACCAGATCCTGCGCCCGGTCGCGGCCAGCGAGCTGGAGGCGCCGCAGCGGTTGCGACTCTGGGCGGCGGTGTTCAGCCGGTTCTTCCCCTGGGTCTGGCTGTTCGTCCTGCTGCTGCCGGCCAGCGGGTACTGGCTGGTCTTCCAGCTCTATGGCGGCATGGGAGGGGTCGGATTGTCGGTGCACCTGATGCAGGGGCTGGGCTGGGTGATGATACTGATCTACATGCACCTTTTCTTCGCGCCCTTTCGCCGCCTGAAAGAGGCGGTCATCACCGAGCAATGGCAGGACGCCGCCAGGCAGCTCAACCAGATCCGCCAGATCGTGGCGGTCAACCTGTCGCTGGGCCTGATCGTAATCGCCGTCGCCACCGGCGGGCGTCTCTATCCCGGCTGACCTGGCGGGCTTCGGCCACCGGCGAGCAGACGTCACCTAACCGTCATCCCGCGCTCATCACTGCGTCACTTGTGCGACCTAAACTGCGCGTTGGCGGACTACAGTTGACCGAACTCGCGGCCGATAACCGCCTATAGATCCAGAAATCCAGGCTAAGCCCTATGCCACGCAAATTTCTCAGGCGCTATCTGCCCTCGGCGGCGAGCTTACGGGAACATTGGCTGTTTCGCCGCCTGGGCCACCGGCTGCACCACCCCCGGCTGTGGTACCTGAACCGGCGTTCGGTCTCCGGAGCCGCCGGGCTGGGGCTGTTCATCGCCTTCCTTCCCCTGCCGTTTCAAATGCTCCTGGCGGCCCTCGGCGCGCTCTGGCTGCGGGTGAACCTGCCGCTGGCGGTGGGCCTGATCTTCATCACCAATCCCTTCACCATGGGTCCGGTGTTTTATTTCTGTTATAAGGTCGGTACCTGGTTGCTGGGCGCCCCCACCCTGACCCCGACTGCCGCGAAGGTACCCGGCGCCGATTGGCTGTTCGGCCAGATCGCCGTCATCTGGCAACCCCTGATGATCGGCAGCCTGCTCGTGGGCAGTATCAGCGGCCTATTGGGCTACTGGCTGGTACAACTGCTGTGGTACCGCCATGTGCGCCAGCGACGCGCCGCGCTGTTTCGCAGCCTGGCAAGCCGCTGACGGTCGCCGCGCCACGGCGGTTTTATCTAGTTAGCCGCCTTTGACGACGCCGTCACCGTGGACGGCTGAAACGGGGTGATGCGCAGGTCCTGCAGGCGGAAGCGATAATCCTGCGCCTTGGTCTCCAACTCCACCCGACCGAAGCCCAGCAATGGTTCCTTATCCTTGATTACATCGCCCACACTTTTGTTTTTATACAGCTCCAACAGGTCCAAACCGGCCTGATACAGCTTGCGATTGCTCTCGCCGCACTGACTAACCCAGCTTTCGCGCTCCTGCACGGCGTTGACCAACAACTGATTGTCCTGGATCGCGCTGCGCAACTGGCCCTGGGACTCCTCGTATTTCTGCAACAGGCTTTTGTACTTGTCGACATCGCTCTTGACCCGGTCGAGCAGTTTTTCCTGATGCTTCCTGGCGCTGCCGAGTTTGTCCCGCGTGCTTTCCAGCCCGCTTTCCAGCTCGGTGACTTTGGCTTCGAGCGTTTTCACCTGGGCGCCGAGTTGTTCCTTCTCGGCCTGCAGGGAGGACTTCTCCGCCGACAGACTGCGGATCATCAACTGCGCCTTGCGCATCGCGTCCGCGGCACCGCCTTCCCGCCGCTCCGCCTGTGCCGGCACCTGCAAGCCAATGAGCAACAAGATTCCGCCGGTGGCCAGACAATCTCTGAGCTTCATGACAGGCTCCTTAAAATTTGGCGTTCAAGTCGAGCTGAATCACATCGATCGCCAGCGGCGGCCCGTCGATTTCATCGCCGGACAGGTAGCGCAACTGCAACCAGGTGTTATCGTTGATGCCGTAGCTGCCGCCGACCAGCCAACCTTTGGTGTTGGTCCCGCCCAGATGGAAATCCGAGTCGGTGAAGGCATCAAGCACCGCGTCGCGCTCCAGATAGCGGTAAGACATGAAGGCCTGCCAACGACGCCGCTCCAGGGTGTTGGGCCAACCAAACGCCAGCTTGACCAGATAGCCGTCGGTTTTCTTGCGTGAGGGATCCTCGGTGATGGACGTGCTGTTGACGAACATCTGACCGTTGGTGCGCTGGCGTATCTCGCCGGCGTCGTAGCCGATGTTCCTGACGTAGCTGCCAGTGACAATCCAGTGCACCGGGGCGAAACGCGCCAGATCGTACTCGGCGGTCAAGTCCAGAATATCGAAATCGGAAGCGAGGCCGAAACGGCGCAACGAACCACCGGCGTCGTTGCTGATTTCAAACAAGCTGTTGCCTTTCTGCACAAACTGCGGCGCCGTGAAGTCGCGCAGGCGGCTGTCGAGGGTATTCAACCTGCCGGTGATATTCTTGTAGTTGTAATACGCCAGACCCACGCGGAACGACGACTGATCGTCGAAGACCTTGTCGAAACCTAGCTGGGCTCCGAACAACCACTTGTCCTTGCCGCTGAGTTCGACTTCCTGCAAGGGGAAGGCGCCAAAGGTGGCGAACAGGGTATTGTCATGTTCGTCAATGTCATACAGGCTGCCGCCACCCCCCAGATTGTGGCGGAAACCGGCCGCGAAACCATCGAAGTTCAGATCCTTGTCCCAGATCAGATCGGTGGAAAACCAGGGGTTAGGCATGCGCCCACCGGTCAGCGTCAACCAGTTGTAGCCATCGGCGTTATGCCCCTGATATTGCAGATAAGCGCGATCCAACACCAGGGTCTCGGGGTTGTTGTAGTTGCCCAGGGTCTGATTGGTGGACACCGGATTGCGGAAACTGCCGGTCGTGAGGCGCACCCCGGTCTTGAGATTGGTCGTCACCTTGGCATCCATGCCCAGACGCAGCCGGACACGCGCGCGCGCACGGTCTTCAGTACTGTTGAGTATGATCGGCTCGCCATTGTCGTTGCTCTTCTGAAAATCGACGTGCGAAAAAGGCGCGTTGGCCGAGCCATACAGATCGCTTTCGGCGCGCAACCGGATATCGCCGCTGAATTTGATGCGTGAAATCCACTCTGGCAGCGCATCGGGCACCCCCCAGCGCTCCTGCTTGGCCTGCGCCATGACGTCTTCGACCACCTTCTCGCGCACCTCGGCCTCGACCTGCTGCTTGATTTCGTCGCGCACAAAATCGGGGACGTACGGCACCCGGATCACCCGCCGGTCCGGCTTGGCCGCCTCGCTCTCTGCCTGGCGGACCTCCGCACGGGCATCCCGCTCGGCTTCGGCAATCAACTGGTCGGCCTGTTCGCGATCGAGCACACCCTGCTTGACCAATGCCTCGATGAGATTCAGGGTGGTTTTTTTCAGCAGCAGCAGATCGCCTTTCTCGTCGGCCGACGCGCCCGTGGGCGCCGCGACCAGCACCAGGGCCGCCAGTAGCACGCTGGCTATTTTTTTCATTCTCGCTTCTCTCCGATAACAAATTCGGCGTAAATCGTCGGCCTCAGAGCGTCGACTTGATGCGCAAACGAATCGGCTGCGGCATATCCGGCGGCGGCGCCACCGCCAATGATTGGATCTGTTTGATCGCGGCCTTCAATAGTTCGTCGGTCTGCCGGTCGCCAGTGGATCCGTTCAGCTCTACCCGCTGTATGTCTCCGCCGGGCCCGACCCAGATGCCGGCGACAATCGAATAGGCTTTGCGCCGCGTGTTCTGGTTTTCGGCCAGCATGTCCTCGATGCGCCGCTGCAGTTGCGAGGCGTAATACATCGCCGGGTCGCCCGCACCGTTCAACAGGCCGCGTCCGCCCTTGCGGCCCACCAGGCCGAAGCCGTCGCCGGCACCGGTCCCCTCGGCGTCCATGCCCAGGGAGGCGCTCGGCGGCGGCTCATCGGGCACGTCGGGCAGCGGTTTGGGCATCTCCGGCTCCGGCATTTTCACTTCCTGCTTCATCTCCGGCTGCGGCGGCGGCTGCTCGATCTTCGGCGGCGGCGGAGGCGGCTTGAGCAAGGTGATGGTCTGTATTTTTGTTTTCGTCATCGCCGGCTTGTCCGCCAGGAAGCCGCGAATCCCGTACACCGTCAACACGCCGATCCCCAACACCAGGATCACCGCCAAGATGCGGGGCAGGTATGTGCGCAAGCCGGGCATGGCGTTATTTGACGAGCTTCTGGGTAACCAGGCCTATCTGGGTAATATCCAGCCGCCCCAGCAAATCGAGCACATTGACCACCAGTTGGTATTGGACAGCGGCATCGCCCTTGACCACCACGGGTAGCTGCGGATTGGCCGCCTTGTACTGGCGCAACGTCGATTCCAACTGCTCGAGCGTCACCGGATAAGTATCCAGAAAAATGGTGCCGTCGGCGGTGACGGTGATCGCCTTGGTTTGCGGCTTGGCCAGACTTGGGGTGGAGCTGGCCTTGGGCAGATTGACCACGATGCCCTGCACCGTGGCCGTGGTCATGATGATGAATATCACCAACAGCACGTAAGCCAGATCCAGCATCGGCGTGATGTTGATGTCGTCGTAAGGCTGATTTTCCTCCTGGACATTCATGGCCGACTCAGCTGTATTCTTCCGCCACTTTGGCGAGGAATTCGTCGGCGAACACACGCATGTCCGACTGGATCTCCTTGATCCGCGTGCCGAGGTAGTTGTAGCCAAACAGCGCCGGTATGGCCACTGCCAGGCCGGCCACCGTGGCCACCAACGCGGCGGCGATACCCGGCGCAATGGAGTTGACGTTGACATCGCCGGTGGCCGCGATCACCGCAAAGGTGATCATCACGCCCACCACCGTACCGAGCAGGCCCAGGAAGGGACCGCCCGATATCGCGATGGTCAGCAACACCATCTGGCTGTTGAGGCGCTGGCTCTCGCGCGTCATCACGCTGTCCATGGTCGCCTTGATTGCGCCGATGGCCTGCGGCGACAGCACTAGATTGGCGCGCGCACCGACGCTCTTGGCGAGCCGGTGTTGCACCTCTTGTACGCCCGCATGATAGATACGATAAAGCGTCGAACTCTGGAAATTGTCGTGCTTGCCCGTCAGCGCGGTCAGCAGCGGTGACTCGTCGCGCGCCACCGGACCCTCGTCTTCTTTATCCAGATCCTGCAGGTGTCCGGCGGACAGCTGGGCGAACAGCTGATCGAAGGCACGGTTGTCACGGCGCACGCGGTTGATCACCACGCCCTTGTTGAACATGACCACCCAACTGACGGCCGCCATTACGGCCAGCGCGACAATCACCACCCAGCCGTCGAGGGTGACATTGTGAAGGGTGATGAGAAAATAGGATTCCCCGCCCTCGCTGCTGCCTTGGTCGGAGTCCTCGCCGTAGACCACCATGGTGGTACCGGGGGATTGCGCACGCACCGACGCGGCGATCCAGGAGGCAGCGCGCGCCACGGACGCTATCTCCAGTTCATCCAGCTTGCCGACGAATCCGGGGCGGGTGTCGTCGACCTGTCCCAACACGATATCGCCATTGAGTGGCGGCAGCGAAACCTCCGCGGTCTGCGCGCGCGCCCCGTCCAGGAACAGCTGCAAGCCTTCGGCGTTCAATACCAGACTGAGATGATGCCAAGTACCGGGCGTAACGCCGACGGCGGGCGTCGCTACTGTCTGCTCACCCGTCGTCAGTCGCGCCACTACGCCGTCGGGCGTCATCTCCAGGCCGACCGATCCCGCTTCACCCCCGCGAGCCAGCAATGATTGAGGCTCTTGCGGCAACGCATCGACGTTGAACCAGAATCCGACCGTCCATCCCTTCGCCGGATCGACCTGCAGCGCCGGTTGATCGGCGACACGCAATTGCGCTCCGGCCTGAAACTGGGCACCAGCGCCGATCAGCGAATCGGCGAGCGTTTCTCCGCTCCAGGTAACGGCCTGATTGGCGTAGCCGGTGCTGTCGTGCGGTAAGGTCTGCTGGGTGTTGAAGTGATAAACCAGTGTCTGCTGCGGCCCGTAGGTACCCGCTGGGTCGCCGGCGCTGGTGGCGGCGCGGTTGCCGTAGTACATCCACAGACGATTATCTTTGGAGTTCGCCAGCAACTTCGGCACCTGTACCCAGATCAGCGCCATCTCGTTGATTGGATCGAATTTCTCGACATGGAATTTCAACGCGGTGGTGTCGTCGCCGGCAAAGAAACGTAAGTCGCGCGCATCCTCGGCGACATCGAGAAAATAACCGAAGTTGCCCGTGTGCAGACGGATCAGCACGGGAACGCTGTCCACCTCCACCGGGACATTGGCGCCGGTGGGCGTGGTGTCGATGGTGAGCGCCTTACGATACGGCCAGTCCGCGTTCCACCACGCCTGCGCCAACATCGGCGTCATCAGCAGCAGGGCAAAGGTCAAACGGCGGTATTTCATTGGTAGTGGCCTCGGATAGCGAAGTTCGTCATTTTCTTATCTCAAGATGACAGCAATATGACGACGGCGACATCCGTTGCACCGACAATGGCCGCTTAGTCGCGTTCCTTGTCCTTTTTCTTGTCGCCCGGCTCACCGAAACCCACCACCTCCACGCTCAACAACCCGAGTGGCTTGTCGGCGTCCGCGCCCTGGTCGCCGCCGGCCATGCCGGAGGTGCTCTGCTCGGCGAGCTTGCTGGCGCTGCTGGCGATATTGCTGACGCCGGTAAGACCGGCCGCCAGGCCGCCGACGTTGGCGACCGGAACGCCGACGGCGATACCGCCGACGTCGATATTGCTGGCACCGATGACCTCGACCGCGCCGAGGGTGAGGTTGCCGGTGGCCTTGATGCCGGCGTCGCCGGCGTTGATCACGCCGCGCGGCGCGAACAAAAATCCGTTCACCCCGAGCAGACCGCTGCCGGAGATATTGGGCGGAAACTCGACCACTGTCTGCCCAGTAACCGGATCGATCCGGGTTTGCGGCGACGGCGATGCCAGTGCGGTCTTGGCGCCGCGCCCGGCGTCGATATTGCCGTTGGACGACCACATCAACAAATCGCCGTTGAGCGCAAACACCCGCGACTGGTTGACCAGAAAATCGCCGTCGACGAAGGCGCTGATATCGCCGGCGCGCCCGGTGACAACCCCCAATTCGTCAGCCTCCTTGCGCAGACCGGAAATGTTGGTGGCGCCGCCGTCGATCAACCCGCCCGGCACCAGCAGATCGATATCGCCGCCATCGAGGGTGAAGATCTTGCTCAGTTTCAGATCGATCCGACCCTGCGGGTTGGGGTTCGGGAATAAGGTGTCGATGGCCGCAAACCCGCGCGAATAATCACCGGTCCCGGTCTCGGGATCGGTGGCCGCCACACCCGAAGCTTTCAGCTCGGCGAATAACACTTTGTAGAGGAATCGGTTGCGCTGTGCGGCATCGAGCCCGGCCAAGGCCGCGCGGGCGCTTGCGTCATCCTGCGTGTCGAGGCCGAGCGATCCCAGAAAATCGCGCAGCAGTGGCAGATAGTCGCTTTCATCGTCGACGTAGCGTTTCTGGAACGCCGCGTATTCCGGCTCGCCGTCGTAACCGGCCATCAGACTGATGGAGGCACCGTTGGCAGGCAGGAACGTATTGGCTGTGTTGCCGATGCTTTCGATGCCCTTCGAGGCGCCGAGGTCGATCGCTCGACCGGCCTGGAGGTGGATATGGCCGGGGCCGGAAATCCGCAGTACCCGCTCGTCAGCCGTCACATCTCCCGTGGACGGGTTGAGCGCGACATTCTGACGAATATCGCGCCCTGCCTGCACCAGGGACAAATCGTTAAGATTAGCATGTTGGACGGCCAACTGGATGTCGCGAATATCGGTCCCGGCGACTAACCGACTTTGCTTGGCGAGCTGCAACGAAAACGACGAGGTGTTGCCGCTGCCGGAGTCAACGGTGAAAACGCTTCCCCTGCGAGCGATAATGCTGTTGAAACCCTCGTCTCCACGATGCACAGGCGTGCGTGCATGAAACAATTGGTCGTTGGGGGAAGTAATTCTGGCAAGAAGATTGGCTGACGACGCATCGGACCCACTGAGCAGCTGCATTGGCGCCGCCGCACGCGGCAGCGTTGCTGGATCGACGTCGGACTGACTCAGGGCACCGCCCGGGAGGCCGGTGATATCTCGATCCGCCAGAATTTCAATCCGCCCGTCGCCGTCCGGAAGCGATATAAAGGTGTTGCCCTGGACAAATTGGACAGTTCCCTGAGGCGCGCGCAGGGACAGTCTCGCCGGCACGAAATTTCTGGCCAGCGCGTCGATCGACTGCGCATCCACCAGACTCGAACCCAGCGCCGGATCCGTTTCGCCACTTGGCAGAACACCGGTTTCAACCAGGCTTTTCAGTGGCCCGGCATCACCGAGCGACACATCGCCCGCCAGGGCGGTGACCTGAAGGGCGGCGTTGAGGGACTGAGTGAAATACAGCGTGTCGAAACGCTGCGGCCGAAACCCCAGCTGAGCGGCGTAGACGTCGAACTGATACGGTGACTGAGGTATCAGGCCCGGGTCGACGACACTGTCCAGCCAGATATCACGCCCGGCTAGCAGGCGCAAATCGGCATCACCCAGACCCAACAGGCTAACGCCTGTCTCGCCCGGTCCGATATCACGCAAGGCGACGACCCGGCCGCGACCGCGATCGAGCTGCACGTAAGTATTGAGCAGGTCCCGACCACTGCGCACGCGCAGCGACTCACCGCCGAATTCCGCGAAACGCGTATCCGGCCGCTGCTCGATCACGGTCGCCCCGCTGTTGTCCACGACGCCAAGATTCTCCACTGGCAGCTGCGAAGACGGCACGGCCAGGGTCAGATCGCGGATATCGCCCGTCGTCTCGACCTCCAGCGCACCGCCACCCAGGGCGCCGACGCCATCGCTGAACCGCTGGACATCGATGCCGCGTATTACCGGAAGCTCACTGCCCGGCAATATCTCTCGGTAGTCGCCACCCAACTTGGGCTGCCAAGACTGGTTCAGCGCCCTCACCCCGGCACCGCGCAAATCGCCCGCGGCGCGCAAATTCACGTCGCCGCCGGCGCGCCCAAACTGGATACCGCCGGTGAAGATGTAGAGCAGAGCGTCGCCGTCAAGACCGCCGAACTGCGGGAAAACCACATCGCCAAAGGCGCCGCTACCGGCGTCCCGCCCAAAGGTGAATACGGCGGCATCCTCGCCAAGGACAATATCGCCGCTGGAACTAAGCGCTATATCTCCACTGCCGGTGCGCACGAAACGCCCAGCGTCGAGGCGCAATGTCGTCGCTGACGAGGCTACGCTCGTGAGTGAAGCGCTAGTGAAATCCGCGCCGCTCGACAAGACATAGCTCCAGCTCTCCCCCGCGTCGATTTTCGGGCCGAGGCCGGCATCGACATACACCGCATCGCTCAAGCTGCCGGCAAGCGTCAGATCGCCGCCGGCGCGCAGCATCAGCACGCCGGGCAGGGCCTCGGCGCCGAAGCGGGTGTCGCGCAAATCGACATCCTCGGCCAGCAGCAGGTCGGCGTCGGCACGCACGTCAAGGCCCGGACGTAAGCGGAAGCCGGTCGGGACGGCGCCGGACGCGGAGGCCATGAACCCCTGCAGGGTGGCAAACTCATTGGTCAGCGTCGTCGCGCGTAAATTGCTCAGACCGCTTACCAGGTCCAGTTCGGGGTTACGCAATTGACGCAAAGCCAGAACCTCGCGCTGCGCCGCGCCAGTGACGGCGGCGTCAAAGGTTTCGAGCCCCGCAACTGCGCCGATTTCGCTGAATGGGAGATAAAGCTGTAAAGTCCCGCCGCCGGCCAGTTTGATTTGGGCGCCAGCATCGCTAGCGATTCCCGCTAGCCCGTCGCCATCGGGGTCCAGCGAGGCGAGTACCACACGGCCGGCCGCGGGACCGTCCCCGGGCGCGCTGGCATTAAGGCTACCGGACAACTGTACGCGGTCTCCCGCCGCCAATTCGATAACTCCGCCCTGGGGACTGCTGGCATCGATCTCGCCGGCGATAACCACGTCACCGCTGTCGGCAGACAACGCCACACGCTGGGCGCGGATACGTGTGCCGCTGGCCAATTGCAGATCGCCAGTGCGCTGGCGCAACGCCTGCTCGGCACGAAAATCGGTCGGCCCGATGAGCGCCAGCCAGGCTGCCAACCCGTCACCTTGGGCGGCCTCGAGCGAGCCCACATCTAGGCGGTAACCACTGCCGTCCGCTACATCTTCGGCGGCGTCACTCGCTTGCACACGCAGGCCTGCGTCCAGACGCAAGGCGCCGTTTGGCGCATCCACCCGCAGGCGCCCGCCCATGGCAGCGGTGTCGGCGTTCGATAGTGCCAGCAATCCGTCCAGTTGCACGTCGCCTTGCTGTGCGGTCAGCTCGATGGAGCCGCCGGGCGTACCGATCCGGCTAGCGCCGAAAACCTCACTCCTGCCAGCCACGTTCACCACCGCACCGGAGTTCAGCGTTATCCCCTTGGCGCCCGAGGCGTCGACAGACAGGACACCGGAAGGCAGATCGATGGTGGTGTCCACCACAATGGCATCCGCCTGATACGCTAGCCGGGCCGCCAAGCCTGCCGCGCCCGCCGTGTCCCCTGCGACCGCCTCACTTGGGGACGCGAACTCCAAGCGACCGCCACTGCTCAGACCGCCGTCGGCACCGCTGCTGGCGGCAATGCGCGGCGTCTCCACGCGCAGATCACCGTCTGCCCGCAAGCGGCCGCCACCCTGAAAACGAAGGCCTCGTGTTCGCACCGTCGCGCCGTCAAAACCCGCCAGCGCAAACCCTTGGCCGCCGCTGGCACCATCGACCACAAGGCTATTGGCGTCCAGCTTCAACGAACCGCCTGCAGGCGTGACCGCCACGGCGGCTGGGCCCGCGCTAAAGTTGGCTAGTTCCACCCGAGCGGCCTGCAGACCGATGAGGCGGCCGTTGAGGTTGTGACCGACCAGGCCAGTCGCATCCAATGTCAGATTGCCCAGGCGCAGCGGGCGCCCGGCCGAGTCTAGCAGCGCGCCGTACAGATCCACCTGGGCGCCGCTACGAAGAATGAGGTCGGTACCCTGCAGTCCGGCCAGATCGGTATTGTTCAGCACCAGGCCCTCTAGTGCGAGACCATCGGTGTCGCCCAGGCTGACGCGCGCAGCCCCCAGTTGCATTGATCCGTCTTGCGCGGAAACGGTACCTCCAAGAGCCATCTGGTCCGGCGAATCCGCGATCAGCCCGCCCCCGTCGGCCAGTAGCTGACTGTTGTCGCTGAGCACGACTGTGGCGGTGGATATGGCGGGCAATTCGCTGCGCCGCGCCTGCAGACCTTTGCGGCGACTGACGCCGACCAGGGCCGCGTCGCCGCGAATATCCAGATCGGCGCCCGTGCTCAGCGCGACACCCTCGGCACGCAGGACACTTTTGCCGTCGCCCCCGCCGATGTCGATTTGGTGGGCCACCAACAGCAACTCCGGCAGCGCAAGCTCGACACCAGCGGCGATTTCCAACCGCTGCGCCTTCGCATCGACCTGAAAGACGTCGCCGACGTCGTTGCGCGCGCCGCCCAGCAACAGGCTCTCCGCCCCCAGTTGCGCCAGTTCGTCAGCGGTCAGTTCAATGCCATCGCCACTGCGTTGCGCAACGACGCGCAAGCTGTCGGCGCTGATATCGACCTGCGAGCCGCGCCCG
>JASBSS010000003.1 GCA_030148805.1 Thiogranum sp. | reverse complement strand
TCACGGGGTTATGGGAATTGCCGCATTCACAGCACGGCAACGCGCAATGTATGGCGGGTAAAATACTTCAATTCACGCGACGCGGTTATCCTTAACACCATCGAAGTCGTGGACGTGCCGGCCGTGGCGCTGGCATCCCAGGACGATATTGGTGATAGCGTGGACCGCCTGCAGGAAATCCTGAAGGTCTATCAATGAAAGACAGCTTTTTCAGCGGGTCCTATGGCGGGGACGATGGCAAGATTCAGGACGGCACCAAACTGGAGTGCAAGATCTGCTGGTATATTTATGACCCGGCGGATGGTGATGATTACTGGCAGATTGAGCCGGGAACACCGTTTTCCCGGCTGCCGGATCACTGGCGTTGCCCCCGCTGCGACGGCAACAGGGACGACTTTATGGTGATCGAATTATGACGGCAATCTGTCCCGATTATCTGTCTGAAGGACTGGAAAAGGTCTTTACCGATATCCAGAACAGGCGCATGGCTAGTGTTCCGATCCTGAACTCCCAACTCGAGGTCGAAGTGGTGGGCATGCAGTCCTGGGACGGACATTGTCTTGGTATTCTGATCACGCCGTGGTTCATGAACCTTATGTTGTTGCCGAACGAAGGTGACGACTGGAGCGATCTTCCGCCAGGTTCCACACAGCAGCATGTTTTTCCTTCCGGTCCCTATGTGTTCATCGTCGGGGAAGAAGAAGGTATTGGACACTACCAGATGTGCTCGTTGTTCTCACCCATGTACGAATTTGAACATCAGGCCAGTGCAGTCGCTACTGCTGAGGCAGTCATGGACGCCATCATGCAGGAAGAGAACCAGGATCAGGCTTTAAACCCGAGAAATGAATCTCAGGGCACGGACTTGCGTGCCCGGCCTGACCAGGACATTCGTCCAACACTGAGCGAACGCATGGATACGCCACTGAGCCGCCGCGACCTGCTGCGCAGTGTTTTTCCGGGTGGGGCACGGAAATGAAAGTCGAAGGCCGCCTGGAAATCGATTTGTACCGCGATGCGATGCAGATACGGGACGTCACAATCCGTTCTACGCGCCCGTTTAAAGCCGTTACTATTTTCTGGGGGAAGGAAGTTACGGAAGTGCTGGAAACACTGCCGTTGCTTTACAGCGTGTGCGGAACCGCACAGGCGATGGCGGCAGCGACCGCCTGTGAACAGGCCATGGGAATCGAGATATCCGCTGACCAGAAGCGCGCTCGTGACTTGCTGCTCAGGGCGGAAACCTCGCGGGAGCATATGTTCCGTATCCTGCTGGACTGGCCTGCCTTTACCGGCCGCGAATCGGCTGCTGCACCGATGGGCCCGATGAGCCGGCTGGGCAAGAGCCTGCGCGCGGCACTCTATCCACGCGACAATCCGTTTCAGTTAGGCGGTGGCGCGCTTGCGGTCACCCGGCCTGAGCTGGAGCTGTGCCTGGATGACGTGCAACAATGGGTGCAGACAAAGATCCTTGGCATCGATTTCGGTGTCTGGAAAACGATCGGGGACGAGGTTGCACTGATGGCCTGGATTGATCACAGTGACAGTATAGCGGCAGCGCTCATCAAAATGGTCGTGCGCGAACGCTGGTCTGATTTCGGACGCTCTACCATTGCCGGGCTGCCATACCTGGATAGCGAAGATCTGCATGATTGCCTGAGCGCGCCATCGGCAGATGCGTTCGTCAGCCAACCGCTCTGGCGCGGGGAAAACCACGAGACGACCCCTTTTACCCGTCAGCACGGGTCGCAGCTGATCGGTGACTTGTGTAACCGCCACGGTAACGGTCTGCTGCCCCGGCTTATTGCCCGCTTGCACGAACTGGTTGTCAGCATCGATGAAATGCGTCAGCTTGCCGACGGGCTCGAACATGACGCGGGTAGCGGGGTGCCGACACAGCAATCCGGTTTCGGTCTATCGCAGCTTGAAGCAGCACGCGGCCGGTTGATCCACCGGGTGGAGGTGGAAAACGCGCGCATTCGACGGTACCAGATTGTTGCGCCCACCGAGTGGAACTTCCATCCACGGGGTCTGCTGAAACGTTCATTGAGTGGCCGCGAAGCCGGTGACAAAGATAGCCTGTGCCAGCAGGCCATGTTGTTTGTCAGCGCCATTGATCCCTGTGTTGATTATCGGATTCGGGTGCATTAGTCGGACGGGTGATGTATGCATGAAATGTCGCTTTGTGAAGGTGTATTGAAGATCCTTGAACAGAATGCCTGTACACAGGGCTATCGACGGGTAAAAACTGTCTGGCTGGAAATCGGCGTTCTGTCCTGTGTTGAGCCGGAAGCCATGCGTTTCAGTTTTGACCTGGTCATGGACGGATCGCTGGCGGAAGGTGCGACACTGGAGATTGTGCGTATGCCTGGTGAGGCCTGGTGTATGCAGTGTGCCAGGACAGTGAAGGTGAATCAGCGTTATGATGCCTGTCCCGATTGCGGCGGTTATCAATTACAGGTCACCACGGGTGACGAAATGCGGATAAAGGAACTGGAGGTGGAATAATGTGTAGCGTATGCGGCTGCGGAGAAGGCGAAACCCGTATCGAGGGACATGAGTATGAGCACACTCATGACCATGGACACGATCACCACCATCACCGTCACCACCACGATGGACACACCCACGATTATGGTCTGGGTCCGGCGCATGCGCATGCACCCGGTCTCAGCCAGTCGCGCATGGTCCGGATCGAGAAAGACATCCTCGGCAAGAATAATGAATACGCGAAGGCCAACCGGGGTTATTTCGCCAGCCATGGCATCCTGGCGCTGAATCTGGTGTCGAGTCCGGGCTCCGGAAAGACCTCCCTGTTGACACGGACGATCGACGATCTCAAGTCGGATCTGTCACTGGCGGTGATCGAGGGCGACCAGCAGACGGCCAATGACGCCGAGCGTATTCGCGCAACCGGCGTCAAGGCTCTGCAGATTAATACCGGTAAGGGCTGTCATCTGGATGCGCACATGATCGGCCATGCGCTGGACGGCCTGGCGCCGGAGGACGGCAGCGTACTGTTCATCGAAAATGTCGGCAATTTGGTGTGCCCGGCGGCGTTCGACCTGGGCGAGGCACACAAGGTAGCCATCCTGTCAGTCACGGAAGGTGAAGACAAGCCGATCAAATACCCGGACATGTTTCATGCAGCGGACCTGATGATCCTGAACAAGGTTGACCTGTTGCCCTATCTGGACTTCGATGTCGACAAGTGTATCGACTATGCAAGGCGCGTGAATCCCGGCATCAAGGTGTTGCAGCTGTCCGCCACCCGGGGGGAGGGCCTTGAAACCTGGTACCAGTGGGTCTGGGCGACCCGCCAGGTATCGCTGATCGGACATCCCTCGCTGGCCGACAGCGCCTGAAGGAGAAGCCCATGTGTCTTGCACTTCCGGCCAGAATAGTTGCACTCGACGCCGAGGCCGATGTGGCGACTGTAGCAATCGGCGAAGTCAGGAAAGAGGTCTCCGTGGCCCTGGTCGACGATGTCGGCGTCGATGACTATGTTCTGATTCATGTGGGGTACGCCCTGAACAGGATCAGCGAGGAAGAAGCGAAAAAAACGCTGGAACTGTTCGCCGAGGCAGGCCTGCTTGACGAGGAAGAAAGATGAAATACGTTGATGAATTCCGTACGCGCGAACTGGCAACAACGCTCGCCCGTGCCATCGCCCGTGAAGCCGATACGGGCCGTCAGTATAATCTGATGGAGTTCTGTGGCGGTCATACGCACGCCATCTTTCGCTACGGTGTGCAGGACCTGATGCCGGAAAACCTGAAGTTCGTGCATGGGCCGGGATGCCCGGTGTGTGTGTTGCCCATCGGTCGTATTGACAATGCCATCCAGCTGGCCGAAGCGCGCAGGGTTATTCTCTGCACCTATGGCGATATGTTGCGCGTTCCGGCCAGTGGACGGAAAAGCCTGCTCAAGGCCAAGGCATCGGGCGCGGACGTACGCATGGTGTATTCGACCCGCGATGCGCTGAAGATTGCCCGGGATAATCCGGACCGCGAAGTGGTGTTTTTTGCCATCGGTTTCGAAACCACCACGCCACCCACTGCGGTAGCCATCAAGCAGGCCCGGGCAGAAGGACTGAAAAACTTCAGCGTGTTCTGCAACCACGTACTTACGCCGGCGGCGATCCAGAATATCCTTGAATCGCCGGAGGTAAGAGACATCGGAACGGTAAGTATCGATGGTTTTCTTGGCCCCTCGCATGTCAGCTCGATTATCGGCAGTCAGCCCTACGAATTCTTTGCCGAAGAATTTCAGAAGCCGGTGGTGATTGCCGGATTCGAACCGCTGGACGTGATGCAGTCGGCATTAATGCTGATTCGCCAGATTAACGAAGGACGTCACGAGGTGGAGAACGAATACACCCGTGTGGTAACCCGGGAAGGGAACCGCAAGGCCCAGGCATTGGTTGCAGAAGTTCTGGAATTGCGACGCGCTTTCGAATGGCGGGGTCTTGGGCTGGTTCCGTACAGTGCGCTGCAGATAAAGTCGGCTTTCGCCGACTATGATGCCGAGCGTCGTTTCGACCTGCCGGCGATTCAGGCCTCTGATGTCAAAGGTTGCGAATGCCCGTCAATTTTGCGCGGTGTGAAGAAACCGACCGACTGCAAGTTGTTTGGTACTGTCTGTACACCGGAGAACCCCATGGGCTCGTGCATGGTGTCATCCGAGGGCGCCTGTGCGGCCTACTGGAGCTATGGGAGAATGCGCGCGCCCGATCGGGTTGCCGTCAAGGTGGAGTCGGTCGCATGAGTGCTGTCATCAAACGCTTTCCGGTACGGCTCGATACCCGCCGCGGGACGGTCGATATGACACACGGCAGTGGCGGGCGGGCCATGGCGCAGCTGATCGAGGAACTGTTCGTCAGACACCTCGATAATAACCTGTTGCGGCAGGGCAATGACCAGGCGATGTTTCCGGTCGATGCCGGCCGGATGGTGATGAGTACCGATGGCCATGTGATATCACCAGTGTTTTTCCCGGGCGGTAACATCGGGTCCCTCTCGGTTCACGGTACTGTCAACGATGTTGCGATGTCCGGTGCGAAACCTCTGTACCTGTCGGCGGCTTTTATCCTGGAAGAGGGTTTCCCGCTGGCGGACCTTGAGCGGGTGGTGATGGGTATGGCGAAGGCTGCTTCCGCTGCGGGCGTACCGGTGGTGACCGGTGACACCAAAGTGGTGGAAAAGGGCAAGGGTGACGGTGTCTTCATCACCACGACGGGGGTTGGTGTGGTCCCAGAGGGTGTGAATATTTCGGGAAACCGGGCACAAGCCGGCGACGCCATACTGGTGAGTGGGACGCTTGGTGATCATGGCGTGGCCATTATGTCCAGCCGGGAAAACCTGGAGTTTGAAACCAGTATCGAGTCCGATTCCGCCGCGCTGCATACCCTGGTCGCCGACATGGTGAATGCGGTCGCAGACATACACTGTCTGCGTGATCCCACGCGTGGAGGTCTCGCAACCACACTGAACGAGCTGGCCCATCAGTCGGGTGTCGGAATGACACTGAACGAGGACGCCATCCCGGTGAATCCCGCGGTGACGGCCGCCTGCGAATTGCTGGGCCTCGATCCCCTGTATGTCGCCAACGAAGGCAAACTGATTTGTGTCTGCGACCCCGGGGATGCTGACAGGCTGTTGCAGGTCATGCGTGTGCACCCCCTTGGGCGTGACGCGGCCAGAATTGGCGAAGTCGTCGAGGATGCACACGGTTTCGTTACCCTGGACACCAGCTTTGGCGGCAGTCGCGTGATTGACTGGCTGGCCGGCGAACAGCTGCCGCGGATATGCTAGCCGGACGGCCTTGATGCGCATCCTGTTTCTGACCCACTCGTTCAACAGCCTGAGCCAGCGGCTCCACGTCGAACTGCGGAACCGGGGGCACAATGTTTCGGTGGAATTTGACATCAATGATGACACCGCTATTGAAGCGGTCGATCTGTTCCAGCCGGATCTGATTGTTGCACCGTTTCTCAAACGTGCGATACCGGAACTGATATGGCGTAATCATGTTTGCCTGGTCGTACACCCCGGCATTCCCGGCGATCGTGGTCCGTCGTCGCTGGACTGGGCCATCCTTGCATCCGGGTCCGGGTGGGGTGTCACTGTCCTGCAGGCCAATGAGGTGATGGACGGTGGCGCTATCTGGGCGTTTTGCGAGTTTCCCATGCGTCAGGCGTCAAAAGCCAGCCTGTACCGCAATGAAGTGACCGAGGCCGCCGTGGCCGCCGTGCTGGAGGCGGTCGGGAAATTCGAGGCGGGTGACGTAGCGCCTGAGCCACTGGACTATGCGCGGGAAAATATTCGCGGAACGCTGCGCCCGCTCATGAAACAGAGTGATCGGGCCATTGACTGGGCCAGTGACCGAAGCGATATCGTGCTGCGTAAGATTCGCGCTGCGGACGGTTTCCCGGGCGTTGTTGATACACTGTTTGGACGTGAAGTCTACTTGTATGATGCCCGGCCCGAATTCCGTTTGCGTGGCCGGCCCGGTGATGTGATCGCCCGCTGTGGCCCGGCGATTTGCAGAGCGACCACCGATGGCGCGATCTGGATCGGTCATCTGCGCGATAAAGACAGTGAGCATCCGTTCAAGCTTCCGGCAACGCGGGTTCTGCAAAATGAAGTTGCAACGTTACCGGAATCCCGCGGCTATGAGGAAATCCGCTATACGGAACAGTCCGGTGCTGGGTATCTGTATTTTGATTTTTACAACGGCGCGATGAGCACAAGGCAATGCCGGATGCTGCTTGACGCGTACCGGGACGCGCGAACACGCGACACGAAAGTGATCGTATTGATGGGTGGAACCGATTTCTGGTCAAACGGAATGCACCTGAACCTCATTGAGGCGGCCAGTAGCCCGGCGGATGAGTCGTGGCGTAATATTAATGCGATTAACGATCTTGCGTACGAAATTATTACCACGGATAACCAGCTTGTTGTATCGGCGTTGCAGGGAAATGCCGGTGCCGGCGGGGTGTTTCTGGCGCGTGCCGCGGACTATGTGTGGTCCCGGGAAGGCGTTATTCTCAATCCCCATTACAAGGATATGGGTAACCTGTATGGCTCGGAATACTGGACCTATCTTCTGCCCCGCTATACCGGGACACAACATGCCCGGCAGATCAGTCAGGCCCGCCTGCCGATGGGAAGCGCTGAGGCAATGAAGCTGGGGCTGGTTGACGCTGCCTTTGAAGCCTGTCACGGGAAGTTTCTGGAAAGCACCCTTATACGAGCCAGGGCACTTGCCGGTGCTGACCGTTACGATGAACTTCTGGCACGAAAGTGGGCCAGGCGGATGATGGACGAGGAACAGAAGCCACTGACACTGTATCGCGATCAGGAGCTGGAAAGCATGCGCATGAATTTCTACGGGTTCGACCCCAGCTACCATGTGGCGCGGTATAACTTTGTCTACAAGGTTGCCAAATCCAGAACGCCACTGACGATTGCGGCGCACAGGTCCCTATCCTCTCGCCCTCCCCGGAGAATGGTGCAATGAGTACCCAACCGACCGTCCTGATAGTGGATGACGAAGTGCGCGGTCTGGAGGCCTTGCAAAGGATCCTGGAAGACGACTTTGAAGTCATGACAGCCAACAGTGTCGCCGAAGCAGAAGATATTCTGCAGAAGGAATGGATACAGATTATCCTGTGCGATCAGCGCATGCCCGATATGAACGGCGTTGATTTCCTGAAAAAGGTCAGGGAACAGTGGCCGGAGGTGATCCGCATGATTATCTCCGGTTATACAGACTCGGAAGATATTATCAGCGCTGTTAATGATGCCGGCATATACCAGTACATCACCAAGCCCTGGCATCCCGACAACCTGATTCTGACGTTGAAAAATGCAGCGGAACTGTATCAGTTACAGCGCCAGAACGAGTTGCTCTCCATTGAACTGAAGACGTCGCCAGGCCATGTTGAAAAGACGGTTAGTGACAAAAAGGAGACCTTGCGCGAACATTTCCAGGACAAAGACGGCATTGTACGTTCACCGGAAAGTTGTCTGAACCAGGTCTGTGACAAGATTCGCCGTATTGCACCGTATGATGTCTCTGTTCTGATATCCGGTGAGTCCGGTACGGGTAAGGAACTTGCCGCTCGTGCCCTGCACTACAACAGTTTGCGCTGGGACAAGCCGTTCGTGGTTGAAAACTGTGGCGCATTGCCGGACGAACTGCTGGAAAGCGAACTGTTCGGGTACAAAAAGGGCGCGTTTACCGGTGCGGTGGAAGACCGGGTCGGATTGTTCGAGCGCGCGGATGGCGGTACGGTGTTTCTCGATGAAATCGGTGAGGTTTCACCGGCATTCCAGGTCAAGCTGTTGCGCGTTCTGCAGGAAGGCGAGGTGAGGCCACTGGGTAGTGGAAAAACACGGCGCGTGGATGTGCGTGTTATTGCGGCGACTAACAAGGATCTTGAGGTTGAGGTGCGTGCAGGTCGTTTTCGTGAAGACCTCTACTACCGGCTGACGACGGTCTCGATACACATGCCGCCACTAAGAGAGCGACCGGTCGATATTCCGATCCTCGTCAGATCTTTGCTTGAATTCACCATGAGCCAGCTCGGCAAGCACGCCGAAGGGTTCACCGAGGAAGCGATTGCCTGCATGCAGGCGTATCACTGGCCGGGCAACGTGCGCGAGCTGAAGAACGAGATACAGCAGACGCTGGTGATGTCCGATAGCCCGGTGCTCGGCGCGGATCTGTTATCCCGGCGCGTATTACGCGCCGCTCCTGAAGAAGATCAAGGCGATGAAGCGGACATGCAGATATTCTGCGGATTGAACGGCACACTCAAGGAACGGGTTGAGTCTCTGGAAGCCCGGATTCTCAAGGAAACGCTCATTCGGCTGCGATGGAACAAGAGTCAGGCGGCCAAGGAACTCGGACTGTCCCGGGTGGGTCTGCGCAGCAAGCTTGAACGTTATGCGCTGGAGAAGGTGGAACAAATCCGAGGGGAAAATGGGTCCAAGGCTGCCGGGTGATACAGTGACCAAAGGTGGTTCCAGGCTGGAAAAGCTTCAATCTGAAAGATTGAGTGAAAGGGTCGGCCTCGAGATACCTTTTCAGCTGGATGATGTCAGGGAGAACGTCTGGATCGATGTTATCCAGACGATGGACACGCTCTACGCCGACCTCGTCGATAACCAGATTCAGCTGGAACAGAAAAACGCGGAACTGGAGGATGCGCATCAGTTCATTCGCAGTGTATTGGGTGCAATGACGGACATACTCATCGTCTGCGACACCAGTGGACGCATCCAGCAGGTTAACAAAGCGCTGGAAACACTGACGGGAAAAGTCGAGTCCGAACTGTTATCACGGCGACTGGACGAGTTGTTTGCCCCCGAGTCGCTACCGTTGATTGAGTCCTTCCCGGATAAACTGGGCTCCGACGTTGTATCGGACTGCGAAGTCAGCCTTATCGATCGCGACGGCGGCGGTGCACCGCTGGCGATGAACTGCTCGTCACGTTATGACCAGCAAGGGAGACTGGTCGGCATGGTGTTGATTGGGCGCCCGGTCGGAGAGTTGCGCAGGGCCTACAGGGATCTGAACGACGCCCACGAGGAACTGAAGCAGACCCAGTTACAACTGGTACACACGGAGAAAATGGCGTCGCTGGGCCGGCTTGTCGCCGGCGTTGCCCACGAGCTGAACAACCCGATCAGTTTCGTGTTTGGTAATGTGCATTCGCTCAAACGCTACGGAGATCGTCTGATCCGGTATCTGAATGCGGTGGATGCGGGTGAGGGTCCGCAGGCACTTCAGCAACTACGCAGCGATCTCAAGATCGATCGCATTCTTGCCGACATGGGATCCCTGACTGACGGAACCCTTGAAGGGGCTCAACGGGTCAGTGATATTGTGAAAGACCTGCGCCGGTATTCCGCCTCGCGAGAGGAATCCGTCAGCGTTTTTGATATCACCGAAGTGATTCGAACAGCCGCGCAGTGGGTGGTCAAGGCCAGTCGGATTAAACCCGTTGTTACCTTTGATCTGCCGGACCAACTGGAGGTCGAGGGCAGGAAGGGGCACGTGCATCAGATTCTGGTCAACCTGGTACAGAACGCCGGTGATGTAATGGAAGGCATGGATGATCCGCGTCTGGAAATAAGCTGTCGTGTAAAGGCGGATTGTGTGGTTATTCGCGTCAGGGACCACGGCCCCGGCATCCCTGACGAGGATCTCGGGAAGATATTTGACCCGTTCTATACCACCAAGCCGGTCGGTAAAGGTACCGGCCTGGGTCTGTATATCAGTTACGGACTGGCGACGAACCTGGGCGGCGACCTGCGCATCGAGAACTACCCGGAGGAAGGTGCCGTATTCACCCTGGAGGTACCGCTGAATGCCTGAAACGTTTCATGAAGCCGGTGAAGGGAGGTTGAATCTGCTGTGGTTGCAGTCCGGTGGCTGTGGTGGTTGCACCTTGTCCCTGTTATGCGCCGAATCGCCCGACCTAGTTACGGTGCTTGAGAGTGCCGGTATCAACCTGCTTTGGCATCCTTCACTCAGTGAAACCTGTGGTGACGATTTACTGGATGTTCTCCACAATATACTGAATGGGAATACTCGCCTCGATCTCCTTTGCCTGGAGGGTTCGGTTGTCACCGGTCCGCGCGGCACCGGCAAATTTCATATGTTGGGGGGCACCGGGCGACCGATGATGGAATGGATCCGGGACCTTTCCGCCGTGGCACGCCATGTTGTCGCAGTCGGGACCTGCGCGACCTATGGGGGTATTACCGCTGCAGGGGATAATCCCTGTGAAGCGGTGGGCTTGCAATACGATGGTCATCACAAGGGCGGTTTTCTGGGAAAGGATTTCTCCACTGGTACTGGCCTGCCGGTGATCAATATCGCCGGCTGTCCCACGCACCCGAACTGGGTGACGGAAACACTGGTGCAAATTGCGCTCGGACAGTTCTCCGGGACCGAGATGGATGAACTGGGTCGGCCGCGCAGTTACGCCGATCACCTGGTACACCATGGCTGCCCACGCAACGAATATTACGAATTCAAGGCCAGTGCGGAAAAGCCCACGGACCTGGGCTGCATGATGGAGAACATGGGCTGCCTCGGCACGCAGGCGCATGCGGATTGCAACACCCGGTTATGGAATGGCGAGGGGTCCTGTCTGCGCGGTGGTTACGCCTGCGTGAACTGTACAGCGCCCGGCTTCGAGGAGCCGGGGCATGTATTTACCGAAACGCCGAAGATCGCCGGTATTCCGGTGGGGTTGCCCACCGATATGCCCAAAGCCTGGTTTGTCGCACTGGCCTCCTTATCCAAGGCGGCAACACCAAAACGACTCAGGGAGAATGCGGTCGCTGACCATATTGTTGTGCCACTGCGCAATATTACAAAGGACCGTGAATGAGTCGTCGAATCGTTGGTCCGTTTAACCGCGTGGAGGGCGATCTTGAGGTGCATCTGGAGATCAATGATGCCGTGGTTCAGGATGCCTGGGTGGTATCGCCACTGTATCGGGGTTTCGAGCAGATACTGCATGGCAAGAAGCCTGCGGATGCGTTGGTGTATACGCCGCGCATCTGTGGCATCTGCTCGGTTTCGCAGTCGGTTGCGACAGCAGCCGCGCTGGCTGATGCGCAGGCTATCGAGATGCCGAGGAATGGCCGGATCGCGCTCAACCTGATACTGGCCAGCGAAAATATCGCCGACCACCTGACGCACTTCTACCTCTTTTTCATGCCTGACTTCGGGCGGGATATTTACCGCGGCGAGCCCTGGCACGAAGAGATCGCAGGGCGTTTCAGGGCGCTCACCGGCACCGCCGCCAAGCCGGTGCTTACGGCGCGGGCGGACTGGCTGCATCTTATGGGTATTCTGGCAGGCAAGTGGCCCCACAGTCTGGCGATACAGCCGGGCGGCACGTCCCGCGCCATCGAAGCGCAGGAACAGGCGCGTATCCTGTCGATTATTTTTGCCTTCCGGAAATTTCTCGAAGAGGTGTTGTTCGGAGATTTCCTGGACAATATTCTGGCTATCGGTTCAGCCCGGGAACTGGATAAATGGCTCGATGAACGCGCACCGGCACACAGTGACTTTACCCGTTTCCTGCACGTTTCCCGGCAGCTTGACCTGGAAAAGCTTGGCCGGGCGAACGATGCTTTTATGAGTTATGGCGTCTACCTGGGAACGGAAGGGAACCTGTTCCGGCGCGGGGTGTGGCATAACGGCGAGCAACCGTTCGGGGCGCAGAGCATTGCCGAAGATTTGTCGCATAGTTGGATGGAGCAGGGTAATACGCCACGCCATCCTTACGAAGGTGTGACGGTGCCCGATCCGGACACCAAAGACGGCTATACCTGGTGCAAGGCGCCGCGGCTGGACGGTTCGGTGGTCGAGGTCGGCGCCCTGGCGCGTCAGGTGGTCGATGGTCATCCGCTGATTCGCGACCTGGTTCAGCAGACAGGTGGCAACGTACGTAACAGGGTAATTGCCCGTTTGTTTGAAATAGCCCGGGTTGTCGATGCGATGGGGCAGTGGGCCCGCATGATGCGTCCCCGCGAGGCCTTCTGTCAGCAGGTGCCGATGCCGGATGAGGCGCAGGGTTGTGGTCTGACAGAGGCGGCGCGCGGCAGTCTAGGGCACTGGGTGCGGATAAAAAACGGCCGCATTCTCAACTACCAGATTATTGCGCCGACCACATGGAACTTCTCTCCCCGCGACATGCAAGGTGTACCCGGTGCACTGGAGCAGGCCTTGATCGGTGCGCCCGTGCGTGCCGGGGAGAAGGACCCGGTGGCCGTTCAGCATATTGTCCGGTCCTTTGACCCGTGTATGGTCTGTACAGTGCATTGATTCAGGCAGAGCGCATTCGGGTCAGGGGACAAGTGCAGGGTGTCGGATTCCGGCCCACGGTCTGGAGGCTGGCCAGGGGATGTCATCTTTGCGGCGATGTGAGGAACGATGCACAAGGTGTTTTGATCCACGTCTGGGGGGCGGCGAACGCCATTGAAGCATTCGTCCACCGGCTAAGGAATGAAGCGCCACCGCTGGCGCGCATTGACGAAATCGAACGCTCGTACATTACGCTGAACCCTGCGCCGGCAGACTTCAGTATCAGCGAGAGTGTCGCCGGCCCGGTGCAGACGGGTGTTGTGCCGGATGCCGCGACCTGTCCCGAGTGTCTGGGTGAAATCATGGACCCGGGCGATCGTCGTTTTCGCTATGCCTTTACCAACTGCACGCATTGCGGTCCGCGGCTGTCGATCATAAAGGCTATTCCTTATGATCGCTCCAATACCAGCATGGCCTCGTTTACACAATGCCCGGCCTGCCAGGCAGAGTATGACGATCCGTCAGACCGGCGGTTTCACGCCCAACCCAATGCCTGCCCTGAATGCGGGCCCCGCGTGTGGCTGGAAAATGCGCACCACGAAATGGTCGAGGTACCGGGCGCCCGCGACGCCATCGATGCGGCGCGTGTGCTGATCGAACAGGGCAATATCGTGGCAGTGAAGGGGATTGGCGGCGTTCATCTCGCCTGCGATGCCGGAAATAGCCGCGTTGTGGCGAGGCTGCGAGCGCGTAAGCGGCGCTACTGCAAGGCCTTTGCACTGATGGCGCGTGATGTGAACATGGTCAGGCGACACGCCGCCGTGAGTACCGAAGAACAGACCTTGCTGGAGAGCAGAGCCGCGCCGATTGTTATTCTGAACGCCATCCCGGATACACTGGCCGAACAGTTGGCGCCGGGACAAAACACGCTCGGCTTCATGTTGCCCTATACTCCGCTGCACCATTTATTGATGCAGAATATAGCTCGCCCCATCGTGCTTACATCCGGTAACCTCAGTGATGAGCCCCAGTGTATCGACAACCTGGATGCCACGGACCGTTTGCAGCAACTGGCAGACTACTGGTTGTTGAATAACCGGGAGATTGTCAACCGCCTGGATGACTCGGTCGCCCGTGTCATTGAAGGTAAACCGCAGGTGTTCAGGCGTGCACGCGGTTACGCACCGGCGTCGATCCCGCTCCCGCCCGGGTTTGAACCCGGCCCGGCCGTGCTGGCGATGGGGGCCGAATTAAAGAACAGCTTTTGCCTGCTTGATGATGGAAAAGCGGTTCTCTCGCAGCATATCGGTGATCTTGAAGACGCTTCGACACTTTCAGATTATCGACATCATCTGGAGCTTTACCGGAACCTGTTCGATTTTTCGCCTCGTTGTATCGCCGTCGATATGCACCCTGACTATCTGTCTACGCAGACCGGGCAGCGCATGGCGGCCGATTGCGGGCTGGATGTCATCGAAGTCCAGCATCATCACGCACATATTGCGGCGTGCATGGCGGAACATGGGCTGCCCCGGGATACTTCGCCCGTGTTGGGCGTTGCGCTCGATGGTCTGGGTTTCGGCCAGGATGGCACCTTGTGGGGGGGCGAATTTCTGCTTGCCGACTATACCGGTTTTCAACGCCTGGCCTGTTTCAGTCCTGTACCAATGCCGGGCGGATCCCGGGCCATGCGCGAACCCTGGCGCAACACCTATGCCCAGTTATCGACCTTTATCGGTTGGCAGACGGTGCGGCGCGAGTTTGCAGCGCTGGATATCATCCGCTTCCTGGAAACCAGGTCACTGAAGACGCTCGATACAATGATGAAGAAAGGGATCAATAGTCCGTCTTCTTCATCCTGCGGTCGTTTGTTCGATGCCGTGGCGGCAGCTATCGGAATCCGTCGTGAAACCGTGACGCATGAGGGACAGGCGGCCATGGAACTGGAGTCGCTGGCGACTCCCGTGTTTGAAAGTGAGGCCACTCATTCTTATACATATGACACTGTGGTCGATGGAGATCGGCGGTGGCTGAGCTGGTCGTCTCTGTGGCGCGATCTGTTAGCCGACCTGAAGCGGGGTGAACAGCCAGCGCTCATGGCAGCACGTTTCCATCACGGGTTGATTCGTGCGATCACGGAGGTTGTCATAGATCTTGGACAACTGAACAACGTGAAAAATGTTGCGCTGAGCGGTGGCGTTTTTCAGAATCGTCTGATTCTTGAAGGCGTGTGTGCAGGCTGCAGGGAGAACGGGCTTAGTGTGATATATCCCGAATGTGTATCGCTTAATGATGGCGGGATCGCGTTGGGGCAAGCCGTGGTGGCTGCCGCACGACAACAACAATGGTGAAGCAGCTCCGGCAATACTTCCAAACATCATAGAAAGGCTTGTTTCAGGCAGCGACCTGCTCCAGCACTTCGTCACGCCGTTTCAACACCGCCTCACACAGCACGTCATAGTTGGCGCCTACGTTCTCGAACAGGTTCGTGACATTCAGGCCGAGGTCATGAAATACCTCAGTGAGCAGTTCGATACGTCCGGGAAGCGTGGCACAGGATTATCCACCTGCAAGCCCGGGAGCAAAAATACGTCATCCGGGAGTCCTCCCCGAGTGAGTGCTACGTTACGGGCAGTGCCCCCGCCAGTGCCGGCTAGCCGCCTGCCACGGCGCGCTGGTTCGCCGGATTGACCAGGTGTAGTGTAAGTCCGTCGTCCGCCGGTAACGGCTACGCGATCTCCCTAGGCCGGTAGTTGGTCGAATAGCGTTGATACCATGTCTGTGACAAACTCCTTGAACTGGCTGACAGGGCGCGAAATGTATCGGTTACTCAAATGCACAACGGATAAGTCTACGGCCTGAAAGCGCCAGCTTGGCATGACCTCTACCAGTTTGTTTTGCCTTAAAAGATGCGGTGAAACAATAGGCGGCAAATCACCGATACCGGCCGCCGAGGCCAGTGAGGACGCCAAACCGGAAAAATCATTCATCGCCAGATGGGGTTTAAAGGTGATGCGTTCGTTGCGCGCCCCTTTGCTGAACACCCAGTCGGTCTGGGGCGCCCACTGTGAAAAAGCGAGCAGTCTGCAACGCAGCAGGTCGGGCGGCTTTTTAGGCGCCTTTATGGTATCCATGTACGCCGGGCTGGCTACCAGTTGGTGGCGGTAACGCAGCAGTTTTATTGCAACCAGGCTGGAATCCTTCAATACACCGACGCGAAACGCGAGATCTATTCCCTCGGCGATATGATCGACAAAGCGTTCGGTGACAAGAATGTGCACGCGCACCTGCGGACAGGATTTCTGAAACTCCGTGACCAGGGGGGTCAGTACGCTCTCGGCGATGCTGGGTGGTGCGGAAAGACGCAGCATGCCTCTTGTTTCGGTGTTTTGGCGGGCGATTATACTTTCAACATTTTCACTAATTTCAAGACTTTTTCTCGCCTCTTCGAGGATTTCCGTACCGGTATGGGTAAGGCGTAGCCGGCGAGTGGAGCGTTCCAGCAGGCGAGCGCCGAGCTGCTTTTCAAGTTCCGCCACTTTTCGACTGACGGTCGATATCGGCATGCCCAATTGGCGTGCGGCTGCAGAGAAGCTCGCGGTGTCGACAACCTTGACGAAGGTCGCAAGTGAATTGAGATCGAGCATTCTGCTATTTTCCTATATTTGAGAAAATAATTTTCATTAATAGTATCTAATCCCAAATATAAAAACACCCTATAGTGCCCGGGAAATGATGTTTCGATGGCTATAGGGGAGTACAGAGATGAAGGCGATTGTGGTCAACAAATCCGGTGGCGTAGATGAGCTTAATGTTCAGATGGTGGCCGAGCCAACCACCCCGGAGGGGTACGTCAAAATTCGCACCAAGGCTTTTGGCTTAAACAGAGCCGAAGCCTATTTTCGCGCCGGTAGCTGGGGCGAGATCAGTGAGCCCAAAATACCCGGCATAGAAGCTGTTGGCGAAGTTGCCGAAGACAATAGCGGGCACTTCCAACCTGGCGATAAAGTCATCACCGCAATGGGCGGTCTGATGTTGGCCAGAGACGGCAGTTACGCTGAGTACCTGTTAGCCCCCCCAAGCAATGTTCTGGCGGTCAAAACCACGCTTTCCTGGCAACAGCTGGCCGCGATTCCTCAGGCCTACCTTACGATATGGGCGGCGCTGGATAAAAATCTGGCGATCCAACCGGGGCAAACGCTGTTGGTAAGAGGTGGAACAACAACGCTGGGGTTTGCGGCCATCACCTACGCGAAGGCCAGGGGGCTGAGGGTCATTGCCACCACGCGCAGCGCACAGAACGAAACCGTTCTTAAGCTACAGGGTGCCGATATCGTGGTTATCGACGACGGCCACATTGCGGATAAAGTCAGGGATATTATGCCGAACGGGATAGATAACGCCCTGGATGTCGTCGGAGCGGCCACGCTCAAGGATACTCTGGCTGCCGTGAAGTGCTGGGGGCAGGTCTGCGTTGTAGGTGTTTTGAGCGGAACTAGGATTGACAGTTTTGATTTCATGTCCGATCTGCCAAATACGGTCAAACTCAGCTTCTTCGGCAGCGGATTGCTGGGTTCGGAAGGGTTGGAGTTTTCAGCATCGCCTATTCAGTGGGTCATAGAACAGATCGAAAAAGGAAACATGCCCTCACTGGTGTCAAAAACATACCGATATGACCAGATTCAGGACGCCCACCAAGCCATGGAAAACAATCAGATACTGGGCAAGGGGGTTGTTTCTTTCTAGTGCAAGTGAATAGACATGAAAAGGTGAACGGATGAAGAAATTAATAAGGTCATTTTTTGTCGCGCTTGCGCTGAATATTTCCGCTCTAGGGGTGGCCACGGCAGGCGACGACAGTAGCAACTCGGAAACCGCTCAAGCATGCCAGTCACGGGCGCGGACGAAGATTGAGGCGGTGTTGGCTGACTACCAAAAGGCGCTTAACGCCTCGGACACCGACGCGGTTATGGTGCTTTATGCGGATGATGGTGTATTTATGCCCTCGAATAAACCAACCGCCTCCGGCAGGCAGCAGTTACGTGAGGCCTATGACGATGTGTTCAAACATCTCGAGCTGAAGGTTTCCTTCCATATTGAAGAAATTCAGATACGTCACGATATTGCCTTTGCGCGTACTGTCTCCGATGGTGATATCAAGCTTCTGCAGGAAGACGTAAATATCGTCAATAACAGCAGGGAGTTGTTTGTTATGAAGCGTATTGGTGGTGGCTGGAAAATTTATCGCTATATGTTTAATGAAACTCAGTAAACGGCAAACATACCTATGCCGCCACAACTCCACTCGGGTAGTAGGGGCTCCAGTCGACCTGCCTTGATGCGGTTTTCGACCGGAAGCGCCGCCGGCACAGCGATACCGGCGCCGGCGAGTGGCGTACAATGGGGTTTTCTCTCACCCCCCGGGTGAGCCTGAATAACCGGAAAATATTAATGGTAATGAGCCCGGCTACTCGATCGGGCGCCAGGTAGTGGCGGGGCACTGAAAGCGCTCGCCAAACATTTATATTTTCCCGCCTCCAGTCGCTACAACCGCTATGAAACGCTACGTTTTTTTTATGCTGGTCGTTACTTGCCTGGTGGTCGGCATGCTGGTGTGGATTGCGCAGGCGCGGGTGCAGGACTTCAGGGCCTACCATACCGGCATTGCGCAGGAGACCACGGCCGGCGTCGCGCATGACATTGCGCGTTTTATCGCCGAAAAAGAGCGGCTGGTGGATCTGTTCGCCAAAGAGCATTTGTCGCTGATCCAACAACTCGCTGCGCGTCCGCAGGACGAAGTGCTTGAGCAGCGCCTGGGGAGACTTGTCGTAGCCTATTTCCCCAATCAATTCGCTTTTACGGTGACGGGCGCCGACGGAGCCCCCTATCTGGACGATTTTGACGAGTTGATAGGCGATGTCTGTCAGCAGGATATCGAGACCTTTGTCGCTACCGGCGCACAACTTCCACGTATTCATCCCAATTACGAAGGTTACCATTTCGATATTCTGGCGAGGTTTGGCTCAGGCCCAACTTCGGGAATACTGTTTATCAGTTTTCACGCCGATATCCTCGGCGCCACCTTGCGAAGCGCACAGACGCCGCGCCACCAGGCGATGCTGGTTTACCCGCAGGCCTCGCAGCTTATCGAAGTTACCGTCGACGGTGCTCGTATCAACTGGGTACGGGAAGACTATCGTCTCTCGGCCGACGAACAGCAGCGTATACTTTCGCGTCAGGCCGTGCCCGGCAGTGTGTGGGAGGCTGTGGATATGCATGCCCCTGGGCTTTTTAAGAATTTCTATGCCGGCCTGCTGCGGCAATCGGCGCTGATTTTCGGCTTGTTCGCTCTGGTGTCTATCGTCATGCTGTTTTATGTCCGGCGCGAAGAAGCGCTGCGCCGCCGGGCGGAAAAACATAAGGACGAGTTTCTCTCCGTAGTCAGTCACGAATTGCGCACACCGCTGACGTCCATTCGCGGTGCCCTGGGGCTGATCAACAGTGGGCTCGTCGGCGCGCTGGAAGCGAAGACCAAATCGTTGATCGTGATTGCGCTAAATAATGCTCTGCGGCTGGAAGCGCTGGTGAACGACATATTGGACGTACAAAAGATCGACGCCGGAAAAATGGATTTTCACAGGCATCCGGTAGAGCTCTCGCCGCTCATAGAAAGCTGTATTCGTGACAGCCGCAACTACGGTGAACAGTTTTCCAGCCGCTATGTGCTGACCGATGCACCGCCCGGGATTATCGTCGATGTCGACGAGAGTCGAATCTGTCAGGTAATGTTCAACCTGTTGTCGAACGCTTCCAAATACGGTGCTAGCGGCGATACGATAGAGGTGGCTATCACTGTCAACGGTTCTTTCGCCCGCGTCAGCGTCAAGGATCATGGGCCCGGCATCCCCGAAACTTCACGCCACCGTCTGTTCCAGAAATTTGAGCAGGTGGACAGTTCCAACACGCGCAAACTTGGCGGTACGGGGTTGGGCCTGAGTATTGTCAAGCTCATTGTCGAAGCGCACGAGGGTAAAGCCGGCTTCGATACCGAAGTCGGTGTCGGTTCCACCTTCTACATTGAATTGCCGCTGAGTGCGGCGGCAGGCACGGATCTCGGCGGCGCTGGCGCATCCGGCTCGTTCGACTGACCGCCACCGGCGTGCGAATGCCTGCGGGTCTCCGGCCGATTGCCCGGTAAACGCCCGGCTGTGTTACAATCGCAACCTCTGCAACCCGTCATTTATGCGGTCCGATTACATGCCCGACGCAAAGCTACCGAGCGCGAGTGCGCGTATTCTCGTCAAGGCCGAGCAGTTTATTTATCTGGTTGCCGGATATGTGCTGGTGGTGGCCGCGGGTGCCTTGCTGATCGAAGCCGTGGTGCAAATGAGCCACTTGTTCTGGCGGCGTGATTACAACGCGGCGATGACACACCTTCTCGATCGTGTGCTGTTGGCCTTGATGCTCGCCGAGATCATCTATACCGTGGAACGCATCGCCCAGACTCGCAGGCTGGAGATCAATCCCTTTCTGGTCATCGGCATCATTGCCGCGGTACGCCGCATTCTGGTCATCACCGCGGAAAATGTTGGTGAGACAGATCTGGCCAATAGCAGCTTTCAGGGCACCATGGTGGAGCTCGGTCTGCTGACAGTGATGATTGTCCTGCTGACGCTTTCCATGTATGTACTGCGTAAACAGGACGCGGCGACCAGCGCCAATCGCGTTTCCTAGACCCCGACATCACGGTCCGAGCGCCTGCGGATCGACAGCGCTTTGCGCACGGCCGGTCATGCGCCGCCAAAGAGGTCGTCCGGCGAGCACCGCAAATACCGGCGCACCGGCAATCAGATACCAGTAGAACGTCACGAAACGCCATACCAGGATCGCCGCGGCGGCCATTGCTGTGCCGAGTTCCGGCGCCAGCAACACCGTGCCGCTGGCTTCGGTGCCGCCGCTGCCCCCGGGCAGCAGGGCGATCTGGCCGGCGCCCAGAGAGAGCATCTGCACCAGAAAGGCATAGGCCCAGGACAACTCCCCACCTAAGGCGCGCACCACCAGATAGAGGATGCTGTAGCGCAACAACCAGTGACCGGCGCACAGCAGATAGACCGCGAACAGGCGTCTGCGTGAGTAGCTGCGTATCACCGCCAATGAATGGCGAAACTCAATCGCCCGGCGCGCCAAACGCCGCCGGCCGTTTGAGGAAACGCGCAAGTGACGCAATAGACGGCCGGCCAGCAATAACACTTTGCGGTAAAAGCGCAGCACGGCAACGAAGACCGCCAAGCCGCCGAAGACCAACACCGCGAGCACCATCAGCTGCCATACTACATGCAAATCCTGGGGTACGAACAACCAGTAGAGGCTTAAGCCGATCAATGCGGTGAGAAAAAACAACAGATCGATGAGCTGATCGGCGGCGTAGAGCGCGACGCTGTGACTGGCGGTCATGCCGCGACGGGACAGGACAAAGGCATAGGTGATCGGGCCGCCGGCACCGCCCGGGGTGGCGCAGACGGCGAATTCGGACGCCATGATCGTAGCCAGGGCCTGAACGTGCGTCAGGCGGGTGCCCATGCCGCTGGTGAGCAGGCGCACGCGTCCGGCGTTCAGGTTCCAGCCGACGAATACCATCGCCAGCAACAACAACAACTCGTCGAGGGGGTAATCGCGCAGCAGCGCCAGAGCCTTGCCGCCGCCAAGGAATACCGGCAAGCCCACGCCGATCGCCAAACCCAGCAATGCCAGAACCCCATAGCGAAGGCTCACCCCACCTGCTCCAGCCAGGCGGATTTGGTCAGGGGCGTGCGGTGGTGCAACAGCGCTTCCAGGGTCTCGAACCAGAACTGTTGTGCAGACGGGTGGCACATATCCACCGGGTGCAGTCCGAGTCGCAGCAGCCGCGCATCGGCGTGGCGGCGCAAACGACGCTGGTTCCAGTGACGGGAGACGAACCGGCGCCAGGCGCTGCGCGCGCTCCATACCAGTGACGGCGCGGGCCGCTGGGTGAAATCCGGCAGTCGCAACAGCGCGGCGGGGGCGGAGGTGTAACGAAACGGAAACTCCTGCAGGGCCTGTCTGGCCTGGGGACCAAGCAGCCAGGCCGGCGCCACAAAGCCGTTCAGCGGCCAGCCGAACCGCTGAAACAGCTCGACACCCTGCTCCAGCCGCGCCCGTGCCGCGCTTGCCGAGAGGCGGTACATCTCTCCTTCGTGGGTATACACACGACGCATGAAGTACTCCGCCGGCGTGCGCGGGGCAGGGCCATCGTCGGCATGATAATAGCCGTGCATCACCAACTCGTCGCCGCGCGCCAGGCGCTCATCCATGCTGGCGACGAAAGCCGGATGTTGCAGCAAGTGATCGTGATGATGAAAATCGGGCACCACCAGCAGCGTCAGAGGCACCCGCCCGAGTCCGTCGATACGACGCACGAAGTCGCGGTACAGGGGCCAGGTGGAAGGGGCTACATCGTGCAGCACCACACTCACCGCCCGGGTTGGGTCAGCCATTGGCGGCCGTCTCGAAGGTCCAGTCTCCGCAGAGCTCGCGATAATGGCCCAGCAGCGAGGGCAGCACCTGGTCCCAGGCGTAGTGCAGCTCCACGTGCCGCCGCGCCAGGCGACCCATTTCCGGCCAGCCGTCGGCGAACAACGCGCGCACCGTCTGGGCGAGGGAATCAACGCAACCGGGCTTGGCCAATAGCCCGGTGCCGGGCGCCACCAGTTCGGCCACCGCCCCGGCGCGCACCCCGACGACCGGCAGCCCGCTCGCCATGGCTTCGAGTATCACCAGACCAAAAGTCTCCTGGTCGCCGGCGTGCAGCATGGCGTCGCTGCTGGCCATCAGGCGCGCCAATTCACTTTGACCGACAAAACGGTTCAGGACGCTGACGTTGCTCGGTGTGCGGGTGGGCATGTGAGAGCCGACTAACAACAAATGGTAGTCCCGCCCGAGTCGCTGCAGGGTCTGCAACAGCATCGGGATGTGTTTTTCCCGCGAGCCGCGACCGGCGAAAATCAGCAGGTGCGCGTGTTCGGGAATACCCAGCCGGTGACGCGCCTGCGCATCGGCCAGGCGCGGATGAAACTGGGTGGTGTCGACGCCCAGCGGTTGCACCTGGACCCGCTGCACACCCAGCCCCGCCAGCTTGTCGGCCATCAGCCGCGAGGGCGCCAGGACCCGGTCGAAACGTCCGTAGAGACGCCGGACATAACCATCGAGCACAGGGTCGGTCCAGCCCCCGGCTCGAGCGCCCACCAGCCGCGGCAGGTCCGAGTGATAGAAGCCGATCACGGGTACATCTAGGGATTTGCCGGCCGCCAGGGCAGCCCAGGCGAGTCGGTACGGATCGCCGGCTTCAATGATGTTCGGGCGCAGGGCCTGCAGTTGTTCGACCCATGCCCGTCCGCTCAGGGGAAACCGGTAGGACTGGCTGAACGGGATGGTCGGCGCCGGCAACAGATAGACGCCCTGTTCGCAGCTGGTGTGCTCGCCGGGCACCAACAAGCTGTGCCGGATCCCCGGCTGAGTTTGCAGCCAGGCACGTTTGGCGCTTAAATAGGTGCGCACCCCACCGCTGGCCGGGGCATAGAACATGGTGATGTCGGCTAGATGCATAGAAAACTATGCGCCGCTACCGTCGTTGCAGCGATCCAAACTTCACCGCTTACCAGCATATCCACGGCGGCACTTCAGCAGAGAAGGGGGGCAGGGGCGGTCTGGCGGCCGATCACCGCTGATCCCGACGGCGTGCGCCGGCTGGCGGGTACGGTCCGGGCAGTCCCTGATGGACCAGCCGGTTGGCGGTGCGAACCGGCACCTAAAAGCGCTTCAGCGCGGAAGCGCTGTGCGGGGTTGGGCGTGCGGGTCGTCATAAAGCCAGTGCCATCATTGTTTCCACCAGGACTTGAAGCATAGCGCGTCGCCATCGTGGCCACCAGGAACAAGCTCATCGCCTCCGTCGCCGAGTTGGTTAATCGCCTCTATCCAACGCCAGTGCCGCCTGTTAATGGCGGCGCCTTAGGGCCCGCCGCCGAGGTATGTTGCCGGCAACGGCATTAAGGTTTTGTTAACCGTTACCGGCTCAGCGCCTACCTTATAGACTGGATTATAAAAACTCAATAACTTACTGGATAAATTATTGATATTTTTTATACATCAGCACTCGGCCACGCCCGACCGGCAGCGCAGCGCGAGCGCCGTACCCGATCAACTCGCCTTGGTCCAGGAGGAGCACCAGCCGTTGGCGTTGACCAGTTTACCGGGGAAGATCTGACAGGGGCGCCAGTCACCGGACTGCGACTTAATGAAACGGCAGTTGTGACAGAATTGCTCCTTGGCCGGCATCCCAGGTTTGTCGGCGCGCGGGGCCTCGCTGGCATCATTGTGGTAGTGCAAGGCCTTGGCGGTGGGATCGTCCGGGGTAAGATGGGGCAGATCGCCCGCTTCAGCACGCGCACTGATCAGCAGATTGACTAAAGGTACGCTGGCGAGCGTGGCGGCGGTGCCTAACAGCATGCGGCGACGGCCGCTGTCGACGGGAATGACTTTGCTGGATTTCTTCATGAGGTATATCTCCTCGGTCAACGGGTAATCCGTTAGTTTGACAATAGGTACACAGCGGTCCAAGGTCATTGCGAAATCGCAATGACCTTTCTGTCAGGTGTTGTTACGCAGGCACATGGGCTACTCCTGCGCGCCGATGGCGCGCAGGCATTCAATATCGGCTTGGTAGCAGTCGTCCCCCGGTGCATCAGCGCGCGTGAGTATCCGCTGACGCTTGAACTCGGCCAGCGTACGACTCACGCTCTCGCTGGTGACGCCGAGCATGGAACCCATCTCTTCGCAGGTGAGCAGATGTAGCCGGTCAGGATTCGCTTGCGCTTCGAGCGTCCAGAGATAGTTCAGCAACCGGGCCACGCGGCCGCGAATGGGGCCGGTGGAAAAATCGGTAATCCAGGTATCGGCGGCGTCCTGAAGATAATCGTCCCAATCCTCGAGCAGGCTGATGTACGTTTGTGGATCGTCCCGGCGCACACGCTGCAGCAGATTGAAAGGGACTTTAAGCGCCGTCACCGGTGTCACCGCCACGGCGGCGTGACGGTAGGTTTTGGCCTGTACACCGGCCAGGCCGAGGGCTGCCCCGGCGCGCTGCAGACGCACTATCCGCGAGCGGCCGTTGGGCAAATAGGCGACGAATTTGAGTAAGCCCGAGACGATAAAATAGGCCGTGTCAGCGCGGTCGCCCTGGTGGTAAAGAATTTCCTGCGGCTGGTATCGGCTGCGATGCGCGTGCGCCAGCAGCCTGTGCTCAGGCCCGCGTCGGCCGGGTAAGGCGCAGATCTCTCCCGGATAAGCATGAGCCTCCAGGGGTTGATGCGCATCCTGCGCAGCGAGCGCGCAATAATGTGATTCGGCGTGCATAGCCATGACGTCTTTCTGCTGCGATCGTTAAAAGTACTCACAGCCTACGGGGGTTTAACTGAACCCGCATTAAAAAATGTATACGCCCAGCGGTTCCGGGCGTAGGCGTTTTCAGACAAGGTCCGGGCACAGCGGCACCCGCGCGGCGCCGATCAGATCTTGAATTGGCATACGCGATCCTGAAGATCGGCGGCCAGGCGCGCCAATTCATCGCTGGCCTGAGCGGTGTGCTGGGCGCCCTGGCTGCTGTGGTTTACCGACTGGCTGATGTTGACCACATTCCGGTTGATTTCCTCCGCCACGGCGGTCTGTTCCTCGGCGGCGCTGGCTATCTGCGCGTTCATATCGTTGATGTGGGCAACCGCCTCGGTGATACCCTGCAACGACGCGCCGGCCGCCGCGGCCTGCTCCGTGGTTCCCCGGGCGCGAAGCTGACCCTGGTTCATGACCTCCACGGCACTGCGCGCGCCACTTTGCAACCGTTCGATCATCTCGTGAATCTCCTGCGTGGACGTTTGCGTGCGCTGTGCCAGGGTACGTACCTCGTCAGCCACGACGGCAAAGCCGCGGCCCTGTTCGCCGGCCCGCGCCGCCTCGATAGCGGCGTTGAGCGCCAGCAGGTTGGTCTGCTCGGCAATGCCGCCAATCACTTCCAGCACCTTGCCGACCGCCTCGCTGTCTGTTTCCAGTTTGTGAATCACGGCGGTGGCGTTTTCCACTTCAGAGACCAGCGTGGTGATGGCGTCGATCGTTTGCGACACCTCGCGCTGACCCTTGCGGGCTTCGCCATCGGCGCGCGAAGCACCCTCAGCGGCGGTGACCGCGTTATGCGCGACGGCCTGGGCGGTAGCGGTCATCTGGTGCATGGCACTGGCGACCTGATCGGTTTCCGATTGCTGGTGGCGCACGTGATCGCTGGTTTCCTCGCTGGTGGCGCTTAGTTGCTCGGCGGCGGCGGCGAGTTGTGCGGTGGCCCCGGCGACCTGGCTGACGAGCTGGTGTACCCGCTCGACAAAACGGTTGAAGTTCATGCCCAGTACCGCTACTTCGTCGCTGCCGTTGACGTCGAGACGCTGGGTAAGATCACCTTCGCCCTCGGCGATAGCCTGCATGCCCAACGAGGCCTTGCACACCGGGCGCACAATACTGCGGGTGATGATACCGGCGATGAACAGCGCCAGCGCGATGCCGATCAGGGCGGCGATCGCCACCGCGCTGCGCGCTTCATGCATCAGCGTACTGGCGGCGCTGGTATCGAGGGCAAGTTCCAGTACGCCGATGGGGTTGCCGGAAAAGTCATTCACGGCTTCGGCGTACATCGTCACGGAATTGTCGTTGAGGCTGGCGCTACGCATAATGCTTCGGCCGTCGAAGGCTTTTTGCAGTTCATCGTCGCTGGCCAGGGTCTGCTTCTGGGTGCTGGCGAAGGTGTCGAAACCCCCCTCGCGGGCGATATGCAGAGCGACATCGAAACCCGGGTGCGTGCGCTTGAATTTATCGAAGAAAGGCTGTCCGAACGACATGCCGAACTCCACCGAGCCCAGATGCCGGCCAGCGGAAAACACCGGCACTATACCCCGCATGCCCAGTCCTGCAACTCCCCGCTCAATGCCGTAGACCGGGCGTTTTTCGCGGTTGGCAATGAGCACGGTTTGACGGAACGCAGAAAGGTCATCGCCGAACTTTTCCGGTTTATGCGCGCGCAGAAAGGAGGTCGCCGGCGGGGTGTGGAACTGAAACTGGCGCACGTTGTAGTGTTGTTTCATGACCTTGAACATCGGCACCGCGATAGCCGCGAGGCGCTCGCGATCACCCGCGGCCATCGCCTGTTGCACGTCGGGGTTCGCCGCCACTACGGCGCTCAGGGCCTGCGCGAGTTGTCCTTGACTTTCTATCGCGCTGGCCAGACTTGCATAGGCGGCGTTGAGTTCTTGTTGTGTCGCGTGTGCTTCAAGTCGTGACAGTGACACCATGACGCTCGGTAACAAGCCGCCGAGGGTCACCGTCAACACCAGCATAAACCCTATTATAATCCTGGTTTTGATGTTCAGTTTCGCCAACATGTCTAACTTCTCCAAAGATGATACGGCTAAACCACAAAAGCGCTACGGCTATACAAAGAGTGCGATGCAAGCGGCACACACGAGCCTACCGCCCCTGGGGCGCTCGTGTGCAGTAGTTGGAGTGGGGCGGTAAAAGTCGGTACCAAGATTCCCTGCACTCAATACTCGATCGCGGCATTCATCCCTAGGTGTCGACCGCAGTGGCAGGAGTCTTTAGGAGGTGTCTAGGCGCAGCGGGGTGTCGGCGCGCTTTCGGGCTCGGCGCCTGTCGAGCGCGCGCTGAGCGCTCATTGCGCACGATCAGCGCGGCCAGTGGGTCTTACGGGGACGCCGGGCTGCGCTGATCATCCTCGTGCCGGGCGACGATGGCCGCGAAGCTGCCGTCCTGGTGCATCTGTTCGATCGCCCGGTCAAACCCGGCGACAATGCGAGCGTGCTCGGCGTTTTTGCGGCTGACGCCGATATGTATACCGCGCACGGCCAGTGGCTTTTGCAGAAATTCCAACTGCTCCATGCTATTGGGCATAAAGCGCTGAATCTGGTAACGCAGTACGCGTTCGTCGTCCAAGGTCAGATCGATCCGTTCCTGGATAAGTTTCTGCAGATTTTCCATCAGCGTGCCGGCCGGCACCCGGACGACGCCGGGAGCGCTGCTGAAATCGCTGCCATAGGCGTAGTCACGCACGGTGCCGATCACCACACCGTTCAGATCCTGCAGTGAGCGGTAATCAAAATCCGTAGCTTTGCGCTTGATGAAGCGTATCCGCGATTGCAGATACGGTTGGCTGAAATGCAGGTAGCGGTTGCGGCTGTCGCTGTACCAGGGGGTGGCGAACACATCATAGACGCCCAGCGCGCCGCCTTCGAGAATCCGCTCCAGCGAGTCGACCCGTACCACGGTCGTGTAGCCGGCGCGTTTGAGCGCCGTGGTGACGATCTCGACGGCCAGCCCCTGACCGCGCAGGCTGGTGTCTGAGTAAGGCGGCCACTGACCGCTGTGGACCACATTGAGCTCGCCGCCAAGCGCGCCTCCCGTGCCCAGGCACAGCACCACCACGAAGCCCGCCAGTCGCTGAAAAATCGTGCCCATTGCCGCTCCGTCGTCGATTCGCGCCAGAGGCTCACTATACCCGCCGGCCGCGCGGCTGCCTATCTTGGCGTCACATGTTGGCAGGCGTTACCGGGACAGGGATAATTCCCCTCATGAGTTCTGCGCCAACTTTCGATGTGACTGACCGGGAGCGAATCGCCTGTCACGAATGCGATGCCTTGCAACAGCTGCCGGTATTATTGCCGGGCCAGACGGCGCGCTGCGGCGTTTGTCACGCCAAGCTGTTGCGGATTCCGCCCGGCGGACTGGATCGGCCACTGGCGCTGTTCAGCGCCGCGCTGATCCTGCTGCTGCTGGCCAACAGTTTTCCCTTCATGCTGCTCGACATTCAGGGCCGACAGGCGTTCACGACAATTTTTGGCGCGTCCCAGGCTCTCTATGAAGCCGACATGGGCGGGCTGGCGGTGGCCGTGTTCATTACCAGTATTCTGGCGCCGACGCTTTTGATCACCAGCAGTCTCTATGTGCTGCTCAGTATCAGGTTCAATCTGTATCTACCGGGTACGCGGCTCGCCCTGTCCTGGATCAGCCACCTGCAACCCTGGGGCATGCTCGATGTGTTCATGCTCGGCGTGCTGGTGGCTTTCGTCAAGCTCGGCAATATGGCGAGCATGCACATGGGCGTTTCGCTGTTCGCCTATATCGGGCTGATTGGCGTGTCGGCGGCGGCGTCGTCTTCTTTCGAGCCAGGTTATCTATGGCGTCGGCTCGATCGTCATCGGTGGAAATCCGATGCGCGCTAGACAACTCGGTCTTACCGGTTGCGCCACCTGCGGCCTGCTGCAGAAACTGCCGGCGCAGGGTCACGGGCATTGCCCGCGCTGCGGCTCGGCGGTGCGACTGCGCAAAACCGATAGTCTGCGCGTCACCTGGGCGCTGCTGATCACGGCAATAATCGCCTATCTGCCGGCCAACCTCTATCCGGTGATGACCGTAGTCTCGCTCGGCAGGACGCAGTCGGACACCATTGTCAGCGGCGTGTACTATCTGCTGGTGCACGGCGACTGGCCGTTGGCGCTGATTGTGTTTGTCGCCAGCGTGCTGGTGCCGCTGTTGAAAATCGCCGCGCTGCTCTACCTACTGTTGTCGGTACAGCGTCGTTCGGCCTGGCGCAAGGCGCAGCGCACTCGCCTGTACCGGCTGATCGAGCTGGTAGGGCGCTGGTCGATGGTGGATATTTTTGTCGTCGCGCTGCTCGCGGCGCTGGTGCACGCCGGGGCGCTGGCGACGATTCTGCCAGGACCGGGCGCACTCGCCTTTACAGCGGTGGTGATTCTGTCCATGCTGGCGGCGTTGAGTTTCGACCCGCGCCTGATCTGGGACCACGAGGAAAGCCATGCCCGCGCCTGAGCCGCACCCGGATTTCGACCAGCTGCCGCAGGCGCGAACCGAGTCGCCGCGCAGGCGCCTATCGCCGGTGTGGCTGCTGCCGATCGTCGCGGCGCTGGCGGGGATCTGGTTGTTTGTGAAAACGCTGTCCGAGCGCGGCCCGGATATCGTCGTCAGTTTCAAGACCGCCGAGGGGATCGAGGAGGGGCGGACCCAGGTCAAGCTCAAGGACGTGACGGTCGGCAGCGTGCGCTCGGTGAGTTTCAGCGAGGACCTGTCACAGGTCCTGGTTCACATCAGCATGGTGCGCGAGGCCGAACCCTACCTGACCGATGAAACGCGTTTCTGGGTAGTGCGTCCCCGACTCGGCGCCGGCGAGATCTCCGGCCTGGGCACGCTGGTCAGCGGGGCGTATATCGCCATCGATCCGAACAACACCGGGACACCGCGGCGGCGTTTCACGGGGTTGGAGAAGCCGCCGGTAATCACTACTGACCGGGTCGGCACCCATTATCGCCTGCGGGCCGACCAGGTCGGTTCGCTCACGGTCGGCACCCCGGTTTACTTTCGCCAGATTCCGGTCGGGGAAGTGACCGATTACCGCCTGAGCGAGGATGAGGACTATGTGGACGTGGGGGTATTCGTCGAGTCCCCCCACGACAAACAGATCACCGGCGCGACCCGTTTCTGGAACGCCAGTGGCGTCAGCTTCTCCTTGAGCGCCTCCGGCGTCGAGGTCAACATGGAGTCGGTCGTTTCCTTGTTGAGCGGAGGGATCGCGTTCGCCACCAGCGGCCGGGGCGCGGATCTGCCGCCGGCCCCCGAAGGCCACCGCTTCACCCTCTATGCCTCGCGCGCGGCCAGCCTGGAGCAACCCATCACCGACGTCACCACTTTTGCACTGCGTTTCAACAGCACCGTGCGGGGACTCGAGGTGGGCGCGCCGGTCGAGTATCGCGGCATCCGCCTGGGCACGGTGCGCGCGATCGAACTGGGCTCGGATGCCGCTGGCGACCACCTGGAGCCGGTGGTGCTGGTGGACCTGGAACCACAGCGGTTGGAAAACTATGCCACTCTGGACGGCTCGGCGCAGGCCGGCGCGGAACTCGACCGCCTGATCAGCGACCCCGTCAGCCGGGTGCGCAAACAGGTGGAGACACAGGGCCTGCGCGCGCGCCTGCAGACCGGCAATCTGGTGACGGGCAAATTGTTCGTGGACCTGGATTTCTTTCCCGACGCGCCGGCCGCGACCGTCGCCCAAACCGGCGTGTACCCGGAGATTCCGACTTTGCCCGGTTCGTTCGAAGGGATACTGGGCGGCATCCAACAGTTGCTCAACCGCCTGGAGCAGGCGAACTTCGAGCAGACGGTCGGCAATCTGAACCAGTTGATGGTGACGGCGAACACGCTGATGACGGTGCTGGCCAAGGACGCGCCGGGCCTGTCCGCCGACATGCGCGCCACGCTCGCGGAGATGCGCACGACTTTCAAGGAAGCCTCCGGGACGCTGCGCTCGCTGGACGCCACCGCTTCGCCCGACGGCGTGCTCAACGCCCAGATGCAGGACACGCTGCGGGAAGTCGCCGCCGCGGCGCGCTCCTTGCGCGTGATGGCGGATTATCTGGAGCGTCACCCCGAGGCCCTGTTGCGCGGCAAGAGTCCGCGGTGAGGAGTGTTCCCATGCTTGCCGCCCGACTCTTTCTGCCCGCCGTCCTGACCCTGGTGAGCGCCGCTTGCAGTCTTGGCGGGAGCGGAGCGCCGACGCGCTTCTACGCGCTCAGCGCGCAGACCGCGCAAGTGGCGACGGCGCCGGCAACCGTCGGCGTGTCGGAGATCGCTGTCGGACCGATCAACCTGCCGGATATGTTCGCGCGCCCTCAGATCGTCACCCGGGCGGACGACAGCCGGGTGGAGTTGGCCGAATTCGACCGTTGGGCGGGGGATCTGGGCGATTCGATCCAGCGCGTCCTGATCCAGAATCTGACCGCGCGCCTGCCGGGGGTCGCCGTCACCGCCTGGCCCTGGAGCGGAGACGAGCCGCAGTGGCAGCTCAGCGTGAATTTCTTTCGCTTCGACGGCCAGCCGGGCAAGCAGGCGCGGGTTGCCGGCGACTGGCGTCTGCGCGCCGTCGACGGCGCCTGCGCCCCATTGACCCAAACCTTTGATCTGCGCCCGGTTCCAGGTGCGAGCGGCTATGCGGCCTACGTGGATTCGCTGAGCGCCGCGCTCGCCCAGCTCAGTCAGGCCATCGGCAACCGACTCAGCGCCTACGCCGGCGCTTGCCATCGATAGTTAAATTCTATTGTCAGCATACTTATAATTGATTTCTATTCGTTTCCGCGGATCGCTATGCTTTACCCCATGGTCTGATCCGCATGGGGCTGGATCAGCGCAATACTAGTAACTCAAGGAGTCATCAAGATGTTGGACAATCGTGAAGGCAAGCAAGTGCCAAAGGTCAATTTCAAGTTGCGTCGTGACGGTCAGTGGCAGGAGGTCAGCAGCGACGAGTTGTTCGCCGGCAAAACCGTGGTGGTGTTTTCGCTGCCCGGCGCGTTCACCCCGACCTGTTCGTCGGCGCATGTGCCGCGCTACAACGAGTTGGCCGGCGCGCTGCGCGAAAACGGGGTCGACGATATCCTCTGTGTCTCGGTCAACGACGCCTTCGTGATGAACGAATGGGCGAAGGATCAACAGGCCGGGAACATCACTTTCATTCCCGATGGCAACGGCGATTTCACCCGCGAAATGGGGATGCTGGTCGACAAGCAGGACCTGGGTTTCGGCGCGCGTTCCTGGCGCTATTCGATGTTGGTGCGCGACGGCAAGATCGAGAAGATGTTCATCGAGCCCGACGTGCCCGGCGATCCCTACGAGGTTTCCGACGCCGACACCATGCTGGCCTACCTCAACCCCCAGGCGCGCAAGCCGCTGGACATCGTGTTGTTCACGCGTGAGGGCTGCGACTACTGCGCCAGGGCCAAGCGCATGCTGCGCGATCGCGGCATGGATTTCGAGGAGATCCGGCTCGGCGATGCCGTATCGTTGCGCGGTGTGCGCGCCGCCTCCGGCAAGGACACGCTGCCGCAGGTGTTCGTCGACGGACAACACATCGGCGATTCCGAAGCGCTGGAGTCGTGGCTGAAGGCCCGCGATACGCAGGCCGCGTGATGCTCCAGGCCGCCCGCGTGCCAGCCGACGCGGGTGGCCTGCGCCTGGCGCCTCAGTGGCTTTTGCCTTTCGCCGGTTTGATCAGCTTGACACAGCTCAGGCCGCATTGGGCGATGGCGCTACTGAGGGTGTCGATCGCCCGGGTGCGCGGAAAGGTCACCCGCCAGGCCAGCGCGACGACCCGGCTGGGCACCGGATTGCCGAAGCGGCGGATTTCCAGCAGCCGTTGGGAGTAGCGGTCGGCGCCGGCGGCGGTGCAGGGCAGGACGGTCAGGCCCAGACCGGAGACTACCATGTGTCGAATGGTCTCGAGCGAGCTGCCCTCGATGGTGTGTTCGAGTTCGCCCTCCCGCCCGGGCTTGGGTATGCAGGCAGGACAGGCTTCCAGGACATGATCGCGGAAGCAGTGTCCGGCCCCCAATAGCAATACGGTTTCGTTCTCCAGTTGCTGGGCCTTGATGGTTTTGCGCTGCGTCAGGGGGTGGGCGGCCGGCAGCAACAGGACGAAGGGCTCGTTGTATAAGGGCAGGGTGACGATGCCCTGTTCGCGGTAGGGCAGGGCGATGATGATCACGTCCAGATCGCCCCGCTTGAGCTTTTCCGTCAGTACCGCGGTATAGTTCTCCTCGACGAACAGAGGCATTTTCGGCGCCAGTTTGCGCATCACCGGAATCAGTTCGGGGTACAGGTAGGGGCCGACGGTGTGGATCGCGCCGATGCGCAATGGCCCGCTCAACTGATCCTTGCCCTCGAGGGCGACCTGCTTGACGTTGGCGGCCGCCTCCAGGGCGTGCTGCGCCTGTTCCAGCACCCGTTCGCCGATCGGTGTGACCGTGACGTCGCTGGCGCGGCGTTCGAACAATTGGACGCCGAGTTCTTCCTCGAGCTTTTTTATCGCGATGCTCAGCGTCGGTTGGCTGACGTAGCAGGCCCTGGCCGCGCGGCCAAAGTGCTTTTCCCGCGCCAGGGCGATGATGTAGCGTAGTTCTGTCAGCGTCATGTTCGGGTGCTCCCGTTCTCGATAGCTTTATACTATCGCAATTATTGCAACAATTTAATGGTTGGGTCCGGCCGACGTGACTACACTCTACCCATAACAGAATGTTTTCGACCGACAAGCTGTGCGTTCAGCAAAGGAGGAGGTTGCGATGAAATTTTCCGGACAGTGGCTGACAGCGGCTGTGCTGATGGCTGTGGGTGGCAGTGTGGCGGCGGCCCCGCTAGGCTTGCCGCCCGTGCCGATCCCGGCCGATAATCCGCAGACCCCGGCCAAGATCAAGCTGGGCGACAAATTGTTCCATGATCAGCGTTTCAGTGCCGACGGCAAGGTCAGCTGCGCGACCTGCCACGACAAGGCCAAGGGCTTTACCGATCACCTGGCCGTATCCAAGGGCTTTGACGGCCTGACGGGCACCCGCAATGCGCCGACGGTGATCAATTCCGCTTATATGACGAGCCTGTTCTGGGACGGACGCGAACCCGATCTGGAGGGTCAGTCCAAACAGCCGTTCGTGAACCCGGTCGAAGGCGGATTGCACGATCACAAGCCGATCCTCAAGGTGATCCGCGAGGACGGGGACTACACCTCGGCATTCCGCGAGGTCTTCGACGTCGCGCCGCAGGCCATCACCATGGATCACGTCGCCAAGGCCATCGCCAGTTTCGAACGCACCGTGGTGGCCGGGGACTCGCCTTTCGATCGTTATCAATACGGCGGTGACAAGAGCGCGCTGAGCGACGCCCAGGTGCGCGGTCTGCAACTGTTTCGCAACAAGGCGCGTTGCGTCGCCTGTCACACGATAGAGGAGACACAGGCCTTGTTCACCGACAACCGGTTTCACAACATCGGCGTCGGTTTCAAGAAAATCCGCGGCAAGGAGCTGGAGATCGCGGAGAAATTCGTGCACGCCAAGCGCCAGGGCGCGGATGTCGACAAGTCCGTGCTCACCAACGCCGATATTTCCGAGCTGGGTCGTTTCGCCGTCACCGAGAATCCCACCGAAGTCGGCGCGTTCAAGACCTCCACGTTGCGCAACATCGCCATCACCCAGCCGTACATGCACGACGGCAGTCTGGAGACCCTGGCCGACGTGGTCGATTTCTACAACAATGGCGGTCGTCTGAAGGAGACCGATCCCCTGTCGGACTTTCAAAGCGGCGGCATCCGCCCGCTGCACCTCACCGACCAGGAGAAGCAGGACCTGGTGGCGTTTCTAGAATCTCTCACCAGCGCGCAGTTCGCGTCCCAGGCCGGCAAGTAACGGAGGATCAGCAATGAGCAAATCTATCAACCGACGGGAATTTCTCAAGCGCGGCAGTGCGCTGCTGGCGGCCGGCAGCTTGCCTTTGTCGCTGGTGGAGGTGGCCTTCGGCAAGAACGACCCGGAGAACTTCACTTTCGCCTATCTCTCAGATTCCCATATCACGCACATCAAGGGCAAGGAGTTCGTGCGCAACTGGGACCGGGGGCTGATCCGCGCCATCGCCGAGACCAACCTGCTGGATCCGCGACCGGATTTCGTCTTCTACGGCGGCGATATCGCCCAACTCGGCAAGCCGGAGGAGATCGACCACGGCCTGGAGATCCTCTCCGGCCTGCGCGGAGACGTGCACTATGTGATGGGCGAGCACGATTACTATCTCGACCTGGGCGACTACTGGCGCAAGCAACTGGGCCCGGATCATTACTCCTTCGATCACAAAGGGGTGCATTTCGTGGTGCTCAACAGCATCCTGACCTACGACGACTGGGTCAACAAATGGGGCGGACCGATGGAGCGCATGCAGCAGATGGCGCGCCTGGACAACCCGCAGGGTTCGCCCTTCATGGTGGGCGAGGCGCAGCGCCAGTGGTTGAAGCAGGATCTGGAGAAGGTCGACAAGAACACGCCCGTCGTGGTGCTGTCGCATTCCCCGCTGCAGAAAATCTATAAAGGCTGGAACTTCTGGACCGACGATGCCGAACAGGTGCAGGCGCTGCTCAAGCCGTTTCGCAAGGTCAGCGTCCTGTACGGTCACGTGCATCAGATCCAGTACAACCAGATCGGCAATATCAGCTTCAACTCCGCCATGGCCACCGCCTGGCCCTGGCCCTATCCCAGCAGCTACAAGCAGGCCGCCAGCTATCTGCCGAAACTCACCGTGGAAATGAACCGCGCGGACCCGTTTTTCGAACGCGATGCCACGGGTTGGCAGTTCATCAACATGCACACCGGCAACGTCGACGTGCACTATCTGCTGCCGGACAATCAGAACCGCGTGGTGGCCTTTGACCGCAAAGCCGGTCATCCGGCGGACACCAAGTTCCAGCCCGTCGCGGACCGCATACCACCCCAGACCCACTATTGATTGTGCGAGGAGCCGAGTATATGAAGATCAAAACACCAACCTGTCTGCTGCTCGCCGCCTCGACCGCGGTGCTCGCGGGTGTCGCTTCCGCCGATCCCTTCACCCAGGCCGATCTCGAACGCTGGAAAGCGGAGTATATGGCCTCGGTGGAAAAGGGCGAGAAGCTGTTCCACGGCGGTCTGAAGTCGAAAAACACCGTCTCCTGCGATCAGTGTCATCCCAACGCGACCAACATCCATCCGGAGACCTATCCGAAGTTCCAGCAGCAGCTAGGCAAGGTGGCGGTGCTCGGCGAGATGATCAACTGGTGCATCATGAACCCGCTGGAGAGTGACCCGCTGGCCCTGGATGCCGCGGACATGGTGGATTTGCAGTCCTATATCCATTGGGAGCGGCGTGGTGTGCCGCTGGCGCCGGGCAAGCACTGAGGATGGTCAAATGCGAAAAGCCGCGAAGGTGGCGGCTCTTCGCGTGCTGATCAGCGCGAGGCGTTCTTCAATAGCCGCTGGGGGTGGCCGACGGCCTCGCCCCCGCTGTCCAGCCAGTCGAGCAGGGCCGCCCAGGATTCGGTATCCTTTTGCGCGTCACGCTCGGCCAGCTCGTGCACGCCCAGCCCCCGTTCGGCGGCGGTGACATAGTGCTGGGTGTCGCGGATGCGCGCAATCACGGGGATGTCCAGTTGCTGCAGGAAGCGCTCGAGCTTGTCCACCGCGCGGGTGCGAATGCGGGTGCGGTTGGTGACGATCGCCAGCTGCGTGTTGTGTGCCCGGGCCTTGCCGATGAGCAACAGGTCGCGGACGAAATCGGCCGTGGAGTGGATGTCGATGAAAGAGGGCAGCACCGGAATCAATATCACGTCGGTTTCCGCCACCCGGTCCTCCATGTCGACCAGACCGTAGCCGGCCGGGGTGTCGGTGATCAGGTAGCGGGTGTTGTCCGGCACCCGCATGTGCCAGCTGCGGGTGACGCCTTCCGGCGGTGGCGCGAAGGCGGCCACGCCGTGCACCGGCGGACTCCCGGCTTTACGCTGCTTCAACCAGCGGACGCTGGAAGCCTGGCGGTCGTAGTCGAACAACGAAGTGGCATAACCCTGGCAGGCGCAGTAGCTGGCCAGATTGGTGGCTACGGTGGTTTTGCCGCAACCCCCTTTGGTATTCATGACGCTGATTCGTAACACCGTGGGGTGGAACCTCGTACTGGGATACTGGATTATTTCACCGCGCTGGAGCCTTGTGATTCTATCATGATCGACGTTGAGGTCCAGGGCGGATCGTCCCTACCCGGGATGGCACGTATCCTGCTCGCGATCCTGCTGCGGGCGCAAAAGGGCCCGATCGACGCGAAACACCGGCCATCAGGCGGTATAATGCCCGCCACCGGGCCCGAATAGCCATAACCGTGCATTTTTTCCGCGACTGATGCCTGATCCATCCCCCAAACCTACCCGCAGCTCACCCGAACGCGTCGCCGAAGCCCGACAGCGAATCGAGAATCGGCTGGCCGGGCTCTATGGCCCGGATACCGGCGCCGCCACCGCCCGGCGGATTTTCCGCATGCTGGAGACCCACCGCCAGCTGCGTCGGCGCTCCGTCGTCGGCCCCCATTGGGGCCACCGCGATCTGGTGCTGATCACCTATGGCGACACGGTGCAGTCGCCCCAGTATCCGCCGTTGCAGACGCTGTGCAGTTTTCTCCGACGTCACCTCGCCGATGCGTTCAGCATGGTGCATCTGCTGCCGTTCTATCCCTGGAGTTCGGATGGGGGGTTTTCGGTGACCGATTACCGCGCCGTCAATCCCCAGCTGGGCACCTGGGAGGATATCGCCGCGCTCGAGGAGAGCTTCGATCTGGTCTTCGATCTGGTGCTCAACCACTGCTCGCGCGAAAACCTGTGGTTCGTCGATTACATCGCCGGGCAGGAACCGGCCTGCGATTATTTCATCGAAACCGATCCGGCGGAGAACCTCTCGCTGGTGACGCGACCGCGCAGCAGCCCGCTGCTCAGCGGCGTGCGCACCCACCGCGGGTTGCGTCATGTCTGGACCACGTTTTCCAACGACCAGATCGACATGAACTATGCCAATCCGGAAGTGCTGCTGGAGTTCGTCGATATACTGCTGTACTACTTCCGTCGTGGCGCGCGCATGATCCGCCTCGACGCCGTCGCTTATCTGTGGAAGGAGATCGGCACCCGCTGCATCCACCTGCCGCAGACTCATGAAGTCGTCAAGCTGTTTCGCGATCTGCTGGAGCTGGTCGAGCCGGGCGGCCTGCTGATCACCGAGACCAATGTCCCGCACAATGAGAACATCACCTATTTCGGCGCCGGGGACGAGGCGCACCTGGTCTATCAGTTCAGTCTGCCGCCGCTGTTGTTGCACGCCATCCACTCGGGCGATACCCGTTATTTCACGGCCTGGGCACGGTCGTTGGAGAGCCTGCAACTGCCGCCCAACTGCACCTTTTTCAACTTCACCGCCTCGCACGACGGTGTCGGCCTGCGCCCACTCGAAGGCTTGGTGCCCGAGAAGGAGATCGCGCACATGCTCGAGGCGATGCGCGAGCGCGGCGGCTACATCTCCACCCGCCGCGGCAGCGACGGACGCGACGTTCCCTATGAACTGAATATCAGCTACTTCGACGCCTTCCGCCGGCCGCACGCCGAGCCCAACGAGCTGCATATCGCGGCGTTTCTGCTCTCGCAGATCATACCGCTGAGTTTCAAGGGCATCCCGGGGGTTTACATCCACAGTCTGCTGGCCACGCCGAACGACACGCTGGGCGTGGAGCGCACCGGTCTGACGCGCGCGGTCAACCGCCGCCAGTGGGACCGGGGCGAGCTGGAAAAGCTGATGCACAATCGTAAAACCGAAACCGGCGAGGTCTTCCACGCCTATCGCCGCTTGCTGCAGTTGCGACGCCGCCAACCGGCCTTCCATCCCGACGCGCCGCAGTGGGTGCTGGAACTGGACAATGGTCTGTTCGGCCTGCAGCGGCGTTCCCTGGACGCGAAACAGGATATGCTGTGTCTGTACAATTGCACCGCCGCGCCGGTGCGGCTCGATCGCGAGCCCCTGCCGCCCGATATCGATCACTGGGAGGAGCTGCTCGGCACCCCCGTGGTGTTCGCCGAAAAACACCTGCAGCTGCCACCCTTCGCCGCCTGCTGGTTCAGCAGAACAGGGCCCGCCTCGGCTGCCGGTCAGTCGCGATAGTCGGCCGCCACGGCGGCGCGGATCTGTTCGCCGAAATCCGCGATGGCGCTGTGCACGCGGTTCCAGTTGGGGATGAAGGGGGCTTCCATCGGGTGGGCGAGAAAGGCCTCGCCGGCGGTCATGATGCTCTGGGCGAACAGATCGACGCTGCCTTCCTCGGCGTGGCGGTCGAAGTCCAGCCCATTGATCATGGCGTCGTAGTAGTACTGTTCGATGGACTCCAGCGCGATCCGGAAGTAACTGGCCTTGATGGAGCGGAAGGACTCCGGGGTGAGCGGAATGCCCTCGGTCGCCAGCTTGCGAAACAGCGAGCGGGCGATCTCCTCGCTCATTTTCACCAGGCCGGTATCCTGCTCGTCCGCCGACAGCACCTGGTGTTTGTGGTCATAGGTATCGGCGATGTCCACCTGGCAGACCTGGTGGCGCGAAAGATTGCGATAGACCTCGGACAACACTCCGACTTCCAGTCCCCAGTCTCCGGGGATGCGCATGGTCTGGATGAAGTCGCGTCGCAGCGAAAACTCGCCCGACAACGGATAGCGGAAACTGTCCATGAACTCCAGATAATCCCGATTGCCGACGACCTTCTTCAATGCTCTGAGCAGGGGGGTGACGAACAGGCGCGTGAGCCGACCGCTGAGTTTGTTGCCGTGGATGCGGGCGTAATACCCCTTGCAGAACTCGAAGCTGAAGGTCGGGTTGGCGACCGGATAAAACAGGCGCGCGGGAAAGCCGCGGTCGTAGGTGGTGATGTCGCAATCGTGCAGCGCCACCGCCTCGACGTGCGCCAGCGCCAGCGCATAACCGAAGCAGAACCAGACATTGCGCCCCTTGCCTTCGTGCTGCGGCGACAGGCCTTTCGCGGCCAGCTGTTCGTCGATCGCACGCAGGCGCGCGCCGTCCTGCCAGAGGATATGGGTGCGTTGCGGCAGCACGGAGAAGAATTCGCGCGCCCGACGAAACTGCCCGGCGTCGGCCTTGTCCAGGCCGACGATGATATCGGAGATATAGCCGGCATGGCGCAGGTGTTCGACAATCCGGGGTAGGGCCTCGCCCTCGAGTTCGGAATACAGGCTGGGCAGGATCAGCGCCATCGGCCGGATGCGGGCGAATTCGCGCAGTTCCTCCTCCAGCGCCTCTATGGGGCGTGGGCGCAACTTGTGCAGCGTGGTGATGTCGCCGTATTGGAAAAAATCAGCCATGGTGGGTCCTTTTTGCGTTCAGCCGCAGCAGCAGATCGTCCAGATGTTGGTGAAAGAATTCGTTCCACCCCTGCGGCCCGCGCGCCCGGGTGGTGAAGGCATTGGCGTGCGCGGCGAGTGACAGCCGCGGGCCGTCCTTGGCCGACACCACCACGGCGATGTCGCTGGCCTGGAGCATGCTGGCGTCGTTGGGGCTGTCGCCGAGGGCGACGGTAGTGAAGCGGCTGAAACCGGCGGCGACGAAGTCCCGGTTGAGCCGGGCGATGGCGCCGGCTTTGTCGCTGTCGCCGAGCACGTGGTGGAAGCGCCCGCCGGCGACCAGGGTGCAGCCGTGAGCTTGCAATTGCCGGTTGAATTCCGCCAGCGCCGCGGCGCTGTCGCGCCACAGCAAAGGCTCCGAGGCCAGACGTTGCCGTGCCAGGGCGGCGGCCGCGACGTCCAGTCCGGTGAGCCGCGCCACCTCGGCGTCGTCCATGTCCGCGAAACCGGTAAAGACAAAGCCGAACCCGGCCCGTAGCGACGCGAGCAGTGTCTTGATCGCGTCGTAACGGCGCGCGAGATAGCGCACCTGGAACCGACCGCGGATCTCCTCGGCGTCTGTCGGGTGGCTGAAGTAGTCCAGCGGCGTGGCGATCAACGCGCCGTTTTCAGCGATGCAGGGCCCCGCGATCTGCAGCTGGTTCAACAACGGGTCGAGTTCGGCCAGCGTCTTGCTGGTCACCGGCACAATCGGAATCGACAGCGCCTGGAGCCGCCGCAAGGCGGGCAGCGCGGCATCGAAGCGGTAGGTATCGTGATCCAGCAAGGTGCCATCGAGATCCGTGTAGACGATCAGTGGGCAGCCCGGCACCTGAAAGCCGGCGTTCATGCCGCGGCTCCGGGCGCCGACGGTGGCGCGCGCTCGGGCGCGCTTTCCCTGCCCGCGAGCAGGCAACGCAGCGCCTGTTCCGCCGCGCGGGCCAGATGAACCTCCGCGTGCTCCATCAACTGCGTCAGTGAGCGGGCGCCGGGGCTGAGACTGAACAGTGCGCTGAAGCCGTTGGCGTTCAGTTCGTAGGCCGACTCGTCCAGGGCGCCGGCCAGGGCGATGCAAGGCACGGCGTGCTTTTGGGCCAGGCTCGCCACTGCCCCGGGCGCCTTGCCAAACGCCGTCTGCCGATCGAGCCGGCCTTCGCCGGTGAACACCAGATCGGCGCCGGCGACGGCGTCCTCCACGCCGAGCAGTTCCAGCACCAGTTGGGCGCCTGGTCTGAGTTGCGCCTGGAACAACGCTTTCAGTCCGGCGCCCATGCCACCGGCGGCGCCGCCGCCGGGCAGAGAACGGACGTCGACCGCCAGCTCGCGCTGGATGACCTTGGCGAAGTGGGCCAAGCCCTGTTCCAGGCGATCGGTCTGGGTGGCGTTGGCGCCTTTCTGCGGGGCGTACACCGCGGCGGCGCCGCGCGCTCCGAGCAAGGGGTTGTCGACGTCACAGGCCACCTCGAGACGGATCGCGTTCATTCTCGGGTCGAGTCGACTGAGGTCGATGTGTTCGATGCGTTCGAGGTTGGCGCCGTCGCCCGTCACCGGGTGGCCTTCGCGGTCGAGAAAGCGCACGCCCAGGCTGGCGGCCAGGCCTGTGGCGCCGTCGGTGGTGGCACTGCCGCCGATACCGAGAACGACGTGGCGCGCGCCCAGTTCAAGGGCGGCGTACAGCAATTGACCCACGCCCCGGGTGGTGCTGTGCAACGGATCCAGGGCGTCGGTCGGGAGCAACGCCAGCCCGGCCGCGGAGGCCATTTCGATGACCGCCAGTCGCCGCTCGGGGCAGTAAAGAAAGGCCGCCCGCACGCGGGCACCGAGTGGACCCGAGACGGTGCGCACATGGCGCTGGGCGCCCAGCGGTGCGGCCAGAACCTCCACCAGACCGTCGCCGCCGTCGGCCACCGGCACCAGCACCAGCCGGGCCTCGGGCAGGACGCGGCGGATGCCCGTTTGGATGGCCTCGGCCGCCTGCGCCGCGCTGAGCGAGCCCTTGAAAGCATTCGGGGCCACGACGATTTTCACAAGGGCGTTCCCGCATCCGGTAAGCCGGCCGAGCGCCGGTGACTGTACGACATGGCTTGCTAGTCTAAACCAAAGCGGAGCCTGATTGTACGCCGCCGCGCGCGCCGACGGGTCGTTTGCCATTTTCCGGCAATCACCGAATAATACTGAACCCGCATAGTTGTGAACGAGGTGCCCAGTGTCGCGCAGGATCCCCGCAATTTCCTTCGGTGTGGCGTTGATCGCAGCCCTGGCCGGTTGGCCCGGGGGGATGCCCGCCGCCGCCCCGCTCGGCTCGTCGGAGCTGAAAACGGTGACCGCCGAGTTGCACGCGCTGAGCGACGAGCAACGCTTCGACGGGGTGGTCGAGGCGGTATCCCGCTCCACGGTTTCCGCCCAGACCGCCGGCGAAATCGTCGCGCTTCCCTTCGATGTGAACGACCTGGTGCCGAAGGGCGAAGTCATCGTGCGTATCGACGATGCGCGTCAGAAGGCGGAACTCGACAAGGCCAAGGCGGAGGAGGCGCGGGCGCGGGCGCGGGCCAGCGACGCCCAGGCCAACTATGAGCGGATCCGGCAGCTGATCGAGAAAAAAGTGGTGAGCAAATCGCAGCTCGACCGCGCCGAGGCGGACATGAAGTCGGCGCGCGCCCAGGTCAGCGCCGCCCAGGCGGCGCTGGAGCAGGCGCGGGAGCAGTGGGAATACACCACCGTGCGAGCACCCTTCACCGGCGTAATGGTCGAACGTTTCGTCGAGCCGGGTGAGCAGGTGCAGGTGGGGACCCGCCTGGCCACCGGCCTGTCGCTGGAAAACCTGCGCGTCAAGACCGAGGTGCCGAGCCACTTCGCCGCGCGGGTACGCGCGGCCAACCACGCCCGCGTCAGCGTGCCCGCGGGCGGCTGGCTGGAAAGCGACAATCTGACCTTTTTCCCTTACGCCGATGCCGCCAGTCATACCTTTACCGTGCGGGTGCAACTGCCGCCGGGACAACACGGTCTGTATCCCGGCATGCTGGTCAAGGTGGCCTTCAGTCTCGGTCAGAGACAGGAGCTGGCGATACCGACGCGGGCGATTGTGCATCGCAGCGAAGTCAGCGGCGTCTATGTGGTGGACGCCGAGCAACGGCTGCATTTGCGCCAACTGCGCCTGGGACGTGAGGTGCCGGGCGAACTTACCGTGGTCCTGGCGGGACTGGAGCCGGGCGAGCGCGTCGCGCTGGATCCGGTGGCCGCCGGCATCCGGTTGAAACAGCAGCGTGTCGGCACAACCGATGACTGAGCGCCTGGGGTTCTCCGGGCGGGTCGCCCGTCAGTTTCTGCAGACCGAAATCACACCGCTGCTGGCGTTGCTGGGATTGCTGCTCGGTTTGTTCGCCATCGCGGTGACACCGCGCGAGGAAGAGCCGCAGATCGACGTCACCTTCGCCAACGTGTTCATTCCTTTTCCCGGTGCCTCGGCGCGCCAGGTCGAACAGCTGGTGACCTCCTCGAGCGAACAGGTGCTCTCGGAAATCAAGGGCGTCAAGCATATCTATTCCCAGTCCCGCCCCGGCCTGGCCACCCTGACGGTGGAGTTCGAGGTCGGGCAGCACCGGACCGATGCCATCGTGCGGCTCTACAACGCCCTGTATTCCAATCAGGACTGGTTGCCCGCCGGTATCGGCGTGGGGCAGCCGCTGGTCAAGCCCAAAGGGATCGACGACGTGCCGATCGTCTCGGTCACCCTGTGGAACGACGATCCGCAGAGCGGGGCGGCGCAGTTGCGCAGCGTGGCGCACGCGCTGGAGGTGGAGCTCAAGCGGGTCGCGGGAACGCGCGACATCTATACCATTGGCGGTCCCGATCCGGTGGTGCACGTGCTGCTCGATCCCCAGCGTCTGGCCGGCTTCGGGATATCGCTCGGCGATCTGCGCGCCGCGTTACAGGCCGCCAACCGTTCCGGTGAGGCCGGGGCGCTGGTGGCGGATAACCGGGTGATACGGATCAAGGTCGGCGAGCTGTTCCATTCGGCGCAGGAAGTGGCCGACCTGGTGGTGGGCATGCACGCCGGCGGCCCGGTCTATCTGCGCGACGTGGCCGAGGTCAGCCGCGGCTCCGATCAGCCGGAACAGTACGTATGGTACGGCAGGGGTCCGGCCGGCGACGGCGGGCCCAGCGCCGCACTGCAGCCGGCGGTGACCCTGGCGATCGCCAAGCAACCCGGAACCAATGCCGTGCAGATCGCCGACCAGGTCATCTCCCGCATGCACGCCCTGGAGGGGACCTTCATTCCCGATGGCGTGCACGCGGAAATCACCCGTAATTACGGTGTGACCGCCGACCAGAAGGCCCAGACGCTGATCAAGAAGCTGATTTTCGCCACCGCCTCGGTGGTGCTGTTGGTCATCATCAGCCTCGGCTGGCGCGAGGCGGTGATCGTGGGTGCGGCGGTGGTGATCACCCTGGCGATCACCTTGTTCGCCTCCTGGGCCTGGGGCTTCACCCTCAATCGGGTATCGCTATTCGCCCTGATTTTCTCCATCGGCATTCTGGTCGACGACGCCGTGGTGGTGGTGGAAAACATCCATCGCCATATGCAGCTGGGCAAGCTGAATCTGGTGCAGGCCATACCCCGGGCGGTCGACGAGGTAGGCGGTCCGACCATTCTGGCGACCTTTACCGTGATCGCCGCGTTGCTGCCGATGGCTTTCGTCACCGGTCTGATGGGGCCCTATATGAGTCCCATACCGATCAACGCGAGCATGGGCATGTTGATTTCGCTGGCCGTCGCCCTGGTGGTCACCCCCTGGATGTCGCTGAAGCTGTTGCGCCATCATGGCTCGGGCGCGGCCGCCGAAGACCCCGAAGGCGGGAATCCGCGGGTCGTGGCGTGGTTCCGGCGCATGCTGCGACCGTTCCTGCGCGGCGGCGAAGGGCGCCGGGCGCGCTTGTTCATGCTGGCCGGAATCGTGCTGTTGATCCTGTTGTCGGTGGCGCTCGCCGGTTTCAAGCTGGTGGTGCTGAAAATGCTGCCGTTCGACAACAAGTCTGAATTCCAGGTGGTGCTGGACATGCCCGAGGGCACGCCACTGGAGCAGACCAACCGGGTGCTCACGGAGCTGGCCGCTTATCTGGCCGGGGTCGATGAAGTGAGCGACTATCAGATCTACGCGGGCACCGCCGCGCCGATCAACTTCAACGGGCTGGTGCGCCAGTACTATCTGCGCCGCGGCGACAACGTCGGCGACATCCAGGTGAACCTGATCGACAAGAAACACCGTCAGCGCAAAAGCCACGATATCGCGCTGGCGGTACGCGCGCCCTTGCACGCCATTGGCCAGCGCTATGGCGGCGTGGTCAAGGTGGTGGAAGTGCCGCCGGGGCCACCGGTGCTCTCGCCGCTGGTGGCCGAGATCTACGGTCTGGATTACGCCGGGCAGATCAAGGTGGCCGAGCAGGTCAAGACCGTCTTTCGGCAGACACCCGATATCGTCGACGTCGACGATAGCGTGGAGTATTCCGCGCCCCGTTGGACCCTCAGCATCGACCGTGCCCGCAGCGCGCGTCTGGGCGTCAGTCAGGCGACGGTGGTCGCCGCGGTGAATACCCTCCTGGGCGGTGAGGACGTCAGCTACCTGCACGATCCCGACGCCAAGTATCCGGTACCCATACGGCTGGAGCTGCCGGTGCGTGACAAGGCCGGTCTCGATCAGATACTGGCACTGAAAGTGGCCGCGAACGACGGCCGTCGCGTGCCTTTGTCGGAACTGATCAGCGTGCGCAAGTCGAGCATCGAACGTTCGATCTATCATAAAGATCTGCTGCCGGTGGTCTTCGTCACCGGTGACATGGCCGGCGAGCTGGACAGTCCGCTCTATGGAATGGCATCGATCTACACCACGATCAAAAATGATTTGACCGCCTATGGCGAGCCGCTGGAGCAGTACTTCATTCAGCCTCCCGAAAACCCCTATCGCTACAGTTTGAAGTGGGACGGAGAGTGGCAGATCACCTACGAGACCTTCCGCGACATGGGTATCGCCTATTCGGTCGGGCTGATTCTGATCTATCTGCTGGTAGTGGCGCAGTTCCGCTCGTACCTGGTGCCGCTGATCATCATGGCGCCGATACCCCTGACCATTATCGGCGTCATGCCCGGCCACGCGCTGTTGGGCGCGCAGTTCACCGCCACGTCGATGATCGGCATGATCGCGCTGGCGGGTATCATCGTGCGCAACTCGATTCTGCTGGTGGATTTCATCAACGAGGAGGTCGCGCGCGGAGTGGCGTTCGAGGAGGCGGTCATACGCGCCGGGGCGATCCGCGCCAAGCCGATCATTCTTACGGGGCTGGCCGCCATCATGGGGGCCTTGTTCATACTCGACGACCCGATTTTCCGGGGACTCGCGATCGCGCTGATCTTCGGGTTGTTGGTGTCCACCGTGCTGACGCTGGTGGTGATTCCGGTGCTCTACTATGCCTTGATGCGCAAGCGCATGAAAGCCGCCGGCGACGCGGTAGCGGAGTAGACGTGTGCTTTCGCGGCTGTGGCGCCGTTGGTCGCGTTTTTCGCGACGCCCGCTGATCGCCGACGAGCTCTGGCGGCGAACGGTGGCGCGGCTGCCCTTGCTGGCCGCGCTGGACCCACACGCCCAGGCCCGGCTGCACGAACTGGCCAGCCTGATGCTACGCGAGAAGACCTTCGTGGGTGCCGGTGGCCTGCAGGTCGACGACGAGATGCGCGTGTATGTCGCGGCCCAGGCCTGCCTGTTGATTCTCAACCTCGGGCTGGAATATTACGCCGGCTGGCATGAAATCATCCTCTATCCGGATACCTTCGTGGTGCGGCACGAGGAATACGACGAAGCCGGCGTGGTACACGAATCGGAACGCGCGCTCGAAGGCGAGTCCTGGGAGCGGGGACCGCTGATTCTGTCATGGGCCGAGGTCTGTCCGCAGACCTTGGAGCAGGAGGAGACCGGCAACGTGATCTTACATGAATTCGCCCATAAGCTGGATATGCTCAACGGGACGGCAAATGGCATGCCGCCGCTGCATGCCGACATGTCGCGCCAAGACTGGACCCGGGCCTTTACCCAGGCCTACGAGACGATGTGCGATCAGCTCGACGGCGGACAGCCCACCGCGTTGGATGCCTACGCCGCCGAGAGCCCGGCGGAGTTCTTCGCGGTGATGAGCGAGGCGTTCTTTGTCGCGCCGGAGCGCCTGTGGCAAAGCTTCCCCGCCGTCTATCACCAGCTCAGTCGGTTCTATCGCCAGGACCCGCGGGCAGCCGGAGTTGGAAACGCGTGAGGCCGGCGGCGGATTGCACGCTGATGCTGCCGCCATGGGCTTCCACGATCGATTTGACAATCGCCAGCCCGAGGCCGGCGCCGCTGCCTTCGCGCTGACGCGAGCGGTCGACGCGGTAGAAGCGATCGAAGAGTTTTGGCAGATGTTCGGCGCCGATGGTATCTCCCGGGTTTTCCACCGCAACCTCGATTTCGACCTCGGATGTGCGCCTGAGCCGTACCCGGACGGTTTCGCCAGACGGCGTATGGCGGATGGCGTTGGATAGCAGGTTGCCCAGGGCGCGTTGCAGCATCGCCCGGTCACCCCTGACCGTGCCACTGCCCTCCAGTTGCAGCCTGACGCCGCGCTCCTCCGCCCAGCCCTCGTAGTAGTCGAATAGGGCTTTCAGTTCCTGCCCAAGTTCCAGCGGCGCGTCGTCGCGCTGTTGCGGCGAGCTCTCGGTCTGGGCCAGAAACAACATGTCGTTGACCATTTGCGCCATGCGTTCGTATTCCTCCATGTTGGAGTAGAGCGTCTCGCGATATTGTTCGACGGTGCGCGCCCGCGACATGGCCACCTGGGTCTGTGTCATCAGATTGGCGATCGGCGTGCGCAGTTCATGGGCGATGTCGGCGTTGAAACCGGTGAGTCGATGGAAGCTCGCGTCCACGCGCTGGAGCATTTCGTTGAACGAGACGGCCAGATCGCGCAGCTCCGCCGGAACCGTATCCGGCTCCAGGCGGACATTGAGTTCGCTGGCGCTGATCCGCCGAATTCGGGACACGATACGCCGCAGCGGCGCGTGCCCCTGGCGCACGGCGATCCAGCCCATGAAGGTCATGATGCCGATGCTGGCCACGATCATCAGCCACAGGGTCTTGCGAAAATGCGTGAGAAAACGGATGTGGTAGTCGGTCTGCAAAGCGATGGTCAGGGTGAGGGGACTGGTCCCAAGCGTGGTGGGGATGGCGGCGCGACGCACGAGGGCGCGGTAGTTGTGATCGGCATCGCTCCAGCGGTGCACCGAGCCGTCGGGCGCCCGGCCAAGACGGCGCGCCAGCGCCGCCAGATCCGGCCCGTCACTGGCGTAGACCGGCTCTCCCCGGGCGTCGCTGATATGGAGCCCGGCGCGGTGGTGACTGACCAGTATGTCCTTGAAGCGTTTCTCCAGGCGCTGGAAGTCGGCCGCCGAACGCACGCCGGCGAGCCCGTCCTCCACCGCATCCCCAATGACCTCGAGCTCGGCGATGTCCCCGGCCTCGAAGTGCTGCTCCATGGCGGTGCCGATGACCCAGCCGAACACCACGAATATCAGCATCGCGGCCACGGCGATCAATAAAGTCAGCCGTTGGGCCAGTGAAAGCGGGCGCAAGCCGATCGCCTCAGTTTCCGCCACTGGTGTCCAGCATGTAACCCATGCCGCGTACGGTGCGGATCAGCTTGGGCTCGAAGGCATCGTCGATTTTCGCCCGCAGCCGCCGAATGGCCACGTCGATGACATTGGTGTCGCTGTCAAAGTTCATGTCCCAGACCTGGGAGGCGATCAGAGAGCGCGGGAGGACCTCGTTCTGGTGGCGCAGCAGCAGCTCCAGCAGGGCGAACTCGCGGGTGGTGATGGCAACCCGCTGTCCGGCGCGCGTCACCCGCCGGCTCAACAGGTCCAGTTCGAGGTCGGCGGCACTGAGACGGGTTTCCGTGCTGCGGTTGATGCCCCGGCGCAGCAGGGTGCGCACCCGGGCCAGCAGCTCGGCGAAGGCGAAGGGTTTGACCAGATAGTCGTCGGCACCGAGTTCCAGCCCTTTGACCCGGTCATCGACACTGTCACGGGCGGTGAGAAACAGCACCGGGATGTCCCGGCCGGCCTCGCGCAGCGCCTTGAGAATGGTCCACCCGTCCACGTCCGGCAGCATGACATCGAGGATGATCAGGTCGTAGTGCTCGGTCATGGCCAGATGATGCGCGTCGAGACCGTTGCGCGAGGTATCGACGACAAAGCCCGCTTCGTTCAGGCCCTGCTGCAGATAGGCGCAGATCTTGGCTTCATCCTCCACGATGAGGATTTTCATGGTCCATCCTCAAAAGTTATAGGTCGTTCATTCAGTCAGGCTACCTCGGGCGCCCTTTCGCCAACATGACTCAATCATTACATAATTGTAATGATTGAGTCATGCCCGGGACAGGGTGTCATTGCTAAAGTTTTTCCGTAGTTGCAGGGGCGGGACCGACGGGATCGGTCCTGTGCGGTCTCCACTTTCAGGATGTTGTCGGATGAAACGAAACCCACCTTTACCTTTCTGTTTGCCAGATATGCCGCGGCGACGTTTTTTGCAAGGACTGGCCGCCGGCGGCGTGGCCCTTGGCTTCGGCTCCCTGTTGGGCGGCTCGCGGGCACAGGCCGCCGCCCAGGCGGCCCTGGCCGCGGCGGGCAATTCCGTGCCGGTGCTCAGGGGCACCGAGTTCGATCTGGTCATCGACGAGACACCGGTGAACTACACCGGCAAAGCGCGCATGGCCACCACCATCAACGGCTCCGTCCCCGGCCCGGTGTTGCACTGGCGCGAGGGCGACACGGTCACCTTGCGGGTGACCAATCGTCTCAAGGGCTCGACCTCGATCCACTGGCACGGCATCCTTCTGCCGTTCGAAATGGACGGGGTACCCGGCATCAGCTATCCCGGCATCGCCCCCGGCAGCACATTCGTCTACCGCTTCAAAGTCAAGCAGGCGGGCACCTACTGGTACCACTCGCACACCGGCTTCCAGGAACAGACGGGCATGTACGGCTCGATCATCATCGAACCGGCCGGAGGTGAGAAAGTGCGCGCCGATCGCGACTACGTGGTGCAGCTTTCCGACTGGACCGACGAAAACCCCGTGGCGGCGTTCGCGCATCTGAAGAAGCAGAGCGATTATTATAATTTCATCGAGCCCACGGCAGTCAATTTCTTCGAGGATGTTTCGCAGATGGGGCTGCGCAAGGCGCTCGCCACGCGGCGCATGTGGAACCAGATGCGTATGAGTCCGGCGGACCTGGCGGATATTTCCGCCTATACCTACACCTATTTGATGAACGGCGTCACGCCTGCCGGCAATTGGACCGGGCTGTTCAAACGTGGCGAACGGGTGCGCCTGCGCTTCATCAATTCCGGCGCCATGTCCTTTTTCGACGTGCGTATACCTGGCCTGCAGATGACCGTGGTGGAGGCAGACGGCCAATTGGTCGAGCCGGTGACGGTGGACGAGCTGCGTATCGGTGTGGCGGAGACCTACGACGTCATTGTCGAGCCCAAGGACGACCGGGCCTATACCATTTTCGCCCAGTCGATGGACCGTACTGGTTTCGCCCGTGGGACGTTGGCGCCGCGCGCCGGCATGCAGGCCGAGATTCCCGCGGTGGACATGCCGGTGTGGCTGAGCATGGCCGACATGATGGGCGCCATGGGGCAGAGCGGTGCCATGCCGGGCATGGACGGGATGGATCACGCCAAGATGGATCATGGCGGTATGAAGATGGAGATGAAGGGTATGCAGCCAGGTGGCCACGCGATGCCGGGGATGAGCATGGGGGGCATGAATCATTCGGCTCACGCGGGCATGACGATGAATGGCGGTGGCGGCATGGTCAAGGCGCATCACGCGCGTACCGAGTACGGCCCGAGCGTCGACATGCGCGTGGACATGCCACGGACCAATCTCGACGACCCCGGCGTCGGGTTGCGTGACAACGGGCGGCGGGTGCTGACCTATGCCGACCTGCATACCATCGGCGGCGCGCTCGACCAGCGCGATGCCGAACGCGAGATCGAGCTGCATCTGACCGGCAACATGGAACGCTACGCCTGGTCGCTCGACGGTCTGGAGTTCGGCCGCTCGACACCGGTACATTTCCGCTACGGCGAACGGCTGCGGGTGGTGTTCGTCAACGACACCATGATGACCCACCCGATGCATCTGCACGGCATGTGGAGCGAGGTGGAAACTCCGAGCGGCGGTTTCCAGGTACGCAAACACACCGTCACCGTGCAGCCGGCGCAGCGCGTCACCTTTCTGCTGACCGCGGACGCCCTCGGACATTGGGCCTGGCACTGTCACTTGTTGTATCACATGGAAGCGGGCATGTTTCGCGAAGCGGTGGTGGCATGAACAAGCAGCTAGCGAAGCCGATCACAGTGGCGTTGCTGTTGGCGCTGGGTCTGGGGTTAAGCGTCGGCGCCAGCGCACAGTCATCATTCTGGTGGGGCGACAAGCCGCAATTGGGGCGCAGTATTCCACCTTCACCTTCCGCGCCGGCAGGATCTGGAGACATGTCCGGTGGGGACCACAAGATGGACATGGGCGCCATGCAGGGTGGTTCGGCGCCACCCGATGCGCGCGACCCGGACTACAGCGACGGCCAGGACTTCAGCCCCTACCCGTTGACCATGATGGATTCGCACAGTTTCGGTTCGTTGTTGATCGACGAGTTGGAAAGCGTGCGCAGCGAAGACAACAAATCCAGCGCCTACGACCTGCAAGCCTGGTACGGCCGTACCTATGACCGCGCCGTGTTCAAGGGCGAGGGCGAAGTCGACGGCGGTGAATTGACCGAGGCCCGCAGCGAATTGTTATGGGGTCACGCGGTGGCGACTTACTGGGATACCCAGTTGGGTGTTCGCTACGATCACGGCAACGGACCCAACCGAAGCTGGCTGGCTTTCGGGGTCCAGGGCCTGGCGCCCTATTGGTTCGACCTCGAACTCACCGGGTACGTGGGTGAGGAGGGGCGCGCCGCGCTGCGCCTGGACAGTGAATATGAAATTTTGTTCACCCAGAGGCTGATCCTGACCCCAAGGGTGGAGACCAATGTTTATAGTAAAAGCGACAACCAACGGGATCTGGGCAGCGGTCTGTCGGATGTGGTCGCCGGTTTGCGGCTGCGTTACGAGATCAGGCGTCAGTTCGCCCCCTATGTGGGCGTCGAATGGTCAGGGAAATTCGGGGAGACGCAGGACCTGGTCAAGGCTGCCGGCGAGAGTGCCTATGACACACGCTTGGTGGCCGGCCTGCGCCTCTGGTTTTAACGGCATCATCTACACAGGAAACACGTTATGAAGTCTATGAGCACTTTTTTACTCCTGGGCGCTGTTGCACTGCCCGGGGCGACATTCGCCGGCGGAGAGCACAGTGGCCATGGCATGGAGCAGATGGAACATCACGGGGACGAAGATTCGGTGGGCAAACAGGGCGATGCCGCCAAGGTCGAGCGCACCGTCGAGGTCACCATGAGCGACAACATGCGCTTCAGCCCGGACAAGTTGCGGTTCAAAAAGAACGAGACGGTGCGGCTGGTAGTGCGCAATTCCGGGAAAATCCGGCACGAATTGGTCATCGGAACGATGGATGAATTGAAAGAGCACGCGGCGATGATGCGAAAAAACCCTGGCATGCAGCACGCCGAGCCGAACATGATTTCACTGGCGCCCGGCAAGACCGGGGAGTTGATCTGGGACTTCGATCGAGCCGGTACTTTCGACTTCGCCTGTTTGGTTCCCGGGCATATGGAGGCCGGAATGCACGGGGAGATTGTGGTCAAATGAGGTTGCCGTCGGCCTCGTGGGAAGGCTGTCCTAGGCGCTGAATAGGTGCTGAACGCCCATCGCTCGATGGGCGTTTTTTTCATTACAAAGAAGTAATTTTCGTAGTGGGCTTGAGTTGATCCGTATCAAAACGGCGTGTCGTTTAAGCGCATAAAAAGGGGGTGAAGAAACGATAAGGGGCATGTTCCGCTGCCTTTTCATACATCAGGGAGAAACGTGATGAAACGACCGTCAAGAAAACCCTCCGCGGTGTTCGCCGCGACCCTCGCCGCAGTAGCTATGTCCCAGGACGTTTTGGCCGACGCTACTTACGACGCCCTCAAATCGCAGGTCGAGAGCCTGCAGAAACAACTTCGTGAAGTCAAAGATCAACTCGACGCCCAGGAGAAGGATACCACCGACAAGGAAGTCGCCGAACTCAGGAATCGCGTAGAGCAGGTTTCGGCGCAGAGTGAGGAGTGGAAAAACGCCGACTCCGTGGTACATCTGGCCGGATACGGCGATTTCTCTTATACCGATGGCGACAATCAGAACGGGGCATTGTCGGCGGTGCGCTTCAATCCCATTTTTCACTATCAGTATCGCGATCTCATCATGCTCGAGGCTGAACTGGAACTCGAGGTGGACGAGACTGGAGGGACGACCAATAATCTGGAGTACCTGACCGTCGATCTGTTCGTGAACGACAATCTCGCCCTGCTCGGCGGTCGGTTTCTCAGTCCGATCGGTCAATTCCGGCAGAACTTCCACCCCTCCTGGATCAACAAACTGCCCACCGCGCCGCCGGGTTTCGGTCATGATCAGGCCGCGCCTGTCTCCGAAACCGGTTTGCAGGCGCGCGGCGGTTTTCCCTTGGGGGGCGAGAGTCGTTTTATCAACTATGCCCTGTATGCCGGCAACGGACCGATACTCGAGATCGTCGGCAACGAGATCGAGGCGATCGAAGCCGAAGGACGCACGTCGAACGACGATGACGAGGCGGTGTTTGGGGGCCGAATCGGTATTCTTCCCCTGCCGCGGCTCGAACTCGGCCTGTCGGGTGCCACGGGGAAAGTGGCCGGAGAGGACGAGCCGGACGCCACTCGCAGCTATCGCGTGTTCGGCGCCGACCTGGCGTACCAATGGCGTTCGCTGCGGCTGCGTGGCGAGTACATCGAGCAAAAGGTCGGCTCCGAGGCGTCAAGTGCCGCTCCCGACTCGGCGAAGTGGCAGGCCTGGTATACCCAGGCGAGCTATCGTTTCGCGCCCACCGGCTGGGAAGGCGTGGTGCGCTACGGCGACTACGATTCACCCCACGACAGCAGCGACCAGAAACAATGGGCCGTGGGTGTCAACTACCTGTTCGCGGCCAACGCCATGGCCAAACTGGCGTACAACTTCAATGACGGAGCAAACGGATCGGCCGCCGATGACGACGGCTTCCAGGTCCAGTTCGCTTACGGCTTCTAGGGGAGATCAGCAAATGAACCGCATCACTGCACCGAAAATTTCCAATCTCATCCCCGCCGTCTATCTGGGTTTGACCGTCGCCGCCGGTTTTGCCGCAGCGCCGGCCGGCGCCGCGGAGGCGAGCGGCGATATCCTGGCGCGCGGCGCCAAAAGCTGGAGCGAGAACTGTTCCCGCTGTCACGAAATGCGCGACCCGATGGAATTCCGCGACGACCTCTGGCGGCCGATCGTCACTCACATGCGGGTACGCGCCGGACTGACGGGGACTCAGCAACGGGAGATCCTTGCGTTCCTGCAAAGCGCCAACAATCGGGCTGCGGAACCCAGGAAGGTTTCCACCGACCGTGCCGTGCAGGGCGCCTCGGCCAAGAGCGCGCAGACCGGCGCGGACATCTATCAACAAACCTGCGTGGCCTGTCATGGACAAAACGGCACCGGCAGCGTGCCCGGAGCGCCCGATTTTACCGCGACGGACGGGCCGTTGGCGAAGGACGACGGGGTTTTGTTACGCCACATCACCGAGGGCTTCAAGACGCCCGGTTCGCCCATGGCCATGCCGCCCAAAGGCGGCAATCCGGCCCTTGGCGCGGCGGATATCCAGCGGGTGCTGACCTATCTGCGCGAGCAGTTTGGAGGTGCGTCACGATAAAAGCTTGACCTGTGTCCAGGGTATAGGTTTTAGGCTTGACCCCGGTCATCAATGCCGCCGGGGCGGACGCCACCGAAGATGGCGGCGGGAACGCCCCGGCATTGTGTTGTTATTGGATTAGTTAGGAGAATGCAGATGAAAACCAATCGTTTAATTGCTGCGCTTGCGCTGGCCTTGAGTTCCGGGCCGGTGTTTGCCACCGGACCGGCACATCAAGTGGGTGGCCACGAACCCGCCGACTCACAGGCGGAGGGTGAAAGCGCTTCCGGACACCCGATGGGGATGATGTCGATGCAGGCGGACATGCAGAAGCTGCGCCAGCAGATGATGGAAATCAAGCGCACCCAGGACCCGGACAAGCGCGAAGCGCTGATCGAGCGTCACATGCAGAGCATGCAGGAGATGATGCGCTCGATGCAGAAGGCCCCGGAGGGAGCCGGGCAAGGCGGATCGATGGAGATGATGAACCAGCGTCAGGATATGATGGAACAACGGATGCAGATGATGCAGATGATGATGGAGCAGATGATGCAGAATCAGGCCGCCGCCGAGGATACCGCGCGCGTACGGCGCAATCACGACCATCGCAAGCAGATGAAATAACAACAGGCAAGCGGGCAACCCACCGCCTGGCGGGGGTTGCCCCGGGGGATCGGTATGCTGACAGTCACAGAACTCGCCAATCGTGGCGGCGCCACGCCGCACGCCGTACGTTACTATACCCGCATGGGGCTGTTGCGCCCGGCACGCAATCCGGACAACAACTACCATATGTATCAGCCCAGGGAGATCCACTGGCTGCGATTTATCCGCAGAGCCAAGGGGTTGGGTTACACACTCAATGAAATCAAGACAATTATGCACGACGCGGACAAAGGGCAGTCTCCCTGTCCACGGGTGCGCGAGATCCTGCAGCGTCGGATCGCGGAGAACCGGCGCCAGTTGGAAGAGCTGATGTTGTTGCAGACTCGTATGGAGCGGGCATTGGCTTCCTGGGAGGACAAACCCGACGGCGTACCGGATGGTCACACGGTATGCCATTTGATCGAGTCCTTCTCTCTGGATGACGAGGTGCCGGGATGTTAGACGAGAAAGAGTCCAGCCACACCGCAACAATGGTCGATCCGGTGTGCGGAATGCACGTCAGCGCCGACAATAGTCACCATTACCGCCATGCCGGCGAGGACTACCGATTCTGCAGTACAGGCTGCTTGCACAAGTTCAAATCTGCGCCAGACCACTACTTGCATGCCGAGTCAGACACCGGCGGCCAGGCCGGCTCATCGCACCGGCGCGACCCGAATGCGCTCTACACCTGCCCGATGCATCCCGAGGTCCAGCAGTCGCAGCCCGGCGCCTGTCCCAAATGCGGCATGGCGCTGGAGCTGGCGAACAATCTGGGTGTGAAATACCGCGAAGGCTTCATCAAGAATCGCTACATCGGCCGCACCTTCATCATGCCCGGACAGCAGCAGCGCAGGAAATCCGTGCGCCAGAAGCTCAACGCCATCGAGCT
>JASBSS010000035.1 GCA_030148805.1 Thiogranum sp. | reverse complement strand
TGCTGTCTCGACGAACACGATATCTGCCTGGGTTGCTTTCGCAGCCTGAACGAGATCACCGCCTGGGGCGGCTCGACCGAAACCGAGCGACGCGCTATCCTGCGGCGCGCGCAACAACGCAGACAACAGGCTTCCCGGTAATTGCCCCCGATGACGAAACGTTCGCTCAATCGTTCCCTGCTCGAATTCATTCAGGCATCCCCGACCCCGTTTCATGCCACCGCGACATTGAAAGCGCTGTTCGAAAGCGCCGGTTTCAGCGCGCTCGACGAAGGCCACGACTGGCGGCTGGAAAGCGGTGGACGCTATGTGGTGACGCGCAACGACTCGTCGCTGATCGCCTTCATCGTCGGCGAGCAGGCGCCGGCCGAAGCGGGCGTGCGCATGCTGGGTGCGCATACCGACAGCCCCTTCCTGCGGGTCAAACCGCAGGCGGATATGGTCAACAACGGCTATTACCAGCTGGGTGTCGAGGTCTACGGCGGCGCCTTGCTCAACCCCTGGTTCGACCGCGACTTGTCGCTGGCCGGGCGCGTGTGCTATCGCGACAGCGACGGCCGCCCCGGCACCACACTGATCGATTTCCAGTCACCGGTCGCGGTGATCCCCAGTCTCGCAATTCATCTGGATCGCGAGGCCAACGAGTCGCGCCGCATCAATGCCCAGCAGCACCTTCCCCCGGTGTTGATGCAACCGGGCAACGCGGCACCCGTCACGCTACGGCAGTTGCTGCTGGAGCTTGCGCGCGAACAACACCCCGAAATCGGCATCGAGGCGGTGCTCGAATACGAGCTATCCTTGTACGACTGTCAGCCGGGCACGCTGATCGGCCTGCAGCAGGAGTTCATCGCCGCCGCGCGGCTGGACAATCTGCTGAGCTGTTTCATCGGCGCGCGGGCCCTGATCGACAGCGCCGGCGGCAGCAGCCGGCTGTTGGTGTGCAGCGACCACGAGGAGGTCGGCAGCACCTCCGCCTGTGGCGCCGACGGCCCGTTTCTCAAATCGGTACTGGAACGCCTGTGCCCGGACGCGCAGGCGCTGGCCCGCTGTATCAACCGCTCGTGGCTGGTCTCCGTCGACAACGCCCACGGCATTCACCCCAACTACGCCGAGCGCCACGACGCCCGCCACGGCCCGCTGCTCAATCAGGGCCCGGTGATCAAATCCAACGCCAACCAGCGTTACGCCAGCAACAGCGAAACCGCCGGCCTGTTCCGTCTGCTGTGCGAACAGGCCGACATTCCGCTGCAATCGTTTGTCGTGCGCAGCGACATGGCCTGCGGCAGCACCATCGGGCCGATCACCGCCGCCAATATCGGCGTGCGCACGCTCGACATCGGCGTGGCCACATTTGCCATGCACTCGATCCGCGAACTCGCCGGCGCCCGCGACACCGAATATCTGCATCGCGCCTTGCGCCGCTTCCTGGCCTACAGCGGCTGAGCCGTCAAGAAATCGCTCGCCCGCGCCGCTAACTCGGCCAGCCCGCTGCCGACCGGCACGCGGATGAGCTGACGACGGTGATGGATTGGGGTACATTCAGACAACCTACATCGCTCCGCGCCGCTAACAGGAAGGCTGATGTCAGAACACAAACGCGTACTGGTGGTAGACGACTCCAAATCCGCCCGGCTGGTGTTGCGGCGCATGCTGGAAAAACACGACTTGCGGGTCGATACGGTGGAGTCGGCCAGCCTGGCGCTGGATTTTCTCGCCCACAATCGGCCTGACGCCATTTTCATGGACCACATGATGCCCGGCATGGATGGATTTCAGGCCGTCAAGGCGATCAAGGCCAACCCCCGCACCGCCACCATCCCGGTAATGATGTACACCTCCAAGGGCGGCGATCTGTATATCGGCCAGGCGCGCGCCCTGGGGGCGGTCGGTGTTTTGCCGAAAACAGTGGCGCCGGCCCAGCTTTACGAATCGCTGTGCAAAATCGGCATTGTCAAGGAACGGCGTGAACAGCCGCAGCAACTCGACGAGGATGGCGCCTCGGAGCGCGCCGCGGACATCCATCCCCGACGCGCACCCGTTTCGCCGCCCCGCTACAGTGAGCCTGGCATGGCCGCTCCCGCCGCCGATACGGTGTCGGCACAACTCGACCAGCAACTACGCGGCATGCTGGACGAACAACGGGTGGAGCTGCGCAAGGACATCCTGCTGAGCATGGAGACGGTGGCCCGTCAAAGCGGCGCCAGGCTGCACAAGGAGTTGGAAGACGCACTGTCGCGCCTGCGCGCCGAGGGCGGTAGCGGCAAAACCGCCGGTCGTTGGCCGCTGGCGGTTCTGGCGGCTGCGCTAAGCATCTCGCTGCTGGCCAATCTGTATCAGTCAGGCGGGCGCACGACGACGGACAGCGCGGCCATTGGCGCGCAAAACGACGTACTGGATGGGCAGGCGGACGCCCAGGCGGCCACTATCGCCGACCTGAAGACGGAGCAGGACCGAAGTCTCGGCCAACTGCGCGCAAGCTGGGACAGCACCGCCTGGGCAATGAACCAGTCGCTGGAATACAACTACGATGAAATCGCTCTCGACGACCAACGCGTGGATGCCATCGAAAGTCTGCTGCAACGGCTGGCCGCCAGTGGTTTTACCGGCAGACTGGTGGTCGAAACCCACGCCGGCGAATTCTGTTTGCTCGGCGACCAGGAAAAGGGCTTCCGTTTACCGCCGCCGGAACTGCCCGTGAATCAGTGCGAATTCATCGGCAATCCGGTACAGGCCGCGGACACACCGGCAGCCCAGCAGTCGCTGCGCTTCGCCAATTTCGTCGCCAGCACGCCGCTGTTGAACAGCGGCGGCATCACGCTGGAGGTCACCACCCTGGCGCGCACGGCACCACTGTTCGGTTATCCGGAGAAATCGGCCGCCACCAGTGCCCTGGCGTGGAATCAGGCCGCGCAAGCCAACAACCGGGTCTCGGTCTCGCTGGCCCCGGCGGTCGCGACCAGCGACGGCGCCGCGCCTTAGGCCAGGCACCGGGCCACGCCGAGGCACCCGGCCCGACGCCCCGGCCTCAGGCTTTCTTATAGATTTCGCCGCCGCCTTTTACGAATTCCACGGCTTTTTCCACCATACCCTGCGAAAGCGCATCCTGTTCCGACACGCCGTGCTGACGGGCGTAGTCGCGCACATCCTGGGTGATTTTCATGGAGCAGAAGTGCGGCCCGCACATGGAGCAGAAGTGCGCCACCTTGGCCGAATCCTTGGGCAGGGTCTCGTCGTGATATTCGCGCGCGCGTTCCGGGTCCAGACCGAGGTTGAACTGATCCTCCCAGCGGAACTCGAAGCGCGCCTTCGACATGGCATTGTCGCGCACCTGCGCGCCGGGGTGTCCCTTGGCCAGATCCGCGGCGTGGGCGGCGATCTTATAGGCGATAATGCCTTCGCGCACGTCCTGCTTGTTGGGCAGGCCGAGGTGTTCCTTGGGGGTCACGTAACAGAGCATGGCGGTACCGTACCAGCCGATCTGGGCCGCGCCGATCGCCGAGGTGATGTGGTCGTAGGCCGGCGCGATATCCGTGGTCAAGGGCCCCAGGGTATAGAAGGGGGCCTCGTAGCAGTCGCGCAGTTCCTTGTCCATGTTTTCCTTGATCAACTGCATCGGCACGTGCCCCGGACCCTCGATCATGGTCTGCACATCGTGCTCCCAGGCGATCCGAGTCAACTCGCCCAGGGTTTCCAGCTCACCGAACTGGGCGGCGTCATTGGCGTCGGCAAGCGAGCCGGGGCGCAGGCCATCGCCGAGCGAAAAGGAAACGTCATAAGCTTTCATGATTTCGCAGATGTCGGCGAAATGGGTGTAAAGGAAGTTCTCCTGGTGATGTGCCAGACACCACTTGGCCATGATCGAACCGCCGCGCGAAACGATACCGGTGACCCGCTCGGCGGTCAGCGGCACATACTGCAGGCGCACGCCAGCGTGGATGGTGAAATAGTCCACGCCCTGTTCGGCCTGCTCGACGAGCGTATCGCGGAACAGCTCCCAGGTCAGTTCCTCGGCCTTGCCGTCGACCTTCTCCAGCGCCTGGTAGATCGGCACGGTGCCGACCGGAACCGGTGAATTGCGCAGAATCCATTCGCGGGTCTCGTGGATGTTCTTGCCGGTGGACAGATCCATCACCGTGTCGCCGCCCCAGCGGGTCGACCAGACCATTTTCTCCACCTCTTCGGCGATCGACGAGGTGACCGCCGAATTGCCGATATTGGTGTTCACCTTCACCAGGAAGTTGCGGCCGATGATCATCGGTTCCAACTCCGGATGATTGATATTGGCCGGAATGATGGCGCGCCCGCGCGCCAGTTCGTCGCGCACGAACTCCGGCGTCACGCGCTCGGGAATGGCGGCACCGAAATGCTGCCCGCGGTGCTGGCGCAGCAGGCCGCTGCCTTTGAGCGACTCCAGCCGCATGTTTTCGCGAATGGCGACGTATTCCATTTCCGGCGTGACAATGCCCCGGCGGGCGTAGTGCATCTGCGTCACATTGGCGCCGGACCTGGCGCGGCGCGGTTGGCGCACCTGTTCGAAGCACAATGCCGCCAGTTGGGGGTCGTTTGCGCGCAGGCGCCCGAACTCCGAGCTGGGAGCGTCCAGCAGTTCGGTATCGCCACGCTCCTCGATCCAGGCAGCGCGCACCTCGGCCAGCCCCTTGAGCAGGTCGATCCGGGCCTCGGGGTCGGTGTAGGGGCCGGAGGTGTCATACACGGTGATCGGGGGGTTGGTCTCGGACCCGAAACTGGCGGCCGTGTCCGCCTGGCGGATTTCGCGCATGCCGACACGCAGATCGGCGCGCGAACCCTGCACGTAAATTTTGGTCGAACCGGGGAACGCACGGGTGACCTCTGCCGACAGTTTGCTGGTCTTGCGAATAAAATCTTCGGGGATAGCGCTCATGGTCCTTTCCCTCCCTCTGGGGTCGGATAGCGGGGGGAAAGACTGATGCAGTTGTCAGCTTCCCTGCGCTGGTATTAACCGGATCAGGTTCGAAGGGTGTGTCTCAGCGCCGCCTGTGCGGTGCACCCCTAGCTGCGGGTAATAACGGTATCGAAACGATTGATAGAATGCAAGCGCCCTGATCTTGCCTGATTTTGCCAAAGCCCGTACCCTTTCCCCACCAGGTCGACAGCGGAATTTCCCCAATGAACCCCATGAATCTCGAACAGGCCCGCTTCAACATGATCGAGCAGCAGATCCGGCCCTGGGATGTGCTCGACGATCTGGTGCTGGGGGTCCTCTCGGCCACGCCGCGCGAAGACTTCGTGCCACCGGCTCTGCGCGAACTGGCCTTCAGCGATATCTGCATTCCGCTGGCCAACGAGCAGTGCATGATGCCGCCCAAACTCGAAGGCCGGCTGCTGCAGAGCCTGTCCATCCGGCCCGACGACGAGATTCTGGAAATCGGCACCGGCAGCGGTTACCTGAGCGCCTGCCTGGCGCGCCTGGGCGGCCATGTTTACAGCGTCGATCTGTTCGCCGATTTCATCGACAGCGCCCGCGCCCGCCTGGCGCAGCACAATATCACCAACGTCACCCTGGAGCGCGGTGACGCCGCGGCCGGCTGGGAAAGCGACGTGCGCTATGACGTCATCGCCGTCACCGGATCGTTGCCCATGCTGCACCGGGGCTTTCACACACTGTTGAAACCGGGCGGCCGGCTGTTCGTGATCGTAGGGCAACCGCCGATCATGCAGGCCCTGTTGATCACCCGCGCCGGCGAGCAGGAATGGACCAGCGAAAGCCTGTTCGAGACCGCGATCCCGGCGCTGCTGAACGCGCCGCGCCCCACCGCCTTCAGGTTTTAGCGCATGCGCGAATTTTCCGCCACCGAGTTGCATCATTATCTGCAGTCGGCGCCGCGACCGCCGCTGCTGCTCGACGTGCGCGAACCCTGGGAGTACGACAAGGCACGCATCGACGGCTCGACCCTGGTGCCGATGCGATCGGTTCCGTCCCGCCTGGACGAACTCGATCCAGAGCGCGAAATCGTGGTGATCTGCCACCACGGCGTTCGCAGCCGCATGATCGGTCGCTTCCTGGAAAACCAGGGGTTCACGAACATCATCAACCTCAGCGGCGGCGTCGCCGCCTGGGCGCACGATGTTGACCGGCAGATGCCGACCTATTAATCGACCCGACGGTAGTAGCCCGACATGCGCATTCGTTCAGCCATCTTATTCAGCCTGCTGCTGACCGCTGGCAACGCCACGGCGGCGGATCTGCTGCAGATCTACCGTGAAGCCGCCCGAACCAATCCGCAGCTCGCGGCGGCCCAGGCCAACCTCGAGGCCGTGCGCGAGCTCAGGCCGCAGGCCAAGGCCGGTTTGTTGCCCAGTGTGGGTGCCGGAGCCGCGATCACGCGCAAGCGCTTCAAGAACATCGACCCTTCGGAGCCCGCGCGTTACAGCACCGACAAGACCGCCAGCATCAATCTGACCCAACCGCTGTTCAATTACGACCGCTGGTTATCGCTCAAGCAGGCCGACAGCCGGATCGCCGCCACCGAGGCGCAGTATCTGGCCGCCAGCCAGGATCTGATGGTGCTGGTCGCGCAACGTTATTTCAAAGTGCTGGAAGCCCAGGACAACGTACAGTTCGCCCAGGCGGAGAAAAACGCCATCAGCCGCCAGCTGGATCAGGCCAAGCAACGCTTCGACGTCGGCCTGATCGCCATCACCGACGTCAAGGCCGCGCAGGCACGTTACGACCTGGCCGTCAGCCAGGAAATCCAGGCCGTCAGCGATCTGGCCGCGGCAAAAGACGCCTTGCATGAAACCGTGGGGGTCTATTACGACGATGTCGACGAGCTCGACCCCGAGCTGAAACTCACCGGACCCCAACCGGACGTCGCCAACGACTGGATCGAGCGGGCCAAACAACACAATCTCAACATCCTCGCCGCCCAGGCGAATGCCGAAGCCGCGCAGCAGGAAATCCAACGCCGGCGCGCCGGCCATCTGCCGACCCTCGACTTCGATGCCAGCACCGGTTACTCGGACGTCAACTTCGGCGGCATCATTCCGATCACGCGCCACGACACCCAGTTCGGGATCGAACTGAACGTTCCCCTCTACAGCGGCGGACTGGTCACCTCCCAGACCCGCGAGGCGCGCAGCCGCTTTCAGGAATCCACCGAGCAGCTCAGCCAGGCCATACGCGCCGCCGAGCTGGAAACCCGCAACGCCTTCCGCGGCATCAAGACCGATATCGCCCAGGTCAAGGCGCTGCAGCGCTCGCTGGAATCGACCGAAGTCGCGGTACAGGCCGAGGAGGCCGGCTTCGAGGTGGGCACCCGCACCATTGTCGATCTGCTCAACTCACAGCGCGAGTCCTACCTGGCCCGACTCAACTATGCGCGCGCACGCTACCAGTATGTGGTCGATCAGTTGCGGCTGAAACGCGCCGCCGGCATCCTCGACGAGAGCGACATCGAGGCGGTGAACGCCGCCCTGATACCCGCCGACCCGGGCGCCCAATGAGCAGCGCATGAGCGAGAGCCTGATTCCACAGCTGCCGGATTTCGACGACCCGCTGGCAGTGCTCGAGGCCTGTCACCAGCGCATGCTGGCCCAGTGCGACATACTGGAAAAACTTCCCGACCACCTGGCGGCGAACGGCCTGGATGACGAGGCACGCAACGCCGTGCGCCGCATCGTGACCTATTTCTCGACCAGCGCGCTCCAGCACCATCAGGACGAAGAGCAGGACCTGTTTCCGTTGCTCAACCGCCAGTCGCTGAAACTGGCCGACCTGGTGCACCGTCTGAAGCAGGATCACCGCCGGCTCGACGCCTTGTGGGCACAACTGCTGCCACTGCTGAAGGCGCCCGCCGGTTTGAGTGAAAACCCGGATTTCGCCTCCCGCGCGGCCGCATTCTGTAACGCCTGCCGGGAACACGTCCAGCTGGAGAACAGCGAGCTGCTGAGCCTGGCGCGACACATCGTGAGCCAGAGCCAGTTGCAGGACATGGGCCGGGCGATGGCACGCCGGCGCCAGGCCGGCTGAGCGCTCGCCCGCGCTAGCGGTAATCGGGAGGCGCACCGATCACCTGCAGCACCCGCTGCAGCACCTGCCGGTTTTCCTCCACCCATACCTGTGCGGCCTCCACGGCACGCGCACGCGCTTTCGGGTCGGCCAACCAGACCCCCACCTGCAGCGCCACCTCGGTGGCGTCCACGGCTGTTTGCACGCTCCCCAGCGACTGCAATTGGCGATAGAGTTCGGCGAAATTGCCGTGGCACGGCCCCACCACGACCGGCGTCTCGCCCATCAGCGCCTCCAAGGGATTGTGGCCGCCGGCGGCCACCAGAGTACCGCCGACGAACGCCACGTCCGCCAGCGCGTAACCGGCGAGCAACAACCCCAACTCGTCCACCAGCACCACGCTGGCGGTGGACGCGGCGGCGGCACTGGAAAGCTCGCAGCTCGGGGCCAGGGCGCGGCACTGTGCCAGCAGGCCGGCGGCGCGTTCCGGATGACGTGGCGCCAGCAGCAGGCGCGCCTGCGGAAACTGTCGCCGCAGCAGGGTGTGGGCCTGCAACAGGAGGGTTTCCTCGCCGGGATGGGTACTGGCGGCGATCCACAGCGGAGAAGCCGTCTGCAACCGCGCCTTCAAGCGCGCCACCTGGCGCGAAAAGTCCTGCGGCAGGCGGGCGGCGAACTTCAGATTGCCGCTGACGCTGATCCTCTCGGCCGCCATGCCCAGCGATACGAGCCGCTGCCGGTCGCCCTCGCTCTGCGCCGCGACGCGCCGGACCGCGTTCAGGGTGGGGCGCATGAGCGCCGGAAAACGCCGATACCAGGCCAATGACCGCACATTCAAGCGGGCGTTGACCAGATACAGCGGGATGGCGCGCGCGGCCAGCGACGCGTACAGATTCGGCCACAGCTCCCGCTCGAGAAAGATCGCCACGCTGGGTCGCCAGGCGTCCAGGAAGCGCCGCCCCGCGGCGGGCAGATCGTAGGGCAGATAACGACAATGCACCCGCTCGCCAAGCAGGCTGACGACCATGTCCCGTCCGCTGGGGGTGGTCACGGTGACCAGCACCTCACGCCGCGGATCGCGCACGCGTAGCGCCGCCAGCAGCGTAGCGGCCGCGCGCACTTCCCCGACCGACACCGCGTGTAGCCAGATGACACCGGGACAGGCCTGGGTGGTATAACCGAAGCGCTCGCTCCAGTGGCGCCGATAGGCCGGCAGCTTGCGCCCCTTGTACCACAGCCGCAACAGCACGGCCGGGAGCAGCAGGTACAGCAGCAGGGAATAGGCCAGATACATGGTGGCCGATCATATCATCCGGTCCTTTTGCTACAATCGCCCGCGTGCGCGCCGAATCTTCCTCCTGGTGGTCGAGCTACCGGCAGCCCCGGTTCTGGCCGTTGTGGGCGCTGTTCGGCCTGCTGTGGCTGCTCACCCGCCTGCCCTTCGGCCTACAGATGCGCATCGGGCGCGTCATCGGCGGCCTGACGCGACGCTTGGCGCGACGCCGACGGGAGATCGCGCAGACGAATCTGCGGCTGTGCTTCCCCGAGCTGGACGCGGCGCAGCGGCAGCGTCTACTCGCCCAGCACTTTTGTGCGCTCGGTCAGGGGGTGGTGGAGACGGCACTGTGCTGGTGGGGGCGGGACGCGACCCTGCGCGCGCGCTATCAGCTCGTCGGCGAGCGCCACCTGCAAGCGGCCCGCCAACGCGGGCGCGGCGTCATTCTGCTCAGCGCGCATTTCACCACCCTGGAGCTCGGCGGCCGCCTGCTGGCGCTCACCCAGCCCTTCCACGTCCTCTACCGCAGGCACAAGAACCCCTTGTTCGAGGCCGTGATGCAGCGCGCGCGGCAGCGGCGTTTCCAATCGGCCATCGCGCGCGAGAATACCCGGGCGCTGCTCGGCCGCCTGCGGGAGAACCAAGTGGTATGGTATGCACCGGATCAGAACCACGGCGGCGATCATTCGGTGTTCGCACCCTTTTTCGGGGTGTCGGCCGCGACTCTGACCACCACTTCGCGTCTGGCGCGGCTCAGCGGTGCGGCCGTGGTGCCTTTCTTCCCGTTGCGGCTGCCGCGAACCCAGGGCTATATCCTGGTGCTGTGCCCCGCGCTCGAGGATTTTCCCGGCCCCGACCCCCAGAGCGACGCCGCGCGCATCAACCGCCTGATAGAAAGCGTCGTTCTGGAGGCGCCGGAGCAGTATCTGTGGGTACACCGTCGCTTTAAAACCCGTCCCGCGGGAGAACCCTCGCCGTACGGGTGAATCGCCTGCCGGCACCGGTCGGTTACAGCCCGAGACGCTCCTGCAACTGTTTCGCCAGGCCGTCGAGCGGCGAATACGCCAGCGGCCGCCAGCCGCCCCCCGCCATCACCCGCACGTCAGCGGCAAGGCTTGCGATGCGCTCGCGTCGAATCCAGCCCGCGGCTGCAAAACGCTCCAGCATCCCAGCGTAACGCAGATCGGGCCTGGCGCGTGCGGGGCTCAGGCTGACGACGGGTTTCTGCGCATGGATGGCCTCGGTCAGCATGGTCATGCTGTCCTCGGTGACGAAAATCCTGTCGGCCGCGCCCAGCAAGGGCGCGACCTCGCAGCTGTCGCCGGCGTGATGCCAGCAGGCGACGGCCAGGCGCGAGGCGTTCACCCCCGCCTGCAACGCCGCTTCGGCGTCGCGACCGGTACGCCGGGAACTGAGCAACAACCAGCGGATGCCGAAAACGGCCGCCGCGCGGTTGCACAAGTCGCACAGCGCGCGCCAATCCGATTTGCGATAGCGGAATCCCGCCCCATCCCCGCCCAACATGAGCGCCCATAACGGATACGGCTCGTCACCCAGCGACGCTCGCAACTCGGCGCCCGGCTGGCGCAGAACCGACGCATCCAGCGGACAGGGAGGCAATTCCACGCGCAAATGCGAGGCGGCCTGCGCGGCGAAACCGGGCAAGGTCAATACGGCGTCGAACAACTCGGGCGACAGGCGCCTGAGGGAACCGGCGAACACATTGCGCGCGCCGAATCGACGCGCCAGCCAGGCGTTGGCAAAGGAGGTCTTGCCGCCGGTCGACACGATCAGCTCGCACGGCCGCGACGGGAGTTTCGGCAACCGGTAAAAAGCGCGCAGCCAGGCAGGTGCCGGCGGTTTCCCGCGATTGAGCAGCCAGCGCATGGGGCTACGGGCCAGGCCCACTCTGAGGGAGAGATCGAGCCAGTGCACCTCCAGTGGGCGCACCCGCTCCAGCGCCGCGACGATACCGCGCGACTGGTTGTAGTGGCCGGCTCGTTGATCCGACAACACCCAGACTTGCAGTGGCGCGGCCATCTTCGCGCCTAGGACCAGCCGCGGCGACCGCAGCGCAGGCGCAGACGGAAATCCAGCCAGCCGTCCTTGCCGCTGATTTTCACCCGCTTCAACTCCAGCGGCTGCCAGCTGCCGGGCGACTCGACGCCTTCGCGGGTGGTGACCGCGCTGCGGTAGCCGGCCTCGGCGGCCAGCGCGACCTGTTCGGCGCGATACAAACCGAACGGCCAGGCGAAACTGCGCACCGGGACCCCGAAGCGTTCTTCCAGCGCCTGTTTCGAGGCCATCAGTTCGTGCCGCGCCGCCAGGGTGTCGAGCTGGAGAAAATTCGCGTGCGTCAGACTGTGCGAACCCAGCTCGATGCAACCGGAGGCCAGCAGCGCCTCCACCTGCGTGTCGCTCAGTTTCGCTTCGCGCTGCAACTCGCCCTCGTTGTGGTGGGCTTTGCGCAGCACCGACCAATCGCGCCCGAAGCGCTCCACCACCAGATACAGGGTCGCCTTGCAACCGTACTGGCGCAACACCGGCAATGCCTGAGACAGATTGTCGGCGTAGCCGTCATCGAAGGTGATGGCGTAGGCGCGCGGCGGAAGCCGTTCGCCCTGCGCCAGGAGTTCGCTGACGGTGAAACTACGCCAACCCTGCTGGCTCAGCCAGCGCAACTGGCGGGCAAACATCGCCGGGTTCACCCGCAGACCGTTGAAGCGCGCGCCGGCGCGCGGCTCACTGATCATGTGATACATGAGGATGCGCGGCTTGTCGGCCGCCGCGGCCCGGCGCCACCAGGGATAGCGCAGCGACAGCCCGCCCAGGCCGCACGCTGCCGCCCCGAACAGCAGCGCGCTCATGCGTCCACCAGTTCGGCATAAAGCTCGAGCGTGGCAGTGACCATCTCCTGCACGCTGGGAAAAGCGATCGGCGAGACCTCCACCCGATGCTCGATCAACTCCCGGGTGACGCGCTCCAGGGCATCGAGATCGGCAGGCGGCACGCGTCCGGCCGGGTAGGCCGCCTGCAGCGTTTCGCCCACGCCGCCGTGATCGTAGCCGATCACCGGCACGCCGAGACTGAGCGCTTCGCGCACCGTACGGCCGAACGACTCCGGATGACGCGAGAGCGAATACACCAGGTTGGACACGGCGAGAATGTCGCGCAGGTCCATGCGCTGGCCGGTGAAGGTCACCGACCCCTGCAACCCCAGACGCTGCACCGCGGTGCGCACTTCGCGCAGGTAGCCGGCGCGACGCGGGTCCTCGCCACCGACGATCAGGCCGTAGACCGGCTGCCCGTCGCGCAGCAAGCGCGCCAGCAATTGCAGGAAATCCAGGTGCCCTTTCAGACGGGTGATACGACCCGGCAAGGTGAGCACCTGGCGCTCCAACAGGTAGGGATGCTCCTGATACCAGCGCGCCATCCAGGATTGCGCCGGCCGATAGCCGTAGGGATATATCGTCGGGTCGATACCGCGTTCGATCACCCGCGCGCGCGCGGCCTCGACGGCCGGATAATTGCCGAGCACGTAATCCCTGGCGGCGGCCGATACGGCCACCACCGCCTCGCCCCGGGACATGATGCGACTGTAGCGGTTGACCGAATAGAGCCCATGCACGGTGGTGACGAATCGGGGTCGCGCGCCCGGCGGCATGCCCCGCCAGGCCAGCCAGGCGATCCACGCCGGCAGGCGTGAACGCGCGTGCAGGATATCGACCCGCTCGGCCTGCAGCAGGCGCCGCAGGCGCGGCACCAGGCGCAGGGTCCACAACGATTTGTGCCCCACCGGCCACTGGAGGTGCTCGCTGCCCTGACCGGTGAGCCGACTGACCAGCTGGCCGCCGGCGGAGATCACCAGCGAACGGTGGCCGGCCCGGGCCAGACCGGCGCCCAGCTCCAGGGTGCCACGCTCGACCCCGCCGCTCTCCAGCGCCGGCAGCAATTGCAGCACCGTCAGTTTTCGTTCAGCCATTGTTTTATTATCCATTGCGCGCAACGCGTGGCTTCGTCCAGCGGACGCGGCGGACCCGCGGCCAGGTGTTCCGCCCCCGGCGGACTGACCCAGCCGGCGGCCTGCAGACGCCCCAGGGCGGCGCCGACACGGGCCCGGCGGCGCAGCCGGACCTGCAGCAGGCCGACTCTCCCGCCCGCCGTGAGCGCCTCGTAGATCGTCGATATGCTGTCCTGGCTCACCCAGACCTCGGCCGCGCGCGCCAGTTGCGCCGGCAACCAGTCTACGCCGGTGGCCGCGAACGGCCGGCATTGGTCCGGGTAGCGTCGGCACAGTTCGGCACTCAACGGCCCCGGGGTGCGCCGCGAGGTGGTCAACGACCACTGGCGCGGGCGGCGGCGCATCAGGGCCTCGACCTGGCGCAGGATATCCGCGTCGTCCCAATGGACGTGCCGGGAAGGTCCGCCGATGACGATCAGCCCGCTGTCGGCGTCCCGATCCCGCCCCGGTCGGATCGCGCTCAGCGCGCCTTCGCTGACCCACACCCCGGTGCCCGGGCGCACCCCATCGTGGGCGGGCACCACGCACAGATCGAAACAACGCCGCGGCAGACTCGGCTTCATCAGCACGACGCTGCGCCCCCCGCGGGCGCGGCGCGCAGCCAGCATCGGCAGGTGGGTCGCGTGCCCGGCCCCGATCAGAAGATCCGGAGCGGGCAGGTGCTCACCGGCGGGGAAGCACCCGCGCAACCACCAGCGGCCGGCCTGGCCCGGCGCGCCGGCCCTGAGCTCATGACATTGCAACGGCACCTGGCGCGCCAGCGCCGCGACCAGCCCCCGGCTCTGGCTGTCGTGGCCGGCCTTGGCGTCACTGAAACGCCAGACGACAGGGGTCCGCGCCACCCGGGCAAACGCCGTCAGTCGATCAGGACGTAGTCCGCCCCACAGTAGGGACACTTGGCCTTGCCAGTGTCTTCGATCGGCAGGTACACCCGTGGGTGGGAGTTCCACAAGCTCATGCTGTCGAGCGGACAATGCAGGGGCAGATCGGCACGCGTGATTTCATAACGGTTCTGCGCATTGGCCTGGATGTACTGCCCCTGGCCGGCGGTGGCGGTTTTGGGATTCGGCACGGTGTGTTCTCCTGGTTCTACGACGACGGCGGGTTGCTTACACGAGGGTCAACCACTCGGGATAATCCTCGCGCCGGCCGTGCACCTGATCGAAATAAAGGGTCTGCAGTTTTTCCGTGATCGGGCCACGCCCACCGTTGCCGACCACCCGGTCGTCGACTTCGCGGATCGGCGTGACTTCCGCCGCGGTACCGCAGAAGAAGGCCTCGTCGGCCACGTAGACTTCATCGCGCGTCAGGCGTTTTTCGCGCACCGTCAGGCCTTCGCCGGCGGCCAGCGCCATGAGGGTGTCGCGGGTGATGCCTTCCAGCGCCGAGGTCAGTTCGGGCGTGTACAACACACCATCGCGCACGATGAAAATGTTCTCGCCGCTGCCTTCGGCAACGTAGCCTTCGTTGTCCAGCAACATGGCCTCGTCATAACCGCAGCTCAACGCCTCCTGCAGCGCCAGCATGGAATTCATGTAATTGCCGTTGGCCTTGGCTTTGCACATGGTGATATTGACATGATGCCGGGTATAGGAGGAGGTGCGGATGCGAATACCCCGCTCCAGCGCCTCCTTGCCTAGATAGGCACCCCACGACCAGGCGGCGACGATGACATGGGTCTTGAGGTTGTCGGCGCGCAGGCCCATGCCTTCGGAACCGTAGAAGCACATCGGCCGGATATACGCCGATTCCAGTTTATTTTCCCGTACCACGTCGAGCTGCGCCTGGTTGAGCGTCTCGCGGTCGTAGGGCATGTCCATCTGCAGGATATGCGCGGAACGGAACAACCGCTCGGTATGCTCCTTAAGGCGGAAGATCGCCGTGCCCTGCTCGGCGTCGTAGGCGCGCACGCCTTCGAAGACCCCCATGCCGTAGTGCAGGGTGTGGGTCAATACATGGGTGGTGGCTTCGCGCCAGGGCACCATTTGCCCGTCGTACCAGATGACACCGTCACGATCGGCCATCGACATGAAAAAAACTCCTTAACGGTATGACGAAATAATATCCTGTGTTCAGACTTCCATCAGCTGCTGCCAGATCGCGCTCACCCGGCGCCGCTCGCCGCGCAACTGTTGTTCATCGATCACCGTCGAGGCTTCGGCCAGCGTCAGGCGGTGACCCAGCGCCCGGTATTGGCGATAGGCCTCGATGAGGGTCTGGGCGTAAGCCGACTTGAGCAGGCCTTGTTTGGCCAACGCTTTCAGCAAATGGATGGTCGCGGTATGGCGCAACAGCTGCGGGTGCTCGCCGCACCAGCGCAACGTAAGAAATTGAACCATAAATTCGATATCAACGATACCTCCGCGGTCCTGTTTGAGGTGAAATCCGGCCTCGCCCCGGCTACCCAACTCACGCCGCATGCGTTCGCGCATCTCGCGCACCTGGTCGCGCAGGTTCTCCAGCCGGGCGTCGGCGGCCAGCACCTCGGCGCGCAGGGCGGTGAACTTCGCTCCCAACGCCACGTCCCCCGCGACCGGCCGGGCGCGCACCAGCGCCTGGTGTTCCCACACCCAGGCGCTGTGACGCTGGTAGTCCTCGAACGCCTCGAAGCTGCTCACCAGCATGCCCGCGTTGCCTGACGGGCGCAGCCGCATATCCACCTCGTAGAGAATGCCGGCGGCCGTGAAAGTCTCCAGCAAATGAATGATTCGCTGCCCCAGGCGGGCAAAAAATACTGAATTATCTACAGTTTTCTTTCCGGACGTAACTTCGTCGGCGCCTTCGCTGTCGTGTAGGAACACCAGGTCGAGATCGGAGCCGTAGCCCAGCTCCCGCCCGCCCAGTTTGCCGTAGCCGACGATGGTAAAGGCCACCGGGCGCTTTTTGCGCCCGACGCGACACTGCGGGCGTCCGTAACGCGCCACCATATCGTTCCAGGCGATGCTCAGCACCTGGTTCAGAATCACCTCGGCCAGCGCGCTGAGCTGGTCGCTGACGAGGGTGACCTCGGCCACGCCGGCCACGTCCGCGGCGGCCACCCGCAGCACCATGGCGTGGCGGAACTGGCGCAGCCGATCCATCTGCCCTTCCAGGTCCTCCGCGGCGACACCGGCAAGGCGCTGCTCCAGATCGGCCTCCAACAGCGAGCGCTGCAACGGCGCGTACAGCGCGCGCGGGTCCAGCAGCTGGTCCAGCAACATCGGAAACTGGGCGATCTGTTCGGCGATCCAGGGGCTGGCGGCGCACAACTTCACCAGCTGCGCCAGCGCCTGGGGGTTTTCCTGCAGCAAGGCCAGGTAGGTGGTGCGACCGGCGATGCGCTCGAGCACCTTGACCAGGCGGCCGAGGACTTCGGCGGCGGCGGGCTGACGCCCGACCGCCGCCAACAACATCGGCACCAGGGCATCGAAACGCAGGCGCCCCTGCTCCCCCAGATAGCGTGGCACGGTGCCCTCGCGCAGCTGCTGCAGCCAACGCAAGGCCTCGACGCTGTCGCCGAAACCCCGGCTCTCGAGCAGCCGACGGGCCTGCTCGTCGCTCAGCCGTTGCGCCCACAGATCGACCAGCGGATCGACCGCGGCGGCCTTGCCCTCCGGGGCCAGGGCAAAGACCTGCTGGAAGTGGGTTTCCACCTGGCGGCGATGGCGGTTGAGGGCGGCGTGAAAAGCCGTCCAGCCGGGATACCCCATCGCCAGCGCCAGGGCGGCCTGCTCGCCAGGGCTGTCGGGCAAGGTATGGACCTGCCGATCGTTCATCGCCTGCAGCCGGTTTTCCGCCCGCCGCAGGAAACGGTAGGCGGCCAGCAGCTCGTCGACCACCGGGCGTGGCAGCAAGCCCAAGGTGGCCAACGTCTCGAGCACCCCCATCACCCCGCGGCGGCGCAGGCGTTTCTCGCGGCCGCCGCGCACCAGCTGGAACGCCTGGGCGATGAACTCGATTTCGCGGATCCCGCCGGGCCCGAGTTTGAGGTTCTCCTCCTGGCCGCGGCGCTCGACGTCGCTGCGGATCTGGCGCTTGAGCTCGCGCAGTGCGTCGAACGCATGAAAGTCCAGGTAACGCCGGTAGACGAACGGGCGCAGCAGCTGCATCAGCTCGTCGCGGGTCGCGGCGTCGCCGGTGACCGCGCGGGCCTTGATCATGGCGTAACGCTCCCATTCGCGGCCCTGGAACTGGTAGTACTCCTCCAGGGCCTCGAAGCTGTAGACCAGCGCCCCACTGCTACCGTAAGGGCGCAGGCGCATATCGACACGAAAGACGAAACCGTCCTGGTCTTGATGCGACAGCGCCTGGATCAGCGCCTGCCCGAGGCGGGTGAAATACTCCTCGCCGCTGAGCGCGCCGCGCTTTCCCGGCTGGCAGTCGGGATAGGCGAAAATCAGATCGACGTCGGAGGAGAAGTTCAGCTCGCGCGCCCCCAGCTTGCCCATGGCGATGACCACCAGCTGCGCCGGCCGCCGGTCGGCCCGCAGCGGCACGGCGTCGATCTGGGCCTGCCATTCGGCCAGCCGCTGCAAGGCGCCCTGGATGCAGGCGTCGGCCAGATCGGACAGATCGCCCAGCGTCTCCTCCAGCGGGGCCCAGCCGGCCAGGTCGCGCCAGGCGATACGCAGCATCTCCCGCGCCCGCAGCCGGCGCAGACAACGGTGCAGCCCGGCGGTATCGGCGCAGGCCGCGAGCGGCTCGGCGACGCGTGTGCGCAGCGCTCCGGGCCAGGAATCGAGCAGCAGATCGCCGCTGGCGAGCAGCTCCGCCAGATAGTGGGGGTTACGCCGGCACAGCTCGGCGACGAACTCGCTGCTGGCAAAGACCCGCAGCGCGCGCGCGCAGAATTCCGGATCCGTCGGCACGCGCTCGCCAAGTTCCTGGGCTGCCTGTAAATATTCCTTCCAACGGTATTCGCCCACGGCCCGCAGGCCAGCCGGCAACCGCTCCCATGGCTCTGTTTGGCTGGATGTTTTTGCCTGCCTGCCCATGGTCCGAAGATTACCCGGAAACGCTGCCCATCGCAGCCAGGGTGTGTCAAAGCGCTGGCGGCGGGAATTGGCACAGGTATACTAGGGGGGAATATATCCGCCCTCGTCCCGTCATCATTATAAGCAAAAGAGCAGGTATGGCATGAATGTAATCGCGAATCTGTGTAAGCACCAGCAGTTCAAGCGCACGCTGGCCGACTACCGGGAAAACCTGTACCGCATCGCCTATTCCTGGTGCCACAACCCGGCGCTGGCCGACGATCTGGTGCAGGAGGCTCTGGCCAAGGCGCTGAAGAACAGCAGTCAGCTGCGCGATCAGAAAACGATCAAGGCCTGGTTGTATCGGATTCTGAGCAATTGCTGGCGCGATCACTTCCGCCGCAGTCGCGATTGCGTGGACGTCGACGACGTGGTGCTCGTCGAACAGGACACCCCGGACCTGAAACACGATCGCAACCAGATCGTACAGCGGGTGCGCGACGCCATTGCGCTGTTGCCCATGGGACAGCGGCAGGTCATCTCGCTGGTGGATCTCGAGGGTTGCTCGTACATCGAGGTCGCACAGATTCTGGACGTACCGATCGGGACGGTCATGAGCCGCCTGTCGCGCGCCCGCAAAGCCCTCAAGGAACGCCTGCTCGCAGCGGAACTACCAGGTGATTCATCCGTACATAGGTTAAGGACTGCGAAATGAGTAGTGACAAGCTTTCCGAGGAGCGCATCAGCGCTTTCATCGACGACGAACTCGACGCCACCGAGAAGGAGGCCGTGTTCGAGGCTTTGAGCCAGGACGGGGAATTGCGCCAGCAGGCCTGCGAACTACGCCAATTGAGCGAGCTGGTGCGCCACGCCTACAGCGACCCGCCGGCCAGCGAGCGCTTCCAGAAGGGCAAGCCGCGGCGCGTCAGCCCGCTGGGCCAGGCCGCGGCGGCGGCGTTGTTGCTGTTGTTCGGCGGGCTCATCGGCTGGGTCAGCCATAACCCGCAGGGTATGGCCGCCAAGGTCTCCGATATGCACGCCATGGTCTGGGGTGAGGACGACCGTGCGTTCCACAGCACCAGCCTGGCCGATGCCACGGCCCACAACGAACTGAAGCGGGTGATTCTGCACCTCAACACCTCCAGCCCGGCGCGCTTCGAGAAGGCGCTGAACACCGCCGAGCAGTTGTTGCGCAAATACGCCAGCGATTCCCATGGCGCGGAAATCGAGGTCGTCGCCAACGCCAGCGCCATCAAACTGCTGCGCAGCGGCTATTCGCCCTTCGCCAGCCGGGTGCGAGCCCTGCAGGAGCGCTATTTCAATCTCACGTTCCTGGCCTGCAAGGATGCCATGGACCACATCCGCGAACTGGAGGATCTCAAGTCCGATGTGCGGCTGTTGCCGGGGGTCGAAGTCACGCCTTCGGCGCTGGAGCATATCCTCGAGCGGATGAACGAGGGCTGGGTGTATCTGAACGTCTAAGCGCCGAGGCCCGGCCCGTATCCATCGCCGGCGCCCGGGGCGGACAAAAAAAGCCCGCCATGAAGGCGGGCTTTTTCGTGCCTGAGATCAGGCGGCGTTACATCATGCCGCCCATGTCGGGCATGCCGCCGCCGGCCGGCATGGCCGGCTCGTCCTTCGGCAGTTCGGCGACCATCGCCTCGGTGGTGATGATCAGGCCGGCCACGGACGCGGCGTTTTGCAAGGCACTGCGGGTCACCTTGGTGGGGTCCAGGATGCCCATCTCGAGCATGTCGCCATACTCGCCGCTGGCGGCGTTGTAACCGTATTCGCCCTTGCCTTCGCCCACCTTGTTCAGAATGACCGAAGGTTCGTCACCGGCGTTGGCGCAGATCTGACGCAGCGGCTCCTCCATGGCACGACGGGCGATGTTGATGCCCATGTCCTGGTCGTGGTTGTCGCCCTTGAGATCGGCGATCGCCGTGCAGGCGCGCAGCAGGGCCACGCCACCGCCGGGCACCACGCCTTCCTCGACCGCCGCACGGGTGGCGTGCAGGGCGTCCTCGACGCGCGCCTTCTTCTCTTTCATTTCCATCTCGGTGGCGGCGCCGACCTTGATCACCGCCACGCCGCCGGCCAGCTTGGCCACCCGCTCCTGCAGCTTCTCCTTGTCGTAGTCGGAGGTGGCGTCGTCGATCTGGGTGCGGATCTGTTCCACCCGCGCCTCGATTTCGCTGTGGTTGCCGGCACCGTCGATGATGGTGGTGTTTTCCTTGGAGACCAGAATACGCTTGGCCGAACCCAGATCGTCCAGGGTGGCTTTTTCCAGCGACAGGCCGACTTCCTCGGAGATCACCTGACCGCCGGTCAGCACGGCGATGTCCTGCAGCATGGCCTTGCGCCGGTCACCGAAGCCCGGCGCCTTGACCGCGCAGACCTTGACGATGCCGCGGATGCTGTTGACCACCAGGGTCGCCAGGGCTTCGCCCTCGACGTCCTCGGCCACGATCAGCAGCGGCTTGCCGGCCTTGGCCACGCCCTCTAGCACCGGCAGCAATTCGCGGATGTTGGAGATCTTCTTGTCGTGCAGCAGCACGAAGGGATCTTCCAGCTCGGCCTGCATGTTCTGCTGGTTGGTGACGAAATAGGGCGAAAGATAACCGCGGTCGAACTGCATACCCTCGACCACATCCAGCTCGTTTTCCAGCGAGGAACCTTCCTCGACGGTGATGACGCCTTCCTTGCCGACCTTTTCCATCGCCTCGGAGATGATCTTGCCGATGTTCTCGTCGGAGTTGGCCGAAATGGTGCCCACCTGGGCGATCGCCTTGGTGTCGGCGCAAGGCTTGGACATCTCCTTGAGCTGGCTGACCGCGCCGATGACGGCCTTGTCGATACCGCGCTTCAGATCCATGGGGTTCATGCCGGCGGCCACGGCCTTCATGCCCTCGCGGACAATGGCCTGCGCCAGCACGGTGGCGGTGGTGGTGCCGTCGCCGGCGACATCGGAGGTCTGGGAAGCGACTTCCTTGACCATCTGCGCGCCCATGTTCTCGAACTTGTCTTCCAGTTCGATCTCCTTGGCCACGGACACGCCGTCCTTGGTCACGGTGGGGGCGCCGAACGACTTGTCGAGCACCACGTTACGACCTTTCGGTCCCAGGGTCACCTTGACGGCGTTGGCCAGCACGTTGACGCCGTGCACCATACGCTGGCGGGCGTCATCACCAAATTTCACATCTTTTGCTGTCATTTATAAATCCTCTCGAGTTTCAGGCTGTGTCGTAAGCTCAGGCTTCAATGACAGCCATTATGTCTTCTTCACGCATTACCAGGAGGTCTTCGCCATCGACTTTGACCTCGGTGCCAGAGTATTTACCAAACAGGACCTTGTCGCCGACCTTGAGATCCATGGCGACGATATCGCCCGAATCGTTGCGCTTGCCCTTGCCGGCAGCAATGACTTCTCCCTTGCTGGGTTTCTCGGCAGCGCTGTCGGGGATGACAATGCCGCCGGGAGAGGTACGCTCCTCTTCCATGCGCTTGATGATCACTCGATCATGCAGAGGACGAAGGTTCATCAGTAATTTCTCCTTTCGCATTAATGCTTTAGTATTTGTGAGGGGCCGCTTGTTAGCACTCACACCAAGTGAGTGCTAATAATAGCCGGGAAATGACGGGAGTCAAGCGTGACGGGTGAATCGCCCGTCAATCGTCTTCGCGGCGATATTCGCCTTCGATGGTGCGGGGCTCCTCGCGCCCGGGGGGCCGCGCGGCGGGCGGCGGATTGCGGCGCAGAAACGCCCGCACCAACCCCTGGCGCAGTGTGGGAACCAACAGCAGGAAACCAACGACATCGGTGACGAAGCCGGGCAACAACAGACAGATACCCGCCAGCACCAGCAAGACGCCCTCCAGCACCTCCAGCGCCGGCAGCTCGCCCCGCGCCAGGGTCAGGCGGGTGCGCTGCAGCGTCGCCCAGCCCTGCAGGCGCAGCAGCATGGCGCCCAGCAAGGCGGTAAAGACCACCAGGGCGATGGTCGGGATGGCGCCGATGACCCGTCCCACCTGGATCAGAAAATAGAGCTCCACCAGCGGCACCACCAGCAGCAGCAGGAACAATACGGCGAACGGATTCATAAAAGCCACCATAGCGCGGGGGGCACGGCTGGCACAACCGACAAAACCCCGCAAAGCGGCTTGTTGGGCGCCGGGCGCTCGGGTATGGTCCCTGGCCCATGGGCGACACCAGCGACGCGATCATCGTTTACAGCACCGTTCCCGACCGCGATACCGGCGAGAGGATCGCCGGCCAGCTGCTGGAATATCGGCTGGCCGCCTGCGTCTCTCTGATACCGGGCGTGATCTCGCACTACCGTTGGCGGGGCAAGGTGGAACACGCCAACGAGGTACTGATGATGATCAAGGCCCGCGCCCGCGACTACCCGCGGCTGGAATCCGCGCTGCGGTCACAGCATCCTTACGAACTTCCGGAAATCATTATGGTCCCAGTCAGTGGCGGTTTGGCGGAATATCTCCACTGGATAGACACACATAACGACGAGGCCTCATGAAACACTGGTTATTCATTCTGCTGGCGGGCTGGGTCTCGCTGGCCCAGGCGGATCTGTTCGGGGGCGATGAACTGCTACCGGCCGATCAGGCCTTCAGCTTCAGCGCGAGCGTCGAGGGCGACCACATTCGGGCGGTGTGGGAGGTGGCCGATGGCTATTATCTCTACAAGGACAAGATCAAGTTCACCACGGATGCCGCAGGGATCGAGCTTGGCACACCGGTGATGCCCGCCGGCAAAATCAAGAACGACGAGTTTTTCGGCCGCATGGAGACCTACCGCCACAAAGTCGTGGTGGATATCCCGCTGAGCGGTAGCGCCGGCGCGCCCGAAAACTTCATCCTCAAAGCGAACTCGCAGGGCTGCGCCGACGCCGGCGTCTGCTACCCGCCGCAGACCCAGGAGGCCTCGCTGCAACTGGCCGCCGCCGGCGGCAGCGCCGCCGAGGATAAGGCCGGCCTGCAATCGCTCAAGGACCTGGGCGCGCGCCTGGGCTTTGGCGGCGAGGACGAACTGCTGCCCGCCGACGAGGCCTTCCGGGTCAACGTCGCGGTGGCCGATGCGCAGACCCTGAGCGCCGACTGGCAGATCGCCGAGGGCTATTACCTCTACCGCACCCGCTTCGAGTTCGCGCTCGCCGACGCCAAGGATGTCACTTTGTTGCCGGCGCAGTTGCCCGAAGGCGAACACAAGAACGACGAGTTCCTCGGCGAAGTGCAGGTCTATCACAACAGCGTCAGCGCCCGCCTGCCGCTACAACGCCAAAGCGAACAACCCAGTCCGGTCAAGTTGACCGTCAAATATCAGGGCTGCGCCGAACGTGGCGTGTGCTATCCGCCAGTCAGCAAGAGTTTCGACCTACTCTTGCCGGCCGCCTCCGCGGCGAGTCTGTCGAGCGGCACGACGAACGGCGCGCAGGGCGCGGCAACGCCGGCCGCCAGCGAGCAGGCGAGCGCCGCGGCGGCGCCGGCGCTGAGCGAACAGGACGCGATCGCCAGGCAACTGGGCCAGGACAACCGTCTGCTCATGCTGCTGGCGTTTTTCGGTTTTGGCCTGCTGCTGGCGTTCACCCCGTGCGTCTTCCCCATGATCCCCATCCTGTCTTCCATCATCGTCGGGCAGGGCGAACAGATGACGGCACGCCGCGGGTTCGTGTTGTCGCTGGTCTACGTGCTGGCCATGGCCGCCACCTATACGGTGGCCGGCGTGATCGCCGGTCTGTTCGGCGAAAATCTGCAGGCGGCGTTTCAGAACCCCTGGATTCTGTCGGTGTTCGCCGCCGTGTTCGTGCTCCTGGCCATGTCGATGTTCGGTTTCTTCGAATTGCAGATGCCGGCGTTCGTTCAGGGTCGATTGACGGAAATCAGCAACCGTCAGCGCAGCGGAAGCCTGGGCGGCGTCGCTGTCATGGGCTTTCTCTCCGCGCTCATCGTCGGGCCCTGCGTGGCCGCGCCGCTGGCCGGCGCGCTGATCTATATCGGCCAGACCGGCGATGCCGTGCTGGGCGGGCTGGCCCTGTTCGCGCTCAGCCTGGGCATGGGCGCGCCGTTGATCGCCATCGGCACCGGTGCCGGCAAGCTGCTGCCCAAGGCCGGCCCCTGGATGGACGCGATCAAGGCGGTCTTCGGCGTCTTGTTGCTGGCCGTGGCCATCTGGATGCTCGAGCGTATTCTGCCGGCGGCGGTCACCATGTTGCTATGGGCGATACTGCTCATTCTGTCGTCGATTTATCTGCACGCCCTGGACCCGCTGCCGGTGGAGGCCAGCGGCTGGCGGCGGCTGTGGAAAGGCGTCGGCGTGCTCTCGCTGGTCTATGGCGTGCTGCTGTTGATCGGCGCGGCCAGTGGGGCTCACGATCCGCTGCAACCGTTGCAGGCCATGCGCGGCGCTGCCGGGGGCGGGAGCGCGGTGGTACAGCAGGCGCACCTGCCCTTTAAACAAATCAAGACCGTCGAGGATCTGGATCGCGAACTTGCCGCCGCCAAGGCCCAGGGGACACCGGTGATGGTGGATTTCTACGCCGACTGGTGCGTGAGCTGCAAGGAGATGGAGAAATACACTTTCGCCAAACCCGAGGTCCAGCAGGCACTGGCGGGATTCGTGCTGCTGCAGGCGGATGTGACCAAAAACGACGCCGCCGACAAGGCGCTGCTGAAACGTTTCAACTTGATCGGGCCGCCTAGCATTCTCTTTTACGACGGCAACGGCCAGCTGCGCAAAGAGCTATCCCTGGTCGGCTTCGTACCCGCCGATCAATTCGTCAAACATCTGCAAGGACTATAAACAGCGATTCGACCTGTGGCCCCGACGCCAAGCCACGGTGGCGGCCGGCGCGCGTTCAAGGCGCGGCGCCATGCCAGCCGCCGTTCAAGCTTTCACTTCAGATTGTACTTCTTGATCAGGTCGTACATGGTGGGGCGACTCACCCCCAGCAATTCGGAGGCCTGAGAAATTCTTCCACCTACGTGGCCCATCGCGCGCACGATCGCCTGACGCTCGGCCTGCTCGCGGATTTCGCGCAGATTGAAAGTGCGCACGTCGTCGTCGCCCGCCCCGCCCAGCTCCAGGTCGGAGACCGAAATCTGCTTGTGCTCGGCCATGATCACCGCGCGCTTGACCCGGTTTTCCAGCTCGCGCACGTTGCCCGGCCAGGGATAGGCCTCGATGGCCGAAAGCGCGTCCTTGCTGAAGCGATGCTGGGTCTTGCCCATCTGCTTGCTGAATTTCTCCAGGAAAACCCGCGCCAGCAGCAACATGTCGCCCTCGCGCTCGCGTAACGGCGGAATGCGGATGCTGATTTCGCTGATGCGGTAGTACAGATCCTCGCGGAATTCGTTTTCGCGCGCCAGCTGCGGGAGGTCCTTGTGGGTGGCGCAGATCACGCGGGTGTCCACGGGGATCTCCTGACGACCGCCGACCCGCTCGATGACACGCTCCTGCAGGAAACGCAGCAGCTTGGCTTGCAGCGGCAGCGGCATGTCGCCCACCTCGTCGAGAAACAGCGTGCCGCCGTTGGCGAGTTCGATTTTACCCGGCGTCTGTTTCGCCGCGCCGGTGAAGGCGCCTTTTTCGTAGCCGAACAGTTCGCTTTCCAGCAGGTTTTCCGGAATCGCGGCGCAATTGATGGCGACGAACTTGTTGTCGGCACGACCGCTGAGCGAATGGGTCGCGCGGGCGAGCACCTCCTTGCCGGTGCCCGATTCCCCCAGGATCAATACGGTGGCGTCGGCGGGAGCGACCTTCTCGACCGTGCGACAGACCTTGTGCATCTGCGGGCTGCCGGTAATGACCCCTTCGAGCGGCGAATCCCCCCCGCTGACATGCAGGCGCTGATTTTCTTCCTCGATTTCGCGCAACCGGTAGGCGCGGTTGACGATGAAGCCGAGCAGCTCGGCGTCGATGGGCTTGTAGAAGAAATCGTAGGCGCCCATGCCGACGGCCTGAAGCGCGTGGGCGCGGTCGTTGTTGCCGGTCACGACGATGACCTTGGTGGCGGGCGCCCGACCGAGAATGTCCTCAAGGGTCTGGAAGCCTTCGCTGGTGCCGTCGGCATCGGGTGGCAGTCCGAGATCCAGGGTCACCACCGGCGGCCGGTTGCGCTCCAGTTCGTTAAGGGCGGTCTCCCGATCGCCGGCGATAATGACGTCGTACCCCTCGAAACACCACTTCAGCTGGGTCTGCAGCCCCGGATCATCCTCAACAACCAGCAGTTTCCTTGAATCGGTAGTCATGAACCTGTCCGTTATTGATATTGTCGACAGACTTTACACCACTTCGGGCTTCCGCGCTAATCGGAATGCGCATGCGGAAGGTCGTGCCCTCGCCCGGACGACTGATGACCTCGACGTCGCCCCCGAGGTTGCGGATCAACTCCCGGGTTTCGTAAGCCCCTATGCCCATTCCGGAATTCCCCTTAGTACTGGTGAACGGCTTGAACAGCTGGTCGCGAATGAATGCAGCGTCCATCCCGGACCCCGTGTCTTGCACTTCGATGACCGCCTGATCGTTTTGTTTGAACAACCTGACGATGATGCGGCCGTCGTCCGGGGTGGCATCCTGGGCGTTGCGCACCACGTGTCCGACGACCGCCGACAACCGATCGCGGTTGGCCTTTACGAAGAGTCCGACCGCCTGGCAGTCCAGCGACGGATTGGGTTTGCCCGCTGACATCGTCTGCATGGTGTCCTGGAGCATCTCGCAGACATCGACGTCGGCCAGATCCTTTTCCGCCGGATCGTGACCGCTGCGCAGCGTCGCCAACAAACGATTCATCTTATTCACCGAGTTCTCCACCGTCTGAATCGTGTCTTCCATGAACTGCGGATTGTTCTTATGCCGCGCCGCGTTCGACACCACCAATGACAACTGGGCGATGAGATTCTTCAGATCGTGCATCACATACGAGGACAGGCGACTGCAAGCCTCGAACTGGCGCGCGTGCGCCAGCGCCTGGGCGACTTCCAGCTGCGCCAGATGGGCGGCGGACTGACGCCCGACGATGCGCAACAGATCGTAGTCCTCCCAGTTGAGCGAGTCCTCGACCTGGGGCCGGGTGAGCACCACCAGTCCCAGCAGACGATCATGGAAGACCAGCGGGGTGATCAACCAGGCGTTTTCGATCTGATCGAACCAGGCCGGCAGTTCAAGCCCTTTGTAGACCTGCGGCGAAAGCCTGAACTCGTCGCAGTTGACCACCCACTCCTCATCGCGCAGGTACCGCACCAGGGAGCTGTCGGGGTCCAACTGACAAGCCACGGGCGGTGCCTTGACCTGCCAGGTGGCGGCGAGTTCGTAACGATTCGGCTCGCGATACAACCAAAGCAGCCCCGACGGACAGTGCAGAATATCGGCGATCGCCTTGATCGATTGCTCCCGCAACTGCTCATTCGGCTCTTCGGTGGTCAGGGTGCGGATGAAGCGCAACCATTCCTCACGATATTCGAACTTGTAATGAAAGAAATGCTTGTTGATCAATACCCGCAAGGTAGCGCGCAATTGCGCGGAGAACAGCAGGATCGACAGCATCAATACCGCGCCGAAGAGAAAAATGACCTGGGCGATGGTGCCCCAGGTACCGCCGTACTCGCGGATCACATAGCCGCCGAAGCCCATCGCCAACAGATAGACACCGGCCCCGAGCAGAGCCGCGGTATGAAAGACGACCCGTCGGGAAACGAAAATGTCCAGCGACCACTCGGGGTCGCGCAAGGCCGCGATGCCGATCACCGGCACCACCAGCGCGTTGATGAAACCACGCGCGCTCCACAAGGCCGGGTCCACACCGTGGAACAGCAGCGCACTGGAATAGAGGTAAAAGTCGTAGACGAACAGCGCTCCGAGCGCCATGCACAGATATTTCACCGAGCGGCGGGACTGGGCGCGGGCATTGCGAATCAGCTGCTCGACCAGCACCAGGCCGGCGATGGCCATGATGAGGAATCCCGATAACAGCAGATCGACCCCGGCGGCACTCGGCACCGTTTGTTCGGAGGTGGCGCGCAACAGCACCAGCATGACCATGAACAACGCGTACGCCCCCAGCAGGCCGAAACTGCGGGTGAAATAACGGCTGGCCTCGCTCGGCGTCGTATAGGCCGCGCTCAGCATGCGCAGAATGAAGGCCATCAACGCCAAGTCGCGAAGGGGTTCGAGCAGGTACGACAACCACGAGGAGTGGCCGCGGCTCTCCAGCCACGCGGTGACGCCGAGCCAGATGGCGCTGACCAGGGAGGCGAGCATGAGGGCATACTTGTGCGGGCGGTCGCGCTGACCCGTCAACAACAAGAGGGTAAGCGCCAGAAAGACCCCGGCCCCACATGCGTAACTGATGGCTCCGATGTTATCCATTGAGCATGGCCCGAACCTTATTGTTTACAGCATGAGTAAGGGCTGCCAACCCCACCCTCCCGGTCAGTAGGTGCTGGCCTGAAAATCCCCCCAAACAGGCCGATAACTATAGCTTATTGATAGAGTTGTCGACTAGTCAGACATATTCGCCACATGCCACATCAGCATCGCGGGCCATGCAATAGATACTAAGTAATTGTTATTTAGGAAATAAATCTAACTCAACGCTAGAGCAAAAATACATCGCTCAAAGTTTATGCGTAATTATTTACAGCGATTTTAGAGTAGCCCGGGCTTCGTCGACCCCTTGGTACTGGTACTCCCCAGCCGTGGCTTTTGTAAGAAATTCCTTGGCCGCAGCCTTGTCACCCTGTTTGAGGTAGATCATTCCCAAATGGTACTGAAACACAGGAACCTTGGGCGCCTTCTCGATCACTTCCTGCATCAATTTGGCCGCTTTGTCGTACTCGCCTTTCCGATAATAGGCCCAAGCCGCTGTATCCAGGAACGCGGGCTGATCGGTTTTCTCCAGGTCTGCCGCCAACTTGACCGCCTTATCCAGACTGGCTTGGTCAGCGCGGTGATCCGCTAGCAGCGCCGCTAAGTTGTTAGTGCTGACAGCGTTACCTGGCTGAACTTCCAATATCTTTTCGTAGAGTAAAATAGCCGCCTCGTAGTCCTTCTGTCGTTCGCGCAAGCCAGCTAAGCCTATCATCAACCGTACATCGTTGGGCAGTCGCTTCAGGCCATCCTCGTAGGCACTCACGGCACCCGTCAGATCATCGTTAGCGGAACGCGCCTGTGCCAACTGAACAAATACCGTGGAATTTTTTGGATTAACCTCTATCTGTCGCTCAAAGGCCATAGCTGCTTTCGAGAAATCCTTCTTAACCAAATAAATGAGTCCGAGCAGATCATTTGCAGACGGATGTCGCGGATTATTCTTCAAAATTGATTGCAGGCGGCGCTCAGCATCATCGGATCTCCCGTGTCGCGTCTCCAGGTTGATCAGTGCTGCGAGAACCTCTGCCGAATTCGGCGCCTTAGTTAAAGCAGTTTCGTACTGCTCGACGGCACCAGACACGTCGCCTTGTTCCGCCAACAGACGTCCCTTACGAAAGGATCCTTCGCCGCTGTTCGGCAGCACCTGCTGAAGCCGGTCAGTCACCTTGATGGCGGCAGAATAGTCCTTCTGAGCAACCAGTACTTCGTATTTTGCCAGTAGCGCTGGCACACTTTCGGGATTTATTTCTAACGCGCGCTCGAGAGCCCTAATTGCGGCAGTATAGTCTTTCTGGCCATAATGCAGGCGCGCTTCCTGGATAAATCCGACTTCGCTGTCCGGGGCCTGTTCCTGCATCTGCTTGGCGATCTCCTGCATGCCGGCCACGTCGCCTTCGCGCGCTAACAAGTCAAACTTCATCTTAAGCGCCGCCTGGCTGTCTTTGGCAGCTTTAAGCACGCTATCCACCTGCTTGATCGCACCGTCAATGTCGTTGCCCTGCGCCAGCAGTTGCGCCAAACTCAAGCGCAGTTTGACATTCCCCGGATTTGCTTCCACGCCTCGACGCAGCGTATCCATAGCCAATTCTTTCTCATTATTAGCCAAGTGAGCCGTCGCGAGCAATTGCAGCACTTCAGCGTTATTTGGCTGATCTTTGAGAACCGAACGGAAGTCATTGATCGCCTCTATATAATCCTGGCGATTCGCGGCAAGCTTGCCCTTCAGCAGTAGGGCACCGTTGTCGCGTGGATTTTTTTCCAGCACTTGCTTGAGTAGCTCGGACACACGCGAGTCATCCTTATTCTCAGCAGCAAGCAACTGCGCTAGAGCCACGCGCGCTTCGATTCCAGCTGGGTCGAAACCCTGCTTATCGATAACTGCCTCCAACGTTCGCCTCGCTAAACCTTTCTGCCCCGATGATAGATACATATTGACCAGCGACATCTGCAATTCCGCCATATCCGGACGTTGCGCGGCAAACTGCTCAAGCTTAGCGATCGCTGCTTCCCCGCTCTTGCGGGAGGCCAGGAACTGTGTAAGCAACAAATAGCGATGGGGATCCTCCGGGTCGGCAGCGATTGCGTCTTGCAACACCTGCTCAGCCTTATCCAGCTGACCGGTACGGCTCAGGAAGGAAGCCAGGCCTATTCGATAGCTCAACTCCTCAGGGTTTTTTTCGACAATCCCCCGCAACACCTGTTCTGCTTTGTCATTCTCCTGTTGTCCGGCATAGTGCGTCACAAGACGCTGTTCCAGTACGACTGGATCTGGGTTGGCCTCCGCCGCTTTGATCAACACGGCCTCCGCATCCGCAGGCCGGCCTTTCTGATCGTAAATACTCGCCAGAAGCGCAGCGGCCGTTTGTAGCCCGGGCTCTCGGAGAATAACTTTTTCAAGTTGTCCCATCGCCTTTTCAACCTCACCGTCGTTGACCCAGAGCGTTGCCTCCAACGTCAGAGCCTCGGCATTTTCCGGATCACGCCTACGTATTTCCTTGATCTGCTCCTGCACCAATCCCAAGGCATTGGCCGCTCCAGCCTTTTCGTCGCGCGCCTCCAGCGCACCCGCTTGCGCCAAATAGAACTTGGCCAGTCGAACCCGTGGCTCCACAAGATCTGGATCGAGTTCCGAGGCTTTCTTGTAGTTGCCGAACGCTTTCCCCCAATTCCTATCCCGCTCTTCAATTTCCCCAAGATACAGATACCCATGCGCATCCTTGGGGTCTATCTGCAGGACATTTTTGAACTCTATTCTGGCTTTTTCGTAATTCTTCTCCGCCAAATAGGTCTTCCCACGCTCAGAATACTTTGCTTTACGTTCTTCCTTGCCGCCGCATGACACGAGCATGGCTACCAATAGCGCCACTACAATGCCTCTGACCAGGCGATGGTTTATCGAATTCATTTGCCCCTCCAACCCAAAAACAGAAGTGGTTAATTACTTTGCGACACCGCGCAATCGAGCCTGGTTTTCCAAAAACCATTGGTAGGTCTGTTCGACACCTGCATGCAAATCTGTCGTTGCTGACCAGCCAAGACCAGTGAGTTTCGACACATCAACCAACTTACGCGGCGTGCCGTCCGGCTTAGAGGTGTCATACACCACGGTACCGCCATAACCGACAACTTGTTTTATAATCCCTGCAAGATCAGCTATGGATATATCTTTTCCCACCCCAATGTTTACAATTTCTGAGTCATCATAGTTTTTGAGGAGGAATAGCGATGCATCTGCCATGTCGTCTACATAAAGAAATTCCCGCAAAGGCTTTCCAGTACCCCAGAGCGTAACGCTCGGCAGATTGCTCGATTTGGCATCATGAAATTTTCGTATCAGCGCAGGCAATACGTGCGAATTATTCAAGTCGAAGTTATCACCGGGGCCATACAAATTAGTCGGCATAGCCGCTATAAAATGGCAGCCGTATTGTTTTCGATAGGCCTCGCACAGCTTAATGCCCGCGATCTTGGCAATAGCGTACCACTCGTTAGTTGGCTCCAACGGCCCGGTTAACAAATATTCTTCGCGCAAGGGTTGCGGCGCTAGTCGTGGATAGATACAGGTACTGCCTAATGCTAGCAGCTTCTTTACGTTGTTCTTCCAGGCCGCATGTATGACATTTGCCTCCATCATAAGGTTGTCATAGATAAACTCAGCCGGATAGCTATCGTTGGCAAGAATGCCCCCAACCTTGGCTGCCGCCAATATGACATAATCGGGCTTTTCGCTGGCAAAAAAGTCACGCACCGCCACCTGCTCGCGCAAATCCAACTCGCTGCTACTGCGCACGATCAAATTTCTGAATCCCGCATCCTCGAGACGACGCACGATAGCGGAGCCGACCAGCCCCCGATGCCCCGCCACGTAGATCTTCGCATCAATTTCCACGACGTCGCTCTACCTTCTTGAAAACAAGACTCGAGAGGCTTTATTCGTGATACTCATAGGTATCAAAACCTTCACGTCGACAGAGTTCGTCGCGCTCGGCAATCCTGAGATCGCCTCGCACCATTTCCGCCACCATTTCATCGAGCGTGATCTCCGGCACCCAGCCGAGCTTTTCTTTCGCTTTGCTGGAATCGCCGAGTAAGGTTTCGACTTCCGTGGGGCGAAAATAACGAGGATCGACTTCGACCAATAGCGCGCCGCGTTCGGCATCGTACCCTTTCTCGTTGATACCGGCGCCCTCCCAGCGTACTGATATACCCACTTCCTTAAAGGCCGCGTCGACAAAATCGCGCACCGAGTACTGCACTCCCGTAGAAATACAATAGTCATCCGGCTCCTCTTGCTGCAACATCAGCCACTGCATTCTCACGTAGTCCTTAGCATGCCCCCAATCGCGCTTGGAATCGAGGTTTCCTAGATACAATCGATCCTGCAATCCCAGCTTTATGCGCGCTACCGCGCGAGTGATCTTTCTAGTAACAAACGTTTCACCGCGCACAGGCGATTCGTGGTTGAATAGAATACCGTTGCAGGCATATATGCCATAGGCTTCCCGATAGTTGACGCAAATCCAATAGGAATACAGCTTGGCTACCGCATACGGACTACGCGGGTAGAAGGGTGTGGTTTCCTTTTGCGGAATCTCCTGCACCTTGCCATATAACTCACTGGTGGACGCTTGATAAAAACGGGTTTTCTTCTCCAGCTTAAGAATCCGAATCGCCTCTAGCAAGCGCAATGTGCCTAAAGCATCGGCGTTGGCCGTATACTCAGGCGTTTCAAACGATACGGCCACATGGCTCTGTGCAGCCAGATTATAGATTTCATCGGGTTGGACTTCCTGAATAATGCGAATGAGATTAGTCGAATCGGTCAGATCTCCATAATGGAGAATAAACTTGCGCTCGCTGTCGTGGGGGTCCTTATACAGATGATCGATTCGGTCCGTATTAAACGAGGAAGCGCGGCGTTTGATGCCATGGACTACATAGCCTTTGCTCAGAAGAAACTCCGCCAGATATGCGCCGTCCTGCCCGGTAATACCGCTAATCAGCGCTACTTTATGATTATTCCGCACAACCACAAATTTTCACCCCTATGTAAAACCCATATTAAAAGAACTGCAGTGACAGGAGGACTAATACCGCTACTATACCGACAGTAAAACAGTTCCAGATCCGCTTCATATGCCGCATAATCAGCTCGGCGACATAGAAGAGCACTACTATACTCAATACGACGGGAACCTGGGACACCTCGATCATCCCTTGCTGATATAGCACCCCGACCCCACCAGCTAGGGCTATCACCAGCAAATCAGTTGGGGTCGTCTGAAACGTCTGATCTTTTGTCGTCCGAATCACAAGCAGCATGAGTACTAACATTACAACAAGCAAGCCAATTCTCAAAGCTGGCGGCATAAGTTCAGTGACCGCCTGCTCACGGTGCATTAGGTAAACGGCAAACGCGATGGTAGGGAATATCAGCAGGCGCAGGGAGAGAACCCGCAACCGGGAGGCCCAGCGCAGCCGGACAAGCAATATAGGCAGAATTATCAATGCGCTAACTGAGATGTCAACGGGCACGCGGGTTAACATGAGCGTTCCGGACACCAAGTAAATTGCTACACCGCATTGCATGATCCGGAGGGACCAGCGCTGAATCGTATCACTACCATCCAGCCGCACTACATGCCGAGTCAAACGCCCCCATTTCAGCCCCGGCCAGCCGCGGCGCGGTTGCAGCAACAAAATTGTCCCCAGCGACAGCCCGACCAAAGCGAAATACGCCAGTATTACTACGAGGTCTCCGTGATAGCGGAGTAGAACGGCAGTCAGAAGAAATGCCGCCTGCGTAATATAAATGACACTTACGGCTTCGTAGTGCGCTAAGCCCATACTTAAAAGCCTGTGGTGCATGTGAGTTCGATCCGCCGCAAATGGCGAGCGTCCCTCGCTTATCCTTTTTGCCATCACAAAGAGCGTATCGACCATTGGCAACCCTACGAGAAACAATGGCAACCATGGGTTTAGCGCAGTATTCACCTGTTGGGTTAGTGCTATGGACAACACGCCTACCGTGAAACCGAGAAACTGGCTGCCGGTATCGCCCATAAAAATCCGAGCCGGGTAAGTGTTGTAACGCAGGAAGCCAAAAATGGCCCCGGCGATAATGAAGCACGTAACCATAATCTCATCGCCGTTTGCCAAGTTTGCCAAGAACGCAATGGTGCCGAGCGAAAGCAAAGTAACCCCTGCCGCGAGACCGTCAAGCCCGTCAGAAAGATTGACGGCGTTGGTTACGCCCACCAGAAAAACCACGGTAACCGGTATTGACAACCATGCTGGGACCGGGTCCATTCCTGCGAAGGGAAAAACGGAAATGGTGACTTCACCCCAGAATACAATCAAAAGAACCGCCAAAAACTGGCCTAAGAACTTCAGGCGATAATCCAGTTCTCTCCGGTCGTCCCAAGCTCCAAATATGAGCAGAACGAGAAGGGCAGACAGAAACGCCGTAACTCTGTCGCCGTGGGGTAGCCAGAGGAATATAGGGATACAGGCCCCCACCACCATGGCCATACCGCCTATTCGCGGAACGGCGCCAGTATGCAGCTTTCTCTCATTTGGGACATCCAAGACAGACAGCCGTTGCGCCACACGCATGAGCGGGGGGATAAGGGTCATGGTGACTACCAGTGCAACCAGAAAAGCCGAAAATAACAGCATAGAGTAATGCTACTCAGTCCGGGACATATTGACTTAAGATGCCACTCACCTGTCGCACAAAACCTACCATTCTATGGTCTACCGCACTAACATCCTCGTCGGGAGCAACCATCGTCGTCAGCCTGACCAAAGCTCCATCCGTTCTGTTTTTTGTCAATGCGTCCCAAAAAATGTACCACTTGACCATATATTCGTTGGTGATGACACGGCCCCGCCCTTGGAACCAATAATATACGAGTTGGGTATTCTCTCCTTGCTTGATTACAGCGCGGTTAACTCTAATAGGAGTTCCGTTTGCAGTCGTGACACCATCAAGCTTCTTTTGCTGAAGGCTCGCAATCTCCCAGCCCCCACCCGGCAGACAAGAACGCGGCGAATGAGCGGATTCGCCTTTCGTTTGTGAGGCGTAATAAGCGACATAAAAGTTGACCACCTCCCCAGTGGGGCTCACATAATCGGTCATCAGATAGTCGTCAAGCTTCAGAATATCAAGATAGATACTTTCCAGCTTGTCGCTGCGCCCCTTCCATTCGCCGATGATGAGGGGGAAAGCGGCGAATTCCGTTCGTTGAGGGACAACTTGCTCCCGATTATTGAGAGATTGTGCAAGCAGCGCTGTGCTCAAAAGCAGCACCACGGACGCCAACAGCGACTTGGGCATTTGGCGGTGCCGGACTTCGGCAGACTTGGGCGTAGACTCCGGCAAATAGAAACCAAAAGCTTCTCTCAGAGGCTCAGAGTTCGGACCTATCCTAGAAAGAATGACGATTTCCACGAGAAGTATGCCAAGGCAACTCATAAACACGACCCAACCTTCAAAGTCATGCAGAAAGCCTTCCGCCATTGCCTGCCCCCAATATTCGACCATTACACCGATAACACCAATTCGAAAACTGTTCATCAGCACTGTAATCGGTATCGTTGACAAGAAAAGCACCGCCCTTTTCCAAAAGGGCGCATGAAAGATATAGGCCATCATGAACCCCAGCGCCATGAGGGGAAACAGATAGCGAAGACCACTGCACGCTTCCACCACCTGCAGCTTGTAAGTTCCCAAATCGATAACATTGCCTTCAAGATAAACCGAGATGCCGAACAACCGGATAACCGCCACCCCAATCTCAGAGGAAATCAACTGCAGGTGAGCGGATAATCCCTGATACAAAAAATTGGGGAGCGGAATCATGAATATAAGAAACAGCAAAGGGACCCACACGATCTTCAGACCTCGGCAGCCGATCCAGGCGAGCGCCAGCCCAACAAGAGATATTAAGAAGGAGTACTGAATTACAACATATAAAGTACTCAATTCCCCCAGCACAAAAAATACAAGGCCTACAGCCAGTATCAGTAACCCTGTCCAGGATCCCGAAAACGCCAGAGCTTCCAACTCGCGCTTCTTTTGCCAAATAAAAAATAACGAAATAAAAGGAATCAAATAGCCGTAACTGTATTCCTCCTGCCTTTCCCAGATCTTAGCCATATAGGACAGACCATCGAAATACACAAAACCTAACAAAAAGGCCGATGAAATCACCACCAGCCACACTGTCGCACCGTTTTGCCACACCCGTTCGCTATTCATTCTATTCTCCAACCTCCAGCTCAAGCATCGAGCCAGTTAGCGATTCCACTTCCTGAATTTCTCCTGCAACACCATAAACAAAAACAAAGGGCTAGATATAAAATTTCGTCTAAATAGCCTTTTAGGCTCACGCAGGAAGCGCGGCAGCCACTCCAAACCTATTTTGCAAACCCAATCGGGGGCACGTTTTTTTGTTCCGGCGTAAAAATCGAATACCGCCCCGATTGCCCCCACCAAAGGCACCCGAAGCTTGTTCCGATTCTGATAAATCCACTTTTCCTGTTTAGGCGCCGTCATTCCAACCCACAGCACATCCGGCTTCGCCATATTGATTCGGTTAATCATATGTATATTATCTGTCTCATCAAATTCGTCCTTGAAAGGAGGAGAATAAACTCCACAGACCAGGATATCTGGAAACTCCTTCTGGAGTCGCTCTACCAGTAACGCGAGAACTCTGTCGGTAGACCCTATAAAGAAGTACTTAACCCCTCCCCGCGCCTGGGCCTGCCTGGAGAACTCCATAAAAAATTCCGACCCGGCGACGCGTTGCTGTATATTCAATCCCAGCAATTTGGCAGCTAGGACAATACCGATACCATCGGGAAGCAAGATTTCCGCATTCGCTAATGCGGCGCTAAAATCCGGGTCCCTTCGAGCCTCTACTAACGAATGGGGATTGGAACACGCGATGTAATGGCTATCGGTCTTCGAGTGCAGCAAATTCCACGCCTGAGCGACATCGCCCTCAAGGCCAGCTGAACTGGTTCGATACCCCAACAATGTTACCGTATCCATGAAAATCTCATCGTTGTCGTTGTCGGACACTCAACTTACAGCTATACACCGTCTCGCCAGCCTGTCCTAGCGCGGGACAATGTAAGGGCGGTCGGCAACTTTATGAAGATCGCTCACAATTTGCGGATATAGGTCTGCTACCGACGCTGGTTGCGCACCGAATCGTCAATCGCACTCTTGCTGCATAATTACGCGAAGGCGACGCGCACGTTTACTGGTAACATGTCGATCCAGAAAACTCTCGTATCGAGCATCAACCTGGCATCCCTCGCCAGCCCGTAAACCCTCCAAGACGGAATGCTTAAACTGTTGATATGAAACTATATTCTCCACAACCTCGCCGACACCGTAATAGGCGAAATCCGCGTTGTCAGTATAACGCCCAACTACGACACAACCGCAAGCGAGACACTCTAGCAACCGAGGCGTAACCGGACTAAATCCACCGAGTCTATCGGCTTCACCGCCGGAGCCTGGAGAAGTATATAAGGCAACACGGCATCTCTTTAATAGCGCAAGATAATCTTTACGCGCCGCAAATTCACCCAGCTCGCCACGCTTACTCGACACGTAACGCATCTCCCCCTCCCGAATCTCTTTACGAAAAACATATTCTATATCAGGCTCTTCATGGGTCAATCGCCTCATATAGGAGATGAATGGCTCACTACTTCTGCCAGGAAAAATCACATCGAATTCTTTCCGCGGCAAGTGACTCAACTTCAGTCGATCGGGCAATGACAAAGCCAAGTGGTGAATATTTAGCGGACAACTTCTTTCTTTAAGGTACCTAAAAACCTCCATGCTAGAAATTAACACCAAGGCGCAATCAGCATAGGCGCTATAAAATCTCTTGAGATCCTGGGTTTGCGCAAAGTCAATAATAATTGGAATTTCCCCGCGCCTGACAAAGTTGGCAGGAGTCATGTGAAAAGCCAGCGTATATCCTTCAAGCCGTCGAAACCGCTCCCATCCATCTCGGATAATCCTGTAAGGACCAAGATCAATCATACGGCCAATGACTTTTTCTGCGAAAGTTTTTCGTTTCAACTTAAGCAGCGGAACATCCAGCTCATCAGCGAATGCGTCCTCCCACTCATGCACTATATGCCAGGAGGGCCAGCTAACGTAATCGCGATTCGTGACTATTCCGATGATATGCAAGGACCCAGGCCTTCTCATTGCATCAAGCGTTCGACTTCCTCAGCCCAGCCGTTAACCAAGCCCAGCTCTTCTTTTCCAACAATGTTTTCTTTTACTAGTTTCTCGTAACATACTATTAGGTTACGCACCATATCCTCATTATCGAGATTGCATGACTCCAAATGAGCAACGATAAGCTCATTGTTTAGGTATCCCGGCACCTCCTCTGAAAAATCCTGAATAAGATTATGCTCATTTCTTTTCTGGTAAACTGTGGCTGAATGGAAGATGACACCTTCCCCCAACTCCCAAAGGCACCTTTGTGCCACAAATGATCTCCAGATATCAGTCATGCGGAAACTGCAATAAGAGGGCAGATAAAGCAACGGAAAAACCGATTTCGCAAACACCGTATTCTGGCTGTTAAACGGGCACCAGGTACCTGGCTTAAGCATCACCGGCTCTTCTTCGCGAAACTTCACAGGCAAACGTGAGGTCAGGCGATAAATAGCATCCACGTCCGGATTTTCGTTAGCCAGACCTTGCAAGATATATCCCTTAGCATTCTGCCTCTCTTTCTCAATAGTCCCGGGTAAATTTATTTTCGACAGCCCAAAGCCACGAGGCCAGATATGCTCATCGGTAAAATGCGAGTAAACGTTGTACCAGCCAGAAGAGGAAGTGACGGTTGTGATAGTCGACGCTGATAAATCACAGGACCAGAACGCATCGTAGGGGAGATTATCATCATCGGTTTCCTGAATCAGATCACATCCGTTCTTGATCGCGAGCAGATAGGCGATATTTTTGCGGGTATAATGCCTAACTGGAAGTGTACGTGCAAAAAGCGGAAAGAGTTCAAGCTGCCTATCAATACTTAAGAATTCAGCCCCATCCAGCGAAAAATCGGGTGGACTTTTAGTGTCGCCGGCAACTACAAAGTAAATACCATGCTCAATGCATCCTGCCGCGAGCGCACGTAGCGCCTCGTTGGGTGGATTAATGGTGGTTAGAACCAAGGCGCGCCTAGCTGTCATCAGATATCACTCTCGCGTGTAAGTTGGCGCCAGTATAGCAACCGCTTCACTCAAATAACGATCGCAGGTAAGAGCGGCTCCCAGCAGCGGATACACAAACTCGCGACGCCCTTTTCTAAATCGGCCCCAGTCATTCTGTCGGCTCAGAGGTACTTCCCGAAGGGGATATCTGGCTTCGCCTCCTCGCCAGTTGCCGATAGTTTTGATAAACCACCTTTAACACTGCGTCCGGCACGTATTGTGCCGCAACTTCAAGGCACGGCCTACCCTTGTACTGATCTAAATGGCGTACGCACAAGGCTATCGCACGTGCCAGCTCCTTCTTCGTCCTGTCTTTGGAGATAACGCCATTCACTCCAGAACTAATAATTCGCCTTACCTCACCCACGTCGGTCGACACGACTGGCAAACCGCAACCCATGGCTTCCAGCATGCAAATCGGCATACCTTCATAGACCGATGACAACACAAGCATATCGGATGCCTGAAGATGGTTCGCAACGACTTTGGGCGGCACCGAACCAGCAAGTACAACGTTTTCAGCCATCCCTAGCTCACGAATACGCTCCTCCATCGCTGAGCGCAATACTCCGTCCCCCATAATCAGCAAACGAGCGTCCGCGAATTGCGCTAGCACTAGGTGAAACGCGTCCAGCAGCAGCACAGGGTCTTTCTGTCGGTCCAAACGACCAACAAAAGCGATCAACAGACTTTGCCGGGGAATGCCGTAGGATGAAGACAAAATCTCACGCAATTCAACTCGTCTATCCACCGAGACCGGATAAAATGTATCCGGTTCAAACCAGGTAGGTATAAAGTTGAACCGCGATTTAATCGCTGGATAACGTTCCCGATAGGCTGTTACAGCGTCTTGGCGCACGACGTGGACGCTGTTGATACGAGTTAACAGAATACGCTCTAATTGGAAATACAGCCAAGGCAGATATTTCCATCTAATATCGCTTCGTTGGTCATTAATAGACTCCATGTTTTGATGTAAAAACAAATGCTTCGGCGTGCGGCAAAATATATAGGGCAAAAACGGCTCAATTCGATGTGAGTCAAGCACATCAAATCGATGCTTATGTACTTCCCGCGCAAGCCGCGCAGTGTAACTCACCGTAGCGGGAATCCTCGCTTGCTGCCGCGTATCGTCAATAGCAAACAATGGAAACAGGTCAAAACGGTTTTTACCCACCTCACACTCCACCCATTTTCCGACAGGACGAGACCTACGGTCAGTGGTCACCCCGATAACCGCGAACTGGATATCATCCGGAGCCCATCCGATGATCCCCCGTATAAAGCTTTCAATCCCCCCTTGAATCGACCCCGTTGGATCTGATGGATAAATGATGCCAACCCTGATTTTCTTACTAGATTCGTTCATATGTGAATCAGCTTTGTCTTGAGACGACTTCTACTCAGTAAGAGCCTCTGGCTGGCAACCCCGCTAGCTTGCGCATGACACCGGTAACGGGTTCGATGTAGGCCTTTCTTACCACAAAGTCAACTTGTGACTTTAAGCGCATCATGGGCGCTATTGTTTGTGCTTTACGCAACTTGTCCACCTCCCCTTTGAGACTCTCACCATACCACGCCCGATCTCTCGGTATTAGGCATTCTTTCACGTAGCGATACAATTCGATATCCGCTCTGTTGCGCTCCACTATCGACTGATAGTATTTTTCGGCAATCCTAGCCGATAGGCCTTTGTCTCTTGCCGCGTTCACCCGTGTATATCTCGGATCGAACTCCATCGGCGCCAGTTTCTTTTTCAAAAGAACTAAAAACTCGTCGAATTCCTCGACCACTCCAACCAAAAGGAACTGGCCTTCCAATCGGTTCTTAGCCAATTCCACGTCTTCACATCCTGCTATTTTTTTTGTCTGAAAATTATTGAATTTTTCTGTCGCAAGAAATCCCTCGAAACTATATTTCTCGTTCATCTCTTCCGTGAGATATTGGTATTGAGATATATAACGCTGAATAGGATCCCTCAATAAAGTAATAAATAAAAGCCGGGGACACCCGCTATCGAAATGGCCAAACGGCCTGAGCGCATGTCCAGCAACGCATCTGATAAACGGATTAATGGCAAGCACTCGCCTTAAATCGTTTGCGCAAAAGGCCCCGTTCGTTCCGGCCGATAGTGGCCTGATGTCGCAATATCTCAAAAAGAAATTCGAGCGCAGAATATGGATCAACGTGGTTCCGGCCGCCTTCTCAATATGAACAAAGCCTATGATCGATTGCTGGACCTGATTGCTTTTCATAACCAATGCTGCACACCTGCCTGTTAGTTAGTTAACTGCCGGCGATGGCTCTCTATTTATCCGCTGCACTTCGAATAACCGCCCAATATCCCTTATGCCTTGCTCGTGCCCCATAATATGACCGCTATCGCTCCAACCCGTCATCACCGCTTGAGGGTCAAACTCCTGAAAAATCGGCCGCGCCAAGGCAACAAAGCCCCGGCCCGCCGGCCCGGGGCTCGATACCACCTTCAGACTTTGCCACGGCCAGAGCCTATTCGTTGACAACGTTCGCTCGAGCATAAACGTCATCCGCAGAAAGACTCCGCCGCCAGTTAACACCCGCCCCAGCTCCGGAGCTTGATTAAACTTTTCTGTCAGTTGAGCAGCGTCCATATCCCCAAGCGTGTCACCGAAAAACTGCTCACCTGTCCATTCAAGCACCGGCATCAACTTAGGCGACGCCCCCTTGGCGTAGTGATCAGGATCGATCCCCCGGTATTCGAAAATCGAGGTAAAATCCAGGCGCTTTTCCGACCAAGCTTTAACGGACCTGTCCGGAAGCGTTCTAGTGAGCTTCCAAACCTTCCAATCGGGCCTTGCGCTACGAAAGACAGACGCCAGGGTTTCGTCGAGTTCGTAAACTTTATTGCTTCGCCAGGATATCCAACTTTTCTTCGCATTTTGCAACAACCATTCATAGCGCTGGGCGAAGCGCCGCGGCCCCTCAAATTTTGGCACGGGAACCGCTGTTTCCCGCCTGAACAAATCTATGGTCTTGTCGCCGTACCCGACCTCCAGTCCGCTAGGGCGGTCCGCCCAACTGCCACGACCCATTTCCGGCGGGAATACCGGAGCCTGCAACCACGTGATGCCCTTGACCCCCGGATACTGTCTGTACCTGTCAGTGATCTCCTTCGCGAGCGCAACCATCTCATCGCGCACTTCGGGCAGAAGGAAATTATATACTCCATAGCCATGAACTTGCTCTCCGTTATTATTAATCAGTCGCACAGATTCTCGGCCCTGCTGGACCTCAGCATCGCTGGCGTCATCAAGCTGAAGAATCTTTCTAGAGCCGAAAAATTCCACCCCCAGAACCAGATTGAGATCGTTTGCCTCAAACATCCTCGCCATCAATGCCACTGCACCCCCTGGCCAACCTAACCCGCTATCATCGGCACCATCAGTCGGACTGCCCTGAAACCGACTTGATGGAAACCAAGCTCCATTGTACATGTAGATTCCCGCAAAATAGGTATTTTGACCTGTGAAACGCAAGTATCTAATTAGGTTGCTTATGGTTTGATACCAAGCCGTATAGTAGCCGTCAAAATAGCCGTCCACGAGCAAATACGGAAACTTCGCACCTAGCTCACCAGCGTAAAACACTCGAGGCAATGTTCTATCAATACGCTCCGAATACGGCCCGAAGAAGCGATTCGAGAGCCCGGCTGAAGGTTTTAGCGCGGGCAACTCATCTTCAATTTCATATATTTTTGCCGACGACAATGCCCCCCGTCGCAATAGTTTCGTGCGCGCGCCAGTGATAACGGTAAGAGTTCCCTCATGCTGGGTTGGCCAGAATAACAAATGGAACACCCCCTGTCCGGCATTTCCGCGATTACCATCCGAGGTATAAACACCCCCGACCGAACGGGTAACAGCGCCATTGGGCTGGAGGTTACGCAAATGCAGAAAAGGATTTTTCTCAGCCACCACAACGCTCATGTTTCTATTCGTGTCGGCAGGATAGCTCAACTCCACGACGTGCGGTCTGTATAGATTTTTTATTCTGTATTTAAACGAAAGCCAGTCTCCTTTTCTTGGTCCTGTTTCAACATAGGAATTTCCGCCAGTCGTCCTCATACGAAAAGAGGACCAGAGATTACCGGCCTCCCCATTTGACATATAGCGACCCTCTTGAATGTCCTTCACGGGGTCTATCACGTCGCGAAGTATCCGCTTAATTCCGTCGTCAAAACTATTTCCATCGACAACGCGCTGAGAGATTTCTCCAGCCATGACAAACTCGTAACTTCGCCGCTCTACCAATTTTCCTCGATAAAAGTAATTAAGACACAGGTGCTTTGGCCCGCTATTCAACTGGGGAATTACTAATTGGGCGGCCTGTAACCATGGATCAGGCGAGTCGCCCAACACCAGTTGTCCCTGTTTAATCTCCTCTCCCGCGGTTGTAGCCACGGAATAAACCAGTTTTGACTCTCCTGTCGCGGCAGGGGCAATAACGTTCAACAAAAATTTAGCGCCTTCGCGCACCGAAAAAAACGGATATTCGTGATCGAGCGGCGCCACCATTATACGCCCCATGTAAGACGGCTCTATGAAAGCTCCGCTGCCGTTGTCAGACGATCCATCCAAATTCAAACGCTTCACGCCGCCGATGGAAACCACCTTTTTCCATCGCGAATCGTTAAACCCGGGCTGATCCCAACCTGCCTCATCGCTGTAACTTCCGCTCCATGTGCTGTCGGTGTTGATCGCAACCGCTTCACCTGATGCAACAAACACCAAGCCCTGAAGAAAAAAATAATCTTTTGGATTAGATACACTACTGAAGGTACCTATCGCCTCGCTCTCGACCGATATAGTGTTTTCCCCGCGACGAAAATACTTCGCCAAATTATCGATAACGTGTTGTCGGCGCTGAAAAGGATCACCTCCGCCCCGTTCGGCTATCAGTCGCCCGTTGATCCGCAGCCGAAAACGACCATTTGTACCGAGCACCAATTTTCCGGCGACGGGTGCTTGCGGCAACACTAAAGACTTTCGAAAATACCTCACTGCAGACGGTCGCCCTACCTTCACCCATCTAACGGAAACTTTATTCCCAGGATCAGTGGTACCGACAAAGACGCCTATAAGCGGCTTATCGATCCAGCCCATCGGCACCGTGACAGTTTGCTCTGATCTCCCCTTTACCTCAAAAGATTTACTCGCCTCAACGCTCCGGCCATACGCTAAACGACGAGTCCCAACAAACCATTTTGACGTTTTTTTTGACTGCTGAATTCGCAACTGCACTACCCATGGGTTCCTATCGGTCACCCAGCCGCGCCCAATGGCCAGATCTCTCGGTACCACTTCTTTGTCAGAATTGATGCCCCAGCCAAATAAAGTATTATTAGTGGTAGTGAAAGTCGTAACTCCCTTTGCTGTGCGCACCGCATCCACCCCCTCAGCGAACCCACCGTCGCCCTCGCGTCTCGCGCTCCAGTCGATAGGAGTGCGCCTCGTAGCGTCATCCTCTTCAAATTTTAACGACATCTTACCACGCACTCGTATGGCTTGCGCGTGCCACCCCTCGTCGGATACCTGGCCATAACACGTAGCTAACGCGACTGACGGAACTGCCGCCAAAAGCACCATTCCGAATAGAGTTATAGCCCGGCTAAGCTGCCCTATAGCGCTAGGCGATATCCCAACGAACTTGCCTACCACCTCACGCCGAGGAACCAGTCGCGCCCAAGCATACGAATTGGAATCCGTCATCTGTCTGGCGAGCCTCTCAACCCTACAGCCCCGCACCGATATAGCTCAGACAAGCGCTCTACGTTACTTTTCATAGAGAAACAGGTCCTAACTTTTTCCCGGGAATTTCGATTAATGGCGTCGCGTAATCCGGGCTGCTCAATGAGCATAGTTATTTTCTCTGCCAGCTGCTGGACGTCTGCCTCGCCGACAACAATACCGTCTACTTCGTCGTCGATAATCTCTTCGACGGCTGTACGTTTGCCGCTTATGGCGACCACCGGCACACTTGCTGCCATCGCCTCCGCGATCACTAAGCCAAAAGCCTCAAATTCAGACGTAAATAAAAGAACGTCAAAGCGCTTCATTATCGAAACGGCATCCGGCCGATACCCAAGAAACAATACTGATCGCTGTATCCCCAAGCGGCTGGCCTGAGCCTCTAGCTCTCGGCGAACTGGTCCGTCGCCCACAATGGGAAATACGACGTTTTCAAACCTCTTAGCGAGTTCCGCCGCGACAGAAATAAAGACGTCAACTCGCTTTAGTGGCACGAGCCTTCCGACCGTACCGACAACCAGCGCGTCTTCGGGCCATGATGAGGGCAACGCCGCATAAGGAATCTTCTCGATCATTTCAATCGACTTCATATCGACGCCGTTGTAAACGAGGTGCAGCCGGTCTCCGAGCCTCGGATTTATAGCCTCTACATACCCCTTCATGAAGGCAGAGATGGCGATGAATCCATCGTAGCTCCTCTCGAAGACTGTATAAATGAGCCTAGGCAGCACCTCCCCTGCAAGGAGCCCGCCACCATGCTCATGGTAGATGCAATAAGCCCCGCTCCACCTTAGGAGCAGGCTTACCAAAGGATGTATAGCATGAACGTGAACAATGTCATAATTACCTGCTCTTAAACGCCGAAAAAACCGCAGCAACCCCAACCCGTCCAATGCGTTTCGCATTTCTACACAATCTAAACCAGCTCCGGTGGCACGGGCGCGATCCCAAAGCGCTCCACGGAAAAACAACGCAATCACGTCGACTTTTAACTCATTACGTCCAATCTGCTCCTCTAACAATCCGCAAACATAAGTCTGGGTGCCACCTTGACCAAAATCAGAAACGATGTGGAGAACTTTCATCATACTGTTCTGGAAAACTCACGCTCATAGTCGCAAAGTTCGGAAAATAGCGCCGCTTTCCTGCCGATGGCTTCCGAAGGGAGAAAAGAGGTTAGTCGAAACAATAGCCTTAGCGCTCTCCAGGTTGTCAGAACGGCGCCCCGATAGAGCGCCGCAGGCAACTGGCCGTTTTGCTTGCGAAAGTAAATAACGCTGCTTCTAAAGCTAAAATAGGCAGCCCTTGCGCGCACAGTTTTGGCACTTGACCCTTGATAGTGAACCACTGGGGCCATCGGAAGATAAACCACCTTGTATCCACGCTGCCACACGGAACGACACAAGGTTGTATCTTCGTAGTACATGTAAATCTCTGGATCGAACAGCTCTCCTCGCTCAATAAGCTCTTGTCTAATCACGAGATAAGCGCCAGAGAGCCAGTCAACCTCAAGCATCTCCGCGGATCCAGTATCCTGCATTAAATATCTACGATGGAAAGGCGTATTGAAGCCTACGATCAATCGCAGACTATGGCGGAAATAGGCTCCAGTCATTCTGGGAAAGCGACGAAAAGGGCGCTGGAACGTGCCATCTTCGTTAATCAGTTTTCCGGAAACGACGCCGGTACCGGGCGACTGTTCCATATAAGCAATTAGCCGGCTAAGTCCCGAGTCCAAGGGCTCGGTATCGCTGTTCAACAGCACTATATAGCGCCCCTTCGCTACCGCTGCCGCTTGGTTGTTCGCTTTAACAAATCCCGCGTTATCCCTATTCTTGATTAGAACGACCTGAGGAAACCTCTCCTCCACCATCTCCACACTGCCGTCACCGGACGCGTTGTCGACGACAATAACCTCGATACCAACCAACCCCCAATGCTCGAACACCGCATCCAGACAAGCCGCTAACAACTCCCGCGTATTCCAATTGACTATCAAGATTGATGCCACAATAGCATCCTGTTTCCTCGGAATCTGCATTAGCGTTTCTTCGGACGTAACACCCGCCCCACATCCCGGGTAGCACTGGTGGTTCTGGGCATCGCCAATTCCGCAGACTTATCCACTCGCCCGAACTGGCCGACTCTAACCACTGCTGCCGGCAATAAACACATAAGGAGTATTTGTTCTGGCACTAAGAATTGGTTAAGCGTGACGCCTGACACCGCGATGAACGCCAGAAACACAAGCGCCCACAGACTGACGAGCTTGTCATCACCGTTGCTGTTTCTATAGTTTTCTCTTGCGCGCTTGTAAAGAAAGTAATATAGCAAAAACAACCATATGACGCCCATCACGCCGTACATCTTCACCCAATGCGGATACCCTAGGTCCACCTTGTGAGTAAGCGAGCTAATACTGACATCGTGAGCCATTTGAACTTCATCAGCTTTTGAGGCACGTAAGGCAATCGCTCCGCTACCGATCCATGGGTGCTCCATAAATACCTTAATATCGTCTGCAAGTTGCGATTCCCGCGCCTTCACGGTACCGCTGCCTTCACTTAGATCCTTAAAGGTACTAGTGAACGGGTTAAGCAGAAGATTTTCAGGCATCGTGACGCTCAGCACTACGCCCGCTATTAGCGCGGCACCAAGCACGTATCCAAGTTGAACGAATCGTCTGCCAATTAGAGCCAAGACAATCAGTGCCGCCAGCAACCCCCAGATCTGACCTCTGCTCTGATGAAAAAAATGTCCCGCCAACAGGAATAGCGCGGCGAAAGGGACGACAGCGCCGCCTCTGCCGCGAGAGGTGTCGGCCCAGCGGCAGAACATCCAAACGGCGCCAAGGTTAATCAGGGGCATTGCTGGGATAAAGGCACGTCGAATACCGGCGCGATACACCTCCCACTCACCCCACTGCTGCTGATGAAACACGACAGGAAAAAAGTAGTTAATGACCGCCAGGGTCAAAATCAATACGGCCAACGCGCTCAGCACATCTAGAACTCGGACGATTGCACGTGAGTTTTCGAACATAAAAATAAATAAGAAAAAAGCTCCGTACATAAACTGGGAACGTGCGGCGATTAAACCGTTCAGTAGTGATTGAGAATAATTGAAGCTCGCGAGGGTGACATGAACCAGAACCAGCAGAAAATAAAAGCCCATAAGCCAAACTATGGGGCCGCGCAGGCGCGCAGCGTCTGTTTGGGAAATAATATACTTAATAATCAAAACCCAAATCAAAACGAGCGCGACGTCTCGTGTACTGTAAACCCCCTTGATATACCCCCATGGCGTGAGATAAAAAAGCTTGAACGCCAAGGCGACAAGAAACGCAATAAGCCATGCATTACGCTTGTATGTATTGTTCAATTCACCTCTCCTCGGGCATGCGGGGAATCGACTTGCGTCCGTCCGCTTAGCCGCATTCCTCATAGCCCATACTACGCAGAGCCGAGGCGTGTAGCGCATACATTATGCGAGATGCCGCCGGAGTTACGTATTTCCTCCACGAATCCAACGAATTCACCGCAATTTCACCGCCGACTCGATTTTTCTCTCCGTACGAACTGTTTCGCAATGTTGGTTTTAGCATTTGGTCGCTAAAATCGATTTCCAGTACTTTACACAATGTACGGAGTTCGCGCTCTGAATTCTCCACCAGCTTCTCGTAGCGAAGCAGGTAATAATTACCTTGGTCAGCCAAGTGCCTATGCAGCCACACTTGGGAACGAAATTGAATATTAATATGGGCGAACTGAAGCGCACGTTCCCACGCCATACCCGTCTTGGTCGTCCATTTTTTTTCCCGTTTTCGCGCCTGCGAGGCGTAGCTTGCCCGCGGATCCCTGATGGTGTGCACTATTTTACAATTGGGAAACCAAGTTCTCAGAATAGGCGCATAACTGATATGCACAGGAAACTTTGCCCCTATGATGGTCTTGCGGTGAACGTCGGCACTAAGTTCCATCAGGGCCAGAAAAATGCCTCGAAGCGTGCGGTCTGAGGCCAATAATCGCTCACGCAAAGGTTTTTTGTTTGTCCCTAAATCCTGCCCGATTCCCTCCCAGAACATACCGTATAATTGACCCGAGTATATCAATTCGACCAGATCGTTTATTGCGCGATCGTCATGCAAATTACGGCGAATCGACCTAGTCCGAGAACGGAAGTCACGATGCAGATGCCTGGGATAGATCAAAGCCATCTCCGGTAACAAGTCGATTTCCGAACACGTGATTAAAATATTGCGGATCAGCTCTGAACCCGTTCTCGACCCCCCTACGATAAATACTGGAGATTGTTCATACCTGCTGGGTTTACTCATTTCGTCGCCACTATTGTTGCTCAACGTTTCCACGTGCATAGCTCACCGCCAACAACCTCCACGAAACCGCAAAATAAATTTTTATTTCAATTAGTTATTGGCTTCCCTTAAGAGCACAAAAACCATAGGCCAGGGCGATAATAGCGAGGTTGATCGCCGTATTGATTCCGCTCAGTATGGCTATCGCGTCCAATGCCTGAATCTGTAGCAATTCCGCTAATAGGAACGGAACAAACAGCGTTACAGCACGCAGCAACTGTAGCGCCATCATCAAATGCTGTTTACGAGCAACGATGAAAACCGCGACACTCGGCGTCGCCACGAATGTGGTGAACATCCAAGGTGTTAAAAGCACCGCATACCGTCCGCTTTCCGCCCATTTCTCGCCTAGCACCATGTTAACAATGGGTTCACCGTAGAAAAAAATCGGCAAAAAAATCGGCAAGCCGATGGCGGCCAATCCTAGCGTAGTTTTCGTTAACGGGCCGAAGAGCTGCCGCGACTGCCGCAAAATTTCAGCGGCTTTCGACAGGAATACCTGCTGAAGAGCCCTCCCTATAAATATCGTCGGCATTCTGAGCAGGCGACCGGTGAGCGCGTAAAAACCGACAACCATCGGGTCATAGATCCAACCCAACAAGAGAATTGGCAAATACTCGGACAGCGCAGTAAAAAGTCCGCTTGGCGCGCTGTAGAGCGGGAAATCTTTGTGTTTTTTTGCCAGGGATGACAGCCGGATATGAGGAGAATTGCACTGACGAGGCCGACGAAAACGCCTTAAGCGCGCAATTAATACTGCTACACTTACCATACCGCCGACCAAATACCCGATGATGAGCCCGCCAAGTGTAGAGCCATACATCCAGCCGAGTGAGATTCGAGTACCCACCGTCGAGGTCGCATTCCCAAATTCGGATTCGGCAAGTACGGAGTAAAGTTTTTCTTTGACTCCCACAGACCTTAAAATCTTCTCCGCCCCCAGAATAAAAATCCCCGCGGGCAACAACATATCCCAGTGATGCAGATTACTTGTCCATAGAAGTTGTATTTCAAACGAAGAAGCCGTTATCAAGAGTGCTTGCAGCAATAAGCAGAATCCCGTCAGAACCGCGAAGGACAGTAGAACGAGCCTCCTGGACTCACCGTCATCGTCCGCAACGACAATAGCCGTTTCGTAACCCAAAGAACTGATACTGGCAAGCACAGCCGCTATCGATACAAAAATCGCCGCCTGACCATAGTCATCAGGGGTAAACAGGCGGGCGATTACGGGAGTCGCAAGCACCACAATGAGCCGTGCAGCCACCGCGCCACCCGACACCAACGCAACACCCCTCAGGAAGCTCCAGTTGCGGCACAATAGCGACCACAACACCTCTAAGTACTTGGTCCCGTTTTTTTTCGATCGAAACACTATATTAAGCCGTTCAAAATAAAGGCTTCACTTGAGCGGCGGAGATACGATGAGGATCAAGCATAGGTAATGAAAAAAACAAAGGGAATCTACCGACCCGCCAACCGGCCATCCTGAAGCCTAGACACGCGGCTTTATAACGCAAGCAAACTGCATATACTGAGTATCGGCAAAGAACCCCAAGGTCAGGGTATTGATGAGACCGTATAGAAGTTTTGCCTTGTGCGATTTAATGGGATTGATGCCAGAAATTTTTACTATTTCGAAGCCCAAATCAGCGAAGAGACGCTCTATACTCTTTAAGGTAAAAAAACGAAGATGCGTCCTATCCAACACACCTCCATCCCTGTATCTCCAATCTTTCTTTATTAGCAGCTCAAGCAAATTCGGGAAGAAACGAACATTTGGTATCGAGCACATTATAGCGCCCTCTTCGGAAAGTAATTTCTTTGATGCGCTCAGTACACGTTCGGGGTTCTCCATATGCTCGAGCACATCATTAAAAAAAATGCAGTCAAAATACTTCTGTGGAAGATCGGCAAACCGGTCGTCAAAACTTCCGACTAGAACTTGATCGAGCCTCGACCGCGCAATATCGGCTGCAGCAGCCACCATTTCCAACCCCCAGGCCTCTGCGTTGAAAGCCTTTTTGACACTTTGTGTAAAAGAGGCCTCACCACAGCCGACATCCAATACCTTCCGGACTCCCGGGGGAACAAAAGCTAGCAGCTCACCGCGATCCTGCGAATAATACGAGTTATCTTTCGCCGTGTTCTCCATGATCCCAGCCCCTGTACCCCTGATTAGCAAGTCACTCAATAATAGGCTTATCTAAGATTTTCTGTATTGCAATTCCATATACTGATGGTAAAGTCCATCGCGAACACGCGACCACCATGGCTCGTGATCTAGGTACCAGCGAACAGTATCCGCAAGACCCGCCTCAAAGGTATACCTAGGCTCCCAGCCGAGTTCGCGCCGAATCTTGCTCGCGTCGATCGCATAACGCAAATCATGTCCGGGGCGATCCGGCACAAAAGTAATTAGTTCGGCCTTCGGACGCCGTGAAGGTCTCATTTGGTCAATAAGGGCGCAAACCTGGTGCACGATGTCGATATTTCTAATCTCGTTACAGCCGCCGATATTGTAAGTTTCCCCAACTCGCCCACTTTGAATCACAGCATCAATACCGCGACAATGATCCTCCACATACAGCCAATCGCGAATGTTTTGCCCGTCCCCGTACACGGGTAACGGCTTGTCCTCCAAAGCATTGATAACGACCAAAGGAATCAGCTTCTCGGGGAACTGATACGGACCATAATTATTGGAACAATTGGTGGTCACAACTGGTAGGCCATAGGTATGAAAGTAGGCTCTCACTAGATGGTCAGACGCCGCCTTCGATGCCGAATAGGGGCTATTCGGAGCAAATGCTGTTTGCTCGGTAAAAGGCGCAGCTCCTTGATTAAGGGACCCGTAAACTTCGTCAGTCGATACATGCAGAAAGCGGGATTCATCAGCGCCTTTATCCCAATAGTTACGCGCCGCCTCCAAAAGCACGAAGGTGCCACGAATATTGGTCTCAACAAATGCTGCAGGCCCTAGGATCGAACGATCAACATGTGATTCGGCAGCGAAATTAACTATTGTATCGATATGTTCACTTTCGAGCACCTGAACTACGAAGCCGGCATCACAAATATCGCCGCGCACAAACCGATAATTCGGATTGGCGTCGATAGATGTTAGATTCTCTAGATTTCCCGCATAAGTCAGTGCATCCAGATTTACAACCCGATCCAGAGGATGGTGCTCCAACCAATATTTGATAAAGTTTGAGCCGATAAAACCGGCGCCGCCAGTCACCAATAAACGCTTCATAAAATGAGATGCTCCGCTGTCTCTGCAGTCGGTATATCAGCAATCAGGCGCTTCAGCATGATATGCAAACTGTCACGCCAGTGTGGAATTTCGTAATTTAAAGTTTTTCGAATTTTCTCCTTACTAAGAACTGAGTAAGCAGGGCGCCTCGCTTTCAGAGGAAAGTCTCTACTAGGAATCGGATGGACAATTTCAGCGACCAACGGCATGCCCATCCTTTTTGCTGACACAACTACCTCCATTGCCAGGTCATACCATGACGCCACGCCTTCGTTGGTAAAGTGGAACACTCCGCTTGCGTTTGAGAAAATCAGCGCCTGCATTGCCTTAGCAATGTCGTACGTCCATGACGGCGTACCGATCTGATCATCAACCACCTTGAGCTCACGTTTCTCCCTTGCCAATCGCAGTATCGTTTTAACGAAATTGCGCCCATATTCTCCGTAGACCCAAGCTGTTCGCAAAATCAATGCTTCTGGAAACACCTCTCTAACCGCCAACTCCCCTTCAAATTTCGATTGCCCGTATACGCCTAGAGGTGCAGCCGTATCGCCTTCTTCATAAGGGTGGGATTGCTCGCCCGAAAAAACAAAATCTGTCGAGACGTGCAGCAGCCTTCCCCCGCTGCGCTTTACCCCTAAAGCCAATGCGCGTGCAGCGTCTCGATTAACAGTAAACGCAAGTTGCCGCTCATCTTCAGCTCTATCCACCTGAGTATATGCGGCGCAATTTATCACCCAATCAGCAGCACAGTCAGCTACAAACTCATAAACACGGTTCGGTCGGCTAAAGTCCGCAACTTCCCGCCCAGCCGCGATTACCGGCCTTTCCCTCTCTTGAAGCTGTGCGACCACTTCCCGCCCCAGTTGACCATTAGCGCCGGTTATTAAAATGGTCATATCCGATCTCTATACGGGGGCAACTGCCCTTCTAGTTCACTAAGACGGCTATTAGCCTTGTCCTTTTGCGAAATGGTAAAATTTCTGGTCGGCCAATTTATACCGAGATCTGGATCAGACCACAGAATACCCCTTTCGTCATCAGGCGCATAGAAGTCGGTGCACTTGTAAAGAAAATCTGCGGTGTCACTCAACACACAAAAGCCATGCGCGAATCCAGGTGGGACATAGAGTTCAAGACGGTTCTTTTCACTTAACTCAACCCCCAGCCATTGCCCAAAGCTAGGCGAACCGACTCTGATATCAACCACCACATCGAACACTGCACCGGTTACGACGCGGACCAACTTTCCTTGCGGCCGCCGCAACTGATAGTGCAGTCCTCGCAGCACTCCCGCGGTGGAACGTGAATGATTGTCTTGCACAAAGTTCAGACCCAATCCCGCTTCAGCGTATTTTTTCTGGTGCCAACTCTCCATAAAAAATCCGCGGTCGTCACCGAAGACGTCTGGCTCTATCAACAGTACCTCTGGGATCTTTTGCGGCCTAACTTTCATTGAAGTTCCGATCTTCGGCAAGGAGCTCAAGCAAATACCGTCCATAGCTGTTTTTCGCTAGCGGCAGAGCCAAGCGCTCCAGCTGATCGGCATTTATATAGCCCAGGCGATAAGCAATCTCCTCCACACAACACACTTTAAGTCCCTGCCGCTGCTCGACGGTCTCAATAAAATTTGCCGCCTGCAATAGAGACTCATGCGTACCGGTATCCAGCCAAGCAGTACCGCGCCCCAACACCTGAACATTCAGTTTCCCCGCCGACAGATAACGCATATTCACGTCCGTGATCTCCAACTCGTTGCGCGCTGAAGGCCGCAAGGAAGCAGCAATATCCACAACTTCGTTGTCGTAAAAATACAGGCCAGTCACCGCGAAATGCGAACGGGGCGCCACGGGTTTTTCCTCGATCGATAAGGCACGGCCATCATCGGCAAATTCCACGACGCCGTACCGTTGCGGATCACGAACCCTATAGGCAAAAATCGTTGCCCCCGATGTCTTTTCCGCCACTACGCGCCGCAAATTGGTGCCGATGCCGTAGCCATAAAATATATTGTCTCCTAGCACCAGACTGCAGGCATCATTACCAATAAAATCTTTTCCAATAAGAAAGGCTTGCGCCAACCCCCCCGGATTCGGCTGAACCGCATAGCGAATATCTACGCCGAACTGCTCCCCGTCGGCTAATAGGCGCTGAAACGCGGCGCTATCCTCAGGCGTGGTAATAATCAGGATTTCTCGGATTCCCGCCAACATCAGCGTAGAGAGCGGATAATAAATCATCGGCTTGTCATACACCGGCATCAACTGCTTACTCACCGAACGTGTCAATGGGTAAAGACGGGTACCAGACCCCCCGGCAAGAATAATGCCTTTCATCGAATGCGCGCCTTAGATACTCTCATCTTTCGACAGCCCGCTGTTGTCCAAATAGCCCTCGCGCAGCAAGTACAGGTAAATATCCTGAGCAGCTTCCATTGGAGTGAGCCCTTCAGTATTGATTCGTAGCTCTGGATTCCTTGGCACCTCGTAAGGATCGCTAATACCGGTAAATTCCGGAATCTCTCCGCGCCGAGCTTTGGCGTAGAGCCCTTTACGGTCGCGAGCCTCGCAGGCATCCAACGAAGTAGCAACATGGATTTCAATAAAACCTCCGTGCGGCTCAATCATTTCCCGTACAGAACGACGCATTTGCGTATACGGAGCGATAGGTGCACAAATAGCCACACCGCGATTCTTGGTGATTTCGCTTGCCACGTAGCCAATCCGATTGACATTCAGATATCGATGCTCCTTGGAAAAACCGAGTTCGCTCGACAAATTCAGTCTCACGATGTCCCCATCAAGCAAAGTTACCGGGCGGTCACCAGTCTCCAGCAACTTGGCATAAATAATTTTGGCGAGTGTCGATTTTCCCGAACCGGAGAGCCCGGTAAAAAACAGAGTAAACCCTTGACGGCTGCGCGGCGGATAAGCTTTCTGTAGTTCTCGCACGACTTCCGGATAGCTGAACCAGGACGGGATACCTTCACCACTCAACAAATCCTTTTTCAGTTGCGCGTCAGTGTACTCGATATATTCGACTTTGTTCTTCTTGATATCTGATTCGGCCATGAAGCGATCAAGCGACGGAACGTAGTGCATAGTCTCTACTGGAACCGGCTTGATATGCAGCTCGTCTTTATATTTAAGGACTAAATCTTGCGCCTCGTAAGGGGCATAAAATGCCCTAGGTTCAGATTCCTCCGAAGAGAGGCTCGCTGAAACTCTTCCTATAGAGGAAGCCGGAGGATACGCATGCTTTGGACCAACGATCATATGCGAACAACCGTAATTTTGACTCACAATCGCGTGCCACAGAGCTTCGCGAGGCCCCGCCATTCGCATCGCGAGCGGCAATAAAGATAAAATCGCGAGATGACGCGGATAATACTGTCGTATAGCCTGATAACAATGCACGCGAGCGTAATACTGAAGGTCTCCCGGCTTCGTCACGCCTACGGTAGGGTGCAATAGAATATGACCTTGAACGTCCTTGGCAGCCTGCAGGGTGATATCTCTCTGCAACCTGTGCATAGGCTTCGAAGTCTGAAACGCGACGACACGCCGCCAGCCCTTTTTATTAAAAAGGGCACGCAATTCTTCAGGCGTATCCCAGAAGCTTTCAAAATCATGATGTGTGGGTAACTGCACCCCTTCGATCCGACCACCCAAGTAAACTGGCTTGACCGACTCCCGCAGATAACGAACGCCTGGATGCAAATCTGAAGTCGTCGCGTAAACTTGCTCAGCTTCCCGGGAATGATCAGGCTGCCATATATCCTCCACGGTAAGAACCGCCGGCATGAAACCTTCACCATCGCGTAGAGCCACCTTAGAACCCAACTTCAGCTTTGCGGCAAATGCCTCGGTAACGTCTAGTACAATTGGGATTGGCCACACCGTACCATCAGCCAGCCTGCAGCTATCGACAACCGCCTCGTAGTCACGTTGATTCAAAAATCCCGTTAACGGAGAAAACGCGCCATTGATTAACAATTCCAGATCGCAAACCTGCCGCTGACTGAGCGTCAGCGAAGGAAAGGCATGAGATTCACCTTTCAGATTTTCGGCCCGCTGCGCGTCCACCAGCAGACTCACTAGACGCCCCCCGTGGGGCGGCACGAAGTACTCCATACATCATTTCCTTAGCTAATAAGCGCTCGCGCACAACAAAAAAATAATGACGTTACTATGAATTTTCTGTTTCGCACCATCAGCCCGACAGATGTGAGCCGAAGATTGTCATTTTTCTTATCTCGAAAAACGTGAGACTACCGCCAAGCACCTAATTCGGCGATACAAGCGCGATTGAGTGCCTCGGCTCTTTCAACGCTCGACGCTTCGTTATAGCACCGTAACTCCGGCGCATTACCCGAAGGCCGCAAATGAACGACCTCATCGTTTTCAAACGTGATACGCAATCCATCTGTCCTGTCGATAGTCCGCACCCGACCGCACAGCGCCCCAAACATCGCCTCTACAGCAGCGCGCGAGGCCGCCAACTTAATCAAATTCTGTTGGGAGAGCTCTGTGGGAAAATCCTCCAACCGATCGCTGGCGGTAAACCTCGCCGGCAAACTAGCAAGCAATTCGCTGATTCTACCTGCGCTTTCACGGCTTGTCGCTAGAACGGCCAAGATGGGGACGAAAGCGTCCCGGGTAGGTAGTGCCGACAATAACTTACCGTTTTTTGACAAATCAGAAGCCAACAAAAAACCGCCATTGGCCTCGTATCCGGCGACTTTTTTTCGCCCCTCACCCACCGCCTGATTCATGCGCTCTATCACGTATGGCGAACCAATCCGAGTACGGTATACCGCGTCAAACCAGCCAGATGCCTCCACCACGCTATTGCTGCTTACCGGCGTCACCAATGTCTCGACGCCAAGAAAACGCGCAGTTAACACCCCCACCACATCACCGCGAAGCCATTGCCCCCGTTCGTCAGCGATCAACGGCCGGTCAGCATCGCCGTCGGTAGAGACCAAGGCGTCTAAGCCATGCTCCGCCGCCCATCTTCGGCCAAGACGCACATCTTCATCGCGAATGGCTTCCGTATCCACAGGGATAAATGAGTCTGACCGACCGAGCGGAGTCACTTGCGCACCGCAGGCGACCAACACTTTAACCAGCAAGTCTCGCGCAACCCCTGAATGCTGATATACGCCGACACGCATACCGGCCAAACAGGATTCTCCAAAGAACGCACAGCACCTTTCTAAATAGCTGTTTTCCGCCGCCATATCGGGCGCGGGCAAGCTAGCGTCGAGCACCGGAAATGGCACCGGCAACAGCACCTCCTGGGCTCGGATCAACGCTTCATCGGCCTTAAGAATTTCCCCATCGGGACGGTTGAACTTAATGCCATTGCGGTCGTCGGGGATGTGGCTGCCAGTAACCATTATTGAAGCGGCTCGTCGCTTCATAGCATAAGCGGCTAGAGCCGGGGACGGAAGGCGCCCCGCGTAAACTGGCTGATAACCACGATCCGTAATGGCACATTTTACCGCCGCCAGAATGCGTCCGGTACTGGGCCGCAGATCTCCGGCGAAATAGACTTCCATACCGCCGCGTAACAAACATTGCGCCTCCATTGCTTGGAGAAATGCACAGGTATAGGCGTAACAGACGGGATCCGTCATAGCGGCGACGGTACCGCGGGCGCCACTGGTACCGAAACCAACGCCGCTGGTGCTCATCAATGCATCAATTTCCACCATCTGCAACTCGTAGCCCTGGATCTATACGCGCCTTAGCTTGGTGGCGCCAAACGCATCATCCACGCGGCGGAGCCTGAAAACAACCCCCCGACAACGCCCTCCCCTGGGCCAGCAACAAATCGGCCATCTCCTGCGAACACCCGAGATACGGTGCGACGCGCACCGTAACTCCCTCTGGGAGTGAGCCCGCCTTTTTAATCTCCGCCGGAATATCCTCTACGACGTGTCGGCCGGCAGAAAGAAAGTACGGCACCAGCGTGATCTCGCGCATACCTTGCGCCGCGAGCGCTTTGATGCCCTCCGGTATCGACGGTTCGGCCAATTCCAGAAACGCGCAACTAACCTGGTCGAACTCCCCGCGAGCGCGTGCGGCCACGACTTTCCCCAATGCCCGCACTTCGTCGTTCGAGTCCTCGCGTCGACTGCCATGGGCCACAATCAACAACGCCCGCATCTTCAGGACACCGTCTGCTGCCGCTTACCCGGCATACCATACCAGAGAAACAACGCCAACAGCAGCAGCGCCAGCTGCAGCGCCAGCCCCTGCAGGTTGGGATACACGCCCAGCAGATCGATGCGCGGGAAGCTCACGGGACTAACCGGAATATACCCCGCCTCCTGCAGCGCGGCCACGCCCTTACCGGCGAAGATGACCGCGAGCACGAACATCAACACACCGGTGAAGCTGAAGAACTGACGCAAGGGCAGGCGCGCGCTGTAGCGGATCACCACCCACGCCAGCACCGCCAACACCGCCACCCCGGCGCCAAAACCGCTCATCGCCATGGTTTTGCCGTCACCCTCGGTCTGCACCCACAGGGCCTGGTAGAAAAGAATGGTCTCGAACACCTCGCGATAGACCGCGATGAAAGACAAACCTGCGAGCCCCCACAAGGTTCCGGTACTCAGGGCCCGGCGCACATTGGTCTCGATGAAACGCTTCCATTGGGCGGCGCTGGTTTTGTCGTGCAGCCAGAAGCCCACGTAAAACAATACCGCCGTTGCCATCAGCGCGGCCACACCCTCGGTGATCTCACGATTGGCGCCGCTGATCTCGATCAGGTACACCGAGGCCAGCCAGGTCAGAAAACCGGCCGCGAGCGCGCCGATCCAGCCGAAATGCAGATACCGCATGCTGTCGCGGTGTTCGGTCTTGACCAGAAACGCCGCCAGCGCGGCCACCACCAGCAACGCCTCCAGGCCCTCGCGCACCAGGATGAAGAACGCACTGGTGAAGGCCGTCGCCCCCGACAGGCCAAGCCCATCGAGCCGGGATGAGGCGGTATCCAGCAGGTCTTGGATCCGCGCCACCTCGGCTTCGAGATCGCCCTGGGGCACGCCTGCCCGGATCTGCGTGCGCAACCCGGTCATCGCGCCCTCGATGGTGACGCGCAACTGCGGATCCACCGCGTTGAGGCCGCGCTCGACCAGCTCGAAACCCTCGAGATAGGCCTCCACCGCCAGTTGATAGGCCCGTTCGTTGTCCCCGAGGCGGTACGCGACGACCACATCGTCCAGGCGGTTGCGCGCGAAACGCAGGGGCGAGCGGGTGTCGAACAGGGACTGGGGATTGGCGCGCAACCAGGCCATCAGGTGGGCACCCTCGGCGCCATAGGCCGATTGCGCGCCCGCGGGCGTGGTGACGGTGAACGTCTGCAGATTGCGCAGCGGCCGCAAGGACGGGTTGTCGAGCAGCAGATCCGCCGCGTCCCGGTCCAACTCCGGCGCCCCCAGGCTGCCGACGTAGAACGCCAGGTCCCAGCGATCGGCCGCCGGCAATTCGTGATAGGCCTTCATGGCCGTGTCGGCCACCCCCTGGGTGATGGTGTTGTACAGCCCATAGAGGGTGCGTTGGGCATAGCGCTGCCGATCGGTAAAGTCCACCGGCGGCGGTTGCATGCCGGCGGCCAGCGGGCCGTCGCCGGCGCCAGTGGCACCGTGACAGGCGCCGCACTGCTCGGCGTAGAGCGCCGCGCCGCGCGCCAGGTCCGGCGGCTGCGCCGGCACCACGGTCACCTGATAGGCTTCAACCAGGGTCAAACGCATCGACGTGGTCTGCGCGCTGACCTCGGCGGCGCCCGCGCGGGCGTCGACCTGACGCACCAATTCGGCGGCCTGCTGCTGAATTTTTGCCCGTGCGCTGTTGGCCGGCAGGCTCGCGGCCTGTTGCGCGATGCCGGCGGCGAAATCCTGCATCTCGGCGTATTCGCCCGGGTTGACCACCTTGCCGTCGACGACCGCCTCGGCGTAATCGACGCCCACGTAGTCGATCAGCTGCAACAGCTGCTGGAGATCACCCGCGCGCGCCAGGCCGGCGACGAGCAGCAGGGCGAGGAAGAGCGGCAAACGGGACATGGCTGGAAACCCACAGAGAAGGACAGAGGGTAATTATAATGATTCTCATTTACCTGAGCAAATCTTCGCCAGCCTCACGCCTCCACCCACACCGCGTGCACGTTGACGAATTCGCGAATCCCGTAGCTGGACAGCTCCCGGCCGTAACCGGAACAGCGAATCCCCCCGAAAGGCATGCGCGGATCGGATTTGGTCATGGCATTGACAAAGGCCGCGCCCGATTGCAGCCCCTGGGCGGCGATACGCTCGCCCCGGGCCAGGTCGCGCGTCCACACCGACCCGCCGAGCCCGAATTCCGTGCCATTGGCCACCGCCAGCGCGGCCGCCTCGTCGGGCACCCGGATCAGCGTCGCCACCGGACCGAACAACTCCTCGGACCAGGCTGCCATCCCTGCGCGCACCTGCGCCAGGACCGTCGGCGGATAATAGGCACCCGGCCCGGGAGGCACCTCGCCGCCGATCAGCAGGCGCGCCCCGGCGGCGACGCTACGCTGCACCTGATCGTGCAGGCCGTCGCGCAGGTCACGCCGCGCCAACGGGCCGATGTCGACCTGCGGATCGCTCGGATCGCCGGTTTTCAACGCCGCCACCGCGGCCACGAAGCGCTGCTCGAAATCCGCGTAGACCGATTCGACCACGATAAAACGTTTTGCGGCAATACAACTCTGGCCGCTGTTCTGGAACCGGCTGAGAACCCCGGCCTGTACCGCTTTTTCCACATCCGCGTCTTCCAGCACCACGAAGGCATCCGACCCGCCCAGCTCCAATACGCATTTTTTCAACGCCTTACCGGCTTCGGCCGCTACCGCTCGGCCGGCGCGAACACTGGCGGTCACGCTCACCGCCGCCACCCAGGGGCTGTGAATGACCGCCGTGGTCTGGGGGATATCGATCAGCAGCGAACGCAACAGATGTTGAGGAAAGCCGGCTTGACGGAAGATATCCTCCAGCAGCAGCGAACAGCCGAAGACATTGGGCGCGTGCTTCAACAGCACCCCGTTGCCCGCCATGAGCGCCGGCACCGCACACCTGAACACCTGCCAAAACGGGAAATTCCAGGGCATGACCGCCAAGATCAACCCCAGCGGCGGAAACGTGACCAGGCTGCGCGTCGCCTCGGTCGTGACCGTTTCCGGGCTCAGGAACGCCTCCCCATGCTCGGCGTAGTACTCACACACCCAGGCGCACTTTTCCACCTCGGCCAGACCCTGGGCGTGAATCTTCCCCATTTCCGCCACCATCCGGCCGGCGTATTCGCCCTGGTTGGCGCGCAGCACCTCCGCCGCCGCCCGCATCAGGCGCGCGCGCTCGGCGAAACGGGTCTGCGCCCAGCCACGCTGCGCGGCGGCCGCCTCTTCCACCACCCCCTGCACCTGCGCGGGGCGCATTTCCGCGTAGCTGTCTATTTTTTCGCCCGTCGCGGGATTGATGATGTCGAACGCCATGCGGGCCTCCTGGCTCTGGCACACCGATCATCCGACTCTAGCACGTCCGTTCCGGCAACTGAAAACCGCCGCACCATAGACGCTGCAGTCCCACAGCGAGCCGGCGGCCCCACCGACACCGCCGCGGCTGACAAGCCCCGCCCGGGCTGTTAGGCTCGAAACCCTGACTGGGCCAAGCACCCGACCGGAGGATCCACGATGACCAAAACCGCCCTGCTGGCGGCGCTGCTGCTGATCAATTCCGCCGCTCAGGCGGCCACGCTGATCGAGGTGAAAACCCCCCAGGGCCAGACGCAGGTATGGCGCGACGGCTCGATGTCGCGCATGGAGACGCAAAATGACGGCTACATGGTGGTCGATAGCGTGGCCGAGACGATGTTCATCGTCATGACCAAGGAACGCCGCGTGATGGACATGAGCGATCTGCTCAGATCCGGGGGCAACGCCGCGGGCGCCCAGGGCGTGCGGGTCGAGTTCAAAAAGCTGGGCGAGGGGCCCCGTATCGCCGGGTACCCGACCGCCCGCTACAGTTATACCGCCGACGGCACGCCCTGCGGCAGCGTGGCCGCCTCGCCGCAGGCCCTGAAAGACGCCGGCTTGCAGGACACCCTGGAGATGATGCAGCGCATGGCCACGCGCGCCGATGCGCTGATGTCGGCCTTCAACCACCGTGCCGACCCCTGCCAGCGCGCCGGCACGCAGTTGTCGCAACACGCCGGCACCATCGGCGTGCCGATGCGGATCAACGACGCCAACGGACGGCTGGTGAGCGAAATCCTGCGCATCGACAAAAACGCCCGCCTGCCCGCCAACGCCTTTGCCATCCCTTCGGGCTATCAGGTGATCAACACCGGGAGCATGCTCAAGCAATTGCCCAACATGCAGGACATGATGCGCCAGATGCAGCAGCGCTGAGCGCGCCCGCCGGCGCGGGTGCGACCTCGGGCGCGCGGGTCGCGCGACACGACGGCGGGACACCCGGGCAAGGCGGTCGCGCGCGCCGCGCCGTCGGCCGGCGCACAGCCCTGCCCGCATACGGATTGCCACGCCCATGGAAGCACCGCCACTCATCCAGGGACTGCTCGACCCTCGCGCCTATCCCCATCGCTGCGGCGCCATCGAGCTGCGCCAGACCCATAGCGCCTGGATCCTGCTCACCGGCGAGTATGCCTACAAGATCAAAAAAGCGGTGAACTTCGGCTTCCTGGATTTTTCCACCCTGGCGAAACGCCGGCATTACTGCGAGGAAGAGATCCGCCTCAACCGGCGCTTCGCCCCGCGGCTTTACCTGGACGTGGTGAGTATTGGCGCCACCCCCGGACACCCCAGGGTCGGCGCCGCCGGCGCGGCGCTGGAGTACGCGGTGCGCATGCGCCAGTTCGCCGCCGGTGGCCTGCTGAGCGAACTGGCCGCGAGCCGGCGGCTGCGGCCCGGGCACATCGACCAACTGGTCAGGGTCGTGGGCGAGTTTCACCACGGCGCCGAACGGGCCGCCGCCGACAGCGATTACGGCGCCCCGGAACAGGTCAGGCGTTGGGTGGAGGACAACTTCCGTCAGATTCTGCCCCACCTGGAAACCGACGCGCAGCGCCGGCCGATCCTGCGCTTGCAGCGCTGGTGCCGTGACCACCACGCCCAGCTCATCCCGTTGTTGCGGCAACGTAAGGTCAACGGGTTCGTTCGCGAATGCCACGGCGATCTGCACCTTGGCAACATCACCCTGATCGGTGACCGCGTCACCCCCTTCGACTGCATCGAGTTCAATCCCGAACTACGCTGGATCGACGTGATCAGCGAAATCGCCTTTCTGCTCATGGATCTCGCCCAACGCGGCCAGACGAGCCTGGCTTTTCGCTTTCTCAACGGCTATTTGCAATTTGGCGGCGATTACGTCGGACTCGGTGTGCTGCGCTATTATTTCGTCTACCGCGCCCTGGTACGCGCAAAGGTCGCGCTATTGCGCCGCCAGCAGGCCGATTCCGAGGATCGGATCGCGCGCGACACCTGGCGTCAGTACCGGCAATATGTCGCCTTGGCGGCGGCGCAGCTGGAGGCCAGGACCCCGCTGCTGCTGATCACCCACGGCTTGTCGGGTTCCGGCAAATCCACCCTGGCCGGCGCCTTGAGCGAGGCCCTCGGCCTGATCCACCTGCGCTCGGATATCGAACGCAAGCGGCTGGCGGGTCTGGGAGCGCTGGAGAACAGCCATTCGCCGCCCGGGCAAGGCCTCTACACGCCCGCCGGCACGCAAAACACCTATCAGGCGCTGGCCGCAAGCGCCGCGCATGCGTTGGATGGCGGCTATCCGGTCTGCGTCGACGCCACCTTCCTCCAGCAGGCCCAGCGGGCAGGCTTTTACCGACTGGCGCGGCAACGCAAAGCGGTGTTCATCATTCTGCACTGCAGCGCGACTCCCCGGCAGCTGCGACAGCGCATCCTGGCGCGCGCCCGGCAAGGCGGCGACCCCTCGGAAGCCGACCTCGACGTGCTGGCCGTACAGCAGCGCGGCTGCCAGGCGCTGACCGAGGCCGAGCTGCGACATACGCTGCACGTCGACAGCCAAACCGTGACCCTGGAGACCGTGCGCAGCGCACTCCTCGCCCGCTGGGAGGAACCGGGCGCGCCGGGGGACGCGCGGGCGACGGAAAAAAGGTAGCCGCGGCGCTCGGATCAGGCCGCTTTGTCCGCCTTGTAATTGCGCAACTTGTCTTCCCACAGCTGCAGCCGTTTCTGGGCGTCGCGCACATAGGCGCTGCGTTTGATGCCGGCGATCATCAGGCGGTTGACGAAACGGCCCCACGGTCGCAACGGGCGGTCGACGTCGAAGAACAACACCACGCGCTGCTCGTCGGTATCGTTCCACACCTCGTGTTCATAGTAGTCATCGAAGACGATGCATTTGCCTTCGTCCCAGTGCAGGATGCGGTCGTCGACGCGAATGCGGCATTTGTCCCGCTCGCGCGGCACGATCAAACCGAGATGAATGCGAATGATGCCGTTGGTCGGACCGCAATGGGGCGGGATGTGATAGCCCGGCGCGAGGATCGAAAACCAGGCGTTCTCGATATCCGGCAACCGATCCAACAGGCGCGCGGTTTCCGGGCAGCGCTCGCAGTTGGCGTCGACGCGAATGCCAAAGCCGTAGAAGACGAAGGTCTTCCAGTGATCGGCCACCGATATCCGCTTCTGATCCGGCGAGATCTCGTGGAAGGCAGGCAGGGCCTCGCGCACCTTGAGCACCTCGTCGAGCTCGGCGCGGATTTTCTCCCAGTTGGCCTCGAAATCCGCGGTCCAGGGAAAGATCGACTTGTCGAACACCGGCTGATTCCCGATCAGCGACTGGCTGGCGATGAACCGGCTGACGCGGGCGATGAGGAATTTCCCGGCGCGCTTTACATGTTTGCGGCGGAAGCTGCGGAATCGGTCGCTGAAAGTCACAGGAAGCCCCGGCTCGGTAGGGTAAATGCGGGCGACAAATATAACACGGCCGGGACGACCGCTGAACAGCGGCAGCGCTACCGGCGCGCGCGGTCGTCGCCGGCATCTCCACCCCCCCGGTGGACGCCCGGGTGTGTGTCCGGGCGACGAATCATTTAGAATTCGCTTTTGCGCCCGCTCGGCGCGGCAACCTATTCACTTAAAGTAAGGACATTTCGGATGGAAGAAAATGCGCTGATCCTGGGCGCCGGCATGACCGGCCTGGCCGCCGGCATCGCCTCCGGGCTGCCGGTCGTCGAGGCGGCCGACAGCCCGGGCGGCATCTGCCTGTCATACCGCATGCGTCCCGGCGACGAACAACCGCTGCCGCCGGACAGCGACGAGGATGAGGCCTATCGCTTCGAAAACGGCGGCGGCCACTGGATTTTCGGCGGCGATCCGACGGTGCTGCACTTCATCCGCCGCCTGGTACCGGTGCGCCGCTACGCGCGCCGCTCCTCGGTGTATTTCCCCGACAACGGCAGTTACGTCCCCTATCCGATCCAGAACCACCTGCGTTATCTCGACAAGTCGGTGGCCTTGCAGGCGTTGGCGGAAATGGCCAGCCCGGCGGCGCCCGGGACGACCATGGCCGACTGGGTCTCGGGCAATTTCGGCGACACCCTCGGCGACCTGTTCTTCGCGCCCTTCCACGAACTCTATACCGCCGGTCTTTACCGCGACATCGCCCCGCAAGACAGCTACAAGTCGCCGGTCAATCTCAAGTTGGCGTTACAGGGCGCGTTCGCCGACGCGCCGGCGGTCGGCTACAACACCACCTTCATCTATCCCGAAGGTGGCCTCAACCTGCTGGCCCAACGCATGGCCGCCCAATGCCAGGTGGCGTACGGCCGTCGCGTCACCGGGTTCGACCTGGAGGCGCGCAAAATCCGGTTCGCCGACGGCAGCGAACAGGCGTATCAGCAGATACTCTCGACGCTGCCCTTGAACCAGGTCATGAACATGGCCGGCCTGACGGTAGCGGCCAAGGCCGACCCGCACACCTCGGTGCTGGTATTGAACATCGGCGCCACCCGCGGCGACAAGTGTCCCGACGACCACTGGCTGTACATTCCCCGCTCCGATTCCGGCTTCCACCGCGTCGGTTTCTACAGCAACGTCGACCGCAGCTTCTTGCCCGCTTCGGCGCGCGCCGCGGGCGATCGCGTCAGCATCTATATCGAACGCGCCTACCCCGCCGGCGCCCAACCCGACGCGGCCAACGTGGCCAATTACTGCGCCAACGTGGTCCGGGAATTACAGCAATGGGGCTTTATCGGCGAGGCCGAAGTGGTCCACCCGACCTGGGTGGACGTGGCCTACACCTGGTCCTGGCCCGGTTCGCCGTGGAAACAGCAGGCGTTGCGCGCGCTGGAGGAGGCCGGTATTTATCAGGTGGGCCGTTACGGCCGCTGGATCTTCCAGGGCATCGCCGATTCCATCCGCGACGGCTTCATCGCCGGCAACGGCTTCCGCGGCTATCCCGGCATCCCCGCCCACGGGGCCGGCGAATGACCGCCGAGGCCGCCGGGAACGGCGCCGAAACCGCGGTCTTCCACCCCTGCCCACCCGATCCCGATTGCCCTTACTGCAACGGCAGCATCGCCCCGGAGCAGGCGCTGGACTGGTCCTTTCTCGACGGCGCCTACTGCATTTCGCTGAAAAGCCGCGAGGACCGGGCGCAGAATGTCGCCCGGGAATTCCACCAAGTCGGCCTGTGCCGGAAAGTGATGTTCTACCGTCCGCTCAAGCATCCGGTAAAGGGCATCATCGGCAGCTGGGAATCGCACCGCGCCGTCGGCCAGGACGCCTTGCGCCGGGGCTATCAGGCCACGCTGATCATGGAGGACGATGTCCACTTCAGCCACAACCTGAAGCCGCGCAGACTGCGCTCGGTCAGTCGCGCGCTGGCACGCCTGCCGCACGACTGGCGGATCTTCTTCCTCGGTCATTGGCCGGTGTGGGCCTATCCGGTGCGCCACAACGTGCTGCGCACGGGTTCGGCCTGCGCGCACGCCTACATCGTCAGCCCGTTGCTGCTCGAATGGCTCAACACCCACCCCTGGGGCGCGCCCGGGGTGAAAAAACTGCGCCTGGTGGGCAAGGCGCTGGATTCGGCCTATGCGGAGCTGCCCGGCACCTATGCGCTGTTCCCCATGATCGCCACCCAAAGCGTCAGCCGCAGCGACAACTTCAATTTTCAGCCCAAACCCAAAGACAAGCGCAAGCTGAAGCACCTGGTGACACATTCGCGTCACCGCGAACTGCTGTTGTCGAAACTGATGCGCCCCGCGGAGATGATCGTGGTCACGCTCTCACCCGTGTTTTTCGTCGCGCGGCTGTTCAAACGCATGCGCAAACGCACCGGCACCGCCGGCTGAGCGCCCCCGCTCAGAGGTCGGTGTAAAGATCCGCCTCGCCGGGCGGACGCACACGAAACAGTTTTGCCGACCACATGTACTGAGCCGGGTCGAGGTCGATAATCTGTTCGAGCGCCGCGTTGACCCGGGTGGCATCGGCGACCGGGTCGCGGCCTGTCAGTCCCGTGAGCGGCGGCAGAAAACGGATCAGAAAGCGCCGCCGATCGGGGCACCAGGCGGTCATAGTGGGGATCACCGCCGCCTCGCAGGCGCGCGCCAGACGGCCCAGGGTCGGCACGCTGGCTTTAGCCACCCCGTAGAAGGGCGCGAACACGTTATTGTCCATCGCCCGATCATCGTCCGGCAGGTAATACAGCCATTTGCCGCCGCGCACCGCCTTGATCAGCCCGTGCATGCTGTTGGCGTGGCTGAACACGCCGCCCTGCGCGTAACGGTCGCGGAACCGCGTCACCAACCAGTCCAGCAGATCGTTCTTATGATGCACGCGCACGATGGTCACCATGGGATGATCGATAGTCAGGAACTGACCGGCGTACTCCAGCGCCAGCGAATGCGGCGTCAGCAGGATGATGCCCCGGCCCGCCGCCTGCTGGCGCGCGACGATATCCATCCCTTCGACGCAGAACTGTTGCCGCAAATGACGGGGAGAGCGCAGCAGCAACTGGCCGTAACCGAGAAACACTTGCGCCGACACGCGCGCATGACGACGCAGCAAAGCCTGCCTCTCGGCCGCCGACAGCTGGCCGAAACAAATCTCCAGATTACGCAGCGCCAGCCGCTTGCGCTTGGAATCGCCACGCACCAGCACCGCCGCCAGCAGATCCCCAAGGCGGGCCCGAAACCCTGCCGGAAAATAGGCCAGCAACGCGCTGAAGCCTACCGCCAACCACGCCGGCCAGAAGCGCGGCTGCAACAAGCGGAGCTGGAATTTCGGGCGGTGACTGGTGCTCATGTTCCGGGCTGGCGGCAAAAACCGGCCTAGTCTCTCACAGCCCGTAGCCCTGGCCTACTGCCGTGGGCCTTGCAGGCAAGCCAGCACCGCCTCGAGTGCGTGCTCGTCCACCAGCAACCGGTGCGGCGTGGCGCCCAAGGGTGCCAGCTCGAGGTGCAGCCAGCGGTACATCGCCATACTGTCGCCGCCGCAGCGCTGATGTAGCTCCGCATAGACCTGCTCCAGCCGCCGCGCCTTGATCCAGGCCGGAGTTTCAGGATTCAATCGCGCGCGACCCTGGACCAGGGCCGCCACCTGGGCGCAGTGCAACCCCAGAATACGCGCCACCTCCGCCTGATAGAGCTGGAGCGTATCCATGATACGGACCAGATTTTGCGCCAGCGCGCGAGCGTCCTGTCGGTGTCCGATCAACGGCGGCGCGAGCGCAGCCGATTCACTCATTGGCGCCAGGCTCCACCACCTTTTCCACCGCTTCGGGCGTGGCACGCACGGAACCGCTGGAAAGCACCGGCGCGGCGCCCAGCTCCTCGGCGTCCATCATCGCGGCGATGCGCTGCAGCGAGGCCAGCAACAGGCTCTGCTCCCAGTCGTCGAGTTCCTCGAAGCGCGAGGCGAAGCGGTCCTGCAGCAAGGGCGGCGACGAGGCCAGGCACTCGCGACCCGCCGGCGCCAGCGCCACCATGACCCGGCGACGGTCGCTTTGCGAGCGCAGCCGCGTGACCAGCCCGCGTTGCTCCAGCCGGTTGAGAATGTCCGTGACCGTCCCCTGGCTGAGACTGACCTGCTCGGCCAGCGCGCCAGCCGACAGACTGGCACTCCCCAAGGCCTTGAGGACCAGCGCCTGCGGTCCGGTGAGGCCGTGGCTTTGCACCAATTGGCGCGAATGCAGATCGACCGCACGAATCACCCGCCGCAGCGCGCTGAGTACCTGATCGACCTTGGTGTTATGTAAGACCATCGGCCTGTCCAACCCTGCATACCGTGTGAACTGAACGTTAATATCATTTGTCTCCAAACTATTACATAGACAGCGGAAAATAAATAATATTTTAATAATCAGTTAATTATAAATTCCCATCTGCTGAACCATTGAATTTTTTATATAAATTGCTTTGGGTTAGAATAATCGCCCTTGGCCCGACTTGTAGGGGCCCGACACCGGGGAGTCCATTATCAGCACCACCGCCCGCACGCCAAAGCACCCCAACGCAGACCGCTTCGCCCCTGGGTTATCCGCGCGCTGGGCTTGCGCGGCCTTCATGCTGCTGCTGAGCGCCCCCACCGCCGGCGCCGCCGTGGTGCTCGGCAGCGACACCCAGGTGGCCACCGCCGGGTATTATCAATTGCATTGGACGGCGGATACCCCGCAGGTCACTATTGAGTTCCGCACTCCCGGCAGCCAACGGGCCCATATCCTTTATACCGGGCCGGACCGCGCCACGGTGATTTCCGGCCAAACCGACGGGACACGGATTTATCGTGCGGGCGAAGTCGGACCGGGGGGCAACATCATCGCTTGGAGCAAACCAGTGACCGTGACCGTGGCGCACCACCCGCTAAGCCGCGCGCTGGCCTTTTTTGCCGTCGGCGCCCTGGTGTTTCTCGCCACCGTGGCACTCATCGCCCGCGGTGCAGGGGAACAGCCGTGAGACCTGCCGATTTGCACATTGACGCGGCCCGTCTGCGCGCGGATATCGAGCATCTGGCCAGTATCGGACGGCGTGAGGACCAGGGCATCTACCGCATGGCGTTTTCCGACGGCGACATGGCGGCCCGGGAGTGGCTGCTGGGGCGCATCGAGGCGGCCGGACTGCAGGCGCATCAGGACGGCGCGGCGAACATCCATGCGCGCCTGGGCTGGCGCGAGGATGTCGCCGGCGTGATGGCAGGCTCGCATATCGACACCGTCCCCGGCGCCGGTCACCTTGACGGCGCGCTCGGCGTGCTCTGCGCGCTGGAGGCACTGCGTACCCTGAAGGAATCCGGCCTCCCCCTGAAGCGCCCGCTGGAGGCGACCGCCTTCAGCGACGAGGAAGGCCGCTTCGGCGGTCTGTTCGGCTCCCAGGCGCTGGCCGGCCAGGTGACCCCGGAGTCGTTGCACAACGCCCGCGATCTCGAGGGCGTGACCCTGGTCGACGCCATGACCGCGCGCGGCCTGGATGCGCGCGCGGCGCTGCACGCCCAGCGCCCGCCGGGCAGTATTCACGCCTATGTCGAGCTGCATATCGAACAGGGCCCGATACTCGACCGCCAGGGCGTGGCGGTCGGCATTGTCGACGCCATCACCGGCCTGTTCAAATGGCAGGTCACGCTCAACGGCGCGGCCAACCACGCCGGCACCACGCCGATGAATCTGCGCGCCGACGCCTTCCAGGGGCTGACCGAGTTCGCCGGACAGATCGACCGGGTGCTGGAAGAGCACGGCGGTCCGGCCAGCGTGGCCACCATCGGCCGGGTCGAACTGCACCCGGGCGCGGCCAATGTCGTCCCCGGCCAGGCGGTGTTCTCGCTCGACGTGCGCGACACCGACGCCAGTACCCTCGAGCGCCTGGCGGGCGCGTTCCAGCGCACCCTGGCGGCGATCGCGCGGCGTCGAGGCCTGATGTTCGAATACGAGATTCTCAGCGAAATCGCGCCCGTGCCCTGCGCCCGCCTGGTGCGCAACGCCGTGGAAGCGGCGGTGGAAAAACTCGGCGTGGACGCCACGCATATCAATAGCGGCGCCGCGCACGACGCCCAGGTGGTGGCGGCGGTGGCGCCGGCGGGCATGATCTTCGTCCCCAGTAAGGAAGGCCGCAGCCATTCCTCGGCCGAATGGACCGCCTGGAACGATATCGAGGCGGGGGCCAATGTGCTGCTGCATACACTACACCAACTGGCGGGTTAAATGAGCAAGCAGGAAACCATCGAAAACGAAAACGAGTTCGCTGACGTCGATCCCTTACGCGACACGTATCGCAGCTCCATCACCCATGCCGCGGGGGTCCAGCAATCGCTGCAGCACCATGACACCGCGCTGCTGTGCATCGATATCCAGTACCTCGATGCCGCCCGCGGCCACGGTGTGTTTGCCAATGCCGAAACCAGCAGCGTGCCGGTGGAGGCCCAGGACTATTACTTCGACCGTCTGGAGCAGACGGTGCTGCCGAACGTGGCCCGTCTGCAGGCGGCCTTTCGCGCCCGCCAGCTCGAGGTGATCCACACCCGGATCCAGTCCCTGACCCGCGACGGCCGCGACCGCGGGCCCGGGCACAAGCGCCTCGGGCTGCACGCGCCGCCGGGCTCGAAGGACGCGGAGTTCATCGAGGCGGTGGCCCCGCTGGAAAACGAGATCGTGATCAACAAGACCGCCAGCGGCGTGTTCAACTGCACCAATATCGAATATGTGCTGCGTAATCTGAAAATCGACGGGCTGTTCGTGGTCGGCGTCTACAGCAACGAATGCGTCTCCACCGCCATCCGCGACGCCTGTGACCTGGGGTTCTACGTCACCCTGATCTCCGACGGCTGCGCCACCGTGACCCCGGACCTGCAGCAAGCCACCATCACCACGATGAAAGACCGCTATGCGCGGGTACTGACCACGGCGGAGGCGATCGCCGAGCTGCAGGCGGTGGTGGACGCGTGAACAGCGTCAACAGCGCCATTCTCGACGCCTCCACCGGCTGGGCGATCCTGGCCGGCTTTTCGCTGCTGTGGGTGGCGCTGGGCTGGTACTGGGGGCGCAACGCCGGCCAGCTCGACGAATATGTGCTGGCCGGGCGCCGCGTGGGCCTGGCGCTCGGCACGGCCACCGCCATGGCCACCTGGGTGACCAGCAACACCACCATGGCGGCGCCGCAACTGGCTTTTCAAATCGGCGTCTGGGGGATGCTCGGCTACTCGCTGGGCTCGATCGGACTGCTGCTGTTCGCGCCGCTGGCAACCCGCATTCGGAGTCTGATGCCCAACGGCTACACCAGCGGCGACTTCGTACGCATCCGCTACGGTAACACCGCCTGGCGGGTCTTTCTCGCCATCTCCCTGTTCTACAGCCTGGGCTGGCTGGTCAGCATGGGCATGGCCGGCGGCATCCTGATCCACGCCCTGACCGGAATCCCCTATCACTACGGCATGACCGTCATTCTGGCGATCTGCGTCGGCTACACCCTGCTCGGCGGTTTCCGCGCCGTGATCGGCACCGACTTCATCCAGGCGCTGCTGATTCTGGTCGGCCTGGTGGTGATCGCGTTTCTGGCCATCGGCAAGGTCGGCTTCTCCAGCATCCACAGCGCGGTGCTCGCCGAGCGCCCGGAGTTGCTGAATCTGCTGATGCCGGCGGCCATCATGTTCCTGTTCAACAACCTGTTGTTCGGCATCGGCGAGGTTTTCCACTCCAACGTCTGGTGGAGCCGCGCGTTTTCCTTTCGCGAGGGCGTCGGTTTCAAGGCCTATACCCTGGCGGGACTGTTGTGGGCGCCGATTCCGATTGTCGCCGGCTTTGTCGCCCTGGCGGTGCCGGCGCTGAACATCAACATCCCCGCCGCCGACATGGTCGGCCCGATGGTGGCCGCCGATCTGCTCGGCGTCACCGGCGCCGTGCTGGTGCTGATCATGGTGTTTGCCGCGCTTTCCTCCAGTCTCGATTCGCTGCTGGCCGCCACCAGCATACTCATTGTCGAAGACATCTACCGCCGGCATTTCAAGCCCCACGCCAGTGCCGAACAGATGCGTCGCGCCGCCGCGCGCATCATCGTCGGCCTGGGCGTGCTCACCTGGATACTTTGCGCGCCCCGCCTGACCACGCTCGCCGAGCTGCTGTATTTCACCGGGGCGTTTGTCGCCAGCACCATCTGGCCGATCGCCGCCGGCCTGTTCTGGCGGCGCACCAACCCAGCCGCGGCGGTCGCCGGCATGGTGCTGGGCAGCGCCGCCGGCCTGTACAGTTATTTCGCCATCGGTTTCTACGTCGCCGCCCTGGTGGGCGCCGCGGTGTCCATGGTTTGCGTGCTGCTCGGCACCTGGCTGGCGCCGCGCGCCTTCGATTGGGCACAGCTGCGTGAAGATCATCCCCTGCACATGGACACCCAGTCATGACCATGCCCCTGACCGTCTTTTCCGCCCTGGTGCTGGGCGCCCTGGCTATCACCACCGCCGCCCCGCTGCTGTTGCTCGCGCTGCTGATCCGCGACTGGAAGAGGAAGCAACTATGGTAGACAAATACAGCCGCAAACTGCTTGATCCGCTCGAGGATCAGCCCCTGGACATCCAGGGCTTCGAACAACCACGCGAATTGCTCAACCGCATCCCCGAGGATCTGACCTCGCTGCTCGACCTGGTGCAGCGACCGGTGGTCTCCGCCAGCCAGTTCAGTCGCGAGCAGCTGCTGCAGCTGGCGCGCCTGGCCTCGCGCTACGAGACCCAGCCGCAACTGAGCGTGCGACCGCTGACCGGGAAAATTCTGGTCAGCGCCTTCTACGAACCGAGCACCCGCACCCGGCTGTCGTTCGAAAGCGCCTGGCATCGCCTCGGCGGCGACATCATGTCGATCACCGACCCGGCCTCCACCGGCATCGCCAAGGGCGAATCCCTGTTCGACGTCGGCGAGATGCTCAACCACTACAGCGACCTGGTAGTGCTGCGCGACAGCAACGAAAAAGCGGTGTACGAAATGCTCGAATCGCTGCGCATCCCCATCGTCAACGGCGGCAACGGCACCGACGAACATCCCACCCAGGCGATGGCCGATATCTATGCCCTGCTCAAATGGCGCCCGGCGCTGTGCGATGCCAGCATCGACGCCAGCCAGCGCATCCGTTTCGCCATCATCGGCGTGCCCGGCGTGATGCGTACCGTGCGCAGTCTACTGATTCTCATGTCACGCTTCGCGCCGGCGTTCGAGGAAGTGCTCATCATCACCGACGAGCCCGAGCCGTTCGTCCCGGGCCAACGCGAGGAGCTGGAAGGCGCCGGGCTGAAGTTTCGCATCAGCGCCGATATGCAAAAGGAACTGCCCGAGCTGGACGTGGTGTACATCAACACCATCGCCTGGGTCGGCGACAACTACAAGGAGCTGGGAACGCGCTACGGCCTGAGCGCCGCCTCGCCGTTGAAGCCGGGCTCTGCCATTCTGCATCCGCTGGCGCGCGGCGCGGAGCTGGCGCGCGACCTGGACGGCACCGAGCACAACTGGTACTTCGCCCAGGCGCGCGGCGCCGTGTTCATGCGCATGGCGTTGCTCTCGACCATTCTCAAAACCTTTGCCTGAACAAGGAGTCATTTAGTTTATGTGTGGTATTGCCGGATTTATGCACGCCGATCGCGACCGACCCGTGGACCCGGAGACGCTGGTGGCGATGGCCGCCATCCAGTATCACCGCGGCCCGGACGGGTTCGGCTGGTGCAGCATGAACGGCGTGGGTTTCAGCCACGCGCGGCTGTCGATCATCGACCTCGACGAAAGCCGCGGCCGGCAGCCTTTTCGCACCACCGACGGCCGGCTGATGCTGACCAAGAACGGCGAGCTGTACGACTACCAGCGTATCCGCGCCGACCTGACGGCGCGCGGCGATGTGTTCCAGACCAAGAGCGATTCGGAAATCGTGCTGCATCTGTATCGCCGCCACGGCCTGGAAAAAACCCTGCCGCATCTGCGCGGCGAGTTCGCCTTCGCCCTGTTCGACAAGAACACCGACCGACTGATGCTGGTGCGCGACCGCTTCGGCATCAAACCGCTGTACTGGACCGAAGTCAACGGCACGCTGGTGTTCGGCTCCGAACTCAAAGTGCTGTTCGCCCACCCCGAGGTGCCGCGCAAATTCTCGCCCCAGGGGCTGTACCACCAGTTGATGCAGACGATGGTGCCCGGCACCACCGCTTTCGAGGGCATCCAGCAGGTACGCCCCGGCTATGTCCTCGAGGTAAAACGCAAGGACGGGCGGCTGCACATCGAGGAACGCAAATACTGGGACATGGAATTTCCGCTTGAGGCCGATCATGCCACCGATTACGCCGAACAGGAGTACATCGACGGCGTACGGGCCCAGTTGCTGGAAGCCGTGCAACATCGACTCACGGCCGACGTTCCCGTGGGCAGCTATCTGTCGGGCGGCATCGATTCGTGTGCCATTCTCGGACTGGCGGCCGCGGCCAGCCAGGATCCGGTGCGCGCGTTCACCATTGGCTTCGACAACAAGGATTACGACGAAACGCCCATCGCCACCGAGATGGCGAAAGCCACCGGCGCGGAACAGGAGATCCTGCGGCTGGATTCCGACCACCTGTACGATCACTTCGAGCAGACTCTGTGGCATACCGAGCGCACCATCTATAACACCCTCGGCGTGGCCAAGTTCCTGATGAGCCGCCGGGTGCGCGAAGTGAACTACAAAGTGGTGTTGACCGGCGAGGGCTCGGACGAACTGTTCGGCGGCTACCCGGCCTTTCGCCGCGACATGTTTCTCCACGGCCTCGACCACCTGCAGCCACGGGAGCGCCAGGAATGGGAGGCGCTGCTGGCTGAAAGCAACAAGCTGTTCAAGGGCGCCATGCTGGCTGAAAACGCGGTGGAGAATGCCGCCTTGACCGAGCGCATCGGTTTTACGCCGTCATGCCTGCAGCCGTGGCTGGCCGCCGCCGAGCACGTGCCGGCGCTGCTCGACCCCGACCTCGGCGCCGACCTGCGCGACTACGACCCGGGCGCGGCGATCGCCGAGCAGTTCGACCGCGACATGCTCGACCAGCGCCACCCCTTGGACAAGGCCCAGTATGTATGGATCAAAACCATGCTGGAAGGTCAGATACTGACCTGGGGTGGAGACCGCGTCGACATGGCCAACTCGATGGAGGCACGACCGCCGTTTCTCGACCACCACCTGGCCGCCTATGCCGCCAGCGTGCCGCCGTCGATGCGCATCCATGGCCGCACGGAAAAATACGTGCTGCGCGAAGCCATGCAGGGCCTGTTGCCGGAAGTGCTCTACAAGCGTGAAAAATTCGCCTTCATGGCGCCCCCCGCCCATACCGATCCCAAAAAATGGGCGGCCGTGCAGGACCTGGCCGCCCGCCATCTCACCCCGTCGGCCATCCGTGAAGCCGGCCTGCTCGATCCGGCAGGCGTGGCGGCACTGTTTGCGCTGCACGAGGCACCCGAAACCGGAACCGCCACCCAGGTCCAGCTCGACGCCAGCATCAACCACCTGCTGGGCGTGCAGATCCTGCACCAGCATTTCGTCGCCGCCGACGTTCCGCGCCAGGCGCGCGAGACCGCGCAACGGCTCGGCTGGCATCCCTGAGTGCGCAACCGTGTGCATGCAAGTTCAGCAATGAGGAAACACCATGACTTATTCACCCGCTCAACAAGACTACGGTCAGGATCCACTTAGCGTCCGCGATACCGACAAATACAAAGAGGAATACGTCCACTCCTTTGTGGAGAAATGGGACGAGCTGATCGACTGGGAAGGACGCGCCCAGGCCGAAGGCGACTTTTTCATCCGGACTCTGAAGGAACATGGCGCCGAGAAAGTGCTGGACGTCGCCACCGGCACCGGCTTTCATTCCGTGCAGCTGCTGAAGGCCGGCTTCGAGGTCACCAGCGCCGACGGCAGCCCGGAGATGCTGGCGCGCGCTTTCAACAACGCGCGCAAACGTGGCCATATCCTGCGCACCATCCACGCCGACTGGCGTTGGCTGAACCGGGATGTGCACGATCTCTACGACGCGGTCATCTGCCTGGGAAACTCCTTCACCCACCTGCACGATGAAAAGGATCGGCGCAAGGCTCTGGCCGAATACTATGCCACCCTGCGCCACGACGGCATCCTGATCCTCGACCAGCGCAACTACGACGCCATCCTCGACAAGCAGATCGAGCCGACGCACAACTATTACTATTGCGGCGAAGACGTTTCGGCCTCGCCCGAATACGTCGACGACTCGCTGGCGCGCTTCCGCTATCGCTTCTCCGACGGTTCGACCTACCATCTCAATATGTTCCCGCTGCGCAAGAACTACACCCAGCGCCTGATGCAGGAGGTCGGCTTTCAACGGGTCACCACCTATGGCGACTTCAAGGAGACCTACCGCGAGCACGAGCCGGATTTCTTCATCCACGTGGCCGAAAAACGCTATATCCCGGAGGACCCGCAATGAGCCAGTCCTATTCTCAGGCGGTCAAGACGGCGCAGGAGTACTACAACAGCGACGATGCGGACAATTTCTATTTCCATATCTGGGGCGGCCAGGACATCCACATCGGCAACTACGCCCACGCCGAGGAGGATATCGCCATCGCCTCGGGTCGCACCGTGGCCAATATGGCCAAACAGGTGCCGAACCTGGACGCCACCTCGCGCGTCATCGACCTGGGTGCCGGCTACGGCGGCGCCGCGCGCTCGCTGGCGCGCAGCTACGGCTGCCACGTCACCTGCCTGAACCTCAGCGAAGCACAGAACGCGCGCAACCGCGCGCTGACCGAGGCCGCGGCGCTGACCGACAGGATCGAGGTCGTCGACGGCAGCTTCGAACAGATTCCGTTTCCCGATGGCGGCTTCGATCTGGCCTGGTCCCAGGACGCGCTGCTGCACTCGGGCCAGCGCGCCGAAGTGCTGAGCGAAGTCGACCGCGTGCTCAAACCCGGCGGCGAATTCATCTTCACCGACCCGATGCAGGCCGACGACTGTCCGGAGGGCGTGCTGCAGCCGGTGCTGGATCGCATTCACCTGGAGACGCTCGGGTCGTTCGCGTTCTATCGCCAGCAGGCCGCTCGCCTGGGCTGGGAGGAACTCAGTGTCACCGATCTCACGCCGCAGTTGCTGACCCACTACAGCCGCGTGCGCCAGGAACTGGCGCTGCGGCGCGAGGAACTGCACGACAAGGTCTCCGATGACTACATCGATCGCATGATCCAGGGACTGGGACACTGGGTGGATGCCGCCTACAACGGCTATCTCGCCTGGGGCATCGTGCAGATGCGCAAACCCGCCTGAGGCGCGTAGTTTTCCATGGACACGCACAGCCCCACGCGGGGCAACCGCGCACTGCGCGACCGCAAGGGCCGCATCTGGCTGGATCTCAATCCGGCGGTGTTTCTGGGCGCCTCGGCGCTGATCGTGCTCTTCGTCGGGCTGAGCCTGTTCTACTTCGACGACTTCTCCGCCAGTGTCAACGTGCTGCAGGCGTGGATCGCCAATCAGACCGGCTGGTTCCTGGTGCTCACGGTCAACCTGGTGCTGGCCTATCTCCTCTACCTTGGTCTGGGGCCCTACGCCGGCGTTCGTCTCGGCGGCCCGCAGGCCACCCCGGAATTCAGCCGTGCCACCTGGTTCGCCATGCTGTTCTCGGCCGGCATGGGTATCGGCCTGATGTTCTATGCCGTGGCCGAACCCCTCTACCACCTCGCCCGTCCGCCGCACGGGGCGGACCCCGGCACCCTGGCCGCCTATAAAGACGCCATCAAGACGACGTTTCTCCACTGGGGTCTGCACGCCTGGGGGGTGTACGCCCTGACCGGCCTGGCGCTGGCCTATTTCAGCTTCAATCGCGACCAGCCGTTGAGTATCCGGGCCATATTCCAACCCCTGCTGGGCGAGCGCATCCACGGTTTCTGGGGCAACCTGATCGATGTGGTGGCCAGCGTCGCGACCTTGTTCGGGGTGGCCACCTCGCTCGGGCTGGGGGTCACCCAGATCAACGCCGGGCTCAACCATCTGTTCGGGCTGAGCGTTGGCGCCGGCATCCAGGTCGCGCTGATCGGCGCGATCACCGCCATCGCCACCGTCTCGGTGGTGCTGGGACTGGACAAGGGGATCAAGCGACTGTCGGTCCTCAACATGCTGCTGGCGGTGGCGCTGCTGCTCTACGTGCTGCTGGTCGGTCCCACGCTGTTCGTGCTCAACGGCTTGGTCGAAAATCTCGGCCTTTACCTGAACGACTTCTTCTATCTAGGCTTCTGGAACGAGACCTACACGCAGGGACACTGGCAGAACGGCTGGACGGTGTTTTTCTGGGGCTGGTGGATCGCCTGGTCGCCGTTCGTCGGCATGTTCATCGCGCGCATTTCGCGCGGCCGCACGCTGCGCGAATTTCTCGCCTTCGTGCTGCTGGCCACCACCTTGTTGACCTTCGTCTGGCTGTCCGTGTTCGGCGATTCCGCCATGTACATCGAACTCAACGGCCCCGGGGGGTTGGTCGCGGCGGTACAGAGCGACCTGGCCCGCTCGCTGTTCACCTTTCTCGAGAAGCTGCCGCTGGCCGGCGGACTGAGCGCTTGGCCGGAGGGCCTGATCCGCGCCAGCGGTATCCTGGCGACGCTGGTCATTGTCAGCTTCTTCGTCACCTCGTCGGATTCCGGTTCGCTGGTGATCGATATCATCACCGCCGGGGGGCACCCCAACCCGCCGCCGGCCCAGCGCGTCTACTGGGCCACCACCGAGGGCATCGTCGCCGCCGTGTTACTGGTCGGCGGCGGCCTGACGGCGCTACAGACCGCGGCGATTTCCGCTGGCCTGCCGTTCGCGGTCCTGCTGTGGCTGCTGATGCTCAGTCTGCAACGCGCGCTGGCTGCCGATCAGCAAGCCCGGCAGGGCTCGCGCGCCTAGCCCTGGTCGCGCATGCCACAGGGGCCGCGATAGGCCTCGGGGACATTGTCGGGGCACTGTCCGCACTGTTCGTTACCCGGGACCGCGAAATCGATCTTGCGCGGGTACGGCAGATCCATGGCATCCATGATGGCGATGAACTCCTCCAGGGTCTTGCCCTTGCCCAGGCGCGGATTGCGCTGCTTTTCCTGGGCGATGGTGGAGACGTAGCGCTGCTCGTAATCGTGGCAGGGGTAGACCAGGGTTTCGTCGGGCAGGGTGAAGAACTTCTCGTGGATGCTGGCGTAGAGCGTCGCGGCGTCGCCGGATTGAAAGTCGGTGCGCCCGCACGCCTCGATCAGCAGCGCGTCCCCGCTGAACAGCATTTTCTGCGTGCCGTTGTCGATCAGGTAGGCGTGGTGGTGGTTGGTGTGCCCGGGCGTGAACAAAGGGTGGATCTCTATCTGCCCCACGCGGAACGCTTCGCCCTCCTTCACACCGATATCGGCGCAAGCCAGATTGTCGATGGCGGGATAGGCGATGCGACAATCGGTCAGCGCTCGCAGCCGGTGGGCGCCGCTGAGGTGATCGGCGTGGATATGGGTATCCAGCGTATACGTCAGCGACAAACCCAGCTCCTGCAACACCTGCAGGTCGCGCTCCACGGTATCCAGCACCGGATCGATCAGCACCGTCTCGCCGCTTTGCGGGCAGCTCAGCAAGTAGGTGTAAGTACTCGAATCCGGCTCCTGCAGCTGCTTGAACAACATAAGTCCTCCTGTGGGTTCGGGTCGCAATCGTCAACCAGGACACCATGGTAACATCCTGGGTTCCCGGCTTTAGTCAGCGTAACCTGACACACGCTGACGGCGCGATCCTGCGCGTCGGTCGACGCCAGCACTACGCTAATGTGATTTTTTTGTTAGACTGCACCCCAGTGGCGGACTTAGTGAGGGAGCACCCGGCATGGCACAGACCCTGGGCGGGCACGCCCGATCGGAAAACGTCGCACTCTATCCCATCCGCACCGTCGCCGCCCAGACCGGGGTGACGGCGGTCACCCTGAGGGCGTGGGAACGCCGCTATGGACTGATTCGCCCGCAGCGCACGCCCAAGGGTCACCGGCTCTACACCGCCGCGGATATCGCCCGCATCCAGGGGATACTCGCCTTGCTGGAGCAGGGAATCTCCATCGGTCAGGTCAAACCCCTGCTGGAGACCGCCACGAGCACGCTGCGCCGCCCTCCGGCCGCGCCGAGCGCAGGGGTCTGGCCCGAGTACCGCGCGCGCATGCTGCGCGCGATCGAACTTTTCGACGAGGCCGCCCTGGATTCGGCCTACAACGACGCCCTTTCGCTCTACCCCGTCGATCTCGTCATCCGCAACCTGGCGGTACCGGTGCTGCGTCACCTGGGCGAGCGCTGGGAAGCCCACGCCACCGGGGTCGCCGAGGAGCATTTCTTCAGCGTCTATCTGCGCAATCGCATCGGCAGCCATGTGCACCACAGCAACGCGCGGGGCAATGGCCCGCGCCTGCTGCTGGCCTGCGTACCCGGCGAATATCACGACCTCGGTCTACTGTTGTTCGCCTTGAACGCGGTCAGCCACGGCTATCGGGTGCTGCTGTTGGGCGCCAATCTACCGGTGACACAGGTGCCGGCAGTGCTCGCGCGCCGCCAGTGCGAAGCGGTAGTGTTGTCGGGTTCGGCGCAATCCGGGGGAACACTGCTTGAAAAGCAGTTACCGGAACTGGTGCAGAGCGTCGCTATCCCCGTATTCATCGGTGGCGAACTGGCGGCACGTCACGGCGAGGCAATAGCGAACGCTGGCGCGATCGTCGCTGGAGACGATTTGTCCGAGGCCCTGCGACAGATATCCGCGGTCCTCAAGCACACCTGAGCCATCGCCCTGCCCACATCGCCGAGCATCGGCCGCAAGGAGAGCCCATATTGAGCCGCGCGCTTATCTGGTTCCAGAACGATCTAAGGCTGGCCGACAATCCAGCCTTGCAGGTTGCGCTGAAACGCCGTCAGATCCCGGTACCGGTCTATGTTCACGATCCGCAATCCGGCGCGCGGGGCGCAGCCAGTGCCTGGTGGCTGCACCACAGCCTGGGCGCCCTGCAACAGCGGCTGCGCGCCTCGGGCAGCGAGCTGTACGTCCTGAGTGGAAACAGCGCCGCGGCCCTGCGGCGCGCGGCCCGACAAAGCGGGGCTCAGGCCCTGTATTGGAACCGCTCGTACGCGCCAGGGGCCCAGGAGCGCGAGCGGCAGCTGCGCAGGGAACTGGCTGATACCGGCTTGCGCGCGGAAAGCTTCAGCGCCTCGCTGCTGCGCGAGCCGGCGCAGGTGGGCAAAGTGGACGGATCGCCCTATCGGGTGTTCACACCTTTCTGGAAAACGCTCCAAAGACTGGGGCCGGCGCGCGAGGTGTTTGCCGGGGCGGGTCGACTTCCGGCGCCGGAGGTCAATCTGCCGGCGGCACAACCGCTGCAGAGCCTGCGACTGCTACCGCGCGTCGGCTGGGACAGCGAATTCCACCAGCACTGGCAACCCGGCGAAGAATCCGCCTGGCGGCAACTGGAAACCTTCCTGGATCAGCGGCTCGCCGATTACGCCACCGCGCGTGACCTCCCGGCGGCAACCGGTACCTCGCGTTTGTCCCCGCATCTGCACTTTGGCGAAATCTCCGCCATCCAGATCTGGCAACGGGTTCAGGCCTGGGTGGAGCAGGAACGCTCCCCCGGCGTCGTCGCCGCGGCCGAGGCCTTCCTGCGCGAAATCGCCTGGCGCGAGTTCGCCCACCATTTGCTGTTCCACTTTCCGCAGACCGCCGACGCGCCCATGGACACCCGCTACGTGGGGTTTCCGTGGCGCGACGACTATGCCGAGGACTTGCGCGCCTGGCAGCAGGGAAACACCGGCATCCCGATCATCGACGCCGGCATGCGCCAACTCTGGACCAGCGGCTGGATGCACAACCGGGTGCGCATGCTGGTTGCCTCGATCTTGAGCAAAAACCTGTTGATACCCTGGCAGCAGGGCGCCGCGTGGTTCCTCGACACCCTGGTCGACGCCGACCTCGCCAACAACAGTTTCGGCTGGCAGTGGAGCGCCGGCTGCGGAGCCGACGCCGCGCCTTTTTTCCGCATCTTCAATCCGGTCACACAGGGCAAACGCTTCGACGCCGACGGCAGTTACGTGCGCCGCTGGGTTCCCCAGCTGCGCAAGCTGCCCGGCAAATGGATTCACCAGCCCTGGCTGGCGCCGGCACCGGTGTTGAGTGGGGCCGGCATCTACCTCGGCACCAACTATCCGCTACCCATCGTCAGCCTGGACAGCAGCCGTAAACGGGCCCTGTCGGCCTGGAAGCAGATGAAACAACAGGCCCGGCGGGGCGAGGATTAGATCGCGTTGCGCAACCGCAGGTCCTGCGGGTAGGGCCTGAGGTAGACCTGCTGCTCGATATAGGGATGGGGGTGACGCTGAAACTGGTGCTGCAACAGACGCACCGGCACGATCAACGGGAACTGATGCTGGCGGTAGCCTTCGATGGCGCTTTGCAGGTCACTCCGATAATGCGTGTCCGCGTCCCGGCGCAGATAACCCGCGATGTGCTGCAGCACGTTGGTATGCTGCCGGCGCGTGGCCGGCTGCTGCAACAATCGCATGAGCGTTTCAATGTAGCGCGCGGCGAGCGCCTCCAGCGGCGCGGCCTTGAGATCGGCCAACAGGCGCCCCAGCTGGCGATAACCCACCGTGCCGTGCGCCAGGATCTGCAACTTGTGCCGCGCGTGGAAGGCCAGCAAGGCCGACTTGCTCAGGCCCGCCTTGAGGGTGGCGCGCCAGCGTGCGTAAACGAACATCCGGGCGACGAAATTCTCCCTCAGCACCGGATCGTTGAGGCGCCCTTCCTCCTCGACCGGCAGCAGCGGCTGTGCGCGCATAATCTGCTCGGCGAACAATCCGGTGCCGTCGGTACGCGCAATGCCGTTCTCCGGATAGACGCGCACCCGCTGCAGGCCGCAACTCGGCGAGCCTTTTTTGAAGATGAACGCGCACAGATCGTCGAGACGGCCGGCGGCCTCGCGGGCGCAGGCCTGCAGCGCCGCGGTGACATCGAGCGCCGGATCGCGGCTGCCCACGGCGCGTACCACGCCGGCGCGACTCACCAGACGGATCGGCTGGCGCGGCGTGCTCAGGCCAATCTCGGTTTCGGGACAAAAAGGAACAAAATCGACATACCGCCGCAGTTGTTCGTCAATGAAGGGATTGCGCTTATGGCCGCCGTCGAAGCGTACCGGCGCCCCCAGCAGACACGCGCTGACACCCACCCGCGGAGCCGTTTCCACCGACAAGTCCTCCATCTCGTGCCTCCTAAGGAATAATCTCCATTAAATCAATTAATATGATTCATCGGGGAGCGGCTGGAGCAGGCACTCCCCAGGCGACCTCCCCAGTGTCTCCAGACCTATTATACAATTTTTGTATAATATTTGTATAAATTTGTAAAACTGTTTCGAGGCAAGCGCCGGGGCCTTAGCAGGCGGCCCATCCATCCGGGTCCTGCAGCCAGCGGGTCACCGCGTCACAGGGCGCGGGCCGACCGATGTAATACCCCTGCGCCAGGTCGCAGTGCATCTCCCGCAGGCTCTGCAGGGCCGCGGCATCCTCCACGCCTTCGGCCACCACCCGCAGGTTCAGATTGTGCGCCAGCGCGATGATCGAGCGCACGATGATCGCATCCTGGCCGCTCGCCAGCATATCGCGGACAAACACACGGTCGATCTTCAACGCGTCGATCGGCAGCCGCCGAAGATAGGCCAGGGACGAGTAACCGGTACCGAAATCGTCAATCGCGATTTTCACCCCGAGATCGGCGATCCGACGCAACAGCTTCACCGCCCCTTCCGGATCGAGCATCAGCGCGGTCTCGGTGATCTCCAGCTCCAGCATATCGGCGGCCACGCGGTGTTCCTGCAACAGCTCCAGGACCAGATGGTAACAGCGGTCATCGATCAGGTTGCGCGCCGAGAGATTCACCGCCACGCTGAACTCGCACCCTTGATCGCACCACTGCTTTTGTTGCTCGAGCGCCAGGTCGAGCACCTGATGCGAGACCTGGTGGATCACGTCGCTGAGTTCCGCGATGGGAATGAAGGCGTCCGGATAGAGCAGCCCCTGCTGCGGATGGCGCCAGCGCACCAGGGCCTCGAAACCGGCGATGCGGCCACTGGCGAGGTCGACCTTGGGTTGATAGTGCAGGCACAGTTGTCGCTGGCGCACCGCGGTACCCAACTCGGACATGATGGCAAGACGCTGCGGCGAATGCTGGTCCTGCTCGCGATCGTAGAAAGCCAGGCCGCCGCCCTTGCGCTTGGCCTCGTACATGGCCACATCGGCCGAACGCAGCAACGCGTGACTGTCATCGCCGTGCGCCGGAAAGATCGCGATGCCGATGCTGGCGTCCAGCTCCAGCATCATGTTGTCGATGGGAAACGGCTCGCGCAAGGCATCGAGCAACGCCTGTGCCAGCCCCGCCAATTGCGCGCGGCTGAGCACGCCCCCGACCAGCACGGTAAACTCGTCTCCGCCCAGACGACACAGCAAGCTGTTGTGTACCGCCAGTACCGGGGCGAGTCGCGGACCGATGTTGCGCAACAGCGTGTCGCCGACATAGTGCCCCAGGGTGTCATTGACCTCCTTGAAGCGATCCAGGTCGAGCAACATCAGAGCGGCGACGGCATCGCCACCCTGGATACCGCGGCGAGCGAACTCGCGATGGAGAATGGCGCGATTGGGCAGGCCGGTGAGCGTGTCGTGGTGGGCGAGGTATTCCATCTCCGCCATGTGCTGCGTGTTGGCGAGCGACACCGAGACCGCCTTGCCGATAGCCTCGAGGGTCTCGACCTCCATTTCGCTGAAGGCGCAGCGTTCCAGGTATACGAGATTGACACAGCCCAGCGCTTTGCCGTTGTACACCAGGGGCAGGAGGATGGCCGAGCGGAACCCCTCCTCGATCAGGCGCGTCTTCAGGCCCGCGCTGACTCGCGTGTCGTTGGCCAGATCCGGACTGACGACGAGGCAGCCCTTGGCCAGCGCCCTGCCATTGAGACTCTCGGTCAGCGACAAGGTTTCTCCGGCGATCCGCGTCGCGGGTCTGAAACCGCGGCAACCGGCGAGGCGCAGCTGTTTTTTCTCCTCGTCGACCAGATAGATGGCAACCTGCGGCTTGCGGCTCATGTTCATCAGCGTATTCATGGTCTCTTCGACGGTGGCCGCCGGTGCCGTGCAGGCGTGCAGACGTGTGGAAAGCTCATTGATCAGGCGCAGGCTTTCGTTGCGATCCATCAGCTCCTGGCGCGAGCGGTCGAGTTCGAGCTCCGCCTGCTTGCGGTTGCTGACATCGCGCACCGTCGCCAACAAGTGGGGTTCGCTTTGTATTTCGATCAGGCTGAGCATGACTTCGGCATCGAACAAGGTGCCGTCGTGGCGCTGGTGCCGCCATTCGAATAACTGCGTCTCTCCGCCCAGCGCCGCGTTGATCTTTTCCTTGGCTTTTTCCCGCGAACAACGCCCGTCGGGCTGCAGGGCCGGCGAATAACGATAGGGGGTCTGTTGAAGGATCTGCTCGCGGGTGCACCCGAACATCTGCAGCGTGGCCTTGTTGCAATCGATGAAACGATCCTGTCTGACCAAAAACGTGCCGTCACCCGAGCGTTCGAACAGGGCCCGGTAGCGCGCCTCTTCTTCCAACAGCGCGCGCCGCGCCTTGCGCTGCTCGCTGATGTCGGAGGCGATGGCGACAAAACCGCTGATCGCCCCGTCGTCCCCGCGCAGGGCGGTCAACGACAACAACACGGGGAATCGTCCGCCGTCCTTGCGAACGTAGGTCCATTCGTGCTCCTCGACGATGCCGCGGCGCGCGCAGGCCGTCAGAACCTCCATCGCGGTCTCGCACGCCAGCCCGTGCCGCTCGGCCAGGGCCGCGGCGCGGCGGCGAATCTCTTGCGGCTCATGCAACCGATCCAGGCGGTGGCGGCCAACCAGCTCGTGCGGCGCGTAGCCGAGCAGGCGTACGGCCGCTCGATTCAGGGAAACGACAGTTCCCTGGACATCGGTGGTGATAATGCTGTACGTGGCGCTGTCAAAAACAGCCTGCTGCAAACGGCTCAGTTCGCGATAGTAGATTTCGCTGCGCCGCGTATCCTCATAGATCAGGCGCTGCATGAGCAGGTCGGCGACGGAAACGATGTAGCGCTTCTCCTGTTCGTTCCATAAGCGCTGGCCGCCCACATGCTCGACACACAAGACCCCGGCGAATTTTCCTGCCTTGCGCAGCGTCGCGTCGAGCAGTGCATCGATGCCGTTGGCCGCCAGATAGGTCTCAGAGAACTCCCGCGTGCGCGGATCGCCGCGGGCATCCCGCGCGGCGATCACCCGCCCGGTGCGCAGGGCCGAGAAATAACTCGGATAATTGGTGCACGCCAGACGCACGCCACTGTTGTGTGCGCCCGAATCGCGCTCGAACAGATCGAGCAGCTCCAAGGAGGTGTCGTCGTCGCTGAGCAGCCAGAGTCCGACGCGCTGCACGTTGAGCGAATGGCTGACCGACTCGACGATAGCGGACACGGCGCCCGCCAGCGGCGATTCCCACAGCGACCAGTCCTGCGCCAGCTCCAGATAAGCCTGATGCAGGCTCACCTCGGCGGTCGAGCCTGGGGCTTTTTCCTTCCCGCTCATCTCAACGTCCCTGTCATCATCCCTGTACTACAGCGTGCGGCATTATAACGCCGAATAGCGACTGAAAAACGGCAAACCGAAGCGGCCTTTTGTCCGCCGAAACGCTGGGGTTATTGCCAGCCCGCACCGCCCCTCGTCCTGCGGTGGCCGCCAGCGCAGCGGCGAAATAACGACTATGGCGGCTATTATCAGCGCGGGCTTTCGCCGCCGGACGAAGGGGGCGCCCGCCTAAAGCGTATCGGTGGCGAAGGTATCGCAGGCGTCGACGTCGCCCGACTCGATCCCGCGCCTGAACCAACGTACGCGCTGGGCCGAACTTCCATGGGTAAAGCTCTCTGGCGCCACGGAGCCACGGAGCCACGCGCCTGCCGCTGCAAGCGGTCATCCCCGATACTGGCCGCCGCGCGCATGGCCTCCTCGATATCTCCCGCTTCCAGCAGCTGACGCGAACGATCGGCGTGAAACCCCCAGACGCCGGCAAAACAATCGGCTTGCAGCTCGAGACGCACGGACAGCCGGTTGGCCTGGACGCTATCGACGCGCTGACGGCGTGCCTGCACCCGTGCACTGATACCGAGCAGGGTTTGCACGTGGTGTCCGACTTCGTGGGCAATCACATAAGCTTGGGCGAAATCGCCCGGCGCACCTAAACGGTGCTTGAGGTCGCGGTAGAAATCCAGGTCGATATAAACCTTGTGATCGGCCGGACAATAAAAAGGTCCGGTGGCCGCCTGCGCCATTCCGCAGGCCGACTGCACGCGGTCGCTGAACAGCACCAGTACCGGCTCCCGATAGGTTTTTCCCTGGGCGCGGAACAACTCACGCCAGGTATCCTCGGTGTCGGCCAGCACCACCGAGACGAAATCGGCCAGCTGCGCCTGCTGCGTCGAACTCGCCGGTGCCGTCGGCCCGCCCCCGCCAGGCGGCGCACCGCCGTTTAGCAGCAACCGGGGATCCACGCCCAACAGATACAACCCGAACACGACCAAGAGAGTGACCAGGATGCTGCCGCCACCGCGACGGCCCCGCAACAAGGAAAACACCAGCCCCAGCAGTCCGGCGCCGCCCCCGGCCGGGCCAGAGCCCCGGCGATCCTCCACATTGCTGCTCCTGCGTCCACGCTGCCACCGCATCACTGATTCCCTCGCTGTCCGACGGTGGCAGCATAGACGCGCGGCGGCGACCGCGGCAAGTTCCCTGCGGCGGCGCCACGTCCCGCTTGTAGGACTGCCCCGGCCACGGAGCGATTATCGCTTTCCCCCGGCGGGCGGTTACCATAGGCGACCCGCTCAGATGCAGAACCATGAAACCGCCGTCATTCCCCGCCCGCTCGCTGCTGTTACTGCTCATCTGGAGTTACACCTCGTGGTCGCTGGCAGCCACCGGCAAGGTGAAACTGGAAGGCGTCAACGGCGAGGTGCGCAAAAGTATCGAAGCCTGGCTGTCACTGGACGACGAGCCCTGCGATGCGCCGCGCTGGCGCCTGCGCTCGCGCCTGGCGCAAGCGGAAGATGAAATCCGCCATGCGCTGCAGGCATTCGGCTATTACGCGCCCACTCTCACCCAGCAGCTCAACGACACCACTCAGGGCGAATGCTGGAGCGCGGTCTTCACTATCCGGCCAGGGCGCCGGGTACATCTGCGCAGCATCGACATCGCGCTGGAAGGCGAGGGTCGCGATGACGAAGCGTTCCGCCAACTGATCGCCAAGGCGCCGCTGCATCAGGGCGATCCGTTGCGCCACGATCGCTACGACCGGGTGCGCGACAGTCTCAGTCATCTGGCCGCCGAACGCGGCTACTTCCAGGCCCGCTTCACCCGGCGCGAGCTGCGCGTCGACCCACAGGCGGCCAGCGCCGACGTGCATCTGCACTTCGACACCGGAGCGCGCTTTCGCATCGGCGACATCCAGATAGAGCAGGACGCGCTGAACGCCGATCTGTTGGAACGTTACCTCGAATTCCACACCGGCGAACTCTACAACCGCAAGGCGCTGACCGACACCTCGCGCGCCCTCAGCGGCAGCGGCTATTTTTCCCGGGTGCTGGTCGAGCCGCTGATCGACGACGCGCAAGCCGCGCGCGTGCCCATCCGTCTCAGCGCAAGCCCGGCCGACCGTCACCGCTATTCGGCCTCGGTCGGTTACACCACCGATACCGGGCCGCGCACCGGCCTGGGTTACCGCAACCAACGCATCAACGCCCAGGGCCATCAGTTTTCCAGCGAACTGTCGCTCTCCAGCGTGATTTCCAAACTCACCCTCGGCTACAGCATCCCCCTGGAAAAACCGCTCACCGACCGGCTCAAGTTCGAAGCCGGCTTCAAGCACGAGGCCACCGACAGTTATCGCGCCGACACCAGCGCGGTCTCGGCCACCTGGACCCATATGCGCGCCAACCAGTGGCTGGAGGAGCGCTCCCTGCAGGCCAGCCGCGAAGAGTACAAAATCGGCGACGAGTCGCCCACCGCCTCCCTGCTGCTGATGCCCGGCATCGGCTGGACGCGCACCATTGCCGACGAGCGCCTCTACCCGCGCCGCGGCCTGCGCCTGGGCGTGAGCGGTCGCGGCAGTGCGCAGCAGCTGCTCTCCGACGTCAGCTTCCTGCAGCTCATGACCGAAGCCAAGGGCGTGCTCGGCCTGCCCTGGCGTTCGCGCCTGATCGGCCGTGTCAACGGCGGCGTCTCGGTGATGGACCGTTTCGACGAACTGCCGGTATCGGTGCGCTTTTTCGCCGGCGGCGATACCAGCGTGCGTGGCTACAGCTACAAAAGCCTGGGACCAAAAAACGCCGACGGCGCGGTCGAGGGCGGCCGCAATCTGCTCACTGGCAGCCTGGAGCTGGAGCATCTGTTCGCGCCCAAATGGGCACTCGCCGTATTCGTGGATTCGGGCAACGCCTTCAATGGCACCGACATCAATCCCAATACCGGCATCGGTATCGGTGTGCGCTGGCGCTCGCCGGTCGGCCCCATCCGCCTGGATATCGCCCATCCGCTCGACAAGGACGGTGACCCGGTGCGCCTGCACTTCGTCATGGGCCCCGACCTCTAGGTATCGCCGTGTCACGCTGGTTACGCCGAAGCCTGCTGATTGTCCTCCTGCTGCCCCTGCTGGCGGTGGCGATACTGGGTGCGCTCGTCACCAGCGAGACCGGTAGCGCCTGGCTGCTACGCCAGGCGCTGACGTTGGCGCCCGCCGAGGTCAGCGTCGCGCAGATCCAGGGACGCCTGAGCGACCGGCTGCAATTGCGCGCTGTCGACTACCGACAGGATCACACCCGGGTGCGCGCCGCCGAAGTCCAACTGCACTGGCGACCGGCGGCGCTGGCGCGGGGACGACTGCGGATCATGCAGCTGGAGGTGACCGGTCTGCGCATCGACAGCGCCGCGGCACAGGACCCGCAGGCCCCCTTCAGCCTGCCGCAGCGAATACCCGTGCCGCTGACCCTGGTGCTCGAGGACCTGCGGATCGACGGGCTGCAATGGCAGCGCGACGGCGAAAACCCGACCCACGTCGATACCCTCGCGCTGTCAGCGCGCGTCACGCCGCGCGGGTTGACGCTCAGCCGGTTCAGTCTCGCGCAACAACAGACCCGGGTGCGGCTGAGCGGACAGGCCGCGCTGTCACAACCCTACCCCTTTAACGCCGAGATCGCCTGGCAGTCACGGCTCGATGCCACCCCTCTCAATGGTCATGGGCGGCTCAGCGGTGACGCTACTCGCATCCACCTGGATCACACCCTGAGCGCGCCGGCACAACTGCGCACCGCAGGCGACGTTGTGCTCGCCGATGGCGAACCCCGCCTGGCGTTGCACGGCAGCTGGCAGGACCTGCAATGGCCGCTGGACGGCGAGGCCACCTATCGCAGCAGCGCTGGCGAATACCGCGTTGACGGTACCCCGGGCGCCTACCGCCTGGCGCTCGACGGCCTGCTCGAAGGCGACCAGATCCCCGCGGCGCGACTCCAGGCCAGTGCGCGCGGCACCGGCGAGGCGCTGCAGGTGGAAAGCCTGCGGCTGGCCACGCTGGGCGGTCGCATCGACGCCGACGGCCAGCTGGCGTGGGCACCCCGACTGCATCTGGACTTGAATCTGCGCGCCCGGCAGATCGAGCCGGGCAGGCAGTGGCCGCTGGGCGACGGACGGGTGGATCTCGACACCCGCCTCGTATTGGATGCCGAGCGCGAGAGCTTGCGCGTCCAATTGAGTCGTCTGAACCTGCGCGGCCAGCTGCGCTCGCAACCGCTCAGCGCCAAAGGCAGCTTAGGCCTCGTCGACGGCGTGCCGATGACACGCGGACTGACCGTGACCGCCGGAGAAAACCGGCTCGCCCTGGCCGGCGCACTCAACCGCGCCGGCCTGGATTTCGACCTCAGCGCTCCCGACCCGGGCGTCGTCCTGCCCGGGCTCACGGGGAAGATCCAGGCGCGCGGCAAGCTTACCGGGCCGCTGTCCCAGGTGGGCGCCCAGCTCTCGGCGAGCGCCAGCGCGCTGGCCTATGGGCCGTACCGCGTCGGTCGCCTGCGGCTCGAGGCGGCGCTGCCGCCAGCGACCGAGCCGGTCGGACAGCTCGATCTCAACGCCGAGGAAATCGAACTCGACGGCCGCGCCTTCGAGCGCCTGTCGTTGCGCCTGGATGGTTCGCGCGCGGACCAGCGCGCGCAATTGCATCTGGCGGGTCAGAATGTCGAACTCCAGCTCGACGCGCAGGGAAGCTACGGTCACAACGCCTGGCAGGGACGGCTCTCAACGGCCAACCTTGAACACTCCGAACTCGGTCGCTGGCAGCTGAGCGAACCCGTCTCGCTGCGACTGGCCCCCGGCGAGATCGCCCCCTTCGCCGGGTGCTGGATTTCCGCCGACCGCCGGATCTGCCTGCAGGGGCGCTGGCATGACAGCGTCGCCCAACTGCAACTCAAGGGAAACGCGGCGCAGGGTTACGCCAGTGGCGTACTCAAGGTCCACGACCTCGGCGGCAGCGACTCGCGCCTCGAGGGAAACCTGCAAGCCAACATCCCGGATATCCGCTTTCTCAACGCACTATTGACCGGTGCCCGTATCCAGGGCGGCCGGGTGAGCGCCCGGGTGAGACTGGCCGGCAGCGTGCAGCAGCCGCTGATCGACGGCGAGGCCGAGCTGGTCGACGGCCAGGCGGCGATTGCCGAACTCGGCCTGGCGCTCTCCCCGGTGGCGCTGCACGCGCGCATGCAGGCCACGCGGGTGACGCTCACCGGGGCGGTGCGCTCGGGCAAGGGCAGCGTCAAGCTCGACGGCGAACTCGACCTGGACGCGGCGCGCGACTGGCCCTTCGCGCTGCGCCTGCAAGGGGAGAATTTCGCCCTCAGCCGGCTGCCGGACATGGAAATCGACGCCAATCCGCAGCTGCGGCTGAGAGGTTCCGCCCGCGGCGCGCAGATCGACGGCCGCGTAGTGATCCCGCACGCGCGTATCCGGCTCAAGGAGCTGCCGCCGAACGTTGTCAAGGTATCCTCCGACCAGATACTGGTCGGGCCCGCGGCCCGGCAAGAGGGTCTGGCGGCGAACGGCTATCCCGTGAGTGTCAACGTGGTCGCGATTCTGGGCGACGACGTCCACTTCGAGGGCCTGGGTCTGAGCACCGAGCTGGCCGGTTCGCTGAACGTACGCAGTCTCAAGAGCGACACCCTGATCGGCAACGGCGTGCTGGAACTGCGCCACGGACGGTATGAAGGTTATGGCCAGAAGCTGTCCATCGAGCGCGGCCGGCTGTTGTTCGCCGGGCCGCTGGACAACCCCGCGCTCGATGTGCGCGCCGTGCGCAAAGTCAACAGCGTGGTGGCCGGCATCGAGCTGTACGGCACGGCCGAGGCGCCGCAAACGCGTTTGTTCTCGGATCCAGCCATGTCGGACGCGGAGATCATGGCCTACCTGGTCACCGGCAAGCCCCTGGGTGCCTCGCGCAGCAACAGCGACACCCAGGCACTGGCCGCGGCGGCCGCCTCGCTCGGCGCCAACAGCCCGCTCGGGCAAGAGCTTTCGCAACTGCTCGGCATCGAAGTCGGCGTCCAGTCCGGGGTCACCGAGGAGGAAACCGCGCTGGTGGTCAGCAAACAGTTGTCCTCACGGCTGTCGATCGACTATGTCTATGGCATGTTCAACGAAAGCGCGGCCATCCAGTTCATCTACAAGCTGACCGAACACCTGAATCTCACCGGCCAGTCGGGCGCCGTGCAGTCGATCGATCTCGAATACACCATCAACCGGCCATGAACCGCGGGCGCAGAAACCCGCCGCGCCAGCTCAGGCGTCGTGGCGCCGGATATTCCGGTAGACCACGCGGCGGCGCTCCAGCTCCCGCAGCAAATCGGCAAACGCCGGTTCGATCACTGCCGCGGGACCGCGAAACCCCAGCTCCACGTGATTCTCCGCGCCCAGATGCGGCAGGCTGAACAGCCGCGCTTGCGGATGCCGTTCGATCAGCTTTTCCATCAGGCCGCACAACTCCGACTCCTGCGCCTGCGGCAGGCACACGGAACATTCCGCTTGTAGCGCGTGGCTGAGCGGATAGTGGTGGGCGAATACCCAATCCAGCATCGGCCAGGCCATTTCCGGGAAGCCGGGAAAAAAATGGTGCCGCCCCAGGGTGAAGCCCGGGATGCGATTGTAGGGGTTGGGAATCAGCTCACTGCCGCGCGGCAGTTCGGCCATGCGCACCCGGGTGGGGTAGGCCTGCTCGCCGAATTGCGCCTCGATCAGCGCCAAGGCTTCGGCGTGCGGGTGCAGCGGGCAGTCGAACGCCAGCGCGGCGGCCTGGCGGGTGCAGTCATCGGGGGTCGCCCCGATACCGCCAAAGCACAGCACCGGCAACTCGGCGGCGCGAGTCTGGCGCAACGCCGCGGCCAGAGTGGCGCATTCATCGCCCTCATAGCGACACCACGCCAGGCGCAGGCCGCGCGCGGCCAAGCGCTCGACTAGATGTGGCATGTGGCGATCGCGGCGCCGTCCAGTGAGTATCTCGTCACCAATAACCACCGCGCCCATGGCAGGATCATCACGCATGCCCGCTACCCACTGATTGCCCGGCGCCTATTCTGGTACAAATGCCCCCCTGAATCATCCCGCGGCGGCCGCCGCTTCGCCGCCGGCGCGCATTCATCGCTTCCGACCACCCCCGCTTTGCGTGTACAGTTAGCAGCTTTGACAGGAACCCGCACCCATGACCGATCCCGCCCAGGCCCTCGTGGAAACCGCCAGACTGTTCGGCGAGCGCCAGTGGTGCCCGGCCACGGGGGGGAACTTTTCCGCCCGGGTGGACGCCGCGCACTGCCTGATCACGCGCTCGGGCTGCGACAAGGCGCGCCTGGAGCGCGACGACCTGCTGACCTGCGACCTGCAAGGGGAAATTCAGCCAGGCCCGCACCGGCCATCGGCGGAAACCGGATTGCACACCTGTCTTTATCGCCTCGACGCCGACATCGGCGCCGTGCTCCATACCCATTCCGTGGCCGCGACGGTGCTGTCGCGCCGCGCCGGCCAGCGTTTGCTGGTGCACGGCTTCGAGATGCAAAAAGCGCTCGGCAACCACAGCCACGCCGAGAGCATCGAGATCCGGGTGTTCGACAACGATCAGGATATCACCGCGCTTGCCGCGCAGCTCGAACAGAGCTGGCGGCGCGGCGAGATCACCCAACCCGGCTTTCTGGTGCGCGGCCACGGCCTGTACGCTTGGGGCCGGGACGTGGCGACGGCGCGGCGCCACAGCGAAGGCTTCGAGTTCCTCCTCGCCTGCCTGTTGCACGAACGCCTGCTGGCCCTGCCATGAACGTGCGCGCCGTGGTCACTGACATCGAGGGCACCACCAGTTCCATCGCCTTCGTGCACCAGGTGTTGTTTCCCTACGCCGCCGCCAGGCTGGCGGACTATCTGCGCGCGCACGGCGACGAGCCCGAGGTGAGCGCGCTGCTCGAGGCCGTGCGCGCCGAGGCGGGAGAACCCGCGGCGGATATCGAACGCCTGATCGAGATCCTGCAACAGTGGATTTCACAGGACCGCAAGGCGACGCCGCTGAAATCCCTGCAGGGGCGGATCTGGCGCCGGGGCTACGAGCGCGGCGACTTCAGCGGCCACGTCTACGCCGACGCGGCGCGCAATCTCCGGCGCTGGCATCGTGCCGGCATTGCGCTATATGTTTATTCCAGTGGTTCGGTGGCCGCGCAACAGCTGCTGTTCGGCCACAGCGACGCCGGCAACCTGCTGGAGCTGTTCAGCGGTTACTTCGATACCGGGATCGGACCCAAGCGCGACCCGGCGTCCTATCGTAACATTGTCGCCCAACTGGGCTTGCCGGCCGGCGAGATCCTGTTTCTTTCGGATGTCGTCGAGGAACTCGACGCCGCCCGCGAGGCCGGCATGCAGACCCTGCAATTGCTGCGCGACCCGCCGCCGGCAACCGGCGCGCACCCGAGCGTGCGCGATTTTGACCAGATAACCTTATGACCCGGTGATCGTATGAGCCAATTGACCGTTTATCCGCAGGACCAGCCCGAGCAGCCGCAACTGCAAACCGAGGACTTCGCCACCATCCAGGAGACCCTGGGCGCCAAAGGCATCCGCTTTGAGCGCTGGCGCACCGAGCGCGAGCTGCCGGCCGACGCCGATAACGACAGCATCGTCGCCGCCTATCGAGCGGAAATCGACCGCCTGATGGCACAACAGGGCTATCAGACCTTCGACGTCATCAGCATGAACCCCGAGCACCCGCAAAAAGACGAGCTGCGGCAGAAGTTTCTCGCCGAACACCGCCACAGCGAGGATGAAGTGCGTTTTTTCGTGCGGGGCTGCGGCCTGTTCGTACTACATCTGGACGACAGGGTTTACGCCCTGCGGTGCGAAAAGGATGATCTGATTTCCGTTCCCGCCAACACCCGGCATTGGTTCGACATGGGCCCGCGACCGGCGTTCACCGCGATCCGCCTGTTCAACAATCCGCAGGGCTGGGTGGCCAATTTCACCGGCGACGACATCGCCAGCCGTTTCCCAAGGCTGGAGTCCTGACGCGCGGATTGCTTGCCGCTACCGACGGGGCCCACGGCCGAACGCGCGCCATCGGCGCCACGCCAGGCCGCAGCCAACCGGAATGGCCCGCCCGCGCCCACCCGTAACGGCGCGCGGGCGTTCGCTATACCTCGTAAGTCGACGAAGCCGCCGCGCCGCCGGCGCCGCTCCAGTCGGTATGGAAATATTCGCCGCGCGGCCGATCGACCCGCTCATAGGTATGGGCGCCGAAATAATCGCGCTGCGCCTGCAGCAGATTGGCCGGCAGACGGCCGCTGCGATAACCGTCGAAAAACGCCAGCGCCGAGCTGAACGCCGGCAGCGGGATACCCAGCTCGATGCCGAGCGCCGCGGCCCGGCGCCAACCGGCCTCGGCCTGGGTCAGGGCGGTGACGAAGAACTCGTCCAGCAGCAGATTGCTCAGCTGCGGGTTGTGGGTGAAAGCATCTTTGATATTGCCGAGAAAGCGGCTGCGGATAATACAGCCGCCGCGCCACATCAGGGCGATATCGCCGTAGTTCAGCGTCCAGCCATATTCCGCGGCCGCCTCGCGCATCAGCATATAACCCTGGGCGTAGGAGATGATTTTCGAAGCGTACAGGGCGTCGTGGATCGCCCCCAGCGTGGCGTCGCGATCACCCTGGAAGTCCGCCTCCGGCGCCGGATAGAGCCTTTCGGCTTCAAGGCGCTCGGACTTCAGCGCCGACAGACAGCGGGCGAACACCGCCTCGCCGATCAGCGTCAGCGGCACACCGAGTTCAAGCGCGCTGATGCCGGTCCATTTGCCGGTGCCCTTCTGGCTGGCGGTATCGAGGATCTTGTCCACCAGGGGCGCACCGTCGCTGTCCTTGACGCCTAGGATCTCGGCGGTGATCTCGATCAGATAGGAGTCCAACACCCCCCGGTTCCACGCCGCGAACACCTCCTGCACCTCGGCCACCGACAGGCGCAGGCCTTCACGCATCAATTGGTAGGCTTCGCTGATCAGCTGCATGTCACCGTATTCGATGCCGTTGTGGACCATTTTCACATAATGGCCCGAACCGGCCTCTCCCACCCACTGACAGCAGGGAACGCCATCGACCTTGGCGGCGATGGCCTGCAGGATGGGCTTGATCGCCGGCCACGCCTGCGGATCGCCGCCGGGCATGATCGACGGCCCGTGGCGGGCGCCTTCCTCGCCACCGGAAATGCCGCTGCCGACGAAACGGATGCCGCGCGCCAGCAGCTCGGCGTAGCGGCGGTTGGTGTCGGTAAAGCGCGAGTTGCCCCCATCGATGATGATGTCCCCGGCTTCGAGGCAAGGCAGCAGCTTGGCGATGAAATCGTCCACCGCCACGCCGGCGCGCACCATCAGGATGACTTTGCGCGGGCGACTCAGCGCCTGGCAGAATGCCTCGACACTGTCGGCGCCGACGATGTCCGTGTCGCGCGCGGGACCGGCGAGAAAGGCGGCGGTCTTCGCCGCCGTGCGGTTGTGCACCACCACTTTGTAGCCATGATCGTCGATGTTCAGCGCCAAGTTCTGGCCCATGACGGCGAGCCCGATCAATCCGATATCCGCCTGCGGCATAGTCGTCCCTCGAAAAGAATGGATCGGTCCGCCGCAACGACGCCATCGACGCACGATAGTGCAGCGCTGGACGAACCCTGCGGGTCACGATAGCAAAAAAGCCGCGCGCCTGCGCGCACGGGCGCGACGCCGGCGACTGCCACCAGCGCGCGTTCGGGTATGGGGCGTGCGATCGAAAACGGGCTGTTTCTTCCCGAACGGCCGCCCGCACGCTGGGGATCTTTCCGAACCGCCGTTTACGTGACCCTCTGAACTGCCGCTCGCGCGCGGCTACGGGCCTGGCTCAGGCCGTGGGCGGCGCCGCGTCGGGATAGAGGGGCGCCAATCCGCCCGCGTAGGGGGTCGCTTGCGCCGGCGGCGGCAAACGCGACAGACACCGAGCGAGGGTCTGCCCATCCCAATGGGAAGCGTCTTTATACAGCGCGCTGTCGAGTTGTCTCAGCAACGCCTGTAGGGTCGGCTCCGGCAGGCGGCGCGCCAGTGCCTCCAGCCCGGCGGGCGGATCCTGCGGCCAGTGCGCGGCGGCCCACTGCAACAGGGCACGGCGCGCGCCCCCGGCATCGTTCGCCTGGCAGGCCACGAGGAACCGTTTGCGCGCGGCCGCTGCGGTATCCTGCCGCGGCGCGTTCGCCGCGGGGGTTGGCGAGCGCCGTGGCCCCTGCCGACGGCGAGACCAGAGAGACAGCAACGTTCCCACCCAACTGACGGCCAGCAGGGCGCTGACCCAGGGCCAGAGTCCGGCGGCGCCCCATGAGGGTCGGCCGGACGCCGCCACCGGCATCGGTAGCGGCTTTGGCGCGGGCCTCGCGGCGCCCGGCGCTGCCTCGGCCGTAGCGCCCGCGGGCAAGGCCGGTTTCGCCGCCGCGCTCACGTGCACCCGACGCGCGGGCACCCGCGCCACCCGTGGCGCGTCCGCTTGCGTATCCCACCAGTTCACGCGCACTTCCGGCAGCCTGAGATCGCCGGCCCGTTGCGGAATGAAGGCGATTTTCTGCTCCAGTTTTCCGCTCACCCCCTCCGTTCCGCCCTCGGTCGTGCGTTGCGCCTGGTCGGGATAGACCTTGAAACCCTCGGCGGACGCCGGCGCCAGATCGGGCAGTTGCCCGCCGGTCAGGCCCTGCGCCGTTACGTCCAGCACCAATGTCAACGGTTCGCCGGCCGCGACCTGCGCGTTTTGCGGTTGCCAGTGTGCCTGCAGCGTCAGATTTTGCGCCGGCAGCCACTGGGCCGCGTCGGCCTGGTCAGGACGCGCGCGCACCTGCAACTGGGAGGACTGTCCGCGGATGCGCACCCGCTTGGTGGGCGTGAGCATTCCGCCCAAGGGGTTGCGCCCGAACCACGAACCCTTGCCGAACAAACGTTGCCAGGGATCGGCGCCGCCAGTGGCCTGGCTGGCGGCGATTTCGCCGCTGAATACCGGCGCGGGCAGCTTCAGGCTGCCGCTGGCCTGCGCGAACAACGCGTAGCGCCGCTCCAGTACCTGGTAGTGCCTACCGTTGCGGGTAGTGGCGTATTCGCGGTCCTCGCCCAGGCGGCGTACCAGCACGTTGTCCGGCTTCGGTTCGCTCAATTGGCCGCTGTCGATCGGCACCGCATGCAGCAGGCGCACGCTGTAGATCACCTGTTGCTGGACATAGGGCTGATCCGGCTTCAGCGTCGTCTCGATGAAGACATCCGCCCCTCCGGCGGCGCTGGGCAGCGGCGCGCGACTCACCTGAAGCTGTAACGGCGCACTCTCGGCCGCGCCCACGCGCAGCGCCGGAATCTCGATCTCGCCGGTGTGCTTGGGGCTCAGGGTCAGCACCCAACGGGTGCGCGCATCGCTGTGGCCGTTGACGATACTCAGGCTGCTGCCCGTGGACATCCCCAGGAGATCGAAATCCCGCTGCAGCGGCGCCGTATCCGGTTCACCGGCGACCTGACCCTGTGCCTCCAGCGTCAGCTGCACACTGTCGCCCTCGCCGACCCGTGAGCGATCCAACCAGGCATCGAGGGCGGTGGCCTGGGATATGCGCGCCGCGCCGAGCAACAGGGAGAACAAAAGCAGCAAAAAGATCGTCACCTTCATGGCGTTTGGCCTCCTCGTTGCCGGCGCAGATGGTCGAGCATGAATTTTCTCCGCAGCAGGCCCGCGGGGTCGTCGGGCACCTGCTGTAGCCACTGTTGCAGCGCCAGATCCTGCTCGCTACGCGGGCCGCGCGCGGGCGCGGTTGCCCTCAGCATGGAACCACCTCCGGCCGTCTGCCCGTGGGCACGGGCGTCGCCGCCTACCGGCTGCGTGGCGCCCAGATCGGCACGGGCGCGCTCGGCGCTGTCCGCGTTCGCCGTGCGCGCCTCGTTCGCCGAAGCCCCGGCGTTTCCAGCGGCGGCAGGTGGCGGTTCCGGCTTCCGGCCCGCGTTCGCGGTAACGGCAGGCGAGGGTTCCGGCTTCCTGCCCGCATTCGTGGTGGTGGCAGGCGGCTGGGGTTGCGACCCGCGACCCGCGGGCAAGGCGGCGTCCGGGTGGGAGGCCGGCTGGCCGCCGCCACCGGACGAACCGGCGCTGGCTCGTGCGTCGCTTGCGCCCGTTCCCACCTGCGATTTGCGGTCGGCGTTCTCGTCACTTTCGTCAGAGCCCCCCGAGGATCTTCGCTCCGCGTTTCCCGCTGGTGAGCCGGTCGCGGGCGCTGGCGCCGATTGCTGCGCGCCCTTCCCGGTCTGCGCCTGGTCGCCGGCGGCGCCAGCCTCGGGCGGCGTCGCGCCCGTCTGGCGCGCCGGCGTGCCCGTCTCCGATCCCGGCGCGGCCGGCTGCCCGCCTTCGGCTGGCGTCTGCCGCTGGCGCAGCAGCTTGGCGACCAGGTCGCGATTGAACCGCACGTCGGGGTGCTCGCCACCTCGCGCCAGCGCTTTGTCATACGCCTGCTTGGCTGCCTGCAACTGTCCGGCGCGCGCCAGGGCGTTGCCTTTGTTGTAGAGACTGTCGACATCCTGAGCGGCGAATTCTTTTGCGGCTGCGGCGTAGTCCCCCGCCTGATAGTGAGCGGTGGCGCGCCATCTGGGATCCCGAAACCGCTTGGCCGCCGCCGCGGCATTGCCTTGGCGCAACAGCTCGCTGGCCTGCTGGTCGGGACGCAACCACAGGTCCCGCCAGGAAAAGGCCGCGGCCGGTTGCGGCGGCGTCAACACCAGTAGCAACAACACCCCCAACCAGCCGCGACGAAACGCCGCGGCCGCGAGCAACAGCAACGGCAACAACAGCCAGGGCCCCTCCTCTGCCCAGCGCCGCGCGCCCCCACGAGCGGCCTTGGCGTGTTCGGGATTGCGATCCACCGCCGCGGGGAACAGCGCCGCCAACTGCCCGTTTCCCAGGTGCAGATAGTGCCCGCCGCCGGCGGCGGCCAGCGCCTTCAGGCCGGAAGGTTCGAAACGCGCCAGGGACACGGCACCCTGGGCGTCGGCGGCAAAACCGCCATCGGCCTGCGCCACGGGCGCGCCCTGGCGGGTACCCACGCCCAGCACGGAGGTGGTCACCCCGGCGGCGCGCAGCGCCCGCACGGCGTTGAGACTGTCGGTCGGATCGGCCACGCCGTCGCTCAGCAACAGCACCTGGCCGCGCGCACTGCCGACGCGCCGCAACAGTTCGCCCGCCTGGCGCAGGGCTGGCGCGGCGCGATCGCCGGCCACCGGCATGATCTTGGGCGAGAGCGCCGGCAACAGCGCCTCGATGGTGGCCACATCCTCGGTCAGCGGCACCACCAGATGCGGCTCGCCGGCGAACACCACCAGCGCATTGCGACCTTCGCCACTTTCGGCCAACAACCGTCGGATCGCCAGCCGGGCGCGCGCCAGACGGCTCGGCTGCACGTCCGCCGCCGCCATCGACGGCGACACATCCAGCACCAGCACGCGGTCGAAAGGCGCGCGGTACAAGACCTGCGGTAGGCGCTCCCAGGTAGGACCGGCCAGCGCGATGACGGCGAGCAGCCAACCCAGGCCCAGCAGCATCCATGGCAGACGGCCGCCGGCGCCGACGGTTTCCACTAGCAAATGCGGCAACAACGCCGGCGAAACCACTGTCTTCCAGCCGTGGTGGCGGGTCTGCCGCCGCCACAGCAACCACAGCAACAACAGGAGCGGCAACGTGGCGAGCAACCAGGCGGGTCGCAGGAAGTGAAACGCGCTCATTGCAGCGCCTCGCGGCGCCGCGCCGCCTGGGCGCCCAATAACAGGCTCAGCAGCAACGCCGCCCCCAGGGACCAGGGATAGAGCGCGGTCACCGGCCGCACGAGAGCGCCTTTTCCGACCACCGGCTCGAGTTGGTCGATCCGCCGGTAGACCGCCTCCAGGTCCTGGCGGTCGCGGGCGCGGAAATAGCGCCCGCCGGTGATGCTGGCCACCGCCTTGAGCGTGCCCTCGTCCAGATCGGCCGCGGGATTGATCACCTGGGGTCCCAGCAGGCCCTGCACCCGCAGCGGCGCGCCACCCACGCCGATGGTGTAGATGCGCAGGCCGCTTTGCGCGGCGAGCCGGGCGGCCTGGCGCGGGCGCAGCGCGCCGGCGGTGTTCGCGCCGTCGGTCAGCAGCACCAGCACCGCCTCTTGGCCCGGTGCCTGCCGCAGCCGCTTCAACGCCAGCCCGATGGCATCGCCGATAGCCGTCTCGCGGCCCGCGACACCGATCACCGCCTGGTCGAGAAACTCCCGTACCGTCTGGTGATCGAAGGTCAGCGGCGCCTGCAGATAGGGACGCGTGCCGAAGAGAATCAGGCCGACGCGGTCCCCACGGCGGCGCTGAATGAAATCACCCGCCACCTGTTTGACCACCGCCAGGCGGGTGGCCTGAGCGCCGTTGAGATCGAGGTCGGGGGTCTGCATGCTGCCGGAAACATCGATGGCCAGAATCAGATTGCGCCCGCTCTGGGGCAGGCTGATCGGCGCGCCCAGCCACTGCGGCCGGCACGCCGCCGCCAGCAGACAAACCCACACCGCCACTGCCCCGAGGCGGAGCGATCGCGACTTTTTCGCCCGTGGCTTGCCCTCGGCGTCGGCGAGCGCCAGCGCAAAGGGTGCGTACAACGCGGCACCGACACGCGCCGAGGCAGGTGGCAGCGTCCGCCGCAGCGCCCAGGGCAGGGGTAGCAACAGCGCCAGCCAGGGCCACGCCAGGTGGATCATTCCAGGCTTACCCGCTGCCGGCGAATCCAGCCGCGGGCTAGCACCGCCAGCGCATCGCGATCGAATTCACAGCGCGGCGCGTAAGGCGCCCGCAGCAACGCGCGGCCGGGCCCGGCGGCAAAGCCGCCCGCGGGTGAATGGGTTTCGAGAAACGCCAACCAGGCCTCGCCGCTCAACGCCGCCACCTCCCGACGCGGATAACACACCAGCGCGAACCGACGCAGCAACTGGTTGACCCCGGCGGCGAAGTCACCGTCGCCCCGGGCATCGTCCTGCAAGCGACGCAGTTCCCGCAACGCCGCCCGACGCAACGCGCGCCGGCGACGCAACCACCAAACCAGCGTCAGCAACGCCACGCCTAGCCCGACCAGCACCCACCACCCGGGCGCCGGTGGCCACCACTCCACCGGCGCGGGCACATGCAGCGGGCGCAACGCCGCCAGCGGATCGGTCGCCGTCTTCATGCCGCCGCGCGCCAGCACCTGCGCCGCCGGCGCGTCGCTCGCCAACGGCAACACTGGGCAGCGCAGACGGCGGGCGAGCTGCTCCAGCCGCGCCCGCTGCTGCTCGAAGCGTTGCCGCCAGCGCTCGGCCAGCGCACTGCTGTCGAGCGCGAGGATGCGCCCGGCGACGCCCAGCCGATACTGCCCCGGCGGCGGCGGCTCGGCCTCGAGCGGGTCGAAGATCCACACCAGCAGTAAATCATTGTGCAACGCCAGCCGCTGCAGCTGGCGTTCGCCGGCCGCGTCGAGACCCTGGAAGTCGCTCAATACGGGAATCAGGCTGCCCGGATGCGCGCCAGCCGCCAGACGGCGCAGACCTTCGTTCAACAGCGCGTCGCACGGCGGCTGAATGGCCCGCGGTTGCAGCTCCACCAGCGTCTGCAGCAGCCCCAGCACGGCCTCCTGGCGCAAACGGGCGGCGTGGGCACGATGGCCGGCGCGCGCGACCACCACGCCGCCGACCCGGTCGCCGGCGCGCTCGGCCGCCCAGGCCAACAAGGCCGCGGCGTGCAACGCCTGGGCCGATTTCAGCCAGCGGCTGCCGAACAGCATCCCGGGATGCAGATCGACCAGCAGCAACACGGGGCGTTCGCGCTCTTCGCGGTAGAGCTTGGTATGGACCCGGCCGCGACGCGCGCTCACCCGCCAGTCGATAGCGCGCACCTCGTCGCCCGGCTGGTACACCCGTACTTCGTCGAACTCCAGTCCGCGGCCGCGAAACACCGAGCGGTAGGCCCCAGAACTGGTCGCCAGCGCCAGGCGCTGCGCGTCCAGTTCGATCCGCCGCGCCGCGCCGCGCAGGGCCACCAGCTCGGCGAGCGACGGGAAAACCTCGGCGGACTCATGGCGCGGCGACACGCGACAACAACTCCGCGACGAAACGCTCGGAACTCACCCCCTCGGCCTGCGCTTCGTAGTTGAGCAACACGCGGTGACGCAGGACGTCGGCGGCCACTGCCTGGACGTCTTCCGGGGTGACGAAATCGCGCGTGGACAGCCAGGCATGCGCGCGCGCGGCCCGTTCCAGATGGATCGCGCCGCGGGGGCTGGCGCCCCAGCGCACCCAGTCGGCCAGCTCGCGCGAATAGGCCGCCGGCGCCCGGCTCGCTTCCACCAGTTCCAGCAGGTAATCCTCCACCGACGGGGACAGATGCAGGCCCAGTACCTGGCGCCGCGCGGCGAACACCTCGGCCTGGCGCAAAGGCTCGACCGCGGCGGCCGCCGACACCTCGTCGAGCGCCTCCTGGCGCACCAGGCGGAGGATTTCACGACCCGCCTCGCGCGAGGGGTAAGCGACCCGCACGTGGAACATGAAACGGTCGAGCTGCGCTTCCGGCAGCGGATAGGTGCCCTCCTGCTCGATCGGGTTCTGCGTGGCCATGACCAGAAAGAGCTCCGGCAAGGGATAACTGTCGGCGCCGACGGTGACCTGGCCTTCGCCCATCGCTTCCAACAATGCGGACTGCACCTTGGCCGGGGCCCGGTTGATTTCATCGGCGAGTAACAGATTATGGAAAATCGGCCCGCGCTGGAAACGAAAGCTGCCGTCTTCGGGACGGAACACGTCGCTACCGGTCAGATCCGCGGGCAACAGATCGGGGGTGAACTGGATACGGTGAAAATCCGCCTCCATACCGCTGGCCAGCGTCTTTATCGCGCGCGTTTTCGCCAAACCCGGCGCGCCTTCCACCAGCACGTGGCCCCCGGTCAGCAGCGCCATCAGCAAGCGCTCGATCAGCGCCTGTTGACCGATGATCTCAGCCTCCAGATGGCCGCGCAGACGCTGCACCGCCGCGTGCGCCTGAGTCGGGGTCAACTCGACCGGACTGGTCAGCGGCGCGCTCATGAAGGCCCTCCCGCCGATGGCTTGACCGGGTGGGCCGCGGCCGTCGCCGGCGTCGACGCACCGGGCGCCGGCGAGGCCGGATGGGGCGGCCGCGCGGTCGCCGCATTGGCGCGCGTGGGGTCGGCAGCGCTCGTCCCGGCCGCAGACGGCGCCGCGCCAGCCACCAGCTCGGCGCGCTGCGCCGACTTGACCAAAGCGGCGCCGGCGGCCGACGTCAGGCGGAAATACTCCGGCCGGGTCGACACCTGCAAGACGTAGTCGTTTTGTTTCTCGCGGCGACCCAGGCGATAGCGTTCGCGGGTCCCGTCCTTGAGCGCCAGCTCCAAGGTCAGCGCGGGTTGTTCGAGGCCGTAAGCCGGATCCGCCTGCCGCCCGAGCATCGAGGCGAAAGTCAGTTGCGCCAGTTGCTGCACCAGATCCGCCGCATGCGTCTGATCGACGACCTCGCCGGCGCGCAGGCCGCTGGCGGTCCAGGGCGGTGGGCCGGCCACGCCCTGAGCGGTTTTCTGCGCCGTGGCCGGCGGCGGGGACTTGAGTGGCGAGAGCGTCAGCCCGGCCACCTCGATCCGCTGGATGTCGCCTGCCGGGACCGCCAACAGCGTCTTGTCTTCCCAGTCCGCGGCGTTCAAGGGCGCGTCGTACAGCCCGAAGCCCGTGGTGTAGACGGCGCTGTCGCGCGCCGTGCGCGCGTGCACCTGGCGCAGACCCGGCGAGGTGCCGAAGTAGACCGTGGCCAGGGTCTGGTCACCGTGGGCCAGCACCAGCTTGCGCTCGAAGTTCTCGGCGCTCACTTTGAAACGCTGTTGCGCCCCGGCGGAAGTCGCCACCGCGAAACCGCGCTTCAGCCCCTTCAGCTCGCCGAGCAGCCGCTCGACCTTGGCCTTGTCGGCGGGAAAATCGGCGCTGCCCGGCAACACCCAACGGTGGTCTTTTTCAGCTAGCTGCAACGTCTGTTGGCCGGGTCCGTGGATCTCCAGCCGGTCGACACGCTGCCCCCCAAGAGCGAGCAGCGGGGCGTTCAGTTGCGCGCCATCCGCGGCCGGACGGCTGTAACCCAACACCGCGGCCAGAACCAGTTGCGCCGCCAGCAGCGCGGTGAGCATTCCCAGTTTCTTTTGCATGCTTCAGACCTCCGCCAGAATCGAGCGATAACGCCCGCGCGCGTTGGCGCGCCCCCACCGCCGCAGCACCCACACCGCCAGCAGACCGAGCAACGCGAGGGTGTAGTTGAGGTACTCCCAGAACACCTGGTCGGAGCGCGTCATCGGCACCAGGGTGCGCGCGAATTGCGCGCGGCTGCGTATCGTCAACAGGCCGCGATCCTCCAGCGACCAGTCGATGGCATTTTGCAGAAACGCCAACGGCTGGGTGTAGAGGGAGCCGAGCCCTTCGGAGGCCAGGTTCAACACCGCGTCGTCGGCAAAGGTGTTGGCGGCCACCAGGATGATGCGCGCCGACTCGGGCGAACGCTCGATGACACCACTGATCGGCTCGGGCGTCTTGGTATCCGCGGCTTTGGCGTCTGCCTTGGCATCGGCCTTGTCCGCGGCCGGCGGTGTCGCCAGTGGCGAGTCCTTTCCTTTGAAAAAGGAGTCGAAACGCCCCTCGAGCGCCACCGCGAGCAGCTGCGCGCCGCGCGCCTTGGCGGGCTTGAACCCGCTTTGCGGCCAGGCGCGGTAATCGGGCACGATATCGAGATCGTCCGACACCCAGCTGCGGGCCGAGGAGCGCAACAGCGGCGTGACCTTGCGCGCGGCGTTGGCCTTGGCGTCGACCGCCGCCGGCGAGGCCCAATCTAGGGTCAACTGGCCCAGGGAGGCGGTGATCGGACTGCTGTCGTTCAGGCCCGCGCCGCGAATGTCGGGAAAATGAGGATAGGGGAGCATGCGAATCTCGCGCACGCTGATTCCCCCGAGGTTTCGCTGCACCGGCACCGGCAGCGCCGCGTTCTGGGGATCGAGGACCATCGTCTTGCCGATGCTCAGGCCCTGATACTTGAGCCACTTCTCCAGCCCCGAGGTGTGCATCCTTGCCTGCAGACTGTCGCTCACACTGACGTCGAACGGCGAGGTCGCCACCACCACGCTGCCGCCCTGCATCAGAAACTGGTCGATGGCAAAGACCTGCTTGTCGTCGAGCGAATCGGGCGCCAGCACCAGCAGCAGATCGGCGTCGGCGGGCACCCGGCCGTTTTTCAGGTCGGTGTCCTCCAGCCGCATAGTGGCCGAAAGCGTTTCGGTTAGACGGGTATAGCGTTTGGCGTCGGCGCCGAAGGCGGCGGGCTTGACCACGGCTACGGTCTTGAGAAAGCCCGGCGCCAGGCGCTGCAACGCCGACTCGAGCGATCGTTTGAGCGCCGCCTGGCTGAGGTCGGCCGGCAACGGGACCTGCGCGGTCTGCCCGTCGCTTTCCAGCAGCATGTAGAACCAGAACGGCTGCGGATCGAGCAGGCTCGCCACTTGCGGGGAGAAGCCATATTTCTGCTTCAGGCTCCGCCCGAGCGCGCCGCCCTCGGCGTCCGGATCCTGGAAGCTGGCGCTGAACTTGCCGCCCGCCTCCTTTTTGACATCGGCAAGAACCGCGTCGAGATCCTTGCGCAGCGCGACCAGCTGCTGCGGCAGCCGCGCGTCCGGGGAGAGGTAACCGGTGAACTTCACCGGCTTGGTCAGGGTTTCGAAGGGGTTGCCGCCCGCCTGATAGCTATTGAGGACCTTGCGGATGGAACGTGTAATGGCGTATTCCGGATTTTTCAGCCCCACTTCGATATCGCCCTCGCCGCGCGCCTTCACCTCGATCAGATCGCGGTAATTGAGAACCTGATACTGATCCCCGTAGGCCACCAGAATGTCGAAGTAGGAACTGACCACGGACGCCTGGTATTTGCTCGCCACCTGGAAGGGCACGGGCTTGATGCCATACTTGCTGGCTGCCTCCTGCTCCTGCCCCGGGTCGTCGTGCGGATCGACGAACTGCACCCGGACATGACCCTTGCCGGCCACGGCGTATTCTTCCAGCAGATCCTTCAACTGCGGCACCAGCGGCGCCAGCAACGGATGGGTCTTGGCGGAGAAATAGCCGCGGATCAACAGCGGTTCGTGCAATTGAGCCAGATACTGGCGGGTCGCGGGCGAGAGCGAATAGAGATGCTCGCGCGTGATATCGGCGCGCGCCCAGCCGATCGGCGCCAGCCAGAGATTACCGACGATGAAGTTGGCCGCCGTCAGCGCCACCAGCCAGGACCACTGGCGGTGACGCGGACTGCTGGGGTTGCCCGCCCAGCGCAGGTGCTCGAGCGAAAACAGATTCAACGCCAGAAAGACGCCGACGATCGACAGATAGTAATAAAGGTCGCGGGCGTCGAGCACGCCGCGGGTGATGGATTCAAAACGCGATCCGCTGCCAAGTGCCGCCAGCAGATTGCCGACCGATTGGCCAAACAAGGTGGTTATGGTGGGTGAACCCAGGAGATAGAACAGGCCGCAGACCACCCCCGTCAGGATCAAGGCCACGATCGGATTGTCGGTGCGCGCGCTCATGTATTGCCCGATGGCGACATAAGCGGCCGCCAGAAATAGCGTGGCGACGTAGCCGCCGATGACCGGCCCCCAGTCGAGCGGGCCCAGCTGGGAGACGGTCAGCGGCAGCGGCAAGGTCAACAACAGCGCCAGCGCCACCAGCGCCAGTCCGGCCAGAAACTTGCCCAGCACCAGATGCAAGGGCCGAATCGGGCTGGTCAGCAGCGTCTCCAGCGTGCCCGAGCGGCGTTCCTCTGACCAGGCGCGCATGGTGAGTGCCGCCACCAGGAAGATCAGCAACACGGGCATCCAATGAAACAGCGGCCGCACATCGGCCAGGTTGCGGGCGAAAAAGGTCTCCACCCAGAAAAACACGAACAGGGTCACCGCCAGGAAGGCTCCCAGAAACAGGTACGCCGCGGGTGAGGCGAAAAAGCCGTTGAACTCCTTGCGCGCGATGCGCCAGATTTCAGCCATGGGCCACCTCCTTTTCGTCGGCCAGGCGGTTGACCTCGGCAAACAGCGTTTCCAGATCGCGGTGTTGCGGCTGCAGCGCATAGAGCCGCCGGCCGGCGGCGCTCAGCGCGCTGACCACCTCCGGGGCCGCCTCCGGGGCGGCCTCCAGGGCGTACTGCCACAGGCCGTCGACCTGTCCGCGCGCCTCCACGGCGGCGACGCCCGCGACGCCGGCGAGCGGTGCGCGCGACTCGCCGTCCACCGATACCAGTAAACGGGTTTCCTGCTGCAGCGCATCCAGGCGCGCGTCGACCACCAGTCGACCACTGCGCAGGATCAGCACCCGGTCGCACACCGCCTGCACTTCCTGCAGGATGTGGGTGGAGACGATCACGGTGGCGCTTTGCGCCAGTTCGCGAATCAGTTCCCGCATCGCCACGATCTGGGTGGGATCGAGACCGTTGGTCGGTTCGTCGAGAATGACGATGTCCGGTGCATGCAGGATCGCCTGAGCCACCCCAACGCGCTGGCGGTAACCGCGCGAGAGCGTATCGATGGGCTGCAAAGCCTTTTCCCGCAATGCGGTACGCCGGATGGCGCGGGCGACGGCCCGCGGTCGCTGCGCTTCCTCGACCCCGTGCAGACTGGCCTGAAAATCCAGATAGTCGATCACGCTCATCTCCGGATAGACCGGACAGTTCTCCGGCAGATAACCGACGCGCTTTTGAATGGCGCGGGTATCGGATCCGATTTCCAGTCCGTCGACCCGCACCGTGCCGGAGGTCGGCTCGAGGTAGCCGGTCAACATTTTCATGATGCTGGTCTTGCCAGCGCCGTTGTGACCCAGCAGCCCGACGATTTCTCCGCGCTCGACCCCAAACGTGACATCGTCCACGGCAAGAAAATCGCCGTAGCTGCGGGTCAAATGCTCGACCGTAATCATTTACGCCCCCTGAATACTGTTGCTTGTCTGTAGCTGAAGATCCGCCGGATCTCCACCGGATCACCGTCGAAACCGATTTCTGACGGATGTGAAAACCGCGTCAAGCGACGCGTGCAGGAGAGAGACTCAGGGAAAACCGATATCGAAAAAGTAGACATGGAACGCGCGCCGGGGCGACAGCATTTGCGTCCCGCCGCGAGCCGCTATTCTCATACGCATTGGCTGCTCTTGGTTGCTGGTACCGGTGAGAACGAGCCAATAGATTCCCCTCGATGATTAAAGTTCCCCGGGGCGCGGCGGGCGCCGGGGAAAGTACGCGCCGGAGTTACGCAGGAGGCTTGTGGCTGAGCAGATAGGAAGCCGCCGGATCGACCAGAAAGCGCCCGTCGAGCGCGATCCGCCCCATGAGCATGCGAAAGCGCATGGTGTCGCGATTGGTGAGGGTGAGTTCAATGGTCCATTCGCGTTCGCCCAGGCGCACCGGCGTGGAGATCACGTAACGCCGCTCGGCGTGCCCACCCGAATCGGTGACCACGCGCTGGTCGTGCACCGGCGCCGCGCACTCGATCACCCGATCGCTGCGCCGCTGTAGCGGATGGATGCCGAAGCGCACCCACTCGACACCGCCCTGGGTGAAGGGCTCGACATAAAACGCGTGCAGGGCCGAGGTGCGCGCGCCGGTGTCGGTCTTGGCCTTGATCTGGGCGATGCCAAGCGCCGGCAGACTGACCCATTCGCGCCATCCGATCACCGGCAGCGACGCCCGCCGGTGCATGCCTTGGTCCTTATCCATCAAACTGGTATTGGCCGGGGCGACCCGTTCATTCATCCACAAGCGCTACAGCATAACGCGTATCCGGCGTAGCGTAACCCTGAAAACGAAATGTCACTCGCCGCTGACCGCGCCGGAACGCCGGCAGGCGCGCCAGGTGCACGCCCATGGCGAGAGCGCGGGTGGCGATGGACTGCTCCGCGGCGTCGTCGCACGCCCAGACGATGGTCGCCGGCCGCGGCAGACAGAACGCCAGGCGCGCATTCGCCGGCATGCTGCGCAGCGGCGCCTGCGGCGACCAGTACCAGAGCAACGCCTGGGGCCGGCGACCGCGATAGCGCGCCCAGAGGGCTTGCGGTCGGTCCACCGGATAGCCCTGGGCGATCGAGCAGGCCAGTTTGATGTATTCGGCGTGCGCCCACGCCAGCGGCATGGCCGAGCCGGTGGCGCGTCCGCGGAACAATCCCCGCGCCGCGATATCCTCGCTGTCCCAGACCTGCTCGGGCAGCATGCCGCCGTCTCCGGCCAGCGCCGCCAGGGTGCGCAGATACCGCAGGGCATCGCCGCCGCGGGCCAGCTCGTAGTGCCCCCGCTCACCGGTCAGCAACGGCCAGACTCGGCCCTGTCCGGTGCCATTGTAGGCGCGCCCGTCGGGGTGCTCGCCATAACCGTCGCCGGTATACCGGTACCAGCCCGGCCCCTGCGGCAATTCGACCCGCAGCAGACGGTCGACCAGCGCCAGCGTGTCGCGCACCAGCGGGTCTCCGGCTTCGCGCAGCCCGTAGCGCACCAGCTGGAGAAAGTCCACGCCGATCTGTTCGCTCGGCAATAGCCCGGGATCGAACTGCCGGTTCTTGATCGGCAGCACCTGGGTCAACACCGACTCGTCGAGCAATGCCGCGCTCGGCATGATCCGCAGATAATAGCTCTCGACCCCGTGGCGGCGCGCGAACGGGGTGTCGCGCACCGCGGTCCAGGCGTCGAGGCGCAGGTTCCAGTAATCGGCCAGTTCGAGCACAAAGGCCTCTTCGGCGGTTGGCAGAAACTGCGCCCCCGAGACCAGCGCGGCGATGCACACCGCCAGGGTGAAGGTGCTGACACCGCTATTCTCCTCCCAGCGGTCCTGCGGACTGACCGGACCGTTGGCGGCGATAAACCCCAGGGCCCGCTGCACCATGGCGCCGACTTCGATGCCGTCGAGGGAATCGCGCTCGGCCAGGGTACCGGCCAGCAACACCGGAAAGGCCACCTGATCGAGCTGCACCCCGGTCCAGTAGGGCTTACCACCCAGCCATTGGTTCTGATACCAGCTGCCGTCCTCGCGTTGCGTGGCCATCAGATAGCGCAGCACTTCGCGTGCCTCGATATCGGCGCCCAAGGCCAGTAGCGCGCCGGCGCACTCGACCAGGTCGCGCGGCCACACCAGATGGTAACCGGGACGTTCCTCGGAATGCTCGCCCCAGGGTACGCTGAGGCTGGCGATCAATGCGCCGCGAAACGTCTGGTCGTGGTGCACGCGCAGGACCATGGCGCTGGTACGCACCTGCTCGTCCAGGACCGCGGGAATTTTCTCGCGCACGGACGTCTGCCGCACACAACGCCGCGCCTGCCACTCCCGCCAGTGCGCGATCTGTTGTTGCCAGATCAATTCGAACGGGTGCAACAGCGCCGAAATCGCCAGCGTCGCCGCGGCTTCCCGGCTGCTGGCGAAACCCAATGCGACCACCGCTTTTTGCGGCAACTCACCGATCAAAGCGACGTTGCCGGGACCGGCGCGCCGGTAGCGCTGGTGCAATCTGCCGTGGCGATTGAAATCCTGCCAGCCGTCGGACTCGCCCGAATAGCCGGCGCTGCACGCGCCCAGGGCGTCGTCCTGGCGGGCGTCGACCGCCGCCAGCGCGAGGCCGAAAGGCCCTTGTTCCGCCCAGAGGACGCGGCGGGTACGGAATTGACCGGCCTCGGCCATGTTCTGTCGACCCGTGCCTCCCAGGTGGGGCGCCAGCAAGACATAGGGACGCAGTGCCGGGTCGCCCTGCAAGTTGATTTCCAACAGCATCACGTCGCGGTTGGGCTCCGGAACCAGCCGCTGGGTGAGGGTGAAACGCTCATGGCGATGGACTATCGTCACCGCGGGAATCCCGGGGGCGGCGCAGCTTAGCCGACACTCCGGCAGACGTTTGACCTCCTGCCAGAAGCCTTTGCCGTCGGCGACGATGATGCCGAGATCGCGCACCTGGGGAATATCGACGCGTGGATAATAGATCTCGTTGAGGATACCCTGGCCCACAGTGAACCAGACCCGGGCCGGCCCCAGGCTGGTACCGACCATCTGCTTGGCGCCATCGCACCAGTTGGGCAACATGCCCGGCGCGCCCGGGGCCTGCTCGGCGTCGAATGCGCCGGCGTCAGCCACAGGGATCGGTGGTTTCCCGGGCCCGCGGCGCACTGGGCGCAAGCCAGGCGCGACCGTCGCGCGCCACCAGGCGTTCGGCGGCCTCGGGGCCCCAGGTGCCGGCCGGGTAGTTGGGAAAATCCGGCGCCGGATTGGCCGCCCAGGCCTCCAGCACCGGCATCAGCAGCGACCAAGCCGCCTCGACCTGATCGCCGCGCATGAACAGCGTGGCATCGCCGGCCAGCAGGTCGCGCAGCAGGGTTTCATACGCGCCGGGACTCGCCGTCTTGAAGGCCTCGCAATAACTGAAACGCATATCCACCGGTCGCAAGCGCAGCGGACTGCCGGGTTGCTTGGCCATGAATTTCAGGATAATCCCCTCCTGCGGCTGGATCTGAATCACCAGCCGCACCGGTTGCGAATTCAGGCCCGTGTCCGCGGGAAACGCATTGTGCGGAATGTCCCGAAAGCGGATCGAAATTTCCGAAACCGTGGCCGCCAGCCGTTTCCCGGTGCGCAGATAGAAGGGCACGTCCTGCCAGCGCCAATTGTCGACCAGGAGCTTGATCGCGGCATAGGTCTCGGTGTTCGACCCTGGCGCGATGTCCGGTTCGTGGCAGTAGCCGGGCACCGCCTGCCCCTCGATCCAGCCGCCGGCGTATTGCCCGCGCACCGCGAACGCGCGCACATTGTCTGCCGGGATACGCCGGCAGGCGCGCAGGACTTCGAGCTTCTTGTTGCGGATATCGTCAGCATCATAAGCCACCGGAGGCTCCATCGCCACCAGGCACATGATCTGCAACAGATGATTCTGCACCATGTCGCGCAGCGCGCCGGCGTGCTCATAATAGCCGGCACGGTGGCCCACCCCGATGCTCTCGGCGACCGTGATGGCGATGTGATCGATATAGCGGCGATTCCAAATAGGTTCGAATATCGGGTTGGCGAAACGCATCGCGAGGATGTTCTGTACCGTCTCCTTGCCCAGGAAATGGTCCATGCGATAGATCTGCGACTCCTCGAAATGTCGTCGCAGACTTTGGTCTATGGCACGGAAACTCTGCAGACTGTCGCCTAGCGGCTTCTCGACCACCACGCGCGCGCGCCCCCGCGCCCGGTGCAGACCGGCGGCGGCCAGCCCGTCGGCCACTGCGGCGAACAGACGCGGCGGAATGGCGAGGTAGAACACCTGCGCCCCGGTATTCTCCGCGGCCACGTCGAGGCGGAGCTTCAGCGCCTCGTATTGGCCACGGTCGCCAAGATCCATGGCATGGACCTGCAAGGCGCCGGCGAAGGCATCCCAATCCGCCTGCGCGGCGGCGCCGCGACGGGAAAATCGATCCACGCCGTCACGCCAGCGCTGGCGCAACGCCTCGGCGCTGATGTCGCGATCGACACCGATGAGCGTGAACTCAGGCGGCAGGTGTCCGTCCAGGTGCAGGTTGTACAGCGCCGGCCCGATCAGTCGCCAGGCCAGATCGCCCATGGCGCCGAAGAGGACAAACTGCGCGCGCTGCGGCGTGTTCCCCGCCGATGATTTGTGCATGCTCAACCCTTTTTATTCATACCGGGCACCATAACAGCCGGGGTTCGGCCGCTGCGTGGCTGAACGCCGCCGGATCAATCAGCCCCCGGCGCCCTAACTTAGATGGCGGTAGCGGTCAAAGGTTCTGATATTCTCTTGGTTATGAGCCACACCCCCCACGCGATGACCGATCGTTAGCAAAGCGTTATGGCCGAGCCGCATACCGCAGAGGACAGAACCTGTTCCGACAACGATGTCTCCGCTCCGCCCGTGGCGCTGGTGTGGCTGCGTCGCGGCGTGCCGCTGCTGTTTCTGGCGTTCGCCGCGACCGCCGCCGGGCGCGCGGTGCAGCACTTCGACCTGCACGCGGTCGCCCATACCTTGCGCTCGCTCGATCCGGCCCGCCTGGCCGGCGTGCAGTTGCTCGCACTCGGCGGTATCTTCGCCATGGGCCTGCACGACTGGCTGGCGGCACGGATACTCCAGCTGCCGCTGCCGGCCGCCAAGCTGTTGCGCAATGCCTGGATCGCCAACAGCTTCAATAACCTGATCGGGTTGTCCGGGCTGGCTGGCAGTGCCATTCGCCTGTTGCTGCTCAGCGGCGAGAAACTGGGTACGCAGAAAGCCGCGGCGTTCGCGGCGCTGATCTTGTTGTCGCTACCCGTGGGGCTCTCGGTCTTGAGCTGGCCGCTGCTCTTGGCCGCCCCTGATAGCGCTGCCCTGGCGCTCCCCGGCTGGGTCGTGCGCCTGGCGCTCGGCGCCTTCGCGCTGTATCTGCCACTCTATGTGTTGGTGCTGCGCCGCGCTCTGCTGCAGCGTTTTGTCCGCGCCCTCGGCCCGATTCCTGGCACCCCGCTGCTTTCTCTGAGCGCCATCTCCACCTTTGACTGGCTGCTGGCAGGGGTGACGGCGTGGGTTGCGCTGGAGATCAGCGGCGCCGGAGTGGACTGGGCGTTGTTTCTAGCCGCTTTCATCCTCGCCAGCACGCTGGGAATGCTCAGCCTGATACCCGGAGGACTGGGCGTGTTCGACACCGCCTTGTTGCTGCTGCTCGCCCCCTTCGCCGCGCAGCCGACGGGCGTGATCTCAGGCCTGCTGGTCTACCGCTTCTGTTATTACTTCGTGCCCTGGTGTATCGGCCTGTACCTTGGCGCCGGCCGGCTGATGGCCACGCGCCAACTGCAGCGCGTCGCGCTGGAGAAATTCTGGCGCGGCAACCGCTGGCTGGGTCTGCTGCGCCCACCGCTCAATCTGCTCGCCTCGCTCGGCGTGCGGGTCCTGGCCTACCTGACATTCCTCGCCGGCGCGATCCTGCTGGCCTCGGCGGCCTTCCCCGCGCTGCTACCCCGGTTCACGCTCCTGCACAAACTGGTGCCCTTGGGGATTATTGAAATCTCCCACCTGCTGTCGGTAGCCACCGGTGTCCTGCTGATCGCCGTGTCCCGCGGCATCGCCGAGCAGTACCGGAGTGCCTATCGGCTGACACTGGCCCTGCTTGGCGCCGGCATCGCGTTCAGCCTGTTGAAGGGCATCTATTACGAAGCGGCGGCCCTGCTGGCCGGCATCGCCGCGCTGCTGCGCCTGGAGCGCAAGCGTTTTTATCGTCTCGACTTTGTCCTGTTCGACCCGCGAAACCTGCGCTGGCTGATCGGCCTGGTGTTCGCCGTGCTCGCCTTTGCCTGGTTGGGCGACTGGGTGCACGGGGCGATCCCGCTCGGCTGGGAGCGCCTGTCGCAGTTTTCCGCCGCCGACGAGGCCCCGCGCTTTGCCCGCTCGTTGCTGGTCGCAGCGCTGGTGGTATTGATGGTGCTCTCCTGGGCGCTGTATCGGCGCACGCCGCTGATGGCGGCGCACGCCGACGCCGGGGAGCTGGCCGAGGCGCGGGCGCTGCTGGAACGCCACGGCGGCAGCAGCTTCGCCCACCTCCTGTTCCTCGGCGACAAGCGCCTGTTCTGGTCGACGGCGCGCGACGCATTCATCCAGTACGGAGTCGTGCGTGACCGCTTGCTGGCCCTGGGCGATCCCTGCGGCAACCCGCAAGTCTTCGACGCGCTGGTGATCGAATTCCGCGAATACGCCGATCGCCTGAACCTCACCGCCGGCTTCTACGAAGTCGAGGAATCCGGGTTGCATCGCTATCACGACGCCGGCTTCGCCTTTCTCAAGCTGGGCGAGGCGGCCCTGGTGGATCTCGAGAGCTTCAGTCTGAGCGGCAAACGCGGCGAGGCGGTCCGTCACGCCGTCAACCGGGCCAGGCGCGGCGGCGCGACTTTTCGCTGGTTGCGCCAGCCGCTGGACGCGGCGACCTGGGATCAGCTCGAAGCGGTCTCGGATCATTGGCTGCGCACGCGCCATGGCGCGGAGAAAGGCTTCTCGCTGGGCACCTTCTCCCGCGAGTATCTCTCCCTTGGGGACATCGCCGCGGTCATGCTGGAGGAGCGCATTGTGGCTTTCGCCAGCCTCATGCCCGACTACGCCCGCCGACGCGAACTGAGCGTCGATCTGATGCGCCAGAACGACCGCGCGCCCCCGGGCACCATGGAGTTCCTGTTCGCCAATCTGATCGACTATGCGCGCGAGGCCGGTTACCGCTATTTCAATCTCGGACTGGCCCCCTTGAGTGGCGTCGGCGACAGCCGCTATGCCCGTGCTGGCGAGAAAGTCGCCCGCCTGGCCTTCGAATATGGCAATCGTTTCTACAACTACAAGGGGCTGCGCAGCTTCAAGGAAAAGTTCAACCCGCTGTGGCGCGGCAGCTATCTCGCCTATCCGGTACTGACGCCGTTGCCACCGCTGCTGATGGATATCGCCGCGTTGATCGCCGGCGGCTACCGGTATATCTTTTTCCGCAGACGTTGAAACCCCGAGCGTACCTCGCCCGCGAGGTCTGCGGTATAATTCTTCGTCGACAGTTCCCGCACCTCGCGACCAACAAGGGATTTAGGTAATGAGTAACGAAGGCTATCACGAACCGATTGAGGAATTGAGCGACGAGACGCGCGATTTCCACCGCGCCATTGTCTCTTTGATGGAGGAACTGGAAGCCGTCGACTGGTACAACCAGCGCGTCGACGCCTGCAAGGACCCGGAGCTCAAGGCCATTCTGGCGCATAACCGCGACGAGGAAAAGGAACACGCGGCGATGGTGCTCGAATGGCTGCGCCGGCGCGATTCCCGGCTCGACAAGGAACTGCGCGACTATCTGTTCACCGAGGCGCCGATCGCCCACCAGGAGGCCGAATAAGCCGCACCGGACGCCGGGACGCGGCTCAGACGTCCAGCATCAGTTTCCGCGGCTTGCGCATGCCGGCGATCTTGCAGGCCTGTTGGCCGTAACCGCGCGGAAAAAGCTGATAGAGATAACGTCGCGTCGCCTTCTCCTCACCCAGGGTGGTGCGCAGATGTTTCAACAGGACCCGCGCCTCGGGGACGCTCATGTTGGTCTCGAAGTAATCGCGGATATACTGGATGACCGCCAGGCGCTCGGGCGTCAGCGGCAGGCCGCTTTCCGCCGCCAGCGGCGCGATCAGTCCGGAATGCCAATCCTGGGCGTCGAGCAGAAAGCCTTCCTCGTCGCGCTCGAGTTCTTCCAAAGCGGTGTCCTCAGGGGCTCGGCAAATCTCAGCAGTGGGCATGACTATCTCCTGAATGGCATTTGCCCACAGGGTATAAGAGAAATATAATACTTAACAAACGATATTTATTGCAGGATAGTATCGAGAATAACGATATTAAATTAGTGCTATTCCGCCATGGACTTGGCCGGGGCATTGGCCTGCGACAGACTGTCGCTGCGGGCGGCCAACATCACCACGGCCTGTAGTTTCACCCGCCCATAGCGCGCCATGGCGGCAAAACGCTCGCGGGCGATGGGCATGGAAATGGAATCCAGCGCGGTTTCGCCGGCGTCATAATCCACGTAGGGATCATTCACGTAGACGAAGCTGGCGTCGAAGCCGCTGACCACCACCCAGTGGGGAAAGCGTTCGCCGTAGATCTGCCACGAGGAGATCAATACCAGGGGGATGGCGCCGGCGGTAAATTCCGCCTCCATTTTCTTCAGCGACACGGCGGCATGGATCACCGGCACCTGCAGGGCGCGCAGCTGGTCGCGCATGTCTTCCTGGACCAGGCGCATCACTTCCTTTTTGTCCTCGCCGCGCACCGAGTCCACCAGATGCACGCCCTTGCCGCTGACATACACCCGCACATCGAAGCCGCGTTGGGCCGCCGCCAGCGCCAGGCCGTAGGGACCGCAGCCGCCGTGCCCGGCCGTCATGAACACCGTGGTCGCCTCCCGCCACAGGCGCAGTTCCAGTTTGCGGCTGGGCTTGAGCGCCGGGTCGAGCGTGGCCATGGCCATCATCAGGGCCGCCGGACCGCAGGTGAACTCCAGGCTCTGCTCGTACCACACGACCTCGCGCAGTGAAGGCCGCAGTTCCGGCGACAAGGATTTCTCGTAGCGCCAGGCGTCGGCGTGATCATCGTAATAGTCGGCCCATTCGCCGAAGCGGCGGTAACCGAGGCGCTCGTAGAGCGCCATCGCCCGTTGGTTGTCCTTGCGCACTTCCAGCCGGATATAGGCGCGGTGCTTGGCCCAGGCCGCCTGTTCGGCGGCGTGCACCAGGGCGGTGGCCACCCCCTGGCCGCGCGCCTGCGGCGCCACCGCCAGCGAATAAAGCCGCGCCACCGAGGTGGCGCGCGAGAACAACACGACGGCATCGCCCAACAGCGTCCCGGCCTCGCCGGTCTCGACCAGCACAGTGGCGTTGGCGCGCGTGAGCAGATGGCGGAACTGACGGCGGCTGATGCGGTCTTCCTCGAAGCATTGTTCCTCGAGCGACAGCAATGCGTCGAGATCATCCAGGGTCGCTGTACGAATCATGGGTAAAGAACTTGGGTCCGATAGCGCATAATGCCGCCTGAACCGGGCCCTATGGAAGTGATTTTTCGCGCCGTGAAGACCACCGCCGGCCCGGCGGGCGTGGACCTCGCTGCGGCCGGCGGCGGCGAGTACCCCGGCCAGAGGCAAAAGCGCTTGCCTACAGCCTGCTTTGGTGCGACATTTGCCGCCGTCGACAACCCTCACGAGGCGCTCCGAATTCGATGAAACAATTCCGCATCATCGTCGATGATGCCGCGGCGTGGTCACCCTACTACCCCAGCGAAAACGTCATTACGGCGCAGGACTACCTGCAACAGACGCAAACGGAGCAAAAACCCGGCTACATAATCAACCTCTGCAGCGGCCTTGAATATCTGGGCACCGGCTACTATTGCTCGTTGCTGGGCGAAGCCAGGGGCGAGAAGGTCATCCCCTCGGTCAGCACCATCAACGACCTGCACAACTTCGCCCACTATCGTCTGTTCGACAACGAGCTCGAGCGCGCCATCGAGGCCTATCTGCGCAAACTCGGCATGACCGACGTCGACAGCCTGGAGCTGCTGATCGTTTTCGGCAAGTGCGACGTCCCCGAACTGGCGGCCTTCGCCCGTTCGCTGTTCGAGCGCTACAGCGCCCCGATTCTGCGGGTTCAGCTGTCCGGCACGCCCGAGTGGAAAGTGGTCGCGGTACGCTTTGGCGATCTGCAGGAACTCGACAATGCCGAGCAGACGCTGTTTGGCGACAGCCTGGACGCCTTCTGCAAACGCGTCTGGCGCCGCCCCCGCCTGCGCCGTCGCAACCGCTACGACCTGGCCATTCTGCACAATCCCGACGAGGCGCTGCCGCCAAGCAACCGCACGGCGCTGAACAAGTTCATTCGCGCCGGCAACAAGCTCGGCCTGGACGTGGAGCTGATCACCCCCGATGATTTCGGCCGCCTGGCGGAATACGACGCCTTGTTCATCCGCGAGACCACGGCGGTTAATCACCACACCTATCGCTTCGCCAAACACGCCGAACACGAAGGCCTGACCGTCATCGACGCGCCGGATGCCATTCTGCGCTGCTCGAACAAGGTCTTTCTCAACGAATTGCTCGATACCCACAACATTGCGCAGCCGGTGACCCAGTTGCTGTTACGCGAACAACCGGTGGACTACGCCCAGATCGAAGCGGAAATGGGCTTTCCGCTGATCATGAAGATCCCCGACGGGTCGTTTTCCATCGGCGTGGAGAAGGCCGACAGCGCCGAGGAGCTGCAGCAGGGCGTGGAGAACATGTTCAAGCGCTCGGCCATCGTTCTGTTGCAGGAATTCATGCCCACCGATTACGACTGGCGGATCGGGATTCTCAACCACCGGCCCATCTACGCCTGCAAGTACCACATGGCGCGCGGCCATTGGCAGATCTACAACCATGCGGCCAACAAATACCGCAGCGGCAACTCCGAGACCGTCGGTATTCAGCATGTGCCGCGCGAGGTATGCAAAATCGCCACCCGCGCCGCGCGCCTGATCGGCGACGGCCTGTTCGGTGTCGACATCAAAACCAGCGGTCAGCGCTCGGTGGTCATCGAGATCAACGACAACCCCTCGATCGACAGCGGCGTGGAAGACGCTTATCTGGACGACGAACTGTACCGCATCATCATGGGGGACTTCGTCCGCCGGCTGGATCATGCGCGCGCCGGTCCCTATTGAGAGGTCTTTTGGGCCGACCACTGGCGGCCCCAAAGACCCCGCTCCCGCTTACAGCTTGAACTGTTGCATCCGTTGTTTCACCTCTCCGGCCAGTTTTTCCAGCTGCACGGCTTCCTCAGCGGTCTGTTTACCCGCCACCGCGGAACGCTCGGCCAGATCATGGATACTCACCGTGTTGCGATTGATCTCCTCGCTGACGGCGCTTTGCTCCTCCGCGGCGCTGGCGATCTGAGTATTCATGTCGTTGATTTTGGCGACCGCACGGGCAATGCCGGCCAACGACTCACCAGCGGCGCCCGCCTTGGCGACGCTGATTTCGGCTTTGGCGCAGCCGGCGGCCATCGCCTGGGCGGCGGCGGCGGCACGATTCTGCAGCGATTGGATGATCGTCTGGATCTCCCCGGTCGAATCCTGGGTTCTCGAGGCCAGCGTACGCACCTCGTCGGCGACCACCGCAAAGCCCCGGCCCTGATCGCCGGCGCGCGCCGCCTCGATGGCGGCGTTCAGGGCCAACAGGTTGGTCTGCTCGGCGATGCCGCGAATAACATCCAACACCGCGCCGATGTCCGCGCTTTCGCTTTCGAGCTGCTGGATCACGCCCGCGCTGTCCTGCACCTCGGCGGCCAGTTCCTGGATCACCTGCAACGCTTCGCTCACCACGCTCTGACCCAGGCGGGCCTGGCTGTCGGCTTCGCCGGCCCCCTCGGCGGCGTTGGCGGCATTGGCCGCCACCTCGTGGATGGTGGCGGTCATTTGGTTCATCGCCGTGGCCACCTGATCGATCTCGCCCAGCTGCGAGCCCACGGCGCGGTTGCTTTCCTCGGCCACCCCGGCGAGCCTCACCGCGGCGACGTCCAACTCGTTGGCCGCCGTGACCACCTGACTGACCGTGCCGTGGAGTTTCTCAAGGAAGCGGTTGAACGCCGCGGCCAGCATCCCCAACTCGTCGCCCGAGTCGTGCTCCAGGCGCACGCTGAGATCGCCGTCACCTTCGGCGATGTCCTGCGTATGACCGATCAGTCTGCGGATCGGCCCCAGGATCAACGAGGGGAAAATCCACAGCAACGCAACGCAGATCATCAACCCACCGACGCCTGCCACCAGAATCACCCGCCGCCCCTCGTCCACCACCTCGTCGCTTCGCTGGCGGGCGGCATCCGTAAGCCTGAGTTCGTCCTGGATCAATCCCTTGAGAACCCCGTGCATGTCAGCGAACAGGCGGCTGGCATCACCAAAACTCAGCGCCACCGCCTGGTCGTGTCCCGCGGTGTCACCGCGGGCCAGGTCCGCCACGACCTGGTGGCTCGCTTTTGCCCAGGCGGCGTGGAGTTGGCGGAACTGCGCCACGGTGGCGCGCGTGTTCGGGTCCGTCGAACGCTGGGAATACTCCTCCAGGCGGGCGCCCGCCCGTTGCACGCTTTCTTCGTATTCCGCTTTCAGCCCCGCGAATTCGGCCGACTGCGCGTCGGCGAACATCAGGCTGCGTTCTGCGGCCAGCGCATGGTAAAGATCGCGATCGGCGTGCATCAGCGCGTCGACATTGGGCAGGTGAATCCGGGCGATTTCACGCGACTTGAGATTGATGCTGCCAGTCTCGCGCAACGACACCAGCATCAAACTCAATAACGCCAGGGCCACGATGGCGATGGGTATCAGCAGTTTGGTGCGCAGAGAAAGGTGATTCAGCCAAGCCATGACCCACCTCCTTTCCCCGCGGCGGCGATCGCTTGCGCAGGCCGCGCTTTTCGCCGCGTCGCCATGAAACCATTAGAATGGAATTTGCCCCAGATTAGTGCGGCCGGAGGCGGGTAAACCGCCGATCCCGTCTCGCCATGCCCCTTGCTTGAACAATTTTGCAATTTCATATCAAGTTCCTTTCAAGTGTTAAGTTATCGTTTAAATATCTTTGATTACAAAAGCTTTTTTCAGCCCCGCCCTTCTCGGCAGAGATTGCGTCGGACTTTAACGCCGGAACAAAAAAAGCCGGCGACGAAAGTTCCGGCCTGCTACAATGCGCGACTTCCGGCGCCCTTCGGTCAGCGTCGTGACATCGCGGCGACGCCCCTCGGCCCGCCCCGATCCCATTTACCCAATGTGAATCCCGCCTAGACCGACCCGGCCTCAGCCGGACAGGCCATTCCAGGAGCAATATCCAAGATGTCGTTTTCCCAACTCGGCCTAACGGCCGAACTGGTTCGTGCTGTGTCCGAGGAAGGCTATCGCGAACCGACGCCGGTACAGCGCCAGGCGATCCCGGTGATCCTCGAAGGCAATGATGTGCTGGCCGGCGCGCAGACCGGCACCGGCAAGACGGCGGGGTTCACCCTGCCGCTGCTGCATCGGTTACAACAGCAGCCGCGCCCGAGTGGCGGTAAAGCATCGTTGCGCGCGCTTATCCTCACGCCGACACGTGAGCTCGCCGCCCAGGTGGGGGAAAGTGTCAGCACCTATGGCAAATATCTGCCGCTGCGCTCGGCGGTCATTTTCGGCGGCGTGAGTATCAACCCGCAGATTGCGCAACTGCGCCGCGGCGTGGATATCCTCACCGCCACCCCGGGCCGCCTGCTCGACCACATCGGCCAGAAAACCATCGACTTGTCGCGGCTCGAAATCCTGGTGCTGGACGAAGCCGACCGCATGCTCGACATGGGCTTCATTCGTGACATTCGCAAGATTCTCGCCCTGCTCCCGCCCAACGGCCGCGGGGGACGGCAGAATCTGCTGTTTTCGGCGACTTTCTCGGATGAAATCCGCGCCCTGGCCAACGGCCTGCTGCACGACCCCGTCCCGATCGAAGTCGCCCGCCGCAACACCGCGGTGGAGACGGTGGCACAACGGGTGCACCCGGTGGACCGGGTACGCAAGGCGCAGTTGTTGGCCTATTTGATCGGTTCGAGGAACTGGCATCAGGTGCTGGTGTTCACCCGCACCAAGCACGGCGCCAATCGCCTCGCCGCCCAGCTCGAAAAAGACGGCATCAGCGCCGCGGCGATCCACGGCAACAAGAGCCAGGGCGCGCGCACCCGCGCCCTGGCCGATTTCAAACGCGGCGCGGTGCGGGTGCTGGTGGCCACCGATATCGCCGCGCGCGGTCTGGACATCGACCAACTGCCGCACGTGGTCAATTTCGAATTGCCCAACATCGCCGAAGACTATGTGCATCGGATCGGACGTACCGGTCGCGCCGGAAACGCCGGTGAAGCGATCTCCCTGGTCTGTATCGACGAGCATGCGTTCTTGCGGGGCATCGAAAAGCTCATCCAGCAGGAAATTCCCAAGGAGGTGATCGAGGGATTCGCCCCCGACCCTTCAATCCGCGCCGAGCCGGTGTTCAAACCGCGAGCGGCGCGTCCCGCGCGCGCCAAGCGCGGCGGCGACGCCGCGTCCCGACCGGGAGGGCATACGAGCGGGCAACAAGAAACCCGCGGCTCAAAACACAGTCGGCGCAAGTCCGCAGGAGCCACCGGCAACTCGACGCAAACCACCGGCCAACACAAACGGCCCCAGCAAGCGCGCGCGTCCCGCCGCCCGAAGGCGGCGCGTCCGGGTTCTTGAAGCGATAGCGTTAGCAACGGCAAAAAAAAAGCCTGGCAGGCGGGGACCGCCTGCCAGGCTTCCAATCAACCCCCCTCGACTCCGATCAGGCCGATTCGGATTGCTTCTGCAACTGTCTCAAATCGTCAGTCGTCTTCCAGGATCAGCTCACGCTTCATCCACGCCGGCCCGGCTCCCTGGGTAGGCTGCACGATTCCAGCGCCGCCGACTTCGGACACCGGCACGCCGGTCACCGCGTTCACGCGACCCAGACCGTGCTGCGCAGTGGTGACATCGTTGTTGGCCAGATAACGCCGCAACGCGTCCACCGGGTGGACGAAGTTGTCCGGCGCCACCTTGAGAAACAGCGGACCGCCGTTGGCGAAACGCACCGGGTCGAAAATATTCTCGCTGTTGACCGGCGCCACGATGGTGAACGCGCCATTGACATCCAACTGACGGTTGCCGAAGACATCGGTCGGTCCGGTGGTTTCGCGGCTGCCGTTGAGGAACCGGACGTTGGTCGCGCCCGATGTGCGGCAAACCTCGTCGACCGGGTTACCGTGCGGATAACACGACGCCAAGGTGTAGAGCTTGCTGCGATCCACGCGTTTGCCGTTGATGGTGGCCAGGTCGATACGCCGCCCCTCGCTGATGGTGCGCGGAAAATCGTCATTGAGCTCGATGTCGAAATGCATGTTGGCGGTAAAACCCAGGAACCAGCCACCGCGCTGACGATAGGGATTGGGATCGAAAACATTGTTGAGAATCCCTTCCCAGTGATCGAGCAGCCGGCCACCGGTGAATTCCGCCAGCGCCACCGCCGCGCCGATGGGATAGTAGTCGTAGAGATCGCCCACCGTGATGGCACCCGAGAATCCATCGTCGCGACCGAAAACCGTCACGTCGAAGCGGAAACCATTGGTGGTCGAGAGTGAATTGTCGGCGTTCAGATTCGGATCGACGTATCTGGCCAGATCGACGAAGGCATCGACCATCACGTTGTTGGCGATCTCCTCCAGTACGTGGAAGCGCTCGATGGTCGGATCGGTATAACCGACAATCGCATCCAGCGGCTCACACAGCGTATGCCCCTTGCCGAAGGGAAAGGCGTTGACGCCGAAGGTATGACACTGGAAGTCGGGACCCGAGACAAAGGTCTTGCGCTGCTCATCGACCATCGCCTTGATCGCGGGGTCTTCCGCCACCGCGCTGCTGGCTTCCATGAGATCCCAGCTCCAGTCGGTGATCTGCCCATCGGAGACTTTCACGTCGAGACGACCGAGAAAGTCGTCCTCGCCCGCCTCGGTCACGATACCGATATTCTTGCCATCCTCACCACGGGGTATCACGATCGCCTGCGGCGTGCGCTCGTGCGTGTGGCCGCTGAACATCACGTTGATCTGCGGAAACTCCCTGACCAGCTGCACATTCTTGGCCAACCCGAGTTCCGAGAGCACGACGATGAGATCGGCGCCTTCGGCCTTCGCCGCGGCGATGTCCTGAGGCAGCTCCTTATAGCCCATGGTGAAACGGAAGCCGGTATTGAAGGCTTGCGCCTGCTGCGGGACGACATCACTGGTGATGCCGAGCACGGCGACTTTCTTGCCCGCCACCTCTTTGATGACATAGGGCGCGTGCACCCGCGGCCCCAAGGGAACGCCGGGAGTGGTGGCGGCGGCCGCCTCATTGTAGTTGTACAGATTGATGGCCACCGTCGGGAAGTTGGCCTTGGTCACATGGCAGTCGGCATAGGTCGTGGCGTTCAAACCACCGGGCACGTTACAGCCGGTACCGGCCGGATAACGCCAGGCGATGGTAGTGCGATTGTTCGGCGCCAACGTAATGCTGGTGTTGGGGGTGAACCGCTGGCGATAAACGCGCGGCCCCCAGCCGAAATCCCAGTTGCCAGGCAAAAAGGCGTCGATGTCCAGCGCATTGAGCATCGGCATGATGGCATCACCGAGCGTGAACAACATCTCCGCGCTGCCGTGCGTTGTGTCGCCGACCGCCAACAGCAGACTGTCGGGATTGTCCGCGCGCACCTGCTTGATCAATGTCGCCAGCTTGGCGACCCCGCCGGCATTGGGGTCCATCACGTCGTTTTTCAAGATCGAGGAGTGCGGCGCAATGTGACCGTGAACGTCCTGCAACTGCATCAGGGTGATGGTCTTGTTCTTGCCGCCCTTCCCCGCCATCGCTGCGGGACTGAGCAGCGACAACACCGCGAGGCTCGTCGTCACCAGGGTGACCAACGTCATAGGTTTTCTTCTCATGGTAGTCTTCTCCGTTCCTGCCTGCTGGCCTCGGCTGGACCGAGGCCAGCTCATTATTGTGATACCGAACGACAGTGTGCGGGTATCGCTGGACACTGAACGACGGGAGATTCACCAGACCTCTCGGCCTGGCGCCTGACGATTGATACGGGACAACGCCGGGCTGGTCTAGGCATTGTTTGCGGAGCTTGCGTTTTTTTGCGACATGTGAATTTTTTGGGAATATTCCGGGCACCCACCTCATCTGCTAAGGGTCACGGTCGGCCCAAACGCCTTCTGACCGACTGTTTTACAGGGATTTACTCGGTGCACACCATCAGTAGAGAAGCCCCATATGTCACCCCCATTGGTACTTTGGCTGGACTTTGCACCTGAGCGTAAGCCACGCGACAACCCGCTCGGGCCCCGCCATCCCTACAAGGTGAAGTACTGCAACGACATGCAGGCACTGCCCCAACTCCTGGCGACGGAGACGCCGGACGTGCTTTGCTTCGACTTCACTTATCCTGGCCCGAGTGAACTGGCGTTGCTGCAAAAGACCAAATTGTCGCACCCCTCGGTGCCCATCCTCATGCTCACCGACAATCCGTCGGCCGAACTCGCCATTTGGGCGTTGCGCTCGCGAGTGTGGGATTACTTCATCAAGCCGACAAGCGGGAGTCTCATTGCGCGGCGTATCAACGCCATGGAACCGCTGCTGAAGCACAACCACGGCCAGCGTCCGCGACGCATGCTGATGCCGGATCGGGGCACCAGCGAACGCAACATCTACATCGACAACCGGCCGAAGGAAAAGACCTGCAAGATCATTCCCTATCTCAGGGATCACCTGCATGAAAAGATTACGTTGTCCGACGTGGCCCACTTGTGCTGCATGAGCGTGTGCGAATTCAGCCGCACCTTCAAACGCGAACAGGGAATGACCTTTCGCGACTATCTGGTGCGACTGCGCGTCGATGCCGCCGCGGACATATTGCACACCACCAGCCGCTCGGTGCTGGAAATCGCCTGCTCGGTCGGCGTCAACGACCCCTCCCAATTTTCCCGGTTGTTCCGCCGCCACATGGGAACCACGCCCTCGGCCTACCGCAGCATGCGCCGGGATCAACGCTGAACGTGGGGGATTTTCCCGCGACGTAAGTCTCTACCGCGACCCAACGTAGGTCTCGACCGACAGCTTTGAATTTTGTTGCCGGCGACGCCTTTATGCATTATTTTTCTCCAGCGCGTTCCCATCAAAGCGTCAATGGCAACCACCTCCATCTCCATCAGTCCGGTGCTGCCTTGATTGCCCACCCGTTTCATTAGGCTCGCGCGACGGTATTGACCACGGCGTCGGATTCCTGCAACTGAATTGCGCGCTGACTTCATCAGGATGAGAGGTTACATGGCGCAGAAAAAACAACGCGTATGGCCCGGACTCCCCTACCCCCTGGGGGCCACGTGGGACGGAGCGGGAACAAATTTCGCTCTCTTTTCCGCGCACGCCGAGAAAGTGGAACTCTGTTTGTTCGATGCCGACGGAAAGCGCGAACTCGAGCGGATTCCGCTGCCCGAATACACCCACGAGATCTGGCACGGATACCTGCCCGATGTACGCGCGGGTCAGTTATACGGCTATCGGGTGTACGGGCCCTACGAACCGGAACAGGGCCACCGCTTCAATCATCACAAGTTACTGCTCGACCCCTACGCCAAAAACCTGCAGGGGTCACTGCGTTGGGACGATGCGCTTTTCGGTTACCAGGTGGGCGACGATACCGAGGATATGTCGTTCGACACCCGTGACAGCGCTCCCTTCATGCCCCGCTGCCAGGTAATCGACCCGGCGTTCACCTGGGGTTTGAACAGCGCGCTGAAAAGACCCTGGCACGAGACCATCATCTACGAAATGCACGTTCGCGGCTTCACCATGCTCCACCCCGAAGTGGGGGAGGCCGCGCGCGGCACCTTCGACGGCCTTTCGCACCCCGCGGTCGTGGGCTACCTCAAGTCGCTCGGTATCACCGCGGTCGAACTGCTGCCGGTGCACACATTCATCCAGGACCGTCACCTGATCGATCAGGGGCTGCGCAACTATTGGGGCTACAACTCCATCGGCTTCTTCGCTCCCTATCCGGACTACCTCGCCGGCGGCAGCATCAGCGAATTCAAGACCTTTGTGCAGTTGATGCACGATGCGGGGATCGAAGTCATTCTGGACGTGGTCTACAACCACACCGCCGAAGGCAACCAGTTGGGACCGACCCTGTCGATGCGCGGTATCGACAACAAGTCCTATTACTATCTCATGGAAGACGCCCAGCGTTACTACAACGACTTCACCGGTACCGGCAACGCGCTCGAGCTGCGCCACCCCTATGTACTGCGGATGGTTACCGACTCCTTGCGCTACTGGGTGGAAGAGATGGGTGTCGACGGTTTCCGCTTCGACCTGGCGACGACGCTGGCGCGCGTCAACGGCGGTTTTGACGAACACGCCAGTTTTCTCGATGCCGTGGCCCAGGACCCGCTGCTGTCGACCGTCAAGCTCATCGCCGAACCCTGGGACATCGGCTACGGAGGCTATCAGGTCGGCGGCTTCCCTCCGGGATGGGCCGAGTGGAACGATCGTTACCGGGATACCGTGCGCCGCTTCTGGAAAGGGGACGACGCCCAGCTCGCCGAGCTGGCTTCGCGCATGGCCGGCTCCAGCGACATCTACAACCGCCGCGGTCGCCGCCCGTGGGCGAGCGTGAACTTCATTACCGCCCATGACGGCTTCACCTTGACCGATCTGGTCAGCTACAACGACAAGCACAACGAAGCCAACCAGGAAGACAATCGCGATGGCAACAACGACAACAACAGCTGGAACTGCGGCGCGGAAGGACCGACCGAGGATGCCCAGATCAATCAATTGCGCCAACGCCAGAAACGCAACCTGTTGACGACGCTGCTGCTCTCCCAAGGCCTGCCGATGCTGCTCGCCGGCGACGAATTCGGCCACAGCCAGCAGGGCAACAACAACGCCTACTGTCAGGACAACGAAATCACCTGGCTGGACTGGGAGGCCATCGACGCCGACGGCCAGGCCCTGATGGAGTTCGCGCGCGAGATCATCAAACTGCGCCGCGACCATATCGTCTTTCACCGCCACCGTTTTTTCCAGGGCAAACAGATCCCCGGCACCGACACCAACGACATCACCTGGCTCAAACCCGACGGGCACGAAATGGGCGAAGCGGACTGGCATCGGGTCGGCGCGCGCTCCATCGCCCTGCTTCTTAGCGGCGAGGCCGGCGTCTACCATCTCACCGAACAGGGCGAAAAGGAACCGGACGACACCTTCCTGCTGATATTGAACGCCGACCATCAGGGCATCGAGTATCACTTACCGCAGGATTCCCATCTGTCTCAGGGCACGGTGCTGATCGACACCTCCCGCGAACTCGCCGCGCAGGAGGAAACACCGGCGGAAAGCCCCTACCTGGTGGATCCGCGCACCCTGGTGCTGATTCGCTACGGCCACCAGGGCTGAACGCGCGCCAATCCCGCCTAGTCCTTGACCAACACCACAAAAGGAAGGTGGGCGAACAGCCCGGCCACAGCGCACTCGACCGGCCCGGCTGCACTGTCGAACTGCAACCGTTGCCCGCTCAGCGTATCGCGGTAGGTGCCGGCCAGCTCCGCGCGGATTTCGATCCCGCTATCGCCCCACACCGCTTCGCCGAGAGGAAAGGTATCGCCACCAAAACCCAGGCGCGCATACCAACGTCCAGTGACGACAATGACACAGCGCTCCCCCAGGCATCGGGCGAAGGCGCATAGATGGTCAGCCGCGCGGCCGCGCGTCGCCAGCGGGAGATACCCGCCCTGCGCGAACACATCAGGTAGCCGGCGGCGCAACTGCAGCAGGCGCCAGGTGAGATACAGCTTCAATCGCCCGTCGGCGATATCGGCCAGCATTTCCGCCAACAGCGGCTGAATCTCCTCGCGCGCCTGCAGCGCTTCCAGGCACTGGCGCCGTAGATCATAATCCACCGGCGCGCGGTTGTCGGGGTCCACCAGGCTGAAGGCCCACAGCTCGTTGCCCTGGTAGATGTCGGGTACTCCCGGGATGGTGAGTTTCAACAGCGTCTGCGACAAGCTGTTGTACAAGCCGAAGCGCAGAATCTCCCGCTGGAAGTCGACCAAGTCGCTGAGAAAGGCGTTGCTCTGCGATGGGTCCAGCAACGCCTGAATGAAATCACCCATCGCCGTTTCATACTCCCCGTTGGGGTTGATCCAGGAGGTATGCCGCTTGGCTTCCTTGATCGCCTTGAGCATGTATTCGGCGATCCGCCGCGCGTAGGCGCCGCTCGCCTCGGCGGCGCTCAGCCCTATGGGCCAGGTCCCTATCAGCGTCTGATAAAGCAGGTATTCGTCGTTGGCGGACGGTGCCTGCGCGTCCTGGACGATGCTTTTTTTATGGCGGTTGAGGCGCATCCAGCGCCACAAATGGTGGCGCCATTGATCGGCGATCTCCGACAATACGTTGATACGCGCGCGCGTGTCCTCGCCGCGCTTGCTGTCGTGGGTGGAGGTAGTGACCAGGGAACCAGGCCAGTCGCACTGCCGGCGCTCGTTTTCCTGATGGAATGCCTTCATCGACACCCCGTACACGCGCGGGTCGGAACCCACGTCGTTGAGCGATACCAGCCGGTTGTAGATGTAGAACGCGGTATCTTCCATCCCTTTTGCCATCACCGGCGCGGTGTACTGCTGAAAGCGGCGCACGAACCGGATCAGTTTTTGTCGCGACTTTGGCTTTTGCTGGTCCCAGCCCTCGCGCATCAGAACACTGCCGATGAAATCGAAAATCTGGATATCCGCGGCCTGACTGCGTTTTCTCGCCTGGGCGAGCGCCCATTGGATATAGCGGCGGTCATCGTCGCTGATGCGCTCGGCCGTGACATAGGTCCGGTAGATGGGAAAACAGGCGACGACTTCCCCTAGCGCGGCGCGCAGCCCGAGGTAGGTGAAATCCCGCGTGCGCCGATCCGACTGCGCGATGTGACTCAGCAGATTGGCCAACACCGTCAACTCGCTCGACAGCACACTGCGCATGATCAGGCGTTTGCTCTCATAGAGCAGGCGGTCGAAGTCGGGGGGCCGGTCGAGGATTCTCGCGTACAAACGGCTCATGGCCTTTTCCGAACCCGGATACACGAACAGCCCATTGAGCAGGTGCGCGGCCTCATAGCCGCTGGTCCCGGCCACCGGCCAGTCCGACGGCAGGCGTTCGTAGCCCGCCAGAATCTTTTCCACCAGGAGGTAAAAACCGTTTTCCCCCGCCGCCGCCGGAGCGGGCGACTCGGCTTCGGCAAGTTGTTGCAGCTGACAATAGTAGGCACGGGGATCAGTCAGGCCGTCGGGGTGATCGATGCGCAAGCCCTGGATATGGCCTGCGGCGATCAACTCACCCACCAAGCGGTGGGTGTCGCGGAACACCTCAGGCTTGTCCATGCGAATGCCGGCCAGATCGTTGACGTCGAAAAATCGCCGGTAGTTGATTTCGTCCGCGGCCACCTGCCAGTACGTCAGGCGGTAGGCCTGGGCCTGCAACAGCCGATGCAACAGGTCAAAACTCTTGGGCTGGGCGCTATCGCCGTTGTAGCTATCAACGTTCTCCCGTACCCAGTCGACGATGACAGCCTGCTGTCGACACAGCTGCGCGAGCCGCTGTTTGCAGCGCTCGGCGTTTTCGCGGCGAAGGCGCCGCGCGGCGATGGAGCGGTCGCTGTGTCGCGTCAAGGCTCGGAATTCCCGGGCCAGGGCAAAGTACTGCGCCAGGAGCTGACTCTTTTCCCCCAGCCTTTGCGCCAGGACCTCACTGCGCTGGAGCAGGATCAGCGCATAGCTTCGCGGGTCGAGTGGCAGCAGATGCTCATAGTAATGCATGCAAAAGGCGCCTTCGGCGGGCTCGAAGACCAGTTTCAGCTCCCCTCTCTCCAGCACGCTGCCATAATGATCGCCCAATACCGGCAGCAACAACTTGTTGTGCAGGTAAGCGTTGACCGGCTGCCAGTCGATATCGAAATAAGTGGCATACTCCGAGGCTTGCCCGTGCTCCAATACATCCAGCCACCAGCGGTTGTCGTCACCGCCCACTCCCATGTGATTGGGAACGATATCCAGAACCTGCCCCATGCCGTGGTGCTTCAGCGCTGCGGTATACTCCGTAAAGCTCGCGGCGTCGCCAATCTCGGGATTGAGCGCATTGTGATCCACGATGTCGTAGCCATGTGGACTGCCAGCACGGGCTTTCAAAAAAGGCGAGGCATACACATGGCTGATGCCGAGGCTGCTGAGATACGGAATGAGCCGGGTGGCGTCAGCGAAAGTGAACTCCCGGTTGAACTGAAGCCGATAGGTGGCACTGGGAACGGCCGGCCGGCTCATCGCGGCGGCCCCTCATCAAGGTACCAGAACACCGACCACGGAGGCAGTGTCTTCTCCTGCAGCGCGTGGCTGGCGTAGAAACAGCGCCCCGACGCAGGAGAGACATCTGCGAACGGCGTTTCGCCGAGGTTGGCCATCACGCGCAGGCGCTCACCGGTCGGCAAGCGCCAATCGGCCGCGAACGCGCGCTCGCCAAGCAGATGGTAACCCTCGCCGAACACCCCTGCCGCCGACATACGCGGCAGCAGTTCGCGCTTACGCAGCGCCAGCAGCTCCCTGGTCAACGCCAGACAGTCCGCGTGCGGCGGATCATCGACGGACTCCCAGTCGAGCACAACCTGGCGAAAGGTCGCTTCGGCCATCGGGTCGGGAATCTTCTCCCGCGCCGCCGGATCGCTGAACTGCGGAAAACCGGCGAACTCCGCGCGCCGCCCCGACACCACGCTCTCGGCCAGCTCGGCGCCAAAATCGCAGAAGAACAGAAACGGTTTGCGACTGCACCACTCCTGTCCCATGAACAGCAAAGGCGGCGAGGGCGCCAGCAGCAACAAGGCCTGGGCCGCGCGCACCGCCGCTGTCGGCGCCAGCGCTTCCAGCCGTTCGCCGAAGGCGCGATTACCGATCTGGTCGTGGTTCTGGGTGAACGCCACAAAGGCGCTGGCCGGCAGGTCCGCGCTGGCCTCGCCGCGCGGCTGGTCGTTGCGATACGGCGACGGCTCGCCCTGGTAGGCGAAACCCTGGGTCAGACAGCGCGCCAGATGTCGCGCCGGATCGGTGTAATCCCGGTAATAGCCGCTGTCTTCACCGGTTAGCGCCACATGAAAGGCGTGGTGGATGTCGTCGTTCCATTGCGCGGCATACCATCGCTGCCGCTGCTCGGGATCGCGGCGCAGATAGCGGGCGGCATTGTCGTCGTTCTCCAGGACCAGGTGCACATGACGCGACGCCTCGGTCTGATCCCTGACCCGGTCTGCCAGCTCAAAAAGAATGTGCCGGGCGGAGTCGTCGCTGATGGCGTGCACCGCGTCAAAGCGCAAGCCGTCGAAATTGAATTCGCGCAACCAGTACAGGGCGTTCTCGATAAAGAACTGGCGCACCCAGCGGCTGGCCTCGCCGTCAAAGTTGATCGCCGCGCCCCACGGCGTCTGCCGCCGCGGGTCGAAGAACGGCGGCGCGTAGATCGAGAGGTAGTTGCCTTCGGGTCCGAAATGATTGTAAACCACGTCGAGCAACACCATCATCTCGCGCGCGTGCGCCGCCGCCACCAACGCCTTGAGGCTCTCCGGCCGGCCGTAGACACTGTCGGGCGCGTAGAGGCCGACGCCGTCGTAGCCCCAGTTACGGGCACCTGGAAAATCCGCCACCGGCATCAACTCGAGCGCCGTCACGCCCAACTCGCACAGATAATCGAGCTTACGCTCCACGCCGGCGAAGTCACCCGCGGGGGTGAAGCTGCCCACGTGCAGTTCGTAGATCACCGCCTCCTCCCAGGGGCGTCCGCGCCAGGCACAGTCGCTCCACTCCCACCCCAGCGGATCCACCACCTCGCTCGGCCCATGCACGTCCTGCGGTTGAAAGCGCGAAGCGGGATCGGGCACCTGCATGGCGCCGTCGACGCGAAAACGATAAAGCGTGCCGGCGCCGGCCCGGTCGGTGGTCAGGCCATACCAGCCGTCTTCCTCGACCTCCATGGGCAACATTTCGGTCGTCGCCCCGTCCCCGACCAGACACAGCTCCAGTCGCTGCGCGCCGGGCGCCCAGAGACGAAAACGCACGCCCCCGTCCTCGATCACCTCGGCGCCAAAGGGCATGCGGTGGCGGCGCCGGCAAGCGCTCATCAGCCCTGGCCGAGTTCGATGCGCTCTTGCGCGCCATGGCGCAGGGCGACCATCAAGGTCAGGTATTCCCGCAGATGGCGCGTGATGAGAAAGTTCTCGCGGACAAACTCGCGCGCCTTTTCGCCCATCGCACGCATGCTTTCGGGTTGATGCAACAAATAGCGGATGCGCAGGGCAGCACCTTCCGGCGTGTTCACCAGAAAGCCGGTATGGTGATCGATGACCTGCAGGCGGATACCGCCGACGTCACCGCCGATGACCGGCTTGCCCTTCCATAGCGCCTCGGTGACGGTCAGTCCGAAGCCCTCGCGGACCGACTTCTGCAAGACGATGTCCGCCGCCCGTTGCAGCGCGTTGATCTCCACATGGGCATCCGAGGGCAACATCAGTATGTGGATATCCTCGTCATCGCGCCCCGCCGCCTCGACTTCGCGCAGCACCACTTCGCCCTCGGGGTCGTCGGCGGCGCCGCCGCCGGCCAACACCAGCTGCAACCCGGGTATGAACTGCTTGGCCAGCTGATAGGCCTCGATGACACCGATGGGATCCTTGAAGCGGTCAAAGCGCGAGACCTGTACCAGCAGCGGACGCTCGGCATCGAGGCCATGGCGTGCGCGGACGCTTTCCACCTCAGCGTCCGAGAGGGTCTTGTTCTTGTCGCTCAGCGGATCGATGCTGGGCGGGATGAGGTACTGGGGATGCGGCAGCTCCTGGGCGAACGCGGCCAGGGAAAAAATGCTCGCGTCATAGGGCACGACGAATTGCCGCAGGTATTTCCATACCGGTCTGAAAGGGTGACTGGCATCGATATGACAACGCCAGATCCACTTCCCCTTGCGCCGGGGACACAGCTTGAGCAAGGGCGCCGGCTGCGGATCGTGGATGAAGACGAAGTCCGCCGCTTCCAGCGTCGGCCGCAGGCGCTGCGCGTTTTCCTCGTTGGTCTGCTCATAGGCTCTGAGCAGATGATCGCCGAGCGGGGTGCGATTGCCTTGCAGGGTATTGTGCATGCCCTTGGTGCACTCGAAGAAATCGCCTTCGCCGTGGATGACTTCCCATTCGGTCTCGATCCCCAGCTCCTGCATCAGCGGCACCAGCTTGGTGAGGATCTCGGCCACGCCGCCGCCGCTGCGCGTGGAGTTGACATGCACCGCCCTGGCCCCTGCCAGCGGGGCGGCAAGCTGTTGCAACTGGGCGATGACATCCTCGCCGGCCACTTGCGCGTAGGCTTCCAATAGACTCATTGCCGCGCCTCCTGGAAATAGGCCGCGAAGAGGCCGGCGAGTTCGTCGCGCAACTCCTTCAGGCTGCCGAAATAGGGATCCACGCCGGCCAATTGCTGGCACAGCGGCGCATACTCGGCGCCGAAGGTGCCCAACCAGAAACTGAAATCGTCCTCGCCGGCGGGCGTGCGCCGGCGCGCGTCGATGAAATGATAAAAGATGCTGCTGGGCGAAAGACCGGCGATGGCCGCAGCGAGATCGGCGGGCTGCTGTAGCTGCTGCGCGGTGTCGAAGACCACGATCTGCGAGCAGATGAACTCGAACTGCTGGCTGGCCCGGGTCCAGAACAGATGTTCCACCTCATCGAGGCGGGCATCCACCAGTTCGATGATCTCCTGGCGGAGCGTTTCCAGGTCGGCGAAGCGCGACGGATGCAGCGCCGCCAGGCGTTCGGCCAATACCGCGTCATGAATGCCGTGGCGAACCCAGGCCGCGAAGTCGTTGTTGTATTCGCGCTCGGCGAAGCGCGGCTGCAACAGCCCGCCCCAGAAATGGTGGTAGATGCTGGCCGCGTCGATCGCCGCCAGCTCACTGCGAAACTCCTGCAGCAGGCGGGCCTTGCGGCCGGTCGCCAGCGCCACCAGGGCGCAGTCCCTAACCACGAACGCGGCGCCCGCGGCCGCCGCGCTGACAACGTCCTGATTGCCCATAAGCCTCGCTCCCTCCCTGCCGGACCCGCCGGTCTCGCACGTTCGCTATGGGGGAATGATGGGGGTTGCGTGCACTGGGCAACGTCAGCGAATGGCTCCGGCGTGTATCAGCGCTATCCTACAGAACGGAAAAGCGCGGATAATCACTCTTTTACCCCAGTTCGCGCTCCAATTGCCGTCGCACCCGCAGCGGCGAACCGGTACGCCGGGCCAGAAGATCATAGGCCACCGGCACGACATAGAGCGTAAACAGGGTGGCCGCCAGAATTCCGGCCAGGATCACCGTGCCGATCACGGTGCGGGTCTCGGAGCCGGCCCCGCTGGAGAGCAACAGCGGCGCGGAACCGGCGGCTGTGGTGATGCCGGTCATCACAATGGGGCGCAGACGCACGTCCGCGGCTTCGGTCAGCGCCTCGCGGAAGGGGCGGCCGGCGTCACGCAACTGATTGGCGAACTCGACGATCAGGATGCCGTTCTTGGCCGCCAGCCCCACCAGCATGATCAAACCGATCTGGCTGTACAGGTTGAGCGTCTGCCCGGTCAGGTAGAGCCCCAGCAGGGCACCGGCCATGGCCAGGGGAACCGTCAGCATAATGACCAGGGGATGCACCCAGCTCTCGAACTGCGCGGCCAGCACCAGGAACACCACCGCCACGCCGAGCACAAAGATGAACAGGATCGAGCCGCCCGCGAACTTGTAATCCCGTGACTGCCCTTTATAGTCGATAATCGCGCTGCCGGGGAGATGCTCGCGCACCAGCCGCTCGAGCGTGTTCAGCACACTGCCGAGGGCGACACCGTCGGCCAGATTGGCCTCCAGGGTGATCGCCCTTACCCGATTGTAACGGTTCAGCTTCAGAGAATCGGCGAACTCCTCCAGTCGCACCAAATTGGAAAGCGGTATCAGCTGAGCACTACGCTGCGAGCGGACATAGATGTTCTCCAGATTGGTGGGCGTGCGTTGGGTACTGCGCTCCCCCTCCACGATGACGTCGTATTCCTTGCCGGCATCGATGTAGGTGGTCACGCGCCTGGACCCGAGCATGGTCTCCAGGGTGCGGCCGATGTCGCCGACCGTCACCCCGAGTTCGGCGGCGCGGTCGTAATCGATGCGTACCCGCAACTGGGGCTTGGTCTCCTTGTAGTCCCAGTCCAGACCGACCAGACCGGGATTGTTCGCGTTGATCTTCTCCACCAGAATATCGCGCCATTCGGTCAGCTCCTGATAGGTGCCGCCGCCGATGACGAACTGCACCGGCTTCTGGATACGGGCCCCGAAGCCCTGGCGCATGACGGGGAAGACGCGCACGCCCGGCAATCCCTGAAGCCGGTCACGCACGTCGTCCATGATCTCCCAGGCCGAGCGTCGCTGCGACCAGTCGCTCAACACGTTGATGACGATGCCGGTATTGAAGATCTCGAAATTGCCGAAGGCGCGCGGTGCGCGCACCAGCAGGCGGCTGATTTCGCCGTTTTCCACCAGCGGCAGCATGCGCCGCTCGATCTCGGTCATATAGGTGGCGATATATTGGTACGACGAGCCCTCGGGGCCGGTGACCATCAGATAAAACACGCCGCGGTCTTCCTTCGGCGCGTACTCGTCGGGCAACTGCTCGAACAGCCACAAGGAACCGCCGACGATCCCGGCGAAGCCCAACCCCACCGCCCAGGCGTGGCGCAACGCCCACTGGAGCGACCGGTGATAAGCGCGCCGCACCTTTTCGAACAGTCCGTCGACGGCGCGCGACAAGGCGGGCCTGCTACCGATCGGCGGCAGCACCTTCGAGGCGAGCATGGACGACAAGGACAGGGCGACAAAGCTCGAAAAGGCCACCGCCGCGGCCATGGTCAGGGCGAATTCGGAAAACAGCCGGCCGATATCGCCCTGCAAAAAAGCGATGGGCACGAACACCGACACCAGCACCACGGTCGTGGCGACGACGGCAAAACCCACCTGACGCGTACCCCGGTAGGCGGCCACCAGACGCGATTCACCCAGGGTCTCCATGCGTCGATGGATATTCTCGATCACCACGATGGCGTCGTCCACCACCAGGCCGATGGCCAGCACCAGCGCCAGCAAGGTGAGAATATTGATCGAGAAACCCAGCGCCTGGAGCACCAGAAAGCTCGCCACCAGCGACACCGGCACCGTCACCGCCGGCACCAGGGTGGCCCGGGCACTGCCGAGAAACAGATAGATCACCCCGACGACCATCAGGATGGCGATGAACAGCGTCTTGTAGACCTCGCGAATGGCGCCCTTGACGAACACCGAGCTGTCGTAACTCTGTTTCAGCGCCATGCCCGGCGGCAGGCCCGCGTTGACGCGCGTCATCAGAGCCTTGGCGGCGTCGGCCACGGCCAGGGTGTTGGCGGTGGACTGTTTGATGATCCCGATGCCCACGGTGGGTACGCCGTTGCCCCGGAAAAACAACCGGTCCTCGGCCGTGCCGTGCTCGACCCGCGCCACATCGCCCAGGCGCACCAGGTAGCCGTCGTCGCCACGGGCCAGTACCAGGCGGGCGAAGTCCGCGGCGCTGCGGAAGTTGCGCTCGGTGCGCACGGTAAACTGGCGCGCGGCGGAATCCAGGCTGCCGGCGGGCAATTCGAGGTTCTCCGCGCGCAGCGCCCTTTCGACATCGGCAACCGTCAGATTGCGCGCCGCCAGCTGCCGCCGATCCAGCCAGATGCGCATGGCGTAGACTTGCCCGCCGCCGACCCGCACCCGCGCCACCCCGTTCAACACCGAAAACCGGTCCACCAGGTAACGCTCGGCATAGTCGGTCAGCTCCGGCACGCTCATGCGATCGCTCACCAGGTTGAGCCACATGATGACGTCTTCGTTGCTGTCGACTTTCTGGATCTCGGGCGGGTCGGCTTCGTCGGGAAGGTCGTCGAGCACGGTGGAGACCCGGTCGCGCACGTCGTTGGCCGCCGCGTCGATGTTCCGGCCGACCGAAAACTCGATGTTGATCACCGAACGGCCGTCCTCGCTGCTCGATTCGATGAACCGAATACCCTCCACGCCGGCGATACGGTTTTCGATCAGCTCGGTGATGCGGTTCTCCACCACATTGGCCGCCGCCCCGGGATAGGTGGTCTCCACCGACACCACCGGCGGATCGATGTCGGGGTATTCGCGCAGCGGCAGCCGCTCGAAAGCCAGCAGCCCGAACACCACCAGCAGCAGCGACAGCACCGAGGCGAAGACCGGCCGCGTGATCGAGACGTCCGACAGAATCACGTGTCGCCGCCCGGCAACCGTCGCAACAGCTCGGACAAGGGTTGGCTGCCATCGTCGATGACCGCAATCTCCACCTTGTCGCCCGGCCGCAGCTTCAGACTGCCGTGAGTGATGACCTGTTGCCCGGCGCTCAGACCGGTGACGATCTCGACCTCCCCGGCACGGCGACCGCCGATTTCCACCGGTTGGCGGACCACCTTGTTGCCGTCGGCCGCATCGACCACCAGCACGAATTGCTTCGCCCCCAGGGCCAGGAGCGCCTCTTCCGGGATCACGATGGAACGGCGCGGCCGCTTGAGCAGCTCCACCTGCATCAGCAGACCGGGTTTGAGCAGATGGTCGGGATTGGGCAGTAGCGCCCGCACCCGGATCGCGCGCGTGCTGGGGTCGATGCGGCTGTCGATCGATTTCACCTGACCGCGAAATTGACGCTGCGCAAACGCCGGCGCCGTGGCGACGATTTCGAGCCCCGGCGCCAACACCTCGAGATACGTGGACGGAACCTGGAATTCGAGCTTCATCACCGTGTCGTCGTCGAGCACGGCGATCAAGTCGCCCGGCCGCACCAGCGCGCCCGGGCTGAGGTCACGCAGGCCCAGCACCCCGGCAAACGGCGCTTTGATGGTGCGATCGGCCAGGCGCGACTCGATCGCCGCGCGCCGCGCCTGCGCCGCCTCCCACTCCCGCCGGCGCTCATCGAGCAGGGACTTCGCCGCGCTGCCCTGGGTTTCCAGCGACAGGACCCGTTGGTATTGACGCTGGGCCTCGTCGGCCGTGGCGCGGGCCTCGGCCAGCTGGGCGCGCTCCTCGCCGCTGCTCATCTCCACCAGCACCTGACCGGCCTTGACGCGCTCGCCATCGTCGAAATGCACGGCGCTGACGGTTTCGGTGACCGTGGCGGTGAGGGCCACCGATTCGTTCGCGCGCAAGCTGCCTAACGCCTCGATGCGGTCGGCGAAATCGGCCAGACGCGCGGGTGCCACGATCACCGGCGTGGGCGCCTGCGGCGCGCCCTCGGCGGCGGCCGGCGGCAGGTGAGCCAGGCCGAGCATCAGCCCCAACACAACAGCGAGACAATCACGCATAAGACCCCTCAACGACGGCATGCCGGCAACCCCTTTCCGGGTTTTCCGGCGGTGTGGCCATGTATGGAAGACGCCGCAAACGCCGAAGTCAATCATTTTAAGCGCTCCGGGGACTGCCCGTAATACCCGCTTAACAATCCCGCGCTAGAGTAGCGGCCTAAAAATACGCTGAACTTTTCGCCGGCCACCGTTTTGCCGGCCCCAGCAAGGGGAACCAAGCTGTGATGCGCGAACCGCTGCGCCGCTATGGCGCGTCCGTCGCCCGGGGACTTTCCGTGGTCATGCTGTCGCTGGCGGGCTGCAGCCCGGTCGCGGCAGCCGGATCGGCACTGCGCTTCGTCGCCATCGGCGACTTCGGCACCGGCGGACAGGGACAATACCAGGTGGCGGCGGCCATCGCCCAGGTCTGCGCCGCGCGCGGCTGCGATTTCGCCCTCGGCCTGGGCGACAACATCTATGAGGAAGGCGTCGGCAGCGCCTACGACGCCCAGTTCGAGGACAAGTTCGAGCGCCCTTATGCCGCTCTCGACTTCCCTTTCTACATGGCGCTGGGCAATCACGACAATACCCGGCTGGCGGCCGGCGACGGTGGCGACAACAGCGATGGCGACTACCAGGTCGCCTATAGTTACCGCACCGCCCGCCCGTCGGACAAATGGCGTATGCCTGCGCGCCAATATCACTTCAGTGCCGGCCAGCAGAGCGACGGACGGCCGCTGGCGGACTTCTTCGCGCTGGATTCCAACCCGCTGACCGCGATCAACCCCGATCCCAATCCCCATTTCAGCTACACCATCTATGGCCGTGAGCAATTCCAGTGGGTGCAGGAGGCGCTGCACGCGTCCACCGGCCGCTGGAAGATCGCCTTTGCGCACCACCCCTATATTTCCAATGGCCAGCACGGCGACGCCGGCCATTACGACAGCGGCGCCGGCGTCCTGTCCGAACAGGCCAGCGGTCGCTATTACAAAGCTTTTCTCGAACAATCGGTGTGCGGCAAAGTGGATGTGCTGTTCAGCGGCCACGATCACGACCTGGAGTGGCTCAAGCCGGTGAGCGATTGTGGCAAGACCTTCTTCATCATCTCCGGGGCAGGCGCCAAAACCCGCAGCTTCGGCGATGCGGCGCGCAACCCGAGCTACTGGCAGGCCGACGGCACCCTGGGCTTTTTCTGGATCGAACTGGACGGCGACCGGTTCACCGCCACCGCGTATACGGTCGACCCGCTGAGCGGGATTCCCACCCAGGCGTTCGAGAAGAGCCTGCCACGAACACCCTGAGTTCCTTCCTGACCACGCTATCCGGAGGCGCCAATGCCCATCAATCGACGTGAGTTCATTCTACGCAGCGCCGGTGCGGCCGCACTTTGGCCTTTTGCGCTTCGCGCCGACAGCGGCCGCGAGGCCCAGGGCTTCACGACCCCCTTCGTGCACGGCGTGGCCAGCGGCGATCCGCTGCCCGAGCGCGTCGTCATCTGGTCGCGGATCAGCGGGACCTCCGACGACAGTGTGGCGGTACAATGGGAAGTGGCCACCGATCGGGAAATGCGCGACACGGCGCGCTACGGCCAGTTGACAACCCACGCGGGTCGCGATTACACCGTCAAGGTGGACGTCGACGGACTGCACCCCGGTCGCACCTATTATTACCGTTTTCGTGCCTTCGGCTATACCTCGCCCATCGGGCGCACGCGTACCGCCCCGGTCGGAGCAGCGGAAAATCTGCGCCTGGGCGTGGTGTCCTGCGCCAACTACCCACAAGGCTACTTCAATGTCTATCGCGCCCTGGCCTTGCGCGGCGACATCGACGCCGTCCTGCATCTGGGCGATTATCTCTATGAATACGCCAACGGCGATTATGGCGACGGCACGGCGCTGGGGCGGATTCCGACACCTCCCCACGAGACCCTGACGCTCGAGGATTATCGCAATCGCCACGGGCAGTACAAGCTCGATCCCGATCTGGCGCTGCTGCATCGGTTGCAACCGTTCATCACCGTCTGGGACGATCACGAAGTCGCCAATGACGCCTGGACCGGGGGCGCGGAGAACCACAATCCCGGCGAGGGCGACTGGTTCGTACGCAAGGCGGCCGCCATCCAGGCCTATTACGAATGGATGCCAATCCGTGAAGGGCGCATGTATCGTACCCTCAGCTGGGGAACGCTGGCCGACCTGATTCTGCTCGACACCCGTCTCGAGGGGCGCGATCAGCAGGTCTCCCAGCCTGCCGATCCGGCGCGCAACGACCCGCAGCGCACCCTGCTGGGCGCGCCCCAGGAGGACTGGTTCCTGGAGCGGTTGAACCGCTCGCAGGCCGACTGGCGCCTGGTCGGCCAGCAGGTGATGTTCGGTCAGCTCAAGGGCCTGAACGTACCCGACCTGCAGGCCGCGGGCATTCCGGTGACCGAGGACATGGTCAGCCTCAACATGGACCAGTGGGACGGTTATCCGGAGGCGCGTTTACGGATACTGGAACACATCCGCGCCCGGGCCATCGACAATGTGGTGATCCTCACCGGCGATATCCACAGTTCCTGGGCGATGGAGATCTACCTCGACTCGGGTCAACCGCTCAACGCCCTGCCGCAGCCGCCTCTGGGGCTGGGCCCGCTGGCGGTGGAATTCGTCACCCCGTCGGTCACGTCGCCGGGTTTCCCGGAGCCGGCCGCCGACCCGCTGGCGCAGCTGATCCCGACCATGAATCCGCACATGAAATATGTCGAGCTCAAGACCCACGGCTACCTGCTGCTCGACGTGCGCCGGGAACGCGTGCAGTCGGAGTGGTGGTATGTGGACAACATCGCCTCGCGCAATTTCCGCAGCTGGCTCGGGGCGCGCGTGGAAACGCGCGCCGGCAGCAACCGGGTCGTGGTCGACAACGAATTGGCAACAATCACTCTGGCATAAATCCGCTTTGGGGGTCATCATGAAATCCGCTTTTCTCCGCGACTCGATCATCATCGTTGCGCTGGGCGCAGGCGCAATCATGCCGCCTGCGCACGCGCAACCGGTAAACAGCCTGGACATCGACACGCTGACGCTGGACCTGACCGACGCCAGCGGCATCGTGCTACGCCGTTACGACTTCGGCGCCGGCGGTTTACGGATGTACAGTTATCAGCGCCGCGGGGAAATCGTCGCCGACCGCGTCGACGGCGCGCTCGGCCTGGGCGTCTTGACCGCGCCCAGCGCCCCGCCGCTCGACGCCGGACCCCACGCCTGGCCCACTGGCAGCGTGGAATACGGCTCCCTCAGCCTCGACCTGGGCGCCTGGTACCTGCAAAGCTACGACGCCGGCACCGGACTGGTGGCACAAACCTTCTACCAGGGCCAGTCCGGGTTGATCACGCCCGTCGATGCGAACCGTCGCTTCGCCTTGCGCTGGCGGGGCGCCGACCCGGTGACGCTGGGCGGACAGGACGCCTACACTCAGTGGTCCCTCGAGGGTACGGCCGTCACCGCTCCGGTGCCTGTGCCGGCGCCCCTCTGGCTGCTCGCCAGCGGCGTGTTTGGCCTGCTCAGTCTGATGCCTGCGCGAAACAGACCCGGGCGCGGCTAACCGCGCTCCAGTCGCAGGGTATCGGTGGCAACCACATAGCGGTTGCGCAACAGCTCGGGGACCGCGTCCCCGGGACAGGGGCGACTGAAGTAATAGCCCTGCGCGCAATCGCACTGGTGCGAATCCAGCAGCTCCAGCTGATAGCGGGTCTCCAGCCCTTCGGCGATCACGTCCAGTTTCATGCTGTGGGCCATGGCGATGATGGTGGCGACTATGGTCGGATCGTCCTCGGGCGACTGGATCGCCCGGAGGAAGGAGCGGTCGATCTTCAGCGTACGAATCGGCAGGCGCTGCAAATAGCTCAATGAGGAATAGCCGGTACCGAAATCGTCGATGGAGGCCTGCACGCCCATGTCGCTGAGCTGATGCAGAATGCCGATCGACTCCTCGACATTTTCCAACAGGATATTCTCGGTCAGCTCGAGCTCCAGATAACGCGCCTGCAGACCGGTCTCGCCGAGGACGGACTGCACCAGCGAGGGCAGACTGGGCTCCATCTGGCACGCCGACAGATTCACCGCGATTTTCACCGGCGGCAAGCCGGCCTCCTGCCAGGCCCGATTCTGGCGACACGCGGTCCGCAGCACCTGCGCACCGATCTCATGGATCAGACCGCATTCCTCGGCCACCGGGATAAACACATCGGGCGAGACCAGCCCCATCTCCGGGTGACTCCAGCGCAGCAAGGCCTCCAACCCCACTACCGCACCGGTCTTGAGTTCGACCAACGGCTGATAGTGGATCACGAACTCGTCACGCTCCAGCGCGTAGCGCAGACTGTTCTCGATACGCTGGCGCTCAAAGACCGCCGCGCTCATTTCCCAGGAGAAGAACTGGACACAGTTCCTGCCGCGCTGCTTGGCCGAATACATGGCGGCATCGGCCTTTTTGATCAAGGTCTCGCTGGTATCGTCGCCGAAGGGGAAAATGGCGATCCCGATACTGGCGCTGACAAACAGCTCGTGCCGCTCGATTTTCATCGACCGCGACAGACTCTGGAGAATCTTCTGCGCCACCTGCGTGGCGACCTCGACACAGGGAATATCCTCCAAGATAACGGTGAATTCGTCGCCGCCCAGTCTGCCGATGGTGTCGTTGCGGCGCAGGCAGGATTTCAGCCTGGCGGCGATCTCCTTCAACAGCAGATCACCTACCATGTGTCCGTGGGTGTCATTGACCAGCTTGAAACGATCCAGATCGATAAACAGCAGCGCCACCAGCTTTTCCCGCCGCGCCGCCTGCGAGCAGGCGTGGGTGAGCCGATCCAGCAGCAGGAGCCGGTTAGGCAGACCGGTAAGCTGGTCGTAGTGCGCCAGATGATAGAGATGCGCCTGCTTGCGCTCGGTGATCGCGTTGAGCAGGTCATGACCGGTCCCCATCCCCACGTAGAGGTTTTTGCGGGTCAGAATGAAGCCGTCGTACATGTACTGCATGCCGGCGTCGATGATGATGCGCGCCAGATCATCGATGCTTTCGTCGACCGGGACTATGATCGGCTTGGCATCCATCATGTCGCTGATGGGCTTGCGCCCGTACAGCTCGCGGGTGAACGGCTTGCTGAACAGTTCGATCAGCTTGTTGCGGTTGATCAACCCCACTGGAGACTCGCCGTCCACCACGGGGATGGCGTAGAGGCTTGCCTGACTGATGAAACGCTCGAATACCTCGAGCATCGGCGTCGTCGGGTGTACCGGCTGCACATACTTCAGCAGACTGCCGGCGTCGTCGATGGCGGATGAAATGTCGTGCTGCATTGTTGTCGCCGTAGTAGCGGGAGGATAAATCCCCGGCCCGTCCCCCTCGCCTGCCCCGTAAGGCCATTATCGGTGGTTAGTATTACGGCACCGTTAACAGGCGGGCGGCGCCCCTACGCCGGGGGGCGGGCGGGAGCCTTGCGGCGCGCCTCCGTCATCAAATACATCACCGGCAACAGATTCAGCGTCAACAAGGTGCCCGCGCTCAATCCGCCGAACAGCATGATCCCCAGCGGCTGCAGCAGCTGCGGCCCGTGCGCGAGGCCAAGGGCGGCGGGAATGAGCGCCAGCAGCGTACTGAGCTGGGTCAGCAGCATGGGCCGGGAGCGCACGCGCACGGCCGCGCGCACCGCCGCCACGGCATCCAGCCCCTGTTCGCGAAAGCGACGAATGAAGGTCAGCAGCATCACGCCGTTGTTGGTCGCCACCCCCACCAGGGTGAGAAAACCCAGCGCCACCGTGAGGTCCAGCGGCTGGCGGGTGACAAACAGCGCAAGTGCGGCGCCGCTGAAATCCAACGGCAGCTTCACCAGCACGATCAGCGGATCGAGCCAACTCCCCAGTTCGATGGCGATGATGCCGTAGACCAGCAGCGCGGCGACGAGCAACGCCCACAGCAACTGCGTGCCGGTATGCAGCAGTTCTCCATACTGGCCGGTGTAACGCCACTGGATACCGGCGGGCAGATCCAGCGCGCCAAGCGCCCGGTCCAGCCGGCCCACGATCGTCACCGGGTTGCCATCGAGGCTCGCGGTCAGGGTCAAGGATCTCAAACCCCGCTGATGCTCGATCGTCGGATAACTCGACGACGACTCAAGCTGCGCCAGCTCGCCGAGCGGCACCAGGCCACCCCGGCCGTCGCTGACCTGTACTTCGCGCAAGGCCGGCAGGGTATCGCGCGCGTCCTTGGCGTAGCGCAAAAACACCGCCACCGGCCGCTGATCGATGAACGCCTGCGTCACCGTCTCGCCTTGCACCGCCAGGCGTACCGCTTGCGCCACCTGCGCCGGACTGACGTCGAAGCGCGCCAGCGCGGCGCTATCGGGCCGCACGCGCAGCTGGTCCACCGGGATCCGGGTGTTGTTGACCACCTCGCTCACGCCCGCGACCTGTCGCGCGGCGGCTTCGACCCTTCGCGCCGCCGCATACAGGTCCGACAGATTGTTGCCATAGAGCGTGATGCCAAACAGGGCCGGCAGACCGGACAAGGACTCATCCAGTTTCTCGGTGGTCGGCTCGTTGACCCGCCCGACCACGCCCGGCGTGGCGTCGAGCAGGCGCTGGATACGGTCGCGGGTGGCGAGCACGTCGGCGGCCCTGGACCGATCCAGCCGCAGCACCAGCTCGCCTTCGTCGGGACGCTCGATGTAATACGACGACTGCGGCGAGCCGGTGCGCCGATAGACCGCGGCGATCGCCGGCAGCGCCAGCAGACGGCGCTCGAGTTCGTCGCCCAGACGATCGCTCTCGGCCAACGACGTACCCGGCGCCAGCTGATAGCTCAGCAGCAGACTGTCCTCGTCCAGCAGGGGCAGCAGGCGCGCCGGATTGAAGGCGAGCAACGCCAGACTGGTCAGCAAGACCAATAGAACCAGCAGCAGCGCCAGCTTCTTGTGACGCAAGAACCCGTCCAACAGACGCAGATTGAGACGCTCGAAAGCCTGCGCCAGCTTGTCGCCCGCACCGCCGCCGGTGGCAACCGCGCGGCGCTCGCCCCCATAGGCCGCCGCCAGCGGGATCAGCGTCACCGAGACCAGCAGGGAAAACAGCAACAGCACACTGAAGGTGATGCCGAAGGCGTGGGTCAGGCGACCGGCGAGACCGCCGACCAGCACCAGCGGGACGAAGGCGGCCAGCACGGTCAGACTGCCGGCCACGTCGGCGGAGAAGATTTCGCGCGTGCCCTCCAGCGCCGCTTGCCAGGCGGATTTGCCCAGCGCGCGGTGGCGCTCGATGTTCTCCAACACCACGATGGCGTCGTCGGCGAGCATGCCGATGGCCACGGTGAGCGCGCCGAGTGTCATCAGGTTCAGTCCCAGGTGCAGACGCCCCAGCAGCCAGAAACTGGCCAGCAGCGTCAGCGGCAGACTCAGCGCGATGACCAGACTGGCGCGGTTGCGCCCCAGAATCAGAAACACCGCCACCAGTGCCAGCGCCGCGCCGAACAGGAGGTTGTCGCGCATGTTGCGGTAGGCCAGCGAGATGATCTCCGCCTGATCGTAGAACTTGCTCAGCCTGGCGCCCGCCGGCAAGGGGGTGGCGGCCAACACCGCGTCGACCGCGCGCGAGACGCGCAGCGTGCTGGCGCCGGGCTGTTTCTGGATACTGAAGGCCACGGCGGGCAGACGATCGCGGGTGATGACATAGCGCTGGGGCACGGCCCCGGCGTAGACGTGGGCGACGTCGGCCAGACGCAGCGGGCGGCCGTCGCCGCCGTGCCCGACCGTCACCTGGCGCAAGCCATCCAAGGTCAGTAAGCGGCTGTCGGTACGCACCAGCAGATCGCGGCCCTGGCTCTCCAGGGTGCCACCGGTGTCCAGGACGTTCGCCGCGCGGATCGCGGCGGCTATCGCCGGCAACGACAAGCGGTGACGCTTGAGGCTGAGCGGATCGACGTCGATTCGCCAGGCGGCCAGAGCCCCGCCCATCACCGGCACCCGCGCCACGCCCGGCAAGGCGGCCAGCTGCGGCGCCAACTGATACTCGACCCAGGCGCGCAGCGCCACCGGATCGCCGCCGCTGAGGGTATAGGTCGAGAGCAGGGCCAGGGAAGTGCCGATATTCTCCAGTTGGGGCCGCACGCCGGAGGGCAGGCTCACGGCGGTCAGAGCGCCGTCGACCAGCTGGCGCGCCCGCAAGGCGTCCACGTCCTGAGTGAATTCCACCGTCACTTGCGAGAAACCGGGCGCCGAGGTGGACCGCACCCGCCGCAGATGGGTCAGCCCAAGCACGCCGTTTTCGATCGGGCGGATCACCAGTTGCTCGATGTCCTGGGCGGTGCCGGCCGGGTAGTGGGTGATGATGTTGACCAACGGATAGTCGAGCGCTGGGAACAGGTCCACCGGCAGGTCCGGCACGCTGGCGACGCCGCCCAGCGCGAGCAACGCCAGGCCGAGCAGCATCGCCTTGGGTTGGCGTAGCAGCCGCTCCAGCATCCGCGCTCAGTCCTCGAACCGGATCAAGGACTTGATATCGCGATAGAGCAACTCGTAGGCACCCTCGCTGACCACCTGCGCGCCCGCTGCGAGACCGTCGAGCACCGGCACGCGGCCCGCACGGGGGCTGCCGACATGGACCGCCACCGGCTTGAAGTCATCGCCCTGCTTGACCAGGCACCAGCTCTTGCCGTTGCGCGCGACCACGGCGCTCGACGGGACCCAGAGCACCGGGCACGCCGTCCCCTGGTGGCGTACCCGCACCCAGTCGCCGTCGCGTCGCGCCAGCGCGCTGCTGGTCGCGCTGTAGCGTAACAGCCATAAACCGGTACCCGGGTCGTAGCGGGGCGCGGCAGGGACAGGTACCAGGATCACCAGCCCGCTGGTTGAATGCCAGACGGTTTCGCCACCCTGCCAGGCGTCCAGAGCGTCGCTGGCGACGCCGACTTCGAGGTAGGCCTGGTCCAGGCTCTCCAGTTCCACCAGCGCCTGGCCCGCGGCCACCTGCTGTCCGGGCACCACGGCAGGTCCGGCGACCACACCGCTGAAGGGCGCGCGCAATACACCAAGGGCCTGCGCCAACGCGCGGATGCCCTGTTTATCCAGGCGCCTCGCCAACGCCTCCGGCTCGGCCCCGGTGTGGAGATAGTCCAGATCCGCCGCCAGCCGCTCCCAGGCACGGCGCGCCCCGGCCTGCGCCTGGGCGACACCCTGCGCGCCGAGCAGCCGTTCATGCCGGGTGACCGCCTGCTCGCGCTCGGCCTGGGTCAGCACGCTGAGGCGTTGACGCGCCAATTCGAGTTGGTGCCGTCCCTGCTGCCAGTCGGCCAGGCGCTGACGCAGTTCGGGCGCGTCGACGCGCACCAGTTCGTCGCCGGCTGCCACCCGGACACCCGGCTGGACCTTCACCGCCAGAACCTGGGCGGCAAACGGCAGACTCATTACGGCTTCCTGGCCGGCACTGACCCTGGCATAGGCCCGCGTCTCGGCACTCCAGCTTCCGGAGGTGGCGCTGACCGTGGGCGGCGGGGCCGCTGCCAGCACCAGTGGGAACAGCCAGACGCAGATGAGCAGTGCAAAGCCTTTCAAGGTCACCCCTTTCGGTTCCTGTCCAAGGCGCGACGCCTTGGCGGCTCAATGATAGCCGATACCAGGAAATCGGAAAGTCCGAGCCCCCAGCGCAAGCGAGGGTCATTTGCCGTCGACCATGTGGACTTTGATGCCGAATCGTCCCGTCGGTTCAGTAACGACGGGAAAGTCTTCGAGCACCTAAACAGGAAAAGAAACGTCTCGAGTGAGGGCCGGGCCGCGGCCACATGCGGGCAAACGTTCCGAGTCGAGGCTCGAACGCCTGACCCACTTTGAGGCCAGCGGATGACCTACACCAGGCTGGCGGCGCCGAAAAAGCGACTGGCCGTGGGCGCGAACCCGCGCTGCCGTCCTGACTCGGGACGGCAGCGCACCCGGTTCAGCCCTTGCGTATATAGAAATGAAACTCGCCGCCTTCCTGGCTGGATTCGATCAACTCGTTTCCGGACTGCTTGCAGAACAGCGGAAAATCATTGGCAGAGCCCGAATCCGTGGCGATCACGTGCATGATCTGGCCGGGCTGGAGTTCGCGCATGCCCTTTTTGGCTTTGAGAATCGGCATGGGACAGTTCAGGCCGCGCGCGTCGAGTTCGACGTCGGCCTCGAGCAGGACTTCAGACATAACAATACCCCCTGTATGTTTGGATGGTGGGGCGGTGACTTTGTGTGTACTTCTTACCCCAGGTCCCATATCGCCGTTTAAGGTTGTTTCTTTAGTTCCGGCCGGCCTACGAGGCGCGCGGGCAGCGTCCACGCCAACTCACACATCATTTCTAGGGAATTGTATGGGCCTGCCATTCATCTAAAACCTAAGTACGCGTTACAGGCGGCCCGGACCGAAGGGATTGCGGTTCACTGAAAAGGCTCGGTCAGCGGCTTTCTTCGCGTATTCTTGACAAACATAACCAGCAGAGGCCGATTGTAATGACGAAAACCACAGGGACGATGAACGACAACGCTTTCAACCAGGGCCTAGGCAGGCTGTTATTCTTTCCTTTGATGGCACTGCTGATGCAGACGGCCGCGGCGACGCCGGCGATCGACGCGCTGACGGCCCGTATCGCCAAGGACAAAAACAACGCCCAGCTCTACGTCAAACGCGGCGACGCCTATTTCGATGTCAACGAACTGTTCGACGCCGTGGAGGACTACAACACCGCTATCGAGCTCGATCCCAACGCCGATGAAGCCTACCTGGGCCGCGGCATGGCCAAGGCACGCCAGGGCTTCATCACCGAGGGCATCGAAGACATTTCGCTGTACATCAAACGCCATCCGGACAGCTCGCTGGCGCATACCAAGCGCGGCGTGCGCTACATGTGGAAAGGCGATTTCGAGAACGCCGAGAAAGACCTGAAGCGGGCCATCGAACTGGACCCGGAAAACGCCGAGGCGCACGACGACCTGGGCGTGGTCTACGCCAAGCGTAAGGAGTACGGCAGCGCCCTGGAGCATTTCACCGCCACGGTGCAGATCGACCCCAGTTACGAGAAGGGGTATCACAACCTGGCGTTGACGCTCTATCTGTTGGAACAGGACGAACAGGCCCTGCAGCGCGTCAACCAGGCGCTATCGCTCAATCCGCAACACAAGGAAGCCATGTTGTTGAAAAGCCATATTCTCGAAGCGCTGGGACGCCTGGACGAAGCGGCCTCGGTGCGCGAGGAAGCGCAATTTCTGCCGGAAAGCAACTGGAGCGAAACGGTGGATATCCAATGAAAAGGTGACTCGCGGGAACGCTGGAGTCGGCGGGGATCGATCCGCCGCGGCGTTGCCTGAGATTTCCGCCGGTCAGCGCAAGCCGACCGTTACCGCCATTTCCGTCAACCGGCACGGCGCCCAGGAGCGCCTGTTTTCGCGCGCACCTGCGCCACCCGACCCGTCTTGGAGGGACGCATTGAAAATTCACAATGCGCGCGAAAGGGCTTGCGTGTACCGTTTTGAATCGGTTACACCACCATTGTTGGTATTCGTCGGTGAAGGAATCCTCTAATTACGACAAAGCGTTGCGCGACCCGGCTGCGGTCTACGCCTCGCCGGCGGCGATTCTTGCCGACTCCCGCCTGAGCACCGCCCAGAAGTTGAAGCTGCTGCGGCAATGGGAAGCGGATGCGCGCGAGCTGGAAGTCGCCGAGGAAGAGGGCATGGCTGACGGCGAGCCCGACAGGCTCGGGGATGTGCTCCTGGCGATCGCACAGCTCGCACCCGGCGACGCGAAGCACAGCGAAGCGCCTACCAAGCACGGCGGTGGCCACTAGCCCGCGGAAAACCCGACCAAAGCGCACCCGTACCTACATCACCCAGACACTCCGCGCGGCGCCGGAATAAGGCGGCTCGCCTTTCACTTACGTCGACGCGCGCGACTGCCGGCGTCAATTCCCCCCGCGCGATATAGAAACCCCTGCCCGGCAATGCCGTGCAGGGGCCTCAGGGTCGATAGAGCCGGAAAGATCCCGACCGGACTCAGTCGTCGTCTTTCTCCTGGCGCCGGGTCTTGCCCTTGTCTTGGGTCGCTTCAGTCAGACGTTCGACATACGTCGATTCATTGTCGGTGCAGGTCTTGGTCTTCTTGTGCTCGTCGACTTGGTCGTTGCAGATCGGCGGCACGATGTTGCTCAGGTCGAAACGCCACACCGCGTCACCGAAACCCAGCGCCGGATCGACCTTGCTGATGTTGGTGGAGTCCGGGTGCTGGACGGCGACCACGAACTCGGTCGGCTTGACGGGATTGAAGACCATGCCGGTGGCCTCGGCGCCGTCGACCTGGATGCTCATGAAATGGTCGATGGACTCGGCCACGCCGTCGTTGTCGGTGTCGCGGGCGAACCAGATATCGCCGCCGATGTCGTCGCCGTTGGGCTTGTCCTCGACGATGAAGATGTTGCCGAGCGCATCCTGGGCGAGATTGTCCGGCGAAGTCAGGTGCCCCGTGGTAGCAGGGAAGCCCAGATTCTTCGGCGTGTTGGACTCGTCGGCGAACACGCGGACGAAAGCCGTGTCGGCACCGGTCATCTCGATGGAGTAGACCGTCTGCTCGGAGGTCGCGGCCACGAACAGGACTTCGTTGCCGCTGGCCAGGGTGCCGACCTCGACGTCTTCCGGCCGACCGAAGGGCGTGGCGTTGACTTCGTCCGCAGCGGCGCGGCCGTTGGACTGGCCGGCGGCGAAAGGATCGGCCGTCGTCGTGGGCTTGCCGCTCGCATCCGTGATGGCCACCCAGGTGGCGGCACCGGTGCGGACCTCGCCGTTGCCATTCTGGTTCCAATTGGCCGCCGCGTCGCCGGCGAACCCATCGACCGCGAGGACGAAGGTCTGGCCGTTGTCGAAATCGCCGTCCGCGGCACCGACGAACCTGTAGATGGAGCCGGAGTTGTTCTCGTCGACATAGTAGACGACATTGCCTTTCTGTTTACTGAAGCCGATCCCTTCGTGGGAGACATTGGCGATGCTGTGCATCTCGCGGATCTGGACGTCGGCGGGATCGGCATACGGGTTCATGATCTCGATGACGCGACCTTCACCGGACCATTCCTCGCCGGCCCAGACGGTGCCGTTGGGCGTGAAACGCGCCGGATCCAACGCACCCCAGTCGTTGCTCCAGTCGCCATTCAAGCCGCCCTGATCGCCGGCGAACAACACCTGGTTGAAATCGTTGGCGATATCGTAACGGGAGACGCCAGCGTTGACGAACGTCTCGTGGGGAATGAACAGATACTTGCCGGTGGGATCATAGGCGATCATGTCGAACATGGCGGCATTGTTGCTGCCGTCCCAGCGCACCACCGACTGGTAGACGTCATTCTGGATTTCCAGCAGGTTGGTCAGGTTTTCCTGGCTCAATCCGGCCGGCACCTGCCAGGGATTGTTCAGTTCGTTGGGATGGTTCGGCGTGGCGACCGCCGAAGACTGGGTCAATGGGTTGAAGAAAATATCGGTACCCGCGTTCGCGGATGCGGAGATCGCACAGACGATCGCCGCACTGACTGCACTGCGCTTGATAGTCATTTCGTATCCTCAGAGTATTGGTTGAATTCGGCGTGCGACATGATGTCACCGCAACAGCGTTGCGCGGCCCGGCACATGGCCACGTGCGCCCAGTATCTGCACGAAATGTTAACGGGGGCTTACCGTTTCATTGCGATTCGATAAAGAAATGTATGTGGTAGGCGGCGCCTGACAGGGGGCGCGCGGCGACCCGGAGTCGTCATAAAAAAGTCATCGGCAACCACCATAATTCCGGTCATCTGTCTTACAGCGGTCGTCCAGAATGCTCAGGAAAACACTCGCCAGCGGTTCCATCGTTCTTGTCACACTTTGGGGGCCGGTGCCAACCGCCGCGTTGGCGGCCGAGGCCGCCGCGGATACCCACCGAAAAAAACCGCTGCACGAAGTCCTGCTGGAGCGCTTGCGCACCACCGACGCGCTCAAGCCCAGCCTGGCCGACGTCCACCCGGTGACCGCGATGTACAATCGCGAAGCCGTCATTCCCCCCCAGTGCTACACCCGCACCGAGCAGAGCTTCAATCCCTGTTACGTCTGCCACCAGAACAGCATCGGCCACGAGAACGTGATGAACGACGGTGAGCTGCAGCACAACTACAGCTTCAGCGACCTGGGAACCCGGAACCACTGGAAAAACCTGTTCGAGGACCGCTCAGAACGCCTCAGCGGAATTTCCGATGACCAGATTCTTGACTGGGTAGCTGATGACAATTACAGCGCCTTGGGCGCCAAGCTGAAGGCGACCGGCTTCACCGGCTGGATCCCGGATCTAGAGAATCTGCACCAGGGCGCGCAGGCTTTCGACAAATACGGCTTTGCCAAAGATGGCAGTCATTGGGTGGCGTTCAATTACAAGCCCATGCCCAGTACCTTCTGGCCGACCAACGGCTCGACCGACGACGTGATGATCCGCCTGGCCCCTCGCTTCCGTCAGGACAAGTCAGGCCGCTACAGCCGGGACGTCTACCGCGCCAACCTGGCCATTGTCGAGGCGACCATCAAGGGCGTGCGGACCATTGGCACGCTTCCCGTGGACGAAAAGGAGGTCGCCCGGGATCTCGACGGCGACGGTGAATTGTCCATTGCCACGCGCATCACCGACACCAACGCCTACGTCGGCGCCGCCGAAGGCGAATATCTCGAGCCATACCTGTACCCCGCCGGGACCGAGTTTCTCCACACGGTGAGATATATCGGGCTCGATGGCGAGGGCAGCCCAGGCATCTCCACCCGCATGAAGGAAGTCCGTTACATGCGCAAATGGCGCTTCTACAACAAACCCGTATACGCCCGCTACTATGACGTCGAAATCATGGAGAAGGAAATGGGCCACCTGCCGGGCTACACGAATCTCGGCGACCATGGGCTCGACAACGGCTTCGGCTGGTCCGTCCAGGGCTTCATCGAGAACCGCAAGGGCGAGTTGCGGGTCGCCACCTTCGAGGAGAATACCTTCTGCATGGGCTGTCACGGATCGATCGGCTCGACGATCGACAAGACCTTCAGCTTCGCCCGCAAGATCGACGGCGCCGCAGGCTGGGGCTATATCGATCTTCGGGGCATGCGCGACGCACCCACGCGCAACGAGATCCGGGGCGAGATAGAGACCTATCTCGAACGGGTTGGGGGCGGCAGCGAGTTCCGCAACAACGACGAAATGAAACGGCGCTGGTTTCGTGCCGACGGTTCCCTGGACGTGGACAAGGTGAGAGCCGCCCGGGACGTCTATGAGCTGCTCATGCCCTCAAAGGAACGCGCGCTGTCGCTCAACAAGGCCTATAAGCTAATTGTCGAGGACCAGGACTTCATCTACGGCCGGGACGCCATCCTGAGTCCGCCCGAGCACGTCTACGACCGCGTCGACAATGTGGAAACGGTCACTTTGCCGCTGGAGAAGGTCTACAAGTGGGACATCCGGCTGGATTGGGGCGGCGGACATTCGGTGGTGGCCGCCGGTGCCGACAAAGGTACCGCAAGGCGCTAGCGTCTTTTCCAACCCCGTCAAACGGCATCACGCGGCATCAAACGACGCCGTCTCGCCTGGGACCGCCCCCCCCCGCTAGCCTCTCGCCCTCGCGCCGTATCACCGCCATGAGCCATGAGCCATGAGCTATGAGCCATCGGCCATCGGCCATCGGCCATCGGCCATCGCGAAGTGAGCGGGTAGCCGTTGCGTTTCTTCCTTCCTCCAACCCGTGATCGATTTGTCGATGCGCCGGCAACAGCCGGTCATCGAGATAGGCGCGTCATTGCAATCCGTTGGTAAAACTCCTCCGCTAACATGCCCCGCGATCGTCAGATCCACAATCCGTTTGCTAAGGAGTATTCACTTTGGACCCACGCATCCTCACCCCGTCTTCGCCCGTTCGCTGCCGCAAACGCGCCGCCCGTTTACTGATTTTTTCCCTCGGCGTCCTGGCCGGCATCCCCTACGCCAATGCCCTGCAAAAAGACGTCGTCATTTCCGAAATCGCCTGGATGGGAACCAGCGCCAGCACTGCCGATGAGTGGCTGGAGCTGTACAACAATACGGCCAATGTCATCGATCTCACCGGTTGGGTGCTGAGCGCCGCCGACGGAACCCCCAGCATCGCGCTCCAGGGGACGATTCCCGCCCACGGGCATTTTCTGCTCGAACGCACCGACGACACCACCGTCCCCGGTCTGACCGCCGACCAGATCTACACCGGCGCCCTGGGAAACGGCGGCGAAACCCTCTCGCTGACCGATGCCGGCAACACCCTGCAGGATCAGACCAACCCCACCTGGGACGCGGGCGACAACACGAGCAAGGCCACCATGGAGCGCGTCGACCCCTCGCTGGACGGAACCACCGCCACCAACTGGACCAACGGCAGCGTCGCCTACGCCAATAGCTTGGGCTACGGGACCCCGCAGAACGCAGCGTCCACCCCCACCCCGCCGCCACCGACGGCACTGGAGGACTTCTCCTACGATCTGGAATTCGCCGGCGGTCTGACGGCATCCACGGTGATCGATCCCCAGTCCACGCCGTCGAGCGCCAGCAACCTGCCCATGGCCCAGGCGATGCTGGCGCGCATCAACGCGGCAACCCGCTCCATCGATTTTTCGGTCTACGGCTTTCGCAACCAGTGCGCGTTCAAAAGCGCCCTGGTGCAGGCCCAGGCGCGCGGCGTGGTCGTGCGCGGTCACGTCGACCAGCAGAGCGACGGCACCTACACCTATACCGATACCAACGGCTGCGACACCCAGGCGGTGATCGACGCCCTGGGCACCGACGGCAACGGCGACAACTGGGTCAGGTTCGACATCAACGCCGCCACCGGCAAGGGTTACAGCTACATCATGCACAACAAGTTCTTCGTCATCGACGGCCAGTGGGTCTCGGTCGGTTCGACCAACTACAGCGACACCGGCATCGGTGGCGAATACAACGCCAACTGGAACCTGCTGATCCATTCGGCCAATCTGGCCAACGTCTACACCATCGAGTTCAATGAGATGTGGGTCGACGGCTTGTCGCATACCGCCAAGTCGGACAATACCCAGCACGTATTGCCGACCTACAGCGACGGCACCGCGGTGGAATCCTATTTCTCGCCCACCGACGACGCCATGAACCACGCTATCATCCCCGCCATCGACAGCGCCGACACTACGCTGGACGTGGCCATCTTCTATCTCACCAGCCAACCGATCACCGACGCCATCCTGGCGGCGAGCGCGCGCGGCGCCAACATCCGGGTGATCATGGACGCCACGGGAGCGGGCAGCCAGTACAGCAAGCACCCGCAGCTATGCGCGGCCGGCATCCCGGTCAAGATCGAGAACTGGAACGGCAAGATGCACATGAAGGCGTTGCTCGCCGACGGCGACAACCTGATCATCGGCTCGCAGAACTTCACCGGCGCCGGCAACGACAAGAACGACGAAAACACCCTGTGGCTCAAAGGCGGGGCCGTCAGCAACGGCATCGGCAGCTATTATCTCGCCTATTACGATGCCTTATGGAACGCCATTCCCGATCCGTTCATCTGCAACAACCCGGGCGCCGAAAGCCTGAGCGTGGGCAGCACCTGCTCGGATGGCGTCGACAATGACTACGACGGTCTCATCGACGCCGCGGATCCGGGTTGTCAGTAGCATCCACCGGAACCTTTTGTGTCGTCTTGGACCCCGAGGCAGCAGCCTCGGGGTTGGCTACAAGAAATGCTGCTGGAGGCCGTGTGTTGAACCTCCCATCGCGCAGAAAGAAAACGGTCTGCCGGATCACCTCGTCACTGTTCATAGTCAGCGGATGCGAGTGCGGTACCACCAGGAAGTCCGTCATGCCTTCCAGTTTCGCCCGCTCCGTGGATACCTTGCCGTCGTCCGCCCCAGGAATCAGCCACGAAAGTATCGGATTTATACTAACGTTTCCGGTAATGATCCCCACCGGATAGTCCACGGAGCCCAGACGGTTCGGAACACTGTTCCTGTCGGTACCCAACTCCTGCCCTGCGGGGCCATTGAACGCGGAAAAACCTGGCCAGTCTCGCAGCTTGTCCACGACTTCGCTGCCCCGATTCGGCGGGCTGAGCATCACCACCTTGCCGAGCTGCTCGATCTGCCGATGCGCCAGATAGTAACGCACCAGGATGCCGCCCATGGAGTGAGTTACAAAATGGGTTTTTCCCTGGGCTTTGCTGCACGTCGCGACCGCACCCGGCACATACGCCATGGCCAACCGCTCGACAGTGTGGGCGCGAGAAGGATAATCGACATTGACTACCTGGTAGCCGGCGCCGCTCAGAGCTGCCGCCATCTTTTTCATCGAGGCCTCGGTGCGGGCCAGACCATGGAGAAGAATCACGCAGTCGGAGGCGCTGGCGCAAGCGGGCACCAGCAGCGTTGCCACCCCAAAGAAAAAGGCGATAACGCGCCACAGTCCCGGGTTGGTCCTACTCACGCTTACCTCCTCACCGGCGAGCGCCGTCGAGCGCACAAGGCTTTGAGGCGACGGCAGGCCTCCCGCTCGCGTCCCTGGCCACAAGTGGAGATGAGTGAGACCCGTAGGGATGTCGGCAGACTGGTTCTGTCCTAGAAACTTATCGATGCGAAGAACCAGGGCGACGGACAGACGTTTCAGCAGGGACACAATGATTCTCCTTGGGACTTACTACGAGCCAAGCGCCTGCCACAATCACGCCGATAAGGTGACTAAGAGGCACAGGAACGAAGGACTGAAAACCGGGACCACCCAGAAACGACACAGGCTGAATACCGTCAACAAGCAACTTGAGCAAGAGTGCGCTCAGCACAGTCAACGCCAACGCCCGCGCGGGCATCCCCCGGCGCAGATGTGACAGCGCCAGATAGAAGACGCTGCCATAGGCCAGACCGGACAGCCCGCCAAAGCGCGCCAGCCGGGGCTCGAACAGCAACAAGGCGATCCCGATCGCTCCGGCCATCGCCAGATAGAGCCAGACAGTCGCTCGTCGTAGCCGGCGCTCGATCAGGCAACCGGCGCCACCCAGAGCGAATTGGTCCGCAATCAAGTGAAATACGGAAAAGTGCACCAGATGCCCGCTCAGCAGGCGCCAGAGCTCACCCTTCAGGATGGCATCACGATCATAGACGAGCAGCGCACCGACAGAGGGGATCGCCGCGGCCACAGCTGCGAGCGCCAGCAGCGACAACGTGTACACCGGCACTCGACTCATCAGACCCTACTGCGCTTGATGATGTTGGCGCCAACCGCCAGCAGGGCCACCAATACCATCAGGACGCCATCGACGCTGCCGCCGCCGGTATAACCGCTGCTATGCACGATCTGGTAATCCTGGGGACGATTCTTGACCCGTTGCTTGAATCGTTGCAGTTGTTCATCCAGGTTCGTGATCAGGTCGGCACTGGCACGCTCGAAGCCTTTTACGCTGTCCTTGCGCAGTTGCTCAGACTGGTTCACAGGCGTAGCGTGACCCTTAATATGACTGATTCCGGGGGCGCGGAACAACATCTTTCGACTGGCGATGTCGTAGACGGCGGCATCCATCAGAGTGTGGGTATCATTCTTTTCACCGGGGACTATGTAGGCACCCACCAGGGTCCAATAGGCGATCGAGGCCACACCCCCATCGGTGAATTGGGTCTGGTCATAGGACACCAGTACCATGACGTCGATGCCGTACAGATTGCGCAACTGATCGAGATTGACAAAACTCCCCCCCGGCCTGAGATAGACCAAAGGCACGATCTCAATGGACGCGACGAAGCGACGCTGCCTGAAGCGTTCCGCGACCTCATCCAACAGGCGGTTCTTGTCAGACGCCGTAAAGCCGGGATTGCGTCCCGCGCTCTCTGGAACAAAGGCCACTCCCACGCGCAGCGGCAAGGACAAGCGGGGAATCGTGGCTGTTTCGAGGGGTTTGTCCTTGTCCGGATAGAGGTAGTGAACCACGCTGCTGCTGTTGTGCCGCATGGCCTGCGTGGCACAGCCGGAGAGCACGAATAAGGCAATCAGCGCACAGAAAAAGGGTACGGAGCGGCGAAGGGGGTGCGGCATCTTATTGGCCTCATGGTTGTTGTTGACGCCGCCATTCTCATCGCCAGCATCGGTAAAATAAACTTAAATTCAAAATGTCGTCTATATATGACCGATTGGTTTATTAAAGCTATACTTTCCAGCCAAACCACCCGGGAGATCTGCCATGGCACAAGCAAGCGCACTGATCGACACGCTCAAACAAGCCCTTAAACGTCAGGGCCTGACCTATGCCCAGGTCGCACATCGGCTGGGGATGAGCGAGGCCAATGTGAAACGTATGTTCGCCACGCGTCGTTTCACCCTGGAGCGGCTGGAGGCGCTGTGTCAGCTGTTGCAAATGGAGCTGACCGACCTGTTCCAGCTATACGAGGAGTCGCGCCAGCGCATCAGTCAGCTCACCGAAGCACAAGAGCAAGAGCTGGTCAGCGACGAAAAACTGCTGCTGGTGGCGGTCAGCGTGCGCAACCGGCTGCGCTTTGAGGACATCATCGACAACTACCGGATCTCGAGGACCGAGTGCATTCGCTGCCTGGCACGGCTGGACAAGCTCAAGATCATCGACCTGCTGCCCAACAACCGCATCAAGCTGCGCATCGACGATGACTTCCGCTGGCTGCCCAACGGACCGATTGACCGCTTCTTCGAGGCCCAGATCAAGAACCAATTTCTCAAATCACGCTTTGGTGGCGAACTGGAACAGCGTCTGTTCCTCTTCGGTCTGCTCGGCGACGCCTCTGTCGAGGTGGTGCGGAAGCGAATGCAGGCGCTGAGCAAGGAGTTCAGCGAACTGCATCGCCAGGATGCCCATTTGCCGTTGGCGAAACGCCACAATGTCGGCTTCCTGCTGGCGATGCGCCCTTGGGAAGTCGGGGTATTCAAGCCGTTGCTACGCTCCAGCAACTGAAAAGTATTGTATAACGATACCTATTGGCTAATTATGCGATATTTTTTCATAATTGGTTCATAAATACTGGCCTTTCTCCCATACTCGACTCACCATTTGCCGTCCGCCACCAGGGAGATCGTCATGCTGAAATTCCTTCTGCGCGTCCTGCTGCGTAGCCTTTACCGGGTTGAGATCACCGGGTGCGAGCACCTGAAGACCTCCACCGAGCGCACCCTGGTGATCGCCAACCACACCTCACTGCTGGACGCGCTATTGTTCTATGCCTTTCTGCCCATGCCGGCCACCTTCGCCATCAACACCTACGTGGCCCGCAGTTGGATGGGACGCATCGGGGCCCGGTTCGCCAGTCTGTTTCCGCTCGATCCTGGCAATCCGCTTTCGATCCGCGCGTTGATTCGCCGGGTCGAGCAGGGTGGCTGCGTGGTGATCTTCCCCGAGGGCCGCATCACCGTCACGGGCTCGTTGATGAAGGTCTATCCCGGTCCGGGTCTGGTGGCCGAGCGCACCCACGCCACCATCGTGCCGATCCGCATCGAAGGCGCCCAGTACACACCGTTCTCGCGCTTGCGCTCACGCACCCGTCTGAACTGGTTCCCCAAGATCCGCCTGAACGTACAGCCGCCGCGCTGTCTGGTGGTCGAAGACCGCTACCGCGGCCGCGCCCGCCGGGAGAAGGCCGGCCGTCTGCTGACCGAGTTAATGGCCGACATGATGTTCGAGACCGCCAATCGGGATCAGACGCTGGTCGAACGACTGCTGGAAGCACGACGCATCCACGGCGGCCGCCACATCATCGCCGAGGACGTAAACCGCACACCGCTCAATTATAACGCCCTGCTGGTACGATCCCATGCGCTCGGCGGGCGGCTGGCGAAACTCACCGATCCGGGCGAGACGCTGGGCGTACTACTTCCGACCACACTCGCCGCGGTCGCCACCTTCTGGGCCCTGCAATTACAAGGCCGGGTACCCGCCATGTTGAATTACACCGTCGGTGCTCGGGGGCTGACATCGGCTTGCGAGACTGCCCAGCTAAGACGGGTAGTCACCTCGCGGCGGTTCATCGAGAAGGCAAGACTGGAGCCCCTGGTCGCAGCGCTGACTCACCGGGTGGAACTGCTCTATCTGGAGGATATTGCCGACACCATCGGCTGGGGCACCAAACTGCACGCCTTCGTCGCCTGCCACTTAAATGCCCCGCTGAAACGCGGCGCGGAACGCGATCCTCATCATCCGGCCGTAGTGCTGTTCACCTCCGGCTCTGAAGGCACGCCCAAGGGCGTGGTGCTCTCGCACCATAACCTGCTCTCCAACATTCACCAGCTGGCTTCGCGTGTCGATTTCACCGCTCAGGACGTGGCGCTCAACGCGCTACCGCTGTTCCACTCTTTTGGCCTGACTGCGGGCATGCTGCTGCCGCTGACCTCCGGGGTGCGGGTCTTCTTCTATCCTTCGCCGCTGCACCTGCGGGTCGTACCGGAGGTCGCCTATGACACCAACGCCAGCATCCTGTTTGGCACCAACACTTTCCTGGCAGGCTATGCACGCTTCGCCGATCCTTATGATTTCTACAGCGTGCGCTACGTGTTCGCCGGCGCTGAAAAACTGCAGGAGGAGGTGCGTCGCACCTGGCAGGACAAGTTTGGGATTCGGATCTTCGAGGGCTACGGCGCGACCGAAACCAGCCCGGTACTCGCCGCCAACACACCGCTGGCCAATCGGCCCGGCACCGTCGGCCGCCTGATGCCGGGCGTGGAATACCGCCTGATCCGGGTACCCGGGCTGGAGGAGGGTCGGCGGCTGCAGGTGCGGGGCCCAAACGTAATGCGTGGTTATCTGCTCAACGACAGACCGGGCGTTCTCGTACCACCAGCCACCGAACTGGGTCCCGGCTGGTATGACACCGGCGACATCGTGACCATCGACAGCGACGGCTTCGTTCGTATTTGCGGCCGCGCCAAGCGCTTCGCCAAGGTGGCCGGTGAAATGGTTTCCCTCACCACGGTGGAAATGCTGGCGGGCAAGACCTGGCCGGACACCTTGCACGCGGCCGTCGCCATACCCGATGAACGCAAGGGCGAGCAGATCGTGTTACTCACCACGGCAGCCAACGCTGAGCGCGCCGCGCTGCTCGCACAGGCGCAAACCGAAGGCGTCGCCGAACTCTATGTGCCAAGACGTATCCTGGCGGTGGCAGCCATCCCAGTGCTCGGCAGCGGAAAAATCGACTATGTCGCCGCCACCCGACTGGTGGAGGCACAGGCATGAACACCAACTTCTACCGAGTGCTGGCGGCACAGTTCCTTACCGCTTTTGCCGACAACGCCGTGCTGTTCACCGCCATTACGCTGGTCATGCAGCAAGCGAGCGTCGGCAGTTGGTACATCCCCGCTCTGCAAGCCGCCTTTCTGGTCGCGTTCGTGACCTGCGCGCCCTGGGTGGGCCGCTACGCAGACAGTCGACCCAAACCGAAAGTGCTGTTCAGCGCCAACCTCATCAAGGCCATCGGCGGGGCACTGCTGCTGTTCCAGGTCGAACCGCTATTCGCCTATGCCGTCATCGGCCTGGGGGCCGCCGCTTACAGCCCGGCGAAATACGGCATCCTGCCGGAACTCATCGACGCGCAGATCCTGGTGAAGGCGAACGGCTGGATCGAGGGTTCCACCATTGTCGCGATTCTCGCCGGCACCCTCGTCGGCGCGGCACTGGCCGAATACTCGGTGACGCTCGCGCTCTCGGCCGTGGTCGCGCTGTACCTCGGTTCGGCGTCCATCGCGCTCACCATCAGGCATGCGCGGGTGGCGGGCGGCGCTAGCGGGCGGGCGCTCGGCGATTTCGTACGCCAGATGCGTGGCCTGCTGGCGACCCCACGGGCGCGCTTCTCCACCCTGGGCGTGAGCCTGTTCTGGGCCGCCGCGACGGTATTGCGCGTGCTGCTGGTCGCCTGGGCACCGGCGGTCCTGTTTCTGCACGCGACCACCGACATTGCGCTGCTCACGCTGTTCGTCGCCGTCGGGATTGCGGTGGGCGCAGTACTGGTGCCCAGACTGATCCCCATGGCCTATCTACGCCGCGCGCGCCTTGCCGCCTATGCCATGGGGTTTGTGATCATGCTGCTCGCGAGCCTGGATTCACTCTGGCCCGCGCGCGCCGCACTGTTTCTTGCCGGCGTGTGCGGTGGCCTGTTCGTGGTGCCGATCAATGCCGCATTGCAGGAAATCGGTCATCGCACAATCGGCAGCGGAGGCGCGGTGGCCATTCAGAACTTCTTCGAGAACCTGGCCATGCTCATCGCTTCCGGAGTCTACTCGCTCGCCGCCGGCCTCGGCGCGGGTCCGGTGGCGACCATGGCATCGCTGGGCATGCTGGTGGTGGTCGCGACGCTGCTCGTGTCCCTGCGCCTGCCACCGGACACGGGCGCACTCGACAACGGCGCCAACTGAATCCGGCGACGACAAGCACGGCGCCCCCTGCGGCTCAAAGGCGGGACCGGTCGCATGATTGACGGATGGATGGGGTGAACGCCAAAAGTCCGAAAACCCTTGCTTCTAATGTTCTTATACCCGATCAGTCTTATCCAGGCTTTCAAAGCCTTCGAAAGCACCCTGAACGATGGTCTCCAGATTATGAACCTCCTCATCCGTCAGCGCGGAGAATTCTTTTTCCCGCTTTCTCTTAGACAGCGTGCCGTCATTCTGGCGAATAAACAGAATCAGGTTCTGCGCCAGTCGATCTGGCATCTCGATCAGCTCTCTGATTCTGGCCATGGCTTCATCGTGCCGGTGGAGATATTCGATCTCCCTGGGCAGATCCTGCTCGACCGTGCGCCGGACGCAGGCATAGAGAAATTCCGCTGCCTGTGTGCAATCGAAATAGCGATACAGGTCGACGGTATCATTCTGCACCTCGACATTTTTGTCAGGCGTCGGACGCCACTCGATGTAATCCATCAGGGGAGCGGAATGATTCTGCAATGCCGTTCGGTAATCTTCGATCCGATCCAGCATGACGGAGGACACCGGGAAGACCATCCCTGGGGGCGTATACTGGCGCTCCGCCAGGACGTGGTGGATCAGGCAACGGTGTACGCGACCATTTCCATCCTGGAACGGGTGAACGTAGATAAAACCAAAGGCTGTCGCCGCTGCTTGAAGGACGGGATCGAGCCCGTCATCGCGCATTCGATTATTGGCGGCGAGCAAACCTGCACAGAGGTCCTCTAGATCCTGAGGTCGGGCGCCAATAAATTCGGGCAAGGGATCACCGAGATGATCGCGCTCGCCAAGGAATACTCCGTCGGGCCGCAGCCCCGGAAAGACAAACCGTTTGTCCTCAATCAGGACGCCGTGAAGACGAATGATCTCATCAAGCGTGAGCGCGTTATTGCCGGCCTGCAGCACCGCCCGCCCCCACCGTTCCAGTCGGTTACGCGGTGCATGCTCGCCTTCGATCTCGAAACTTGCACGACTGTCCGCCAGCAGCAGGAAACTGGCGGCGCGTGAGACCAGGTGTTGCCCGGTGCGTCCGATGGTTTCCGCAGCGCGTTCCGCCAGCCCCAGCGCAGTGAACGCTTCAAGCTGTTGCGTTCTGCGTATGACGGGACACCACTCACCGCTACCGAGCAGGTTATCCCGAACTTTGTGACGCCTGGAGAGTGTAGCCTTTCCGGTGAAATACACTTTGGCGTCCAGCGCCTCGACGGCCTTGACATTCGGCACATCATCAACGTCCAGTGTCTGCCCGGTCAGCAGTTCAAAGAAAAACCAAGTGCGACGCGTCTGCGCGCCCGTTGGCGTGGATCGGACGTAAGCTTCCAGGGCGGCTTTAGGCACCGCCTCAAAAGCGCGCTTCAATATCAGCAGGTCGATAGTTTCGTGGCGCAGGGCAAAGGTCAGATGATCGGCAAGCTGGTCGCCGGGCTGGTAGCGCTTGTCGAAGAGACGGAAACCACCTTCCTCTCGCTGGCTACCCAGAACGTGTTTCTGCGAAACACAGCTGGGGTGCCTGACCGGCGCCTGAAGACCGAGCGCATGAACAAGCGCCGCCCAACCGGCAAGCTTCGCCCCCTTCGGAACGAGCTTGTCCTGAAAACTGGCAGGCGATTCCAATTCTAGCCGCATAGATCGAAAATCTATCACAGAGATCGAAAATTAATCGAAATTTAGCATCAATATCGAATAATAGATAGTTTCTTTATCGAAAAGCGCGCATTAACATCGAAGTATTTACCAAATGAGTCGAGTAGATCGAAAATTACTCCATTTAGCACCTGTACTCGCAGCTCTTTGCACGGCGGAGAAAATTGGGCAGACATTCGGCCTTTCGGTAACAGAGTTACTGACGGTCAAACCACCCGCCAACCTCGTTGCGATGCGCGATGCTTTCGATGGTTGCGGCGTCGGCCAGGTATTGACCGACTCGAATCAGGCTGGTTATCGAAGACGGTAACGGGGTCACCGCTCCAACTGGATCGATGAATGTCTGGCCACGATGCCACTGGTCTTCCGTGGCGAATACAGATGGAAGTGGAGCCGGCTGGCCTAGTTGATTAAATGGTGGCCAGGGACAGAATCGAACTGCCGACACGGGGATTTTCAGGGGCTGTAAAATCAATAAGTTACTGATTGTCTTGGAACAGGGGTTCTTCGGTACAGTTTGCGTAAATTGTCTTGATTCAATAGGTTAACCGAGGTTGCCGCAGATGGGGAGCATTCGGCAGTGTACCGCTAGTGTACCGAGGATTGGCGATAAGAATTGTTTATGATATTTCGAAAGCGTGGAGCAGCCGCTTAGTGGACTTCGTTTTGACACCTCGCCTTCAACGCCTCTATCGGGAACACCTCCTTGATTGCACTCATCGGCATACGATTGAGTTGGCGGATGATCCCTGGCACCGCAGGACTGTGCACGCCGCCCGCTTCCAGGATGTTGTGCATGTAATGAAACGCCAGGTCGTTCATCGAACCGAGCACGCTCTTGCTGTTGGTATTCGCAAATCCGATCTGGTCGTACTCTGAAAGTATCCTGGCCCGATCGGCCTCGGATAGGCCTTCATCTGCAAGGACGCAACTCAGGTAACTCCTGAACAATCTATCGAGCTCTCTAATCGTTGCTCTCGAGACATCCGGCACAATGAAATTGAACAGCGTTTTGTCGTTGGCAAACAAGACGCACTTGCGCCGGTTCATGTAAATCAGGTTGGCGTGCCAGGGACCGAGGTACGAGAAGTGCGATTCCTCAGTAGACAGGTCGGAATGCTTCAGGCCCATTTCCTTCTGGAGTTTCATGGTGCATCGGATCAGCTGCATTCGTCACCTGCGAAGGTTGCGCCGGACATCTTGCGGACCCTCTCCATGTTGACAAACGGAGATAATGGTCGAAAATCCTTTATGACTGTCGAAAAACACACCAACAACTGGTCGGCTGTCCAAATACCCTCAATCCGGCAATCCGAGATGCCCATATTGAGCATGACTACACCCAATACGGGCATTCTCCATGCCTGTTATCTCGCAGCAAGAATAGATAGTGGGTTAGTGCCAGATTTCTCTCCACCCCTGGTATTCAGACGGCCTCAAGCGGTATCGTGCGATGTTTCCTTCATGAAGATTCATAAGCTCGGTTTCCACGACCTCGACGAAACGCGCCTGGTCCTCTGACGACACATTTTCTGTAGCGCGTCGCCGTATGAATGCGGTAGCGGTCTTTTTGTCCATACGGTTGCGGACGATTTCGGATACTGCTTCCGCCATGAGTGCGCGGTGACGAAGCCGGAAGGCATCTGGCTCCCCCAGCGAACGACGTACTGCCGAATAGCGCGCACATGAACGCTCATACGCCCAGATGAATACATCGCGCAGCAAGTCGACGCGATTGAGTTCATACACTCCGAGAATACCGTCAACATAGGCGCGTTCAGGCACATCCACGAATGATAGCGGACACAGGTTCAACCGAACCAGCGGCAAATTCGAGGCCAACCGGGAAACGCGCTTGTTGACATCTTCAAACGGCTGCAAATAAGGAAGATGCACCATCACGAAAAAGGCCTGCTCGAACGGATCTTTAATGGCCGCCGCGGTATCAAGAACCTGCTGGAAGCATTCTTCGATAAGCTGGGGTACCTCTAACGGATGGTATACCGTCCCGCTGATTCCAACACCGATAGTCCGCAGGCGCCCGCAGGCTTGCGGATTACCGAGCAGGTTGTCCGAAAGCAAAGCGTGCAGATTAAGAATGGTGTAGCGATTGAAACCCACCTCCTCGGCCTGTTCGACCAACAACTCGATCGCGGCCTTGTGGTTCAATATCATCTGTGCTTCCAGCGCATCTTTGCCCTCAGCTACCTCCCCCAGCTCCAGCAGGCGCTCCGTTTCGAGTAGCGAATAGGTGTTACCCTCCAGACGGCTGGAGTTCCAGGAAAGATCAATCAGCAAGCGATTGAAGATCTGCCGTGCGTAGGTCCCGGCCGGGCGCTCCCCATCCGGCGAACGCCCACACTCCAGGAGTCGCTCCCGGGCATCCGGCGGAAGGTAGAAGGTATCGTTGGGTCGGTAATCATCGAGGAACGCCCGGTTGTATCCCACCGGATGACGCTCCTGAATCGGCGCACGGACAGCCTGTTTGATGATATCTCCCTCTCGGGAAACGGGTATGTAAGCTTCGGTTTGAGCTGGGCGCCCCGTAACCGCGAGGCCCCCAGGCGAAGGTTGAACTTCGATTTCTATTGCTGGCAGCCGATAGCGGCTGCCCCGACCACGCCTCTCAATGGCCAGTAAATTTCTCTCGACCAGCGACGCCAGTCGGCGCTGCAGGGTGCGGCGCGGAAGATTGATTTCCAGCGCACCACTGAGCTCCTCAATAGATACCCCATCTGGATATCTGGCAACCGCCTGGAGCACAGCATCGAGCTCGGCCTGGGGAACCTGCTTGGGCATCTAGTCCTCGTTGTGGCGCGATACGCTTATTGCGCCACAATATTAGCATTTAAGTGGCGTATTTCAATAATTGCGCCACTTAAAGTGGCGCGCGAGACTCTGTAGACCATGAAATAGGTCTGGTGGGGGCTCGGGCGATTCTCTGCACTTGTTAAGAACCAAAATAATCAGTCAGTTACCACGCTTGTGCTAGGGACTCTCACTACTAGCCAAACGCGCCCAGCAAACTAGGATTACTTCGTAGCGTTCCGCCAACGAAAGGATGGCCTCGGACCTGCGGAACTATCAGTTGTATGGGAAAGCGTTATTCGGTACCCTCCTTAAGCATATAATTTATATGGTCTTTAGCGATTACAAGGAGCAAGATGTCTAGGGAATTTGATCTACGCGAAGCTCTAAACGCTATTTCTGACGTTGTTGTTAACCGACCAAGACCTTTACGTGAATTTGACCAAATTTACATGAAGGTCGCTGACATGGTCATTCAAGCTCACTATATCGCTGAGCGATTCAACAACAAGAACATAGTATTCATCGGAGACGGTGACGCGATCGGGCTATCCGTTATGCATCTCGGCTCGCAGGGAATATTTAACTCCTGCCCCAATAGCATCACTTTGCTGGATTTTGACGAGCGGATTGTAAACTCCGTAATCCGCTTTGCTGAAAAATATGGGTTCTCAGACAAGATGTCGGCACATCTTTATAACGTTGTTGATCCTTTACCCGATGGAATGTTTGGCAAGTTTGATGCGTTCTACACCAATCCACCCTGGGGGGCTAGTAACGGCGGTGAGAGTGTTTTTGTATTCTTAGAACGTGGAATTGAAGCGACCGAAAACGAATCCGAAGGCGCAATCGTCATAGCAGACGACCCATCGCTACCGTGGACTCAGGAAGTCATCGGCGCAAGTCAGCGCCGCGCAGCCGACATGGGGTTTCTTGTGGCTGAAATGGTACCGCAACTCCATCTATACCATTTAGATGACGCGCCGGACCTACGCTCGTGCACGTGTTTATTTCGCCGCCACGACACCAATATGGCACCAGGCTCATCGGAACGCCTTTCTACAGAAAGGCTAAATAACTTTTACGGTCGCAACAATCCGTTGACGATTCATTATGTACGAGAGCTATCCGACCTTAACTATGGCAAAGCTACGGATGACTCTTACGAACTCGTAAAACTGGAGTAGGCAATGAACGACCTTATTATGCCTGGGGAAGGCGTGATCTTCATGAAGGTTGGCATTCACGCACGTGAAAGCCTGGAAGACATAATCAAGCGCAAACAGGACGAATATGCCAAGGCGAAAATGATATTCTGGGGGTATGGAGGGAATACCTGCCATCCCACAAAGCTAGTTCAACCTTTCGCCAGGAGTTTCGAGGCGGAAGGCAAGCATGTACACCTTGTCATGCACGAGATGAACTCCAAGCATTATGCCGAACCTGAGTTGGCGCAAGAATACTCTGATGACGGAGTCTCCTGGTATCCTGTACCAGATGGCATCAAAGTACGGGGTTCTCGTTATGCCATGGTCATAGGAGGTCTGACGGAAGATGAATTTGACTTCAACTTGAGGCAGGCGCTTGTTGCAGTCGGGCCATCAAGGGGGCGCCTTGGAAACGAATATATCAAAGGCCGCGTCGATAAGGGCTGTTTTGAGATTGTCGAGTCTCGGGAAGAACCTGACCCAGGTGATATAAAGCATATCGGCCTTTATGCGCCACTTATGGCACCATATGCAGTGTTCTTGAAATAGCTAACCTGATGGCGGGAAGGGTGCCAGCAAATAACCACAGTTTCTGTTAAGATCGCGGTAGTAGCTGTTGAGCCCTTCCAGGATCACTTGTGGTTCTCGAGACGAGAAGCACGCACGTAGCGATCTGTCCCATCCTTTCCCAGCAACTTTTTCGATAACCTCAGATTGATGGCAGGCAATTAGCATTTCCGCAACTGCTTGTTCCAAGCATTTAAGCCGTCCGCTCAGTCGCCCAGAAACACCTTTTGCAATACCCAATCCCGCCAGTGCGATTAATGCGCGCTTATCACCCGTTACCGTCAACGAATTATCGTCACTAGCCGTGAGCGCGAATAACACAGCCTCGCCGGAGTCAATTTCATCTATGTCAGTAAATTCGGAAAGCAGGGCGTTGGAGGGTTCAGTGTCTATCTCATTTACGCTCGACACAAACGCTCGCAGCGTGTCTAGTTCCGTTTCTCCCCTAGTGTATTTGAGCGCCTTTTGGTCATCACCCAAATGGAAGCGAAACTTTAGCGTCGGTAAGATATAGACACTTTCTGGTCCTCCAGACACCTGAAAAAACTCGTCTATAAGAAAATACTGCGAGAGCTTCAGTGCGACATCGTTGTCAACGAGACTTTTTTGCATTGCGGGTTATGCCGCTTCTGCTTTTACGCCACACATCTTGAAAAGGAATGCTAAAGACGTATCCGACAGACGCTGGGGATCAAGTTCATGCATCATAGCCTGCACAATATCCGGGATAGCCCTCTTCTTGTCATCAAGGACTTTCAGGGCCGCTATGGATCTTTGCCATTCACCAGAGCGATATGCATAATTCAGGATAACATGCCCAGCATCGACTCGATGTTGTCGATGATAATCCATTGCGTAACGCGAAATTTCCTTAGGCTTCATTGTGCCGGGAAAGTCAATCGCGAGCTCTTCGTCTCCTGCCAACAGCACCAATGCATACTGGTCGGCTTCCCTCTCTTCCTTGTCACCTTCGCCCTCTTTTAGTGAGGTCTCATCAAGCGACTCATCAACCAACATCTCCCCATTTGAGCAATGACCATTACTCAGATGCCCCATCTCGTGGGCCAATATGAAGGCCATCCAAGCTTGGAATTGCGTCTGTTTGGCGAGAACAATGGCCGGTCTCTCCTTGATCGAGACAACCATCCCGTCCATTTTTGGCATCCCGTCCGGGAAGCCGGAGACATGTATAACAGGAATCCCATGATCCCAGCATGTGCGTATCAGTGCTCGCAGAGATACGTATTTTGCTTTGTAAGCATCGAAAATTACCTTTCGTAGTTCCATCGCAGACGGGAGGGGGCGGTATTCCTTTGTACATGCTGCAATAGCCATCCTAGCTGCAGAAAGACTGATCGACACAGCGGGAGTTAGCTGAGTCTCGTCATATTTGACACTTCTCTTTAGTCGTCGAACGTGGGGCAGTCTAAACTTGAGTTCCGGCTCATCAGCCGACAGCCCTTCAATATCAACCCCAAGGTTCCGAGACAACAGTAACTTAAATTCCGACAGCCCCGCTGTATTGCTGGCCGCCTGGTCATCCCACCAGCCGGGAAGCAGGGAGCTAACGTACGACTTAGAGAGGCCGACGCTATCTAATAGCCTGAAGATGTCGCTTGGATCATTCTTGCGCACCATTTCGTCCTCCTTAGCTATCCCTTGTTGAACAACCTAGCATGACGACAGCTTGCCGAGATCTCTTATTACTCTGGCCAACGCCTTCGAATGCCGCTCCGTCCCGTCCCAAACATATTCTAATGCATCCATTAGATCTTTACTGTTTCTTGGATCAACGGGGGAATGCATATAGATCTCTATCTCTGCATACTCGCATAGTTTACGAAGGCCCTGCGAGAGCCTTCTCGGTTGATAATTTGGCGCAAGCATTCGGCAAACCGTGGACTGGTGTACGCCTGACGCCTCTGAATAAGCCGTTTGCGACACTCCAGCCGCGCTATAGTGCGCCCGAAGATCCTTTACGATATCTAAAATTGGCCTTTGCACTTTCTGCATTTATTGACTATAATAATGCATATTTGCATATCTCGCTAGGGGCAAGGCTATGCACCACGACGGTATTCCGCGTGTATTTTGCTGGAGCAAAATGGGCGCTGAGTCTGGCGAAGATCTTGAAGCGATTCTTCGAAGGAAAGAGGTGGAGCGCAAAGCGAACGGTGGTACCTTCACTTGGGGGGTAGGCACTCCTTTAGGTGAAAGTATGACCGAGCTCATAAGTACGGTTGCCAATCCTGTTGTTGTTTTTACGGCCATGAGGGCCAAGCCGAAAGCAATAGATAAGTCCCCAAACAATTTACTACTTTGGCTTACTTACTATGATCGAAACGGGTCAGAGCACATGCTGCCTCGTTATTCGCTTTTGACAAGCAGAGGGCACACCGAAACTGACCGCCGAAAACGCTCGCATCACGCGTTGATCTGCTCAAGCTCTGAATCGCTAACCCAATACCGGGGAAATACGCTAAACGCTGCCGAATTGCGCAATTTGAGAACTGGGAAACCCGTTGGTTTCTCACAAGTCACATCAGTAGTAGCGCGCGATGAAGTCTATACAGGGGAAGAAAAGCCATATGAAGTAGGGTTCCAGGCGAATCTTTGTGGTGAGGGACAGGTTCGCCTAGCGAAGGCTATCGAAATCAGCTATAACGACATCAACCGAGCATTTGCTGCTGCGCACGTCGGTGATGTCGTTGCCTGGAAACATGAGATTGATCGGATAAAAAATAATATTTCATACCATCCGAGCGTCGCAGCTTCCTTGCCGCAGCTATCGATACCAATGTAGACAACTGCGCTGTAGTACGCTATTGGCGGCAGCTTCACGCAATAAATGGAACATATCTTATTGCGAATCTAACTTGCAACGTTCGAGCACGGCTTGAATTACGATATCCAGCGTCCTGCTGCTATCGATTAAGTATACGGGGCATCCGACAATTATACCGTAGCTTGCAGCTAGGCTTGCCTGCGTTTGGTTATGCATTTCGAGTTCAAATGCCTCCGGAAGCGGTCTCCCGCCAGAGTCCGCTCGTATTCTTTGACTGATAACGCCAGGTGACGCATACAAACAAAGGATCAAATCTGGTGATAGTGCCTGAAGAACATCTAGCCGGAAGCCCGTTACTCTGAAACCGTAGGCCTCTTTCGTTACCGGATGACTATCAATAAGAATATGCTTTCGCCTGTTCTCTGCACGACATCGCCCAACTAGCTCAGTATCTACTTCCTCGATGTCTTCTGGAGTGACGGCAAGAGAGGACAGCTCACGAATTTTCGTGTCATTCAATTTGGAATCTTGTCTCTTGCTATTAATATAGGCAACCAATTCTGTGCTGTAAGATATGAACTCGATATCATCTCGATGTTGCGCTAGCCGTCGCCCCACCGAGGATTTGCCAGTGGCAGGAGCACCTGTTAGGTATATCAGTTTCTTACGCATGTTCGTTATCCCTATGCCGGAAGGCCACAGACGGCAGCCCAGACGGGCGCGCTACGATCTTGTAACATATATAGAGCACAGCTTGACTTTTTCGGGCGCCACACTGATAGTTCGTTTGATCTCATGAAAAGCGTCGTCCCGAAGGTGCAGCAACACCCCCGGAACGACTAACCCCGAGCTTGAACAGAGCAAGACTCGAGGCTGCGTCCAGTATACACCGGGCCTGCATCCGCATGTCCCGGTGGCGTGGGTATTCCAGGCGGCCCCGAGTCCGGCAACGGACCGGGGCCGCTTTTTGTGGGCCACTGTTTGACTTGCTGACAGGAGGCACACCCATGCCCGCACACGCGTATCGCTACGCCGATTATTCGGCGGACACTTTTTCCCCTGATTGCTGGGTCCACGAACCGGCATCAACCTATGACGCCAGTCATCCGATTCCAGAAATCTGCAAGGTGCTGGGGAGCAATATCCGCTATCTGCGCATGCTGCGGCGCTGGTCCCAGGAGGCGCTCGGATTGGCGGCGGGGTTGAATCGCACCTTGATCGGCGCGATCGAACGTGCGGAGATCAACACCTCGATCGGCACGGCGGACAAGATCGCGCGCGCCTTCGATCTGTCGGTGGCAAAGCTGCTGAGCGCGGTGCCACCGCGGCCGCTCGGTTCGCTGCGGAGCACGTTCGACCCGTAGCGGCGCGGATCGGTCTCGCTTAGGTCTGGTGTCCAGCCTGGAGTAATCAACCCAAGCCTTGGCGACACCCCGGACTCAGCGGCCCAGGTAGGCCGCCGTGACGGCTTCGCGCTCGTGGCCGAGCTCGCGGCTGATAGTCAGCCGCGCCTCGCGGTCGACCTCGCGCTGCTCCGGTGTCAGTGACTTTCTATCGGGTCCGCCGGCGGCCGGCGCCTTCCACCCGGTCAGCTCCTCGTAGCGGTTCTGGGCGTAGGCATGCCGCAGGCCGTGCATCTTGGAGAGCCCGGCCCGGCAGGTATTGCCCTCATAGACTCGGAGCTGATGGACGTAGTTGCGGTTGCTGGGGATGAGCGAACCGAAACCGGCCAGATTACGGGCGCGGATCAGTAGATCACGCTGTTCCTCGGTCCGGACCGGGATGGTCCGTTCCCGGCCACCCTTCGTCCAGCTCGCCTTGAGCATCAGGTGGTCGCCCCGGTCGGCGAAGCTCGGCTGGAACTTCATGGCCTCCTCCCGGCGCAAGCCAAAAGCCTGCTGCAGTTCCAGGCTCATGCGCACGTGTTCGTCGCGGACCTTGTCCAGCTGTTCGCGGGTCACTGTCTTCGCCTTCGATTCGTTGGTCACGAAGCGCCGGTCCGGGATGCCGTAGTGCTCATTCGATCGGGCAACGACGTTCTGTTTGTCGACCTTCCTGGCCCACCAGCGGAGCGCGGCCATGCGGTTCTTGATGGTCCCGATGGAGAGCCCTTCGGCGAACCAGTGTTTGACCAGGGCCTCTATGTGTTTTGGTTTCAGGGAGCGCGCCGTCATCCCCCGATAGCCGAGGGCATGGAGTTCGTTGGCCGCCAGTGTCAGCAGGTGCTCCCGGTTGGACTGGGTGGCATAGCTCCCCTCCCGGCACTGGCGGCACAGTTGTTTGAGTTGGTAGTTCAGGTCCCTCATTCGTGTTCTCCTTTCAGGTTAGTGTTGCTGACCACCTGGCAGCCGGAGCTGACAGGTCCGCTAGCACCCCAAGGGCACTTCCTCGCGTTATTTGCAACAACGCTCAGGGCGCGCGGAACGGTCATGGGGCACAACCCCGGTCGACCTGACAATGCCTGGTCAGAGGCAACGCGGGACGTCCTCAGTTGAGAAGTGGCCCTGCGCAATCCAACGTGCCCGAAACGGGCGGTACTTGAGTGTGGTTACACCTCCTTTAAAGTCAGCGGATAGAATCCGCGTTAATTGGAAAATGAGCACGGCAAAACGATGGCCAGAGGCGACCGTCGGGCACGAGGCTCGTGAGTTGAAACAGGCGGATGCCTGTGAAGATGGACGCCCCCGAAGGAGCTGTCCGTTGTGGAAGATGGACCGCAGCTTGCGCCGATGCACCGTTACACGGTCCGAAGGGTGCCTTGCTTGCCACTTTGCCGCAGTGGCCGCGGATAAAACCGATGATGTGCTGGCAGTATAGACACGCCACACGCGGTTTGTCATTCCCAAGGCTGCTAAATTTGTTTAGCAGGCGACGTCATCATTTCGGTGGCATTCGGTCGTGGCTTAGAATCTTTCCCGCATCTTGCGCACTTGGACCCTGAATGCGGCCGCGTCACTACCGCGCTGCGCTTGGGTAGTGACACGGCCGTTCGCACTGGGTCATCAGTCTCTGGCGTGCTGTCGCGACAGGGATCGCCGATTCGCTGGCCGAACCTCGTGTCGACGCGTGCTTCCGCTGCGCCAGGCGTTGGCCTGTCACACCGGCTGCAGGCGCAGCGTTCGGACAGCCTTCGGGCGAACCAAGGCTCAATCAGTTACATCGCGATCTTAAAGTTAATGGTGTGCTCCACGTGTGAGCAGCGCAGCGGGTGTCGAAATTCGAACACGGCGCACACGCGGGAGGATCCATCGCCGCTACCGACATTCAGCCACTTACGTCACGATCCTAAAGTCAGTCATGTGTTCCACGTGGGAACAGTTCCCGAGAGCCGCATCTGCGCAACCTCGCCGGCATATTGCAACCGGAATTCACCGGACTCGAAGCGACTGACCAGCGCATGCAGGTACCCGAGTGGCGAGGTTTCGATACGACCGCTGGCCATGATGCCGGCCCATTCGTCGATAACGAGCTGCGCTGCAACTGCATCGAGTCGGGCGACCTTGTCCAAGGCTCGTGCTCTCAGTTCCTCCGGCACCCAGGCGGCAAATTCGAGGCTGCCGTTTTTCGCACTACAGCCCCCTTTGGTATGAGTCGGTGTAGTAGTTGTCGTCGTTTCTCTTAGGTCTTCCTCAGTATTAGGTAATGCACGCGGGTCGACCGGACCCGGTGCAGCCAGTTCCGGCTCAACCGTATCCGGCAAATCCGGATGTGGTGAACTGACGATTTCCTGGACAAGGTAGGTACCGCCGCGGATGCGGCCATGCTGGTCACGCGAGCGTATGAATCGCACATAGCCCGCATCCCGGAGTTCCCGAAGCAAGCGATAGACCCCGTCGCGCCCCAGGTCGCCACGTTTGCGCAGATCGTTGACCAGCACCTTCCAGTCGTCCGGGCGGGACAGCAGGTAGCCGAGCAGGCCCCGGGCTGCCCAGGACAGGCGGGTGTCCTCGATGGCACGCTGATCAATAATGACGAACCGATAGCGCCGGGGCGCGCGAACGATGGTATTGCTCATGTATTGCCGGTGCCGATGATGATCCGGGCGACCTCGTTGGCCGGGTAGTAGACGCGCCGGCCGATCTTGCGTCCACAGGCCTTCAATGCGCGGGTCTGCGGGTCGCTCGGGTAACTCAGACTGTAACGCAGACCGCCGGTGGTGCGGCCGAGCAGTTCGGCGAGTTGGGTCTGTGACAGCAACAGACCATAACGCTCGGTGATTTGGCTTTCAAACGCGCCTATGCTGGGGCTTTCGATGTCTTGCATCATCCGTGATCTCCTAGGGTTGGATGTCGAGACACGAGACTGCCTAGCGCATCAAGCGCTGACTATAGAAAATCCAATCACCAAAGTGCGGGGTTTTTTCTTTAGATAACTCCACTGGATAGCTTAAAACTGGCGAGGCAAACTACCCCTTCAGGTCCGCTTCTTGAGGTTACCGCCCCATCAGCTGATCCAGCCGCTCGACCAGGTCCTCGGCTCGCAGATGAGTGTAACGCTTCAGCATCTGCATGGACTTGTGGCCTGAGATAGCAGCGACTTCCTGATCGCCGAGGCCGGCCTCGGCCAAACGGGAAACAGCTTCGTGACGGAGATCATGAAAGCGCAGCCCCTTGATACTGGCCTCCCTCAGTGTGCGGTGCCAAGCGGGTCGAAACTCATAGGGTCGGCGGTTTCCGTCGCGACCGGGTTCTCCCCAGAAGATCAGCTCGGTTTTCATGGGGCGCACAGCATGAGCCAGTGCTGCGCGAAAGACATCGGCAGCTTGGCGGGTGAGGGGCGCAGTGCGGGCGCAACCGTTTTTGGTCTCACTCAGGTGCACGGTGCGCTTTTGCAGGTTCACCTGCCGGCGTGTCAGTGATTTGATCTCGCCAGTGCGCATGCCGGTGTAGAGCGCAATACGCGCGATCCAGCCGAGCATCGGGTTGGAGTGTTTGTCACACGCTTTGAGGAGCCTTTTTTCCTCTTCCACCGTCAGGCGACGGTCGCGTCCCTTGGCCGGCGCCGGTTTGCGGATGTTTCCGACGGGGTTGTAGAAGAGTCCGATGCGCCATTCCTTGATGGCGATGGTGAACAGGTGCGACAGCAGGGACAGCTCCAGCCGCACCGTGCTGGGCGATTTGCCTGCCTCCAGCCGTTCGTCGCGGTACTCGGCGACCAGATCTGGAGTGATGGCGGCCAGGCTGTAGGCCCCCAGTTTGGCCTTCAGGGCTTTGGCCTTATGCTGTTCGGCATAAGCCGTGCTCTCGCGCTTGGTGGAGGACACCTCACTTAGGTAGCGGTCCAGCGCTTTCCTGAGCAGGATACGATCCGACCCCGCGCGATCGATGTACACGCCGCGCACCATGTCATCTTCGGTGCGCCGCGCCCAGTCTTCGGCATCGCGTTTGGTGCGGAAGGTTTTAACTGTGGTCGGCCAGCCGCGCTTGCGGATGACGGCCTTCCATGTGCTAGAAGGGGTCCTTGTAATTGTTGCCACAACGTCTTCCTGTACGTAGGTGTACCGAAAGTGTACCGAGTGACACAGGGATTAACAGAAGAAAACTTTTATCTTGTTGATAAGTATGGTGGCCAGGGACAGAATCGAACTGCCGACACGGGGATTTTCAGTCCCCTGCTCTACCAACTGAGCTACCTGGCCTGCGGGAAGGAGCGCGTATTAAACCGGGTGTCTCGGGCGCAGTCAAGCGCGCGGGCGGTTTTTTACGCAAAAACGGGCGCTTAGGGAACGGCGCCGGTTATTTCGCCGGCGGTACGTAACCGGCGGGGGTTTCGGCGCCTTCGCCGAAAAAGAATTTCTCCATCTGTTCTTCGAGAAACTCGCGCGCCTTGGGGTCCATGGGCGAGAGGCGGTATTCGTTGATGAGCATGGTCTGCTGCCCCATCCACTGCTGCCAGGCCTCTTTCGAGACCGAGTCGAAGATCCGCTTGCCCAGCTCGCCGGGGTAGGTCGGCCGATCAAGCCCTTCGGCTTCTTTGCCCAGTTTCACGCAGTTGACCATTCGCGCCATGCTGATTGTCCTCGTTCGTCGTTCGTTGCAGGCGCCCGAGCAGGCGCTGTACCGGTGCGGCCAGGCCCACGGCCTCGGCGCGCCCCAGTGTATACCACCGGCCGGAGCCTTCCATCACGGAAAACCCGGGGTTTTTCAGCGCCAGCCGATGGGGGGTGATGGTCAGGTGGAAATGACTGAAGGTGTGGCCCAGTGGCGGCTGGGTTTCGATCCCGGCGGTGTCCAGCGCGCGCGCGTCGCACCAGGCCAGCAAGGCCTCCCGGCTGTCGAACTCGGGAAAGCTCCACAACCCGCCCCAGATGCCCTGGGCCGGCCGGCGTTCGAGGTAGGCGGCCTGGCCGTCCACCAGCAGCAGCATGTGGGTTTCCCGCTGGGGCAGACGCGCGCGCGGCTTGGGCTGCGGATAGCGCGCCTGGGTGCCGGCGGCGTGGGCGCGGCAAGCGTCGCTCAACGGGCAGCGGGCGCAGTCCGGCCTGCCCCGGGTACAGACGGTGGCGCCCAGGTCCATCATCGCCTGGTTGAACTCGGCCACGCGCTCGTCAGACGTCACGGCTTCGGACAGCTCCCAAAGCTGTTTCAGCACCGCGCTCTTGCCCGGCCAACCTTCGACGGCGTAAAAGCGCGCCAGCACCCGCTTGACGTTCCCGTCCAGAATGGCGAAACGCTGCTGGCAGGCCAGCGAAAGAATGGCGCCGGCGGTCGAGCGCCCGATGCCGGGCAGCTGACAGACGGCGTCGAACTCGCGGGGAAACTCGCCCTGGTGTTGATCGCGCACCACACGGGCGGCCTGGTGCAGGTTGCGCGCGCGAGCGTAGTAGCCCAGCCCGGACCAATGGTGCAGCACGTCGTCGAGCGGCGCGTCGGCCAGGGCCTGCAGGTCGGGAAAGCGCTGCAGGAAGCGCTCATAGTAAGGGATGACCGTCTGCACCTGGGTCTGCTGCAGCATGATTTCCGACACCCAGACCCGATAGGGCGTGACCTGTTGCTGCCAGGGCAGATGCTTGCGGCCGTGTCGCTCGAACCACGCCAGTACCCGGCGCGAGAAGTTGTCGCCTGTCATGCGCCCGGCCCGACTCAAACGCCGAAATACTCCCGATACCAGGCGACGAAGTTCGCCACGCCTTTTTCGATCGGCGTATCCGGCTTGTAGCCGACGTCGCGCACCAGATCCTGCACGTCGGCATAGGTGTCGGGCACGTCGCCTGGCTGCAGCGGCAACAGGTTCTTCTCGGCCTTCCTGCCCAGGCAGTCCTCCAACACCTCGATGTAGCGCATCAGCTCCACCGGCTGGTTGTTGCCGATGTTATATAGGGCATAGGGCGCGGTACTGCTGGCCGAGTCGGGGTTGTCGCCGGACCAGTCGGGGTTGGGCTGGGGGATGCGATCGAGCGTGCGGATCACGCCTTCGACGATATCGTCGATGTAGGTGAAATCGCGCCGGTGCTTGCCGTAGTTGAAGACATCGATCGGCTCGCCGGCAAGAATCTTCTGGGTGAACTTGAACAGCGCCATGTCCGGCCGGCCCCAGGGGCCGTACACGGTAAAGAAGCGCAGACCGGTGACCGGCAGCCGATACAAGTGGCTGTAGGTGTGCGCCATCAGCTCGTTGGCCTTCTTGGTGGCGGCATAGATGCTCACCGGATGGTCGACATTGTCGTGCACGGAAAACGGCATCTTGGTGTTGGAGCCATAGACCGAGCTGCTGGAGGCGTAGACCAGGTGTTCGACCCCGCTGTGTCGGCAGCCTTCAAGGATATGCATGAAGCCGACGAGGTTGGTGTCGACATAGGCGTTGGGGTTTTCCAGCGAATAACGCACCCCGGCCTGGGCGGCCAGGTTCACCACCCGCTCCGGGCGGTGGGTGGAAAACAACTCAGCCATCCCCTCGCGGTCTTCCAGGTCGATGCGGATATCGGTGAAGGCGGCATACTCCAGCGTACGCGCCAGCCGCGCTTCCTTCAGCGAGGGGTCATAATAGTCGTTGAGGTTGTCGATGCCGATGACGGTATCGCCCCGTTCCAGCAGGCGCAACGCCAGGGCGCTGCCGATGAAACCCGCGGCGCCGGTAATCAGAACTTTCATATCGCTCCCTAATAGTGAATCGTCACAGGCGCGCGTCAACCGCTGCACGCGGCAGTACGTGCTTGACATCGTAGAGCACGCCACCCGGTTTGGCGAATGCGCGGATGCCCGTCTCCCCGAGCTGCACGAACTCCGCGTGGGCGACCGCCACCACCACGGCGTCGTAAGACGCCGCGGCGGGCGCGTCCACCGGCCGGATGGCATATTCGCGTTCGGCCTCTTGCGGATCGACCCAGGGGTCATACACGTCGACCGCGACGCCCCAGTCCTCCAGCGCACGGATCAGGCCGACCACGCCGCTGTTACGCAGATCGGGGCAGTTCTCCTTGAACGCCAGCCCCAACACCAGAATCCGCGCCTCGCACAAGGGCAGTTGCGCGCGATTCATCAGCCGGCAGACCTCGCCGGCGATGTAGCGCCCCATGGTATCATTGATGCGGCGTCCGGCGAGAATCACTTCCGGATGGTGGCCGAGCTCCTGCGCCTTGTAGGTCAGGTAATAGGGGTCGACGCCCACACAATGCCCGCCCACCAGGCCCGGCCGGAAGGGCAGAAAATTCCACTTGGTGGCGGCCGCTTCGAGCACTTCCAGCGTGTCTATCCCGAGCCGGTTGCAGATCACCGCCAGCTCGTTGACCAGGGCGATATTCAAATCGCGCTGGGTGTTCTCGATCACCTTGGCCGCTTCCGCCACGCGAATGCTGGCGGCCTTGTGGGTACCGGCCCGGGTGACCAGACGGTACAGCGCATCGACGAAATCGGCCGCCGCCGGCGTCGACCCGGCGGTCACCTTGACGACCGTCTCCAAGCGGTGCTCGCGATCGCCCGGGTTGATGCGCTCCGGACTGTAGCCGACGAAGAAATCCTGGTTCAGCGTCAACCCCGAGTGTTGCTCCAGAATCGGCACGCACACCTCTTCGGTCGCCCCCGGATAGACGGTGGACTCGACAATGACCAGGCCACCCGGTTGCAGCCGTTCGCCCGCCAGCGCGCAGGCGGCGCGCAGCGCGCTCATCTCGGGGCGCTGGTGGCGATCGACCGGCGTCGGCACGCTGAGAATGAAGACATTGCAGTGCGCCAGCGCCGCCGGCTCGGTCGTCAGCCGCAGTTGCTCGGCGGCGGCCAACTCCGCGGCGTCGACCTCCCGCGTGCTGTCGCACCCGGCCCGCAGCTGCTCGATACGCCGCCGGTCCCGATCGAAACCCGTGGTCGGCAAGTGCCTGGCGAAGGCCACCGCCAACGGCAGCCCGACATAACCCAGGCCGATCACGCCGATGCGCGCGTTTTCCACGCTCAGCATGGGCCGTTCCCGGCAACCGGTCTCATCGGACCGGATTTTCCGTCGCCGGCGGGCGTGCGGCCTCGGCCTTGGAAGCGTGCGCGGAACGCGGCGCCACCCGCTCCAGGTGTTCGATTGTCACTTGCGCCTCCTCCAGAAGTTTGCGTTTGATCAACCAGGGGCCGATAAAAGGGGGTATCCAGAAATCCGGTTCGAGTTCGCCGTGCATGCTGAACGCCGTCCCCCCCGGCACGGCCCGCAGCGCGATGCGTGCATGGCCATAGCGGAAATCGCTCGCTTGCGGCAGCACCGTGGCTTCGAGCACGCCGCCATCGCTCTCGGACATGTCCTGCACCTGGTGCAGCCGCTTGCAATACACCCACACGCACACCTGGCTCACGATACGCACCCGCGCGATGCCGGGCCGCGCGGAGGGCAGCACTTCGCTGGACTTGATGCTCGGGTTGATCCGTCCCAAATGGGAGTAGTCCGTCAGCAGCCGGCGCACGTCGGCCGGGGGAGCGGCCAGCAGCGCCTCTACCTGGACACCATAACGCTGCCCCTCCCGCTCGGCGCTGGCCAGCGTGATCTGCGCGGCCTGCGCCGGGGCCCACAGCGTCCCCAGGACTACCAGCGTAAGGGGCGCGCGCTTACTGGAACAGCCCCTTGAACTGGTCACCGAATTTCTTCTCCAGTTTCTTTTCGATTTTCTGCTTGATCTCTTGGCCGGCCGTTTCCTTCAGCACCTTGTCCAGCCGTACCTGAAATTTCGGTTTGGCGAAAGCGCCGCTGATACCGACCGGAATCGCGACCCCCTTGATCTCGTCGAGGCCCTTGCCGCCCTGGCCCTCCAGGCTGCCGACCACTTTCGCGGTGAGCAGATAATCCAGGGTTTCACCGATGAGATCGGCCGTGCCCTCGCCCTGCACGCGCAGCAGCGGACTCTTGGCTAGCAGGTCGCGATTGCTGATCACGCCATCGGCGATCGTCGCGGTACCGGTCATTTCGGAAAAATCCGTCTGGTTGGGTCCGCCCTCGGCCGGCGGCGGCTCGCCCTTGATCTGCGCGGCGGCGCGCCGTATCAACGCGGCCAGATTGAAGCCCTTGACCGCGCCATCGGTGAAGGCGAAATCGAGATTGCCGTTGAGATTCTTCTTCAACGCCTCGGCGGTCTGCCCGCCGGTGGTGAGCGCGATGTGCGCCCGGGTCTTGCCGGTGAGCGTGTCCTTGCCCTGATAGTCTTTCAACAGCGGGCCTATCTGGACGTCGACGAGTTTCTCGTCGAGCGAGATCTTCGGCTGCGCGCCACGCACATCCAGACCCAGGTTGCCCTCGTAGCGGCCACCATAGAGCTTCGCCTGCGCCGGATGCAGTCGCAACTGACCTCCCTTGCCACTGAGCTTGAGCAGGATCTCACGGCTGGTCAGGCGCGATATCTTCAGCCGCTCGATCGCCAGGGTGCCGTCGATGTCCAGGTTGCGCAGCGTCTCCACCGGGAACAACTCGGCGCCGGCGGCGGCCGCGGCGGTCGGCGTGACCGGTGCCGCCGGCTCCTCGGCGGGTGGCGGCAGATAGCGATCGGCATCGATCGCGTCCAGGTTCAGCTTGAAGCGCACCATCGGCTTGGCGAAGCGGCTCACGCCGACAGTCCCACTGAGGTTGGACTCGTCCAGCTTCACCCGCAGGTCGTTGATCTGGACGCTGTCGGTCCCCGCCGCCAGCTTCAGACTGGCGTCGGCTTTCTCCAGCACCTTGGCATCGGCCGACGGGGGCAACGAAACGCCCAGCCCCTGCAACAGTTTGCGCGGCGAGAACGGGGCGAGGCGAAGATCGGCGTTGATCGCCGGCTGGGTGAACAGCTGTTTGCCGGAGACGGCCGCCTGCAACTTCAGATCCGGCAGTTGCGCCACCAACTCCGGAGCCTCCAGGGTGCCGTTTTGCAAATCCACGACGGCATCGAAGTTCACCTGCGAGTCCAGCGTGCCGCCGGGCAGGCCCGCGCCCTTGAGAGCGGTGTCAAACTGCATCCCCGTCAACGTCAGGCGCTCGCTGTTATCGGACAGGGTGACCCGGCCGGCCAGCTTCACCGGCCCTTTCACCGCCGGCTCGGCCACATCCACCTGCATCGAGCCGCTCACCGGAACGGTGGCGCCCGGTGCGATCGCGCCCACTTTCAGCTCCAAGTCGTCAACGCGATACTGCGCCTTGGTCTGCCTGTCGTCATAGATCACCGCCGCGTCGCTAATGTCTACGCCGCCGATGGCCAGTCCCGCCAGCGCCGCCGGGCTACCAGTATCGGTTTCGCGCGCGGCGGGCTCGGCGCCCTGCGTGGCCGCCAGATCCGCCCAATTGTTCTTGCCGTCGGCGCGGGTTTCCAGCGACAGCCGCAGACCGTCGAGCACCACCGTGTCCATTTCCACCTGACGGCGCAACAAGGGCAATAACTTGAGGCGAAGACTGACCCGCTTTACCGCGGCGAATGGCCGCTCGGAGAAACCGGGCGCATTGGCCAGCCGGGTCGGACCGATCTCCACCGCCAGCCAGGGAAACACCGACAGTTCCAGGTCCCCCTCCATGGTCAATTTACGGCCGGTGTGCTTCTCCACCGCCATGGCGATTTCATCCCGGTAGTCGTTGGGATCGACCACCAAGGGGACCACCACCGCGGCGATCACGATCAGCAACACCGCGGCGCCGATCAACCAGGCGAGAACGCGCAACAGCTTTTTCATGCTTCATCCCTGTGAATTGGAGCGGGTGATGGGAATCGAACCCACGTTTGAAGCTTGGGAAGCTCCAGTTCTACCATTGAACTACACCCGCGATCTGTCACAATGCGCAACAGTCTACAGAAACCGGCCTGCCATCGTCACCATCTGGGCGCCCGCGGTCGGCGAAAATCGGTCAAGATGAAACCCCGTGAGTGAAGCACAGTCCGCGCCAGTCGAGCAACCGGAAATCGTCGGCGTCGTGCCCATGGCCGGTCGCGCCACCCGGCTGCAAGGGCTGGGCGGCAGCAAGGAGTTGGTGGCGGCGGCGCACCCGCAGGCGCCGGGCGACCGGACTGCGGTGTGCGAACACCTGCTGCGAGCCATGCGCCGGGGCGGTATCGGCGAGGTCTATCTGGTGATCCGGGACGGCAAGTGGGATATCCCGGCGCATCTGGGCGACGGCTCGCGATTCGACCTGCACCTGGCCTATCTGCTGATGGGGCGGCCGTGGGGCGCGCCTTACAGCGTCGACCAGGCCTACCCCTTCGTGCGCGGGCGCCTGGTGGCGCTCGGGTTCCCGGACATGTGCTTCGCCGACGGCGATGTCTTCACCCCCCTGGTGCAGCACCAGCGGCGCAGCGGGGCCGACGTGGTGCTGGGCCTGTTTCCGGCCGACCGACCCGGGAAGGTGGACATGGTCCGCATCGACGAACACCGGCGCTTGCGCGAAATTCTCATCAAACCGGCGGCGACCGACCTGCGTCAGACCTGGGGCGTCGCCCTCTGGACACCACGCTTCAGCGACTTCATGCACGCCTTTCTGGCCGACCACCAACACCGGGCGGCGGCCGCGCCCGAGCTGCATATTGGCGACCTGGTGAACGCCGCCATCACTGCGGGGATGGACGTGCAAGCCGTGGCCGTCTCGCAGCACCCGTTTCTCGACATCGGCACCCCGGACGACCTGGCCCGGGCCCAGGAGCCGGACCAGCGCTGACTCCCGGGGCCCCTGCCGGAACCGCCCGGGAACTCGCCGGCGAACCTGGACTCAAACCGTCATCCGCGCCCGCCCTGTCGGGCAGCGGCAACAAACGGCCATCGGCGCGCGCCTTCGCCATCCACAGCGGTCGGCACCTGGTGTATGCTGACCGGGTACATTGAATGAGGACTCCCTATGCTGTATTCCATGACCCGGCGGCGACCTTCCAGCCTGCGGCTGATCGGCCTGTCCACGGCCGCCGTCCTGATCCTGGCCGGCTGCCAGACCACCGATCCCTATACCGGCGAGCGTAAAACCGCCAACGCCTCCATTGGCGCCGGCGTGGGCGCCCTGGGCGGTGCCGTGGCGGGCGCCATCCTCAGCGGCGGCAAGCGCAAGGGCGTTTTGATCGGCGCCGGCCTCGGCGCGCTCACCGGCGCCGCCGTGGGCGATTACATGGACAAGGAAGAAGCCAAGCTGCGCGCCCGCCTGCAAGGCACGGGCGTGAGCGTCACCCGCGTCGGCGACTCCATCATCCTGAACATGCCGAGCAATATCACTTTCGCCACCGACTCCAGCAGTATCGCCTCGGGCTTCTACTCGGTACTGGACTCCGTGGCGCTGGTGATCAACGAATACGAAAAGACCTATGTCGATGTCATCGGCCACACCGACAGCACCGGCCCGGACGCGTACAACCAGCGCCTGTCGGAAGCGCGCGCCAGCAGTGTCGCCCGCTATCTGGAGAGCCAACGGGTGCTGCCGCAGCGCATCGTCACCCAGGGCATGGGAGAGCACGCGCCGATCGCCAGCAACGACACCGCCGAGGGGCGGGCCCAGAACCGACGGGTCGAAATACGCCTGACACCGCTGACCTGAGCGGGCAAAAAAAGGCGGTCCGAGGACCGCCTTTTTTCCTGCCTGGAATCTCCCCTGAAATCAGTTTCTGCGGCGCACCCACCCCACCAGACCCAGCAAGCCGCTGCCTAGCAGCCAGAGTGCCGCGGGCACCGGCACCGGCTTGGAACCCGCGAACTGGGCGCTGGTCACCCCATTGCCGGCGTCGTACCCCGCCACGTGCGCGGCGAAGAACTCCACCGCCACCGGATTCAACGTCGATCCCATCGCATAGGTCGACGGCGTGTCGCCGTTGACGCCGGTGATGGAAAAGGTCATCAGCTCCGCGCGGCTGGAACCGGTACCGGAAAGCTGAAACTCGAACCTGCCAAAACCGCCGCCGGCGTTCGCATCCTGGCTGATGGTCCAGGTCGAGGGGTCGATATTGACGATGTTGGTCGGGGTGACGTTAAAGCTGGTGTCGTAGTTGAACGAGAACGCCTGCATGCCGAAGTTGCTACCGGGCGAAGGAAAGTTGGCTGTCAGCACGTCGACGCGGAAGTCGATATCGCCGAGATTGGCCAGGCTGTCGCTGACCGTGACCTTGAGATAATTGACCCCATTCGGCATGTCGTTCGACTGATCCAGAAAATAGGCCACGGAAGCGGCCTGCACCGAAAAGCTGCTCAGCGCCAACCAGATGGTGGCGGACAGCGAGGCTAACAAAGCAGTGGGTGTCACGGCGTGGGGCGCTCCGTAAAGCTGGCCCCGTGGGTTGCGGGGCGGGAATCCCCAAATCTGTGCAAATTCCGCTCCACTATAGTTTTATCTTTTAATTCATTTAGTTGCCACTATGAGACAGTTGTCACTGTCAATCTGTCCGACAGCCTAAGGCATCTGCATCCTACAAGAAATTGAGCATAATGACGGCAGAACAGCGGCTTAGGGATTGGGGCCGAACGGCGGGTCTGTCGAAGGGGCTTACAGCCGCCTCACCCCAGGGCAGCGGCAAAGGCCGCGTCGATCGCGGCGGCGAATTTTTCCACCAGGACGGCCCGCCGTTTTTTCAGTGTCGGCGTGAGCAAGTCGTTGTCGACACTCCAGGGCTCCAGGCTGAGTACCAGACACCGCACCCGGGCATAGCCGGGAAACGCGCGCAGTTGTGCCTTGACCCGCGCCAGTACCTTTTTGTGCACTCGAGGGTCCTGGAGCACCTGAGACTGGTACGGATCCAGTCCCAGCTCCTTGACAAAGCCGAACCAGCGCTCCCGATTGAGCACCAATACCGCCCCCAGACAAGGACGACCCTCGCCGACCACCAGCGCCTGATCGAACAAAGGATCGGCGCAGATCGCCGTCTCCATGTCGGCGGGCGGAATCTTTTCGCCGTTGGACATCACCAGGATGTCCTTGAGACGGCCGGTGATGTAAAGCCGGCCTTCGCTGCCGATGCGCGCCTGGTCGCCGGTGTGCAGCCAGCCCTGGGCGTCGATCAACTCCGAGGTGGCGGCGTGATTGTTCCAGTAGCCGAGGGTGGCACCGGGCGTCTTGACCAGCAGTTCGCTGTCTGCGCCAATCCTAGCCTCGATGCCGCGCAACGGCGGACCGACACTGGCGGGATCATTGTGCCCCGGCAGATTCACGCTGATCACCGGACTGGTCTCGGTCAAGCCGTAACCCTGCAGAATTTCCACGCCCAGACCGATGAAGGTGCGCGCCACATACAGGGGCAGCGGCGCGCCGCCACTGACGGCGTAGCGCAGCTTGCCGCCCAGCCTGGCGCTGATTTTGTCACCCACAAGCTTACGCAGCAGCGGATGATAGAGCTGATCGGGGCGCCAGCCGGCGTCGCCCTGCCGGCGCCGAAACTCGTGCCACCCGGCCACCACCGCTGCGTGGAACAGACCGCGCGCCACGGGCGAAGCTGACCCCAGCCGATCGAGCAGGCGGCGGTGGATACGCTCGAACACCCGCGGCACGGCAATCAGCACGCTGGGCCGGACCTGTTGCAGGTCCTCGGCCAGTTGGGCCACCGAACGCGCGTGCGCGACACAGGCGCCGGCCATCATCGGCAGGTAATAGCCGGCGGTGCGCTCGAGGGTGTGCGAAAGCGGCAGAAAGGACAGGAACAGATCCTGCGGATAGACCTCGATGGAGGCCAGCACGGCGTGCGCCACCGAGAGCATATTATAATGACTCAGCATCACCCCCTTGGGGTGCCCGGTGGTACCCGAGGTATAGACGATGCTCGCCAGGGCGTGGGCATCGCCGCGCCGCGCCGCGCGCGGTGAGACCCGCGCCGGCAGCCAGTCGGCCAGGAATCGCACCCGCGCGTCCGCCGCCAGCGCCGCGGTCTTCTCGGCGGCGGCGGGCGTATCGCGGATCAACACGCGTTGCAGACCTTCGTTCCCGGCCAGTGTCGCTGCCAGCTTCCGCCACTGAGCCAGATTCTGCACCAGCAGCAGGCGTACGGCGGCGTCGTTGAGGATATAGGCGAGATTGTCGGGACGATCGTCCGGGTACAGCGGCACCGACACCAGTCCCTCGGCAAGAGCCGCCTGATCGAAACAGACCCAGTCGAGCCCGTTGCGCAACTGGATGGCGACCCGCGCGCCCGCCTCCAGCGCCTCGCCCGCGAGCGCCGCCCGCCAGCGCATGACCCGGTCGGCGGTTTCGCGCCAGCTGATAGCGCACCAGCCTTGCCCGGTGCGATCGAAATAGCGATAGGCCGGTGCCTGGGGACTGCGGTGGACGCGCTGATTGAACAGACCGTCGAGGGTCACCGCCGCCTCGACATTGATCAGATCTTCCTGGCGCTCGTGCATAACCTGTTATTTGTGCATGGAATCCACGCTGATGCAACTTTTCGGGTAGAATGCGGCGCCATGGAACTTGTCATCAACGGCAAACCCGAGCAGCTGCCCGACGGGCTCAGCGCCAGCGCGCTGATCGCCCACCTGGGCCTGCAGTCGACCCGCCTGGCGATGGAGGTGAATCGGGAAATCGTGCCGCGCAGTCGCTTCGACAGCCACTATTTCCAGCCCGGCGACCGCATCGAGATCGTGCGCGCCATTGGCGGCGGCGGCCAGTGAACAGGAGCATGCCCCTATGTCCAGCGTAATGTCCACCGCCAGCGCGGCGAATTCCGATGACCTGATCATCGACGGCAGCGCCTACCAGTCACGCCTGCTGGTCGGCACCGGCAAGTACCGCGATCTCGAGCAGACCCGCCTGGCCGTGGAGGCCAGCGGCGCGCAGATCGTCACCGTCGCCATCCGTCGCACCAACATCGGTCAGCATCAGGATGAACCCAGTCTATTGGATGTGCTGCCGCCACAGCGCTACACCTACCTGCCCAATACCGCCGGTTGCTACAGCGCCGAAGAGGCGGTGCGCACCTGTCGGCTGGCGCGCGAGCTGCTCGACGGCCATACGCTGGTGAAACTGGAGGTCCTGGGCGATGAGAAAACCCTGTTTCCGGACATAGTCCAGACCCTGGAGGCGGCGGCCACGCTGATCGCCGAGGGCTTCCGGGTGATGGTCTACACTAACGACGACCCGATCATCGCCAAGCGTCTGGAGGACATGGGCTGCGTCGCGGTCATGCCCTTGGCGGCGCCGATCGGCTCGGGCCTGGGGATCCGCAATCCCCACAATATCCGCACCATCATCGAAAACGCCAAGGTCCCCATTCTGGTCGACGCCGGCGTCGGCTGCGCCTCGGACGCCGCCATCGCCATGGAACTGGGCTGCGACGGCGTACTGATGAACACCGCCATCGCGGGCGCGCGCGAACCGGTGCTGATGGCCTCGGCGATGAAAAAGGCCATCGAAGCCGGGCGCGAATCCTGGCTGGCCGGCCGGATTCCGAAAAAGCGCTTTGCCAGCGCGTCCTCGCCTCTTGACGGAACCTTTTTCTAATCCCGCGCCGTTCCCCCGGCGGATCCGCTCCTTTGTCCGCCGCGAAGGCCGCCTCACGCCCGGCCAGCAGAACGCGCTTGAGCGTCTGTGGCCGCGCTACGGACTGTTGCCGGGACAGCGCCTGGACCCGACGAGCGTGTTCGGGCGCCGCGCGCCCTTGACCCTGGAAATCGGTTTCGGCAACGGCCGCAGCCTGGCGGCGATGGCCGCCGCCGAACCCACGCAGGATTTCATCGGGATCGAAGTCCACCGGCCCGGTGTCGGCCAGCTGTTGCAGGCGCTGGACGCCGGCGCCCTCGGTAACGTCCGCGTCTACTGCCACGACGCCCTGGAGATCCTGCACCATTGCCTGGACGACGCCAGCCTGGAGCGGGTGCTGCTGCTGTTCCCCGACCCCTGGCCGAAGAAGAAACACCATAAACGACGCATCGTGCAGCCCGAGTTCGCCGCGCTGATCGCGCGCAAACTCAAACCGGGCGGCCTGTTTCATCTGGCGACCGACTGGCAGCCCTATGCGCACCACATGCGCCAGGTGCTCGATCAGTGCCCGCAACTGGCCCCCGATGCGGCTGGCGCGAACCCGCGAGCGCCACGCCCGCGAACCAAATTCGAACAGCGCGGTGAGCGGCTGGGACATCGGGTCAGCGATCTGTTTTATCGCCGCCGGTCTTAGCCGCCCTCCGACCGCCCTCGTCTTTCCCAATATAAAACAAAAAGTTATAATGAAGTTGTCGGCCAACGGCCAACATGGTTCAATACGCCGTTTCGGACGCCGCCCGGCCCGCCGCTCTAACTGCCGGTGTTCGCGCGACAAAATTCAAGCATTCCGGCGCTGTGCCTGCCTCGTCCAGGTAGGGCGCCCGACACTTTTGCGTTTTTAGTTTTGAGGAGATTGGCATGTCCCAGAAACACCCTGTGATCGCCGTTACGGGATCATCCGGCGCCGGCACCACGACCGTCAAAGTGGCTTTCGAGCACATTTTCCGCCGTGAAGGGGTCAACCCCGCGGTCATCGAGGGCGACAGCTACCATCGCTACGACCGCGTCGCCATGAAGGAGGCTATGTCGCGGGCGGAAAACGAAGGCAACCGCAATTTCAGCCATTTCGGTCCTGAGGCCAACCTGTTCGACAAGCTGGCCGAGACGTTCAAGACCTACGCCGAGACCGGCAGCTGCGAACGCCGCTACTATTTGCACAGCGACGAGGAAGCCGAGCCTTTCGGCCAGAAGCCGGGCGAATTCACCCCCTGGGAGAGCATTCCGCCGGGGACCGATCTGCTGTTCTACGAGGGGCTGCACGGCGGCGCCGTCGACGGCTCGGTGAACGTGGCCCAGTACGTGGATCTGCTGATCGGTGTGGTGCCGATCGTCAATCTGGAATGGATCCAGAAAATCCATCGGGATTGCGCCCAGCGGGGTTATTCCGCCGAGGCGGTGACCGACACCATTTTGCGCCGCATGCACGACTACGTGCACTACATCACGCCGCAGTTCTCGCGCACCGACATCAACTTCCAGCGCGTACCCACGGTCGACACCTCCAACCCCTTTATCGCGCGCGACATCCCCACGCCCGATGAAAGTTTTGTCGTCATCCGTTTCCGCGATCCGAAGAAACTGGAGATCGACTTCCCCTACCTGCTGAACATGCTGGACGCCTCGTTCATGTCACGGCGCAACTCCATCGTCGTTCCCGGCGGCAAAATGGGCTTCGCCATGGAAATCATTCTGGCTCCCATCATCGAACGCATGCTGGAGGCGCGAAAAAGCGCCTGACCCGCGGATCGACCTTAGTCAAGCGAAGGGGGCGCTCAGCCGGTCGGTGGGCCCCTCTTTTTTCGCCAGTTCGCTATGAGTAACGATCAGAATTTTCTCCTCGGCCATGCGCAAAGCGCTGATTGGGAGCAAGGGGTAACGACCTGCCTGGCGCAGCTGGGGGAGATTCCGTCAGCGGCCAACCTCGGCTTCGTTTACGTCAGCGACGATCATGCCGATCATCTGCAGCGCATTCTCGAACGCCTGCGCCAGGCGACCGGCGTGGCGCACTGGAGCGGCACCGTCGGCATCGGCATCTGCGTCACTCAGCGGGAATACCACCAGCAACCCGCGCTGGCGGTGATGATCGGCTGCTTCCCCGAAGACAGTTTCAGGGTACTGAGTTTCTACGGTCGCGCGGCCGACCATCTGCCGGCCACCTGGGACCCCTGGCTGGGCGACTCCGCCAGCCACGTGGCGGTGCTGCATGGCGACCCGAGCAATGGCATGCTACCGGAGCTACTCAAACAGCTGTATGCGGAATTGCCCGGCGGTTACCTGGTGGGCGGGCTGAGCTCGTCGCGCGGCAGCCATCCGCAGGTCGCCGACGAACTGTTGGAAAACGGTCTTTCCGGGGTGGTGTTCAACAACCGCGTGACTCTGGCTACGGCACTCAGCCAGGGCTGCAGCCCGATCGCGGAAAAACGCAGCATCACCGATTGCCACAACAATATCGTCAACAGCATCGACCATCGGCCGGCGCTCGAGGTCTTCAAGGAGGATATCGGCGAAATCCTGGCGCGCGACCTGAACCGCGCCGCAGGTTATATTTTTGCCGGCCTGCCGGTGGAGGGCTCGGACACCGGGGACTACCTGGTGCGCAATCTCATCGGCATCGATACCGGCGGCAAACGCCTCGCCATCGGCGACCTGGTACACCCCGGGCAGAAAATCCAGTTTTGTCGCCGCGACGGCCACACCGCCTGGGAAGACATGCAACGGATGCTCGATGGCCTGAAGACCCGGCTGCGTGGCGCCCGACCGCGCGCGGGATTGTACTATTCCTGCCTGGGCCGGGGCGAGGATCTGTTCGGCGGCGACTCCGCGGAAGTGAAAATGATCCACGCCGCCCTGGGTGAATTCCCCCTGGTAGGTTTTTTCGCCAACGGCGAAATCTTCAATCAACGCCTCTATGGGTATACCGGCGTATTGACCTTGTTTCTGTAAGGCGCCCGCCACCGGCGCGGGCCCCGCGGTGCGTGCGGCACGGCCACAGCCCAGCGGCCCTTCAAGCGTCAGAAATCAGACGCAACCCTGTCGCCTTGCACATCATCGCGCACCATCTATACTGCTTGCAGGTCCACAGAGACCTGCCAAGACCTGCGCTGATTTTCAGTCAAGGAGGTAACGCATGCTCGTCATCGAGACGGACCCGATTGCCACGCTAAAGTCGGATCCCGAGAATCTCCCGCAAGAGCCCTCATGCACTACTTGATGGAACACGTGGAGCGGTATCTCATGGCCTGCCGCGAGCTGACCGCCTTCTGCGCCCACAACGGCTGGATCGACAACAAAACCCTGGACTATGAAATCCTCGAACAGAACGACCACCATGTACTGGCATTCGTGCAGTTCGAGGAGATTCTCATGGAAGGCGGCGGCCGCATCGCTGGCCGCATTCCGCACCAGGGCTGCCTGCGTCTGACCCTGGACCGCTACGGCCAGGTAGAGCACGCCGAGCTGGTCTGAACCGCACGCCCAGGCCCGCTACATGGAGACGTAGCCTTTGTCGCGCAGGCGCTCCACTTCCCCCGGTCCGTACGGCACCTGACGCAGAAAACCGGGCACCTGATCGGGCTCGATCCCATAGCTTTCCATTTGTGTGCGGCAGATACTGATGTCCACGGCGCCGAGCGCGGCCAGCTTGGCCGCCCGGTCCACCACACCTTTATATTTGTCATAGTTACGCAGGGCGAAAAACTGCACCTCCTGGCCATGGAGCACCAGCGAGACCAGCGGCTGCTCGCCGTCGCTGAGCGGGCGGTCGAGCAGCTGTTCGACCCGGTCGAACAACAGCTGCAGCTCGGCGACGCTACCGACGCGAATGTCGGCAAGAAGGTTATAGGCTGGCGGGCCGCTGGGCGCGATCCGCTCCGGCTGCGCCTCCACCAGCGGCGCCGGACGAATCTCGGGAACGGATGCCAGCCGACTGGCTGCCAACCAGAACCCGCCAACCGCCAAAAGCAATATCAACAGACTGCGCCCGACCATGACCGCCGTTCCTGAGCTCCCGCAGGGAAAATGACTGTTCCCAGGCAGCATAGCACAGGGAGTTCGGCTACAATGTCGGATTTTGGCGCCAGAGTCAGTCATCATGAGTCGATTTCCCGAACAAATGGACCCCCGCGCCCGGCGCCAGGTCGCCCTGTGGCTGCTGCTCTGCTGCAGCATGATTTTTGCCATGGTGATCTTGGGCGGCGTCACCCGCCTGACGGGCTCCGGCCTGTCGATGGTGGAATGGGATCCGATTTTCGGCGTGGTGCCGCCGCTCGACCAGGCGGCCTGGGAAGAGGTGTTCGCCAAGTACCGTCAGTCCCCCGAATACCTCAAGGTCAACGTCGGCATGGACCTGCACGGTTTCAAATCGATTTACTGGTTCGAGTACAGCCATCGGCTGCTCGGGCGCACCATCGGCACGGTATTCCTGCTGCCGTTGCTGTATTTTCTCTGGCGCCGCAGGCTTAGCGCGCGGCTGGCGGCGCGCCTCGGTTTCGCCTTCGTGCTCGGCGGCCTGCAAGGCCTGCTCGGGTGGTACATGGTCAAAAGCGGCCTGGTGGACAACCCGCACGTCAGCCAGTACCGCCTCACCGCCCACCTCAGCCTCGCGCTGGTGATCTATGCCTATCTGCTGTGGCTACTGTATGACCTGGTCTTCGCGGATCGCGGCGACCCGCCCGCCAACGCGACGCCGGGATTGAAAAAGGCGGCCATGCTGTTGCTCGCGTTGGTCGCCACCACCATCGTCTCCGGTGGCTTCGTCGCCGGCCTGAAAGCCGGTCACGCCTACAACACCTTCCCGAAAATGGGCGACCATTGGCTCCCGCCCGCCGGCTGGATACTACAGCCCGGCTGGCGCAATCTGTTCGAAAACATCGCCACGGTCCAGTTCGACCACCGCGTACTGGCGACGCTAACCTTCACCTCGGTGCTGCTGTTCTGGCTGTGGTGCTGGCGCCAGCGCCCCGCGCCGGCCGTGCGCACTACCACCCACCTGCTGATGCTGATGGTCGGCGTGCAGGTCGCGCTGGGAATCAGCACCCTGCTGCAGCACGTCCCGGTGGCGCTGGCGTCGCTGCATCAGACGGGAGCTCTGCTGGTGCTGACGTTGACGCTGCTGCTCAATCACCGCCTACGTAACACCCAGGAATAAAAAATCCGGCCCTGAAGCCGGATCTTTTATTCCTGCCCACCGATGATTACTTGAGGCTGGAATAATACGCCGCCAGATTGTCGATATCGGCGTCGCTCAGCGGTTTCGCCATGGGCGTCATCATCGGATCGGAACGGGTACCGTCGCGAAACGCCTTGAGCTGCTTGACCAGGTAGGCGTCCTTCTGGCCGGCGAGGTTCGGCCACAACGGATTGGCACTGACGCCATTGGCACCGTGACATCCGGCACAGGTAGCGGCTTTCGCCTTACCTGCGGCGGCATCGCCGGCGGCCATGGCACTACTTGCACCAACCAGGGCGACACCCATCAGGCCGGCTGTTAACAACTTCTTCATACTTATCTCTCCACAGTGTCGGGACAAAACCCCGATAATCTATTTTCGCAGACCCCCCGGACGCTGTAAATTCGTCGGGCATCAGTATTTATTATTGTAAGATCAGAAGTTTATAAGTAGTATACGTCGTGGCGCCCGAATCCCGCGGGTACCGACTGGCAGGGATGGCGGTAAAGATGGCAAGTTGGCAGGCGCGAATCGGGTTGTTGCTGAATGACGACGCCTGCGGCGGATTTGGCGTTCGCGCGCACGCATTGGCATGTCTGTATCGGACCACGGACACGGAAGGTAATCGATGACGCTTGCTGCCCAAGATCTGGTCAACGACTCGCTGGAACTGGCGTCCCTGCCGAGCGCCGTGATGCGCGCCATGGAGCTGATCAACAGCGCCGAGGCCTCGGCTTCGGACATCGGCGAAATCCTCGCCGAGGATCCGGCCCTCACCGCCAGGCTGCTGAAAATCGTCAACAGCGCCTTCTATGGCTTTCCGTCGCGCATCGACACCATTTCCCGCGCCATCACCATCGTCGGCACGCTGGAGCTGACCGACCTGGTGATCGGCGCAAGCGCCATCGAAGTGTTTTCCCGGCTGCCCAATCCGCTGGTCAACATGTACACCTTCTGGGAACACAATCTCTACGCGGGTATTGTCGCGCGCCTGCTGTCGCGCTACCTGCGGGCCCCCAACACGGAACGCTGTTTCATCATGGGTCTGCTCCACGATATCGGCTCCCTGGTCCTCTACCAGCAGCAACCGGAACTCTCGCGCCAGGCCCTGGAGACCGCCAGGGACAAGCGCCTGCCGCTGCACCTGGCGGAACGGGAAATTTTCGGTTTCGATCACGGTGAGGTCGGCGCCGAGTTGATGCGCTGCTGGAATCTGCCGGAGAGCTTTCGCCAGGTGGCGCTGCACCACCACCAACCCTCGCTCGCCGAACGCTACCGACTGGAAACCGCCACCGTCCATCTGGCCGATGTCATCGCCGGCATGGCGCGCGGTACCGCCAGCGGCACCGGTCAGGTACCGGCACTGGAACCGGGCGCCTGGGAGCGCACCGGTCTGAGCGTCGAGATCATGGAACCGGTGGTCGCGGAGGCCGATGCCCAGTTCCAGGAAGCCTGCGCCGCGCTGCTGCCCAAATCCCGCGTCGCCTGATAGCGCAACGCACGAGGAAGCCGCGACACGCCCTCAGGTGCCGGCGTTCTCGCTTTGCCGTAGGATAGGGGGGTGAGCGATTTCCGTCCGCGCTTCTGGCGTGATCCATTGTTTTTCGTCGCCCTCGCAGCCGCGCTGACCTACTGGCTGGGGTTGTATCTGCTGACCGGCCGGCAACCGGATCTGGGCTGGCCGCTGCGCGAGCCGTGGCGCTTCGTCTATCCGGCCCTGCTCTATCCCCTGGTCGAGGAGCTGGTCTTTCGCGGGCTGATCCAGGACCTGGCGCATCAGCACCTGCGCCCCTGGTCGCTCGGCCCCTTGACGCATGCCAACATCCTGACCAGCCTGCTGTTCACTGCCTTGCACTTTTTCAGCCACCCGCCGCTGTGGGCGGCCGCCGTGTTAGCACCTTCGCTGGTATTCGGGTTGTTCAAAGACCGCAGCGGCCGTCTGGCCGCGCCGATCCTCCTGCACGCGTTTTACAACAGCGGTTATTTCTGGCTGTTTGCCGGCTGAAGCCGGCGGCCGCTAGATGTCGCCCAGCGGGCGGACAAAGGTGTATTTCAACGGCTCGACCACCAGTTTGTCCGCTGATTCTTTCACGTTACCGCCCAGGGCGCTGAACGGCAGCGTGACCACAAAGGTGGCGACCGTCACTACCGAACCGACCAACATGACCGGTCGCAGCAGAAACGCATCGGCCAGCATATCGCCCCCGCTGGGCTCGGCAGTCGCATCCATATAATAATCGCTGGCGCCCGCGGTCACCGGCAAGGCCAGGGAGCTCAGGGCAAAGACGGCCGCCAACAGACAGCCGGACAGTGTTCTACCGAGATTACGCATGGGTCTATCTCCTTTCAGTGGATCCCACGGCGGCAACGGCGGATGGCGGCCGCACGCCGCTGGTTACGGCCCTTAGCGGCATTTGCGGAGGAATATTAACGACCGAACTGCTGAAGTGTGCTCGTGCGCAGCACCGGTCAGGGCGCCGGCAAGTCCTGGCCAGTCAAGCGCTTGAGCGCCTCGCGGTATTTTTGCGCGGTGCGGGCGATGATTTCGGGCGGCAGCGCCGGCCCGGGGGAGGTCTTGTCCCAGTCGAGCGTCTCCAGGTAGTCACGCACGAACTGCTTGTCGAAACTCGGCGGACTGACGCCGACCCGATAGTCGTCCTGGGGCCAGAAGCGGGAGGAATCGGGCGTGAGCACTTCGTCGATGAGCCACAACTGCCCGCTGTCGTCCAGACCGAACTCGAATTTGGTATCGGCGATCAGAATGCCGCGCTCGCGGGCGAAAGCGGCCGCCTCGTTGTAGATCCGCAGGCTGAGTTCACGCATGCGCGCAGCGACGTCGGCGCCCAGCAGATCCTGGGCCTGGGCGAAATCGATATTCTCGTCATGAGCCCCGGCCGCGGCCTTGGTCGAGGGCGTGAAAATCGCCTCCGGCAGGCGCTCGGCCAGGCGCAGGCCGGGCGGCAGCGCGATGCCGCAGACCGCGCCGTTGGCCTGGTAGTCCTTCCAACCGGAGCCGATCAGGTAACCGCGCACGATAGCCTCCACCGGCAATGCCCGCAGTTTGCGCACCACAATGGCGCGCCCCTCCACCTGCGCGCGTTCGCTCGCGTCCGGCAGCACTTCGGTCAGCGACAGGTCCGCCAGATGATTGGGTACCAGCCCGCGGGTACGCTCGAACCAGAAATTGGACACCGCGGTCAGTACCGCCCCTTTCCCCGGTATCGGGTCGGGCAGAACCACATCGAAGGCCGATAGCCGGTCGCTGGTGACGATCAGCAGATGCGCGTCGTCGATGCCGTAGATGTCGCGAACCTTGCCGCGCGCCAACAGCGGCAGGCTGCGAAGATCCGACTCATAAAGGATGTCCTGCATGGCAAAAGGCTCCACCGACCGGGTTGCGGCCGTCATGGCCGTGGCGCATTGTACCGGCACTGTGGGAGTACCGCGAATCCTTGTGGCGACCATGCACGAGGATGGTAGAATGGGCGTTTTCCTTGCGCTTTGGAGCGCTTATGGGCGCCATACAAGTCGGTCTGGTGATGGGCAGCAACAGCGACTGGGAGGTCATGCAGGCCGCCGCCGCGCACCTGGAACGCTTCGGTGTCGCGTTCGAGGCACGGGTGGTTTCGGCCCACCGGACCCCGGATCTGCTGTTCGATTACGCCGCCGGGGCGCGCGATCGGGGCCTGGCCTGCATCATCGCCGGCGCCGGCGGCGCCGCCCACCTGCCCGGCATGCTGGCGGCCAAGACCACGCTGCCGGTGCTGGGCGTGCCGGTGCCGTCCCGCCATCTGCGGGGAATGGACTCGCTGCTCTCAATCGTGCAAATGCCCAAGGGCGTTCCCGTGGCCACTTTCGCCATCGGTTCCGCCGGAGCCGCCAATGCCGCCCTGTTCGCCGTCAGCCTGCTGGCGCGCGAGAACGCCGAACTGGCCGCGCGACTGGATCGTTTCCGCGCCGAGCAAACCGACATGGCGCTGAACATGGAACTGCCACCCGGCTCGTGATCACCCCCGACGCGATTCTTGGCGTGCTCGGCGGCGGCCAGCTCGGGCGCATGTTCTGCCTGGCCGCCCGCCGCATGGGCTATCGCGTCTGGGTGCTGGACCCTGACCCTCAGAGCCCGGCCGGGGCGCTGGCCGACCGCCACCTGCAAGCTGGCTACGACGATGCCGAGGCGCTGCGGGAAATGCGCGCCCATTGTGCCGCCGTGACCACCGAGTTCGAGAACGTACCAGCCCAGACGCTGGAGTACTTCGACAGCCACATCCCGGTGCGGCCCTCGCCGCAAGCGGTGGCGATCGCGCGCGACCGGATCCGCGAAAAGCGCTTCATCCGCGAGCAGGGGCTGGCCACCGCGCCCTTTTGCGTCGTCAGCAACGCCGCCGAACTGGAAGCGGCCTGCGCCGAGCTGCGCCTGCCGGCCATCCTGAAAACGGCCCAACTCGGCTACGACGGCAAGGGCCAGTATGTGGTGGCCGATGCGCAGCAGGCGCGCGCGGCGTTCCGCGCGCTGCAGGAAACACCCTGCGTCCTGGAAGAACGCATCGATCTGGCGCGGGAAATCTCCGTGGTGCTCGCGCGCAGCGTCGACGGCGAGGTCGCGACCTATCCGGTAGGCCAGAACCTGCATGTCAATGGCATTCTCGACACCACCCGGGTACCGGCCAATATACCCGCCGAAGTGGCGACACAAGCCACCGACATGGCACTCCAACTGGCCACCGCCATGGACTATTGCGGCGTCCTGGCAGTGGAGATTTTCCACGCCACCAGCGGCCAACTGCTGATCAACGAAATGGCGCCAAGGCCGCACAACAGTGGCCATTACACCCTCGACGCCACCCTCACCAGCCAGTTCGAACAACAGGTGCGCCTGCTGTGCGGACTGCCACCCGGCTCCACCCGGTTGCTGTCGCCGGCGGTCATGGTCAACCTGCTCGGCGATCTGTGGGAGCAAGGCACGCCCGCCTGGGAGCGCCTGCTGTGTCACGCCGAGGCCAAGCTGCATCTGTACGGCAAACAGCGCGCCCGCCCGGGGAGGAAAATGGGCCACTACACCTGTCTGGGCGAGGACCTCGGCGCCGCCACGCATTTGGCCGAAACCATCCGCAGCGAACTCTCCAGCTTCATCTGAGAACGCCATCGGGCATGGCCGATGGGTAGCGGCGCACGGGCGCGGCGAGCCCGTCGGGGCGCGGTCGGTCCCAGGGCCCACTCCCGCTGTAAAACGTGTATCCTGACGCCATCCGGATGGCCTCGCGCTGGGTTCCCCATGCCGCCCTGACGCTCAACCGAATCCGAAGGAGCAGTCGATTGCGCGAACCCCACTGGCACACCTTAAGCACCGAAGAGGCGCTGCGAGAGCTCAACAGCGGCCTCGACGGTCTGTCCCAGGAGCAGGCGCGACGGCGCCTGGAACAATACGGCCCCAACACCCTGAAACCGCCACCGGGACCGAAGGCCTGGCTGCGATTTCTCGCCCAATTCCACAACGTGCTGATCTACATCCTGCTGGTCGCGGGCGCGGTGACCGCCCTGCTGGGACACTGGGTAGACAGCAGTGTCATCTTCGCGGTGGTGCTGATCAACGCCGTCATCGGCTTTCTCCAGGAGGGCAAGGCCGAACGTGCCATGGACGCCATCCGCAATCTGCTGTCGCTCTCGGCTATGGCGCTGCGCGACGGTCACCGCCGGCAGATCCCCGCCAGTGAGCTGGTCCCCGGCGATCTGGTGCAGCTGGAGGCCGGTGACCGCGTGCCCGCCGACCTGCGACTGCTGCGGGTGCGCGATCTGCGTGTCGACGAAGCGGCACTGACCGGGGAGTCGCTCCCGGTGGAAAAAGCCACCGCCCGCGTTCCCGAAAACGCACCGGTCGCCGAACGCTTCAACATGGCCTATTCCGGCACGCTCGTGACCTACGGGCAGGCATTGGGCCTGGTGGTCTCCACCGCAGAGAAGACCCAGGTCGGTCGCATCAGCGAACTGCTAGGTTCGGTCAACCCCTTGACCACGCCGTTACTGAACGAAATCGCCCGCTTTGGCCGAATATTGACCGCCGGTATTCTCCTGCTCGCCGGCCTGACCTTCGTGTTCGGGGTGACGCTTCACGGTGAACCTCTGGACCAGATGTTTCTTGCCGGCGTGGCCCTGGCCGTGGCCGCCATCCCGGAGGGACTGCCGGCGATCATCACCATCGCCCTGGCGATCGGGGTGCAGTCCATGGCGCGCCGCCACGTGATCATCCGCAGGTTGCCGGCGGTGGAGACCCTGGGTTCGGTGAGCGTGATCTGCTCGGACAAAACCGGCACCTTGACGCGCAACGAAATGACGGTCACCCGTCTCGTGAACGCCGAGTGCGATGTCGAAGTCAGTGGCGCCGGTTACGCCCCCGAAGGCGAATTACTGAGCCGGGGGGCGCCGATAGCCTTATCCGATTGCCCGGGACTAGCGGAGCTGGTGCGCGCCGGCGTGCTGTGTAACGACGCCGAGTTGCATTGCGACTCAGCCCAGCAGTGGCAGCCGCACGGTGACACCATGGATGCCGCGCTGGTTTCGCTGGCGCGCAAAAGCGGTCTTGATGAGGAGCACGAGCGCCGGGAATGGCCGCGCGATGACAGCATTCCGTTCGATTCCGCCCACCGCTTCATGGCCACCCTGCATCACGATCATGCCGGCCACGCGTTCGTCTATATCAAGGGCGCACCGGAGCGGTTGTTCGCCATGTGCTCCAGCGAACGCTGCGAGGGCGAAGAGCGCCCACTGCACCTGGACTACTGGCACCGCAAACAACAGGACTTGGGCGAACAAGGGCAACGGGTGTTGGCCGTCGCGTTTCGCGGCGCGCAGGATCATTGCCGCTCGCTGGCCTTCGACGATGTCCAGCAAGGCCTGACGCTGCTGGGTCTGTTCGGCTTTTCCGACCCGCCCCGCGAGGACGCCCAGCAAGCGATCGCCGCCTGTCACCAGGCGGGAATCGCGGTAAAGATGATCACCGGCGATCATATCACCACCGCGCGCGCTATAGGCGCGCGCCTGGGTATCCATGCCGGAACCACGGCGATCACCGGCGAACAACTCGAATCGCTGGACGATACGGTGCTACAGCAACTGGTGCTCGAAACCGATGTGTTCGCCCGCGCCAGCCCCGAGCACAAACTGCGCCTGGTGCAGGCGCTGCAGGCGCGCGCGCAGGTCACCGCCATGACCGGCGACGGCGTCAACGACTCCCCGGCGCTCAAACGCGCCGATGTCGGGGTGGCGATGGGGCGCAAGGGCACCGAGGCGGCGAAAGAAGCCGCCGAGATGGTGATCACCGACGACAACTTCGCCTCGATCGTCGCCGGCGTCGAGGAGGGACGCCGCGTCTATGACAACATCCGCAAATCGATTCTATTCATCCTGCCGACCAACGGCGCCGAGGCTCTGGTCATCGTGGCGGCCGTGTTGCTGGGATACCTGTTGCCGATCACGCCGGTGCAGATACTCTGGGTGAACATGATAACCGCCGTGACGCTGGCCCTGTCGCTGGCCTTCGAACCCGCCGAGAAGGATGTCATGCGCCGCCCACCCCGACGCGCGCAGGAATCGCTGCTTTCCGGATTATTACTCGAGCGCATCACCTTGGTGTCACTGCTGATGGTGATCGCGACCTTCGGCCTGTTCATCTGGGCACGCGAGCAGGGGCAGTCGATCGAGTTGGCCCGAACCCTAGCCGTCAACACGCTGGTGGTGGGCGAGGCTTTCTATTTGTTCAACACGCGCTACCTGAAGGCGTCTTCCTTGAACTGGCGCGCCCTGACGGGCAACCGTTATGCCCTGATCGCCCTGGCCGTCGTGGTGCTGTTCCAGTTGCTGTTCACCTATAGCGGCCCGCTGCAGTCGCTCTTCCAGACCCGGACACTGGAACCCTTCCATTGGCTATTGTCGCTGGGCGCGGGGTTGGCGGTGTTCCTCGCGGTAGAATTGGAGAAAGCCTGGCTGCGACACCGCGACCGGGCAGTACGGCCAGGCTGATGCGCGCGCTGACGCTGATCCGGCACGCCAAGTCGAGCTGGAAAGACAGCCGTTTGAGCGACTTCGAGCGCCCGCTGAACGCGCGCGGACGGGACAACGCCCCCATGATGGGGGCCCGCCTGAAGCAACAGGGCGTATGCTTTGATCTCATCGTCAGCAGTCCGGCACGGCGCGCGCAGGACACGGCGCGCCTGATCGCCGCGGCGCTCGGCTATGCGCCGCAACGCATCCGTCTCGACAGCAGCATCTATGAGGCCACGGTCGCGCAATTGATGCGCGTGATTCACGCGCTGCCGGGCACTTGCCGCGACGTGGCGCTGATCGGTCACAACCCCGGGATCACCTCGCTGTGTGACTACCTCAGCGGTGCCGGCAGCGACAATCTTCCGACCTGCGCCAGCGCGCGGATCGAGTTCGAGCAGGACAGTTGGGAAGCGCTATGGCGCGACACCGGCCGCTTGGTCCGCTATGACTATCCCCGTCGTCCTGCCGACTGATCAGGGTTCGCCGCGACCCTTGAGCGAGGTCACGCTGGCCGCTTGCACCGGGTGCAAACGCCGGTCGAGCTGGCGCGCCAACGATTTATAGAACTCCCCCTGCAGGCGTTGCATGGTGGCGCGGGCCTGGGCTTTGTAGTAGATGCAGGTGTAACCGACCGGCGCGTTCAGTTGGGCCCGATTGCCCGGGTGGAAATCACACCACGCCAGCTCGACGAAACGGGGTCCCTGCGCGTCGAGGAACAGGATTTCCTCTTGGTCGAAAACAGCCACATATTGCATGCTCGCGATCAGGACGAACAAACGATCGTCGTCATTACGCGCGCGCAGCGAGAGGATCTTCCGGTAAAACTCGACCGGCAATTGTCGGGTTTCGCGCTCCAGCTCCGGGCCGCGCTCGAATGTCTGTCTCATGATCCGGCTCCAAAGGACGCACCCGCGCCGGCCCGATCTACTCCTCGTCTCCCCCCGGGGTCCATCCCGCGGCCAGCGCCTGTTTCACCGCCTCACCCTGTATCCGCAGATAACGCTCCTGCAGGTCCGCGGGCAGACCGCTGACCTGGCAACCATATTTGTCCCACTCGCCCTGCACCCGATGCCACAGATCCTCCAGGCCCGGCTGCAACCAGCCCGCGCAGGTCTCGTCCTCGTCGATGAGCCCGAACACGCGCGCATCGCGAATAATCCGACCGACTTCGGTCATACCGTTGTTGCTGTCCTTGTCGAGACCGACGTAAGGTTTGCGGGTATTCCGGCTACGCATGTTTGCACCCTGAACTAAGCGTCATCGCGGGACCGATGCCGGCCGCGCCGCGAATGTTTGTTAAGATATTGTACAGCCGGCGAGCGTATTCCCGTCAAGCGAACGGCAACGCGTCCGGCATAGCATTGAAGAGATGATTAATATAGACAATCATCGATTCAGAACATTCGAATAATCGATTTCTGTTTTGGCTGGACAGCTTCTAAACTCGTTCGGCAACGTTCCCACGGAGCATAAGCTAGGCCGATGCCTGACGACAACAATACCAAGCCGCTCAAAGATACCGCTGCACAGACCCTTCCCGGGAAGACGCTCCCGGGTCGCACGGCGGCCGCATCCCCGCCCGAACCTGGCCTGCCCCCGGCAGCCGCCGCATAGACCCCCATGGACCAGCTTATTCTCCTGTTGCCCGTGGTCCCGTTGGCGTCCGCGTTCCTGATCGTGCTCGCCGCGAACACGCGCACCCGTGTGGCGCGCGTCAGTATCACCGCTGCCAGCCTCACGTTTCTACTGACCGCCGTGCTGCTCGGCCTGAGCCTGAGCGGCGCACCCACACAGGTATTCACGCCGGTCGGCGGCGCTGGCGCCGGCAGCCTGATTTTCGACCCCCTGAGCAGTCTGATGGCGTTGGTCATCGCCGGCATCAGTCTCATCGTGCACGTCTATTCGGTGCGCTACATGGCCGAGGAACAGGGCTATGCGCGCTTTTTCGCGCTCCTCGACCTGATGACGGCGGCGCTGCTGGTCATGGTGGCGGCCGCCGATCTGGTGACCCTGCTGGTCGCCTGGCACCTGATCGGGGTCCTGCTGTATTTCCTCCTGGGGCAGGATACGCGGAGCCAGTCGGCCTATCGTTACGGTTTCTGGACGCTGATCACCTACCGCATCGGCGATCTGCCACTGGTGCTGGCGGCGGTGTTGCTCTATCAGGCCTTCGGCACCTGGTCGCTGCCCGGAATCTTCGAGGCCATCGCGCGCGATCCGCATATCCAGACTTATTTCGGCCTGCCGCTGGCGGAGGTCGTCGCCGCGCTGATAGCGCTGGCGGCGTTCGCCCGTTCGGCGCAGTTCCTGCTCCACACCTGGCTGCCCTACACCATGGAGGGACCGACGCCCGTCTCGGCGCTGATGCACGCCGGCATCGTCAACGCGGGCGGCTTCCTCATCAACCGCTTCGCCGCGATCTATGTCCACACCGGCGGCGTGCTGCACTGGATATTCATTGTCGGGCTGCTCACCGCGGTCATCGGCTCGGTACTGATGCTGACCCAGAACGATGTCAAGAAGTCGCTCGGTTATTCGACCATGGGCCAGATGGGGTTCATGATCATGGAGTGCGGCGTCGGCGCCTTCTCGCTGGCCATCTATCATTTGATCGCCCATGGGGTGTTCAAGGGCACCCTGTTCCTCAGCGCCGGCACCGTGATCGGCGAGGCGCGGCAAAACGACGGCGTACCGAAAGACGATCTCTACACCTTCGTGGTGCAACGCAGGCCGGCGCGCAGCCGTCAACCCTGGTTGCTGATGGCCGCCATCACCCTGGCGGTGCCGATCGTGGTCCTGGTGCTGGCCCACTGGCTGGTGGCCGAGGACTTTTTCCAGAAGCAGGGCGCCGTGGTGCTGCTGTTCTTCGGCTGGGTCACCGGCGCCCAGTTGCTGTTTTCCACCTACCGGATGCAATCGGAAAATCCCTGGCGACTGATCGCGCTGATTATTTTCTCCTTCACGGTGGTGGTGCTGGGTTACACCATGATCAGCCACGTCTTCGACGTCTTCCTCTACCCCGACGAACACTTCCGCGCCAGCATCTACGCTGCGGCCGGTATCGACCTGCGTTGGTTCGACACCCTGGTCGGTATCGTCAGCGCGGTGATCGTCGTCGGCTGGCTGCGCGCCTATTACGCCGAACGCAACGCCGGGGTAAAGCGACCGGGCCCGGTGTGGCTGAACCTGTACGCGCTGTTTTCGCGCGAGTTCTATATCGTCGATCTCTACAGCCGCCTGACCCGCTCGCTGCTGTCGATCTCACAGCGCCTCAACGTCTGGCTAAGGTGGGTATGAGATGTCGAACCTGACCTACCTGCTGGTCGGATTCTTCCTGCCGCTGTTTCCCTTCAGTATCGGTTTCAATGTCCTGTTCACGCGCGTCAATCATTGGCCGCTGCGCCTGGCGCTGCTGCTCGTGTGGCCACAGATAGGCCTGGCCTTGCTGGCCCGCGCCGACGTCCCACCGCCGCACTGGATACTGACCTGGGCGATGGCCACGGCGCTGCTCTACAGTCTGCGGCTGCTCGCCATGCGGGAACTTGGCGGCTGGATCGCGTTCCTGGCGACCGCCGCCTGGGGATTGCTCTGGCTCCTGGCGCAGGCACCGGCGGCGGGCGGGCTCTCGCTGCACGCACTCTGGTTCAGCCTGCCCCTGGTGATGCTGGCGTTACTGGGCGCCTCGCTGGAACGCCGTTTCGGCGGCGCCTACACCGGCATCTATCAGGGGCTGGCGCAAGGGATGCCGCGCTTTTCCGCCATTCTGGTGGTCACCGTCCTGGCGGCGGTCGCCACTCCGCCGGCACCGTCGTTCTTCAGCATGCTGTCGGCTTTCCTGAACGCGACACCCATGCTGATGCTGGGCCTGGCCGCGCTCTGGCTGCTATGGACTTGGGCGGCCGCGCGGCTGCTGCAAGGCTTGATCGTAGGCCCGGGCAATTGTCGCTCGCAGGCCGATCTGAAACCTTCCGGCGCCTGGGTCTACACCGCCGCCCTGGTGGCACTGATAGCCCTTGGCGCCGCTCTCCCCGGAGGCCTCGCATGAGCCTTTCGCTCGGCCAGAGCCTGAAGATTCGCGCCATGGTGCACGTGGCCGCCGAACCCATTCCGTTCTTCTGGCCGATGCGCACCTTCATCCACCACAATCCGCTCCACGGTCTGGAACACCTGCCTTTCACCGAGGCGGTGCAACAGGGCGAGCGCCTGTTCCATGCCCGCGGCTTTTTGCCGCGCTCGGCCTATCAACAGTATCTGGCCGAGGGCAAGGTGGATCGCGAGCGCCTGGTCGCGCGGGTGGCCGCGTTCGCCGCCGCGCGCACCGCCATCCCGGAGATCGATCTGGAGCGCTGGTTGCTGGCCGCTCTAGACGACGCGCGGGAAACCACCTGCCCGGCCCGGTCATTGGCCGGCGCCGCGGACGTACGGGCGGCGCTCGACGCCGCCCCCGCGACCGCCGCGCCGCTTGCGGCCGAGGAAATACGCCAGCGGCTGCGCGCCGAACTGTTGGGCGACCGGCCGGTGTACGAGGCCGTCGATGCCCTCTATGGCACCGATATCGGCAGCGAACTGGACGAACTGGTGATCAAGAGCTGCCTCGACTTCTTCGATGAAGGGCAGTCGGTGTGGGGCATGCCCGAGCGCGAGCAGGGCTTTTTCACCGCTTGGCGCGACGTCGCGCGGCGCAACGTTCGCCTGTTTCTGCGCGGCTTGCACATCAACCGCATCCTCGACCAGGCCGATACCGCCGAAGGCATCATCGCCCACGTGATGCACACCCTCGGCATCGAGCAGGACCGCTGGATGGAGTGTTTCACCCGTGAATTGGCGCGCCTGCACGGCTGGGCCGGCTTCATCCGCTGGCGCGCCAGCGCCAAGCACTATTACTGGAACCAGCACTATCCGGGCGATCTGGTCGATTTCATGGCGATCCGCCTGACACTGGCGCTGGCGCTGCTCAACGAGCGCGGACGCCGCAACATGAGTTGCACCGCGACGGCCATCGCAGAGGCGATTGAAACCCGTCACGAGGAAGTCTATCTCCGCCAACAGTTTCATGGGGGTCACCTGATTCCCGCGATGGCGGCCAAGGTGGAACGGGCGCTGGCTCTGGGCGAGAAGCGGCGTATCGGCCGCGTCTTCGACGAATACTGCGCATGTCAACGTGCCGACGAAGCCGCCAGGCAGGCGCACCGGCTGCGCGTGCTGGCTCAGGCCGCGGGCCAGGAGAGCGAATTGAGCGGGCTGGCGGCCGAGGATCTCGGCCGGCTGTTGCAGACACTGCGTGTTTTCGAACAGCACGAAGGCAGCCTATGGCTGGACGCCATGGAGGCCCACGCCATGGGACGCCTGCTGCAAGGCATCGATCTGAGAACGCCGCCCACGCGCGAGAAACGGCCGTTCGTGCAAGCCCTGTTTTGCATCGACACGCGCTCCGAGCGTATTCGCCGCCAGCTCGAAGGCGTGGGCGACTATCAGACTTTCGGTATCGCCGGTTTCTTCGGCGTACCGGTGAGCTTCATGGACATCGGCAAGGGCAGCGAGACCCATCTGTGCCCGGTGCTGCTCACACCCAAGAATCTGGTGCCGGAAATCAGCGCCGCCACCACCCAGGACGAACCGGCGGTGACCGCGCTGGAAAAGGCGATGCACGAACTCAAGGAGTCGGTGCTCACACCCTTTGTCACCGTCGAGGCGATCGGCTTGCTGTTCGGTTTCGACATGATCGGCAAGACGCTCATTCCGCAATCCTACAATCGCTGGCGCAAGCGGTTGCACCCGGACAAGCCGCCCACCCGACTGCTCCTCGACAAGCTCAGCCGGGAACAGGCCGACTCCATCGTGCGCGCCGTGCAGCGGGCGGTCATCGTCAAGGCGGTCGAACAGGAGTTCGGGCTGGAGCCGGAGCGCATCACCGATGCCATGATCCGCGAACTGCGCGAGACCGCTCTGGGTCATCAGCAAAGCTCGGAACTGGTGGCCTGCGAATTGGGCCTCGATCGCGAGGGTGAGGGCGCCTTCGTCGACCGGCTGAGAACTGAATACCGCATCAACCCCTCCTTCGCCCAGGTGCAGCTCGAGCGGCTGGGACGCATCGGTTTCAGTGTCGACGAACAGACGCTTTTCGTCGGCCAGGCGTTGCGCGCCATCGGCCTGGACAAAGGGTTCTCGCGCTTCATTCTGCTGGTCGGACACGGCAGCAGCTCGGAAAACAACCCCTACGAATCGGCCCTCGACTGTGGCGCCTGCGGCGGCAATCACGGACTGGTCAGCGCCCGGGTGCTGGCGCAGATGGCCAACAAAGCGGAAGTGCGCCGCCGCTTGCAGCGCCAGGGGATCGACATTCCCGACGATGCCTGGTTCGTGCCGGCGCTACACAACACCACCACCGATGAGCTGAAACTGTACGATCTGGAGCTGCTGCCACCCTCGCATCTGGTGTACCTGGACCGTCTGCGCAACGGCCTGGCCGCGGCCTCGCGACTGTGCGCGGCCGAGCGCATGCCGACGCTGGAGACACCTGGCAGCCAGACGCGCGACCCGTCGGACGCCTACCGCCGAGCGTTGCGCAACGCCATGGACTGGTCGCAGGTACGACCGGAATGGGGCTTGTCGCGCAACGCCTATTTCGTCATCGGGCGGCGCCACCTGACCCAGGGACTGGCCTTGGAGGGACGCGCTTTTCTGCACTCCTACGATTATCGCCTCGATTCGCGCCAGCGGCTGCTGGCGACCATCCTGACCGGTCCGCTGGTGGTCGGGCAGTGGATCAACATGGAACACTATTTTTCGACCGTCGACAACGAAAGCTTCGGCAGCGGCAGCAAGGTCTACCATAACGTCGCCGGCCGCTTCGGTGTGATGACCGGCAATCTCAGCGATCTGCGTACCGGCCTGCCGTCACAGACGGTATTGAAAGACGGCCGGCCTTTTCACGAACCGCTGCGCCTGATCACCCTCATCGAAGCGCCCTTCGAGCACGCCCTGCGCGCCATCGAAAGCGTGGTCGCGGTCAAGCACCTGGTGGAGAACGGCTGGTTGAAAATGCTGGTGGTCGATCCGCAAAGCGCCCAGGTATCCCTGTTTGAGGACGGTCAATGGCGACACCGTCCGCTGGCATCCGCCACCCATCCCAACCCGCTCTTGGAGCCGATCGCATGATGAAAAACGTCAATCTCAGTCAGCTCAAAAAGGTCGAAATCATTCTCGAGGGCGAACATCAGGAATTCGCCACCGATTTGCTCGATCGCGCCGGGGTCAAAGGCTATACCATCGTCAACAACCTCTCCGGCAAGGGCCGGCACGGTTTCCACGAAGGCCATCTGATGTTCAATGAGGATGCCGTGTTGAACATGATCATCGCTGCCATTCCCGAAGAATTGGTCGAGCCCATTCTGGAAGGCTTCGCGCCGTTCTTCAACAAGCACTCGGGCGTGGTGTTCGTGTCCGACATCCAGGTGACGCGACTGGTCAAGTTCAAGAACTGAACGACCGCCGTCGCGGGTTCAGCCCTTGCCGGCGCCGCCCTTGGCGTTGTCGGCGCGCTTTTTCGGCGCCTTCAACTGGTGACGCAAGGCCGGCCAGAGCGTTTCCATACGCTTGTGGATTTCCGGCTGGCTGGCAATGGCGAAATCGAGAAAGGTGCGCGCCACCAGCGACAGCTCCTTGCCCTTGGGGTAGACGATGTCCCAGTGGCGGACAATGGGAAAGTTTTCCACATCCAGGACCGCGACCGCGCCGTCGACGCCGTCGAGCATCAGCGTGTGCAATGACAACACCGCCAGGCCCAGGCCGCCGACGACCGCATGCTTGATCGCCTCGTTACTGCCCAGTTCCATGCGCACCAGTGGCTGCAGGCCGTGGGCCTTGAACACCTTCAACGCGGCGTCGCGGATCCCGGAGCCCGGCTCGCGCAGAATGAAGGGCTCCTTGCAGATCTGCGCGAGTTTGATGCGCTTCTTGCCCACCAGCGGATGTCCACGCGGCGCGATGATCACCAGCGGGTTGGGGGCGAAGGGAAAGGCCTCGACCTCGATCTCGTCCTTGGGCACGAAGCCGGTGATATACAGATCGTCCTCGTTGGCGTGCATGCGCTCGATGATGCGTTCGCGGTTGGTCACCTTCAACGTCAGATCGACGCCCGGGTAAAGGCGGCTGAACTGGCCGAGTATTTCCGGCGCCAGGTATTTCGCCGTGGTGATCACGCCCAGACGCAGGCGACCACGGCGCATGCCCTTGAGATCGGCCAGTTTCATCTCCAGATTGGCCAGGGTCTCGAACATGCGCCGACAGGCATCGTAGAGCTCGAGCCCGGCCTCGGTGGGCTTTACGTTGCGCCCGATGTGTTCGAACAAGGGCAGGCCCATGGCCTCGCCCAGCTTGCGCGTCTGCATCGAGACGGTCGGCTGGGTAAGAAACAGCTCTTCGGCCGCGCGGGTGAAGCTCCCCAGCCGCACCACCGCCTCGAAAACCTGCAACTGACGCAGGGTCGCGTGACGAATCAAATAGTCCGGTATCGAGGCCCGCGAGCTGTTACTGGGATTATCGGAGGACATGGGTCCTCGGCCACACGGCGGCAAGCCGGGCGAGCGCTCGGTGTATCGGGCAGAGCGGGCACCGCTTGCCCGGGCGCAGCGGCATCAATCCGGCCAGATACGCCCGGGGGACTGATAGCGGTCGTCGCCGGAGGGAGTGGCTTTCTGGCCCCGGGCGGTTTTGCGGGTGCTGCTGCGCGCCGGCGCCTTTTTCTTCGCCGGCGCCTTTTTCACCGCGCCCGACTGGGCAGCGGCACCGCTGGCGGACGAAGCGCCTCCGGAGGACCCCGCGGACTTGCTCATACGCATCGACTCGACCAGTTTCTGGCGTGTCTTGTCTGTCTCTGTCATTGTGTTTTCAGCTCCTGAATCAGTGCATTGATCTCTTCCACCGCGTCCGCCCCGCGGCTTCCCACGTCAAAGACGCTCTTGCCTTCCAGCGCGCTGTTGCGATAGACCGCGCGCCGGCGGATCGCCACCCGCGCCACCGGCAGGGCGATTTCGTCCAGCACTTCCCGCACCAGACCGGACAAGGTGGTGCGCGATTCCAGCTGGTTGATCACCAGCAGCGCCTTGAGCGACGGATTCTCCGCGTTGGCCTCGGCGATGGCCCTCTCTATATGAACGGTCGCCCACAGATCCACCGGCGAAGGCTGCACCGGTATCAGGGCGACATCGGCAAACGCGAGCGCGGCGATGGTCTGAGGCGCATGGACCGACGGCGGACAATCGATCAGCACGTCGGGATATTGCGCCGCCAGCTCTTGGGCCTGAGCGCGCATCTCCCCGTTGGCGGAATGAACCGCGAAAGCGCCGTCGTGATTGGCCACCGCGCGCCAGTGCAATGACGAGCCCTGCGGATCGGCGTCGATCACGGCGATCCCGCCGCGCCGGCTCATGCCCGAGGCCAGGTTGATACTGAGGGTGGTCTTACCAGCGCCCCCTTTGTTCCCGACTACCGCGATGATGGGCATTCGGGAGACACTCAGTGCGTGGTCTGTTCGGCCAGGACGTCGAGCTCGCGGGCGAAACGGTGCTGGTGCTCGCCCAGGGCTTCGTCGCCCTCGTCGACGTGGATGGTGATGTTGACGTAGTCGTGGCCAAAGCCCATGTCGGGGTAGAGGCCCTCGCGCTCGGACAATTCCGCCGCACGATCGAGGAAATCACGTAAGGTATTGTAATCCTTGAATTCGTACCGCCTCTCTAGTCGTACCGGGCGGGTTCGTTCTCGCCATTGCTGGTTCATGACTGGTCCCGCGTTGGGTGAGTCTGCCGTCAACAAAAGGTCACAGCCGGATTATTGCATGTCCTGTTGCCATTGCAACAATACCTGCGCGTGCTCCTGCTCCTCGGCCAGCAGCGACTCGAACAGCACACGGTTTTCCTGGTCGCCGATTCTGGCGCAATGTCCACTGGCCTGGGTATATAGCGATACCAGCTCGAGCTCGAACGCATAGTCGTGCTCCAGCAATTGCGCCAGATTCTGGCCCAGGCGTACCGGTCGCAGCTGCGAGGCGTTCGGCGCCACGCCCAGCGCCAGCATCCGAGTAATAATCCGCTCGGCATGCCCCAGCTCCTCGCCGGCTTCAGCGCGGAACTTCTTCGCCACCTCGGACAGGCCCCAGGTGGCGACCAGCGCCGCCTGGGTACTGTAGAGCTGTACCGCGGAGAGCTCCAGACTCAGAGCCCTGCCCAGGTACCCAAGGACGCGCTGATCAGCTTGAGCGGGCAGCATGCCGATGGATCATAGGTCGTTCAGCAACCAGTCACTTTAACTGCGCGCCGGACGATTATCACTCGAATCGCTCAGTACCGGTTCCACCTCGCGATGCGGACGGGCGATAATGTGCGCCGCTACCAGGCCATCACCGACACGTTCACAGGCATCTGCACCCGCGCGCACGGCGGCGTTGACCGCACCGGTTTCACCACGCACGAGGACGGTGACGTAGCCACCGCCGACGAACTCACGCCCGATCAGGCGTACTTCGGCGGCTTTTGTCATGGCATCGGCCGCTTCAATGGCGGGTACCAGTCCGCGTGTCTCTATCATGCCCAGAGCGATGCCGTACTTTACGTCGGCCATGGTCTGTTTCTCCTATCGATTCAGTTGGGTAAAAAGTGCCTTTAGTCGGCCGCGTTACCACCGGTCGGCAGCACCGGCTCGACTTCACGATGCGGACGCGCAATGATGTGGGCGGCAACCAGACCGTCACCAACGCGTTCACAGGCGTCAGCGCCGGCGCGAACAGCGGCGTTGACGGCACCGGTTTCGCCGCGAACGAGGACGGTCACATAACCACCGCCGACGAATTCACGACCGATCAGGCGCACTTCCGCTGCTTTCGTCATGGCGTCGGCCGCTTCGATCGCGGGGACTAAGCCACGGGTTTCGATCATGCCCAGTGCTATGCCGTAGTTGTCATTTGCCATCTCTAAGTTCTCCTGAGTGTAGACTTGGTTGAATTACTGAACCTATGCTTGCAACGTCTATACGATCGTTGCGCCAGCTTTCTCGGTCGATGGGCTCTCGCCCGTCTCCCAGAAATCGATAATGCCGCCAATGGTCAGATCCGTGAGGATTCTGAAATCGTCGGCGGCGTAACGCGCGGCCGAGCCGCTTACGGTGAAAACCCAGTTGCCCTCGCGCGCGCCGATGGTATCGACGGCCACCTGTCGCTTGCCGCTGCGATCGCGCAGCACGCGCAGACTGACATCGCGCAACCCGGCTATGCGGCGGGTACAAACCAGCGGCTGTTCTACCTGTAGTATCTCCATCAGCTGTCTCCCGTGGCCGGTTCCGGTTCCCAGTGATCGATGATGCCGACAATGGTCAGATCGCTCGGATATTCCTTGCTCCCCGCGGCCTCGCGCGCCGCCGAACTGCCCACGCAGATCACCCAGTCGCCGGGGATACAGCCGACGGCATCGACCGCCACCAGCAGCGAACTGCCGTCGCGCACCACCTGCATGTGTTTGTGCTCCAACCCGGGAATGCGGTTGGTCGCCACCAGCGGTTTTTCGACTTGACAGATTTTCATCAGTGCGCCCCCGCGGTCGCCGCGACATTCACGGAACAATCCAGTATTTCGATACTGCCGCCGCCCTGGATGTCGCGCACGGCCTGCAGGGTGTGCAGCAGGCCCCGCTCGGACAAATCGCGGTAGCGGCTGTGCAGGGCGTCGGCCACCCGGCGACAGCGTTCCTCGGCGCGCTCGCGCGCTCCCGGAACCTGGCCGTGATAGTCAAAGCGCACCACCACCGGCACCGGCAGACCGTGAGAGACGTTCAGTCCGCTGAAGATCTTGATACCGACGTCCAGATCGCCGGCGGCCTCTTCCACCGTGTGCAGATAGGCGAAGAAGGTCAGGTTACGCAACTGGACTTCCTCGAAACCGATGCCCGCGCCGATGAAACGCTCGGCGTGACCGACATCGCTGTATTGGCCACCGTGATAGGCACACACATATTCGATCTGCGAAATATTGTTCACCAGCAACTGCCGGATCAGGCGCGCCATGCCTTCGCTCGCACCGGGCGCGCGGCTGGCCACCTGCTCGGCGATCCAGCGTTCGGCGGCGGCGGCGTCCAGGCGCCGCGTGTGGGCGTACATCTCGCGGGCGTCGAAATAATCGTCCGGGCTGATCGCACCGTCGCCATCCGGAATGTGGATGCGGATCGCATCGGTATCCGTATCCAGCCCGATCAACATACAGCCGATGGAGGCACCGCAGCAGTACGTGTTTTCAACCGCTTCGCGGAAAGCCGTCAGCCGCTCCAATCCGCCGCGCGCCGCGCGCGCCGTGTCCGAACCGTGGGCCGCGCAACCCTCGTGCCGCGGATCCACCGAGCTGTGGTGATACACCACCGCCTTGAGGTAACGGGTCGGCTCGTCGGCGGTATTGGGCACGCCCTCGCGAAAGCGATCCAGTTCCGTGCTGACCCACTTGTCCAGGCTGTCTTCGATATCGAACATGGCACCGGCATAGGAGCGCCGACGCACCGCCTTGTACGGCAGCCGCAACACGTAGCGGATCACATGCGCCAGGCGACCGTCGGCACAGGGCGAGATGTCCAGCATGTGGAAACCGCACTCCTGCAACAGCGACTGGAACGCCGCCTCGCTGCTGTTACCCAGCGGATCACGCGTGAACACCTCATCGCAAAAACGCTGATAGGTCTCGAACACACACCAGGCGAACAAGGCCCGCATATCCAGCTGTTCGACCCAGGCATCCGCCAGCAACGTTTCCGGCAACGCGAAGCCCAGCTGCTGACGCGCGATTTGTTGCGCGCGCTGCTCGAAGTCGGCTTCGTGTTGCAGCGCGGAAATCTGCTTCAGGGTCGGCACGATGGCGTCAAAAGCCTCTTTCACGCCACTTTCATAGGCATACAGACGCGCGTTTTCATTGCCGTCGGCCAACGCGTGCAGGCTGGAATTGCCCAAGACACGCGTCGCAGCGGTGCGCGACACGGAGGCAGCAGCAACCGCGCCGCGGTCGCCCGGGCGGCCGAGCGGAGCCGTGGCCTGGCTCCAGGCACGGTTGCGCAGCGGTTTGTTGCGTGCATTCATCATGTCAGCCCAGTGAGCCGCGGCTTAGCCGCGCGCACCTCCCGAATAAGTGATCAGAGCACCGCGATCGGTGTTTCCGCTGCCGCCGGTCACCTTGCTCACCGGCGCGGCGACTTCCTCGTTGCGTTTTTGCGCCATCGCCATGGCGTTGGACGGAGCGCCGGCGGCGCGCCGCGTGGGGTTGCGCCGCACCGCCGACATGCCCTCGGTACCGGTGATGTTGCTGCCCCGGTCCCAGTCGTCGCCGGTGATCGTCAGCCCCGCGTCCATACCTTCGCCGGTGATGCGCGACTTCACGCGCCCGTCGACCTCGCCGATCGGCGTCGGACGCAACTCCTCGGCCTGGACGTTCTTGTGGCCGAAACGCGCCTCTTCCGTACCGGTGACCTTGCCGGGCGCCATGCCGAACGGACCGGTGATATGGCCCTGCTCGTAGCGGTTCCCGGTCACGCCGGTGGACCCGGCAGCGCTGGCGGCGCCGGCCGGCGGCGAAATACTGAACTGCTGCCAGGGCACCGGACTCATGGGCTGGGGGAAATCCGGACTGGCGCTGTCGGCCGGCGTCGCCGGACAGGCATCGGCAAACTGGTCGGCGCCGACATAGGGCGTGCCGGTCAGCGGCTCGCAGGCGCCTTTCCGGTCACCAGTCATGACCCCACCCAGACCCGGCTGCAGACCGGTCATGCTCGGACCCGGCGTGCTGCGCAGCTGGCGGTTGCGCACCTTCGCCATGGCTCGGTCGGTGGTTTCGCAGAACCCCTGGTACTGCTCGACACCGGCGTAGGGCGTACCCGTGATGGCCTTGCAGGTGCCGGGCTCGTCACCCGTGACCTTGCTGGCGCGTCCGGTCATCGTGCCGGTCACCGCCAGGCCCTTGGGCGTGGCCGAAACTCCGATCTTCTGATCGGTGGGTTTGGGCACGCTCTCACAGAACTCGCCGTACTGTTCCTGACCGATGTAATCGTCACCGGTGACATTGCGGCACGAGCCCGGTTCGTCGCCCGTCATCCGGGTGGAGCGGCCCACCAGGGTGCCGGTGACGGCGCCGCCGCGCAGAGTCGCGCTGCGCCCGACCTTGGCCGGCGCCATGCCGATTTCGGCCGCCGGCGCGTACTGGGTCCCGGTCAGGACGCGGCCCGAGCCGGGCTCGTCGCCGGTGACCTTTTCCGAGCGGCCGACATTGTTGCCGGTCAAGCTCTTGCCTTTGTGCGTCTGGCTCTGCGTCACCTTGCCCGGGGCACGCCCGGGGGCGGTGCCGCAATAGGCCTGCGATTGATCGGCGCCGACATATTCGGTGCCGGTGACGTTCTTGCACGTCCCGGGTTCGTCGCCGGTCACATTGACGCCGCGGCCAATGCGATTGCCGGTCACGCTGTTGCCGTGGGACGTGGGGCTCAGCATCACCTTGCGCGGCGCGCCGACTGGCTCGGCCTGGCAGAACTGCTTGAAAATATCCGCGCCGAGGTATTCGGTACCCGTGATCGGGCGGCAGGTGCTCGGCTCGTCGCCGGTCACATCCGGGCTGCGCCCCACCATGGTGCCGGTCACAATCTGACCACGCACGGTTTCGCTGGCGCCCACCTTCCAGGGGGCATCCTGCGCGCCACCCGGATGCGCGTCGGCCTTGGCGCGGGTGCGCCCGCAGGGCTGCGATTTCTTCTGCCCCACGCCACCGTTCTTGCTGCGCTGTTCGCGCAGGATCTTGGCCAGGTCGCGGCTGGAGAGATTGGGATTGCCGGCGCGCGCGGTCTGCGCCGCCGACATGCCGTTCTTGCCGACCCCGGCCTTGCCCCGCGTGGACATGGCTTCGCGCCGCGCGAGCGAGGCGGCCCGACCGGGCGAGCGGCTGACATGCTGCTTGGCGCTACGCACGGCCGCGCTCGACATCGGCTTGTCCGCCTTGCGCATACGCGTCTTGCACTCGGCACGGGTGCCATCACACCCACAACCACAGCCTTTTTTCGGCTGCTCGGTACTTTGCGCGGCCTGGGCCGGTTGCGCGGCCGGCGCCGACTGGACCGTCTGCGCGTCGCGCACCCGGTCTTTGCTCTGCACCGCCGCCTTGCCACCGCTGGACATCGCCAGGCGGCGCGCCATGGAAGCGGCGCGACTGCTACTCGAAGGCGTGGCTCGACCCACGCCCCTGGTGGCGGGAACGGGAGCCGGCCGCGCGGCGGCCGCCTTGGGCGCAGCCGCCGCCGGGCGAGGCGCCCGGGCCTGGTTTCCCGACGCAGCGGCATTCAGCGCCGCTTTGCCCGTGGTGGACATCGCTTTGCGCCTGGCGAGAACGTACTCGCGAGCACTCATGTTGTTAGCTGTTTGCGCCATCGTTATCCCATTGCCTCTTCAAGGTTCTCCAGTATGCAGTCGGCCTGTCGTGCGCTGACCGGACCCTAGCCTCATCGCCGTGACTCAGCGCGCCTCGAATACCACGAAAGCGGAGCCCTGGCTCTGGGTGTAGCTGTCGTAACCGAGCAAACGCACGTGGTGATCGGGATAGGTGCGATGACAGGCTTCCAGCTCCGCCAGCACGGTACCGATGTCGGTCTCGCCGAAGAAGGGCAGCTTCCACATGGTCCAGTAGTGATCGAAAGCGTTGCTCGGATGTTCGTGCTCGATCGCCGGCGACCAGCCGTTGGCGATGATGTAGGCGACCTGCGCCTGGATCTCGCTGGCGTCCATCTTCGGCAGGAATCCGAAAGTTTCGAGCGTCTGGGTGGTCTGGTAGTCACCCGTCGTGTTCGTTTGTGCCATGGTTTAATCCTCGTAATGATTCAGAATCGATACAGTGTTAAGCGATGAGCGGGATTAACCCACGTCCAGTTTGTCTACGGTCTCGAATTCGAACTTGATCTCTTTCCAGGTTTCCATCGCGATCGCCAGTTCCGGGCTGGTGCGGGCGGCGTCGGTGAGGATGTCGCGAGCTTCCTTCTCGATTTCGCGACCCTCGTTACGCGCCTTGACGGAGGCTTCCAACGCCACACGGTTGGCGGCGGCGCCGGCAGCGTTGCCCCACGGGTGACCCTGGGTACCACCACCGAACTGCAGTACCGAATCGTCACCGAAAATGGTCACCAGCGCCGGCATGTGCCAGACGTGGATACCACCGGAAGCGACGGCGAACACACCCGGCATCGAGCCCCAATCCTGATCGAAGAACACACCGCGCGAACGATCCTCAGGGACAAAGGACTCACGCAGCTGATCCACGAAGCCCAGGGTGGAGTTGCGGTCGCCTTCGAGCTTGCCGACCACGGTACCGGTGTGCAGGTGGTCGCCACCGGACAGACGCAGGCACTTGGCCAGAACGCGGAAATGGATACCGTGCTTCGGATGACGGTCGATGACCGCGTGCATGGCGCGGTGGATGTGCAGCAGCATGCCGTTGTTGCGGCACCAGTTGGCCAGGCCGGTGTTGGCGGTGAAGCCACCGGTGAGGAAGTCGTGCATGATGATCGGGCAACCGACTTCCTTGGCGAACTCGGCGCGCTTGTACATCTCTTCCGGCGTCGAGGCGGTGACGTTCAGGTAGTGACCCTTGCGTTCACCGGTTTCCTGCTGCGCCTTGTTGATGGCCTCGGCCACGAACTCGAAACGATCGCGCCAGCGCATGAACGGCTGCGAGTTGACGTTCTCGTCGTCCTTGGTCAGATCGAGACCGCCGCGCAGGCACTCGTAGACGGCGCGGCCGTAGTTCTTGGCCGAAAGGCCGAGTTTCGGTTTGATGGTCGCGCCCAGCATCGGCCGGCCGTACTTGTTCAGGCGATCGCGCTCGACCTGGATACCGGCAGGCGGGCCGCCACAGGTCTTGATGTAGGCGATCGGGAAACGGATGTCTTCCAGTCGCAGGTGCTTGAGGGCCTTGAAGCCGAATACGTTACCCACCAGGGAGGTCAGCACGTTCACCACCGAGCCCTCTTCGAACAGATCGAGCGGGTAGGCGACGAAGGCGTAGAAGGATTCGGAGTCTCCCGGCACGTCCTCGATGCGGTAGGCGCGTCCTTTATAGTATTCGAGGTCGGTCAGCAGCTCCGACCACACCGTACTCCAGGTACCGGTCGAGCTCTCGGCGGCCACCGCAGCCGCCACCTCTTCGCGCGGCACGCCCGGCTGGCCGGTGACCTTGAAACAGGCCAGCAGGTCGGTGTCGAGCGGCACATAATCCGGGGTCCAGTATTTGTCGCGGTACTCCTTAACGCCCGCCTGATAGGATTTTGTAGACATATTCGTCTCCTGTTTCGTTAACCTGGCTAAATAGAAAACTGGTGCGACTTTATAAAATCAGCGCCCATCATAGAGGCGCGCACCAACTAAGCACAAATCGATATTACATTTGGATATCATAGAAACTGCTCTATAGGTTTCATATCCGCATAATCAGGCTATTGCCTTGAAGCGCAACGTGTTTTTCAATCTGCGCGTTTTTTCCAACATGCGGTAGGTCGATCGATTGCTGTTGAACGCCGGCACCTGGTGCAAGTCGATCCAGGCCACCGCGTGCGACTCGTCGCTGCCCGGCACCGGGTGCCGATCGTCGATCTCCACCAGAAAACGGATGTCGATGTGATGATGCGCCGGACAGCCGTGACCGGCCGCAATGGCGTGGATATCGACGTCGAAGATACGCTCGCCGAGCAGGCGGATCAGGCTCGGATCGAGGCCGCTCTCCTCGGCCGTTTCGCGCAGCGCCACCCGCAGGATGTCGCCGTCGCCGTCGGCGTGCCCGCCGGGCTGGAACCATTGATGGTGTTTGCCGTGGTGCACCATCAGCACGCGGCTGCACGGCGGGTTGACCACCCAGGCCGAACCGGTGACGTGCACCGGCAGGTGCTGGCGGTCGAAACAGTTCTCGTGGGCGCGCACAAAGGCCAGCGCGCGCTGCACGAAACCGGCCTCGTCCATAAAATAGGGCTTGTATTCGGACAACAACCTGATGAGCGCCTGACGATGCATGCTCAGGTCCCGGGCGGATTCTGCACCGCGCTGATGGCGGCGGCGGCCGCTTCCTCGACGTCGGCCTCGCGCCCGGACAGGGTCAGACGACCGAACGCGCCCACCGCGCGTACGTCGATCAAGGTGATATTGGCCGCTTTTTCGGCCTGGTTGGCCGCGTAGACGATATAACCGGCCGGCTCGGTCTCGAGAATGAACATGCTCTCGCCTGGCAGCATCATGGAGCCGCCGCGGTGCTGCCGGTTGATCAGTACGGTGTGATCTGAACTCATGCCGCGAATGATCTCCTGCCATGCCACGCTACACTGCTCGCGATCGCCCAGTTCGGCGCCCAGACGCGAGAGCAGAATGCGTCCGGCCTCGCGCACGTCGCTCTGGTCGCGATGATGGATCACCATCGAACCGAAGGCGCGCTCCACCACCTGCTGGGTCAACTTCACCTGGGTGGCTTTCAGCGCGATGTCCGTCACCCGGTGGATGGCCATGCCCGGGGCGACCTCCACCCACAGGCACGAATCCCCCGGCACCGGGGGAAAGCCCTGCGACACCGACGCCATCAGCTCCGCCAGTTGCGGCTGCAGCGAGTCGATGTACACGTAGGTTCTGAGCTTTACCATGCCTGTAGGGTCACCGGTGGCTGGACGCGAAGCCGCGGTCACGAGGCCCGCGGCTGCCCCGGCGTCCGTCAGGACATGTGCACCCGAATACCCCGGCCAACCGCAGACCGGCCGCTATCAATTAAAGGCGAAGCTTAAAACAAGAGGAAACTTCGATACCAATAAGTCATATAACGACCAATGATAGATTGTAATCTATAGCTGGACCCGGCGTCGCCGGCCGCTATACTCGGCATCGTTTACGCCGTACCCTGAGCCCCCCACCCCAAAGGCCAGACAGACCATGCCCCAGCGTAGCGACAACCCCACCCCGACCCTCGATGTCGCCGTCGGCGTGCTCCAACGTCCCGACGGCCGGGTATTGCTGGCACAACGCCCCGCCGGCAAGCCCGCGGCCGGTTTCTGGGAATTCCCGGGGGGCAAAATCGAAGCCGGCGAGGAGCGGGTGGCGGCGCTGAAACGGGAATTGCACGAGGAACTCGGTGTCGACGCCCTCGAGGCGCAACCCTGGATCAGCCGCGAGCACGCCTACTCCCGCTTCACCGCCAGGCTGCATCTGTTCCGAATCCCGCGCTGGCGCGGCACCCCGCAGGGGCGCGAGGGCCAGCGACTGCGGTGGGAAAATCCGGGGGCCGTCGCCGCCGCGCCCTTGCTGGAGGCCAATCACGGGATCCTGCGGGCATTGGCCCTGCCACGGATCTATGCCATCAGCAAAGCAGCGGCGTTTGGCGAACAGGAATTCCTGCAGCGCCTGCGCGGCGCGCTGGAAAAGGGCTTGCGACTGGTGCAATTGCGCGAACCTTCGCTGCCGGGCCCGGCGCTGGCGCAATTGGCCGGCGCGGTCTGTGCACTGGCCCACGACTATGGCGCACGGGTGTTGCTCAACAGCGCCCATGAGTTCATCGCCGGCGTCGACGGCATCCACCTGCAAAGCGCGCAACTGATGCGCTGCCGCGAGCGCCCGTCGGTCCCGCTGTGCGCCGCCTCCTGCCACGATCGCGAGGAGCTGCTGCACGCCGCGAACCTTGGCGTCGACTTTGCCGTGCTCTCGCCGGTGCTGCCGACGCGCACCCACCCCGGCGCGGCGACCTTGGGTTGGGAGACCTTCGGCGAGCTGTGCCGGGGCCTTCCCATGCCCGTGTTCGCCCTGGGCGGAATGCGCACCGACATGCTGGACGAGGCCATGCGCCACAATGCGCACGGCGTCGCGCTGTTGAGCGGAATCTGGTAGCGGAAGCTAGGCCTCGGGGGCGATATCGTCGCCTTCGAGCTCCTCGCGCAGGCGGCGCTGTTCCTCGCGCCGTTGGGCCAAGGCGTGCAAGGCATCGGCTCTTCTTTCGATGCTTTCCTCGCCGAACATGATCTGGCGGACCATGCGTTCACCGAACTTGAGCAACGCGAGGTCATCTTGCAGGAGCGACTCGCGCGTGGCCTCGTCGATGACGAAGGTCGCGTTGAAACCCTCGCTCTTGATGAATTCGCGGAAACGATCGAGGTCGTAGCAGGCCATGAAGAAGAACTGCAGGCTGGCGCGCGAGGGCGTGCCGATCGCCGGACCCGCGGATTTCATTTTCAACACCAGCTGGCGCCAACCACGGCCGTGATCGTCGTAGTCCTCCAGCCCCTGCTCCTTGCGGTAATCCCGGATGCTGATTTCCCGCGGCTCCAGATGGCCCTTGCAGTGGTCCTCGCGCACGATCGCGTACGACATCCGGTCGACGTTCTCGTCGGCACGGCGGGTCGACAGCAGACCCACCGGGTAATAGCGGCAGGCCGTGGGCCGGTCGGTGTACACGCTGCAACCTTCGTCGGTCATGAACTGGCATTCGGTACCGCCCTCGACGGGCTCCATTTTCACGCCGGCGATACTGTTCTTGTTGAACTCGAACGGGTAGGTGTAACGCTTGAGGAATTCCCCCGAACTGAGACCCAGACGTTTTTTCAGGCGCAGGATATCGTAGGGCGTGAGGGTGATGTCGATATTGCGGCAGCAGGCGTTGAAGCACTCGATGCCCTTGTAGCAATTGAAACTGATGACATGGTTTTCATCGAACTGCTGCGGCACCACCGGGCTTTCGACGAAAGGGGATTCCTTGATATCGATTTTCACGTCGGCCATGTCATCACCTCTGTTGCGCACAATTTTAGGGTAGCACGTAGCAAGGCCGTCGGTATTCCTACTGATAACAGGGAAAAGACCGCCTTTGCCGCAAAAAGAAAAGTCCGGGCACCTGACGGCACCCGGACTTCACAGTCTGCAAGCGACTGTTAACTAAACGACTTACTTACTTGAACAGCTTGCTCTTGTCGACCAGGTCGACGTGCTTGCGCTTGAAGCAGGTCCAGCTCTGGCTGTCCTTGTCGTAAACCGAGTTGACGAAACACTTCCAGTTCTCCTCATCGACGAAGTTCTTGTCCATGCGGTAGTAGAAGCCCGGGTAGCGGGATTCCTCGCGGAACTGGATGTGCTTCATGTGGGCTTCGGCCGTCAGGATGCGGTGGTAGTTCTCCCAGGCACGCAGCAGCTCGTGCAGGTCCTTGGCGCGCATCTTCGCGGCGTCTTCCTTGAGCATGGTCAGCTTCTCTTCGGCCACTTCCAGCATCTTGGCGTTGGTGCTGTAGTAGGTGGCGACACCGGCGACATACTCGTCCATGATCTTCTGCAGACGGAACTGCAGCATCTTGGGCGTGATGTAGTGCGGGTTGATGTCGATGGCCGTGGTGTAGTCCTTGTGTTCCAGATAGGTCTTCACCGGCTGATAGATATCCGCCACCAGCTCTTCCACCGAGGTGTCCAGCTCCGGCTTCAGGTCTTTGTTGTCGAGGCAGTACTTGACCATGGCCTTGGCGGCCATGCGACCTTCGGCGTGCGAACCCGAGGAGAACTTGTGACCGGAGGCGCCCACGCCGTCACCGGCGGTGAACAGACCCTTGACCGTGGTCATGGAGCGATAGCCCCAGTTCCAGCCCTTGGGCAGGTGCTCGGGGATATCGCCGAACTCTTCGTCGGTCGGCGCGCCGACATCGGTCGGACCCGACACCCAGATGCCGCAGCATCCGGAGTGCGAACCCAGCAGGTAGGGTTCGGTCGGCATCAGCTCGGAGTTCTTCTTCTCCGGCTCGATGTTCTCGCCCACCCAGATACCGCACTGACCGACGCACATGTCGAGGAAGTCCTCCCAGGCCTCGGCCTCGAGGTGCTTGACTTCGCGCGGCGACAGGGTTTCGCGCAGATTGGCCAGCGCCGTGACGGTATCCATGTAGATCGGACCGCGGCCTTCCTTCATCTCCTTGAGCATGAGGTGGTTGCGCAGGCAGGAAGCCGGCACCGCCGCCTTGCCGTAAGGCGGGTAGTCGTCCAGCATGTCCTTGTTGCGGTCCATGTAGACTTCTCCGAAGGCGTTGGTGGCCTTGGATTTGAACAGCAGGAACCAGGCACCCACCGGGCCGTAACCGTCCTTGAAGCGGGTCGGCACGAAGCGGTTTTCCATCATGGTCAGCTCGGCACCGGCCTGGGCGGCCATGGCGTAGGTGGAACCGGCGTTCCAAACCGGGTACCAGGCGCGGCCCTGGCCCTCACCGACGGAGCGGGGACGGAACAGGTTGACGCAGCCACCGGCGGCCAGCAGGCAGGCCTTGAACTTGTAGACGAACACCTTGTGGTCACGGGTGGAGAAACCGACGGCACCGGCGATGCGGTTCTTGTCGTTCTTGTCGTTGACCAGCTTGACGATGAAGATACGCTCCTGGATGTTGTCCACGCCCAGGGCCTTCTTGGCGGCTTCGGCGACGATCCACTTGTAGGATTCGCCGTTGATCATGATCTGCCACTTACCGGAACGCACGGGCTTGCCGCCATCTTTCAGCGGGGTCATGCCCTTGGAGCCGTCGTGGCGCTCGCCGTTTTCGTCGGTCTTCCAGATCGGCAGACCCCATTCCTCGAACAGGTGCACCGATTCATCGACGTGGCGACCCAGGTCGTAGGCCAGATCGTCGCGGGTGATGCCCATCAGGTCGTTGGAGACCATGCGCGCGTAGTCGGCCGGATCCTGCTCGGTGCCGATGTAGGTGTTGATGGCCGACAGACCCTGCGCCACGGCGCCGGAACGGTCCATGGCGGCCTTGTCCACCAATTTGATTTTCAGGTCGGTCCCTTCGGCCCAGCGCATGATTTCAAAACCGGCGCCGCAGCAAGCCATACCACCGCCGATGAGAAGAATATCGACTTCTTCTTCGACGACTTCAGGATTTCCGAATTCTCCTGCCATTTGCAATTACCTCTAAAAAACTGAATGAATCTGTTATCCGGGACTTACAGCTTGATCAGCTCGCTGCGATCACCCGCGCGGAAACCGTTTTCCTGGTTGAAAAAGCCGATATCCTCGATTTTCGCCATGTCGGCGGCCGGTTTGCCGGCGTACGGATCGATGGAACCTTCCGGGGTGGTACGGATGGGGAATTTGAAACGCTTCATGGTGCCATTGCGGAACTTGATGGTCCACATGATGGAGTCGGAACCACGCAGCGGCTGCACGGAACCGCCCAGCGGCACGATGTCGGCGTAATGACGGGCTTCAATCGCCTGCTGCGGGCAGATCTTCACGCAGGAGTAGCACTCCCAGCACTGCTCCGGCTCCTGGTTGAAGGCACGCATGGCGTGGCCGGTTTCCGAGCCGTCCTTGTCGAGCTTCATCAGGTCGTGGGGGCAGATGTACATGCAGGCGGTTTTGTCCTGACCCTTGCAGCCATCGCACTTATCAGTACGCACAAATGTTGGCATGGTTTTATCTCCGTTTTACTTTGCTTCAGTGATATATCATCCGCTGACAGCTACCCGCCAACGGTCTCTAGAGTCGATTGGTGTTGGTTGCTTACTTGGCCGAGTGCCCGGACATTTTTATTTCGACTTTGTCCTCGTCCTTCAGGCTGCCGTAGTAGGCACGCAGGATTTCCAGGACCTCGGGGCGCGAGAACTTGTCCGAAACCTCTTCGCCTTCGGACAGCGCCTTGCGCAACTTGGTACCGGACAACAGAATGCGATCGGAGCCTTCGTGCGGGCAGGTCTTCATCGACGCCATGCCGTCGCACTTGTTGCACCAGAAGGTCCAGTCGATCTTCAACGGCTCGGTTTCCAGCGCGTCGGCGGGAATCTCGTCGAAGATGTGGTGCGCATCGAAGGGGCCGTAATAATCGCCCACACCGGCGTGATCGCGACCGACGATCTGGTGCGAGCAACCGTAATTCTGCCGGAACAACGCGTGCAACAACGCCTCGCGCGGCCCCGCATAGCGCATGTCCAGCGGATACCCTGCCTGGATCACGGTATTGTCGGAAAAATAGTTCTTTATCAGGGTGCCGATGGCGTTGCTGCGCACGTCGGCGGGGATATCGCCGGGTTTGAGCTTGCCCAACAGCGAGTGGATCAAGACCCCGTCGAGCGTCTCGATGGCGATCTTCGCCAGGTATTCGTGCGAGCGGTGCATCGGATTGCGCGTCTGGAAGGCGGCGATGGTTTTCCAGCCGCGCTTTTCAAACTCGGCGCGGGTCTGGGCGGGGGTCATGAACTGATCACCGTACTGCTCGGGGAAACCGCCCTGGGACAGCACCTTGATCGGCCCGGCCAGGTTGACCTCGCCCTGCTCCATCACCATCTTGACCCCCGGGTGCTCCAAATCGGTGGTCTTGTAGACCATCATGCACTCGTAGTTCTTGTCGATGCTGTATTTCTCGGTGACCGTCATGGTGGCCAGCACTTCATCGCGCTCGCTGTCGTAGAGCGCGACGCTGTCGCCCTCCTTGATCCCCTCGGCGGTCGCCTGATCGGTGGAAAGGGTCACGGGGATGGGCCAGAACAGGCCGTTGGCCATTTTCATGCCGTCGCACACGCCTTCCCAGTCGGCGTGGGTCATGAAACCTTCCAGGGGCGTGAAACCGCCAATCCCCATCATAATGATGTCGCCGGCTTCGCGCGACGAGATGGTTATGCGTGGCAACCCGGCTGCGCGCTGCTTTTCCGCGCTCAGCGCGTCGCCCTCGAGCAGTAGCGGCTTCAGCTCACCGCCACCGTGCGGCTTCACAAGACTGGACATGAGACTCCTTAACAACCTGACTTTATCTTTAAAAGAATTATGCGCCGGGCCTGCCGCCGACAACGGCGCCCCGCAGGGGGTGTTACCTTACTGATGTGTCGGGGGAAATCCAGCAGGTTTAATTTACTCAAGCATAAAGCCACCTTATTGTTTTGTTTATGCTATAACCTATACGCAAGCGATTGTTCTGACTTGCTTAAACCGTCGGCAGTATATTAGCATATTATGATATTTTATGCGTCGTTCAGTAACGCTTATTAGCCATCGCCGCAAATAGTCGAGTAAATTACTCGGCCTTTTGGCTGTCGCCATACGCCTACAGAGATCATTGCCTTATGTCCAGTCCGCTGCACGATCCGCTGTCGAAGTCGATCGACGAAAACAGCCGCATCGAAGTCAAGAACACCACCTGCTACATGTGCGCCTGCCGCTGTGGCATCCGCGTCACCTTGCGCGACGGCGAGGTCCGCTACATCCAGGGAAATCCCGACCACCCCCTGAACAAGGGCGTGATCTGCGCCAAGGGGTCCTCGGGCATCATGAAACAGTATTCGCCGGCGCGCCTGACCAAGCCGCTGCTGCGCAAACCCGGCAGCGACCGCGGCGACAACGAGTTCGTGGAAATCTCCTGGGACAAGGCGCTGGGCATGCTGGAAGAGCGCCTGGCGGATATCCGCGCCACCGATCCGAAGAAGTTCGCGCTGTTCACCGGCCGCGACCAGATGCAGGCCATGACCGGCTTGTTCGCGCGCCAGTACGGCACCCCCAACTACGCCGCCCACGGCGGCTTCTGCTCGGTCAACATGGCCGCGGGCATGATCTACACCATCGGCGGCTCGTTCTGGGAGTTCGGCGGTCCCGACCTGGACCGGGCGCGCCTGTTCGTGATGATCGGCACCGCCGAGGACCACCACTCCAATCCGCTGAAGATGGCGATTTCCAAGTTCAAGCGCCAGGGCGGCAAGTTCATTTCCATCAACCCGGTGCGCACCGGCTACTCGGCCATCGCCGACGAGTGGATCCCGATCAAGCCGGGCACCGACGGCGCCCTGTTCCTGGCCCTGACCAACGAGATCATCCGCCAGGGGCTGTACGACCGCGACTATCTGGTGCAGTACTCCAACGCCGCCGAACTGGTCAATCTGGACCCGAACTCCAGCGAATACGGCATGTTCGTGCGCTTCGAGGTGCCGCCCGAGGAAGGCTGCTTCGATCCCCAGAACAAACTCTGGTGGGATCGGGAACTGGACAAACCCATTTCCATGCACACCGAGGGCGCCGACCCCTATCTGCTGGGCGACTTCACCCTGGAAGACGGCACCCCGGTCAAACCGGCCTTCCAGCTGCTGGTCGACCGCGTCAAGCAGTACACCGCCGAGTGGGCGTCCAAAATCACCGGCATCCCGACCGAGACCATCAAGCGCCTGGCCCACGAAATGGGCATCACCGCGCGCGACGAGAAAATCGAGCTGCCGATCTCCTGGACCGACGTCTGGGGCAAGGAGCACGACCATGTCACCGGCAATCCGGTGGCCTTCCACGCCATGCGCGGACTGGCGGCGCACTCCAACGGTTTTCAGACCATTCGCGCCATGTCCATCCTGATGAGCATTCTCGGCACCATCGACCGCCCCGGCGGCTTCCGTCACAAAGCCCCGTTCCCGCGGCCGATTCCGCCCTGCGCCAAGACGCCCACCAGCCCGGATGACGTGCAGCCCAACACCCCGCTCAACGGCATGCCGCTGGGCTGGCCGGCCGACCCCGACGATCTGTTCGTCGACGACCAGGGCGAAGCGGTACGCCTGGACAAGGCCTTCTCCTGGGAGTACCCGCTCTCCGTGCACGGCATGATGCACAACGCCATCACCAACGCCTGGCGCGGCGACCCCTACCGTATCGATACCTTGTTGATTTTCATGGCCAACATGGCCTGGAACTCGTCGATGAACACCGCCGAAGTGCGCAAGATGCTCAACGACAAGGACGAGAACGGCGAGTACAAGATTCCGTTCCTGATCGTCGCCGACGCCTTCCAGTCGGAGATGGTGGCCTATGCCGATCTGGTGTTGCCCGACACGACCTATCTGGAGCGCCACGACTGCATGTCGATGCTCGACCGGCCCATTTCCGAATTCGACGGACCGGTGGATTCGGTGCGCATCCCGGTGGTACCGCCAACCGGCGAGTGCCGGCCGTTCCAGGAAGTGCTGATCGAACTGGGCTCGCGGCTGAAGCTGCCGGCCTTCACCAACGCCGACGGCAGCCGCAAGTTCCGCGACTACCCCGACTTCGTCATCAACTACGAGACCGCGCCCGACTCGGGTATCGGCTTTCTCGCCGGCTGGCGCGGCAAGGGCGGCGAGAAGTTCATGAAGGGCGAGCCCAACCCGCAGCAGTGGGAAATGTACGAAAAGAACAACTGCGTGTTCCACTACGAGCTGCCCAAGTCCTACCAATATATGCGCAACTGGAACCAGGGCTACCTCGAATGGGCCAAGCGCCACAGCCTGACCCGCTATGCCGAGCCGATCAACATCCACATCTATTCGGAAGTCCTGCAGAAATTCCGCCTGGCGGCGCAGGGCAAGTCCGACGGCAAACAGCCGCCCGAGCGCCTGCGCAAGCGCATAGAAACCCATTTCGATCCGCTGCCGTTCTATTCGCAGCCGCTGGAATCGCAGGCCACCGACCTGCACAAGTACCCGCTCAACGCCATCACCCAGCGCCCGATGGCGATGTACCACTCCTGGGATTCGCAGAACGCCTGGTTGCGCCAAATTCACACCTACAACTATTTGTATGTGAACAGCAAGACCGCGCGCGAGGCCGGCATCGAGGACGGCGCCTGGATGTGGGTGGAATCGATGCACGGCAAAGTGCGTTGTCTGTGCCGCTATTCCGAATCGGTGGAACCGGGCACCGTGTGGACCTGGAACGCCATCGGCAAGGCCTCCGGCGCCTGGGGGCTGGAGCGCGACGCCAACGAGGCGACGCAGGGTTTTCTGCTCAACCATGTGATCAGCGAAGAGCTGCCCGCCTGCGAGGCCGGTGCCCACCTGTCGAACTCCGACCCGGTGACCGGCCAGGCCGGCTGGTACGACGTCCATGTGCGCATCTACCCGGCCGCCGCCGACGAACCGGCGGTGTCCTCGCCGCAGTTCGAACCCCTGCACACCGTGCCCGGCCAGCCCGGGGAAAAACGAAGCACGCGCTGGCTGAAGTATTTCGCCGGCCGGAAGAAGGCCTGAATCATGACTCAACTCGCATTGGTTATCGACCTCAACGTCTGCGTGGGCTGCCACGCCTGTGTCACCAGCTGCAAGGAATGGAACACCTCCGGCAGCGCCGGTTACCTGTCGGACATGAACCCCTTCAGTCACGATCCGACCGGCACATTCTTCAACCGGGTACAGACCTTCGAAGTCGGCGAATTCCCCAACACCGAAACGGTCCACTTCCCCAAGAGCTGCCTGCACTGCGAGGACCCGCCGTGCGTGCCGGTCTGCCCCACCGGCGCCAGCTACAAGCGCGACGAGGACGGCATCGTGCTGGTCGACTACGACAAGTGCATCGGCTGCAAGTACTGCTCCTGGGCCTGCCCCTACGGCGTGCGCGAACTCGACGAGCACCAGAAGGTGATGAAGAAGTGCACCCTGTGCGTGGATCGGATCTACGATCACTCGCTGCCGGAAAACGAGCGCAAACCGGCTTGTGTCATGGCCTGCCCGACCAACGCCCGGCTGTTCGGCGATGTCGACGACCCCGATTCGGAAGTGGCCGAGGCCATCCGCGAGCGTGGCGGCTACCAGTTGATGCCCGAGTGGGGCACCCGCCCGGCCAACCACTACCTGCCGCGCAGCAAGACCCGTATCACCATTCACGAAGACGAGCTGACGCGCGTCGACAACCCGTTGAAGAAAGAGCGCCAGCTGCCCATGCCGGACAAGGATGCGCCGACCCTCGACGACGTCACCTCGTGGTAATAGCTTCAGGAGCACAACCCGCATGCATCCCGCATTTTCCGTTATTTTCCTAACCACCCTGATCGGCGTCGGCCAGGGTCTGTTTCTGGCCCTGTATACCGGGCAGTTGTATTCAGTCGTCGAGGTGGTGCCGGTGGAGGACTCGCACACCCACTACGGCATTGGCTCGCTGATCGCGCTCGCGTTCCTGGCCGCCGGCCTGTTGGCGTCTTTTTTCCACCTCGGACACCCGGAGCGCGGCTGGCGCGCCATCGCCCGCTGGCGCACCTCCTGGCTGTCGCGCGAAGTCATCGTGTTGCCGGCGTTCATGGGGCTGGTGACACTCTACGGGCTGGTGCACTATTTCGACCTCAACCCGGTGCTGTTCACATTTCGCGAAACCTTTCGGGTCGACCTGTCGCTGGTGATCGGCGCGCTGACCACGGTGGTGGCCTTCCTGCTGTTTCTCTGCACCGGCATGATCTACGCCTGTATCAAATTTCTGCAGGAATGGGCGACGCCGCTGACAGTGGTCAACTATACCCTGCTCGGTTCGGCCTCGGGCTTCACGCTCGCTACCGCGTTTGCCGCCTATCAGCACTCGCAGTTGACCGACTTCTACGCCGGCTGGGCGGTCCTGCTGACGCTGGCGGCGATGGTCACGCGGGTGGCCAGCCTGATCCGCAACAAGCGCATCAAGCACAAGTCCTCGCTGCGCACGGCCATCGGCATCCGCCACAGCCGCATCACGCAGAAGTCGCAGGGTTTCATGACCGGCTCGTTCAATACGCGCGAGTTCTTCCACGGGGCGCCGCAGGCGGTGTTCAAGAGCATCAAATGGTTCTTCCTGGTGACCGTCTTCCCGCTTCCGGTGATCCTGCTGGCGTTGGGAATGGGCGGCGGCGCGGTGCTGATTTTCGCCCTCGCCTTCGCCATCCAGTACGTCGGCCTGCTGGCCGACCGTTGGTTCTTCTTTGCCCAGGCCAACCACCCCCAGAACCTGTATTACCAGACGGTGGGCTGAAGGCGTGGCGCGACCGGCGGCGCCCCGGCCTGGCGCGCCGCCACTGCGGCCCAACCCCCACACTGGGCGGCGGCCGCGGCGACTTGGGACGACGCGGTTGCCGTTTTCACCACCCGGGACTATGCTGATTCCATGAAATCCCTGCGCGACCCGTTTGGCAGAAGCATCGACTACGTGCGGCTGTCGGTCACCGACCGCTGCGACCTGCGCTGCGACTATTGCATGCCGCGCGGTTTCAGCGATTTCGAGGTGCCCGAGCACTGGCTGAGCTTCGCCGAGATCGAACGCGTCATCGGCGCCTTCGCGCGCCTGGGCGTCAGCCGCATACGCCTGACCGGCGGCGAACCGCTGGTACGCAAGGACATCCCTTTATTGGCACAACGCCTGCGCGCCCTGCCCGGTGTCGAGGACCTCTCCCTCAGCACCAACGCTACCCGCCTGGACAAACAGGCCACGGCGCTGAAAGCCGCGGGCGTCTCGCGTATCAACGTCAGCCTGGACAGTCTGCGCGCCGAGCGCTTCAAGGCCATCACCCAGGGCAAGCTGGACAAGGTGCTGCGCGGCTTGATGGCCGGCAAGCAGGCGGGGTTCGCGCCGATCAAGATCAACATGGTGGTGATGGGCGGCGTCAACGACGACGAAGTCGAGGACATGGTCGAATTCTGTCTCGAACACGACTTCACCCTGCGCTTCATCGAAACCATGCCGATGGGGACGACCGGGCGCGCCGCCAGTGCGCGCTACGTCGACTTGCAGACGGTGCGCGCCCGCCTGGAGAAACGTTTCGAACTGATTCCGGGCGTCATGCCCGGGGGTGGACCGGCACGCTACGTACAGGTGGCCGGGACGGCGCTCAGGATCGGCTTCATCACGCCGATCTCGCAACATTTCTGCGCCAGTTGCAATCGGGTGCGGCTGGCGGTCGACGGCACCCTCTATCTCTGCCTCGGCCAGGACGACAAGGTCGAACTGCGAACCCTGTTGCGTCAAGGGATCAGCGACCGGGAACTCGAACAGACCCTGGTGGCGGCCATCGCCAAAAAACCCGAGCGGCATGAGTTCACCGAAAAGCCCGAACAGGTGGTGCGTTTCATGTCGCTGACCGGCGGCTGAGACGCCGCGAACAGGGCGGCGACTCACGCCGCCCGCAACCCGCTGTAGAGCATCCACAACCCCAACAGCGTCAAGAAGCCCGCGAACAGGTGCCGCAGACGGCGCTGTGGCAACCGATGCGCCAGGTGGGCGCCGAGCGGCGCGCCCAGGACGCTGGCGGCGCTGATGGCCGCCACCGCGGGCCAGTAGATGTAACCGGTCGCACCGGCGGGCAAGCCTGCCTGATTCCAGCCGGCGGTCAGAAAACTCAGCGACCCCACCAGCGCAATGGGCAGGCCACAAGCCGCGGCTGTCGCCACGGCGCGGCGCATCTCGAGGTTGTGCCACACCAACCAGGGCACGGTCATCGTGCCACCGCCAATCCCTAACAGCGCCGACAACAGGCCGATGCCGCCGCCGGCCACGCCGTTGCGTAGGGCCCCGGGCGCGCGGCGATGCGCCGCCGGCGCGCCGCCGAAGGCCAGTTGCGCCGCCACCAGGAGCTCGAAGACCGCGAACACCAGCGCCAGGCGCTGCCCGCCCAGCCACCGCGCCAGCCACCCGCCGGCCCAGGCGCCGGCAGCGATGCCCACAGCGAGCTGCCACACCAGCGGCCAGGCGACGGCCCCGTGGCGGTGATGCGCCCAGGCCGAGGCCAGGGCGGTGAACAGGATGCTCGCCAGCGAAGTGCCCACCGCCAGTTGCATGAGGTGATCGCCGGCGAAGCCCTGCAGCTGAAACAGCGCCGCGAGTATCGGCACGATGATCAGACCGCCGCCGATGCCGAGCAGGCCGGCCAGCGTACCGGCAAAAGCCCCCAGCAACAGACAGGCGAACAGCAGGAAAAAAATATTCATCGCCGCCATTGTACCCGCTCGATGAGTCTTTTATTGTTAATGGCGAAACGTGCCCGAAGCACGCCCGACGCACGATAAAATATGCTGCGGTACTTACAATGTTTCTCGGCGCTCACGCTGCTGCTGTTGACCCACAGCGGTTATGCCGACCGTCTCGACAAAGAACGCGAGCAGTTCCAACAGGCCGAAGCGGCGCTGCGCGCCGGCAAGAGCGCCGAGTACCGCAAACTGAAACATTCGCTGGAAGACTACGCGCTTTATTCCTATCTGGAGTACTGGGAACTGCGCGCCGCGCTACCCACCGCCAAAGCGGGCCGGGTGAAGGATTTTCTCGATCGCTATCAGGACCAACCGGTGGCCGGGCGTCTGCAGGCCAGCTGGTTGCACCGGCTTGGCCGGCAAAAGGACTGGACAACCTATCTGGCGTTCTATACGCCGCAGTCATCCACCACCCTGCAGTGCTACGCCGTGCGCGCGCGCCTGCAAACCGGCGAGCGCAAGGCGGCGCTGCAGGAGGCGTTGCAGCTGTGGCTGGTGGGACGCTCGCAACCCGACGCCTGCGACCCGGCCTTCGACCAGCTCTACGCCCAGGGCATGATCAACAGCGACTTGATCTGGCAGCGCATCCGGCTGGCCTTCGCCAACCAGAAATCCAGTCTTGCCGCCTATCTCGCCAAGGGGCTTTCGGCGCAGGACCGACGCTGGGTCGAGCGCTGGCAACAGGCCCATCGGCGCCCCACCGCGGCGATCAAAGCGCCATGGGCGCAGCAGGACTCCCCCCTGGTACGTGAAATCCTGGCGCACGCCTTGCAGCGCCTGGCGCGCTACAAACCCGACCAGGCCTGGAAGCACTGGCAGGCGTTGGCGGCGCAACATCACTTCAGCGCCCAGCAGCGCGGCGCGATTGTGCGCCGGATCGCGCTCAATGGGGCGGTCAGCGGCTATGCCGAGGCCGCCCGCTGGCTCGACGCCGTACCCGATGTCGCCGCCGACAGCGACATCCGTCAATGGCGCGTGCGTATTGCCCTGTCGCACCGCGACTGGCGCACCGCCGTGCAGCGCATCGACGAACTGGATGCACGCAGTCGCGATGAGGACAACTGGCGTTACTGGCGCGCCCGTGCCCTCGACGCCGCCGGCGCCACCGGTGATGCCTATACCGAGTACGCGCGTCTCAGTGGCGAGCGCAGCTACTTCGGCTTTCTCGCCGCCGACCGGCTGCAACGCCCCTATCAGATGGGCGACAACCGCGCCCCGAGCACGCCCCAGACGCTGGAGACGGTCGAGTCCCTGCCCGGCATCGCGCGCGCGCGCGAGCTGTTCTTCACCGGCAACCGTCTCGACGCGAGGCGCGAGTGGTTCCACGCCACCCGCGGTCTTGGCGCCGACCAATTGCGCGCCGCGGCGCTGCTCGCCCACCGCTGGGGCTGGCACGACCGCGCCATTATCGCCGCCGCCCAGGCCAAATACTGGTCCGACCTGAGCCTGCGCTTCCCGCTGCCGCACCGCGAATCCATCTTCGCCAATGCCCGGCGTTACGACCTCGATCCGGCACTGATCTATGGCGTGATCCGCCAGGAGAGCGCCTTCATGGAGGACGCCGTCTCCTCGGTCGGCGCCCTGGGCCTGATGCAGCTGATGCCGGCGACCGGCAAACAGACGGCACGGGCGCTGAACATCCGCTATCGCGGCAACGCGGCCTTGTTGCATTCGGAACAGAACATCCAGCTGGGCAGCGCCTATCTCAACAAGCTGATGACCCGCTACAACGGCTCGCCGGTGCTGGCCGCCGCCGCCTACAACGCCGGCCCGAGCCGGGTATCGCGCTGGCTGCCCGAGGACCAGGACATGGACGCCACGCTATGGACCGAACTGATCCCGTTCCGGGAGACGCGCAAGTACGTGCGCCGGGTGCTGACCTACGCCACGATTTTCGATTGGCGGCTGGAGCAGCCCTTCGTCCGTTTGAGCAACCGCCTGCCGAGCGTCCAGCAACGCTATTGAAGGCCTCGTGTGCCCGCCGCGCAGGGTTGACCTGCGCCTGGCTTATGCGCAGGCTATAGGGCCGCGCGCAACAAGTGAGACCCATGACGGCTAAACGTATTATCGTGATCGGCGGCACCGGCTTTGTCGGCGGCCATCTCGTCCACCGCCTGGCCGCCCTCGGACACCGCGTCAGCGTGCTCACCCGCCGCCCGGAACGGCATCGCGATTTCCGTATCGGTGCCAAGGTGCAATTGCTCCAGGGCAATCCCTACGATCCGGCGCAGCTGGCGGACGTGTTCGCCGGTCACGATTGCGTCGTCAATCTGGTCGGTATCCTCAACGAAAGCGGTCGCAACACCTTCAGTCGCGCCCATGTCGATCTCCCGCGCAGCGTGGTCAGAGGCATGCGCGACGCCAGCGTGAGCCGGCTGCTGCATATGAGCGCGCTGAACGCCGATGTCAACGAAACCCACGGCCGCTATCTCAAGACCAAGGGGGAGGGGGAAAACCTGGTGCATCAATCGCCGGGGGTCGAGGTGACCAGCTTCAGGCCTTCGGTGATCTTCGGACCCGGCGACAGCTTCCTGCGCCGCTTTGCCAGCCTGCTGCGGGCGCTGCCGGGGCCGGTGTTTCCGCTCGCCTGCGCCGACGCCCGCTTCGCGCCCGTGTACGTTGGCGATGTGGTGACGGCTTTTGTCTACGCCCTGGAGCACCCGGCCACCGCCGGCCAGCGACTGGATCTGTGCGGCCCGCGCGAATACCGCCTGGGCGAACTGGTCGAATTCACCGCCGCCCTGATCGGACGGCGCACCCGGGTACTGGGTCTGCCGGATTTCGCGGCACGGCTGCAGGGCAGGATCATGGGCTGGCTGCCCGGCAAGCCGTTCACGCTGGACAACTATTACTCGCTCAAGAAGGACAGCGTGTGCGGGCAGTCGGCGCTGGTCAAGATGGGCGTCGCGCCGAGCTCGGTGGAGGCGATGGCGCCGCTGTATCTGGGCACCAATGCCAGCCGGGCGCGCTATGACGAATACCGCTCGCGGGCACGCCGCGCGTCCTGATGGAAATCTTCCTGGTCGGCGGCGCGGTGCGCGACACCCTCCTCGGACTGCCGGTGGGCGAACGCGACTGGGTGGTCGTCGGCGCCACCCCCCAGGAAATGCTGGCGCTGGGCTACACCCAGGTGGGCAAGGACTTTCCGGTGTTCCTGCACCCGCAAAGTAAGGAGGAATACGCGCTGGCGCGCACCGAACGCAAAACCGCGCCCGGCTACCACGGATTCGAATTCCACGCCGACCCCGGGGTGACGCTGGAGGAGGACCTGCTGCGCCGCGACCTGACCATCAACGCCATGGCGCAAGCCCCCGACGGCCGCATTATCGACCCTTACGGTGGGCGCGCCGATCTCGACGCCGGGCGCCTGCGCCATGTCAGCCCGGCGTTCGCCGAGGACCCGGTGCGCATCCTGCGCGTGGCGCGCTTTGCCGCCCGCTTCGGCAAATGGGGCTTCAGCGTCGCCCACGGGACCAATGCGCTTATGCGACGCATGGTCGCCGAGGGCGAAGTCGACCATCTGGTGGCCGAACGGGTATGGGCGGAACTGCTCAAGGCGCTCGGCTGTGACACCCCGGAGCGGTTTTTCTCCGTCCTGCACGGCTGTCATGCCCTGGCGGTCCTGTTTCCGGAAATCGAACGGGAATACGCCGGCGCCGACGGCCATGGCCAGACCTTGCCGGCGCCCCTGCAATGCCTGGCCACCGGCGCGCGCGCGAGCGGCGACCCCCTGATTCGCTTCGCCGTGTTGATGTTCTCTCTTGGCGCCGACCTGGAACCCCAGGTCCGGATCGACCAGGCGGAACAACTGTGCCAACGTTTCCGCGTTCCCAGGGACTATGCCCGGGTGGCACGGCTCGCCATCGCATTGCAGCCGGCCGTTGCCCAGGGTGGCGCCGATGCCGTGTTGCAATCGCTGGAGCGTAGCGGCGCGTTTCGCGCGCGCAACCGCTGGTTGCAACTACTCGAAATCTACCGCCTGTGCGGATTGATTTCGCCAGACTATGCGCGCACCCTGGAACAGGCCCGCGACGAGACCGCGGCCATCCGCGCCGCCGACCTCGAGCGACAGGATCTGAACGGCCCCGAACTGGGGCGGGCTATCGCCGAGGCGCGCCGCCGCCACCTTGCCGGCATGCTGGCCGGCGCTGGCGCGGACTCAGAGAAAGAGCGCGAATAACACCGCCCCGAGCAACAGCCGGTAGACCACGAACGGCATCATGCCGACGCGATCCAGCAACTTGAGAAAGTAGTGAATGCACAGATAAGCGCTCACGCCCGAGACCACCACCCCCAGCGACAGATCGCCCCATGCCACCGGTTCGCTGGACTCGATCAGGTTGAGGACTTCATACAGTCCCGCCATGGCGATCGCCGGCACCGAAAGCAGAAACGAAAAACGCGCCGCCGCCTTGCGCTCCATACCCACCAGCAATCCGGCGGTGATGGTAATGCCCGAGCGCGACGTGCCCGGAATCAACGCCAGCACCTGCGACAGCGCGATGAGGGCGACCCGCCCGGCGCCCAGCCGGTATTCACAGCGCGTCTGCGCGCCCACCCGATCGGCGTACCCCAGCAACAGACCGAACACCACCGTGGTGGTGGCGATAACCAGCGGCGAGCGCAGCACGGTTTCGACGTAGCTGTGCAGCAACAAACCGGCCAGCCCCAACGGTATCGTGCCGAGGAGCACCGCCCAGGCGAGCCTGGCCTCGTCATCGGGGTTGCGGCTCACCAACGATTGCGCCCACGACGCCGCCATCGCCGAGAGCTCGACGCGGAAATACACCACCACCGCCGCCAGGGTGCCGAAGTGCACCGCGACGTCGAACGCCAGCCCCTGGTCGGGCCAGCCGGTCAATACCGGCACCAGGATCAGATGGGCCGAGCTGGAGATGGGAAGGAATTCGGTGAGTCCCTGCACCAAAGCAAGGACGATGGCGTGGAACATGTCCATGGATGTGTCTGCTTGCCTACAGGCGGCCGCGCAAGTCGCGCGGCGTAAAGCCTACCACGTCGCGTTCAAGATCGCGTGAATATCCCATCACCTTGAACCGCTCCCCCATTTCGCCGGGCAGCAGCAGGCGCTTGGCCTCGTTGCTCAGCGGCAGGTAGCTGCGCACGTCGTCCGGGTCGAGCGCCGCCAGCAGACGGTCGATGCCGCAAGCCAACAAAAACTGTGCCTGACTGCTGTAGCCCAGCATGCGCAGGCCAGCCCCAGTGGCCGCTTCGGCGACTGCGGTGAAGTCCACGAACGCGGTGATGTCCTGCAAACCCGGGAAACGCAGCGGATCGTCGTGGACCTGATGGCGGTAATGGCAACTCAACGTCCCCATGCTGCGCTGCGGATGATAATACTCGGGACGCCCGTAGCCATAGTCTATCAACAACAACGCACCGCGGCCCAACGCCTGCGCCAGGTCGCGCACCCACGGCCGCAACGGCGGGCAGTATTCAGACGTGTAGACCCCGGACCAGCCGTAGTCCGCCGCCCAACCCCTGACCAGGGCCTCGGTATCGCCGTCGGCGGGGCGCGTACACCAGCCCAGGCTCTCACCGCCGCTGACCCCCTTGAGCATCACTTCGCCATCGCGCCAGCAGAACAGGCGCACGGGAAGCGCGTCGGCCACTTCGTTGCCAAGGATGACGCCTTCGAAAGGTTGCGCGGGCACCTGCTGCAACCATTCCACCCGCCCGGCCAGGTGCGGGATCTGCGCCAGCGCCGCCTCCTGCAGAGCGCGCATCGAGGCGCTGCGCTCTAGGATGCAATAGCGCGCAGGCAGGCAGTCGAGCGCCTCCAGCGCCGGCAACAAACTGCGCGCCAGCGCGCCGCTGCCGGCGCCCAGCTCCAACACCCAAGCTTGATCGAGCTGCTGCAACACCGAGCCCACGGCGCGCGCCAGGCAGCGCGCGAACAGCGCGCCCGATTCCGGCGCGGTGATGAAGTCGCCGGCCTCGCCGAAGGGTGTCAAACCGTTGCTGTAATAACCCAGGCCCGGCTCGTACAAGGCGAGATCCATGTAACTGTCGAACGGCAGACAGCCTTGCTGAGACTCACACCGTTGCTGGATTTTGGCCCGCAGCGCGTCGCTGACGGCCCGGGCCTCGACGCCGGGGGACGGCAAAGCGTGCGCCATGCGCGCCGGCTAGCCGAGCTCGACGGGCCACATGGGCTGCGCGGTGGGATCGAACTGATCCCAGATGGCGGCAAAACGGAAGCCGCTCAGCGGGTGTTTCATATCACCGGCGATTTCCGCCAAGGGCCGCAGCACAAAGGCGTATTCGGTGATTTCCTTGCGCGGCAAGCGCAGGCCCGGTTCGTCCAGGACCAGGTCATCGTAGAGCAACAGGTCCAGGTCAAGCGTGCGGTCGCTGAATTTGCCCTCGCTGCGATCGCGCCCGTGCGCGTCCTCGATGGCGTTGAGGCCGGCGGCGACTTCCTGCGGCGTCTGCCCGGTGTCGAAACCGACCACCAGATTGTAGAACGCGTCGCCGACAAAACCGACGGATTTGGTTTCATAGATGCGCGATTGCTGCAATTCGCCGTAAGCTTCCCGCAGCGCGGTCAGCGCGCTGCGCACGTTCTGTTCCCGGTCGATATTACTGCCGATACTGACGTAGACTCTGGCCACCGTTGTCAACTCCTCTCGCCGCGCTCGATGATCACCCCCACCCCATTGGCACCGCGCACGGCACCACCCTTGTTAAGCGTCAGACGCAGCCAGGACACCGCGAATTCCTCGCGCACCAACTGCGCGACCCGCTCGGCGAGCGTTTCCACCAACTGGAATTCACTGGCTTCGACGAAGGCGATCACCCGCTTGGCGACGGCCTTGTAGTTGAGCGTGTCGTCGATATGATCGCTGGCGGCGGCGCGGGCGATATCAGTGGCCATCTCCAGATTGAAGCTCAGTGTCTGCCGGATGGCCCGCTCCCAGTCATAGATGCCGATCACCGTGTCTATGCGCAGGTCGCGGATAAAAATGATATCCATGCTGTCGTGTATGCCGCCCGTTAGGTGCCGCCACTATATTACAGCTGCAGCGGCACCTCCAGCTTGACCGCAACCGCCGCAAGCAGTCCAATAGCACCTCATGCGCCTCGAATCGTTCCTCATCGCCTTCGCTTACCTGCTCGGTTCGATCTCTTCGGCCATTGTCGTGTGCCGCCTCATGGGCCTGCCCGATCCGCGGGGCGAGGGCTCGGGCAACCCCGGCGCCACCAACGTACTGCGTATCGGCGGCAAGAAGGCCGCGGCCATCACCCTGGTCGGCGACATGCTCAAGGGCCTGCTGCCGGTGTTGCTGGCCAAACTGCTCGGCGCCAATGCCGCGGTGCAGGCGCTGGTGGCGCTGGCGGCCTTTCTCGGCCACCTCTATCCGCTGTTTTTCGGCTTTCGCGGCGGCAAGGGCGTGGCTACCGCGCTCGGCGTGTTACTGGGGCTGCACTGGGTCGCCGGCCTGCTCACCATCGCCACCTGGCTGGTGATCGCCAAGCTGTTCAAAATCTCCTCCTTGGCCGCGCTGCTGTCCCTGGCGGTGGCGCCGCTGTATCTGTGGCTGCTGCTACCGGAGAAGGCCGTGCTGGTCGCGCTGCTGTTCATGGTCGCGCTGCTGTTCTGGCGCCATCGCAGCAACATCAGAAACCTGATCCAGGGTACCGAAGGGCACATCGGGGACAAAGACTGAGGGACGCCGGGCTCAATCGGCGGGCGTAATCGCCGGCAGTTCCTCCAGCGACCAGCGCGGGCGCACCTCGACCTCCAGGCCGTCGTGCTGCCCGGCGCGCAGGCGGCAGGCGCCGGCATAGGCGATCATGGCCCCGTTGTCGGTGCAGAACTCCAACCGGGGATAGAACACCTGGGCGCCGCGCCGGGCGGTCATGCTCTGCAGGCCCTGGCGCAAGGCCCGGTTGGCGCCGACGCCGCCGGCCACCACCAGCCGGGTCAGGCCGGTCTGCTGCAAGGCCCGGCGGCATTTGATGATCAGGGTGTCGACCACGGCGTCCTGGAAGGCGCGGGCGATATCGGCCCGCGTCTGCGGATCGTCGCCGGCCTCGCGACGGGTGGTCAGGGCGAAGGTCTTCAGACCGCTGAAACTGAAGTCCAGTCCGGGCCGGTTGGTCATCGGCCGGGGGAAATGGAAGCGGCCCGGGTCGCCTCCCTCGGCCAGGCGCGCCAGCTGCGGGCCGCCGGGATAGTCCAGACCGAGCAGCTTGGCGGTTTTGTCGAAGGCCTCGCCGGCGGCGTCGTCGAGGGTGTCGCCCAGAATCTCATAGACGCCGAGCGCCTCGACCCGCACCAGCAGGGTGTGTCCGCCCGAGACCAACAAGGCGATGAAGGGAAACGCCGGCGCCGGGTCCTCCAGCATCGGCGCCAACAGGTGGCCTTCCATATGGTGGACGCCCAGCGCCGGCACGCCCAGGCTCCAGGCCAGGCTGCGACCGATGCTGGCGCCCACCAGCAGGGCGCCAATCAGTCCGGGCCCGGCGGTGTAGGCCACGGCGTCGATATCCTGACGCGTGCAGCCGCTAGCGGCCAGCAGCCGCTCCAACAGCGGCAAGGTCTTGCGCACGTGATCGCGCGAGGCCAGCTCCGGCACCACGCCGCCATAATCGGCGTGCAACGCGATCTGACTGTGCAGCGCGTGCCCAAGCAGCCCGCGCTCGCTGTCGAACAGCGCCACGCCGGTTTCGTCACACGAGGATTCAATGCCCAGTATCAGCATGCCGCTATGGTAGCCGTCTCCGTGCCGGCTAGTTCCTTACCCGCATCAGGGTTTTACCTTTGCGCCCGGCGCTGTTACAATACGCGCCCTTTTGCACCCGTATTAACGAGGAAAACGGCTTTGCCACAAGTTAAAGTACGCGAAAACGAGCCTTTTGAAGTCGCCCTGCGCCGCTTCAAGCGCTCCTGTGAAAAAGCGGGCATTCTGTCCGAGGTCCGCCGCCGGGAGTTCTACGAAAAGCCCACCCAGGAGCGCAAGCGCAAGCAGGCCGCCGCCGTCAAACGCCACGCCAAGAAAGTCTCGCGCGAAACCGCGCGCCGCACCCGCCTGTACTGATCCCCGTCGCCGCCACCCTCATGTCCCTGAAGGATAGACTCCAGGAGGATATGAAGGCCGCCATGCGCGCCGGCGACAAGCGCCGGCTGGCCGTGATCCGGCTGATCAACGCCGCCATCAAACAGCGCGAAGTCGACGAGCGCATCACCCTGGACGACGCCCAGGTCACTGCCGTGCTGGACAAAATGGCCAAACAGCGGCGCGAGTCCGTCGACCAGTATCAGCAGGCCGGGCGCGACGATCTGGCGGCACAGGAGACCTTCGAACTCGGCGTGCTGGCCGACTATCTGCCGGAGCCGCTTTCCGAGGACGAAATCGACGCCCTGATCGCCACCGCGATCAGCGCCACCGGCGCGGCCAGCCTCAAGGACATGGGCAAGGTCATGGCCCAGCTCAAAGGCCAGCTGGCCGGGCGCGCCGACATGGGCGCGGTCAGCGCCCGCATCAAGAGCCGCCTGTCCGCCTGAGACCGCTTGCGCGCGGCAACGCGGATTCGGCTGACGCCGCGGCCGCCTTCTCATACCATTAGGCAATGGCCGGCCGCATTCCCCAGCATTTTATCGACGAGCTGCTCAACCGCGTCGACATCGTCGAGGTCATCGAGGCGCGTGTGCCGCTGAAAAAGGCCGGGCGCGAATTCCAGGCCTGCTGCCCCTTCCACAATGAAAAGACCCCCTCGTTCACCGTCAGCCCCGGCAAGCAGTTCTACCACTGTTTCGGCTGCGGCGCACACGGCAGCGCGGTGGGCTTTCTCATGGAATACGAGAACCTGGATTTCCCCGAGGCGATCGAGGAACTGGCCCGCGCGATCGGCCTGGAGGTGCCGCGCGAAGCCGGCGGTGCCGGCGGCGAGGACTCGCGGCGACTCGATCATTATGGTCTGCTGGAGAAGGTCGAGCGCTATTTTCGTCAGCAACTGCGCCACCACCGGCAGGCCGAGCGCGCCGTCGACTATCTGAAGGCGCGCGGCCTTAGCGGCGAGATCGCCCAGACCTTCGGCCTCGGTTACGCGCCCCCGGGCTGGGACAACCTGTTGCGCCAGCTCACCGCCCAGGCCGACCGGGAACTGGCCTGCGAACTCGGATTGCTGGTGAAAAAAGACGACGGCAGCCTCTACGACCGGTTCCGCGACCGCATCATGTTCCCCATCCGCGACCGGCGCGGCCGCTGCATCGGCTTCGGCGGCCGGGTGCTGGGCGACGAGAGCCCCAAGTACATGAACAGCCCGGAGAGCCCCGTATTCCACAAAGGCCAGGAACTCTACGGCCTGTTCGAGGCGCGCAAGGCGGGACAGAAACTCGAGCGGCTGCTGGTGGTCGAGGGCTATATGGACGTGGTGGCCTTGGCCCAGTTCGGCCTCACCGAGGCCGTCGCCACGCTCGGCACCGCCACCACCCAGGAGCACCTGGAGCGGCTCTACCGCACCGTCGACGAAGTGGTGTTCTGTTTCGACGGCGACGCCGCCGGCCGGCGTGCCGCCTGGCGCGCGCTGGAAAACGCCCTGCCGGCGATGCGCGACGGCCGCGAGGCGCGCTTTTTGTTCCTGCCCGAAGGCGAGGACCCCGACAGCCTGGTCAGGCGCCTCGGCGCACAAGCGTTCCGGCAAAAAACTGTCGAGTCGGTTCCACTTTCGCAGTTTCTGTTTGAATCGCTGTCAAAACAGGTCGATACCGCCAGTGTCGACGGGCGCGCCCGGCTGGTGGAGCTGGCGCGGCCGTTGCTGGCGCGGCTGCCCGACTCGGTCTTTCGCGACCTGATGCTGGAGCGCCTGGCGCAGCTCAGCGGCCTGAACAGCGCCCAGTTGCGTGCACGGATCGAGGGTCGCCCGGCCGCGCCGACGCCCGCGCCGCCCGCCCCCCGGCGCGCCTCGGAGCGCAGCCCGGTACGCACGGCCATCCGGCTGCTGCTGGAGCAGCCCGCGCTGGGCGCGACGCTGGCCACCCCCTGCGGCCTGGAGGATCTGGAGCTGCCCGGTGTGTCGCTGTTGCTCGAGCTGCTTGAACTGACGCGCCGCCACCCACATATGACCACCGGTGGCATCCTCGAACACTGGCGGGGACGGACGGAGGAGCCTCATCTGGCGCGCCTGGCGGCCACTCCGGTGGCCATCGGCCATGACGGTTTTGAACCGGAATTCCAGGGTGCTGTCCAACGTCTCATTGAGCAGCGCAACAGCCGAAAAGTGGAATATCTGCTGCAGAAAGAGCGCCGGTCGGGCCTCACAGCGGCAGAAAAAGATGAGCTTAGACAGTTAGTTGCCGGCACACGCCCCACATCGGGGCAGGGTGCTTGACATCTAACATAACTGGCTAATATAGCGGATTTCCGCTATAATGGGTCGTTTGGATTTTGCCGCATAAAGTCTGCAAGCACGGGGATACATCCAGTTGATGAATCAGGACCAACAATCACAACTCAAGCTGCTGATTGCCAAGGGCAAGGAACAGGGCTTTCTGACCTATTCCGAGGTCAACGATCACCTGCCGGACGATATTGTCGATCCGGAGCAGATCGAGGATATCATCGGCATGATCAACGACATGGGCATTCAGGTGCACGAGACCGCGCCGGACGCCGACACCCTGATTCTGTCCAGCGAGGCGCCGGATGACGACGCCGCCGAGGAGGCGGCCGCCGCCCTGGCGACCGTGGACAGCGAGTTCGGCCGCACCACCGACCCGGTGCGCATGTACATGCGCGAAATGGGCACCGTGGAGCTGCTCACGCGCGAAGGCGAAATCGAAATCGCCAAGCGCATCGAGGATGGCCTGGCGCAGGTGTTCTCCGCGCTTGCCAGCTACCCCGCCTCCACCGACATCCTGCTGGAGGAATACGCCAAGGTGGAACAGGGCGAGTCTCGCCTGGCCGACCTGCTGAGCGGCTTCGTCGACCCCAACGCCGCCGACGAACCGATCCCGCCGCCGGTGCAGCAAAGCGCCGACAGCGACGACGACAAGGACAGTGACGACGACGAGGATGACGATGACGACGATGCCGGCCCGGTGGACACCGGCCCCGACCCGGAAGAGACGCGGGCCTTTTTCGCCGAGCTGCAGAAAATGCACGACAAACTGCTGGTCGCGCTCAACAGCAAGAGCAAGAACGAAGCGCGCATCGCCAAGCTGCACACCGCGGTGGTGGAGCATTTACAGCTGCTGAAGCTGGCACCGCGCATGGTCGATCTGTTGTCGGACAACCTGCGCCAGACCGTCGAGCGCATCCGCGGTCACGAACGCGTGATCATGGGCATTTGCGTGCACAACGCGCAGATGCCGCGGCGCGATTTCATCACCTCGTTCCCGGACAACGAGACCGACCTCACCTGGCTGGACAAGCAGATCAAGGGCGGTCACAAGTATTCGCCGGTGCTGGAACAGCACAAGGACGAGATCCTGCGCGCGCAGAACAAACTGGTGGCCATTCAGAACCAGTCCAATCTGACCATCAGCCAGATCAAGGACATCAACCGGCGCATGTCGATCGGCGAGGCCAAGGCCCGGCGCGCCAAGAAGGAGATGGTGGAGGCCAACCTGCGCCTGGTGATTTCCATCGCCAAGAAATACACCAACCGCGGATTGCAGTTCCTCGACCTGATCCAGGAAGGCAACATCGGCCTGATGAAGGCGGTGGACAAGTTCGAATACCGCCGCGGCTACAAGTTCTCGACCTACGCCACCTGGTGGATCCGCCAGGCGATCACCCGCTCGATCGCCGACCAGGCGCGCACCATCCGGATTCCGGTGCACATGATCGAGACCATCAACAAGCTCAACCGCATCTCGCGGCAGATGCTCCAGGAGATGGGCCGTGAACCGACGCCGGAAGAACTGGCCGAGCGCATGGACATGCCCGAGGACAAGGTGCGCAAGGTGTTGAAGATCGCCAAGGAGCCGATCTCGATGGAAACCCCCATCGGCGACGACGAGGATTCGCATCTGGGCGATTTCATCGAGGACACCAGCATCGACTCGCCGGTCGATTCGGCCGCCGGCGCCGGCCTCAAGGAAGCCACCCAGTTCGTGCTCGCCGGCCTCACCCCGCGCGAGGCGAAGGTGCTGCGCATGCGCTTTGGCATCGACATGAACACCGACCACACGCTAGAGGAAGTCGGCAAGCAGTTCGACGTCACCCGCGAGCGCATCCGCCAGATCGAGGCCAAGGCGCTGCGCAAACTGCGCCACCCGAGCCGCTCGGAACAACTGCGCAGCTTCCTGGAAATCGAGTAAACCCCTCCGGCGCGTCACCCCTGGCAGGTGACGCGCCCTTTCGTTGACGGTACACTCCCGCCCTGTTCAGGGCCTGTAGCTCAGTTGGTTAGAGCAGGGGACTCATAATCCCTTGGTCCCAGGTTCGAGTCCTGGCGGGCCCACCACTTCAAGCATATTGACCCTATGCCAAACCAGCGGTGCCGGCGCTTTTTCAGCAGCGGCCGGGAATGCTTGTTGCGCATTGCGCGCAAAGACACAAAATCCCTACCCCACCAAAGACCGCCTGGTCATGGCGGGCCAGGAAACCAGGGGCCTTCGGTATTCAACGTCATACGCCGCAAACCAGCGAATTGTCCGGCCTCTAAGCTGACATACTACAAAAAAACCAAGCACATCCCGTAACAGCGGCAAACAACGCAGTCCGTCTTCTTGCAACGGGACCCCTTTCACGGCGGTATCAAGGCAAACAGGAATAGCCTACGCAAACGCGCAAGCAGCGCCGACATCTCTACCTTGGTGACATCATGTCGGCGCACGCTGACGGCCGTTCGTGACCTGTGACACGCCAAGACAGGCCTGCAAACCGAACGCGTATGCAAGTTTGCGTCGCACCGAGCTTACACTTGCATGCACAACTATTGACTATATAATCTTCGCATGTTCACCCGCTGCATCTATTTCAACCTGAACACGCTGACCCGGAACATCAACAAGCTCTGGGACGAGGCGTTCAAACGTCACGGGCTGTCGCCGGCGCACGGCTATCTGCTGCGCGCGGTGCTGGCAAACCCGGGCATGTCGCAGAAGGAACTGGCCGACGAGCTGTTGCTGGACCCCTCCACCATCACCCGCTTCATCGACGCGCTCAGCACCCGCCGCTTGGTCGAGCGCCGGCCGAGCAAGGACAACGCGCGCGAGTCCACGGTGGTGCCGACGGCGCGCGGCAAGGCGCTGCACAAGGAACTGGAGCAGACTGGCAACGAGCTCTACAAGGACATGCGCAAGACGCTGGGCGCGCGCCGCTTCGACAATTTCGTCAAGGAGTTACGGGCGGTGCGGGAGCTTATTTCGCCTCCGGACTGAGCCCGGACGCGGCCAGCGCCGCGGCCCGCCGCGAGGCCAGATGATGGTTGATGAACAGCGCGGCGATCGCCATCGAGGCGCCAACCAGCTCGATCGCGTGCGGCCGGTAGCCGCGGGCGATCTCCACCGCGAAAGCGGTGATCGGAACGAAACAGATGAACAACGAGGCGTTGACGGCACCGACACGGCTGATGCCCGCCGCCCAGGCCATGATCGCCATCACCCCGGCGACCAGAATCAGATAGACCAGTTGGTAACCCACCGACCCGATGGCCGCCGCCGACGGGACGCTCAACACCCCCAGAGCCAGGAGCAGCGACCAGAGGCTGATCAGGCCGAGCGAGCCCAGCGCGGTGGACAGCGCGCCGTAGCGCAACGCCGACCAATGGGGGAAGCGCTCGCGTCCCACCGTGTAGACGGCCCAGAAGCAGGCCCCCAGGAGCACCAGCAACTCGCCGCTGCCCGTGCGCTGGTGCAGGATGCTGGCGAGGTCGCCGTGGGTCACCACCAGAAACACCCCGCCCATGGCCAGCAACATGCAGCCCAACAGACCGGCCCGCGGGCGGGTGCCGTCGAGCGCCCATTTGACCAGCGAGGACAGAAACGGCAGCGTCAACATGATCATGGCGGCCTTGGCCGGCGCGGCGGATTTCAGCCCGTAGAGGGCGAGCACGTTGAAACCCACCATGCCGGAGACACCGAACAGCGCCAGCGGCCACGCCCGCCCCTCCAGCGCCAGCGCCCCGAGCCCTTCGAGCGCGCCCAGAATGGCCGTCAGGATGAGGGCCACGCTGGCATAGCGCACCAGGGTCACGAACACGGGGTCGAGGCTCTGCACCGCCTCCTTGGCCACGGGGAACATGCCACCCCAGGCGGTGGTCGCCAGCAGCAGAAACAGCGCGCCCTTGAATTTTTCTGTATGTACATGCATCTTTAGAAGCGTAGAGTATATTGGATGGCCAGGCGGTCGTCCAGCGATCGATTCAGCTGCCGGGTGTTATTGGCGAACTCGGCGCTCACCGGGACGGCGGCGAGATCGTAATCGCGGAACTCGTAGTTCAGCGCGATCCGGTTGCGCTTGGAGAAATAATACTGCAGGCCGAGCGTGGTGGTCTTGAACGTCGTCTCCATCTGCCGGTCGTTGGGCAGCAGCTCGAGCACGTCGTAGCGCGCCTCCAGGGCGATGTTGCGGGTGACGAACATGCCGGCGTCGACATACCAGCCGCGCCCCTCGTTCTCGGACTCCGGAAACACCAGGTAGGGTTCGTTGCGGAACGACGAGGAGAGCACGATCATGCCTTCGCCCCACATGTATTCGGCGGTGAGGTGGTAGGGCTGTTTCACGTAACTGAAACCCACGCCCTGACGCACGGCCTTGTAGTTCTTGTCGTCAAAGGCCTGATCGCCGCGCTGATACCAGCCGAACAGACTCAGGTCCTGACGTGCGGTATCGTAGTAATGATCCTGCGTGTCGTCGAATATCCACGACCACTGCAAGCGGCCATAGACCGCCTTGTTGCGGTTGTCGTCGATCTGATTGAGCGATGAGCCGTTGGCCAGCATGGCCGCGTAGGTGAACTCCTGCTGACCGAAACGAAAGGCGTCAAATAGCTGAACGCCGGTGTCGCGGAAGGCCCGCACGCCGGTCTTGGCGTCGGCCGGAACGCCCTTTAGCGAACTCACATTGGGGTTGCGCTCGACCGGTTGGTAATTGATCAGGCGGAAAGTCACATTGGTGAAGTTGACGTAGTCGATCGCCGTGCGCATTGCCTCCTCGGGGCCGGGCACCTTGAACAGCCCCATGCGCACCCGCACGCCGGGGATGTGGTTCAGGGTGACCGAGCCTTCGGCCAGCTCGACGTTGAAGTCGTTCTGGGCCTTGGTGGTCAGCGCGTTGACGCCGTACTCGCCGACGACTTCATAATTGATCTTCGGCTCGATCAGCCCGCGCACCCCGAGGCGCACCCGGAACAGGTAGAAGCTCGACGTCGAACTCTGCCCCGGCGGAATCGAGGAATAGGCCGAATGCTCGCCGTTGTGTTGCGCCTCGGCGCCGCCAAGCCCCTCGAGCTTGTCGGAAAAATCGGCCTGGAAGGTGGGTTGCACCAAACCGTAGACGCGCAGCGGTTTGGCATCGGGCTTTTCCGTACCGTCCTTGATGAACCAGTTTTCCGCCTTCACCGCCGGCGCAGCCAAGCTTGCCGCGGCGATGAGGATGCGCAAAACGCGGTTGAGTCCTTTCGTGCTCATTGTCTGTCCTTATCTTGTTGTCGGGTCGATGTGAAATCCGCGTCAAAGCGAGGCCATCAATCGCTGGGCCCTGCCGCCGCCGATGACGTGCTCGCTGATGATCTCGTCGAGGTCGTGCGTGCTGTTGCAGCGGTACCACGTGCCTTCGGGGTAGATCACCAGCAGGGGCCCGAGTTCGCACCGGCCCATGCAACCCGACGAGCTCACCCGGATACTAAGATTGACGCTGTCCTCCAGCGCCTGTACCCGCCGCTTGGCGTGGCGCAGTATCCGCTCGGCGCCGTTGCCGCCACAGCTTTTCGAGTTACTGCGGCGATTGGTGCAAATGAACAGGTGGATGTCGTAATAGGAGTCCGACGCGGGCCGTTTGACGGCAACGGCTGCCGGTTCGGTGGCGATCTGAGTCTGTTCCATGATGAATGCCTCTAGCAGATGAATGTGACAGGGTGTTCGAATATCAGCTCAAGCAATTGCTCGTCGTGCAGGCCGGACGCGTCGGCAGAGCGACCCCGCGCGGCCTGATCCGCCGCGCCGAGCCGCGCGCCGTCCGGCGGATCGGTCAGCACGCTGTCCTCCAGGCAGACGAACAGATCGCCTTGCGCGGGTGACAGGCCACAACCGAGCGCGGCCTGCGGTGAATGCGGGTGTAGACATAAAACCAATGCCATGGGGTGATCCTCCTAACAGCGAATGACCGCGTTGGCCTCGCGCAGGCAAGCGCGCGCCTGCGACGGACTGAGCGATTTGAGATAATCCAGCGGCGTCGCGGGCGGCCCCCAGTCAGCCGTCGGCGCGATCAGCTCGGTGCGATAGGCGCTGCCGACCATTTCATCGAACAGCCGCAGCTGGCCGACCAGATCCGGCAGACCGGTGAGTTTGTCCGGGGCCACCCGGTCGATCAGCAAGGCATCGCCGCTGAACAACAAGGTCGGCCGGGCGTCCACGGCCAAGGCCAGCGCCATGCGGGTGAGGTGGTAGGGGCGATCGGTGGCAAAGGGGGAGCGGGTGATCAAAAAGACAATCGATTTCGACATGACGTCCATCCTCAATCCAGATAAAGCAGGCGATCGCAGCGCTGCACCATCTCGGCGAAATAGAGCAGCGAGCCCTGGGTGACCTGCGTCGAGATCGCGGCGGTGGGTATCCCCCGATCGCGCAGCATGACCGAACACAAGGTGACATCGGCACCCCGCTGCAACAGGGAGCGGAACGCCTTGAAAGGCGCCTTGTTGCTCTGGGTATCGAGGGCGATGGCCAGCGCGTCTCCGATGAGAAAGACCTGCACGGCGATGCCCTTGTCTAGGGCGCAGCCGGCAAGCCGCAGCGCCACCCGCATCCCGGCCGCGGAGGAATCCGCGCCCAGCACCAGGCCAAGAGTTCTTTGCTTGATCTCACTGTCTTCCATGACCTATCTCCCGATGGTGGTGAACAGCGCCAGTGCGATGGCGGCGAACAGCGCAGCGTAAGGTACGTTTTCGCGCAGCCCCAGAACCCAGGGCGAGACGCGGAAAAAAGTCGCCGCCGATATATTGATGGCCGATACCGGCGAGACCATCATCGCCAACACCCATGCCGACACCCACAGCACGTACATCTGCGCGCTCGCCAGCCCCAGGGTGGCGGCATCGATCAGATGCACCAGGATCACAAACGGGACGATCGGGTGGATACCCAACGCGGTGACCGCCGGCATGCCGACGAGCACGGTGACGAACAGCAGCAACGGGCTGTCTGCGGCGGCGGCGACGAAAGACTGTGCGAACGCCTGAAAGCCGGGGTCGGCCGCGAGAATGCCGGCCAGTGCCCCCGAGGCCAGGAACAAGGCGGCCTCGGCCTCGATCGCCGGCCAGAAGCCGCTCAGGTGTTGCCGCGGACGAATCGACACGGGCGTGGCACCAGTGCGCGCGAACACCCAACGCCACAGTAATACACTGGCGACGGCCGCGGCACTGACCGAATGCACGATGGACCAGTCGGCCAGCGCCCGCAGCGCCACCAGCAGCGTCGCCATCAGGGCGATCACCAGCAGCAGATGAAAGCCCGGCAGGCCATCGCTGCGCGCGGCCGTCCAGGTCACCGATTGGCGCGACTGGCACAACCAGGCCATCGCCAGCAGGCTGCAGAACAAGGGTAGCGCCACCGGCAGGGTGCTCACCCAGCTCACGCCCGGCAGCTCGCTCAGGACGATGGCGCTGGGGGCGAAGGTCGGGGAAACCAGCAGCGCGGCTCCCACACCCCGGGTCACCGCGCCCGACACGGACGTGGCCTGACGGCCCTCGGTTTGCAGCAATCCGCCGAGCAGGGCGATGGTGCCCAGATTCAGCAGTGGCGACACCGCCGAGGAGGCCGTGGCGATCAGAGCCACCGGCGAGCGGCGCCCGCCCGCCTGCCGCGCGCCGCCAATGCGAATGTGCTGCAAGGGCAAGCGCAGGAAGGACACGCACAGCACCAGCACGACCACCCCGACATAGCGGTCCAGTCCGCCAAACCAGGCGTCCCAGTGACCGTTGCGGGAGGCCAGCAACGCGCTACCGAGCAACATCGCCAGTGCGACACGTCCGCTGGTCTTGTTCAACCAGGCACCGTCGCCGGCGGCCAGGCGCACGATCAATAATGCCGCCGCCACAGCTTCCCACAGGCCGGGCGAATGCCAGCCACCCACCAGATAGGCCACTACCGCCAGCCCGGGGAACCAGTGCCGGATGAACGCACGCGCGGTCTTCATTTGGACAATCGGTCCTTCACACCCGCGATGATCCGCGGCGAGACTAGACCGGACCCGAACACGAACTGACACTGCGGTCCCAGCAGCCGCAGGGCCGCCATGCCGGCGAAGAACAGCCCCGGCTGTGACGACATCGCAAACCGGTTCAGCAGCGGAAACCCGCCGCGTTGCGCGATGGGCAGGTTCGCCAGTAACCCAATCCGGCGCACGTCGTAGGCGAAGCCTGCGGCGACGATGGCATAATCGACGGGAATCTCCGCTTGCGAGGATCGGCGAACCGCCAAACGGGCCGGCGTAGTGCCGTCGGCCCGCACCTCGGCCCGGGGATGCACCACCACGCCGGCCTGTTGCAGTTGCGCTTCGGTTTCCGGTTCGGCGCTACCGGCCGTCAGGTAGGTCAGCATCCGATCCTGGACCGGTCCGGGCATCCAGGAGGTGAGGCGTCGCGACTGCCGGAACAGGTTGCGATACCACCATTCGCCCGGCACGTGCAGCGAACGGAACTTGAGCGCGTCCTCGCGAATCACCAGATGGGTCTCGGCACCGGCCTGCGCCGCCAGCAGGGCCGCCTCCACGCCCGACTGGCCGCCGCCGATCACAGCCACGCGGCGCCCGGCGAAGCGGCTGTAATCCTGCACGTTGCCGACATAGTCCCACGCGCGGCCCGTATCCGGCGGCAGGCCGACCTCGCGTTGGGCGCCGTTGAGACCCACGGCAATGGCGACGTTCTTGGCGCGCAGCAGCTCATCGCCAAAGCCCAACCACCAGAGGCCGTCCCGATGATGGAGCGTTTGCACCCGCGGGTTCAACGCCCGGATGCCGTGGGTGTCGGCGAACTCCGTGGCGTAGGCGAGAAAATCCTCCATTTCGACCTTGGGCGCGTCGGCCACTCCGTGGCGCTCGGCAAAATCCAGATAACGCTGCCCGGGGCGCGGACTGGACAGATTGGTCGCCACCGGCGGCGAGCGCAGCGGCAGGGGCGGGATATGCCGTTTCCAGAACGACAGCGGCTCGCCGAACATGCGATAGGAGATACCCTGCTCCTGCGCCCAGGCGGCCAGCGAAAGTCCCGCCGGCCCGGCACCGATGATCGCCAGACCGACCAGCTCGGAGGCGATCTCGGCCGGTCGCGGCCGCGACGCCCGCCACAACAGATAAGACAGCGTCTCCTCGCCCGGGCCGCCATCGATGGTGGTGAGCGTTTCCCACCCGAGCACGCTTTCGGCGCACGAGACGGCAAACTCGCCGGCCTGCACCTGTAGAATCGGCACCGGCCGTTGCGCCCGCCGGGCCGCCTTCAGGCTGGCGTCGAGGGGACAGACGCTGAAGGGCTCGTCGTGCTTGAGCGTTTCCAGATAATCGGCGCCAACGCGCCACAGCTGCGCCTTCGGTTGGTCCTCCGGCGCCGTCGCCGAGAGGTGCGCATAGAGCTTGAAGGCGACAAACGCCGGGCCAGCGACATGGCGCACCCGCCCATTGACCACCACTTCGAAGCGGCCTTGCTGCAGCAGGGCGAAGCCTGGTGCGTAACTGCCGGTGGTGAATCCGTCCGGGCCCGCCTCGGCCGGCGCGGCGAACTCGGAAAAGCGATCCGGCTGCGCCGGCGACCCCATAAGATGATTAACAAATAGCTTGTTCATAAAATACATTCTCCAACAGACGGTCCATTGATCCCTGGTAGTGGTGGGCACAGAATTCCAGCACCGCGTTTTCGGTGGCGTTGAAGGCCACGCGGTTGTCCCTCGGCACCAGCTCCATCATCTGCAGATCGCCGAGCGAATCGCCGATCACCAGCAGCTCGTTCGGCGCCAGTCCTTGCAGGTATTTCCACTTGCGTAGCTCAGAGCGCTTTCGGCTCGGTGTCAGAATCGAAGCCACCGAGCTGATCCGATCACCGTCGATCACCACGCGCGAGCTGATGAACGGGACCTGAGCGTCCAGTCGACGCAAAAGATCGGCGACGAGAAAATCCGGCACGGCTCCGATGCACGTCAGCGCCAGCTCACGGGCGCGGGCCGTGGCGATGAACTCCGCCGCGTAGGGCGTGAGCGGGACACGCTCGGCCGCGCGCAGCGACGCCGAGACGGGGTCTGCCGCCAGCATTTCTATCTTCTCCGTCATGGCCGACTCGACCCATCGATCGAAGCCCTCGACGCCCACCTGACGGTAGACTTCGGGGTCGTACAGTACCTTCGGCCGCAGATCCGGGTAGCGCTCCCGGAGAATGCCGTTGAGCAGGCTTCCCTGTACCAGCACGTGCCCGACGTCGATGACGATGGCTTTGATTGACATCAGCGTTCCTCATGGAAAGGAAGACCCGGGACCACCGTCCATGGCGTTTCCCGGATCCTCCCAAACCCGAAAGCGCGGCCTCAGGCCGCTTTACCCTGGCGCGCCTGCAAGACTTCGTAGACCGAGTCATAGAAGGCGGAACGCGCATCCAATACCGACTGGCCGCCGTCGAGAATCGCGAGCGCGTCTTCAGGCGTCTTCAGAATCTTCTTCATCTCGTCGAACCAGGCGTCGCCATGTTCCTCGTCCAGGCTGATATGCAGATCCCAGAAGATGGTCTCCTCCTGCGACAGCCCCGACTTCTGGAATCCGGCCAGCAGCTTTCTCATCTGCGTCGGCATGGTCAGCTCCAGGAACCCGAGCGCGCCGAGGCCGTTGCGGTAGTTGCCGCACAACAGGGTGTGATAGATCTTGGTGTTGAGCAGATGAATCGCGCCCACCAGCGGTTCGACCATGCGATCATGGCCACCCAGGGAGTTGTAGCTGCGCAGGAAGAGCAGCGGGTGCGCCTCGCTGGCGCTGCCGGCGCCCAGCTCGTCGTGAAGGTTCTGGTAGAGTTCGGCGCGCAATTCAAAGGGTGTGGACAAACTTTGCGCGGCGATGTGCAGATGGAACACCCGGTTGTTCACATAGTAGTTGTCCAACAGCAACCGGCAGGCGTCCTGATCCAGCCCGTTCGCCTCCATCTGATTGAGCAGCGGATGCGAATTGATGCGGTGGCCACGGGCGATTTTCTCCAGTTCCACGATCGCCGCCTCGGGCGAAAAATCACTCAGGCAGTCCAGCGCGAGGGTCGAGCGCCGGACCTTCTCCTCGACGCGCAGAATCGCGTTACGCAAGGCCTGGCGCACGGCTCGGGGGTAGCTGGTGACCGGTGTCTTGCGCTCCAGCTCCTCCAGATTCCAGTGATACAGGATGCACTGTACGTCATACCAGGCGCCAGGCTCATCGGCCTCGAAGGCGCGTGAAGCCAGCTCGGTGATACGCGGCTCGTGGGCGTCGATGATGCTCACCGCGTGGCGCCATGAACGCGGCTCCGGCAACTCCGCTATCGACGGCAGTGGGACGTGAATTTCCATATTTCCTCTCCTTTTTCCAGCAAGTGATGGGCTTGAGTTCCGGCTCACGGCCTGAGACCGCCGTGGGGCAGCCGGGGATAGACGGTGGCCTTGTTGATGTGATCGGTCCCCATCAACATGGCCGTCAAACGGTCGAAGCCGATGGAGAATCCGGCATGCGGTACACAGCCGAACCTGCGCGTCTCCAGAAACCAGTCGAATTCCTCGAGATCGTGACCGTAATATTCAAGATTGCTCGCCAGCTCCTGCGCGCTGCTGACGCGTTCGCCGCCACCGATGATTTCGCCGTGACCGGTGTGGGCGAACAAGTCGTTGGATGGGGTCAGTTCGGGATCCGCCTCCAAGGAAGGAAACCAGAAGTTCTTCAGACGCTTGGGATAATGGGTCACGAAGAACGGCGCGGCGAACTCCTGACCCAGCGCGTACAAGGCCTGGTCGTCGAAATCGTCACCGTATTCCATGGCGAAGCCCAGGGCACGAATCCGCTCGACGGCCTCGCGATAGCGGATTTGGGAATAGGGCTGCTCGAAGGCGGCCAGGTGATCCATGCTCAATCCGGCCAGCGCATAGAGATCGCCGTGCTGCTGGCGAAACTCCCGCGCCAAGGTCCGCACCAAGGTTTCCTCCAACGCCATCACGCTTTCGTTGGTCTCCCAGGCACTGTCGACCTGTAGCTGCCAGATCTCGACCAGGTGGGTCGTGGTCGCCGTTTTCTCCCGGCGGAATGACGGATTCAGAGCGTAGACTTTTTCCACGCTACCGACCAGGGAGTCGGCGTACATCCAAGGACTCTGGATCAGGGTCGCGATTTTCTTGTCGTAGTAGGGGAAGGTGAAGACATCGCCGCTGCACACGCAGGAGGCTTCGGTCATGATCGGCGTATGGACGTGAAAAAAGCCGCGGTCCTCCAGAAATGACCGGGCGTGTTTCTGCACGTAGTGACGAAACATCACGGCCGCGCGCAATGCCGGCGTGCGCAGGTGGAGATGGCGGTAGCGATCGTTGCCCAGATCGGGGCACTCCAGATCGACTGGCAACTGCTCGGCACGATTGACGACCTCCACCGACGTCGCGACACCCATGTCGCTATGCTCGTCGAGGTAGCCGTAGACCTCGACGACGCTTTGCAGCGGCGTCTCACCGACGTCCACGATCTCGGCGGCGAGCACGGCACCACGGATAGCGTTGTCGGAACGCACCCGTATAATCGTCTCACCATCGCCGGCTGACTCGACGGATTCCAGCCAGCCCCTCATCAACAGAGCTTCGCGGGCATCGTTGTTCTCGGCAAATAGCGCATCCATATAAACCTCCTAACTATTGGTTGTACATACATATGATTGAAGAGCCACTCAAATCCGGTGTCAAGCGGACCACAAAATCAGGGAGAGGCTTTTTCGTCGGTCTTGGGAGCGCGGCGCACCGTCACCGTCTGTCCGCCGATACCCCAGTTGTCGGTATCGACTTCATCGATGATGACCACGGTGGTTTCGGGATTTTTGTCGAGGACGGTTACCAGAAGCTGGGTGACGCCGGCAATGAGCTCGGCTTTTTTTTCCCTGGTGAGCTTCTCGTTGGTGACACGGATATTGACATACGGCACTTTCACTCCCTCCATAGAAGATTCCGGCGTTCCTGTTTTGTCCCCGGCGGCAAGCGAAGATGGTGCCTGGCGGCGGTGGGTGCCGGCGCGTCATTCATTGACGCTGCATGGAAGTGTACGTACACGCGGGACGCTGTCAAGAGGGTTTTTGTTAACGGACGTTTAAAATTTGCCTCAAGCACTCAAACTGTTACCGGTTGACGACAGTTCTTTTGTATGTACAATCATACATGCAGACTGGACGGTATGAGGTCGAGACATGAACACGACGGATTCACGCGCAAGCCGGGTATTCCACCAGGGCACCCTCGAGGCACAAAGCCGCTTCGCCGACCCGGATCGGGCAGACAGGATCATCAATGCCATGCCCTCGATATCGGAGCTCGACGAGGAGCAGGTCGCCTTCCTACAGACCTTGCCCTTCTTCTTCGTGGCCACGGCGGATCACAACGGCCGCCTTCAATGCAACTTCAAGGGCGGTGGCCCCGGCATCCTGATCGCCGAGACGCGAACGAGGCTCTGCTATCCGGAATTTCCAGGCAACGATCTGATGCTGTCGGTAGGCAACATGCTGTCCAATCCGCATATCGGTCTGCTCGCGCTTTCCTTCGAGAGCCGACGCCGTCTGAAGATCAACGGGCGGGCTGAAGTGACGGACGCGAAGCAACACCCGCTCGGTACCCGCTGGGAGAATGCAAGGCTGATCGTAAGCATCGAAATCGAGGAAGTCATACGCAACTGCACACGACGCATTCCACACCTGATCCCTGCCACCGAACCCAACACCTAAACAACTATGAGGAGAAGCGACATGCTCACACTATACGACCTGGATGTCTCCGGAAACTGCTACAAGGCTCGACTGCTGTTGTCGATGCTCAACCTGGAACACGAACGCGTGCCGGTCAATCTGGCATCGGGAGAGCACCTGACCGAGAAATTCCTGCGGCTCAATCCCCGCGGCGAAATCCCCGTGCTGGTGGACGGCGACACAGTCGTCTGGGACTCCCACGCGATTCTGGTGTATCTCGCCCGCCGCTATGACGCGGGCCACTGGCTGCCGGCCGATCCGCTGCTCATGAGCCGGGTGCAGCAGTGGCTCGCCGTCGCCGGACACGAAATCCAGTACGGCCTGGCCGCTGCCCGGGCCTGCCTCAAGTTCGGCCGCCAGGGCGATCTGCAGGAACTGCAAAAGCGTGGGGTGGCCGCGCTCGATCTGCTCGAGTCGCAACTGGAGCGCTCGCCGTGGCTCGCCGGTGAACAGTCGAGCCTGGCGGACCTCGCCTGCTACCCGTACGTGCGCTGCGCCGAGGAGGCCGATCTGTCCTTGCGGGGCTATGCCAACATCCGCCGCTGGTTCGAGGCTATCGAGTCCTTACCGGGCTACGTTCCGATGCTGGAACGCGCCCAGAACGTCGCCTGAGGAGGGCGATCCCATGGCCGCCATTGTCGATGTCGTTTACCGCTCTGAGTGGGAGGATGGATTCGGCGCGCGCGGGTGGAAACTGGCGTCGACAATGGGCGACCCCCGGGTGATCGCGACGACGGCGTTTGTCGGTGAACGTTCGGACACGTCGGTGTTCGTGCACGATATCGTCGATCACCGGCTGTGCGGGCTGGGTATCGGCGGTCACCGCAACGAAGCCGTCGCCGTGGCTCTCCACGCCCTTCGTTGCGGGGTATCGACGCACTCCAGTATGTCTCTCATGGTGGAGGAATTGATGTTGGGCGGCGATTGCGGCGAGCGCCTGGCCGACTTTCTCCCCCCCGACCTGCCACCCGACGAGATGCCCCGCAGACCCAGCAACCGGATGATCATGCAAACCCTCATCGAGCGCCACGGCGGGGCGACGGTCTACGAACGCCTGATGGCCCATTACCATATCATCGGTTCGGCAGGGGTTTTGCGCGCGCTGTCATGCTGGTCGGCGCAGGGGCTCGAGGTCGAGCGCCGGGCCGCGATCGGCCGCTGCCTGCAGGAGGTCATCCAGGCGGCCGAGGATCAGGTTCTGACCCTGGGCCTGGACCTGGCGCACGGATGGATTCAGGTCGACAACGACCAGTGCAGCCTCGCGCCCGACGAGCTTGCCACGCCCCACCTGTCGCCGGTGCGGGTCGCCGTGCGCCACCCCGAGCGGGACGCGGCGAGCGAGCCGCTCATCTCGATCCGCCGCATGGGTGCCGGTGGCGGCCCGCTTTCGCCGACACCATAACGCCGCCGACCCCGCCTCGGGCGCTGGCACGCCAACACCGTTCGGGGCTCTCACCAGGCCTACTGACGGCCGCTGGTCCCCATGGCCGTCTAACCGCCCCTGGACATCACGCCACAACCCGGGTTAGGACATCTCCCGGGACCTCCGGCGATGGCATTTCCTATGTAGTTTTACCTACTATCTGCCGACAATGAGAGGTAGCATCGCCTTTTTGATCCAGGCAAAAGAGGAATCCGTCATGACCGCCAACACGCCGCAAATCACCGACGACCCCCTGTACCGCCTGCTGCGCGAAGGTGCCGTCGAGGAGTTCAATTCCCGTCGCGCCTCCGGCGAGACCTGCAATCTGGTGGGCTGTGATTTCCGCACCCTGGACCTGCGCAAGCTCGACGCCAAGGGGCTGGATTTGCGCGATTGCTATTTTCGTCAGGCGGATCTGAGGGGCGTGGACTTCTCCGAGACCAACCTCGAAGGCGCCAGCATCAATGCCGCGAAGATCTCCGGGGCCTACTTCCCCAAGGCGCTGAGCGCCGAAGAGATCACGCTGTCGCTGACGCACGGCACCCGCATGCGCTACCGCTGAGAAGGCCGCTCAGCCGCCGGGCCGGTCACCGTGCTCCTCGGCCTCGGCCCGGTCGAATTCGCGCTCCATCTCGGCGTCGCTCAGCGGCTCGTATTCGCCATGACCGCTGTCGTTGGCGTCCTCTTCTTCGGCTTTCCGGGGCGCAAAGCGGGTCCCCAGGAAGACGCCGACTTCATAGAGCAACCACATCGGCACCGCCAGCAAGGTCTGGGAAATGATATCGGGGGGTGTCAGCACCATGCCGATGACGAACGCGGCGACGATGATATAGGGCCGCTTGTTTTTCAGCGACTCCGCCGAGACCACCCCGGTCCAGAGCAACAGCACCACCGCCACCGGCACCTCGAAGGCCACGCCGAAGGCAAAGAACATGGTCAACACGAAATCGAGGTAGCGGCTGATATCCGTCATCACCGCCACCCCCTCGGGGGCGGTCTTGGTGAGGAACCCGAACACCAGCGGGAATACCACGAAGTAGGCGAAAGCCGCACCGATGTAGAACAACAGGGTGCTGGAGACCAGCAGCGGCATGACGCGTTTGCGTTCGTGCCGATACAGGCCGGGCGCGACGAAGGCCCAAAGCTGGTAGAGGATGAAGGGCATGGCGATGAACACCGCCACCACCATCGCCAGCTTGAAGGGCGTGAAAAAGGGCGAGGCGACGTCGATCGCCACCATCGAGGTGCCCGCGGGCATGTGCGCGGTCAACGGCCCGGCGAGGCGGCTGAACAGCCAGTTGGCGAAAGGCGCCAGGGCGAGAAAGATCACCACCACCACCAGCACGATCCTGAGCAGGCGGTCGCGCAGCTCGATCAGGTGGGAAACAAACGGCTGCTCGTCGGTCTCGGGCGGCGGGTTATCCGTGGCTGTCATGTGACTTGTCGGCCACCGGCGGCGCCGCCGGCCTGGCTTCCTCGGCTGGGCGGGCCGGCTCGGCGTCCTCGGCCGGCCGGGCCGGTTTGGCTTGTTCGGGCGACGGCGCGCTCTCGGCCGGCGGGCTTATGCTGCGCTTGGTGTCTTCGATGATTTCGTAAAGGCTTTCCGAGTCGGCCTGTTTGGCCAGCGACTTGCGCAACTCGTCCGCCGCCAGTTCGCGATCGATATCGGCTTTCACCGAGGACACGAAGCGGCGCGCGCGCCCCACCCACAAGCCGGCGGTGCGCGCCAGGCGTGGCAGTTGTTCGGGGCCGACGACCAGCAGCGCCACCACGCCGATCACCGCCAGTTCCCAAAAACCGATATCGAACATCGTCGCTCAGCGCCGCGGCTCAGACCTGATCGTGTTTTTTCGAGGTGATCTCGCCGTCGATGACCTTGCCGCTGCCCTGGTCTTCCAGCTTGGCGTCGCCGTTGTCGCTGTCGTCTTCCTTCATGGCCTGACGAAAGCCCTTGATCGCGCCGCCGAGGTCGCTGCCGACGTTGCGCAGCCGCTTGGCGCCGAACAGCACCAGAACGATGGCGAGAATGATCAACAGTTGCCAGATACTGATACCCATACTGAACTATCTCCTGAGTCGTTGCGGCCTGGAGCGCCGCGGCGCGCCTTAGCGCGCGGCTTTCTCATCCAGGCCGGAAAGTCCGAAGCGGCGCGCCAGTTCGCGCAACACTTCATCCGGGCCCATGCCCTGGTGGGCCAATAAAACCAAGGTGTGAAACCACAGATCGGCGGTTTCGTACACCAGCTGCTCGGGGTCGCCGCCCTTGGCCGCGATCACCGTTTCGGTCGCTTCCTCGCCGACCTTTTTCAAAATGGCGTCCAGCCCCTGGTGATAGAGACTGGCGACATAGGAAGTCTCCGGGTCGGCCTGCTTGCGCTGTTCCAGCACTTCGGCGAGCTGTTGCAGGGTCTGCGGGCTCATCTCAGCCTTTCCCGTAGATCTCGGCGGGATCCTTCAGCACCGGTTCCACGCTTTTCCATTCGCCATTCTCCAGCCGCTGAAAAAAACAACTGCGCCTTCCGGTATGACACGCGATACCCCCGATCTGTTCGATCTGGAGAATAATGACATCATTATCGCAGTCCAGGCGGATTTCCTTAACGCTCTGCCGGTTTCCCGATTCCTCACCCTTGGGCCAGAGGCGCCCGCGCGAGCGCGACCAATAGACCGCGTAGCCGCCCTCGGCGGTCAGGCGCAGCGCCTCGCGGTTCATCCAGGCGACCATCAGCACCCGCCCGTCGCCGCTGTCCTGGGCGATGGCCGGAACCAGGCCATCGGCGTCCCATTTCACGCTTTCGAGCCACGCCTCGGTCATGCCCCACCCTTCGAGACTTCCAGCGAAATCAGGCTGCTGGCGGTGTCAGGGGAGCGCACCGGTGGCAAGCCGAGCGGCCCTCCGGCGACCGGCACGCCTGCGCCCACCAGCGCTCCTCGCGCGGTCACAACCGGACCTCGATGGCGCGTGCGGCCAGGGTCCGCTTGGCTTCGGCGATACTGTATTCGCCGAAGTGGAAAATACTGGCCGCCAACACGGCGTCGGCACCGCCGGCGAGTACGCCCTCGGCCAGATCCTCCAGCTTCCCCACCCCGCCCGAGGCGATCACCGGCACGTCGACCGCGTCGCTGACCGCGCGCGTCAAGGCCAGGTCGAAGCCGTTGCGCGTGCCGTCGCGGTCCATGCTGGTCAGCAGGATTTCGCCGGCGCCGTAAGCGGCCATTTTGCGCGCCCACTCGACGGCGTCCAGACCAGTCGGCTTGCGCCCGCCATGGGTGAAGATTTCCCAGCGCGGCTGGCCGGATTGCACGCCGTCGTCGACCTGCTTGGCATCGATGGCGACCACGATGCACTGGGAACCGAAACGCTCGGCGGCGGCGCGCACGAATTCCGGGTTGGACACCGCCGCGGTGTTGATGGCGACCTTGTCGGCGCCGGCGTTGAGCATGCGCCGGATATCGGCCAGCTCGCGGATGCCGCCGCCCACCGTCAGCGGGATGAATACCTCTCCGGCGACTTGCTCCACCACGTGCACCATGGTGTCGCGCTGCTCGTGACTGGCGGTGATATCGAGGAAGGTCAGTTCGTCGGCGCCCTCGGCGTCGTAACGCCTGGCGATCTCCACCGGATCGCCGGCGTCACGGATATCGACGAACTTCACCCCCTTGACCACGCGGCCGGCATCCACGTCGAGGCAAGGGATGATGCGTTTGGCCAGCGGCACCTGACTAACCCCGGGCGCCTTCGACCAGCTTCTGCGCGGCGGCCAGATCGACCGTGCCCTCGTACAGCGCCCGCCCGATAATCACCCCGGTAATCCCTTCGTCGGCCACCGCCAGCAGCGCGCTGATATCGTCGAGGGTGCTGATGCCCCCCGAGGCGATCACCGGAATGCTCACTTCCGCCGCCAGTTTCGCCGTCGCCTCCACGTTCAGCCCCTGCATCATGCCGTCGCGGCTGATATCGGTGTAGACGATGGCGTTGACGCCGTCACGCTCGAAACGCCGCGCCATGTCGATGACGTCATGGTTGGACAGCTTGGACCAGCCGTCGATGGCCACCTTGCCGTCCTTGGCGTCCAGGCCGACGATGATGTGGCCCGGAAACTCCAGGCACAGATCGTTGATGAAATGCGGCGCGCGCACCGCCTTGGTCCCGATGATCACATATTGCACGCCGGCATCGAGATACAGCTGCACGGTATCCTCGTCCCGGATCCCGCCGCCGACCTGTATGGGAATCTCCGGATAGGCCTCGGCGATACGGTGGATGACATCGGCGTTGACCGGCTTGCCGGCGAGGGCGCCGTTGAGGTCCACCAGGTGCAGGCGTTTGGCGCCGGCATCCACCCAGCGCTTGGCCATCTCCAGCGGATCGTCGGCGAACACCGTCTCCTCGTCCATGCGCCCCTGGCGCAGGCGGACGCATTTGCCGTCTTTGAGGTCAATGGCAGGAATCAGCAACATGCTTTATGTCCTCGATCGTCTGGTTTCTGTCACGTGCTTGCTCGTCAACCGCCATCCCAGCGGCTGAAATTCCCCAGCAACGCGAGCCCCGCGTGCTGACTTTTCTCCGGATGAAACTGTACCGCAAACAGGTTTTCCCGGGCCAGGGCACAACAGAAAGCGCCCCCGTAATCGGCTTGTCCGACCACCACAGCGGGGTCCGCCGGCTGGGTGTAATAACTGTGCACGAAATAAAACCGGCTGTCCTGAGCGATGCCCTGCCACAGCGGATGGGGCTGCTGGCGCACCTGGTTCCAGCCCATATGCGGGACCTTCAAGGTCTGTCCGTCGGGTCCGGCTCTGCCTTCGGCAAAGCGCCTGACCTTGCCGCGAATCAGGCCCAGACAGGGCGTGCCGCCGTTCTCCTCGCTACGCTCGAACAACGCCTGCATGCCGACACAGATACACAACATCGGCTTGCTGCCGGCGACCTCGCGGGCCACCTCGCCCAACCCGGTGCGGGCCAGCTCCTGCATGGTATGACCGATGCCGCCGACCCCCGGGAACACCACCCGATCGGCCGCCAGGATGCGCGCCGGATCGGCGCTGACGGACACCCGCGTGTTCCCGGCCACCCGCTCCACCGCCTTGGCGATAGAATGCAGGTTGCCCATTCCGTAATCGATGATGGCGATGGTGGACATGGCAGTGTGATTCAATAGATCCGCTGACGGCGGTCGCTCGCTGGGCTACAGACTACCCTTGGTAGAGGGCATCATACCCGCCATGCGCGGGTCGGGCTCGGCGGCCATGCGCAGGGCCCGGCCGAAGGCCTTGAATACCGTCTCGGCGATATGATGGGCATTTTCGCCACGCAGGCAGTCAATGTGCAGGGTCACCTGGGCGTGGTTGACGAAGCCCTGAAAAAACTCGTGCAACAGATCCACGTCGAACTCGCCGATGCGGGCGCGGGGGAAACTGACCGCGTACTCCAACCCCGGGCGCCCGGAGAAATCCAGCACCACGCGCGACAACGCCTCGTCGAGCGGGACATAGGCATGGCCGTAGCGCCGGATACCTTTCTTGTCGCCCAGCGCCTGGGCGCAGGCCTGCCCGAGGGTAATCCCGATATCCTCCACCGTGTGGTGCGCATCGATGTGCAGGTCGCCCTGGGCCTTGACTTCCAGATCCAGCAAACCATGGCGCGCCACCTGGTCCAGCATATGCTCCAGGAAGGGCACACCGGTATCCAGGACGGCCTTGCCGCCACCATCCAGATTCACGCTGACCTCGATGCGGGTTTCCAGGGTGTCGCGCTTCACCTGCGCTTTGCGAGAGGACATTTTTATTCAATCAATTCAAATAGTCGTACCAGTTTCGCATCCTAGCTGAAATCCCGGCGGTAGAGAACCATTTCCCCGAAACAAATCACTCCTTATATATAGTCATTTGAATTTTCTAGGTTTATACTAGAATCCTGTTGTCGCGGGCTCGCACATGTCGTCGGAAACCAAAACCGTAGTTTCACTCAAACGCATCAAGGTCGCCTGCGGCGATTGCAGCCTCAACACCCTTTGTCTGCCGTTGGGCATGGCGAGCGACGACCTGGGCCGCCTGGATGCCATCATCGAGCGCAAGCGACCCTTGGCGCGGGCCGAACATCTCTACCATTGCGGCGAACGCTTCGATGCCATTTACGCGGTACGCTCCGGCTCGCTGAAGACCTATGCCACCTCGGAACATGGCGAGGAACAGATCCTGGGCTTCCATCTGCCCGGGGAACTGGTGGGCCTGGACGCCATCGCCGATGGGGTGCATCCCCTGTCGGCCCAGGCGCTGGAAACCACCAGCGTGTGCGAAATTCCTTTCGACAAACTGGAATCGCTCAGCGTCCAGCTGCCCAGCCTGCAACGCCAGCTGCTGCGCCTGATGAGCCATGAGATCCAGGACGATCAGAAGACCATGACGGCGCTGGCGCAAAAATCCGCCGAGGAGCGCCTGGCGGCTTTTCTGATCAGTTTGTCGACGCGCTTTCGGCAACGGGGTTTCTCCCCCACCCGCTTCAACCTGAGCATGTCGCGCGGCGACATCGCCAATTACCTCGGTCTGGCGCTGGAGACGGTCAGCCGCGTTTTCACCCGCTTGCATAACGATGGCCTGCTGCGGGTGGAACGCAAATCCGTCGAACTGCTGGATCAGGACCGCCTCTACGCCTACGCCGGCACCCCCTGTACGACGGCCTCGCAGCTGCAAAATTCCCGCCACTCTTCCTAAGCGACGGCGAGCTTCGCCGAGCCGGCGCCAGGCGCTTGCGCGCCGCCGCGCCTGTGCCGCGCAGACCCTGACCGATCAGCGCGCCGGCTGTCTGCCACGATCTTGACCTGCGTCAATATGACGCACCTGCGCAACCGACAAAGTGGAACCCTGACTTTTTCACAAGCTTCGGGAGAAAAACCATGCGTAGTCTGATGCCCTCGATCCTGCTTTCGCTCGCCGCCGCGATCGGCGCCGCGCCGGCCACCGCCTACGAGGCCGGCGACGTCATCGCCCGCGCAGGCTGGGCGCGGATCACACCCAATGTCGACAGCGGCCAGGTCGGCGCGGTGGCCGGCAGCGCCGTGGACGTGGAAAACAGCGACAGCCTGGGCCTGACTTTCGATCTGCTGCTGACCGACCGCTTCGGCATCGGCTTGCTGGCCTCATGGCCTTTCGACATCGAGCTCAAGGGCGACGGCAGCATCGCCTCGCTGGGCAAGATCGGCGAGGCCAAGGCGCTGCCGCCGACCTTGACCGCCAAGTGGTTTCCCGCGGTGGGCAACGGTCAGCTGCAACCCTACCTCGGGATCGGCGTGAACTACACCCTGTTCTGGGACGAATCGGCCAAGGGCGGCACGGTGACCGAGCTGAAGCTCGACGACAGCGTCGGGCTGGCCGCGGAAGCCGGCCTCGACTACCGGCTGAATGACGGCTGGTTGCTCAGCGCCCAGCTCTGGTACCTGGACCTGGAAACCACCGGCAAGACCAACGTCGGCAAAGTCGACGTCGACGTCGATCCCTGGGTGTTCATGCTGGGCGTCGGCTACCGGTTCTGAACCCCGTTCCTTTCCACTGCTTTGACTGTAGAGGCACCTTATGGACGCTCAAGCCACCTATAACTACAAAGTCGTACGCCAGTTCACCATCATGACCGTCGTCTGGGGCATCGTCGGCATGCTGGTCGGGGTGGTGATCGCCGCCGAGATGGTCTGGCCGCAACTGGGCATGGACCTGCCCTGGCTGCAATTCGGCCGTTTGCGCCCGTTGCACACCAACGCGGTGATCTTCGCCTTTGGCGGTTCGGCGCTGTTCGCCACCTCTTACTACGTGGTGCAGCGCACCTGCCAGACGCGGCTGTTCAGTGACCGGCTGGCGGCGTTCACTTTCTGGGGCTGGACCAGCGTCATCGTGCTCGCCGCCATCACCCTGCCGCTGGGCATCACCACGAGCAAGGAATACGCCGAACTGGAATGGCCGATCGACATCCTGATCACGTTCGTGTGGGTCGCCTATGCCGTGGTTTTCTTCGGCACCATCGTCAAGCGGCGCGTGGCGCACATCTACGTGGCCAACTGGTTCTACGGCGCGTTCATTCTGACCGTCGCGGTATTGCACCTGGTCAACAGCGCCGCGTTGCCGGTGAGCCTGACCAAGTCCTACTCGGTCTATCCCGGCGCCATCGACGCCATGGTCCAGTGGTGGTACGGGCACAATGCGGTGGGCTTTTTTCTGACCGCGGGCTTTCTCGGCATGATGTACTATTTCGTGCCCAAGCAGGCGGGCCGCCCCATCTACTCCTATCGCCTTTCGGTGGTGCACTTCTGGGCGTTGATTTCCACCTACATGTGGGCCGGCCCGCACCACCTGCACTACACCGCCCTGCCGGCCTGGGCGCAGTCGCTGGGCATGGTGTTCTCGCTGATTCTGCTGGCCCCTTCATGGGGCGGCATGATCAACGGCATCATGACGCTCTCGGGCGCCTGGCACAAACTGCGCACCGATCCGATCCTGAAGTTCCTCATCGTCTCGTTGTCGTTCTATGGCATGTCGACGTTCGAGGGCCCGATGATGTCGATCAAAACAGTGAATGCGCTTTCCCATTACACCGACTGGACCATCGGACACGTCCACTCCGGCGCGCTGGGCTGGGTGGCCATGGTTTCGATCGGCGCGGTGTATTTTCTTGTCCCCAAGCTGTTCGGGCGCGAGCAGATGTATTCCGTGCGTCTGATCGACTGGCATTTCTGGATGTCGACCATCGGCGTCGTGCTCTACATCGTCGCCATGTGGATCGCCGGTGTGATGCAAGGCCTGATGTGGCGCGCGGTCAATGACGACGGCACGCTCACCTACAGTTTCGTCGAGTCGCTGCAAGCCATGTACCCCTTCTATTTTGTGCGCCTGCTCGGCGGGGCGCTGTTTTTTGTCGGCATGCTGGTCATGGCCTACAACGTCTTCAAAACCGTCTCCGGCGTCCAGCCTCAAGATGCGCCGGTGGCGCAGACGGCTTAAGCGAGGTAATCCCCGATGAGTCACGAAATAGTCGAAAAGAACATCGGCCTGATGGCGGTGCTGGTGCTGCTGGTGATCAGTGTCGGCGGCCTGGTGGAGATCGTGCCGTTGTTCTTCCTCAAAAGCACCACCGAACCGGTCGAAGGGCTCAAACCGTACACCGCGTTGCAACTGGAAGGACGCGACATTTACATCCGCGAGGGTTGCTATCTGTGCCACTCACAGATGATTCGACCGCTGCGCGCCGAAACAGAACGCTACGGCCATTATTCGGTGGCCGGCGAGTTCGTCTACGACCATCCGTTCCAATGGGGCTCCAAGCGCACCGGCCCCGACCTGGCGCGCGTCGGCGGACGCTACAGCGACGAATGGCACCGGGTGCATCTGAACAATCCACGCGACGTCGTGCCGGAGTCCAACATGCCGGCGTTCCCCTGGCTCAACGAGCAACTCATCGACGCCAGCCTGACACCGAGGAAACTGCGCGCGATGCGTACCCTGGGCGTGCCTTACAGCGACGCGGACATCGAATCGGCCAGCGCCGCCGTGGCGGGGAAAACGGAAATGGATGCCCTGGTCGCCTACCTGCAGAACCTGGGCACCGTACTGTCGTCGAGGAGATGAACATGGACATCAACACCCTGCGTGGCCTATTCACCGCACTGGCGCTGATCGCCTTCGTCGGCGTCTGGTGGTGGGCCTGGAGCCACAAGCGCAAGCGCGCCTTCGACGAAGCCGCGCACTTGCCTTTCGCCGACGATTCGCTGGATGAACACAGCAAAGGTATCGACAATGAACCCTGAAGTCATATTCTCGAGCGCTTTCTGGAACTGGTGGATCATCGCCCTGACGCTGGCCAATATTCTCGGCTGTTGGTGGCTGATCTCGTGGTCGGCAAAAAAAGTGCCGGGCGAGGCCGCCGTGGGCGAAGTGACCGGGCACCGTTGGGACGGCGATCTACAAGAGTACAACAATCCGCTGCCGCGCTGGTGGCTGTGGCTGTTTTATATCACCCTGGTGTTCTCCCTTGGCTATCTCGCGCTGTATCCGGGCCTTGGCAAATTGCCCGGCCTGCTCGGCTGGACGCCGCAAAAACAGTACCAGGAAGAGATCGCCGCCGCCGAGGCCGCCTACCAACCCCTGTTCGCGCGCTATGCGCAAGTGCCGCTGGAGGCCTTGAGCAAGGATCCGCAAGCGGTCAAGATCGGTCAGCGTCTTTTCGTCAACTATTGCGCCGGCTGCCACGGCTCCGATGCCCGCGGCAATCCGGGGTTTCCCGATCTAAGCGACCACGACTGGCTCTACGGCGGCGACCCGCGCACCATCGAGACGAGCATCCTGGACGGTCGCAACGCCGCCATGCCTGCCTGGCAGGAGGTGGTCGGCGATGCGGGGGTCGACCAGCTCACCGCCTACGTCCGCCGCCTGGCCGGACTGGAGGCCAACGCGAACCTGGCCGCCGACGGCGAGGCGTTGTTCGCCACTTATTGTGCCGGCTGCCACGGCAGCGACGCGGGCGGCAACCAGACATTGGGCGCCCCCAATCTGCACGATCGGGTCTGGCTCTACGGCGGCTCCGCGGCCAGTGTGCGCGAATCGATTGCCGGCGGTCGCAATGGCCACATGCCGGCGCACCGCGAGTTCCTAGGAACCGAAAAAGTGCACTTGCTCGCGGCCTTCATCTACAGTCTTTCCCGACAGTAAACACCGCCGGATGTCCAGCAACCCGCCCGCCGCCAAAACAGCGCCGCCGCCGGTCACCGCGGCGGCGCAGGAGGTCTACGCGCGCCACCGCAAGGTCTATCCGCGTGAAGTGCATGGGTTGTTCGCCAGCCTGCGGGTACTGGGCGCCAGTGTGCTGTTGGGTTTGTTCTATTTCACCGCCTGGTTACCCTGGGACGGGCGGCAAGCCGTGCTGTTCGACCTGCCGGCGAGAAAGTTCCATATCTTCTCGCTGACCTTCTGGCCGCAGGACTTCTTCTATTTCGCCTGGCTGCTGATCATCGCCGCGCTGCTGCTGTTCTACGTTACCGCGCTGGCTGGACGGCTGTGGTGCGGCTATGCCTGTCCGCAAACCGTGTGGACCGAACTGTTTCTGTGGATAGAACGTAAAATCGAAGGACCACGCAATCAGCAGATCAAACGCGACAACGCGGCCATGAGCGCCAGCAAGTTTCGCCTCAAGGCCTTGAAACACGGAATCTGGCTGCTGCTGGCGCTATATACCGGTTTCACCTTCGTCGGCTATTTCACGCCCATTCGTGAGCTTGCCGGCGCTTTGGTGGCGTTCGATCTGGGGCCCTGGGAAACGTTCTGGATCGTCTTTTACGGTCTGGCCACCTATGGCAATGCCGGCTGGATGCGCGAGCAGGTTTGTATCTACATGTGTCCCTACGCCCGTTTCCAGAGCGCGATGTTCGACAAGGACACCCTGGTGATCGCCTACGACGAGCAGCGCGGTGAACCGCGCGGTTCGCGCCGCCGTGGCAGCGACCCACGCCGTGCCGGGCTGGGCGAGTGTATCGACTGCCATCAGTGCGTGCAGGCCTGCCCCACCGGCATCGATATCCGCGACGGTTTGCAGTACCAGTGTATCGGTTGCGCCGCCTGTATCGATATCTGCGACCGGGTGATGGACAAGATGCGCTATCCGCGCGGGCTTATCCGCTACACCACTGAGCACGCCGTCGCGGGGCAGGGCACGCGCATCCTGCGCCCACGAATCCTCGTCTACACCCTGCTGCTGCTGGCGCTCGGCGGCGGCTTGATCTACGCCATCGGCCAACGCACGGCGCTGGACCTCGACGTTCTGCGTGACCGCAACAGTCTCTACCGGGAAACCGATCAGGGTCGGATAGAGAACGTCTACACGCTGAAGATCATCAACATGGAAGAGCAGCCGCATCGCTATCGTCTGGCGGTGGAGGCCGGCGCATCCGGCCTGAGCACGCTGCGGCTGGTCAAGGGCGGTCCGTCGGTGACGGTCGGTGCCGGCGAGGTACGTAATCTACCGGTTGCGGTCAGCGTCGACAGGCAGGAGCTTCGCCAGACGGTGAACCGGATCGAATTCGTCATCGAAGCCGAGGACAAGAGCGAACTTCGCCGCCGCGAAGTCGCGCGTTTTCTCGGCCCTGTAGCGGAGGAAGGACCATGACACAGACCCAGTTACCACTGAGCCCGCCAGCCTGGTATCGGCAGGGGTGGCCCTGGTTGTTGATCGCCCTGCCCGCCAGCGCGGTGGTGGCCGGCATCGTCACGCTGTTCATCGCCCTGGACCATCCCGTCTCCCTGGTGGCCGACGACTATTACCGGGAGGGATTGGCGATCAATCAACAAAAACACCGTTTACAGCACGCCGCCGACCTGCGGCTGCGCGCGTTGTTGCGCGCCGAATCCAAATGGCTCACGGTATCGATGACCGCCCGCGAACCGATGACCGAGCGCTCGCTGCAACTGCGCATCACCCACGCCACCCGCGCCGACCTTGACCGCAGCATCACCCTCTGGTTGGGCAAAGACGGCAGCTATCGGGCACCCACCGTCAGCCTGCCGCCCGGTTATTGGTATTTACGTCTGGAAGACCCTCAGCGAAGCTGGCAGTTGCGTGCCCGCGTCCATATCGACGGCCCGTTTCAGGCCCACCTGACCCCGGCGGAGGACTGAACCATGGAAAACACCCAACCCATTCCGCGAGTGCAACGCATCGTCGCGGTACTGTGGCCGTCGTTTCTGGTGGCGGGAGCGGCAACCATGGTGTTCTTCACCGCTTTCGACCCGCACGACCTGGCCTACCTGCTGCGGCGCAGCGACAGCAGCAGCACCGCGGTCTACAGCATCGGTTTCTTCTTCTTCTGGCTGCTGACCTTCAGCGCCTGCGCGCTGAGCTGCTATTTTCAGCGGCCCTGTACGCGCGAGTGAAGCCCGGCGGCGAATCAGGCCGACGCGGCCGGTGCCACCCGCAGGCGGAAGGTCACCGGCCCATCGTTGACCAAACCGACCTGCATGGTCGCCCCAAAGCGACCGAACCGCGCCCCCGGGTGCATCTGCGCGGCCCGCTCGGCGGCATAGGCAAACAGGCGCCGACCTGCTTCATCGCCCGCGGCGGTACTGAACCCCGGACGCCTGCCCTTGCGCGTGTCGGCCGCCAGCGTGAACTGCGGCACCAGCAACAGCTCGCCGCCGACCTCCCTGAGGTCAAGGTTCATGCGCCCCGCGGCGTCGGCGAAGACCCGGTAGTCCAGCACCCGCTGCAACAGCCGGTCCGCCTCCCGGGTGGAATCGCGTTTTTCCACGCCCCACAACACCAGCAGGCCGGGTCCGATGCCGGCGACCCGTTCGCCGGCGATATCCACCCAAGCCCGGGAGACACGTTGCAACAGGGCGATCACGAGGCCTGGCGGGCGTATTCGTCGGTCGCCTGCAGCAGGGCATCGGTAATCGCCGCCTCGGCGGCGGAGTGCCCGGCGGCGGGGATGATCTGCAACTTCGATTCCGGCCACGCCTGGTGCAACGCGTAGGCCTGATCGACGGGACAGACGACATCGTAGCGGCCGTGCACGATGACGCCCGGCAGGCCCCGCAGCCGCTCGGCCTGAAGCAGGATCTGGTCGGCTTCGATGAAAGCGTCGTTGACGAAATAGTGGCATTCGATGCGCGCCATGCTGAGCGCGACCCGACTATGGCTGAAATGCTCCACCAGCCCGGGGCGCGTGCGCAGGGTCGAGGTCCGCCCCTCCCACGCCGACCAGGCCTTGGCCGCCTGCAGGCGCTTGATGTCGTTGTCGCCGGTCAACAGCTCGTAGTAGGCCGCCACCATCTCGTGGCGCCGTCGCGGTTCGATGGGGGCAACGAAATCCCGCCAGTAATCCGGGAACAGGCGCGCGGCACCGGCCTGATAGAACCAGGCGATGTCCTCGGCGCGGCAGAGAAACACGCCACGCACAATCAGTGCCGAGACCCGCTGCGGTTGCTGCTCGGCATAGAGCAAGGCCAGCGTCGCGCCCCAGGAGCCGCCGAACACCAGCCAGCGCTCGATCCCCAGGTGGCGGCGCAGGTGTTCGATGTCCGCCAGCAACAACGGCGTCGTGTTCTGGCGCAGTTCCGCGTGCGGTTTGGAGCGGCCGCAACCGCGCTGATCGAACAAGACGATGCGGTAGCGTTGCGGGTCGAACAACTGGCGGTGCCAGGGCTCGCAACCGCCGCCTGGGCCGCCGTGGAGGAACACCAGCGGAATGCCCCGCGGGTTGCCGCATTCCTCGGCGTAGAGACAGTGCAGATCGTCGACCTGGAGACTGTGGCGTACATAAGGTTCGAGAGGGGGATAGAGCGTCCGCATGGACGGGCATTCTGACATAAAAAAGGCGCGCCGGTTATGGCGCGCCTTTCACCAGCCGGGCTAGCCGATCAGATGAACAGACAGACGTCGGAGTCCTTGGCGACCGGCAGGAAGTAGGTCGCGCCGACATAATCGGTGACTTCGTCGATGAATTCGCTGTGATCGAAACCGAACACGTCCACCGTCATCTGGCAGGCGACCATCTTGACGTCGGCCTCCACGCACAGGCTGCGCAGTTCCTCGATGGTGGCGACACCCTTGTTCTTGAAGGTCTTCTTCATCAGGCCGGTGGCGACTTTCTCGAAGCCCGGCACCCCCGCCATCAGCAGGTTGGGCATCGGCCAGCTGAAGTTCTGGAACCATTTCGGCCCGAACGGCATTTTCATCGGCATGGCCGGATTGCCCAGCGGGCTGACTTCGCAGGGAATCTCCTTCTTCAACAGCAGCAAGCCATAGAAAGTGAAGAAAATCGAAGTGTCCCAGCCCAGCGCCGAGGCCGTGGACGCCAGGATGAAGGGCGGATAGGCCCAGTCCAGCGTGCCTTTGGTCGCAATGATGGACATGGAAGGCGTACGCGCCTCGTCGATTTCCTGAAGTTTGGTAGGCAGCAGTTCGTCGAGCTTTCTGTTCAGCCACTCATCCATCTGCGTGGCATTCATGCTTTCTGCAGTCGTTGACATGTGTCTCTCCTCCCTAGCCGTGTGTCCACGGATAGTCATTTAGATAATCATGATGTGTCGCCGTCCAGGGACACACCCTTTCCCCAAGAGTCCGTGATGCCGTTGCCCGTGGTGTGGAGTTTCTGCCTGGACAGAGTTGGCTTGGGATGGCACCCGTTGATCGATTATATGAACGCTTTTTTACATGGTCAAACAAATGGCTAGAGATTCGCGTCATTGCCCCCGCCGGCTCAGCATTGCTCCCAGGGCAGGCCGGCGTGGCGCCAGCCGCCGCGCGTATTGCGGTGATGGTGCTCGTCCAATTCACCTTCAAAGCCGTCCTTAATATTATAGACATCAGTAAAGCCTTCCTTTATCAAGGCGATACCAGCTTCCAACGAGCGCTTTCCGCTGCGGCAGATCAACAACACCGGAGCACTGGAACCGCTGCCGTCATGGCTGAGCCCGCCCAGCAGGAGCTTGCGCACCTCGGTCACGAAGTTGGGATTGAGCTTCCAGTCCGGGTAGTCGATCCAGGGAATATGGATCGCGCCGACCGGGTGGCCGACGAACAGGTACTCCATGTCCGAGCGCACATCCACCAGCAGCGCGCGCGGCTCGTCCTGAATCATCTGCCAGGCCTGTTGCGGCGTCAGCGTTTTTATCGGTTCCATGCGGTTCTCCCTTGGGCCGTGAAACAAGTATAGTGATCCGGCTCCGCCACTGCTCCAGGGACATCGCCGATGTTGAAAATCCCCAAAAGACTGATGCGGCCGGCCGGCCGGGCCATCGCCGATTTCGCCATGATCCGACCCGGCGACCGGGTCCTGCTGGGCGTCTCCGGGGGCAAGGACTCCCTGTCGTTATTGCACATCCTGTACCAGCTACAGCGGCATGCCCCCATCGATTTCGACCTCGGTGCCGTCACCGTCGACCCCCTGGTCGAGGGCTTCGATCCGTCCACCCTGCAAGGCCATATGGACAGCCTTGGCCTGCCCTGGCACTACCGCCGCGAACCCATCCTTGAGCGCGCCAAGGCGCATATCGACGGTGATTCCTATTGCAGCTGGTGCGCCCGGATGAAACGGGGGGTGATGTACGCCACCGCCCGCCGCGAAGGCTACAACGTGCTCGCCCTGGCGCAGCACCTGGACGACCTCGCCGAGAGCTTTCTCCTGTCCATGTTTCACGGCGGGCGCCTGAAGACCATGAAGGCCCACTACCGCATCGACGCCGGCGACCTGCGCGTGATCCGCCCCCTGGTGTACGTGCGCGAACGTCAGACGCGGGATTTCGCCGCCAGCGCCGGTCTGCCGGTGATCCCCGACAGTTGCCCCGCCTGCTTCTCCATGCCCACCCAACGGCAACACATGAAAGAACTGCTGGCGGCGGAAGAGCAACAGAATCCCAGTCTTTTCAAAAGCCTTTTGGCCACCATGCGCCCCTTGATGAATGTAAATGGCGCGAAAACAGATGTCAGTTCCCACCTTTTGGCTAATATAGGGTGATTATATTTAACAACCAAGCCGTAAATATATACTATATATCATATATTTACATTATTTCAATGAGCTCGCCCTACTTTTTAACCAATTCTCATAATTCCACTTTATATAAAAGTGGGAAATCAAAGATAAAATCTGGACAGTTTGCACCCCAGAAGAACACTAAAAACCATCTGTGACCTTGATAATCCCATCTTCAAGATCTAACACGCCACCAAGCAACAGGTCAAAAAAGATACACACCTTATGACAGACGAGGCCGCGGTGTACCGTAAAACGACGCTGAGTTCGCAAGCCCCAATGCCGTCAATCACAGGATCGGCGAACACGTCCAGAGGCAACGTCCATACAATACCATTGAAGGCTGTTTCTCGATCCTTAAGCGCAGACTGATCGGCACCTATCGGCACGTCTCGGCCAAGCACCTCAAGCGCTACCTGGAGGAATTCGACTTCCGGTACAACTGCCGCACGAAGTTAGGCTCTACCGATAAGGAACGAGCTGATGCCGCCCTGCGTGGTATTGAAGGCAAACGTCTGTCTTATGGAGCGACGCGTAGCGGGGAAAAATCCTTTCTCTCGAAAAGCGTTGGGCCGCATCGAGGAGATGCTAAAGATTGCTGAGTATTTACTGTGGATTAGCGGTAACAATCCCTAAGCGGCTTCACCGAGGCGAATTTTCATTGCCTGCAGCGACACCCCAAATTGCTTAGCAAGCGCATCAGTATCCAGGCCGTGTTGCTTAAATTCAGAAATCTTTTCCTTAGGCATTAGAAGAGCTGCTGCAAATCTATTGGCCTCTGTTTCCTCGGCAGGGCCAATTTGCATATTGTAATACATCCCGACGTTCGTACTGCGGTAAGCTCTATCATCATCCACACCGTTTCCAATTAATGGTCGGTGATACACATAATGGCCTAGCTCATGAGCAATAGTGAACCGCTGCCTCGTTGGAGCATCGTTAGCATTAACGGAAATGCGATAGGCGCCATCCTCCCCTCTTTCGATTTGACCCGAAATCTGATCATCCAAGTATGCATAATGCACATCGATGCCAAGCGCTCTCGCCAACCCTTCAACATCGACTGGAGCACTTTGCCTAAATTCATTAATGATATGAAAAATCGTTTTACTAGCCATTTACGCCATCCTCTTGCGCTCGAGCAATGTCGTTTGCCATATCTTGATCTACTGCGTTTACTGCTATGCTCCAATAATCCTCTACCATCCCCGGCAACTCTTCTTCGAGTTTTTTAATGACTAATTGTTCCGCTGTTTTGCAAGCTTCGTCACGGATCTCTTGAACCGCATTACGCGCTATTTGCTTCGATTTTTTTTCAATTATTAGGTACGCAGGGATCGCACTGAATACTAACAATATGGCAATAATGGCTAATAAGGCGGATATAAAATCCAATCGGCCAACTTGTGAAGCATACTGCACTGCATCTGATGCCCCATTGATAACGGCGTCTGCCGCATTAGCCATAGTCAATCCTTTTGACTATTCCTTGAAAAGGATTCTAGTTTGACGGGCCTATCGGAAACGATTTTGATTGCCGGGGTAGCGGCTCCGCTGCAGTATTTGCTTCACCATCGATCAAAACACTGCTGCCTGGAGTCACTCTTACGGTCAGTCATTCAGCGTTTCCGCATATTCGAATACCCTCACCAACCTACTGAACTCACGAGATTATATCGTTAGCACTCTATACGGGAGAGTGCTTGCAGCCCCACTACGATATAGTGTAGGCTGCCAAAATACCACACCATATATAGTGGCGTGGTTTGAAAAAGGTGGGCCTGTTAGAGCAGGCCCGGTTAATGCCTAGGTGGCGAAATTGGCAAACGCAACCGACTCCTAATCGGTCGTGCATCGCACTTCCGGGTTCGACCCCCGGCCTAGGCACCAACAATGCGGGCGTAGTTCAACGGTAGAACAGGTGTCCTCCCCAGGAGCAAAACACGAGTTCAACTCTCGTCGCCCGCTCACCAATTAAACAACATCCACAAACTCAAAAACTTAGATTGCCCAACGCCAAAGACATGTGCTGCGTAAGGCTAATGGCGTCATCGCGACGGGATACTAAATATTCCAGGGCCGCATACATAAACTAAAAGTATACAAGTGCTACCTGTATAGCATTCTGCTTATGTATTTAGCAACCTAAAGTTGCATCAATCTTGTTTATTTCTCCTTGGAGCTATTTATGAGTCATAGCTCCCCGATGATATTTGCTTTGTTAAGCATACAATCGCCCGATCTAGGTTAAATTTCATAAAAGTAGGCAATACAGTTATTTATTGGGCAGGAAAACTCACAAAGTGGGTTTTTCTATCCATTCAGCTGCTTCTGAACGCGCTTCAAAAACACTTTCATTTCTTTCGCCGCCTGGATGTCGCCTTTCTTCTCGGCCACGGCGATGCCCTGGGTGAAGGCATCGGCGGCCTCGCGCGGCTGATCGAGTTCGGCGAGCAGTTTTCCATAGGCCTTCCAGGCGGCCGAGTAACCGGGGTCCTGGGTTACCGCGGCGGTCAGGTGCTCGCGGGCCTGGGATAGATCGCCGGATTTCTGACAGGCGGTGCCGAGGCTGTAGCGCAGCAGCGCCGAGTCCTGACCATTTTCCAGCATTTTTTTCAGATTTTCGATCATGTTCATCGCAATTTCCGCAACGTTCGCTGCCAATCGGGGTTGGGCTCGTCTTTTCCCACGGCCTGGTAGCGGCCGATTTCGTTCTCGTACCAGCCACAATGGTGGGGCAGCGGCTCGATTTCAAACGCCCACCAGGCGCCGTCGGCGTCCTGCGCGAGCCACCCGGCCCACCGCGGCAGCCGATCGGCGCGCGGCCCGGCCACGTCAACGCCGCCAGAAGGCCGGGGTCAGCAGCACCAGCAGGGTGAAGATCTCCAGCCGACCCAGGATCATCGCCAGGCTCAGCACCCATTTGGCGGTGTTATTGAGCTCGCCGTAATGATAACCGACCGCGCCCAGGCCCGGGCCCAGGTTGTTGAGGCAGGCGGCGACGGCGGAAAACGAGGTGACCTGGTCCAACCCGGTGGCCAGCAGTACCAGCATCATCAGGGTGAAACAGCCGACATAGGTGGCGAAGAAACCCCACACGGCCTCGACCACCCGCTCGGGCATGGCTTTGTTGCCCACCTTGACCGGGATCTGGGCGTTGGGATGCACCAGCCGGCTGATTTCGCGAATCCCCTGCTTGAACAGCAGCAAAAAGCGGATGACCTTCATCCCGCCGCCGGTGGAACCGGCGCAACCGCCGATGAAACTGGTGAACAACAGCATCACCGGCAGAAAACCGGGCCAGTGGAAATAGGCCGCGGTGGTGAAGCCGGTGGTGGTGCCGATCGAGACCACCTGAAAGATACCGTGGTGCAGGGCGTCGGCGGGATCGGGAAACGCGCCACTGAGATACAGATAGACCACGGTGATCACCGAGACCAGCGCGAGCACGGAAATATAGGTCCTGAATTCCGAATCGCGAAAATAGGTCAATACGCTGACCGAACGCCAGGAGAGGTAGTGCAGGGAGAAGTTGACGCCGGCCAGGAGCATGAACACCACCGCCACCATCTCGATCGCCGGGCTGTTGAAATAGCCGATGCTGAGGTCGTGGGTGGAAAATCCGCCGATGGCGACGGTGGAAAAGCTGTGGCAGACCGCGTCGAACAGGTCCATGCCGGCCAGCCAATAGGCGGCGGCGCAACTCACGGTCAGCCCGAGGTAGATGTACCACAAGGCCTTGGCGGTCTCGGTGATGCGCGGCGTCAGCTTGTTGTCCTTCATCGGCCCGGGCGTTTCGGCGCGATACAGCTGCATGCCGCCGATGCCCAGCATGGGCAGGATCGCCACGGCCAGCACGATGATCCCCATGCCGCCCAACCATTGCAGTTCCTGCCGGTAGAACTGGATCGACCAGGGCAGGTGATCGATGCCGGTGAGCACCGTGGCACCGGTGGTGGTCAGCCCCGAGGTGGACTCGAAAAACGCATCGGTGAAGCTCATCTCGGGCTGGTCGGCAAACAGAAACGGCAATGAACCGACCAGCGCCAGCACCACCCAGAATAGCGACACGATGACGAAGCCGTCGCGCACCCGCAGCTCCTGGCGCCGCTTGCGCACCGGATACCAGGCGAACAGACCGGCGGCCAGCACCACCAGCATGGTCAGGGAAAAGTCGGTGTAGCCGCGCTCGTCCATGGTCAGCGCGATGATCAGCGGCGGCAGCATGGTCACCGCCGAGAACATGAGCAGCAGGCCTAGGATGCGCTGTATGGTCGCGAAACGCATCGCCGCTCAGAAGAACGTCACGTTGACCTGGAACAGTCGCTCCACGCTGGTGATGTGCCGCTTGTCGACAACGAACAGAATCACGTGGTCCTCGCTTTCGATCACGGTGTCGTCGTGGGCGATGAGCACCTGCTCGCCGCGCACCACGGCGCCGATGGTAGTTCCCGGAGGCAGCTTGATTTCGTCTATGGCCTTGCCGACCACCTTGGAGGTCTTGTTGTCGCCGTGAGCCACCGCCTCGATGGCCTCGGCGGCGCCGCGGCGCAGCGAATGCACGGCGGCCACGTCGCCGCGACGCACATGGGTGAGCAGGCTGCCGATGGTGGCCTGCTGCGGCGAGATGGCGATGTCGATGGCCTCGCTCTGCACCAGGTCCACGTAGGACGGCCGGTTGATCAGCGACATCACCTTGCGCGCCCCGAGCCTCTTGGCCAACATGGCCGACAGGATGTTGGCCTCCTCGTCGTTGGTCAACGCGCAGAAGACGTCGGTGTTTTCGATGTTCTCCTCCAGCAGCAGCTCCTCGTCGGCGGCATCGCCCAACAGGACGATGGCGCGGTCGAGCTGCTCGGACAGGCGGCGCGCGGTCTCCGCGTCGCAGTCGATCAGCTTGACCTGATAGCGCGCCTCGATCGATTCGGCCAGGCGCAGGCCGATGTTGCCGCCGCCGGCGATCATCACCCGCTTGACCGGCTTGTCGAGGTCGCGCAGCTCACTGGTGATGGCGCGGATGTCCTTGCGCGCGGCGACGAAGAAGACCTCGTCGTTGGCCTCGATGACGGTATCGCCCTGCGGCAGGATCGCGCGACCGCGACGGAAAATAGCCGCCACCCGGGCGTCGATGCCGGGCATGTGCTGCTTGAGTTCGCGCAGTTCCTGGCCGACCAGCGGCCCGCCCTGGACGGCGCGCACCGCCACCAGCTGCACCCGCCCGCCGGCGAAGTCAAGCACCTGCAGAGCCTCGGGCTGTTCGATCAGGCGGCTGATGTAATCGGTCACCAGCTGCTCCGGGCTGATCAGCACGTCGATCGGCAGGGCTTCCTGGGTGAACAGCTTGGGATAGCGCAGATAGGGCTGGGCGCGTACCCGCGCCACCTTGATCGGCGTATGGAACAGGGTGTAGGCCACCTGGCAGGCGACCATGTTGGTCTCGTCGCTGTTGGTCACCGCCAGGATCATGTCGGCGTCCTCGGCGCCGGCGCGGGTCAGCACCTCGGGGTGCGAGGCGGCACCGACAATGGTGCGGATGTCGATGCGGTCCTGCAATTCGCGCAGGATCTCCGGCCGGCTGTCGACGACGGTGATGTCGTTGGCCTCGCTGGCCAGGTTCTGCGCCACCGACGACCCCACCTGCCCGGCGCCCAGAATGATGATTTTCATACCGCCATCCGCCTAGTCATTGCCTTTCTTGAAGTCGATGCCCAAGCCGCGCAGCTTGCGATACAAATGCGTGCGCTCCATGCCCACGCGTTTGGCCAGCTTGCCGACACTGCCGCCGACTTCCTGCAGCTGATGTTCCAGATAGACCTTCTCGAACTGCTCGCGCGCCTCGCGCAAGGGCAGATCCAGCGGCAGGCTGGCCCGCGAGGCGGCCGCCGTCTCGCTGGTCTCGTTGAACTGCTGCAGCGCGCCTTCCACCTCGTCGGTGTCTATCACCGGACCCTGGCCGAGGATCAACAGCCGCTGCACCAGGTTCTTCAACTCGCGGTTGTTGCCCGGCCAGCTGTAGTGGCGCAGCCGGTTCTGCGCGGCGATGGAAAATTCGCGATAGGGGAGATTCTCCTGCATGACGAAACGATCGACATAGAAGTTCAGCAACTCCGGCACATCGGCGGCGTGGGCGCGCAGCGGCGGCACCGTCAGCGGCACCACGTTGAGGTGGTAGTACAGATCCTCGCGAAAACGCCCCTCGCGCACCTCCTGCTCCAGATCGCGCGAGGTGGTGGCGATGACGCGGATATCGACCGGCACCGGCTCGGTGCCACCCATGCGCAGAAAGGAATGGGTCTGAAAGACACTCAGCAGACGCGCCTGGGTCTGAAGATCCATGTCGGCGATGCTGGCCAGCAGCAAGGTACCCCCGTTGGCCTGCTCCAGCCGGCCGTAGACAATGCGCTCGCCCTCCTCGGACCCGAACAGTTCCACCGCCGAATGCTCGGCCGACATGGAACCGACCGCGACCTCGACGAAGGGCCGCTCGCGCAAGGGACTCTGGGCATGGATGTAACGCGCCACCACCTCCTTGCCGGCCCCCGGCTCGCCGCTGATCAACACCCAGGTGTTGTGCTGGGCGATTTTACGCGCCTGCTCGCGCAGCGACTGCATGATTTCGCTTTTACCCGCCGGCTCCGAGACCGGTTGAACCTGACGCTTCAAGCCCTGGTTTTCGGTTTTCAGCCGCCCGGCTTCCAGTGCCCGGTTGACCACCAACAGCAACTTGGCCAGGGAGATGGGTTTTTCGATGAAGTCGTAGGCCCCGAGCCGGGTCGCCTCGACGGCCGTTTCCACCGTGGCGTGGCCCGACATGATGATGATCGGGCAGGGCAGGCTGCCGCCTTCGGACCACTCGCGCAGCAGGGTGATGCCGTCGACGTCGTCCATCCAGATGTCCAGCAGGATCAGATCCGGGCGGCGCATGCGCCGCGCCTGCCGGGCGCTTTCGCCGCTGTGCGCGACGCTGACCTCGAAACCCTCGTCTTCAAGGATTTCCTTGACCAGATTGCGAATATCCGGTTCGTCGTCTACCACCAGAATGTGGCCGGAGGACATAGGGATTCCCGTTTCTCTTCTGTTGTTCGGAACTTCGGTTGTCGCGCGCGTGCGTGCCACCATTATAGGAGCAGCCCCTGTCAGGTTACAGTGCTTTGTGTTTCGGCATGAAAACGGATTTCAATACTGGCATGATGCTCGGCGGTGTTCTGCGCCCGGATCTGCCCGTTGTGCTCCTCGACGATCTTCTTCACGATCGCCAATCCGAGCCCGGTGCCGCGCGTCTTGGTCGTGACGTAGGGCTCGAACAAACGCTCCAGCACTTCGTCGCTGAAACCGTTGCCGTTGTCCTCGAAGCTCAGGTCGATGAAGCGCTCGCCGGCCTCCAGCGTCCAGCGCGAGCGCACCTTGAGCTCGCCGCGCGCGCGCTCGCGCACCGCCTCCAGGGCGTTTTTGAAGAGATTGTGCAGCAATTGACGCAAACGTCCGGCGTCTGCCTGCAACATCGGCACCGGTTCGGCCAGATCGAGACGGATACGCAGCCGCGAACCCTTGTAGAGATCGGCCACGTCGCGGATCAGTTCGTACAGGTCGAGCGGACCGAGCTGCAGCTGCGGCGCGCGCGCATAGTCACCGAAGGCGTTGACCATCTCCTTGAGCGTCTCCACCTGTTGACCGATGGTGCGGGTGGCCCGATCCAGCACCTCGGCGTCTTCGTGGCGCATGGAGGTCAGATATTTGCGTCGCAGGCGTTCGGCCGACAGCTGGATCGGCGTCAGCGGATTCTTGATTTCGTGCGCCAGGCGGCGGGCGACATCGCCCCAGGCGGCATCGCGCTGGGCCCGCATCAGATCGGTGACATCGTCGAAAACCACCACCTGGCCGCCAGCCAGCTCCTCGCTCACCGGCAAGGCGGTACTGCGGCACATCAGCACCCGGCGCCCGCCGCTGTCGTGCAGTTCGACCTGACCCTGCCATTCGTTCAGCGACTCGGCCTGATGGGTCTGGATGGCGGCGATCAGCGGCTCGATGAAGCTGAACCGTTGCCCGATATCGGCCAGCCGGTGCCCCAGCTGGCCGCTCAGGTCCATGCCCAGGATCTGACAGGCCGCCTCATTGACGGTGCGCAATTCGTCGGCCGGACCGATGCTGATCACGCCCGAGGACAGACTGCCCAGGACCGTCTCCAGGTAGGCGCGCTGGCGCTCCACCTCGCCCTGACTGACGCGCGCCTGATCGCGCGCCCGCGCCAGCCGCCGGGTCATGTCGTTGAACGAGCGCACCAGAAACCCCAGTTCGTCTTCACTGGTCACCGGCAGGCGTTTGCTGTAATCGCCCTCGGCCACGGCACGGGTACCGTCGGCCAGTATCGCGATCGGCTCGACCATGCGGCGCGCCGAATAAAATGCCGCCCAGACTGCGGACAACAGGCTCAGAACCAGCACCAGCGACAAGGTGAGAATGTAGCTGTATTTCAGCGGCGTGCGCAGATAGGCCAGCTTTTTGTAACGCACAATCTGATTTTCGACGTTGTTGGCGAGCACGTTGAGCCGCCGCGGTATGCGGTAGAGCGCTTGCAGCGTCTGTGGCTCGCTGCCGGATTTCGTCGTCAGCACCGGCACCACCGCGCGCACGTGCAAACCGGAGTCGCCCACCGGATCGATGCCGACATACGAGCGCCCCTGGGAGAGCGACATCAATACCTGTTCGCTCGGCCGATCCGGCACGATACCGATGCCCTCGGCGCTGCTGGAGGCGATAATCCGCCCGTCCAGGCCGAACAAGGTCAGCTCGGCGGCACCGCTGAGCACGCGCATGTCGTACAGGCCGATGGGAATAGTGGCCGGCGACATGTCGGCGACTTCGTCGGCGATCTTCTCTGTCACCTGGAGCAGATCGTTGAGGCGTACATCGAGCGCGCCGCGCCCCAGCTCAAGGGCATCGTCGAGCGCCTGTTCGATCTGCACGTCGAACCAGGAGTCGATACCGCGCTGCAGATATTGCAGGGAAAAATAGTAAACCACGCCGATCGGCACCACGGCGAGGATCACAAACGTGACCACCAGGCGCGAGGTCAGTTGCGCGCCCGGGGCGCGCGCGCGATTCTGCGACACCAGCCAGTAGAGGTTGCTGCCGATCAGCCCGATCAACACCACCAGCCCGAGTGCGTTGATCAACAACAGCCAGGAGTAGAGCTGACCGAAGCGCTCGGAATTATTGGTCGCATCGCTCATCAGCGATAACGACATCAGCAGCAATACGAACAAAACCAGCATGGGCCAGATGCCCATGCGGCGGCCGCTTACGGCAGCAGCTGCCATTCGTACCACTTGCTCTTCAGGCTCCACTCGGAGCCCAGATAGGCCCACACGCGCACCGGTGTCGGCAGCGCCTCGACATCGATATCGGCCCGCATGCGCACGTGATAGATCTGCCTGGGGTTGAGCAGTTGCGCGTCGATCAACGGCAGGTCGTAGACATTGCCGATATTGTTCAGCGCTTCGTTCAGGGTGGCGAAACTGTGCTGGCCGCCGGTACTGTAGTTGTGCACCAGATAGCGACGGCTGAGCGCGTGGTATTCGAGTTTGAACCGCTGGCGCAACTCGGCGATCAGTTCCGGCCACAGCCAGCCGCGATCGCGCAGCACCTCGATACGCAACTCTATCAACAGCGGCACGCCGTTGTGCAAGGCGTCGTTGAGGGTGTCGTTGAAATCGAAGTCCACCCGCGCGCCGAGTCGATACACCCCGTCGACCAGCAAGGTGCGGGCATCGATGATGCGGGTTTCCCGCGCCAAGGCGCTGTGCGGGCCCAGCAGGCCGGCAAGCAACACGACCAGCAACGCCGCCACGCCGGGCCAGCCGCGTCGCCACCAGTTGCTCGGGATTGTCGAGTGCTCGGTCACCGGTCTTAGTATCAGTTTTTTACCAGTCGCGCGAAAAAGAAACCGTCCATACCCTGCTCTCCAGGCAACAGCTGGCGTCCGCCCGCCACTGGCCGCCCCCACGACAGCGCCAAAGGCTCGGCGCGCGCCTCCGGGTGGCGCTCAACAAAGGCCTGGACTACCTCGCTGTTTTCCTGCTTGAAAACAGAGCATGTCACGTACAGCAGGATACCGCCAGAGGCGAGCAACGGCCATAAGGCCTGTAACAGCCGCAGCTGCTCGCGCGCCAGGGCGGCGAGGTCCTGTGGCCGCCGCAGGAGCTTGATGTCCGGATGACGCCGCACCACGCCACTGGCCGAGCACGGCGCGTCGAGCAGAATGCGCTCGAAGGGGACGCCGTCCCACCAGGTGTCGGGGGCCGCGGCGTCGGCGCACACACACTGGGCCGAGAGCTGCAACCGGCGCAGGTTTTCGCCGATTTTCTCCAGCCGCCGGGAGTCGTTGTCAATGGCCACCAGTTCGCTCAACGCCAGGCCGGATTCCAGCAGATGGCCGGTTTTGCCTCCCGGGGCCGCACAGGCGTCCAACACCCGCTGACCGTCCTGCAATCGCAGCAGCGGGGCCGCCAGTTGCGCCGCCCCGTCCTGCACCGAAACGGCCCCGGCGGCGAAACCCGGCAGTTTGTCGACCCCGACCGGGGTGTCCATTTCCAAAGCGGTCGGGCTTGAATCCAGCGGCCGCGCGGACAACCCCTGCGCGGCCAGACGCTCAAGATAGGCCGCGCGACTCCCCTGCAGCAGATTGACGCGCAAGGTCAGCGGCGGGTGCGCATTGTCGGCCTCCAGCAGCCGCTGCCAGTCCTCGGGCCAGTCGCGGCGGACGCGTTCCAGCCACCATTGCGGATGCGACCAGCGCGCCACGGCATCGTTCTCGGCCCGCGCCAACAAGGGGCTTCGCTGGCGTACGGCATTGCGCAACACCGCGTTGACCAGCGCGCGCGCCCAGCTTTTACCGAGTAGGCCGACGGCCTCCACCGTTTCGCTGACCGCCGCGTGGGCGGGCGTTTCGAGCTGCAACAGCTGATAGAGGCCGACCAGCAGCAGCGCCTGGACATCGGCGTCTTTCGCCTTGAGCGGTTTTTCCAGCAGCTGCTGGAGCACCCACTCGAGCCGCTGGTACCAGCGCAAGGTGCCATAGGCGAGGTTCTGCGCCAGCGCGGCCTGCCTTGGATCGTCGAAAGCTCGGCCCCGGCTCGCCGCCATGCGGCTGAGCGATTCGCCTCCCTGAACCACGGCGAGCACCTGGCGGGCGGCCCACAGGCGCGGGTTCCGGCCCGCCTCCGCGGTCAGCGCCCGGCCCTTGGCCTTGGCGCGCGCGCCCACGCTCAGCCCAACACGTCGCCGACAACGCGGCGCGCATTCAAAAACGCCGCCGCCTCGAGACGCTTTCCGCCCGGCAGCTGCAACTCCCGCAGGCGCAGACAGCCGCGCCCGCAGACCACGTCGATTCCCTCCCTGGACGCCGCCGCCACGGCACCGGGCGTCGCCGTGGCCTCCAGGTCGGAAACGCCGGCCGCCCAAATGCGCAGCGCCTGTCCCTGGTATCGGGTATGGGCCACCGGCCAGGGATTGAACGCGCGCACCTGGCGTTCGATCTGCACGGCGTCGTCCCGCCAGTCGATCGCCGCTTCGCGCTTGTCCAGCTTGTGCGCATAGGTCGCCTGGGAGTCGTCCTGTGGCGTCGCTGGCAGCGCGCCCGCGGCGAGCGCGTCCAGCTCGCGCGCCAACAGCTCGGCGGCCAGCGCGCTGAGGCGATCGTGCAGCGAACCGCCGGTGTCAGCCGGGGAAATCGGGGTGCGCGCCACCGCCAGCACCGGCCCGGTATCGAGTCCGGCCTGCATCTGCATGAGACAGACCCCGGTTTGGTCGTCACCGGCCAGCAGCGCACGCTGAATCGGCGCCGCGCCGCGCCAGCGCGGCAACAGGGACGCGTGCAGGTTGACGCAGCCCAACGCCGGGAGGTCCAGCACCGCCTGGGGCAACAACAACCCGTAGGCCACCACCACCATCAGATCGGGACGCAAGGCGGCGAGCTCGGCCTGGGCGGCGGCGCTTTTCAGCCCCGCCGGCTGCATCACCGCCACACCCTGTCGCTGCGCCAGGCGCTTGACCGGTCCGAGCACCAGCTTGCGCCCGCGCCCGGCCGGCCGGTCCGGCTGGGTGTAGACCGCGACCACTTCGTGGGAGCTGCGCAGCAGGGCTTGCAGCACCGGGACGGAAAACTCCGGCGTGCCGGCAAAGACGATACGCATAGTCGTTCCCGGGCTGACCTTACCGATAGCCGCCAGCGGAACACAACACGGGAACTCTGGGCCTCGCCACCGACGGTTACTCCGTGGTCATCGCTGTAAAGAGAAGCATGGGCGGGCGCGCGGCGGGAGGATCAGATCACCGGCTCGGCGTGTCGGTCGCGCTCGGCGGCCTCGTCGAGCCCCAGACGGCGCTGCTTTTCGAGCTTCTTGCGGATCCGCTGCCGTTTCAACTGGGACAGATAATCGACAAACAACTTGCCGTCGAGGTGATCGATTTCGTGTTGGATACAAACGGCGAGCAACCCGTCGGCTTCGAGCTCGAAGGTCTCGCCGTCGCGATTCAGCGCGCGTACCCGGATCTGCTCGGCGCGCTGCACGCGCTCGTAGAAACCGGGCACCGAGAGGCAGCCCTCGTCCATCTCCTCCACCCCCTGTCGTTCCAGGATTTCGGGATTGATGAACACCTGCGGCTGATTCTGCTCCTGCGAGATATCGATGACCAACAGCCGCCGATGGACGTTCACCTGGGTGGCCGCCAGGCCGATCCCCGGGGCCTGATACATGGTTGCGAACATGTCGTCGATCAGCGCGCGCAGGTCGTCATCGACGCGCTCGATTTCGACGGCGCGTTGCCGCAGGCGCGGGTCCGGAAAATGCAAAATATCGAGAATCGCCATGTGATCCTGGTCACAAATCAAGCTTTCGCCCCATGCATATACTCTAACATAATGATCGTAGTCGCGTTTAGCCGCCGCGCAAAATTTGGCCCGGGGCCAATTTCCGCTACACTCCATGCCTCAACTGCCGTTATATATCATCAAATTAGGACGCCTTGGGGCTTTTACCGGGGCCGGGAACAGTAAAATCGGTACTTTATAAAAGGGAATCGCCTTATGTCGATATTCAAATCGCTGGCTCTGGCTCTGGCGCTGCAGGCCACCGCCGCCTTCGCCGACCAGGTGGCGCTCAAGGATGGGCACCCGGACCGCTACGTCGTCGTCAAGGGCGACACGCTGTGGGATATTTCGTCGCGTTTTCTCAACAGCCCCTGGTTGTGGCCGGAAGTCTGGTACGTCAATCCGCAAATCGAAAATCCGCACCTGATCTATCCCGGCGACATCATCAGCCTGGTTTACGTCGACGGCAAACCGCAGCTGCGCCTGCAGCGCGGCAAAGGGACCTTCAAGCTGTCACCCAAGGCCCGCGTGGAACGGCTGGACAAAGCCATCCCCACCATTCCCATCGACGCGATCCAGCAGTTCCTGACGCGCCCGTTGGTGGTGGACGATGCCACCCTCAAGGACGCCGCCTACGTGGTGTCGAGCGCCGACGAACACCTGATCGTGGGCGCCGGCGACCGGGTGTACGTCCGCGGTATCAGCGCCGAGCAGGGCAACCGCTACAACATCTTCCGCCCCGGCGGCCCCTACAAGGACCCCGACAGTGGGGAAATCCTCGGCTACGAGGCGCTGTTCCTCGGCGACGCCAACGCGCAGAAATTCGGCGACCCGTCCACCCTGAAGGTCACCAGCACCACGCGCGAAATCAATATCGGCGACCGCGTCCTGCCCGTGTCGCAGGAAGACGTCTACGCCTACTTCACCCCGCACTCGGCCGAGACCCCCATCAACGGCACCATCATCTCGGTGGTCGATGGCGTCAGCCAGATCGGCCAGTTTCAGATCGTGGCGCTCAACCGCGGCGCCCGCGAAGGCGTGGACGTCGGCATGGTCTTCGCCATCGACCAACGCGGCGATCTGATCGTCGACCAGGTACGCGCCAGGGATGCGCATCAGGAAATGGTGCGCCTGCCTGACGAGGAAGCCGGCTTGCTGATGGTTTTCCGCAGCTTCGAGAAAGTCAGTTTCGGCCTGGTGTTGAAAGCCACCAGCGCGCTGCACGTGGGGGACCATATCCGCACCCCCTGAGACGCGCGCGAAACTGGCAAACGCCGGTCGCTTCAGGCATGGTAGAACCCCATGCCACGAAGCACCGGCTTTTTTGTTTCTGGAGGCTCACGGATGAGCACGCCCACCCCCCAGGCGGCGGATGACGACAACGCCAACTGGCTCGCGCTTTATCGGACCCCCGGGCTGCGCGGACGCGCGCTGAACGCCCTGCTGCGCCAGTTTCCCGATGTCGCGGCGATTCTCGCGGCGGACGCCGAACAGCTGCTCTCCCTGGGTCTCGCGCGCGCCACCGTCGACGCGCTGCAACGGCCCGACTGGCACGGCGTGGAGACGGATCTGGCCTGGTTGCGCCAGCCTTGCAATCATCTGCTGCGCATCACCGACAAGGCCTATCCGCCGCTGCTGGCGGAAATCCCGGCGCCGCCGCCGCTGTTGTTCGTCCACGGCGACCCTGACTACCTGCGCCAACCGATGCTGGCGGTGGTCGGCAGTCGCAATCCCAGCCACGACGGAGTCGCGTTGGCCAAGGACTTCGCCGCCTATCTGGGTGGCTGCGGCTTGACCATCTGCAGTGGCCTGGCCGCGGGCATCGACGCCGCCGCCCACCGGGGCGCGCTCGCCACCGCCGCCGGAACCGTGGCCGTCACCGGCACGGGCCTGGATCGCGTCTACCCGGCCCATCACCACGAGCTGGCCCACCAGATCGGCGCCAATGGCGCCCTGGTTTCGGAGTTCCCCCCGGGCACGGCGCCACTGGCGGCCAATTTCCCACGCCGCAACCGCATCATCAGCGGTCTGAGCGTCGGCACCCTGGTGGTCGAAGCGGCGCTACGCTCCGGCTCCCTGATCACCGCGCGCCAGGCCCTGGAACAGGGGCGCGAGGTGTTCGCCATCCCTGGCTCGGTCCACAACCCGCTGGCGCGCGGTTGTCATGCGCTGATTCGCGAAGGCGCCAAGCTGGTGGAAAGCGGCGCGCACATCCTGGAGGAACTCGCGCCCCTGCTCGACCTCCACGCCGACCCGCCGCAAGCCGCAGCGGACACCCCGACGCAGGACCCGCTGACACTGGGCGCGGACTACGGCGAACTGCTGGAGATCATGGGCTTTGCCCCGGTGACCGTTGACCAGTTGGTGGCACGCAGCGGATTGACGCCGGAAGTGGTTTCCTCCATGCTGCTCCTGCTGGAGCTTGACGGCAAGGTGCACTCCGGGGCTGGCGGGCGCTATACACGCGCGAGGTAGAAGCTTGATATGAAAGAAAATATGTTTGACGTGCTGATGTATTTGTTCGAGCACTACTACATGGACGAGGAAACCGAGCTGAGCCCCGACCGGGAATCCCTGCACACGGAACTGATGGAAGCCGGCTTCCCCGCCAGCGACATCAATCAAGCGTTTGAATGGCTGGAGGATCTCGCCGTTCAGCCGCATCAGGTGCAGGCGCCGCAGACCGACCATGCGTTGCGCATCTATTCGACCGCGGAAAACGAGCGCCTGGATACCGAGAGCCGGGGTTTTCTGCTGTTCCTGGAACAGATGGGCATTCTCACCCCGGAAGCCCGCGAACGGGTCATCGACCGTGCCATGGCGCTGGATACCGACGACTTCGACATCGACCAGCTGAAGTGGGTGGTTTTGATGGTATTGTTCAACCAGCCCGGCGCCGAAGCCGCCTATGCCTGGATGGAGGACCTGGTGTTCGACAGCCAGCCGGGCGGCCACCTGCATTAGCAGCCGCAGACGAATCAATTGACTTGAGCCGCACCCTGGTGCGGCTTTTTAGCTATAGAGCGCATGAGTACGAATCTGGTCATTGTGGAATCGCCCGCCAAGGCGAAGACCATCAAAAAATATCTGGGCAAGGGCTTTGAAGTGCTCGCCTCCTACGGGCACGTGCGCGATCTGATCCCGAAAGAGGGGGCGGTCGATCCGGAAGCCGATTTCGCCATGAAATACCAGGTCATCGAACGCAACTCCCGTCACGTCGACGCCATCGCCAAGGCGATGAAAAAAGCCGACAACCTGTATCTCGCGACCGACCCCGATCGCGAGGGCGAGGCCATTTCCTGGCACCTCTACGAACTGCTGCGCGAGCGCAAGGCGCTCAAGGACAAAGGCGTCTACCGGGTGGTGTTCCACGAAATCACCAAACGCGCCATCAACGACGCCATCGAGCACCCGCGCGAACTGTCCACCGACATGGTCAACGCCCAGCAGGCGCGCCGCGCGCTGGACTATCTGGTCGGCTTCAATCTCTCGCCCTTGCTGTGGAAGAAAGTCCGCCGCGGTCTTTCGGCGGGGCGCGTGCAGAGCCCCGCGCTGCGCATGATCGTCGAGCGCGAGGAGGAAATCGAACAGTTCAAGCCGCGCGAATACTGGACCATCGAAGCGGATCTGGAGAAAGACCAGCAAGGCTTCGCGGCGCGACTGACCCACCTGCACAGCAAGAAACTGTCGCAGTTCAGCATCAACAAGCAGGCGCAGGCGGCCGCTGCAGAGCAGGAGATCGCCGCGGCGGCCAAGGGCGAACTCACCGTCAGCAGCATCGAGAAGAAGCAGCGCAAACGCAACCCCGCCGCGCCCTTCACCACCTCGACCCTGCAGCAGGAAGCCTCGCGCAAACTGGGGTTCAGCGCCAAACGCACCATGACCGTGGCGCAGCAGCTCTACGAGGGCATCGATATCGGCGACGGCGCGACCGGTCTGATCACCTACATGCGCACCGACTCGGTCACCCTGGCCAACGAGGCCGTGGACGAACTGCGGGAATTGATCCGCGAGCGATACGGCGCCGACAAACTGCCGAAACAGCCGCATACCTTCAAGACCAAGGCGAAAAACGCCCAGGAGGCCCACGAGGCGGTGCGCCCGACCTCGGCGCGCAATGTGCCCGAGAGCGTCAAGGCGCACCTGTCCTCGGATCAATACAAACTCTACAACCTGATCTGGAAGCGCACCGTGGCCTGCCAGATGATCCATGCCACCATTCACACCGTGGGCGTGGATTTCGCCGTCGGCAATGGGAATATCCTGCGCTCGACCGGCTCGACGGTGGTGGAGCCGGGCTTCATGGCCGTGTACGAGGAAGGGGTCGATGACGCCAAGAAATCCGCCGGCGATGAAAACCGCCTGCCGCCGATGGAGGAGGGCGACAAGGTCAAGCTGCTCAAGCTGCGCCCGGAACAGCACTTCACCGAGCCCCCGCCGCGTTATAGCGAGGCGAGCCTGGTCAAGGCGCTGGAGGAGCACGGCATCGGCCGGCCGTCGACCTATGCCACCATCATCTCCACCCTGCAGCAACGCGAATATGTCATTCTGGAGAAGCGCCGCTTCGAACCGACCGACGTGGGACGCATCGTCAGCAAGTTCCTGACCAATCATTTCACCCGCTACGTCGATTACGACTTCACCGCGCGGCTTGAAGACGAACTGGACGAAGTCTCGCGCGGGGAGAAGGAATGGGTCCCGTTGATGAAAAGCTTCTGGTACCCGTTCAAGGATCTGGTGAAGGAGAAAGAGGAGAGCGTCTCGCGCGCCGAAGTCACCACCGAGGCACTCGACGAGGAATGTCCGAAATGCGGCAAGCCGCTGAACATCCGCCTCGGCCGCCGCGGACGTTTCATCGGTTGCAGCGGCTTTCCCGACTGTGACTACACCCGCAACCTGGATGACAGCGCCGAGTCGGCGGAACCGGAAGTGGTCGAAGGCCGCAGCTGCCCGGAGTGCGACTCCGCGCTCATTATCCGTTCCGGCCGCTACGGCAAGTTCATCGGCTGCTCCAGCTACCCCAACTGCAAATACATCGAGCCGCTGGAGCGGCCCGCCGACACCGGCGTGAGCTGCCCCAAGTGCGCCAAGGGCAGCATGCTGCAGCGGAAATCACGCCGCGGCAAAATATTCTATTCCTGCTCGACTTACCCCGATTGCGACTACGCCGTGTGGAACGAACCGGTGGCCGGCCCCTGTCCCGATTGCAACTGGCCGATTCTGACGGTCAAAACGACAAAAAAGCGCGGCACCGAGCGTGTCTGCCCGCAACAGGACTGCAAGTTTGCCGAACCCTTCGAACAAGAACCGGCCGACAGCGAAGCGCAATAAGGCTGTCGCGCAACCGGCACCTGCGCAAGCGCGCGACCACTTCCACTTGCGCCGCGCCGCCGACTGGGTGCGCTGCGGCGGCGTCATCGCCTACCCGACGGAAGCCGTGTTTGGCCTGGGTTGCGATCCCGGCGATGACGCCGCGGTGCGCAGGCTCCTGACGCTCAAACGACGTCCGCTGAACAAAGGTCTGATCCTGGTGGCGGCCGAATGGGCGCAGCTGAAGCCCTGGCTACAACCTTTGTCGCGCGCGCACGAACACCAGCTGCTGCGCAGTTGGCCGGGCCCGGTGACCTGGTTGGTTCCGGCGGCGCCGGACTGCCCCCACTGGCTGACCGGCGATCACGACAGCCTCGCGGTACGCGTCAGCGCGCATCCCCTGGTGCGGGCGCTGTGCGCGCGCATCGGCAGCGCGCTGGTCTCCACCAGCGCCAACGTCAGCACCCAGGCGCCGGCGCGCACCTTGCTGCAAGTCCAGTTGCGCTTCGGCGGCGCGCTCGATTATCTATTGCCCGGCGCTCTCGGCGGGCGGGCCCAGCCGACGCAAATCCGCGATCTGGCCTCGGGCCGCATCGTTCGCGCCTGAGGGCGGACTCTGCAAACGCCGGTAGCTTGGCGCAAGCCAAACCAACTCGCGTATACTCCCACCATGTCACAGACCGACGTCAACGCCGTTACCGATTATCTGCTCAAACTCCAGGACCGGATCTGCACCGCGCTCGAACAGCTCGACCAGAAGAAGGTGTTTCGCGAGGACCAGTGGACCCGGGCCGAGGGCGGCGGCGGCCGCTCGCGCATCATGGAGGGGGGGGCGGTCTTCGAGAAGGCGGGTATCAACTTCTCCCATGTTCACGGCCGCGAGCTTCCGGCTTCGGCCACGGCCAGCCGGCCAGAGCTGGCAGGGCGCAGTTTTCAGGCGCTCGGGGTCTCGCTGGTGGTGCACCCGCACAATCCCTATGTCCCTACCTCGCATGCCAACGTACGTTTTTTCATCGCGGAAAAACCCGACTGCGAACCGGTATGGTGGTTCGGCGGCGGTTTTGATCTGACCCCTTATTATGGCTACCGGGAAGACGCCGTGCATTGGCACCGCAGCGCGCGCGAGGCGTGCCTGCCGTTCGGGGAGGAGGTCTATCCCCGCTTCAAAGCCTGGTGTGACGAGTACTTTTATCTCCGCCACCGCGAGGAACCGCGGGGCATCGGCGGTCTGTTCTTCGACGACTACAACGAACCGGGTTTCGAGCGCAGCTTCGCGCTGATGCGCAGCGTGGGCGATCATTTCGTCCCCGCCTATGCACCCATCGTGGAAAAACGCATGCATCAGAGTTACGGCCAGCGCGAACGCGACTTCCAGCTCTATCGGCGCGGGCGCTACGTCGAGTTCAATCTGGTGTATGATCGCGGCACGTTGTTCGGCCTGCAAACCGGTGGGCGCACGGAATCGATCCTGATGTCGCTGCCGCCGCAGGTCTGCTGGCGCTACGACTGGCAGCCCGAGCCTGGCACGCCGGAGGCCGAGCTCTACGAGGCCTTCCTCAAGCCCCGGAATTGGCTGTGACGGCAAAGTCCGCCGCGAGGCCGGTGGAGACGCTGAATTTGCAATCGAGAGACTGATGACTATGAAGAGATGGGAATGCGTGGTCTGCGGATTTATCTACGACGAATCGCTCGGACTGCCGGATGAAGGCATCGCGCCGGGGACGCGCTGGGAAGACGTCCCGGAGGATTGGGAATGTCCCGAGTGCGGCGTCGGCAAGTCCGACTTCGAGATGATCATCGTATAATCCAAGGCGTCCGGGCAAAAAAAACCCCACCGAAGAGGTGGGGTAAAAAACGCTTTTCAGCGTCGGAGGAGTCAGTCACACAACTTCAATCTGTTCACCGTCTTTCGGAGTGCATCCTCGTCATCCCTGCGAAGACACAGTCCGAAAGTTCTCCATCCCTGGACCAGGAGTCCCGGCCTTCATCCCTTTAGCGGCCGGTCCGGCGCCTTCCTTAAGCGCTCCTTCAATGCCGTTTCCCGCTCCTTGCGAGTAATGAATGCAAGGTCGATGCCAAAAACGGAGAATCCAGGTAACCACTTGCTTCAGAACCAATTTTATTTCTGACCCAGACCATCACAAAAACTTTGACCACGGCCGCGCGCCAAAGTGCCGTCAAATGGTGACGGATTGTCGGCGTAACCAGGCGCTGGCCCCGGCGGCGGTGAGAATGCACCAAACGGCGAACAGCGCCCCCGGCAGCGCCGTGGCGGGCAAAGTGGGCCAGCGCCAGCGCCACGCCCAGGCCGGCGTTCTGCATCCCGATCTCCACCGCCAGCGTGAGGCGGTGGCGGCGGTCGAAGCCATACCAGCGTGCTAGTGTCCAGCCTGCCAGATACCCCAGGGCATTGACGGCCACCACCATTGCCAGGACCCACAAACCCACCTGGGCGATGCGCGCCTGGTTCGCCGCCACCGCGTAGCTGCAGATCAGCACGATCGCCAAGGCCGCCACGGCGGGCGCGAGGCGGCGCAACGGCTCGACCCGCGCACCCAGGAGCCGACTCGCCAACATTCCCGCCAACAAGGGCAACAAGACGGTCCATACAATGGTGACGACCATCGGCCAAAAAGGGATGGCGAGAAACACTCCGCCGAGCCATTGCACCAACAATGGCGTGACGACAGGCGAGAGCAGGGTGGCCAGCGTGGTCAGCGCCACCGAATACGCCACCGCGCCACCGGCGAGATAGACGATGACATTGGAGGCCATGGCACCAGGGGCGCAGGCGACGAGGATAAACCCCAAGGCGATCTCCGGCGGCAGCGGGGCGAGCAACGCCGCCGCCAGGCCCAAGGCCGGCATCACGGTGTATTGCGTCAACAGCCCCAGCGCGATTCGTCCGGGACGACGCGCGGTCGCCCGCAGCTCCGCCGGTTGCAGCACTACGCCGACGGCGAACATGGTCAGCGCGAACAGGGCAAGAAAGCCGTGTTGCAGCGGCAACAACAGACCCGGTCGCGCATAGGCCACCAACGCACCGGCCAGCGTCAGAATCGCCAGATGGCGGGTGACCCACTGGGCCAAGCTGTAAAGCATGCGCTGCATTCCGTCGGCCGGAGAAGACGGCCAGCCTACCGGAGCCCACCGCTGGCGACAATCGCCAACGGTGGATGCCTAGCCCAGGGTGTCGCGGTGACCGCCGCCGGGCGCCGACGAGAAACCAGGAGGTTGCAGGCGGGCGATGACGCGCGCCTCCTGCAACAGGGCCGCAAGCGTCGCCGGCGGCGCCGGCTGGCGATGCAGTGGCAACAGCCGTAACAGCTCGTGGCGTTTCAGGACCCGGAAATAATCCTCCGCCGCCAGCAGATGCGTGGCCAGCTTGAAGCCCCGCTCCAGGTGCTCCCAGGCGGGCCCTGACCGCCGCGCCATGAACAATTGGCCGCAACACAGCTCCAACAGCGCGCTCGCGCGCGGCGCGCGCACCACCGCCGCCAGCGTCTGATAGCTGGCACTGATATCCTGTCCCGCCCAATAGCGGCAAATGAGCGCCGCCAGGTTCAGGCCAAAGCGCTGCTCGCCTTCACGCGCCCGATGCAGGCGGCCTTGCACCTCGGCGAGCGCTGCCGCCGCAGGCCCAGGCGCCATTGGCTCGGCCAGCCAGCTGGCCAGGGAAACCTCCACGCCATCAGCCAGTTGGGTATATGTCTGCGCGCCTTCCATCGACCCCGCACCTGTGCCTGCAACCGCTCTCAATGTACACTGTGTCCCCATTGATCCCAAGATCCGCCAGGAGTTGCGTCTTGTCTGCACCACAAACCGGCCGTGGCCGCTATCCCGGCGTGCGCATGCGGCGTATGCGCCGCGACGATTTTTCCCGCCGCCTGATGCGCGAGTCACGCCTGCACGCCGATGATCTCATTTACCCCTTGTTTGTGCTCGAAGGCAAGGCGCGCCGCGAAGCGGTGGCCTCGATGCCCGGCGTCGAACGCCTGAGCATCGATCTGCTGGTGGAAGAGGCGCTGGCCGCCGAGGCGCTCGGCATTCCGGCGGTGGCGCTGTTTCCGGTCACCCCCGCCGAGGCGAAAACCGACGACGCCTGCGAGGCCTGGAACCCCGAGGGACTGGCTCAGCGGGCGGTACGCGCGCTCAAGCAGGCCTGCCCCAGGCTGGGCGTCATCACCGACGTCGCGCTCGACCCTTTCACCACCCACGGCCAGGATGGACTGGTCGATGCCAACGGCTATGTTCTCAACGACGAGACGGTCGCGGCATTGGTCAAGCAGGCGCTCTCCCATGCCGAGGCGGGCGCCGACGTGGTCGCGCCCTCGGATATGATGGACGGCCGCATCGGCGCCATCCGCGACGCGCTGGAGGCACAGGGCTTCATCCATACCCGCATCCTGGCCTATTCGGCCAAATACGCCTCGGCCTTCTACGGTCCGTTTCGCGACGCCGTCGGTTCCGCCGCCAATCTCGGCAAAGGCGACAAGAACAGTTACCAAATGGACCCCGCGAACAGCGACGAGGCGCTGTGGGAGGTCAGTCTCGATCTGGACGAAGGCGCCGACATGGTGATGATCAAGCCCGGCATGCCCTATCTCGACGTGGTGCAACGGGTCAAGCAGCAGTTCGGCGCGCCGACGTACGTGTACCAGGTCAGCGGCGAATACGCCATGCTCATGGCCGCGGCGCACAACGGCTGGCTCGACGAGCGCGCGGTGATCCTGGAGGCGCTGCAAGCCTGCAAGCGCGCCGGCGCCGATGGCATCCTGACCTATTTCGCCAAGCGTGTGGCGCAATGGCTGCGGGAACCATGACCACAGCGGCGCCGGCCGACCGGTACGCCGTCGTCGGAAATCCCATCGCCCACAGCAAATCCCCCCAGATCCACCGCCTGTTTGCCCAGCAAACGGGCCAGGCGCTGCGCTACGACGCGCTGCTGGTGGCCGAGGACGCTTTCGCGGCCGCGGTGGGGGATTTCTTCTCCCAGGGCGGCAAGGGGCTGAATATCACGGTACCGTTCAAACACCAGGCGTGGGAAATCGCCACCCACCTCAGTCCCCGCGCCCGGCGGGCCGGGGCGGTGAACACGCTGATGCCGCACACCGACGGCGGACTGTTCGGCGACAACACCGACGGTATCGGCCTGCTACGCGACCTGACGCAGAATCTGGGCGTCACGCTCGCACAGGCCGACCTGCTGGTCATCGGCGCCGGAGGGGCGGCACGCGGGGTGCTGGCGCCGTTGCTGCAACAACACCCGGCGCGCCTGCATCTGGCCAATCGCACCGGCGAACGCGCCGACCGGCTGGCGGCCGACTTTGCCGATCTCGGGAACATCACGGCCAGCGGCCTGGACGCCATCCCCGAACGTACCTTCGATGTGATCATCAACGCATCGGCCGCCGGACTGTACGGCGAGGCACCGCCCTTGCCGCCCCAGGCCATCGGCGCCAACACCTGGTGTTACGACATGGTCTATGCCGAGGAGGACACCGCCTTCATGCGCCATGCCCGGCAGGCGGGCAGCCGGCGGACGGTCGACGGGATCGGCATGCTGGTGGAGCAGGCCGCGGAAGCCTTTCATCTGTGGCGCGGCCTGATGCCGCAGACCGCGCCGGTGATCGCGGCGCTGCGGGCGCAGGCCGCCGCGTAATCCGCCGTGAGCGGCCTGCGCCGGCGCAGGCCGCGGAACTTCAGCGCATGGTCACCAGCTCCTCGCTGCTGGTGGGGTGGATGGCCACGGTGTCGTCCAGGTCCTGCTTGGTCGCGCCCATGCGAATCGCCACGGCGAACCCCTGTAACATTTCGTCGGCCCCCGGCCCGATGATATGGCAGCCGACGACCTTTTCCTGCGCGCCGACGGTCACCAGCTTCATGGCGGTTTTCTGCTGGCGCTCAGTGAAGGCGTTGTACATGGCCGTGAACCGGGTCTGATAGATCTTGACCGCCTCGCCGTGGGTAGCACGCGCCTCGCTTTCGGTCAGCCCCACGGTGCCGATCGGCGGATGGCTGAACACCACGGTGGGAATGTTGCTGTAGGGCAGATGGCGCTCGTCCATGCCGCCGAACAGACGGTCGCTCAGACGCCGTCCGGCGGCGATGGCGACCGGCGTGAGCTGAGCCTGGCCGGTGACGTCGCCGATCGCGTAGATGCCGGAGACGTTGGTCTGCTGAAATTTATCGGTGGTAATATAGCCGTGCGCATCGGTCTCCACACCCGCGGCCCCCAGCTCCAATCCGGCCGTCAACGGCCGCCGCCCGATCGCCCAGATCAGCACATCGAAGCCTTCCAGCCGCTGGCCGTTCTCACACTCGATGCTCAGACAGTCATCGCTCTCGCGCACCACGCGCCTGACCTGGGTGCGCGCCAGGATATCGATACCATCGCCCAGCATTTCCTCCATCAGGCTCTCGCGCAGCATGGCATCGAAGTTGCGCAGCAGATGTTCGCGTCGCAGCAGCATGGTGACATCCGACCCCAGCGCGTTGAGCATGCCCGCCAGCTCCACCGCGATATAGCCCGAACCCACCACCGCAACCCGCTTGGGCAGCGTCTCGAGCGAAAAGAACCCATCCGAGGTGATGCCCAGCTGCGCGCCCTCGGTGTCGGGTAGCGTAGGCTCGCCGCCCGGCGCGATCACGATGTGATCTGCGCTGTAACGCTCGCCGGCCACCTCGACGGTCCGCGCGTCGACGAAACGGGCCGTGCCGACGATCTCGCTAATGCCCGAATCGGCCAGATAGGTGTGATACCAGTCATTGATACCCTGCACGTACTCATCCCGCACGCGCTTGAGATGGGCCCAGTCGAAATCCACCGCCGACAAGCTGAAGCCGTAGCCCGCCGCCTCTTCGAGCGTGTGCGCAATGCTGGCGCCGAACCACATGACTTTCTTCGGGACACAGCCGACGTTGACGCAGGTTCCACCCAGCGGACCTTTCTCAATAACCGCGCATTTTTTACCGTAACGCGCGGCGCGTTCGGCCACCGACAATCCGCCACTACCGCCGCCGATGGCAATCAGGTCATAATGCTGCGTCATAGCTCGATAAACTCCCGTCAGTGCATCCTCGATCGGATTCTACTGCAAACATCGCGAGACAGCATGAAACCCTTATTGAACCCCGCTGATTTACCCGCCTTTGACCGCATCCAGCCCGCCCACGTGGTGCCGGCGGTGGAAACCGCGCTAGAGAACACGCGCCGTGAAATCGAAGCTTTACTGCAGCGCAACCAGGTCTACACCTGGGACAACCTGCTGGCCCCGCTGGAACTGGCACTCGAGACTCTGCACCAGGTCTGGTCGCCGGTCGATCACCTGAACGCGGTGTGCAACAGCCCCGAGCTGCGCGCCGCCCACAAGCACTGCCTGCCGTTGATGAGCGCGTTCGAAACCGAGCTGGGACAACACCAGGGCCTGTATCGCGCCATCAAGTCGGTAGCCGAATCGAGCGAGTTCGTCGCGCTGGACACCGCCCAGCGGACCTCCATCGAACACCGATTGCGCGACTTCCGTCTCAGCGGCATCGCCTTGCCCCCCGCGCAACAGGCGCGCTTCAAAGCGCTGCAGCAACGACTGGCGCAACTGCAGGCGAACTTCCAGGACAATGTGCTCGATGCGACCGCCGCCTGGGAAAAGCGGATCACGGACCCCGCCGAGCTGTCCGGTCTGCCGCCATCGGCCCTGGCGCTGGCCCGCCAGGCCGCCCGCAACAAGGATCTCGACGGCTGGTTGCTGACGCTCGATTTCCCCAGTTATTTTCCGGTGATCACCCACGCCGATAACCGCGACCTGCGCCACGAGCTCTATCGCGCCTACACCACGCGCGCCTCGGATCAAGGTCCGCACGCAGGTCGCTGGGACAACGGGCCGCTGCTGCGGGAAATACTCGCGCTGCGCCACGAGCTGGCCCAATTGCTGGACTTTGACAGCTACGCGGAGTACTCGCTGGCCACCAAGATGGCGAGCAGCCCGTCCCAGGTCGTGGATTTCCTCCAGCAACTCGCCGCGCCCGCGCTGTCACGCGCGCGGGCGGAGCTGGCCGAACTCGAGCGCTTCGCCGCCGGCCTGGGCGGCGAGCTTCCGCTGCAAGCCTGGGATATCGCCTATTATGCCGAAAAACTGCGCCAGCAGCGCTACCAGGTGTCACAGGAGGAACTCAAACCCTACTTCCCCGACGACAAGGTGGTCAGCGGGCTGTTCCAGGTCGTGCAGCGACTCTATGGCCTGCGCATCGAGGAGCGCCGCGACGTCGCCACCTGGCACCCGCAGGTGCGTTTCTTTGAGATTCGCGAGGCCGACGGCGCGCTGTGCGGGCGGTTTTATCTGGATCTGTACGCCCGCGCCGGGAAACGCGGCGGGGCCTGGATGGACAGCCACGCCTCGCGCCTGCGCCTGGCGCAACGCGAGCAGTACCCGGTGGCCTTTCTCACCTGTAACTTCACGCCGCCGGTAGACGACCAGCCTGCGCTGCTGACCCACGACGAGGTCATTACCCTGTTTCACGAGTTTGGACATGGATTGCACCACATGCTCACCCGCGTCGACACGCCCAGCGTCGCCGGCATCAACGGCGTGGCCTGGGACGCGGTGGAGCTTCCCAGCCAGTTCATGGAGAACTGGTGCTGGGAGCGCGATGCGTTGGCGCTGATTTCCGCCCATTATCAGAGCGGGGAGGTGCTGCCGCAGCCCCTGCTTCAGCGCTTGCACGCGGCGCGCAACTTCCACAGCGCCCTGCGCCTGCTGCGCCAGCTCGAGTTCGCCCTGGTGGACATGCGCCTGCATTATGGGTTCGATCCCACGCCTGAGGCCGACCCTTACCACATCGCGCAACAGGTGCGCGAGCAGGTGGCGGTGGTCGTGCCGCCGGCGTTCAACCGCTACCTGCACAGCTTCACCCACGTCTTCAGTGGCGGTTATGCCGCCGGTTACTACAGTTACAAGTGGGCTGAAGTGCTCTCTGCCGACGCGTTCTCGGTGTTCGAGGAAAACGGCATCTTCGACGCCGACACCGGCCAGCGCTTTCGCCGCGAGATCCTGGCCCCCGGCGGCAGCCAGGAGGCGATGACCCTGTTTCGTGCCTTTCGCGGCCGCGAGCCGAGCATCGACGCACTGCTGCGCCACAGCGGCCTGGCAGAGCCGGCGGGCGCGGGGCCTGGCGCTTGAAGCGCGCTTTTTCGCTACAATTGCCCCCTTAAACGGCATAGGCAGCCCATGCACTACAAGGATTTACGCGACTTCATCGCCCAACTGGAAAGCAGCGGTCAACTGCGGCGCATTCAGTACGCGGCCGACCCCTGTCTGGAAATCACCGAAATCTGCGATCGAACCCTGCGTGCCGGCGGACCGGCGTTGCTGTTCGAGCAGCCGCGCAATTGCTCGATCCCGCTATTGGCCAATCTCTTCGGCACCCAGCGACGCGTCGCCGCCGGCATGGGCGCTGACTCGGCCGAGGCGTTGCGCGAGATCGGTCGGTTGCTGGCGTTTCTGCGCGAGCCCGATCCCCCCAGAGGCCTGAAGGACGCGTGGAGCAAGTTGCCGCTCTACCGCAAGGTACTGGATATGGCACCGCGTGTTCTCAACAGCGCGGCGTGCCAGCAAAACGTACTGCGGGGCAGCGAGGTGGACCTGGGACGGTTGCCGATTCAGACCTGTTGGCCGGGCGACGCGGCGCCGTTGATCACCTGGGCGCTGGTGATCACCCGCGGTCCGGACAAGGAACGCCAGAATCTCGGTATCTACCGCCAGCAGGTGCTGGAACGCAACAAGGTCATCATGCGCTGGTTGCCGCATCGGGGCGGCGCGCTGGATCTGCGCGACTGGCAGGCACAGCGTCCCAACGAACCCTTTCCGGTAGCGGTCGCCCTAGGCGCCGATCCCGCCACCATCCTGGGCGCCGTGACGCCGGTCCCCGACACGCTCTCGGAATATGCCTTCGCCGGGCTGTTGCGCGGCTCCAAAACCGAATTGGTCAAGGCCCAAACGCTGGATCTGCAAGTGCCGGCGAGCGCCGAGTTCGTGCTCGAAGGCCACATCCACCCGGGCGAAGACGCCCTGGAGGGTCCGTTTGGGGACCACACTGGCTACTATAACGAACAGGAACGTTTCCCCGTTTTCACCATCGACTGCATCACCCACCGCGACGCGCCCATCTACCACAGCACCTATACGGGGCGGCCACCCGATGAGCCGGCGATCTTAGGGGTCGCGCTCAACGAAGTCTTCGTGCCCCTATTGCAGAAGCAGTTCCCCGAAATCACGGATTTCTACCTGCCGCCGGAAGGCTGCTCCTATCGACTGGCCTGCGTGAGCATCAAAAAACAGTACCCGGGGCACGCCAAGCGGGTGATGTTCGGCGTCTGGAGTTTTCTGCGCCAGTTCATGTACACCAAGTTCGTGATCGTCACCGATGACGATATCGACGTACGCAACTGGCAGGACGTCATCTGGGCCATGGTCACGCGCATGGACCCGGCGCGCGATGTGACCCTGGTGGAAAACACGCCGATCGACTACCTGGATTTCGCCTCGCCGGTGGCCGGCCTGGGCAGCAAAATCGGGATGGACGCGACCGGCAAGTGGCCTGGGGAAAGCGATCGCGAATGGGGACGTCCCATCCGCATGGACAGTCGCGTCAAAGAGCAGGTAGACGCCATCTGGGATGAACTTGGCATCCTCTCCTGAGCCACGCCAACGGCCCCCCGCGTTCGTCCCTCCGCCGCTCACGTTTCCCCGCCACCTCGCGAGCGTGGCCCCCTGCCCCCCAAAAGAGCCGCATCAGTTGTGAATATTTAGATAAAGCCGATAGTTTTCAGCCAAATATGGCTAAACCTTTGAGTCCCTCTGCCGTTCAAGTGACACCAGGGAGTGAAAAAAAGGGGGGGAGGCCGTGAGTAACCGTATGTATCGATTGCTGCTGGGGGCGGCGTTACTGGTATTTCTCTATTTTGACCTGCTTGCCGCGCTGTACGGGTTGATCGCTTTGCTGTTGTTTGAAGCGGCTGCCAATCTACGGCTATCCACCCTGGTCAACCGGCTGCGCGGACTCGACGACGGTGACCCCCAGGAGGGCTCGCTCGGCATCGCATTCAAAGCGCGCACGCATTTCGAGGCCGAACGCGCCTGGCGCATTCTCGTTGCCTGCATGCTCCTGCTCAGTCTCGTGGCGTTTGCCAAGCAATTGTGGTTCTTTCCGTGGTTCATGGGTTTCGCGCTGATGGGCGCGGGTATCAGCGGGGTTTGTCCCGCCTATCTGGCGTTGAAATGGGCGGGTTTGAAGTAAAACCGAAAAGCGACGACGACGCGTTATCCCTGGAGCAAGGCGTACGCATCGGCCTGCCGCTGAAAATCACCGGAATCGTGTTCTGGGGTCTGGTGGTGATCGGCTTGTTGCTGGCCGTGGAAACCATGCACTGGTTACGCACCGATATGCAGGCCAATCAGTCGGCGGTCGCCGAGCAGACCACTTTGATGGTGCGCACGCTGATGAACCACAACCCGAATATCCGCACCAACGACCTCCAATACCAAATGGACCTGATCGTGGACAATACGGACGTCGCCGCGATCGCGGTACATTATGGCCTGGAGAAAGTCGCCGCCGGAGAGGTGCTCCCCGGGCTGACACAGTACAGCAGCAGCTTCCCGGTAGCCGATACCGGTACGGCCGAAACCGTTTATGTCTCGGTCTGGATGCGACCGATCGACGAGATCCTGGCACCGCAGAAAAAACGCCTGATGATAGAAATGGGCATGTTGGTGTTTCTGTTCGGCACCATACTGCAGTGGATACTGCAACGGCTGCTGACCACCCCCATCACCCAGATGGTCACCGCGGCGCGCGAATCCAGCAAAGGCGCAGCCTCGAACTTCGACGAGACGCGCAACGACGAATTCGGCTATCTTGCCCGCTTCATCAATCATGCGCTCGACAATCTCACCCAACGCCAGAACGAAGCAGTAGAGGCACTCAAACGCGCCCAGATCTCGGAACAGGCGCTGTTCGCGGAGAAAGAGCGCGCCGAAGTCACCCTGCACTCCATCGCCGAAGGTGTCATCACCACCGATGAGCTCGGCTGCGTTCAGTACATGAATCCCGCCGCGGAAAGCCTGACCGGTTTCCCGCAGTCGCAGGCCCAGGGACAGCCCATTTCGCGGATCCTGCAACTGAAGAACGAACACGACGGCCAACCCGCCGAGTCATCGGTCTACACCTGCCTACGCACGGATCGGGTGGCACGCGCCTTCACCGGCCGGCTGCTGATGCCCAGGCTCGGCGAAGAAATCGCCATTGAAGAGAACGCCGCGCCGATTCGCGACAGCGACGGCCGCACCATCGGCGTGGTACTGGCGTTCGCCGACGTCAGTCAGAACCGCGAGCTGACGCGAAAACTCTCCTATCAGGCCAGCCACGACACGCTGACCGGACTGTTCAACCGGCGTGAATTCGAGATACGCCTGCGCGCCGCGCTGCGCGCGGCCAGTGAGAACGACACGCTGGTAACGCTTTGTTATCTGGATTTGGATCAATTCAAACTGGTAAACGACACTTGCGGCCACGTAGCCGGCGACGAGTTGCTGCGTCAATTGGCGCAGGCATTGAAAAAGGAACTCCGCGACAGCGATACCCTGGCACGCCTCGGCGGAGACGAGTTTGGCGTCTTGCTGCAGGGCTGCACGCTGGAAGACGCCGGCAGGCTGGCGTCCAAGCTGCGCCAGGCGGTGCGCGAACACCACTTCACCTGGGAAGGCAAAACCTTCGAGGTCGGCGTCAGTATCGGCGTGGTGCCGCTGTCGGCCGATACCGGCGGTGTCACCGAGGCGCTCAGCGCGGCGGACGTCGCCTGTTACGCCGCCAAGGACGGGGGCCGTGACCGGGTGCACGTCTATGAGGCGGACGACGGTGAGCTGCGCCGCAAGCGCACCGATATGCAATGGGTCAACCGGATTCGCCTGGCGCTGAAGGAAGACCGCTTTCGCCTTTACCAACAGCCGATCGTGGCGGTAAAAGGCGGCTGCGAAAACATCAGCCACCACGAAGTGCTGATCCGCATGCTCGACGAACAGGGCCACCTGTTGGCGCCCGGACAGTTCATGCACGCCGCCGAGCAATTCGGCCTCATGACCGACATCGACGCCTGGGTGATTCGCCGCGCGCTGGAATGGCTGACCCTGAACGTCGACGCCGGCGTCCGCCGCCTGGCAATCAACCTCTCGGGGCAGTCGCTATCGTTGCGGCCATTTCTCGACAGTGTCATCGAGCTGTTCGCCACCTATGATGCCAGCCCCACCGAGATATGTTTCGAGATCACGGAGACAGCCGCGATCGCCAACCTGGACAATGCCACGCGCTTCATCACGGCCCTGAAAGCCATGGGCTGTGAGTTCGCCCTCGACGATTTCGGCAGCGGCATGTCCTCGTTCGCCTATTTGAAAAATCTGCCGGTGAATTATCTCAAAATAGACGGCAGCTATGTCCGCGACCTGGTGCGCGACCCGGTCGACCGCGCGATGGTCGAAGCGGTCAACCAGATCGGTCACGCCATGGGCATGCAAACGATCGCGGAGTTCGTCGAAGACAGCGAAACGCTGCAGGCGTTGGCCCGAATCGGCGTCGACTACGCGCAGGGTTATGGTGTGGCCAAGCCAGCACCGCTGGACGGGTTGTGCGCCCCCCCGGCGGTTTCCCAATGCGAAACTTGAGTCTGCGCTAGGGGGAGTCCGCCGCGGTTTCGGAACGACAGCCTGCCAGACCCGCCGTCAGGTCGGGATACTGCAAGCGCACGCCCAGTTGCCGCAGCATCAGCCGATTGTCGAGACGTTTGGATTCCGCCAGAAAAGACAGCATCGACGCGCTCAGGCGCTGCTCGGCGGTTTGCCGATCCACCACGGGCGGTCGCGGCAAGCCCAGGCAATCGGCCACCTTAAAGAAATAGTCCGTCATGGTGGTGGGTTGCCCGTCGGCGACATTGTAGGCCCCCCCGGCGGTGCCACGGGCCATGGCCGCCAGGCAAACCTGCGCCAGATCGTCGGCATGAATCCGGTTGGTGTAGGGTGAATCCCCGGGCGACAACACGGGCAGGCCCGCGCGCAGACGTTTGACCGGCAAGCGATCGCAGGCGTAAATACCCGGGACCCGCAACACGACCACCGGCACGCCGGTTTCCCCGCTCCAACGCCGCCATTGGTTCTCGGCGTCCAGGCGCCGGCGCCCGCGGGCGCTAGCGGGCCTGAGCGCGGCACTCTCGTCGATCCAGGCGCCGGCACAGTCGCCGTAGACGGCGCTGGTGCTGAGATAGACCAGTCGCTGCGGCAGCGAGTCGCCACGCCAACGGCGACACACCCGCGCGACCCGATCGTCGCGCTCGCCTTCGCCGGGAGGCGGCGCCAGATAAAACACCTCGTGACCGGCGACCGGCACATCGAGAACATCCGGATCCGCGTCCAGATCGGCCTGAAAGGGCGTTATACCCTGCGAGCGCAGGCGTTCGGCGCTCTCGGCGCTGCGCACCAGAGCGAGCAGGCGCCGCGGCGCCACGCGCGCGGCAATCCGCCTCCCGATATCGCCGCAGCCCACGATTAGCACAGGATTCATACGTTTACCCCATCTCCAAAATCAAGGAAAATGCGGAACTTTCGCTGGCGGAAACCTAACTATGAGCTTCCAGGTCATCATTGAGACCAGCGGTCACCGCTTCCGCGTGGCCGACGGTCAATCGATCCTGGATGCCGCGTTGCAGCACGGCATCGGTCTGCCGTATGGCTGTCGCAACGGCGCCTGTGGCTCCTGCATCGCCCGTCTGATTTCCGGCCAGGTCCGCTACCCCGAGGGTTCGCCCGATGCACTGGAAGGCCACAGCGGCGAAAACCCCGTGGTGATCTGCCGCGCACACGCCGAGAGTGATCTGGTGATCGCCGTGCGGGAAGTCCAGGCCAGCCCCGATATTAGCATCAAACTGCTGCCCGCTCGCGCCGAGCACCTGGAGCGGCTGTCGCACGATGTCATGCGGGTCACGCTGAAACTACCGGAAACCGAACGCCTGCAATTTCTGGCCGGCCAGTATATCGAATTCCTGCTCAAGGACGGGCGGCGGCGGGCGTTTTCGATCGCCAACGCGCCCCATCAGGACGAGTTCCTGGAGCTGCATATCCGCCATGTGCCGGGCGGCTCCTTCACCGGGCATGTCTTCGACGAGATGAAAGATCGGGCCCTGTTACGCGTGGAAGGTCCGCTGGGCAGTTTCTATTTGCGCGACGACTCACCGCGCCCGGTGATCATGATGGCTGGCGGCACCGGCTTCGCGCCCCTGAAGGGCATGCTGGAGCACGCTTTTTATACCGGCTTCGATCGTCCCATCCACCTGTTCTGGGGCGTGCGCGCCCAACCCGATCTCTACCTCGACGCGTTGCCGCGCGGCTGGCAGGAACAGTACCCTCACTTCCGTTATACCCCGGTGTTGACCGAGCCGGAGCAAAGCTCACCGCCCTGGCAGGGGGCCACCGGTCTGGTCACCGAGGCCGTGGTCGAGGCCTATCCGCAGCTGTCTGGCCACGATATCTACATGAGTGGGCCACCGGCGATGATCGAAAGCGCCACCCCCTTGTTTGTCGCCCACGGCGCCGAACTGGCGCACATGTACTCGGACGCGTTCGAGTTCGCCCAGGACGTGCTGGACAAGATCAAGCAGAACGGCTGAGAAGCTCCGGTTGAGCGATCGCCCCATCCGGGTCCCGGCCGATGGCCGGTGTCTGCACGTCGGCATCCGCTGGATGACTTAGCGCCAGCCCTTTGCGGTAACATTCCGCCGCCGCATCCGGCTCGTCGAGCTGCTCCAACAGGCCGGCAAGCACCTGGTAAGATTCCGCCAGCGGCTGGCGCCTGACGCTTTCCTCGAGGTAGTTCCGCGCCTTGCCCCACAACTGATTGCGCAGACTCAGCTTACCGAGCGACAGCAGCAGAACGGGGTCCTCCGGGTGGGTCTGCAACCAGTTTTCCGCCTGGGTCTGCTGGGCCGCCGGATCGGTCTCCTGGACTTCGCCGAATAGATAGACCAGCCGTTGATCCCAGACGCGCTTGAGTTGCTGGCGCAGCAGTTTGCCGGCCTGCTCATGCGCGCCCAGTCGGGTCATCTGCTCGATATATACGGCGAGTAGCCCCTGATCGGTTTGAATGGGGGCCGGCAACCGTTTCCAGCCCGCGCTCAGCCCTTCCAGGTCGGCCGCGCTCGACAATGCCATGACCTCCTCGCGATACACCTGCACCGCCAGCTTGTGCCAAGCGGTTTGATCGATCACACGGCTGCGCCGCAGGTCGGGCAACAGCTCACGCAGGCTGTGCCAATCGCGCTGCTGCAAATAGAGTTGCATCTGCAGACGCAACAGGCGGGCGTTTTGCGGCAGCAGTTTCTGCACCCGGGCCAGGGTCGTCTGCGCCTGGTCCGACTGCGCCGCGGCCAGCTGCAACTCCGCCTGCTGCAACAGGATACCGGCTTCGGAACGGGGTTGTCGCTGGATGGCCAGTTGCAGATAGCGGTCACGGCGGCGGTCGTCGCCACGCTGACTGGCCGCCTGGGCCGCCGCCAGATAGGCCTGCAGCGGTGCTTCCGGTGTTCTCACCAGGCGCGCCAGACGCCGCTCGGCACGCTCGGGCCTGCCCTCGGCCAGCGCCCGGGTCGCATCGTCGTACCAGCGCTGCAGGCGGCGGTCACGCCGCCGCTGGGCCCAGTTGTCCAGCTGCGCCGGCACCCGCCAGACCCGCACCAGCAGCCGCACGCCGATGTAGGCCAGCAACAGCACCACGGCAAACACCAGCAGCGAGCTTTCCACACTGTAGTTGCCGTAACCCAACAGGACGTAGCCGGGGTCGGGCAACGCCTTGAGCGCCACACTGACCGAGACGATGAGCGCTATCAGCGCTATCAGCAGCCACTTCACTGCGCCTCTCCACCCGGCTCCCCGGCCGCATCCGCCGCGCCATCGGCCCGCGTGGCCGTTTGCGGCTGGCTGAGCTGCAATTGCTGGCGCAACAGCCGCAACGAGGCGGCCACATCGGGTAGCGCCGGCCGGATGTCGGTCGCGGCGATGGCCTGCAGCCTTTCGATCTGTTTGCGCACGCCAGGCGCTTGCGGGTCAAAATACCGCTGCAGCCAGTCGATGGCGGTATCCAGTGCGCCGCGATACTGGGCCGGGTCCTGGCGCAGCAGCGCCAGGCGGGCCGCCGCGAGCTGCAGCCGCAGGTTCTCGCGCAGGAAATATTCGTGTTTCGGCGCCAGCATCGGCCCTACCGGCTGGTCGTGCTCGCGCACCCGGAACAATCCCGAAAGCGCGCCCCACACCACCTTGCCCACGTCCCCGAGACGATCCATGGGGGTTTTCTCCGCGGCCTCGGCGCTATCCGCGGCGGGTCCAGGCCGATAGTGGCTGCCGGCGACCGGCAGCTGGTCGACCAGCTTGAGCGCCGCCTCGAGGGTGGCCGCCAGCCCGCTGACATCCACCTCGGGTACCGCGTTGATGGCGTTGATCTCTTCGGCGATCTGCTCGCGCACGCCCTGATAGTGCGGATCGGCCAGGTCGCGCAGACGGGCATCGGCGGCTTTCAACGCCTGCAGCGCAGTGCGCTTGTCGCGCTGCATCTGCAAACGCTGATTGGCCACCCGCAACAGGTACTCCACCTCCGCCACGGCCCAACCGGTTTCACTGCGCCCGACCAGGGCCGCCAGCATGCTGATTCGGTTGGCCATGGCCTGCTGATCCTGAGCGAGACGGTCGAGGCGCTGGGCCAGTGCCTCGTTTTTCTGCTCCAGCTTGCGCTCGAGCTGGTCGACGCTGGCGCGCACGGGGTCGAGACGGTTGGCGACGCCCCGCTCGAGCTCGGCCTGCGCACCGGTCTGCTGCTGCACCTGATACCAGATGAAATAAGCCGCCACCCCGAGGGCGATCGCCACTATCAGCGCCAGCACGGAAATCACCAGGGGCAAGGCGCCGGAGCGGTTGCGCGCCGGCGCTTGCGCCGGCGGCTCGGCGGCCGGCTTTTCGTCAACAACTGCGGGGGAATTGGTCTCGTTCATGGAGACATGCTAGCCGATTTTCGCGCTCTGCGCCTACCTGGGGGGCGGCGCGCGCAGGCGTTCGCCGGCGTGCCAGGCCAGAAGCGACTCGACCACCGCCGTATCGGTGGCGTTGGCCGCCAGCAGGGACCGGCCAAATCCCTGCTCCTCCACCTCCGCCCGCAGGCGCTCGCTGACCACCAGCAGCGGGGTTTCCCGCAGCAACGCCGCCCCTTGGGGTCCCAGCATCACCATCAGATTGTGCAGGCTTTCGACACTGTTCACGACCACGACCTGAATCTCTCCGCGTTGCCAGCGCGCCAGCAACGGCGCGGCGTCCGCGCGCGGCCGGGCGCGCCTATAGGCCTCGACGTAATCCGCCCTGGCGCCGCGCGCGCGCAGACTGTCGCCCAGGTGGGCGCGCCCTGCGCCGCCGCGGAATATCACCCAGTGGCTACCCTGGACCTGCTGCAGCGCGGGCAAGGCGAGCAGCCCCTCGCTGTCCATGCGTTCGCTGGGACACAAGTCGGCGCGCAGTTGAAAGCGCTCCAGTGCCTGGGCCGAGCTGCGACCGATAACGGCGATGCGCGTGCTGCTCGGCCAGGTGCGAACCGCCAGGATCGCCTCCAAAGCCCGCTCCACCGCGTTGGCGCTGATGAACACCGCCCAGTCATACCGGTGCAGGCGTTCGCCCGCGGCGCGTAGCGGCTCGGGGTCGGCGGGCGGAAGAATCTCCAATACCGGGAAACGGTGGGCCGTCCCACCGTGCTGCTCGATCAGCTGGCAGAGCCCGCCGGCCTGCGCCGCCGGCCGGGTCACCAGCACCCCCAGGCCGGCGAGCGGCCCGCCGGGGCTCATCCAGGCGCCCCGGCGTAGACCGCCGCGAGAATCTCGCGCGCGCCCCGCGCGAGCAGGTCGTCGGCGAGCACCCGACCGAGCTCCACCGCATCCTCGGGCTTGCCGCTGATCACGCCCTGCACCAGTTCGCTCCCGTCGGGCTGACCGACCAGCGCGCGCAACACGATCACCCCATGTCCGAGCTCGGCATAGCCGGCGATGGGCACCTGGCAGCCGCCCTGCAAGCCCTCGTTGAGGGATCTTTCCGCGGAGACGCGCACGGCGGTCTGCGGATCGTTGAGTGCGCCGACCAACGCCCGCGTGGCGGTATCGTCGGCGCGTATCTCGATGCCGATGGCACCCTGTCCGATCGCCGGCAGAAACTGCTCGGGTGGCAGCAACTCGGTGATACGCGCCTCCCAACCCATCCGCCGGACGCCGGCGGCGGCCAGCATGATGGCATCGTATTCGCCGTCGTCGAGCTTCTGCAGCCGGGTGTTGACGTTGCCGCGCAGGTCCACCACCTGCAGATCCGGGCGACGCGCGCGCAACTGACATTGGCGGCGCAAACTGGAGGTGCCCACGCGGGCCCCGGAAGGAAGCGCGTCCAGGGAAGAAAATTCATTTGAAATCAATGCATCACGAGGATCCTCGCGGGGCAGGATGGCGGCCAGACCCAGGCCCTCGGGGAAGTCCACGGGAACATCCTTCATGGAATGCACCGCCAGGTCGGCGCGTCCTTCGAGCATGCCAAGTTCAAGTTCTTTAACGAATAATCCTTTACCGCCCACTTTCGCCAGGGGCGTATCGAGTATTTTGTCGCCCTGCGTGGTCATAGTAAGCAGTTCGACTTCCAGCTCGGGATTACGCGCCAGCAGCGCTTCACGCACGTACTGTGCTTGCCACAGTGCCAGGGGGCTTTTGCGGGTGGCGATTCGCAGGCGGGATGGAGTCATGGGATTTGGTTGGATATTCGGTAGCGTGAAAGAGCGAGGAGAATAGCGAGTGAAGTACGAACGACGCAAGTCGGCCGCCCGGCGGATGGCGATGGGGATGGCGCTGGCGTGCGCGTCGGCCTCGGTGGTGGCGGTTCCGCTGACCCAGAATCTGTCCGCCGACGGCGCGCGCGCCGAGAACGGCTGCAAACCCCTGATGTTGGAATTTTCCGCCTCCGATTGCGGCTACTGCGAGTTGTTGGAAACCGAGGTGTTGAATCCGACATTGCTCAACCGCGATTACGATGAGCGTGTCTTGATGCGCAAACTGCTGCTCGACAGCTCCGCCCGACTGACAGACTTCGACGGCGACAACCGCCTCAGCGCCCAGCAGCTGGCGGAACGCTACAAAGTCTGGGTGACGCCCACGGTACTGTTCGTGGACGCGGCCGGCAACGAACTGACCGAACGCATGGTGGGTGTCAACACGATTGAGATGTACGGCGGTTATCTCGACCTGGCGCTGGACGCTTCGCGCGCCAAGCTACGTGAGCGCAACAGCTGTAGTGACTAGGTCCGACCGGCCGTTGACGGACCGGGTGCCGGGCTATACGGCCCCATCCTTGATCCGCTTGCGAACCTGCGGCAACAGACGCCTGCTGACCTCCAGACGAACATCGACCCCTTCAAGGATCACCTTGTGGCGGCCCTGCGAATCCTTCTCCAGGCCCCGGATACAGGGGGCGGCCACCAGGGCGCCGCGATGGACACGGATGAAGCGATAGGCGAACTCCTGTTCGAGCGCTTTCAGCGGTTCCTCCAACAGGATGCTGCGCGCACCGGAGCAAGCCGTGACATATTTGCTGTCCGCCTGCAGGTAGATCACCTCGTCGACGGCCATCAGTTCCAGATTGCCGCGTACCCGCGCGCACAGATGCGTGCGCCGCTCGCCATTGGCCGCCTGCAGCTGCTGCAACCGCGCCGGGCTCAGGCGCCGCGCTTTGTCCAGTGCCTGGCGCAGGCGCTGCGGATGCACCGGTTTGAGCAGATAGTCCACGGCCTGGGTCTCGAACGCCTCAAGGGCGTGATCGCCATACGCGGTGGTGAAAATCACCGCCGGCGCGGGATCCAGGTTCAGCAGATGGCGTGCCACCTCCAGCCCGTCCATCCCCGGCATGCGCACGTCCAGCAACACCAGATCGGGCCGCAGGAGGGCGACCTGCTGCAGACCCTGCTCGCCGTTGGCAGCCTCGCCGCAGACCCGCAATCCCTCGCAGTCGCCAAGCAGCCGCGCCAGCCGTTGGCGCGCCAGGGCCTCGTCGTCGACAATCAGGCATTTCATTGCAGCTTTTCCCGCGGGAAATAGAGAGTGGTTTCGAATACCTGAGCCATCTCCCGCAGCGCCACGCCGGCGTGCGGGCCGAACGCCAGCTGCAGGCGCAGGCGTATGTTTTCCAGCGCGATGCTATGACCACGACGCTGCCCTGCCGGCTGGCCGCTGGCGCGCGGATTCCGAATGACGATACTGACGCGGCGCCCCTCGGCGGCGCCATGCACGGAAATCCGGCCGCCCTGCGCACAAGGCTCGATGCCGTGATAGACGGCATTTTCGAGTAACGGCTGCAAGATCAACGACGGCACCAGGCGCTGGCGCGGCAGTCGCTCGATCGACCATTCAACCTGCAGCCGTTCGCCCAGGCGCAGCGACTCCAGGCGCAGGTAACGGCGCGCGATTTCCAACTCCTCCTCCAGCGTGACCCGCTCGCTGGCATCCCCCAGCGAGACCCGAAACAGATCCGCCAGGTCCTGCACCGCAGCTTCCGCGCGCTCGGGGTCGCTGCGCGTCAAGGCGGCGATGCTATTCATGCTGTTGAAGAGAAAGTGGGGTCGAATCCGCGCCTGCAGCGCCTGCACCCGGGCCTGGGCTTCGGCTTCTATCTGCCGACTCCACTGATGGCGAATATAGAGGTAGCGCAACACCAGCGCGCTAAGAATGGCGCTGATGGCGAAGCTACGGAACAGGAACTCGGCATGGCCGCCCTCGTGACCGGGTAGCACGCCATGGCTGAGCCGGAATGCGATCTCGCTGATCGACAGGCTGGTCAGCAACAGCAGCAAATAGCTGCTCAGCGCCGCCGCGCCGTTGTTCAACCGCAGCAGCAGCGGGCGTGCCAGGCACAGTACCGCGGCGCTGGCCAGCGCAATCCATTGGACCAGCAGCGAGGTCAGTCCCAGATCCCCCCAGGGGTCGCCGCCGCCGCCGGCCAGCACCAGCACCAACGCCAGCAGCTCGGCGATCACCACCACGGCAAATACCAGACGAATTTCACAAAAACTGGGCAGGAACAGACCGTCGCCGCCGGCACCGCCTTGTTGTCTGCTTGTGAGTTTGCGCATCGGCTTGTCCATCAGGCCCTGGGCCGGATTTCACACCCCGTCTGAGTATATCGGCCAAGCTTTTCGGTACTTTCAGGTATACTTCGCCGGATTGAACCGCCATTGACACCGCCATGACCGATAAAGCCAAAAGCGACAAGCCCTGGAGCGGGCGTTTCACCGAGTCCACCGATGCCTTCGTGGAGGCCTTCACCGCCTCGGTGGGGTTCGATTGGCGTCTTTACCCCTACGATATCGAGGGCTCGCGGGCGCACGCCCGCATGCTCGCCAAAACCGGTGTCATCAGCCAGGCCGAGTGTGAGGCCATTCTCGGCGGGCTGGAGCAGATCTCGCAGCTGGCGGCGAAAGGAGAGCTGGACTGGTCGGTGGCCCTGGAAGACGTCCACATGAACATCGAGGCCCGGCTCACCAACCTGATCGGCGAGGCGGGCAAGAAGCTGCACACCGGTCGCTCGCGCAACGACCAGGTCGCCACCGACCTGCGACTCTATCTGCGCGACCAGATAGACGCGGCCAGAGCGGAGCTGAAACGCTTGCAGCAAGGGCTGCTGATGCTGGCCGCACGGGAGGCGGGGACCATCATGCCAGGCTTTACGCACTTGCAGGTGGCCATGCCGGTGACCTTCGGCCACCACATGCTGGCCTGGTTCGAGAACCTGCAGCGCGACCGCGAGCGCCTGCGCGACTGCCGGCGGCGGGTCAACGTCATGCCGCTGGGCGCCGCGGCGCTCGCCGGCACCAGCTTCCCCATCGACCGACACGATACCGCCCGGCAGCTGGGTTTCGACGGACCGGCGGAAAATTCGCTGGACGCGGTCAGCGACCGCGACTTCGTCATCGAGTTCTGCAGCTGCGCGGCATTGATTCACGTGCACCTGTCGCGCTTTTCCGAAGAACTCATTCTCTGGGCGTCGACGCAGTTCGGCTTTATCGATCTGCCCGATCGCTTCTGTACCGGCTCGAGCATCATGCCGCAGAAAAAAAACCCCGATGTGCCGGAACTGGTGCGGGGAAAGACCGGCCGGGTGATCGGTCACCTCGTGGGTCTGCTGACGCTGATGAAGGGCCAGCCGCTGGCCTACAACAAGGACAACCAGGAAGACAAGGAACCCCTGTTCGACACCGTCGATACCCTGCTCGGCTGTCTGCGTGCCTTCGCCGACATGATTCCGGCGATGCAGGTGCGGGCCGAGAACATGCTCGACGCCGCCACCAGCGGCTATTCCACCGCCACCGATCTGGCGGATTATCTGGTGCGCAAGGGAATGGCCTTCCGCGACGCACACGAAGTCGTCGGCTCGGCGGTACGCCTGGCCATCGACAGTCGACGCGACCTGGCCGAACTCGAGCTGGGCGAACTGCAAGCCTTGTCGAGGCTGATCGAAGCGGATGTCTTCGAGGTGCTCACCGCCCAGGGCTCGGTCGCCGCGCGCAAGCATTTCGGCGCCACCGCGCCGGAGCAGGTGCGCGCGGCGCTCGCGCGCGCGCGCGCCCGTCTAGAGGCCGACTGAAGCGCCAATCGCGGTGTGTCAGGCGACGGATTCGTGCGCCTTGTTGCGCGTCACGGGCCGCGGGCGGCGGGTGTGCAGATCCAACTGCGGCTTGCCCAGATAGTAGCCCTGCACGTAGTCGACACCCAGTTCACTGACCCGCCGGTAGACCTGCTCGTTCTCGACGAACTCGGCAATGGTACGCATGCCCAGGCCACGCGCCACGTCGACCAACGCCTTGACGAACAGTTGGTCGGCTTGGTTGTGATGGATTTCACGGATGAAGCTGCCGTCGATCTTGATCGTGTCGGCGCGCAGATGCTTGAGGTAGGAAAACGAGGAAAAGCCCACCCCGAAATCGTCCAAGGAAACGTGGCAACCGAGACGGCGGACTTTGTCGATGAATTCCAGCGCGTCGTTCAATTGCTCGCAAGCGGCGGTTTCGGTGATCTCGAACGTTATCCTGGCCGGCGCCACGCCGCAGGCGTGCACCTCAGTCTCGATCAGCTCGTACATCTCCTGACTGCCCACCGATAGACCGGACAAATTGATGGAAAAACCCACCCGCGCCATGCCCACCGGCAGTCCGGCCAGGTAACGGATGGCCTTGGTGACGATCTGTCGGTCCACCTGCTGTATCAGACCGAAGTGCTCCGCCGCCGGGATGAAGTTGCCGGGGGCGATCAGGACACCGCCGGCCTCCCGCATGCGCACCAAAACCTCGAAGTGATGCACGCTGCGGGTCGAGACCCCGACGATGGGCTGGAAAGCGAGCACCAGCGAATCGTTTTCCAACGCTGCGAGCAACCGGTCCTTCCACGCGAGCTGATTATCCATGCGCTCGCGCATCATGTCGGTTTCGTCGTAGAGATGGATGCGATTACGACCGGCGGCCTTGGCGACGCAGATCGCCGCATCGGCCTTGGCCAGCAGTTCGACCGGCACCTTGCCCTGCGGCGGAAAGGTCACCATCCCCACGCTGGCGCTGATGTTGAGCGAACGTCCACCGAACCGCGGCCTCAGTCCGTTGATGGCCGTCAGCAACTGACGCGCCTTCTCCATCCCCTGTTGCTGGTTTTCGCTGGCGAAGGCGAGCGCGAATTCGTCGCCACTGATGCGGGCCAATAGGTCCTGGTCGGCCGAGGTTCGTCGCAACACCCCCGCGACCTGGACGATGATCTGATCACCGGCGGCGTGCCCCGCGGTGTCATTGACCAGTTTCAGATGGTCGAGGTCGAACAGCAACAGCACGCCCAGCCGGCCCTCGTTTTCCACCCGTCTGATTTCCAGGGCGAGGTCCTGGAGAAAACGTCGGCGGTTGGACAGGCCAGTAAGATGATCCTGATTGGCCAGGATCACCATGCGCTGCTCGTCGTGCTTGAGCTTGGTGATATCGCGTACCGCTCCCCGGTACCCCTTGAACACATCACCGGAAAATACGGGCACCCCGTTCAGGCGCAGGCTGTGCTGGACGCCCGACGGCGCGTGCACCCAGACCTCCACGTCCTTGAAGCTTTGTGGCTTGGAATGCTCGCCGGCACGCAACAAGGCCATGAACTCCTCGACCCGCGCGCAAGGAAAGATCTCGGACAGGGTGCGACCCAGCCAGCTTTCCGCCGGCATCTCCAGGGTTTCCGATACGCTGCTGGAGACGAAGGTGAAATGCCCCCCGCGGTCGGTTTCCCACAGCCAGTCGGAGGAACTGGAGGCGAAATCGCGGAACCGCTGGCGACTCCGCTCGAGCTCGCGGCGCGAGGCACTCAAGGCGCCAAGCATGGCGTTGAACGAGGCGCCCAACTGACCGAGTTCGTCGTTACGCCTGACCTCGACCTTGTGCAGCATATCGCCTTTGGCGATGGCTTGGGTGGCACGCGCCAGTAGCTGGATGGGGCGCGTCAGCGTGCGCCGGCTGATACCGATCCCGGTCAGCGCGGCCAATAATAGAATGAGGCCGGAGAAATACAATGCGTTGTAACCGAGAGCCCGATACGGCTCCCAGTATCGCTCGTACGGCGTGACCAGCAACAGATTCAACGGCGTCTTCTTCCCGTCGATCCGTTGCAGCATCGCGACCTTGCGCACGCTGTAATGCCTGCCATCAACAGCGCGCCACACGCCCGCTCCGTCCTTGCCAGGCCCAGCCGGGTTCACGTTGGTCGCCGGCAGGTCCTGAAGGCCGCTCAACAGGACCCGGTCACCGCCATAGACGACGGCATCGGCGGAGATGATTTGGCGCAGATCATGCAGATCCGCGGCACTGAATCGCCGGCCCATCAGCAGCGCGCCGACGCGCCGGCCGCGGGGCGTCTCGAGCGGGACTACGACCAACTGCATCCAACTGTCGTCGTCGAGCAGGGCGTTGCCAGATTCCAGCTTCTGGTCGCCGCGCAGCTGCCGAACCAGGGAGCGCAGGGCTGGCGAGTGCAGGGTTTGCAGCGAACCATCGTGGGGCCGCGTCCCGACGCCGGTGACCCCGCTCGGACTGAAATCGAGGTAGACCGCCATCAGATCCACGCCGGGACGCGGGTAATAGGCGTTCAGGGCCGTCGCGATGGTCGGGATATCCGCGGTCAGCACGGCCGCCAACAGGCTCGGTTCCGTGGCCGCTCCCTGAGCGAAAGCGGCCAGTTGGGAGAAGCGGTATTGCTGCATCTGCACAAACACGGCGTGGTCGCGCCCGAGATCGTCGCGGATTTCGGTTTCCACATGCTCGCGCAACAACACGAAGGTGGTCGCCCCGACCGCCAGCAGCACCACCAGTACCAGTGATACGATGAATAAAGTGTTTTTGCCCTCGATGTTCACCGCAGGTCGCTCCGCGGCCCAACCGGCGGCCCAACCGGCGGATGGAGGCGACCGAGTTCGAAGTCGAATCCCGACCCGGCCCCGGTACCGTCGCGGGTGACGGAATCTACCCGCAAGCGCAATGGCGGCGGCGATATCATTGCCGAGACCGAGTACCACTGCGTTTCCGCCACCGGCGTGACCACCCGCAGCCAACAGCGGCCAGATGCCAAGCCTTTGAACCCGAAACCGCCTGCGGCTTCCAGGGCATCGCCCAGGGGCAATGCCAGAGCACAGGCCATCAGTTTTCTAGCCCCTGTCGTATTCATCTGGAAAGCGCAGTCAGTCCCTCGTTCGCTTCCAGACATAGCGACTGATCGGCCGATTTAATGAATACCACTGCCGTCCCCGTCAGCCATTAATGCCGGGGCTATCGCCATCGCGCCCCCGCCGCCATCGCCCCAAGGCCCGAGATATTGAATAACCCATTGTTTCATAAGCAAACAAAATGCTTCCACCGGCACCCTTGGCATCCTGCCCACGGTGTGAACCGGGTCGCACCAGGTATAAAGAATCGGTCACAGATTCCGCTACCAGAGGACAGACCTGGACACCCGAACCGATTTGTCGGAGACAAACCCTGATGACGGCCATACTGCCCGCCGAGCAGGCTCAACGCATACTTGAGCAGGCACCTTTACCGTTAGTAGTCCTGGACGGAAACGACCGGATCATAAGCTACAACCTCGCCTTCGAGCGCCTGCTGGGGCCCGCCGCCGCCGCGCAACTCTGTGGTCGCGAAATCCGCCAGCTATCCGGACACCCAGCACAGTCGCTGTTTGCCTCGAAGACGCGCGCGCATTGGCACGACACCGGTGGCGGGCAGCGCCACTATCAGGTGGCCACGATCGAACTCGACCAGGCCCGCGCCCGACTGTACATCGATGTCAGCAGACAGGCGGAGCTGGAATCGCAGGAGAAAAAACTCAAGGACGACCTGCGCCAGAATAGTCTCACCGACCCGGCCACCGGCTTGCTCAATCAACGCGGTCTGCTGCTGGCGCTGGAGCCGCAGGTCGCCCGCTCGCGCCGCTACAACAACCCCATGTCGGTGATAATGATGGCGCTAAGCGACTTCGCCAACGCTGAAAAATGCTCCCATCTGGAGGTTGCGCGGCTGCTCAAGGACCAGCTGCGCTGGGCGGATCTGATCGGTCGCTCGCCGGGCGGCGAGTTCCTTCTGATTCTGCCCGAAACCTCCCCGGAAGCGGCAGCGGCGCTCGCCGACAAGCTCACCCGCCTGATCGGCGAGTTGTCGACCCGCCTGGGCGAGCCGCCAGCGGCCGTCAGTTATGGCATCACGGGCTGGCGGCGCAGCGACAACGCGGGCTCACTGATCAATCGCGCCGCCGCGGCGCTGGCGCAGGCGCGCGCGGCGCAAGACTCCCAAGCCATCGCGCTGTGAACCGGCGGGGCGGTATGCCACAGCAGGAAAAGAAACACGCCCAGACAGACGACAACCGAGTCATCCGTGGTGATTTCGGCCAGCCGGCGCGTGAGACGATCAGCATCGACGCCCTGGAGATGCGCACCGTCAAGCGCCGCTTCGTCGCCCTCAATCATGACCGATTGCGCCGCGTGCAGGACTCGCTGGAGCCGCGCCAACGGGTTTTCATTCAACTCTTGCCCCTGTTGTTCCATATCAATCACCCGATGCTACCCGGCTATCTGTCGACCAAGACACCCAGCGGGGTTTCCGATTACGCACCCGGAAAACGCTGCATCCAGGCGGCGCGTAAACTCGCCCGCAGCTTCAGCTATCAGCGCCGGGCGCAGCAACGCCATTGCATCCACGCCCTCTACCTGATGGGCAGCACCGGCACCGTCGCCTACTCCCAGAACAGCGACTTCGATATCTGGGTCTGCCATAGCCCGGGGCTGACGGAAGACGAGACGGAGGAATTGAGGGCGAAAGCGGAGAGTATTCGCAGCTGGGCGGAGTCGTTGGGCCTGGAAGTGCACTTTTTCCTCATGGACGACGCTTCCTTCAGAGAACAGCAGCACCAGCAGCTGTCCAATGAAAACGCCGGCAGCTCACAACATCACCTGTTGCTCGACGAGTTCTATCGCACCGGCCTGCTGGTCGCCGGTCGTTTTCCGGTCTGGTGGCTGGTACCGCCGCAATATGAACAGCAGTACACGGAGTATGTTGAGAAGCTTCTGCTCAACCGCTTCATCAAAGCGCACGACATTGTCGACTTCGGCGGGCTTTCCCGACTGCCGTGCGCCGAATTCTTCGGCGCCACTTTGTGGCAGCTTTACAAGGCCGTCGATTCTCCCTACAAATCCATTTTGAAAATCCTTCTGATGGAGGCCTACGCCAATCAGTACCCCGAGATAGATATCCTGGCTTTGCGCTTCAAGAAAGCCGTGCACGCGGGCGACGTGCAGATCGATCAGCTCGACCCCTACGTCATGATGTGCAACACAGTGGAAGAATACCTGTTTTCACGCAAGGAGCTCGAACGCCTGGATCTGGTGCGCCGTTGCTTCTATTTCAAGGTCAATGAGCCGATGAGCAGGACGGCAGGCGACGCTGGCCGGTCCTGGCGTCGCGATGCCATCCGCGCGCTCATCGACACCTGGGGCTGGGGTCAGCCCAAGCTGCTCAACCTGGACCAGCGCAAACAATGGAAAATCAATCGGGTGTTGGAAGAGCGTCAGCTTCTGGTCGACGAACTGACGCGCAGCTATCGGGCGCTGTCCCAATTCGGCCGCGACCAGAACGCCACTCACGCCATTCGCTCCGAAGATCTCAATCTGCTGGGAAGAAAATTGTATGTGGCTTTTGAACGCAAGGCGGGCAAGGTTGAACTGATCAACCCGGGGATCTCGGACAACCTGTCCGAAGAGCGGCTGTCGTTACACCGGGTGGAAGAGGCCGACCAGCGCGGTTGGGCCATCTACCGCGGCGCCGTCGGCCAGCACGAGGCCGCCGCCCAGCCGCCCCTGAAGCGCTGCGCCGGACTGCTCGAACTACTGGCCTGGTGCCATTTCAACGGCCTGATCAACCACGATCCAGCCACCGTCAGCATTCATCCCGCCGACTGCGCGCTCGGTCAATGGGAATTGAGCTGCGTCCTGGACTGCCTGCAACAGCTGTTTCCGCAAGGCAAAATACCCGAGAACGACATGCAGTCGCTGGCAGAGCCACAAAGTGTGCGCCAGGCCGGCTTGTTCATCAACCTGGGACGCGACCCGATGTCCAAGCTTACGCGCAACGGCATGCAACTGGTGAGCGAGCGCATCGATCCGCTCAGTTATGGGGGGCAGTGGGAAAATCTGGCCACCAGTTTCGAGATGATCAATGTGACGTCCTGGGGAGAGGCGCTGACATTCCGCTACAAGGGCGAGACCGCGCTGCTCGACTGTTTGTGCGACTATTTCGCCTGGTCTCCGGTCAACAGCGGCCGCGTCCCCGTGCCGGTGCCGTGCTTCAGTTTCTCTTCGCCCCGGGGTCCGATTATCGCCCGGCGCGTGGAGGAGTTGTTCTGCGAGATCAACGACTATTTCTATCGCAATTACTGGCGACGCCATGCGCGATACGCGCTGCGCATAGGGCAACAGTACTATGTTCTGCAGTGTGAGCACGACATACCCCGCTATCAGGCCTTTGACTCCCCGCAGGCGCTGTTGCAACACCTCGGCAGCCCCCAGGCGTCCTTCAGCCCCATAAAAATCGACCGACAGACGCTGGATGATTCACCGCTGGCCTTCATTCTCGATCATAACAAGGCCGATCGTATTCAACTTTTCTTCCAGGTTCGCGGGCCGCGCGCCTATGTCTACATCCTCGACGAACGCGGCTCCTTGTTTCATCAGAGCGTTGTTTTCCACAGCCGGCAGACACTCCTGGGGCAATTCCGGCAATTCCTCGATGCGGTGGTCTATCGCCTGCGTAACATGTCCGGGCCCGACAGCCCCAGCGACATCGAGTGTGAATATTTTCAAGTGACGCGCGACCATCAGGACCAGTACTGCCTCGAGGCTTGCAGTACACCGCCCTATGGCGCCCGGGACGGCTTCATGCACGTGCAGGTGATCGGCGATATCGACGACCAACAGCATGGCTCGATCAGCATATTCTGTGATCAACAGGAATTCTCAGCGCTGGAATACGGCGAGCGCCTGTTCTCGGAGGTCGCCCGTTTCATCACCCGCCGGCGACGCAGCGGCAGCCACTATCCGATCTACATAACCGACATCGACGTCAAGCCCTCGATGCTGGTCAACGACCAGGCGAGCGGGGTGCAAACCGTACATTTTCTGAACTACAAGAAACGGGTGGAGAGCCTGCTGAACGGCGCGTTGCAGAAATCCGCGTCCGCTTGATCCCAGTCTGGGGCACGCCGCGCCCCATCACCCCGCTTTTCCACTGCGCGGCACCCCAGACCGTCGCTACTTAGGCAAAGCGCTCGCGCAACCACTCGAGCAAGCCGGGCAGCTGCTCGGGGCACAGACCATGCGCCATCGGATAGGTGTTGAACTCGACCCGGAAACCGTGCGCCTGCAGGCAGTCACGAGTCAGTTGCGCCGCGCGCAGCGGAACGACCGGATCCTGTTCCCCGTGATCGATGCGCACCACCAGCGATTCCGGGTCGGCCTGCCGCTGCTCGCCCAGGCGCGCCGCCAGGGGCAGATAACCGGAAAGCGCCAGAACGCCGGCAAGGGGGCGCGCATCGCGCAGGGCGGTGTGTAACGCTACCGCCGCGCCCTGGGAGAAGCCCGCCAGCAGAATCCGTCGGCTGTCGATGCCGCGCTGCTGTTCGCGCTCGATCAGGCCCAAAAGATGCCCCCGGGCACGCTCCAGTCCTTCGCTGTCCTCGCGACCGTCGAAGTCCAGATTGTAGATATCATACCAGGCCCGCATCCGCATGCCGCCGTTCAAAGTCACCGGTTGTATCGGTGCGTGCGGCAGTACGCAGCGAACCGCCAGTTCATCGGCCAGGTTCCACTGGCGCAGGAGCGGCTCGAAGTCGTGTCCGTCCGCACCCAGCCCGTGCAGCCAGATCAGCGACCCCCGGGCCGCCGCGCGCGGTTCGATCTCGAGTTGTTCCAGCATGGCGTCCCCGCAGGCGTTTCGCCCATGGTAACGCCTGAGTCCGCCCTTCGCACCTGCGCGCTTGGGCTTTGCGCGCCGGCTTCGTATACTGCGTGCTTTCTTTGTTCGGGGTACCCCCATGGCTATCGACAAGGTCCACTACAGGTCTGTCCTCATCGGGCTGTTGCTGGCCGCAGCGCTCCAGCTGCCGGCATGCGGCCAGTATGGCGACCTTTATCTACCCGAGAAGCCGCAAACGCAGGCGCCGCCGGCCGACAAGGGCACCAGCACCGGCGCCCCCATGGGGGCGCCTTCGGACAGCCCGCTCGACAGTTCCTCCGAGCCCTTGGTGGAACCCTGAGCGCGATGGACCACTTCAACTACCAGGACAACCGCCTGCTGGCCGAGGGCGTCGATCTCCAGGCACTGGCGCAACAGCACGGCACGCCGCTGTATGTCTATTCACGTGCCACCCTGGAGCGTCACTGGCACGCGTTCGATCAGGCCTTGGGTGACCACCCCCATCTGGTGTGCTACGCGGTCAAAGCCAATTCGAATCTGGCGGTGCTCGCGTTGCTCGCGCGCCTGGGCTCCGGCTTCGACATCGTCTCCGGCGGTGAACTGGCGCGCGTGCTTCGCGCCGGCGCCGATCCCTCCCGCGTGGTCTTTTCCGGGGTCGGCAAAACCGGGGCGGAAATGGAAAGCGCGCTGGCCGCGGGGATCCGCTGCTTCAACGTGGAATCCAGCGCCGAATTGCGTCGCCTCGACCGCGTGGCCGGCGCCAACGGGACGCGCGCGCCCATCTCCTTGCGGGTGAATCCGGATGTCGACGCCCACACCCATCCCTATATCTCCACCGGCCTGAAGGAAAACAAGTTCGGTATCAGCATCGGCGCCGCGCTCGAGGCCTATCGGCGGGCCGCCGACTGCGCGCATCTGCGAATCACCGGCATCGATTGCCACATCGGCTCCCAGCTGACCACTATCGCGCCCTTTGTCGACGCCCTGGAACGCGTGCTGGAACTCGTCGACAGGATCGAATCCGAGGGGATCGCCATCGATCACCTCGACCTCGGCGGTGGTCTTGGGGTGGGTTACCGCGACGAGCACCCGCCTTCCCCCCAGGACTATGTGCGTCCCCTGCTGGCGCGGCTGGGCAACAGCAACAAGGAGATCCTGATCGAACCCGGACGCGCCATTGCCGCCAATGCCGGTGTTCTGCTGACCCGGGTCGAGTACCTGAAGACCAATGAAGGCAAGCACTTCGCTATCGTCGACGGTGCCATGAACGATCTGTTGCGCCCGTCGCTCTACGGCGCGTGGCAGAACATCGTCCCGGTGATTCCGCGCTCTGGCGACACGCTCGAATACGACGTCGTCGGCCCGGTCTGTGAAACCGGCGATTTCCTCGGCAAACAGCGGCAACTCGCCCTCGCCGAGGGCGATCTGCTGGCGGTTCTCTCGGCCGGCGCCTATGGGTTCAGCATGAGTTCCAACTACAACAGCCGGCCCCGGGCGGCCGAGGTGCTGGTCGACGGCGAGCACGCCCACCTGGTACGTCGCCGCGAAACCGTGGAGGAACTCTTCGCCGCGGAAAGCATTCCCCAGGGGTAACCGTTCAGGCCTGGCGCAGGCGGTAGGTGGGGCGCCGCTGCGCGTCGATCAGCCCCTGATCGAACAACCACTGACGCGCATCCGCGGCGTCCTCGGCAAACCAGGCCGCCGCGGAACCGAGACGAAAACTATATCCCCAGGCATCCATATCGCTCAGCAGGCGCTGCACACCCACGTCCTCGATCTCGGCGGCCAGGAGAAGCTGAAGATAACAAACGGCGTTTTCTTCCGCGTAGTCGCCACCGGCATCGGTATGCAGGCGGTCGCGGCGCGCGCGGCTCATGCAGATGTAATGACAGGCCTCGTGCAGCAGCGAGTGCACCGGAGTATCCGGCCTCAACCAGACACGGTCACCGATCAGGCCGGCCTCGCTCTCGCCCCAGAAACTGCCCGGAATCGGTGCCGCGGCACCGGTCAATTCACAGCGCAGCCCATAGCGCGACAGCAGTTCCCGTATCGGCCCGAGATCCACTTGCGCGACGGTCAATACTTGCGGTGGCGGCGGCGTGCGTGACATCGGTTTCCCTTTGGATTCTTTCCCCTGCCAGATCTGGTCTGGCAGGCGGATTTTCCCCACCCGGCGTGCCTCTTGCAAATCGGCGTCCAACACGTACCCTGACCAGGTGCGCATCGCTTTCACCAAAATGCACGGTCTGGGCAACGATTTTGTCGTCATCGACGCCACCGACCGGCCCCTTCCCCTGACGGCGGAACAGATCCGGCATATCGCCGATCGCCGCCGCGGTGTGGGCTGTGATCAACTGTTGCTGGTCGAACGCTCGCAGCGGCCCGACTGCCTCTTTCGTTACCGGATCTACAATGCCGACGGCGGCGAAGTGGATCAGTGTGGCAACGGGGCGCGCTGTTTCGCCCGTTTCGTCCGCGCCCGCGGGCTGACCGTCGCCGTCGAAATACCGGTCTACACGGCCGCCGGACGGCTCAACCTGACGGTGAACGAAGACGACAGCGTGACCGTGGACATGGGACGCCCCAAGCTGATTCCGGCGCAAATCCCCTTCCAGGCGGACCGACAGGCGCCCGATTACGCGCTGAGCGTAGACGGCCGGACTTACACCATCGGCGCGGTTTCCCTGGGCAATCCGCACGCGGTCCTGCGGGTCGGGTCGGTGGATGAGGCACCCGTGACCAGCCTGGGCGCGGCGATCGAGACCCACCCGCGGTTTCCCGCGCGCGTCAATGTCGGTTTCATGCAGGTTCTCGAGCCCCGACGCATCCGCCTGCGTGTGTTCGAGCGCGGCGCCGGCGAAACCCAGGCGTGCGGCTCGGGGGCCTGCGCCGCGGTGGTGGTCGGCCGGGTGCAGGGTCTGCTGGAGGAAACCGTTACCGCCGAACTGACAGGAGGCAATCTTGTGGTAAGCTGGCGGGGCGGGAATGAGCCGGTCCTGATGACCGGGCCCGCCACCTTTGTATTCGAGGGCACAATAGAGCTATGACAACACAGGCCAATGCCGAAGATTGCGTCCCTGCGCCTGACGCCGAACAGGTCAGCCATTACCTTTCCAGCCATCCGGAATTCTTTGACAGCCGCCCCGAGTTGCTTTCCACGCTCAAGCTGAACCATGACAGCGGCTGCGCCGTGTCGCTCATCGAGCGCCAGGTTCAGGTGCTGCGGGAACAGAACCACGACCTCAGAAGACGCTTGCTGGAGCTGGTGGAAGTGGCCCGCGACAATGATCGCCTCAGCGAACGCATCCATCGGCTGACGCTCGATCTGTTGCGCGCGGGCTCTCTGGTCGAACTGCTGGAAAATCTGGACCACGGCCTGCGCAATGAGTTCATGGCCGACGCCACCGTCGTGCACTTGCGCGCGCTGGACGAACAACGGCAACGTGAAACCGGTGCCCGGGCGCTGCAGATCGATGACGCGCTCAAGGCGCTGCTGCCCACCCCCCTGGTGGACAACAAACCGCAGTGCGGCCGACTCAAACACGAACAGACCGAATTCCTCTTCGGCGACCAGTACGCCGCCATCGAATCGGCCGCGGTGGTGCCGCTGGGCGACTATGGCGAGCAGGGACTTCTCAGCATCGGCAGCCGTGAGAGCACCCGCTTCAACGCCTGCATGGGTACCCTGTTTCTGTCCCAGCTCGGGGAACTGGTGGCCTGTATGCTGCGCCGTTTCCCGGCCTGATGCACGCCTCGCAGGTCGCTTGGGCGGAACGTTTCGAAACCCATCTGCGCGAGCGCCAGCTCTCGGCACATACCCTGTACAACTACCGCCGCGACCTCGCCAGCGCCATCGATTTCTGTCGCGCGCGGAATATCGCTGAATGGCCGCAACTGCAGCCGGCCGACGTCCGAGCCTGGGCCGCCCACCTGCATCGCAACGGGCTTTCCGGGCGCAGCATCCAGCGCAGCCTGTGTGCGCTGCGCGCACTGTGTCGTTATCTTATCGGGGAGGGCGTGCTCAGCCGCAACCCGGCCCAGGACATACGCGCCCCCCGCAGCCCAGCCACGCTGCCGCACAGCCTCGACATCGACTCGCTGCAACCTCTGCTGGAATCCCGTGCAAGCAACTGGCTGTCGCAGCGCGACATCACCATGATGGAGTTGATGTACTCCTGTGGCCTGCGACTGGCCGAGCTGACGGGATTGGACGTGGACGACGTGGACAGGACAACCGCCGAAGTGCGCGTTCTGGGCAAGGGCAGCAAAACCCGCATCGTTCCCGTGGGCCGCAAAGCCCTGGCGGCGGTAGAAGCCTGGCTGCCGGTGCGCGACGTCTATCGCACCGCCGGGGAGAACGCGCTTTTCATCAATCGCCGGGGCACCCGTCTGAGCGCGCGCAGCGTGCAACAGCGCTTTCGTCGCCATGCGCTGCAGGCCGGTTTTGACGGCCGGCTGCACCCCCACGCGCTACGCCACTCCTTCGCCACCCATATCCTGGAATCCAGCGGCGATCTGCGCGCCGTCCAGGAGCTGCTGGGGCACGCCAATTTGCGCACCACCCAGGTCTACACCCACCTCGACTTCCAACATCTGGCGCAGGTCTACGACCAGGCCCATCCGCGCGCGCGCAAGAAAGCCCGCTGAGCGACGCCCGCGGCGCGTCTCGCCGGCGGCTTGTCCCGAGTAGCTCAGGGGTTTTGCCCTGATGCCCGCCCGGGACATGGTGTACAATCTGGACCCGCTCCCGTTCAACTATCTAAGGATTCGGCGTGGACCAGTATCGCGGCACAACCATTCTCTCCGTGCGCCGTAACGGCCGTGTCGTGGTCGGCGGCGACGGCCAGGTTTCGCTGGGCAACACCATCATGAAGGGCAACGCGCGCAAGGTGCGCACGCTCTATCACGGCAAGGTCCTGGCGGGATTCGCCGGCGGCACCGCCGATGCGTTCACCTTGTTCGAGCGCTTCGAGGCCAAGCTGGAAAAGCATCAGGGCAATCTGGTGCGCGCGGCGGTGGAGCTGGCCAAGGACTGGCGCACCGACCGCATGCTGCGCCGGCTGGAGGCGCTGCTGGTGGTGGCCGACGTCGAGGCCTCGTTGATCATCACCGGCAACGGCGATGTGATCGAACCGGAAGACAGCCTGATGGCGATCGGCTCCGGCGGAGCCTATGCGCAAGCCGCGGCGCGCGCCATGCTGGACACCACTGAGCTGGACGCCGGCCAGATCGTGGAGAAGGCGCTCAACATCGCCGCCAGCATCTGTGTCTACACCAACCACAATCTGACTTTGGAAACGCTCGAGTACTAGATCGTCATGTCTTCAATGACCCCTCGCGAAATCGTTCAGGAACTGGATAAGCACATCATCGGCCAGGATGAGGCCAAACGTGCGGTGGCCATCGCGCTGCGCAACCGCTGGCGCCGCCAGCAGGTCGAGGAACCGCTGCGCAACGAGATCACACCGAAGAACATTCTCATGATCGGTCCGACCGGTGTCGGCAAGACCGAGATCGCCCGTCGCCTGGCGCGCCTGGCGAACGCGCCGTTCATAAAGATCGAGGCGACCAAATTCACCGAGGTGGGTTACGTCGGGCGTGACGTGGAATCCATCATACGTGACCTGATGGACGTGGCCATCAAGATGGTACGCGAAGAGGAGATGTCGAAGGTGCGCCATCGCGCCGAAGACGCCGCCGAGGAACGCATTCTGGATGTCCTGTTGCCCAGACCGCGCAGCATGGGTTTCAGCGGTGAGCAGGACGACAGCGGCGAGAGCAGCGAAACCCGGCAGAAGTTTCGCAAAATGCTACGCGAAGGCCGCCTTGACGACAAGGAAATCGAAGTCGAGGTCTCGGCCACCCCCGTGGGGGTGGAGATCATGGCACCGCCCGGCATGGAGGAGATGACCAGTCAGTTGCAGGGCCTGTTTCAGAATTTCGGCAGCGGGCGGACCAAGACACGCAAGCTCACCGTGGTCGACGCGCTCAAGGTATTGACCGAGGAAGAGGCGGGAAAACTGATCAACGAGGAAAACCTCAAACTGCGCGCGCTACATGCGGTGGAACAAAACGGCATCGTCTTCATCGACGAGATCGACAAGGTCACCCAGCGCAGCGACCAGGGCAGCAGCCCCGGGGTATCCCGCGAGGGCGTGCAACGCGACCTGCTACCGCTGGTCGAGGGCAGCACCGTTACCACCAAGCACGGCATGGTGCGAACCGACCATATCCTGTTCATCGCCTCGGGGGCGTTCCACCTTTCCAAGCCCTCGGACCTGATCCCCGAACTCCAGGGCCGGCTGCCGATACGGGTGGAACTCAAGGCGCTGGGCATTCAGGAGTTCGTTCGCATTCTCACCGAAACCGATGCCTCGCTGACGCAACAATACAGCGCGCTGATGGCAACCGAAGGTCTGCAGCTGAGCTTCAGCAGCGACGGCATCGAACGCATCGCCGAAGTCGCCTGGGGCATCAACGAGCGCACGGAAAACATCGGCGCACGCCGTCTGCATACCGTCATGGAGCGCCTGCTGGAGCAGGTGTCTTTCGAGGCCTCCGATCGCGGCGGCAACCATATCAGTGTTGATGCCGACTATGTCGATCGTCAACTGTCAGACCTGGCGCAGGATGAAGACCTGAGCCGCTATATACTTTGAGTATCGCGAGTGAGACACGCTATGGCCAAGAAAAACCCGCACCCGACTGAAATCAACCTGCACCAGAAGTCGAAGATGCTAGAGATCGCCTTCGACGACGGCGCGCGTTTCGAAATGAGCTGCGAATATCTGCGCGTCCACTCGCCGTCGGCCGAAGTCCAGGGTCACGGACCGGGAGAGGGTGTGCTGCAGGTGGGCAAGGAGGATGTCGGCATCGAGCGTATCGAGCAGGTGGGCAATTACGCCATTCAGATCTACTTCGATGACGAGCATCATACCGGCATTTATTCCTGGGATACGCTTTACCGACTCGGCGCCGAGAAAGACAGGAACTGGCAGGCCTACCTGGAACGTCTGCAGGCCGCGGGCGCGCCCCACTCGGCCTTCGGCACCAAGGCCTGATCCATGCGGCGTGCTACCGGCTGCGCTAAGCTTGTCGCACACCGCCTACAATCCAGGGGTTGACACCATCATGACGGACAAGACCACACACTTCGGCTACCAGCAGGTCGACTGGGACGAAAAACAACGTCGGGTGGCGGGTGTGTTCGATTCGGTCGCCGACAGCTACGATCTGATGAACGACGTCATGTCGTTGGGCATACACCGCCTCTGGAAGCGTTTCGCCATTGAACAGTCGGGGGCCCGTCCCGGTCAGCGCATTCTCGACCTGGCCGGCGGCACCGGCGATCTGGCCGCCGGCCTGGCACGCAGAGTGGGCAGCGAGGGTTGCATCGTGCTCGGCGATATCAATGCCAGGATGCTCGCCGTGGGGCGCGCCCGGCTGCTCGACCAGGGCATCAGTGGCAACGTCGAGTTCGTGCAGGCCAATGCCGAAATCCTGCCCTTCCCGGACGCCAGTTTTGACTGCGTCACCATCGCCTTCGGCCTGCGCAACGTCACCGACAAGGCCAAGGCGCTGACTTCGATGTATCAGGTGCTCAAGCCCGGCGGGCGCCTGCTCGTTCTGGAATTTTCGCAGCCGGTGCTTCCTGGCTTGAAACAGGCCTATGATCTGTATTCCTTCAAGCTGCTCCCGCTCATGGGGCGTTTGATTGCGCGCGACGCGGACAGCTATCGCTATCTGGCCGAATCGATTCGCATGCACCCCGACCAGCATCAGCTGTTGCAGCTCATGCAAGGCGCGGGATTCGAGGACTGCGATTACCACAACCTGAGCGGCGGCATCGTCGCCCTGCACCGCGGCTACCGCTACTGAACTCGCCGTGTCGAGCCAGGAGCCATCCATGCACGCATCGACACTGGCCAGCGCGCTTGAGACCGCTCTCAACCTTTACCTGCGCCAGGACCCTGACAACCTGCGGCGCGCCAAGGAGCTGCAGGGTCGGGTGGTGGCGTTGGAAGTCACCGGTCTGGACATCAGGTTTTATCTGTTCGGCGACGCGGACAAAATCACGGTACTGAGCCAGTACGAGGGGCCGGTCGATACGCGCTTACTGGGATCACCCATGGGCTTTGCCCGTCTGACACTGGACAATCGCGAGGACGCGCTGTTCCAGGGCGCGGTCAAAGTAGAAGGCGACACCGAAGTCGGGCGGCAACTGCAAGCGCTTCTCGCCGGCACCGATTGGGATTGGGAGGAGCAGTTGTCGCGACTGACCGGCGATGTCGTCGCCCACCAGGCGGGGCGCCTGGCCGCGCGCCTGCGACAGGCGCTCGATGACACCCGCGAGACGCTGACTCGCGACTGCGGCGAGTACCTGCAGGAAGAGGCACGGGTGCTGCCGACCCGGGTGGAAGTCGACTATTTTCTAGCCGCTGTCGATCGCCTGCGTGACGACGGCGAGCGCCTGCAGGCACGGGTGGAGCGCCTGCTCCGAGGCGTGGACACCGCCTCATGATCCGTAGCGCGCAGGCTTTGCGCCTGCTGTATATCAACTGGGTGCTGGTACGCAACGGGCTCGACGAGGTGGTCCTCGCCACCCACCTGTTCCGGCCGATCCGCTTCCTCGGCTACCTGGCCCCCTGGCACCGGATTGTGCGCAAGACGCCGCGCGCGGTGCGTATCCGCCGGGCCCTGGAGGAACTCGGTCCGATATTTGTCAAATTCGGTCAGATACTCTCCACCCGGCAGGATCTTCTGCCGGAGGACATCGCCGCGGAACTGGCCCTGCTGCAGGATCGGGTCGCCCCATTCGACGGCGCCCAGGCCCGCGGCCTGGTCGAGCAGGCGTTCCAGAAACCCATCGACCAGATATTCGCCAGTTTCGACACCCGCCCGTTGGCCTCGGCGTCCATCGCCCAAGTGCACGCCGCCACCCTCAACAGCGGTGACGACGTGGTCGTCAAGGTGCTGCGACCGGGCATCGAAAAGGTGATCCGGCGCGACGTCGGCCTGCTGAAGACCATCGCCGGTCTGGCCGAGCGGTATTGGAGCGAGGGGCGCCGGCTGCGGCCGCGCGAAGTGGTCAGCGAATTCGAAAAAACGCTTTTCGACGAGCTGGACCTGCTGCGCGAAGCCGCCAACGCCTCGCAGTTGCGGCGTAATTTCAGCGCCTCTGGACTGCTGCACGTACCCGAGGTCTACTGGCCGCTTTGCCGGCGCAACATCATGACCATCGCGCGCATCTACGGCATACCCGTGAGCGACCTCGCCGCCCTGCGCGAAGCGGGCATCGACCTGAAAAGCCTGTCGGAGCGGGGGGTGGAGATCTTTTTCACCCAGGTCTTTCGCCACAATTTCTTCCACGCCGACATGCACCCAGGCAACATCTTCGTATCGCGCCGCGGCCAGTACATGGCCGTCGACTTCGGCATCATGGGCACGCTCAGCCCGCAGGACCAGCGCTATCTGGCGGAGAACTTCCTCGCCTTTTTCCGCCGCGACTATCGCCGCGTCGCCGAACTGCACGTGGAGTCGGAGTGGGTGCCGCCCGGCACCCGGGTGGACGAATTCGAGGCCGCCATCCGTTCGGTCTGCGAACCGATCTTCGAACGCCCCCTGAAGGAAATCTCGTTCGGGCACTTGTTGTTGCGGCTGTTCCAGACCGCCAGGCGCTTCGACATGGTGGTGCAGCCGCAACTGGTCCTGTTGCAGAAGACGCTGCTGAATATCGAAGGCCTCGGGCGCCAGCTCTATCCCGATCTGGACCTGTGGCAAACCGCCAAGCCCTTCCTCGAGCGCTGGATGAGCGAACAGGTCGGCGCCCGCGCTTTCGCCGGCAGGCTACGCCACAGTCTGCCGCAATGGAGCGAACAGTTGCCGCAGCTGCCCGGCCTGTTGCATCACGCGCTGCAACAGGCCGCCGACGGCAAGCTGCGGGTCCAATGGGAGTCGCGGGAACTGGAAAAACTGCGCCGGCAGTTGCGGCGCTCCGGACGGCGGACCTGCGCCGTCGTGCTGGCCAGTGCCCTGTTGATCTGCGCGACCATCATCTATTCGTTGGACAGCCGCTCACCTCTGATGCTCGGCAACGCGCCCCTGCTCACCTGGTTGCTGACAGCGCTGGCGGCCATCGTGTTGCTGCTGGCTCGAGACCGCGAACGCTAAGGCGACCGCCAATAAAAAACCCGCTTTGAAGCGGGTTAAATCTGGCTCTGCTTTGTGGTGTTGTTCGAGTTATTGTCGAGCCTCTTTTTGTTGTACCAGTACGCTGTACCCCTCACCCTCAGCGCTTATTCTAATCGTCTCCTCCAACACCTGTTTGTGACTTTGCTCACTTCGGCCCAGTAGTCGTTTCGCTACTGAGCGGCATTGGTGAGGATACAGTTAGCAAGACATATGCCTGTTCAACATTCTCCTGAATTAACAACAAGATAACCTCGAATTTCGAAGCCCGAAACGCTCGCTGTAAATCATTCCGACAACCCCGGCACATAAGAACTGCCTTATATATCAGGGTTATTAATCAGTTACCGAGGCTCGCAGAAGATCCTGAAATAACACACTCTGTTAATTTTCTCGACAAAATGCAGGCGCTTGCCGACAGCGCGTATCGGGATGAATGCGGCGTGACAGACAGGATTGCCACCTTGCAGAACCGAGCCCGGACAACCGCGGGTCAGCGAACCGGCGATCCGGGGCGCTGCAGGGCGGCCTCGACTTGCTCGCGCTTTTCCCGGCCCACCAGATTCTCGATCAGCACCAACGCGAAATCCATGGCCGTGCCCGGCCCTCTGGAGGTGATCAGCCGCCCGTCCTGGACCACCGCGTCGGGGCGGTAATCAATATCCTCGTAACCGTCCAGCACCCCGGGAAAACTGGTGGCACGCCGGCCCTGCAACAGGCCCTGGCTGGCGAGCACCTTGGGCGCGGCACAGATGGCCGCGGTGTAACGGTCGGTTTCCGCCATCTGCTTGAGCAGACCGTGAATGCGTGGATCGTCGTCCAGGTTGTCGGCGCCGGGCTGGCCACCGGGAAGTACGATCATGTCGAAGGTCTGGGTCGCCGCCTGATTGAGGTCGACATCGGGAATCAGCACCGTGCCGCGCGCAGCCCGCACCGGTCGGTCGTCCAGACCCGCGGTAAGCACACCGATACCGGCGCGACGCAACAGGTCGATAATGGTTACGGCTTCTAGTTCTTCGCAGCCTTGTGCGAGGGGGACCAGGACGCTTGCCATGTCTGCGCCTCCTCCTGCTGAACGTGGATCACGCTGGCGACGGGCACCAGTTCTATACCTTCGCGGCGCAGGCCGGGCAGACGCCGTTCCAACAACGCCAGCGTCTGCGGGTACGGATGACCGATGGCCACGGCACTTCCGTGTTTGCGCGCCAACGAGAGCAAACGATCGAATTGCCGGTCGAGCGCTGCCATATCCAGCGTATTGTCCAGAAAAACGTTCCGCTGGGTACTCGGGACCCCGTTTTCCTCGGCCACCTGTCGGGCCACGGTCGCCACGGTGGTGCGACTGTCGACAAAAAACATCGGTGCGTGACGCCGCAATTCCTGCATCAGCCAAAGCATATGCCCGGGATGGCGTGTCAGCAAGCTGCCCATGTGATTGTTCACGCCACGCACATAGGGAAGGGCGGCAAGATTCGACTCCACCACCTTGGCGAATTCCGCGCGCGTCATGTCCAGAGTTACCGCGCCGGCGTCCAACGGCCGGCCATCGACGCTGTCCATGGGCAAATGCAGCATGACCTCCTTGCCGGCGGCGTGCGCGGCGCCGGCCAGTTCCCGGCTGTGCGCGGCCCGCGGCAGGAATGCGCAGGCCACCGGACCGGGCAGCGCGATCACACGGCGGCCGCTATCCAGGGTTTTACCCATGTCGTCGAGAATGATGCTGATGACCGGCCGCCCCGCAGCGGCGGCAACCGCCGGCGCGAGGAAAATCAACGCACAGAAAAAAAGAACCGGCCTGGACAGACCGGCTCTCTGCCTCATTGCATCTGCTCTCGCTGGATGGCCAGCCCCTTGAGCAGATTCAGCGCCTCGTACAACTGATAGTCGCTCTGCGCCAACGACTGCTCGGCCTTTTCGTCGGCCGACTCACCCGGCTTGGGCACTGGCTTCTTGGCATCGCCGTTCATCAAATGACCGGAAAGATCGGCCTCCTTGATGGGATCGAACGCATTTTCCACCGCCGACACCCGCACCGGGTCGAGGCGGATGTCCGGCTCGATGCCTTCGGCCTGGATGGAGCGGCCCGAGGGCGTGTAGTAGCGCGCCGTGGTCAGTTTCACCGCCGTACCATTGCTCAAGGGCAGAATCGTCTGCACCGAACCCTTGCCGAAGGTGCGCGAGCCGACGATGATGGCCCGTTTGTGGTCCTGCAGCGCACCCGAGACAATCTCGGACGCCGAGGCCGAACCCTGGTTGACCAGCACCACCATGGGGGCGCTGTCCAGGATGTCGTCCGGGGTGGCGTTGAACCGTAGCTTGGAATCGCTGACCCGGCCTTCGGTGTAGACGATCAGCCCCTTCTTGAGGAACGCGTCTGAAACCGCCACCGCCCCGTTGAGCACGCCACCGGGATTGTTGCGCAGATCCAGCACCAGTCCACGTAAAGAACCGCCGGATTCTTTCTTCAGCTTGTCGATCGCATCGACCATGTTCTCCGCGGTTTTCGACTGGAACTGGGAGATGCGCACATAGCCGAAGCCTTTCTCCAACATTCGCTGCTTGACGCTTTTCACCTTGATGATGTCGCGCTTGATGTCGATTTTCAGCGGCTGCTCGACCCCTTCGCGGACCACGGTCAGCTTGAGCACGGTCCCGGGCTTGCCGCGCATGATCTTGACCGCGTCGTTCAGCGACAGGCCCTTGACCGGCGTGTCGTCCAGACGGATGATCAGATCGCCCGCCTGGATTCCGGCACGCTGGGCCGGCGTGTCGTCGATGGGGGCGATGACTTTGACGAAACCGTCTTCCATACCCACTTCGATACCGAGACCGCCGAACTCGCCGGAGGTGCCCACCTGCAATTCCTTGAACTGCTCCTGATCGAGATAGGCCGAATGCGGATCCAGACCGGAGAGCATGCCACGAATGGCGCTTTCGAGCAGTTTACTGTCGGGCACATCTTCGACGTAGTCGTTTTTGATCCGCCCGAAAACGTCGCTGAAGGTGCGTAGCTCCTCGACCGGCAGCACGGGCGTGGCGGCGGATTCGCGCTCGGCGAACACCCCGCTACCAATCGAAATCGACACACCCGTCAGAATGCCGATCAGAACCAACACAATGTTTTGTCTCTTGATGTTCATCTAGTAACGTCCGGTCCAGCAGTGTCACCACCGCCACTAAGTTAAGTTAATGAAAGGCTTACAAAGAATTGACCTGTCGAATTATAGCGACCATACCATAGGTGGGGGCAAGATGGCACGGAGAGCTATCCCGAAACCGCCGCCGGCGTGCCCGCACACCAGGCCACCGGGTTGATCGGCTGACCGTTGTGACGGATCTCAAAATACAAGCCTGCCTGACTATGACCGCCGCTGGCGCCCAATGTTGCCACCACCTCCCCGCTATCGACCCATTCGCCCACTTCCTTATAAAGCGCCTGATTATGACCATACAGAGTCATATAGCCGTCGCCGTGATCGACGATCAGCAGCAGGCCGAAACCGCGCATCCAGTCGGCGAAGGCCACCCGACCCTGCGAGACCGCGCGTACCTGCCCGCCTTCCGGCGCGGCGATGAACACCCCCTGCCATTTCAGGCCGCTTTTGCCCCGGGTGGTGCCGAAGCGGCGCTCCAACTTTCCCCTGGCCGGCCAGTGCAGCCGCCCCTTGAGCTGCCTGAAGGGTTTGTCGCGGCCTGAATCGGCCGGAATATCCGCCAACAGGTGGCGCAGCGAGTCGACCAGGGCCTGCAGCTGTTTCTTGTCCGCTTGCAGACCTTTGAGCGCATCGCCCCGTCGGCGCAAACGCTGCTGCAGCTGCGCCAGCACATCGATCCGCTGCTGCTTGCGCTTGAGCAGTTGCGCCGCCTGCGCCTCCTGGGTCGCCTGCAGATCGCGCAATGCCTGGGTCTTCAGTTCGATGCGGGTTTTCAGCTCGGTCGCGGTCTGCATCGCCCGACGCATGTCCTCGATGCTGTCCTTGCGCGCCTGGGAGAAATAGGAAAAGTATGCCAACATGCGACCGACTTCGCTGGGGCTTTCCTGATTGAGCAGCAACTTGATCTGCTGCTGCCGCCCCATGATATAGGCGGCGCGGGCTTCGCCGGCAAGCTGCTTCGCCTGGCGCTTGAGCGTGGCCTGCGTCGTGTGCTGTTGCCGTTCCAACTCGCCGATGCGCGCGCGCATCGCCGCCAGCTCGCGCTGCGTGCGACGCAGTCCCTTGCTCGTCTGGTTGACCTGCTCCTCGATCCGCTCGAGCTGCCGCTCGGCACGACTTTTTTTCTCACGATCGGCCTCGAGGCCCGCCTGCAGCTTGGTGATTTTGGCCTGCAGCTGGCGCAACTCGGCCTGCTTGAGGGTGGCCTGGTCGGCCGCCGGAACCGGAGCTGCCAGGAGCAGAGACAGTAGCGGCCAGATGAGCAGCCGTGCGACCTGAGCCAGGCCTGCGGTCTGCGCCGGCCTCAACTTCAGACCCCGAGCTCCTCGCCGACGCCGGTTCGCGCCTGCTCGGTCGCCGGGAGAAATTCGATCAAAGAGTGGCCAGTCATTTCGGCGGGTTGGCTCAAGCCCATAATCGCAAGCAGCGAAGGCACGATATCGGCGAGCACGCCTTCTTGCAAGCTCGCCGGTCGGCCGATGTAGAGCAGCGGCACCGGATTGGAGGTATGCGCAGTATGCGCCTGACCGGTCTTCTTGCCGCGCATCTGCTCGGCGTTGCCGTGATCGGCGGTGATCAACGCCTCGCCCCCGACCGCTTCGAGCGCGGCGAACACCCGCCCGAGACTCTCGTCTATCGCCTCGATGGCGCGCACCGCGGCGTCGAAGTTACCGGTGTGACCGACCATATCGGGATTCGCGTAATTGCAGATGATGACATCGTATTTATCGCCCTCGATCGCCTCGACCAGGCGATCCGTGACTTCAGCCGCGCTCATCTCGGGCTGCAGGTCATAGGTGGCCACCAGCGGCGACGGCACCAGAATCCTGTCTTCGCCCTCGAAGGGTTCCTCGACGCCGCCATTGAAGAAAAAGGTGACGTGGGCATATTTCTCGGTTTCGGCCAGGCGCAGCTGGCGCAAGCCCAAGCCGGCGGCATATTCGCCGAAGACGTTCTGCAGGCGTTCCGGGGGAAAGGCCACCGGGATATCGAATTCGGAATTGTATTCCGTGAGGCTGACGAACCTTCGCAGCCGCGGCGTCGCCTTGCGTTCGAAACCGTCGAAGGCCGGTTCGATGAACGGCCGCGTGATCTGCCGCGCCCGATCGGAACGGAAATTCATGAACACCACCACGTCGTCGTCCTCGACGCACACCGGCGCGGCTCCGGGCGCGGCAATGCGCGTGGCCTTGACGAACTCGTCGCCTTCACCGCGGGCATAGGCCATCTCCAGCCCGGCCATGGCATCGGCGGCCTGATAGTCGGCTTCACCGCGCGTGATCAGGTCGTAGGCCGCCTGCACCCGCGGCCAGCGGTGATCCCGGTCCATGGCATAGTAACGGCCTATCATGGACGCGAAGCGCCCGCCCCCGAGTTCGCGGAATTTGTCCTCCATCGCCTGGATCGAGGCCGCCGCACTGCGCGGCGCGGTGTCGCGGCCATCAAGAAAGGCGTGCAGGTAGACTTTTTCCGCGCCACGCTCGACGGCCAGCTGCACCATGGCGTGGATATGCTCTTCGTGGCTGTGCACGCCGCCGGGGGACAACAGCCCAATAATATGTACCGCGCTGTCGGCCGCCAGCGCCTGATCCACCGCGTCGGTCAGGGTGGCATTGGTGAAAAACGAACCGGTTTTGATGGAGCGGCTGACACGGGTGAACTCCTGATAGACCACCCGCCCGGCCCCCATGTTGAGATGCCCGACCTCGGAGTTACCCATTTGCTCACCCGGCAATCCCACGGAAGCGCCAGAGGTGCGGATGAAACCGTGCGGGTATTGCCGCCACAGCCGATCCCAGTGGGGTTTGTTGGCCGCCGCGATGGCGTTATCGTCCGAGTCTTCGCTGTAACCCCATCCGTCGAGGATGATCAGCGCGACAGGCTTGGCGAGATTAGACATGACTTGAAAGACTTTTTTGCGCGGCGGTGATATTTAGACTGATTCTAACCTGAAAGCCTGGGTGACACCACGCCGTTTCCGGCCGTGGCGGCAAATAGCGCTTTCTTCAATGGCGTATTATTGTATAATGTTTTGATTATAAAGGGCAGGGCTTCTGGGCTCGCAAAACCCTTTAAGTTTTTGGCCAATCCCTCAACAGCGTAGGTAGACTGATGGCGGTAGTTGCTGCAAGTGAAACCATGTTGATTACGCGCGACGAAGATATCGCCCGCGCCTCCCGCTCGCTCAAGGCGATGTCTCATCCCCTACGCCTGAAAATCCTCTGCACCCTCGGCGACCAGGAAGTCAGCGTCCAGGATATCGTGGAACACGTAGGCACATCGCAAAGCAATATTTCACAGCACTTGGCCATTCTGCGCGACAAAGGCATCCTGGCTTCGCGCAAGGACGCCAACCGGGTCTATTATCGCGTCAGCGATTCGCGCACCTTGCGTCTGATCGGCATGATGCGCGAAGTCTTCTGCAGCCTGGAACACGCCTGACCCTTAAACCCCCTGTATTTTGGAGGAAATGCGCGTGGATTTCGCCCGCATTATCGAGTTTACCGGCAACCACCCGTTTCTGATCCTGGCCTTTTTCGGCACCCTTGCGGCCCTGCTGTACAGTGAGGTCCGCCGCCGCGTCAGCGGCATGCCGACGCTGGGGCCGGTCGAGGCCACGCGCTTGAGCAACCGTGAAAACGCCGTTTTCCTCGACGTGCGCGAAGACAGCGAATACCAAAGCGGCCACATTCCACAGGCCATCCATATCCCCTACCGACAGCTCGCCGAACGCGTCAACGAATTGAACCGCTACAGGGATGCGCCGTTGATCGCGTACTGCCGTTCCGGCACGCGCTCGGGCAGCATTGGCGGCCTGATGAAAAAAAACGGGTTTGAAAACGTGTACAATCTGGGCGGCGGTATTGCGGCATGGCAAAGTGCCAATCTGCCGGTGACAAAAAAATAGGCACCCAGGATCTGTCATCCATTGTGTCGGTTCCCCTGATGCCTGACACCCAGCAACCGAACTGAAACCACAGGCTCTCTATGACCGAAAACACACCAGACGCCGCGGCGGACAACCCGACGAAGTTTGCCATTCTGCGTATCTATTTGAAGGATGTATCGTTTGAAACTCCGAATTCGCCGGTGATTTTCCAGGAAGACTATACGCCAGAAATCAAATTGGAACTGAACACCAGCGTCAAGGAAATCGAACAATTCATCTATGAAATCGTTTTGACCATCACGGTGACCTCGAAAGTCGGCGATAAAGTCGCCTTTCTCGCGGAGGTCCAGCAAGCGGGCCTATTCCATATTGAAGGCGTCGAACCCGAACAATTCCAATCCATGACCGGGGCCTATTGCCCTCATAGTCTGTATCCATACGCGCGCGAAGCCATCTCCGATCTGGTGGCCAAAGGCGGATTTCCGCAGCTGTTGCTGGCACCGCTGAATTTCGATCAGATCCTAAGGAACAGCACCGGCACGCAGAACAGCCCAGCGGCCTGACCCTTCGAGCCCCGGAATCCGTGCGCGAGCCAGCCATCAGGAAATCGGAACCCCGACGATGACCGGCAGCCACATCTGTGTCCTGGGCGCCGGATCGTGGGGAACGGCCCTGGCCATGTTGTTGGCCCGCAACGGGCACGCTGTCCGGCTGTGGGATCGGGACGACCAGCATATCCAGACGCTCGCGCGGGAGCGCTGCAACCAGCGCCACCTGCCGGGCATCCCCTTACCCGAGGGCATAACACCCGAACCCGATCTGGGCCTGGCGCTCGATAACAGCCAGTACGTGCTCGTCGTGATTCCCAGCGGCGGCTTCCGCGAGGTGCTGCGCAAGGCCCGGCAGCACCTGGGCGCGGATTTCAATCTCATCTGGGCGAGCAAGGGACTGGAGCCGGGCAGCGGCAAGTTTCTGCACCAGGTGGTCGCCGAGGAATTGCCCGAAAACCGCTTTCTCGCGGCGCTTTCCGGCCCCAGTTTCGCCACTGAAGTCGCACGCGGACTGCCCACGGCGGTGACGGTCGCCTCCCGGAACGCCGCCTACGCGAAAGCCGTGGTCGAGCTGTTTCATTGTCCCCATTTCCGTGCCTACACCTGCGAGGACATCGTGGGCGTGGAACTGGGCGGTTCCATCAAGAATGTGCTGGCCATCGCCGCCGGCATTTCCGACGGCATGGGTTACGGCGCCAATGCAAGGGCCGCGCTGATCACCCGCGGCCTGGCGGAAATCATGCGCCTGGGAAAGCACCTGGGCGGCTTGCGCGAGACCTTCATGGGACTGGCGGGGCTCGGCGATCTGGTACTGACCTGCACCGACGACCAGTCACGCAACCGCCGCCTCGGCCTGGCATTGGGACGCGGCGAGGCGCTCGAGCAGGCCGTGGCCGCTATCGGTCAGGCGGTCGAGGGACTGCACACGGCCAAGGAACTGGCCGCGCTGGCTGAATTCCACCAGGTCGACATGCCGATAACCGGACAGGTCAAGCGTGTGTTGTTCGACCAGGAACCCCCGGCCAGCGCGGTGGAAAATCTGCTCACGCGTGAACCCAAGCCCGAAGTGAGCTGAACCCACCGGATCGCTGCGCGCGGCGTCACGCGCCACCGGAGAAATTCTGCTGCCGCCAGGCCTCGTAGACCAGCACCGCCACGGCGTTGGAGAGATTCAGGCTGCGGCTTTGCGCCTGCATCGGCAACCGCACGACCTGCGGGCCCAGCGAGTCCAACAGCGATTGTGGCAAGCCACGGGTTTCGGGGCCGAACAACAGCGCATCGCCGGGCTGATAAGCGATATCGGTGTAGCGGCGGCGCCCGCGCGTGGACAGCGCCCAGATGCGCCCCGGCGTGACGGCGGCGCGAAAAGCGTCGAGCGACTCGTGCAGCGCCACACTGGCCCATTCGCGATAGTCCAGCCCCGCCCGGCGCAGACGGCTATCGTCCATGGCGAACCCCAGCGGTTGAATGAGATGCAGATGATTACCGGTGTTGGCGCAAAGACGAATCACATTGCCGGTGTTGGGTGGAATCTCGGGCTGGAAGAGTACGATATGGAACATGCCGCCAGTGTAGCGCGCAGCGCCGCTTACGCCCACTGGCGCCCACTGGCGCCACTGCGCGGCGCGCTTTTCTTTCGCCCGCGCTTGAGGTCAAATACACAACCCATGAGCCATTCGAATGCCACGCTCGCCGTCGATTTCTGCGGCCTCCAGCTTGCCTCGCCCCTGGTATTGCTTTCCGGTTGCGTGGGTTTTGGCGAGGAGTACACCCGCGTGAGCGGTTTTTCCAATCGGGACGTGGGCGCCATCTGTCTCAAGGGGACCACGTTGGCGCCGCGCCTGGGCAATCAGCCCCACCGGGTCTACGAAACGCCGGCCGGAATGCTCAACGCGATCGGTCTGCAGAACCCCGGCGTCGATCACGTGGTGGGCGAGATACTGCCGACGCTGGATTTCAGTGAAACGCGCTTTATCGCCAATGTTTCCGGTTCGACGATCGAGGAATACCACGAGGTCACCCGCCGTTTTGACGACTCACCCATTGACGCGATCGAAATCAATATCTCCTGCCCCAATGTCAAGGAAGGCGGGGTGGCATTCGGCAACGATCCGGACATGTCGGCACGGGTGGTGGCCGCCTGCCGCAGCGCGACCCAAAAGCCGCTGATCACCAAGCTTTCGCCCAATCAGACCGATATTGCCGAAAACGCGCGCCGCTGTATCGATGCCGGCAGCGACGGCTTCGCCGTGATCAATACCCTGATGGGAATGGCGATCGACAGCGAAACCCGCCGCCCGGTCATCGGCAACAACCAAGCCGGTCTGTCCGGGCCGGCGATCAAGCCCATCGCCCTGCTCAAGGTCCATCAGGTCCATCAGGTCTGCAAACCCCACGGCATCCCCATCATCGGTCAGGGCGGAATCGCCGGCCCCACGGATGCCATCGAGTTTCTGCTCGCCGGCGCCACGACGCTCGGCGTCGGTACCGCGTTGTTTTACGACCCGCTGATCTGCCAGCGCATCAACACGGGCATCCTAGCCTACCTGCAACGCCATAATCTCCCCGATCCCGCCGCCCTGACCGGCGCCCTGGAGCTCAACGGTCCTATCGCCTGCTCGTGAAGCGAAATCCGGCCTTGGCGCGCTAATTGCGTGATGGGTAACGCCTCTTAGCCAGGGACGGTATTCTGACATGTATTACGAGCACTTCGGCCGCGACCGTGCATCCTTTCGCCTGCCGCCGGAAACGCAGGGCGGCCCTCGGTCATACCAACGTCCTCCGCGTTGGAACACCCCGCAAAGCCCGCACCTGCGGGCTTTGCGGTGACCCGTCACAAGACGGCCTGTTTTTTGCTTGTTTATTGTCCATGCAAAAAAATGCCATTGACATCAAACGCCTGGATAAGGGCTTCAAGGACCGGTCGGTGCTTAAGCACGTAAATCTACAGGTAAAACCTGGCGAATATTTCGCCCTGATGGGAATGAACGGCGCGGGAAAGACCACGCTGATCAGATCACTGCTGGATTTTTGTCAGATCGAACGGGGCGTCATACAAATTTTTGACACCGAGCACCGCCTCAATGCCGCCCGCAGCCATCTGGCCTATCTGCCGGAACGCTTCACGCCACCGTATTATCTCAGCGGCCAGGAATTCCTGGAGTCCATGGCGAGCCTGCACGGCGTCGCCTCCAGCCGGATGCCACGATGCGGATCCTGGGACGACTCGATTTCGACCCAGCCGCGCTGTCGCGCCCGGTGCGCACCTATTCAAAAGGCATGGCGCAGAAACTTGGCCTGGCGGCGTGCTTTCTCAGCCAGCGATCATTGCTGGTGCTGGACGAACCGACGAGCGGTCTCGACCCGCAGGCACGCGCGCGGTTCAAGGACTATCTGCAACAATACCGGGATCCCGGACTGACCCTGTTCTTCTCCACGCATCTGCTGCACGACGTGGAAGCGCTGTGTGACCGGCTGGCGATACTCCACGAGGGCCGCGTGCGCTTCGTCGGCAGCTGCGGCGAATGCCGTGAGCATTTTCACGCCGATGACCTGGAGCGTGCTTATCTGCGCGCCATCGACGGCAAGCATGAATGGCACAGTGCGGCATGAGCGCCATGTATCAGCAAATCAATCTCTATCAGCCGGTCTTCCGCAAACAGGAGAAAATCTTCGGCGCCGCCACCCTGCTGATGATCGGCGGCGCGGTTGCGCTGCTACTGCTGGCGATCGCGGTACACGCGCACTGGACGCTCGCGGGGATGGACCAGGCGGCGCAATCGTTGCAACAACAGGTCGCCCACCTAAGCGGGCAACTCAGCACGCTGGAAGCCAAGCGCCGTACCCCGGACACCGCGGCGATCGACCAGCAGATTTCCGAGCTGCGCGCCAATATCGATCAGCGTAATCGTCTGTTGACCCAGTTCGACCAATTGTTGCTGCAACAGGAAAACGGTTTCGCCTCCTGGTTCGAAAATCTGGCCGGGCTTCGCCTGAGCGGCCTGTGGCTGGATGGCATTTCCATCGACAACGAACAGCATGTCGAGTTACGCGGGCTGGCCCTCGATGCCAGGCTCGTGCCCCGCTATCTACAACAACTGGAGGCCACCGAGAAGGGCGGCAAGAAGTCCTTTGCCACGGTGTCGGTAACGCGCCTCGACTCAGACCAACCCCAGTTGCAATTCGTGCTGCGCAATTTCAAGGGGACGCCCGCATGGTAACGACGCTCAAATCGCGCCTGCAAGCCTGGCAGCTGCGCATCGACGCCATGCAGTTGCGCGAACGCCTGTTATTGATGACCGCCGTGATTGCGGTCATGTTCATGTTGATCGATACCCTGTGGCTTCGGCCAGCCTTCAAGGCCCAGCAGGTGGCCGAATCCCATATCGCGGAACTCGAGACCCAACTCAACGCATTGCGCCAGAACGCCCGTTTGCTCTCCTATGGCGACAGCGACGAGCTGCTGCGCTCGCGCGGCGAACGGCGCGCGCAGCTGCAATCGCAACTGGCGGCACTGGATGAGCGAATCGTCAGTCAGCTGGGCGTGTTGGTCGCGCCGTCGCAAGCCGCACACGTGCTCGAACGCCTGCTGGAAAACAGCTCCGGCTTGAAGCTGGCCTCCTTGAAGGCCAGCAGCGAGCCGCTGCAAGTGGCCCCCGAGGCCAGCGACAACGACGCAGCCGGTCTGACACGCTATCAGGTCGACATGCTGATCGACGGCAATTACCTTGAGGTGCTGCGGTATCTGCGGAAACTGGAAAGCTTGCCGTGGAAATTCTTCTGGCAACAAATCAATTTTCAATCCACCGGTTACCCGCAGGCACAGACACGCCTGCAGTTATACACGCTGGGGGCCGGGGATGCCTAAGTTGGCAAAGCTCGCGATATACCTGCTGAACGGTTCGCTCATCGCCCCGGCCTGGGCGCTGCACGACCCCACGCGACCGACCGACCCGACGCGACCGACCGACCCGACGCGTTTCTTCGAGTCGTCCAGTGGTGGCTCCTCGCCCTGGGTACTGCAATCGATACTCTCCTCGCCGCAACGGCGGGTCGCGGTGATCAATGGCGAGCGCGTGACCGAGGGCGCGCGCATCGGCGAGGCAAAAGTACTCAGCATCGAGCCCACTCACGTGGTTCTGCGCACCGGCAAGGGTTCACTGACGCTGCGCCTGTGGAACGACAATATCAAGAAGGTGACACCGTGAACAGGAAGTTCTCTAGCATGCGCATCGCGCTCTCTATGGCCGTGCTGTCGCTCGGCGCCTGTCAGACCATGCCGCAGAAGGACAGACCGGACGTTCCCCAGGTCCACCAGACACTGCGAGAATGGCAGACGCCCGCACCGGCGGCAGCGCCCACTCCGCCCCCCGAGGTACAACAGGCACTGTTGTCGCCGAGCGGCGGTGACAGCGCATTGAGCCCACTGCTGCCCAGATTCGATGTATCCGTCAACGAGGTGCCGGCGCGCGAATTCTTTATGAGTCTGGTGCAGGGAACCGGCGACAACATGATCGTGCATCCCGACGTTTCCGGCACCTTGACACTGAACCTCAAGAACGTCACCACCACCGAAGTCATGGACACGGTGCGCGACGTGTACGGTTACGAATACCGTTACAGCCAGGGCATCTATCAAGTCTTTCCGGCGAAGATGCGCTCTCAGGTCTTCAAGGTCAACTACCTGGACATCGAACGCAAGGGCGGCTCCAGAACCCGGGTGAGTTCGGGCCAGGTGAGCCAGGCCCACAATGGAGGCGGCAACACGAGCGGAGCGAACGCTCGCGGCGCGACCCCCACGCCCGCCCAAACCGGCGGTCCGTCGCAACAGCAACAACAGGACACCATTTCCGGCGCTCAGGTGACCACCCGCTCGGAGACCGATTTCTGGAACAATCTGGAGAAATCCCTGCGGTTGCTGATCGGCGAAGAGGACGGCCACAAAATCATCGCCGACCCGCTTTCCGGTACCGTACTGGTTCGCGCGATGCCGCGCGAGCTGGTCGACGTGCAGCATTATCTCGAAAGCCTGCAGCTGTCGGTGAACCGGCAGGTGATCATCGAAGCGAAAATCGTCGAAGTCCGCCTCAACGACCAGTTTCAGGCAGGTATCAACTGGAGTTCGCTGATCGACCTGCGCGGCGGCAGTCGGGAGCTCACCGCGGGTGTGTTCGGCACCGGACTGGCCGCGCCGCTGCGCAACATCAACGATGCGCCCGCCGACGCACTGGGCAGCGTGTTCGCCCTGGAGGCCCATCTCGGTGACTTCGACGCGCTGCTGGAGCTGTTGAAGAACCAGGGTGACGTGCAGGTTCTGTCGAGCCCGCGGGTGTCGACGGTCAACAACCAGAAGGCCATTATCAAGGTGGGCACGGATCGGTATTTCATTACCGACGTCGACGTCAACACCGACACCGCCAGCGGCGTGCAGAATCAGTCGGCCGACCTTACCCTGACACCCTTCTTCTCGGGCGTGGCCCTGGACGTGACCCCGCAGATCGACGAGGAGGGCGGCATCACGCTACACGTTCATCCGGCGATCAGTGATGTCAAACAGGACGACAAGCAGGTCAAGATCTCGACCCAGACCCAGTTTAACCTTCCGCTGGCCGCGAGCACCATTCGGGAATCCGATACCGTGGTGCGCGCGCGCAACGGCCAGGTGGTGGTCATCGGCGGCCTGATGCAGGACCTTACCCAGGACGAGCTCAGCGCCACGCCGCTGCTTGGTGACCTGCCCCTGGTCGGACACCTGTTTCGGCAGACCCGAAAGGTTTCCAACAAGACCGAACTGGTCATTCTGTTACGACCCGTGGTCGTCGACAGCGAGCGCGCCTGGTCGACACAGCTGGAGCAGACCCAGCAGCGCTTTCGTGATGTGCGCCACATGGATCTGCCGTGAAGGCGGTTGAGCGTTATGTATCTGCAACATTTTCAGTTGTCGGAACCGCCTTTCACGCTGACCCCGGATACCGGTTTTTTCTTTAATCAGGGCAGTCATCAGGAGGCGCTCAACGTACTGCTGGTCGCGCTTCACAACGGCGAGGGTTTCATCAAGGTCACCGGCGAGGTCGGCACCGGAAAAACCCTGCTGTGCCGGCAACTGCTGAACCTGTTGCAGGCGCACGCCGTCACCGCCTATCTCCCCAACCCATTTCTCAACCCGACCGGTCTGCGCATGGCGCTGGCCGGAGAACTGCGGATCGAGTTCGCTCGCAATATTGGTCAGCACAGACTGTTGCAGTTGATCTACGAACGCTTGGCGCAATACAGCGCCGAGGGTCGCCGCGTGGTCCTGGTGGTCGACGAGGCCCAGACCATACCCGACGACAGCCTGGAAGCCCTGCGCCTGCTCACCAACCTGGAGACCGAGAAGCGCAAGCTGCTGCAAGTGGTGTTGTTCGCGCAGCCGGAACTCGACCGTCGCCTGCAACGCGAGGAATTCCGCCAGCTCAGGCAGCGAGTTGCGTTCTCCTACCAATTGCGCCCCCTCGACGCCGGGGCGCTGGAGCGCTACGTGCGCCATCGCTTGAGCATCGCCGGTTATCGCGGCGCGGATCTCTACGACCGGCGTGCCATGAGGTGCCTGTATCGAGCCAGCGGCGGTGTACCGCGCCTGGTCAATCTGCTATGTCATAAATCCTTGATGCTCGCCTACGGCTGCAACGCAAAGCGCGTCAGTCGCAAGCACCTGCTGAGCGCATTCAGGGACACCGAAGCGGTCCGGCATCCGGCGCGGCGCTGGGTGAAATCGGCCTCTACCTTGCTCGGGACGCTGGCGTTGACCGGTGCAAGCCTGATGATGGCCTGCAGTCTATGAGCGTGATCAATCAAATGTTGCGTGACCTGGATCGGCGTCACGGACCGGACAGCGACCTGGCGCTGGCGGCCGTCGGGGGCGTGCAGGCGCAGGTACCGGCGGCGAGGAGGGACATCGCCTATCCCCTGATCTTCGGCGCCGGCCTGGCGGCGCTGATCCTTTTCGCCGGCCTGTTCCTGCGCCAGGGGCAGGACCCCGGACAGCGCACCGCGGAGGCGGTTCTCACCGTGCATCAGCCGCTGTCCCTGGCGCTGCCGCCGCAAACGCCCCACAGTCGCCGGTCTCGAGCCGGGGCCACATCCACGGACGCGGCGACGTCCGATCGACACCGGACGCAGACGGTCGCGGCAGCACGGGAGACGGCATCGGCGCCGGCTTCGTCTGCTTCGTCTGCTTCGTCTGCTTCGGCTTCGGCTTCATCCCTGCCGGCGTTAACCGCCCTGGCGGTATCCGCTCCGGGTGCCTTCGCAGCAGGCACGGCGCCGGCTACGGCCATCTCTTCAGGCGCCGCAGCCGGGAAACCGGAGCCCTTGCCTCCCGTCGCGCGCAGTACGGCCGACCCGTCACAGGAGACGGCGACGCTTTTCAATCAGGCGCAGCAATCACTGGCTGAACGCCAACCGCGTGCGGCGCGCCGGCTGCTCACCGCGGTGCTCGCGGCCGAACCCGCCCACAAACGGGCGCGGCTGCAGTTGTCCGCGCTGCTGGTCGCCCGAGGCGATAGCGCCGCAGCGGAAGCGGTACTGGCAGCCGGGCTCAACCTGACTCCGGGAGACGCGGACCTGGCGCGGCGCTACGCGCGGTTGCTGGCGCAGCGCAACGCCTTGCAGGCAGCGCTCGAGGCACTGGCTCCGGTGAACAGCAGCCATGACGCCCGCACGCTGGCGCTGCGCGCCGAGTTGTTCAACCGGCTCGCGCGCTATGGCGAAGCGGCAAAGACCTACCAGGCCGCGCTGAAGCTGGATCCGGCCCAGGCTCTGTGGTGGACCGGTTTGGGGGTGGCGCTGGAGCATGGCGGAAGTTTGGGCGCGGCCCTCGCTGCCTACCGCGAAGCTGCCCGTTATGCGTTACCGGCTTCGGTCGACGCCTATGTCCAACAACGCATCCGTGCGCTTGACGCGCACGCCATGCCGGCCAAGGGATAACACTATGTCAGCCATCCCCTCTCGCAAACGTGTGCGCATCGGCGACCTGCTGGTCGAGCACAAAATGATTTCCGAGAGCCAGCTGCAGCAAGCGCTGGCCGAACAGAAAAAGAGTGGCCGCAAGCTGGGCCGGGTGTTGGTCGAGAGCGGCTTCGTCGACGAGGAGAAACTGCTGCAGCTGCTCTCCGAACAGCTGGATATCCCTTATATCGACCTCAGCCGTTTCGATCTGGACCCGGATCTGGTCAGCCGCCTGCCCGAGACCCATGCGCGTCGCTATCGCGCGCTGATACTCAAGGAAACGGCCTCGGGTCTTTTGGTGGGCATGGGCGATCCGACCGATATTTTCGCGTTCGATGAATTGGTCCGCATTCTGAAATCACCGGTGCAGATCGCCTGCGTGAAAGAGAGCATGCTGTTGCAGAACATCGACCGGCTCTACCAGAATCACGAGCAACTGCGCACCCTGGCCACCGAAGTCGGCCAGGACCTCGCCGACAGCTCCTTCGATCTGCACGCGCTGGGCGCCTCCAGCAGCCAGAGCGATGCGCCGGTGGTGCGGCTGATCCAGACCGTGTTCGAGGACGCGGTACGCGCCGACGCCTCGGATATCCACATCGAGCCAGACGAAGACGTGCTGCGCATCCGCCGGCGCATCGACGGCGTGCTGCACGAAACCGTGATGGACGACACGCGGATCGCGCCGGCGGTGGTCTCGCGCCTCAAGCTGATGGCCGATGCCGACATCTCCGAACGCCGCCTCCCCCAGGACGGGCGCTTCACGCTGCGGGTGCTGGACAAGAACATCGACGTGCGTCTGGCCACTATCCCCACGCAAACCGGCGAGACGGTCGTGATGCGTCTGCTCGATCAGGGGTCGTCGATCAGAAAACTGCCCCAGTTGGGTCTGCCCGAGGCGATGCTCGCCCGCCTGCGCGCGCTGATCCACAAGCCGCACGGGCTGGTGCTGGTCACCGGGCCGACCGGCAGCGGCAAGACGACCACCCTTTATGCGGCCCTGAGCGAGCTGAACAAACCGCAGAAGAAAATCATCACCGTGGAGGATCCGGTCGAGTATCAGCTGCCCCGCGTCAACCAGGTACAGGTCAATCCGCGTATCGATCTGAGCTTCGCGCGCGTCCTGCGCTCCGCCTTGCGCCTCGATCCGGACATCATTCTGGTGGGCGAGATGCGCGACCTGGAGACCGGAGAAATCGCCCTGCGCGCCGCCCTGACCGGGCACCTGGTGCTGTCGACGTTACATACCAATGACGCGGTGAGCACTGCCATGCGTTTGATCGACATGGGTGTAGAACCGTATCTGGTGGCGGCCTCGACTCAGGCGATCATGGCACAGCGACTGATTCGACGCTTGTGCGCCCACTGCAAGCAGCCGCAGGCACCCAACGCCAGTGAAACCGCCTGGCTGAAAAACCTCGACGGCGAAGATGCCGCCACCGCAGATTTTCAGCGCGGCGAGGGTTGCAATCAATGCAATCACACTGGCTATCACGGTCGCATGGGGGTCTACGAGCTGCTGGAAATCGACTACACCCTGGCCGACGCGCTGCGGCGCAACAACCCCGCAGATTTCGAGCGCGCGGCGCGCGCCCAGACCGGCTATCGCCCGCTGATCCTCAACGCGCTGGACTACGCCCGCGAGGGCCTGACCAGCCTGGAAGAAGTCATGCGCCTGGGCGGCGCGGGCGACTAGCCGGCCATGCCCTCTTTCCACTACAAAGCCCGCGGCCAGCGCGGCGACGCCATCGAGGGCGTCATCGAGGCCGCGAGCAGCGATCTCGCGGCGACCCGCCTGATCGAGGGTGGCCTGACACCGGTGGATATCCAGCCGGTGGCCCCGACCAGCGGCATGTCGATGGACATCGGCGAGCTGTTTCCGCCGCGGGTGCAACTGTCCGATCTGATCCAATTCAGCCGCCAAATGCACAGCCTGCTCAAGGCCGGTGTCCCGATACTCAGCGCGCTGGGCGGGCTGAGCGCCAATTGCGCCAACCGCACCCTGGCCACCAGCCTTGGCGGGGTGATGCAGAGCCTCGAGTCGGGCCGCGATCTGTCCAGCTCGCTGGCTCAATATCCGGAGATCTTCTCGGCCTTCTACGTCAGCCTGGTCAGGGTGGGTGAAACCAGCGGTCAGCTCGACCTGATCTTCCGTCAACTGGCGACCTATCTGCAGCGGGAGAAGACCACCCGGGACCGGGTGAAGTCGGCGACCCGCTATCCGGTGTTCGTGCTGCTGGCCATTGTTGCCGCCATCGGCATCATCAATGTGGTGGTGGTCCCGGCGTTCGCCAATATGTTCGCCCAATTCGGCGCCGACCTGCCGCTGCCCACCCGCATCCTGGTGGCAATCTCCGATTTCACCGTCCATCGCTGGGAATTGCTGCTGGCGCTGGTGGTCGCCGCGACGGTGGGCACGCGCCTCTACCTGAACACCGAAGACGGGCGTTATCGCTGGCATAAACTGCAATTGCGGCTGCCGCTGATCGGCCGGGTGCTGTATCGGGCGACGCTGGCGCGCTTCAGCCGCCTGTTCGCCCTGGTGCAGGCTTCCGGCATCCCCATCGTCACCGGCCTGTCGGTGGTGGCGCGCGCGCTGGGCAACGACTATATCCAGGAGCGCGTGCTGTCGATGCGCGATGGGATCGAGCGCGGCGAGTCGCTCAGCAGGACGGCCGCCAGCGCCGGCATTTTCGACCCGCTGGTGCTGCAGATGCTGCAAGTGGGGGAAGAGTCCGGGGCCACCGACGAGCTGCTACGCGAAGTCGCCGACTATTACGACACCGAAGTGGATTACGCGGTGGAAAAACTCAGCGCCTCGATCGAACCCACCCTGACGCTGGTGTTGGCCGGGCTGGTGTTCCTGCTCGCCGCCGGGATTTTCCTGCCGATGTGGGATCTGGCCAGCGTGGCGCTGCACTAGCACGCCGCCACGTCAGGACCAACGCGAATTGCGCAATTTGTAATGACTTTCTCAGAAAAAAAGCGGTTTTTTCTATAGAAGCCAATATTGGTGGGTTAATTTATAATTCTATATTACTACATATGCATTTAATATTAATTAGTTAGATTCATCGCTAGGGCCTCTGAGGAGAAGAGCCGTTCTTCCCAGAAACTCAAGTCCTCAGGAGCAACTGACGATACAAGGGTAGCCACGCGCGGGCAGCGGGCTTTAATCAGGAGATTAACAGATGAAAAAACATGGCGGTTTTACTCTAATCGAACTGGTCGCGGTGCTGGTCATCCTGGCACTGCTGGGCGCCATGGCGGTGCCGCGCTTCGTCAACATGTCCCAGGACGCGCTCACTGCCGCGCAGAACGGTTCGATCGCCGCCGTGCGCACCGGACACGCCATGGCCATCGCCGAACTCAGAGCGTTGCCGCGCCTCAATCAGCTGATCAACTTTGTCGGCGGTCAACAGGTCTCAATGAACGCCGGCGGCACGGGCATCGACGTGGTGATCAACAATCAGACCTATACCATCGGCACGTATACGGACACCACCTGCCAGACGGCGACGTCCGCCGCGACCGACACGGTCGGCTGCGTCGGTGGCATCCTGTAGGCCAACGGTCACACGCACACCAGGCGGGGTGGGCGGATGCCCGCCCCTTTTTGTTTCGGGCAGGGAAATGCGCCCCAGTTGCGGCAAACGAGAAAACGGCTTCACCCTCCTTGAGCTGGTCGCGGTTGTGCTGCTGATGGGGATGCTCGGCGCCACCTTGGCCGTGCGCTGGTCGCCGGGCGGCGCCACCCTGGGGCCGCAGGCCGAGGAAGTGGCCCGCGCGCTGCGCCACGCCCAGAGCCTGGCGCTCAGTCAGGGTCGCCGGCTGCGGGTCGAAGTCCAGAGCGCCACCGGCTACGCCATCACCGCCGGCGGCGCCGTGATCACCGATCCCCAGGGCATCCGCCAAAGCTTCCAGCTGGCAGACGGTGTCACCTTGAGCGGCACCAATCTCGACTACGACAGCCTGGGTCGTCCCCTGGAGCCCAGCGGCGCGCTCATCACCGCCCCGCGGGACTGGGTTCTCAGCGCCGCCGGCAACAGCGCCACGGTCAGCGTCTCGCCCGTCAGCGGCTGGGTCAAGGTGAAATGAAGCGCTACGCCCCACAGCCGGCGGCGCGCGGCTTCACCCTGCTCGAACTGGTGGCGGTGCTGCTGATCGTCGCCATCGCCTCGGTGCCGCTGTTCAGCCTGTTCAGTCAGGCGGGCATCGGTCTGTTGGGCGACGAGCGCATTCAGACCGCGACCCAGTTGGCGCAGGAGCGGGCCGAGACCCTGCTGGCGATACGCCGTAATCGCGGCTACGCCGATGCCGAGGTTTCCACCAACCTGGTGGAAAATCTCACCGGCGACTACGCCGGCTACACCCGCACCACCACCATCACCCCCTTTGCCGGCGCCGCCTGTCCCGGTACCGCCGTGTGCAAGCAGGTGGCTGTGAGCGTGGACCAGGCCGGCCAGCCGCGGGCCGCCGTCACTTTTGTTCTGGTGGACTACTGATGGCGCGCCGCCGGCTGCAAGGCTTCAGTTTGATCGAGCTGGTCATCGGCCTCAGCGTGCTCGGTCTGCTCGCGGCGGTGGCCGCGCCTTATCTGAGCAACGGCGCGCGTGCCTACAACAACACCCATGCGGCGCTGTACACGGTCAACAATCTGCGCTACACCAGCGAACGCATCGCCAGGGAGCTGCGCGCTATCGACAACAGCGGCGGCGTGTTCGCCATCGCCACCCCGGTGAATACCGCCGGCGACAGTATCACCTTCACCAAGACCGACGGCGTCACGGTTTCGCTCAGCGCCGCGCCACCGCTGCTGCAGATCAGCTACGATACCCTGCCGGGCGGCGTCTTCACCCTGGCCGACCAGCTCAGCAGCCTCAGTTTCAGCTATTACCGCAGCGACGGGCTGCCTGCCAGCACCACGGCGGATGTCGCCTACATCGAGTTCGAAGTGGTGCTCGACAACGGCAACCGTTACGCTCAACGCGGCCGGGTCGCATTGAGGAACCGCTCATGAACCGCTCGCAGCAAGGGGTCGTGACCCTGCTCGGGGCGGTGTTCATTCTGGTCGTCATGGCGGCGCTGGCGCAGACCCTGAACCGTTTGAGCGCCTCCGGTTTGATCGACACCGCGGCGCAGCAGGATACCGTCGAGGCGTTGTTCCTGGCGGAATCGGGGGTTGAATACGCCTCCTCGCTCTACGCCGCGGGCACGGCCTGTGTCGCGCTCAGCCCATCGGGCTCCATCGCGGTCGGCCGCGGCAGTTTCGAGCTCACCAATGCGTTCCTGGTCGGCGGCGATTGCCGGATCGAGGTCCGTGCGACCATCACCCCCCTGAGTCCGGGGGCGAGCAGCGCCGCACGCACGGTGCAGGCGGATCTGCGGCTGGCCGGCAGCGACGGCTGGGCGGTCGGCGACAACGGCGCCATGCTGCGCTGGAACGGCACCAGCTGGAACGCCGTGGCCAGCGTCACCACCCAAAACCTCAACAGCGTGCATTGCGTCGACGCCAACGATTGCTGGGCGGTCGGGGACAACAGCGTCGTGCTGCATTGGAACGGCGCCGCCTGGTCGCCGTACTCGGTGACCCCCAATCGACATCTCCAGGGCGTCGCCTGCCCGCCGCTGACGGCGACGGCCTGTCAGGCGGTGGGCTACCGGGCCATCGGACCCTTCTTTCAACTCGGAGCCGCGTTACGCTGGAACGGCGCCAACTGGCAGGATACCTGGGTCTTCATGCCCTTCAACCAGTTCAACGATGTGGCCTGTACCAGCGCCACCTGCTTCGGGGTGTCCCAGTGGGGTGCGGTGCGCGATGCTTCCTTGTCCTGGGCCCAGGTCTATCCGTCCGGGTTCGGCGCGTCCGCGCTCAACGGCATCGACTGTCCGGCCGACGATCAATGTTGGGCCGTGGGCGCGCTTTCCGGCAACGATTATTTCTTTGTGCGTTACAGCGGCGGCACCTGGTCGCCGGTCACGGAGCCGGCCCCGAAGAAGGCGCGCGCCAACCTCAATGCAGTGTCCTGCGCGGCCGTGGACGACTGCTGGGCGGTCGGCGACCGGGAAAAAAACAACTATGTCCTGGTGCATTGGAACGGTAGCGGTTGGACAGAAAATTCGCTCAAAAGCGGCAAGCATCGTGCCGACCTCAAGGGTGTTCACTGCAGCCTGCCGACCGACTGCTGGGCCGTCGGGGTGCAGCGCAACGGCTGGAACCTGATCCACTACGACGGGGTCAGCTGGAGTTACATCGGCGCGGCGGCGCCCGGGGGCGAAAATCTCAACGACGTCTATCTGAGCGGCGGGGGCGGCGCCAGCGGGGTCTCGCTGGTGCGCTGGCGCGAACAGGTGGCGAATTGACAGCGGCGCGAACATCGGCGACGCTTGGCGCACTTATCGACAAAGGATCGAGGGTGTTTCGACTCAACAGCAAGTCCCGTAGCAGTCGCCTCTGTGCTCTGGTGGCCGATGACGAGGGCGTCGCCCTGGCCTGTGTCGACCACGCCAAACTCGAAAAACCGGTGCTGGAGTATTGCGCCTTTCATCCGCTGGAAGGTGAGCAGAGCCTGGCGGCGCTGCTGAAGAAGACCGTGGCCCAGTACCGGCTGGACAAAACCCGCTGTTCCACGTTGCTCGCGGCGCAAGACTATCAGCTGCTGTTGGTGGAGGCGCCCGAGGTGCCGGCGGCTGAGCTGAAAGCCGCCATTCGCTGGAAGGTGCGCGATCTGATCGATTTCCATATCGACGACGCCGTCCTGGACGTGTTCGACGTACCACCCAGTGGCGCGCGCAACGTGCAGGAGAGCCTGTACGTCGTGGTCTCGCGTGCCTCGGTGGTGGAGGAGCGCGCCCAGCTGTTGCAGGAGGCGGGCGTGGAGCTGAGCGTGATCGACATACCGGAGCTGGCATTGCGCAACCTCGCCGCGCGGGTGCCGCAGGATGCCAACGGGCAGGCACTGTTGCACTTTGGCGCCAACCACGGCCTGATCACCTTGACCCGCGACGCGACGCTATATCTGGCCCGGGGCATGGAATTCGGCTGGTCGCAACTGCTCGACTCCTCCGCACTGGCCGAACGACTGGCCTTGGAACTGCAACGCTCGATGGATTATTACGACCGTCACTTCCAGCAGGCACCCATCACTCAATTGACGCTGTGCGCATCGCCGCGCGGCGTCGGGGCGCTTACCGAGCAGTTGCTGCAACTGACCGGGATCGAGGTGCAGGTCCTGGATATCGCCGGGGTCGTCGACATCCCGGCCGGCATCGAGGAGGACGAACTGGCGCATTGCCTGTTGGCCATCGGCGCGGCCTTGCGCTGTGAACCGGCACAACTCTAGGCTTAGCGCGCCACGTTCATCGCCAGTTCTTTTATCTTCCTGGTCAGCGTGTTTCTCCCCCAACCGAGCAGGCGCGCCGCGTCCTGCCGCCGACCGCCGGTACGCGCCAGCGCCGATTCGATCATAATGCGTTCGAACGCGGGCAGGGCTTCGTCGAGCAGCGCCTCACGCCCGTCGGCCAACTGCAGATCGGCCCAGTTTTTCAGCGCCACTTCCCAACCCTGTCCGGTCGCCAGTTCGCCGCTCTGGCGCTGGTGAAGCTCTTCTGGCAAATCGTCGATACGGACTTCCTTGCCGGAAGCCATGACCGTCAGCCAACGGCACAGATTCTCCACTTGCCGGACATTCCCCGGCCAGTCGAGCTGCTTGAGATGCGCCGCGGTCTCCGCCAGCAAGGTCTTGCTCTCGACGTTGAGTTCGCGCGCCGCGCTGTTCAGGAAGTGACGCATCAGCAGACCGATATCCTCACGCCGCTCGCGCAGCGCCGGCAAGTGGATGCGGATCACGTTCAGGCGGTGGAACAGGTCTTCACGGAAGCTGCCTTCCTTGACGCGTTGTTCCAGATTCTGGTGCGTGGCGGCAATGATGCGCACATTGACCTTTATCGGTGTATGCCCGCCGACACGATAGAACTCGCCGTCGGAAAGCACCCGCAGCAGGCGCGTCTGCATCTCCGCCGGCATGTCGCCGATTTCGTCCAGAAACAGGGTGCCGCCGTCGGACTGCTCGAAGCGACCGACCCGCTGGGTCTGCGCGCCGGTAAAGGCACCGCGCTCGTGACCGAACAGTTCCGATTCCAGCAGGTCGCGCGGAATGGCGGCCATGTTCAGCGCCACGAACGGCTTGTCGGCCCGTGGGCTGTGACGATGCAGCGCCCGCGCCACCAGCTCCTTGCCAGTGCCCGATTCGCCGTTGATCAATACCGTGATGTTCGAGCGTGACAACCTGCCGATGGCGCGAAACACTTCCTGCATCGCCGGTGCCTCGCCGATGATTTCCGGCACCTCCTCCTTGGCGGCGGCGTGGGCGTCGTGTTTGTTGGCACGGCTGTGATCGACCGCGCGCCGGGTGAGCTCGACGGCTTCCTGGACATCGAAGGGTTTGGGCAGGTATTCGAACGCGCCGCCTTTGTAGGCGGTCACCGCGCTGTCGAGATCGGAATGCGCGGTGATGATGATCACCGGAAGATCCGGATACCGCTGTTGGATCTTCCCCAGCAGCTCGAAACCATCCATGCCCGGCATCCGCACGTCGGTAATCAGCGCATCGGGCTGACCCCGCTCCAGGGTTTCCAGGATCCCGCTGGCGGAGGCGAAACTCTTCACGTCCATACTGGCTTTTTCCAGGGCTTTCTCCAATACCCAGCGTATGGACTGATCGTCGTCAATCACCCAGACGCTTTCAGCTTGTGTCATTCGCGACCTCCAAAGGCAAAAGAACCGTGAACCGGGTGTTTCCCGGTTCACTGGTGAACTCGATGATTCCGTTGTGTTGATTGATCAACGACTGGGCGATCGACAACCCCAGCCCGGTCCCGTCGGGGCGGCCGCTGACCATGGGATAGAAGATCTTGTTTTGCATGTCGGGAGCGATACCGGGACCGTCATCGATAACGTCCAGGCGTATGACCAGCTTGTAGCGGGTGTGGCCTATGGTGAACTGTCGTTGGGTGCGACTGCGCAAAGTGATGCAGCGCGCGCCCGCCTGGGCGGCGTTGCGCACCAGATTGAGCAGCGCCTGCACCAGCAGCTCGGCGTCGGCCTGCAGCTCGGGGATACTGGGGTCGTATTCGCGCTTGAGCTCCAGACCGGGATGCGCTTCGGCGTCGACCAGACTGCGCACATGCTCGATCACCTGGTGGATGTTCACCGTACGGTTGTCGGGCACATTGTTGGGGCCGAGCATGCGATCGACGAGATTGCGCAAACGATCGGCCTCGCCGATGATCACCTGGGTGTATTCGGTCAGCTCCGGTTGTTCGAGCTCGCTTTCGAGCAACTGCGCCGCGCCGCGCAAGCCACCCAGCGGGTTCTTGATCTCATGGGCCATGCCGCGCATCAGATCGCGCGCGGCCCGTTGTTGCGTCAACAGGTGCTCTTCGTGCGCGATTCGCAAGTGCCTGTCTACCCGTACTATTTCCAACAGCAAATCTCCGTTACTCAGGGGTGTCACGGTGCAGTCGACGGTGATGTGCCGGCCGTAGGCGGTGTGCAGCTCCAATTCGCGTTCGGTGAACGGCTCCTGGGCGTGCAGCGCACCGCGCAAGCGGTCGCCGAGCGACTTCTCGGCCTGCAACATTCCCGGCCAGTACTGGCCACTGACCTGGCGCCGGCTGATTTCGAACAGATTCTCCGCCGCTGGATTCAGGTACGTCAGACGCAGGGCGTCGTCGAGCAGAATCACCGCCGTGTTGAGCGTTTCCAGCAATTGGCCGGGCCAGGCCTGCAACAGATCGTCGGGCATTGTCATGTTCAACCGAGTGCAAAAACCAAACCAGCTCTCCTGGCTTCCCGCACATTCCGCGAGCGGGACAGCTAGGCGGGCTTAACTAACTGAGTTAAAACAACTAATATCTATTACTCGATAGAATTCGCGGGATTCATCAAGCGGCTGGAATGATCCCAATAAGTGCAGATGCACAGGCTAGAGCACGATATGCACCATTATAGTGCATATCGCCTCACCCGTGGGGGCGCCGGTCAACGCGACAGCGTGGACTTTGGTGCGGGCGGGGGTTTTGGTGCGGGCGGGGGTGGCGCGTTGGTCGATTGCGGGCCACGGGGGAAGTTGATCGACTGGCGGTGCAGATAGAAACGCACACTATTGCTGCGCTGAGTTTGCGAGCCGGAGGCCGCGACTATCGCCACCGCCACGCTATGGGCCCCCCGGTCCAGATTGGGCAGCAGCGTCTGGGTGGCTACGCTCGGCTCGCCCACGGGTTGATCATCGAGAAAATACTGCAACCTGTCGCCCGCGGCGACATTCAGCGGCGGCTGCACCAGCGCCTTGACCACGACATTGCCGGTGTTGTCGCGCAGCGTTTCGTCCGCTTGGGGCGCGACAATCTGGACGGTTTCGTAGCCCGCGGCAACGGCGGCTTTTTCGCGTGGCGCGCTCGCCGTGCTGGAACGATACTTCGGTGGCGGCACGGTCGACAGGGGGGGGAGTTTGAGCGGCTCGCCGTGACCGGCCGGATCGTCGGTGTAGACCACGTTTCCCTGTTCATCGACGGTCTTGTAGACAGCGGCCCAGGCCGGGGAAGCCGCCGCCCAAAGCAGCGCTGCGAATAGAATGCCGGCTTTACCCTTCATCGGGGAACCCCCACTGGTTCTGCTGCCTGCCACCTTACTGTGGGTGCGAAGGACACGCAACAAAAAACGCCCCCGTTCGGGGGCGTTTCGCTACCGCTTGTCGGCCGGCTAGAGGCTGTAGTACATGTCGAACTCCACCGGATGCGTGGTCATGCGCAAACGGGTGACTTCTTCCATCTTCAGGCCGATATAGGCGTCGATCATATCGTCGGTGAACACGCCGCTGGCGGTAAGGAACTTGCGATCCTTGTCCAGCGCGTCCAGGGCCTGATCGAAGGAGTAGCAGACCTGCGGGATCTTGGCCTCCTCTTCGGGCGGCAGATCGTACAGGTCCTTGTCCATGGCATCGCCCGGATGGATCTTGTTCTGGATGCCGTCGATGCCGGCCATCAGCATGGCGGAGAACGCCAGATACGGATTGGCGGTCGAATCCGGGAACCGCACCTCGATGCGGCGCGCCTTCGGATTGGAGACGAAGGGGATACGGATCGACGCCGAGCGATTGCGCGCCGAATAAGCCAGCATCACCGGCGCCTCGAAACCCGGCACCAGTCGCTTATAGGAATTGGTCGAGGCGTTGGTGAAGGCGTTGAGCGCCCGCGCGTGCTTGATGATGCCACCTATATAATAGAGCGCGATATCGGACAGCCCGCCGTACTTCTTGCCGGTGAACAGATTGTTGCCGTTTTTCGCCAGCGATTGGTGCACGTGCATGCCGTTACCGTTGTCGCCGACCAGCGGCTTGGGCATGAAGGTCGCCGTCTTGCCGTAGCTGTGGGCCACGTTCCAGACGACGTATTTCAATATCTGCACTTCGTCGGCCTTGCGCACCAGCGTGTTGAACGCCGCGCCGATTTCGCACTGACCGGCGGTGGCCACCTCGTGGTGGTGCACCTCGGTGGGGCAACCCATTTCGTCCAATGCCAGGCACATGGCGGAGCGGATGTCGTGCAGCGAATCGACCGGCGGCACCGGGAAGTAGCCGCCCTTAATGCCGGGGCGGTGACCGATGTTGCCGTCCTCGTAAACGCGTTCGGCATTCCACGAGGCCTCGTCGGAATCCACCTTATAGAAGGCGCCACCCATGTTGGCACCCCAGCGGACGTCGTCGAGGATGAAAAATTCGTTCTCGGGGCCGAAGTAGGCGGTGTCGGCGATCTTGGTGGATTTCAGATAGGCTTCGGCGCGCTGGGCGATCGAGCGCGGGTCGCGATCGTAACCCTTCATCGTACTCGGTTCGAGGATGTCACAGCGCAGGTTCATGGTCGACTCGTCGGCGAACGGGTCGAGAACCGCGGTGGCGGTATCGGGCATCAGAATCATGTCGGATTCGTTGATGCCCTTCCAACCGGAAATACTCGAACCGTCGAACATCTTTCCGTCCTTGAAAAAACCGGCGTTGATCTCGCCGGCCGGCAGCGTCACATGTTGTTCTTTGCCGCGCGTGTCGGTGAAACGCAGGTCAACGAACTTAACGCCGTTGTCCTTCATCAGTTTTGTAACCTTGGCTGCCGTCATTTACCTTCCTCCGAGATTTAGGCTGGGTCAGTTAACACTCGCTCCCGGCGCCTCGCACCAGGGGCGTAGACCGGGTAACAAAATAAAGTGCTCACTGTTAGAGCACGAATTATGCCATGGGTGAAAATTTTTTACTTACAATAAGTTGTAGCAAAAAACAGCACCCGTATAACCGCTAGGCGCACTATTTTGGTGCGCATAAACTCCGTCGCGCCCCCTTCAGGTGCACTAGGGCCGGAAGCTTACCTGGACCGATTTCACTTCGGGCACGTTTTTCGCTGCCCGCTCTATGGCGCGAATGAACGCGCCGGCGTTGCCCCGGCTATCCAATGCCGAGAGCGGCAGATACAGATCGATGAGCAGCCGTCCGCTGAGATAGTGCAGCGTTATCTGACTGTCCTCGATGTCACTGATGCCGATTTCAGCCCAATACTGCTTCAGTCTGTCGATCACTTTTCCGCGCAGGGGCAACTGGTCGCAGGGCGAACGCTGTTCGTCGTCCTCGGGATCGATGTGTACCGTCACGTCCGTGACTTCCTCGACCCGCTCGAGCAGACGGCGACGCACGGTATCGCCGATCTGATGACCTTCGGAGACACTGATACGCGGATCCACCTGCAGGTGCAGGTCCACCAGGGCGTCACTGCCGCTGCGCCGCGAGCGCAGCATGTGCAGCGCGCGCACGCCGTCCACACCCAACACCACTTGGCGAATGCTGTCGACGACCGCCGGTTCCAGCGCGGTGTCGATCAACTCCTTGGTGCTGTCGCGCACCAGATCGAAACCGATTTTGGCGATCATGGCCGCCACCGCGATGGCGGCGACCGCATCGAGATACGCATGCCCCATCATGGCCCCGACGATGCCGATGATCACCACGATGGAGGAGATCGCATCGCTGCGACTGTGCCAGGCATTGGCCATCAGCATGTTCGAGCGCAGGCGGCGGGCGGCGTTGCGGGTATACTGATAGATAGCCTCCTTGGAGAGCACCGAAATGACGGCCACGACCAGGGCAAGAACGCCGGGCACCACCAGGCGCTCGGGCTCGTTCATATGGCTTACCGCGTCGTAACCGATGCCCAGGGCCACGCCCACCAGCGAGATCCCCAGCCCGACGGTCGCCAGGGTTTCAATCCGTCCGTGGCCATAGGGATGGTCTTCGTCGGCCTCCCGATGGGAGTGCTTGGCGGCGTAGAGCACGACGAAATCGGTGGCCAGATCGGACAGCGAATGCAAGCCGTCGGCGATCAACGCCTGGGAATGCGCCAGCCAACCGACCGCGATCTTGGCCACGCCTAGCAGAAAATCCACCAGCGAACCGATCAAGGTGACCTTGCGGACCTGGCTGTAGCGGGTGTTGTTCTCCAGTGTTTTGTCGGCGGTGGTGCTCATCAACAGTATCAACCCTGCACTTCGATACGTATCCTGATCTCTTCATCGTGACGCACGATCTCCAACACCGCATGACCGTGCACCCGGCACCAGGCGGGAATATCGTGAATGGCGCCGGGATCGGTACAGTATACCGTGAGACGATCGCCGCGTTGCAGTTGTTCGATGCGATCCTGCGTGCGGATGACCGGCAGGGGACACAACAGCCGACGGGCGTCGAGTTGGACTTCGCTCACAAGTACCAATGCGACGGAATCTGTTCGCCGCTGATGGGTTTGACCTGGCGGGTGAGGGTGGCGCCGTCGCGGGTGTGGATTTCCACGTCGACCGCCTCGGCGTCACGTCCCTGGCTGAAGCGAGCCGTGATCCGCGCGGCCAGGTCGAGATCCTCGTCCGCCGGCTCGCCATCGATCAGCACCAGCGGCCCGTTGTGGCTACGCGTCAGCAGATGCGTGAACTGTTTACGATACCCCTCCAGAAAACGGTTTTCGCCGTCTTCACGACCGATGATCATTTTGAAGTGCGGCCGCGGCCGCAGGTGGCGCCCGACCTTGAGCAGCATGATGTCGTCCAGTTCGTAGCGACGCTCGCCGCGGGCCTGCCACAGATCGGCCAGTTTGCGCGAATACTGGGCATCGGTGAGAAAGCAACAACCTCCGGCGGGTTGCGCATACTCGCTGAAACCGAAGCGTTCGGCGAGCGCCATCTGCGGCTTGCGGCTGCGGCCCTCGAACCCATGCAGGCGCTCCCGATCCACCCAACCTTCGCGCTCGGGCAACGTCGGCGGCAGATTGCGGGCGCACAAGGGGCGCAACAGGCGATCATCGGCGCCCGATTCCACGGCGATGACCGGCATGGTGTCCTTGCGCTGCGACTTGGGGCGCTGGCCGATCACCTCACCGGTGATGATGAAGTCGAATCCCTTGCGCTCGATCCACTCGCGCGCCTTGCGCACCATGAAGACCTTGCAATCCAGGCAGGGATTGAGGTTGGCGCCGTAACCATGGCGGGGGTTGAGCACGACGTCTTTGTATTCCTCGATGATATCGACAATGTGCAGCTTGATACCCAGCTGCTCGGCCACCCAGAGAGCGTTGTTGCGCTTGGGGCGGTTGCGCTCCTTTTTGCGGATGGCGTGAGTGTGCCCCTCGACGCAGAAGCCGGTGAAGAAGTTGATGCCCTCGACGTGCACGCCCTGCTCGAGGATCACCTTGGCGGCCAACAAGGAGTCGAGGCCTCCGGAGATCAGGGCGACGGCTTTGCGCGGTTGGTTCATACGGATTTTGACGATCAGGCTCGGAAAACGACCTTCATTGTAGCGCAAGCGGGCGTGGGGGATACGCTACGCTTGCCACGGCCTTTTGCCGCGGCGCGGCGCTCAGTGGTCGCCGCGGCTGTCGGCGGGCGCGGGCAACCCGTCGCAGGCCGCGTCGAGGGCCCGAAACGCCGCGCGGCTGCCGGTGTCGGCCCACAACTCCGCGGCCGCCAGAGGCGCCAGGGCGGGCTCACCGGACAGCCCGCGCATGGCCTGGAGCACGTCCATTACCGGTACGAAGGCGGCCGCCAGACGGGTATACAGCGGGTCGTCGTCGCGGTCGACCAATTGCGCCAATTGCTGGTAGGCACTACGGCCCAAACGCACGAAATAACTCACGCGGACCAGGCGTTTTTCGGCGATCTTGGGGAAAAATCCGGAAAAAAGCAGGCATTTGTCGCCAACATCACGCAATCGGTCGGGCTGTTGACAATCCTCCGTTTGCGCGTCGAGAAATTCCAGCGCCATGGCCCTGGCCACCAGGTCGGCCCGCTCGGTGAAGCGCATCAACATGAAAACCAGATAGGATTCAACGGTTTCTTCCAGATCCAGCTGGCAGGCCAGCTGCGCTTCCGCCACCAGTGCGTGCCACTGGGCGGTATCCGTGGGTTGCAGTACCAATGCTGTCATAGACCACCCCGGTTTTCAGTCCCTCTTGCGTCTTATCGACGTCAAGACTGCAGTTCTTGAAAACTGACGCTTCCCCTATTGTCTTAATTATTCCGCCCGCGCGCTACATCCCCCGGTCTGCCCAAGCTATACTGCGCGCCTTCGATGCACTGAAAAACGATAAGTCCCAACCGTTGTGACAGCCACAAAATCCGTTAATGTCCGCACCTTTCAGGGTCTGATCCTGGCCCTGCAGGATTACTGGTCGCGCCAGGGTTGCGTTCTGCTGCAACCCTACGATATGGAGGTCGGCGCCGGCACCTTCCACCCGGCCACATTTTTGCGCGCCGTGGGTCCGGAACCCTGGCGTACGGCCTATGTGCAGCCCTCGCGGCGTCCGACCGATGGGCGCTATGGCGACAATCCCAACCGGCTGCAGCATTACTACCAATTCCAGGTGCTGCTCAAACCCAGCCCCGACGATATTCAAGACCTCTATCTGGGCTCGTTGCGCGAATTGGGTGTCGATCCGCTGGTGCACGATATCCGCTTCGTCGAGGACAATTGGGAATCCCCCACCCTCGGCGCCTGGGGACTGGGGTGGGAGGTGTGGCTCAACGGTATGGAAGTCACCCAGTTCACTTATTTCCAACAAGTCGGCGGACTGGACTGCCGGCCGGTAAGCGGCGAAATCACCTATGGCCTGGAGCGCATCGCGCTCTACCTGCAGGGCGTGGAAAGCATCTACGATCTGGTCTGGACCGAAGGTCCGCAAGGAAAGGTCTTGTATGGCGACGTGTTTCACCAAAACGAGGTGGAGATGTCGGGCTACAACTTCGAACACGCCAATGTCGAGGCGCTTTTCCACTGGTTCGACGTGTGCGAAAAGGACAGCCTGCGCCTGATCGACGCCGGTTTGCCGCTGCCAGCCTATGAACTGATGCTCAAGGCCTCGCACACCTTCAATCTGTTGGACGCCCGCAGCGCGATCTCGGTGACCGAACGGCAGCGCTTTATCCTGCGGGTACGTACACTGGCGCGCGCCGTGGCCCAGGCCTATTACCAGCGGCGCGAGGCGCTGGGCTTCCCCTTGGCGGCAGCGGAGTCGGCGAGCGCATGAGCGCCACCCGCGACCTGCTGATTGAAATCGGCACCGAGGAGTTGCCGCCGAAAGCGCTGCGCGGCTTGTCGCAGGCATTCGCCGATGGCATGGATCGGGCGCTGCGCGCAGCGGGACTGGTGCCCGAGACGGTATATTTCTATGCCGCGCCCCGGCGCTTGGCGCTGCGGATCAACGCGCTGCCGACAGCGCAGCCCGATCGCGAAACCGTGCGCCGGGGTCCAGCGTTGGCGGCCGCCTTCGACGAGGAAGGTTGCCCGACCCAGGCGGCGGTCGGTTTTGCCGGCTCCTGCGGCGTGAGTGTCGAGGAACTCGACCAACTGGAAACGCCGAAAGGCAGCTGGTTGTCTTTCCGCGCCCTGGAACCCGGCCAGAACACCTCGCAGCTGATACCGCAGATCCTAAGCAAAACCCTGGCCGCCTTGCCCATCCCCAAGCGCATGCGCTGGGGCGCGCGGGAAGACGAGTTTGTGCGCCCGGTGCACTGGGTGGTGCTGTTGTTCGGCGAGGAGGTGATCGACGCCGAAATCCTCGGCGTGAAAAGCGGTCGCAATACCTATGGTCATCGCTTCATGCGCCCCCAGGCCTTGCCTCTGCCCGACCCCGAGGCTTATCTGCCGCTGCTGGAGCAGGAGGGCTGCGTCCTGGCGGACTATCAGTCACGGCGCGAGCGCATCCGGCGGCAAGTGATCGCGCAAGCACAACAGCTCGGTGGAACGGCGCTGATCGACGAGGCGTTGTTGGATGAAGTGACCGCTTTGGTGGAATGGCCGGTGGCGCTGTCCGGGCAGTTCGATCGCGGGTTTCTCAAAGTCCCCGCGCAGGCGCTGATCTCCAGTATGCAGGACCATCAGAAATATTTCCCGGTGGTGGACGACAAGGGGACGTTGATGGCCCGGTTCATCGCCGTGGCGAATCTGGAGAGCAAAGATCCGTCGCAGATCAAGGCGGGCAACGAACGGGTGATCCGTCCGCGTCTGGCGGACGCGGCATTCTTCTGGGATCAGGATCGCAAGCGGTCCCTGGCGCAGCGCCGCGACGATCTGCGCCACATGACCTTTCAGAAAAAACTCGGCAGCCTGTATGACAAACAGGAAAGGGTCGCGGTCCTGGCCGCGCGCGTGGCAGGCGCCATCGGCGCTTCCGCCCCCCAGGCCGAGCGTTGCGCCCGCCTGTGCAAGTGCGACCTGTTGACCAGCATGGTCTACGAGTTCCCCGAGCTTCAGGGCGTCATGGGTCGCTACTACGCCCTGCACGACGGCGAGGACGAGCTGGTGGCCGAGGCCATCGAGCAGCACTACCAGCCGCGTTTCGCCGGCGACGAACTCCCGCAGACAGGCCTCGCCCAGGCGGTGGCGCTGGCCGACCGCCTCGACAGCCTGCTGGGAATATTCGCCATCGGCCAGCAGCCGAGCGGCGACAAGGACCCCTTTGCGCTGCGCCGCGCCGCGCTGGGCGTCATCCGCATCTGCGTGGAGGGGTCGCTCGACGTCGATCTGGTGGAACTGTTGCGAGCCGCCGCCGCGGCCTACGACGGCCAGCTCAAGGCGCAGGCGGCGATCGACGATGTCGTCTCCTACATCATGGACCGGCTGCGGGGCTATTATCAGGAGCAGGATGTCGCCATCGACCTGGTCGACGCGGTGCTCGCCACGGCCCCCACGCGCCTGCTCGATATCGACCGCCGTATCCAGGCCTGCCGCGCCTTCCGGGAACTGCCGCAGGCGCAAAGTCTCGCCGCCGCCAACAAGCGCATCAGCAACATTCTGCGTAAAAACACCGCAGAGGTGGCGCCGGATGTCGACCCCGGCCTGCTCCGTGAGCCGGCCGAGCAACAGCTGGCCGCGGAGCTGAACACGCTACAAGCAGAGGTGATCCCGCTGATGGAAGCGGGTGACTACAGGTCGGCGTTGACACGGCTGGCCGCGCTGCGTGAAAGCGTCGACGGATTCTTCGACGGCGTCATGGTGATGGTCGACGATGACAAGCTGCGCGCCAACCGACTGGCGCTGCTAAAGAGTCTTGGCGATTTGTTCTTGCGGGTGGCGGATCTGTCGCGGCTGCAAAGTTGAGGTGCGCATGAGTGACGACGATTCCTATGAGGCGATGCTTGCGGCGGTGCAGGCGTTTCACGATAAACACGACTTCAAGAACACCGGCGGCGAGGACATGACCTACCGCGTCGCGCTGATGGCCGAGGAACTGGGCGAGATTTCGGCCTGCGTGACCAAGGGCAAGGACAAGGCCCAGCTGGGTGAAGAAACCGCCGATCTGCTCATCCTGCTCATCGGCACCGCGATTGCCGCCGATTTCGATTTGCGCGCCGCATTCTGGAAGAAGATGGACGTGCTGATGAAGCGCCAGTCGCGGATGGTCGACGGGCGTATCCGGGTATCCGAATTTCGTGACATGGGTGCGGAGTAACGAGCGCTTGAACCCTCAGCGTTCCACTTTCGCCACCGGCATTCTGTATGTGCGTTCGTTGTTGTTCTGGGCGGGATTCGCCACCTTCACCGTGTTCTTTGCGCTGCTGTTGTTCTTGAGTTTTCCGCTACCGTTCAACCGGCGCTTCGGCATCACCCGCGCCTGGTCGGGAACCACGATCGCCTGGTTACGCCTGACCTGCAACCTGCGCTATGAAGTCGCGGGGCTGGAAAACGTGGGTCCGGGCCCGGGTATCGTGTTCGCCAAACACCAGTCCACCTGGGAAACCCTGACCCTCAATTTCTGGTTCACGCCGCAGTCGTGGGTGGTGAAACGCGAACTCCTGTGGATCCCGATCTTCGGCTGGGGCATGTCGATGATGGACCCCATCGCCTTGAATCGCAGCGCCGGGCGCAAGGCGGTCGATCAATTGGTGGAACTGGGCCGCAAGCACCTGCGCAAGGGTCGTTGGATCATCGTGTTTCCCGAAGGAACGCGGATCGCGCCGGGCAAACGGGGGCGCTACAGAATAGGTGGCGCGCTACTGGCCGAACGCAGCGCGGTCGCGGTCACGCCGGTGGCGCACAATGCCGGCGAATACTGGCCGCGGCGGCGCTTCATCAAGGAACCGGGGGTGATAAAGGTGCGCATCGGGCCGCCGATTGCCAGCACCAACAAGACCGCGCAACAGATTCTCGCCCAAGCTGAATCCTGGATCGAAGCGGAAATGGCGAATATCACCACGCTGAGCACGCATGAACACGGCGCATCGCCGCCCGGCACCACCCGCGAGCCCGACTAGATGTCCAGATTGGACGCCGAAAGCGCGTTCAATTCGATGAAGTCACGCCGCGGCTCGACCTGATCTCCCATCAGCGTGGTGAAGATCTCGTCGGCGGCGACTGCGTCCTCGATTTTCACTTGCAGCATGCGGCGGGTGTCCGGGTTCATGGTGGTCTCCCATAATTGCTCCGGATTCATTTCGCCCAGGCCTTTGTAACGCTGAATGTGCTGACCGCGCTTGGCCTCTTCCAGCAGCCACTCCATCGCCTGCTTGAAACTGCTCACCGGCTGCTGCTTCTCGCCCCGCGCCACGTAGGCGTCTTCTCCCAGCAGCCCGTCGAGTTGCGCGCCGAGCGCCACCATGCGGCCGTATTCGGCGCTGGCGAAAAACTCTCCCGGAATACTTTGTTCGCTGGAAAGAATGCCGTGGGTCAGTTTGCGCACGTGAATGACAAAACCCTCCGTTCCCTCTTCGCTCAGCGCCAACTGAAAGCGCTCGCCGGGCTTGATATCGGCGTTGAGCCGTAGCTCGAGTTCACGGCACCAGTCCTGTACCTTGTGCAAGTCGTGCAGTTCGATTTCCTGCAGCGGCGGCATGTAGAGCATTTTTTCCAGTACGCTGGCGTTGTAGCGGCGCGCCAAGCGGCTGATCGCGGCCATGACGGCGATGTATTGGCGCACCAGTGTCTCCAATCCCGGACCGGTCAGCGCCGGCGCGCCGACCGTAACATAGAGGCTGGCCTTGTCCAGCGCCGCCTGCATCAGATATTCCTGCAGCGCGGCGTCGTCTTTCACGTACTGTTCCTGTTTGCCCTTTTTCGCCTTGTACAAAGGCGGCTGGGCAATATACACGTAGCCCTTTTCAATCAGTTCGGGCATTTGCCGGTAGAAGAAGGTCAGCAACAAGGTGCGGATGTGCGAACCGTCCACGTCAGCATCGGTCATGATGATGATGCGGTGGTAGCGCAACTTCTCGATATTGAACTCGTCGCGCCCGATACCGCAGCCCAGGGCGGTGATCAGGGTGCCGACCTCGGCCGAGGAAAGCATCTTGTCGAAGCGGGCTTTCTCCACATTGAGGATCTTGCCCTTCAGGGGAAGGATCGCCTGATACTTGCGATCGCGACCCTGTTTGGCCGATCCGCCAGCGGAGTCACCCTCCACCAGATAGAGTTCGCTGAGCGCGGGGTCGCGCTCCTGGCAATCGGCCAGCTTGCCGGGCAGGCCGGCGATGTCCAGGGCGCCCTTGCGTCGGGTCATTTCGCGGGCTTTACGCGCGGCCTCGCGGGCCATGGCAGCTTCGGCGATTTTTGCCGTGATAGCCCTTGAATCTGTAGGATTTTCAAGTAGGTACGATTCTAGTTTCTCTGAGACCGTGGATTCGACGACGCCCTTCACCTCCGAGGAGACCAGTTTGTCCTTGGTCTGCGACGAGAACTTGGGGTCCGGCACTTTTACCGACAACACCGCGGTGAGGCCCTCCCGCATGTCGTCGCCCGTGGTGTTGACTTTGTTCTTCTTGGTCGCCTGCCGCTCCATATATTGGTTAAGCGTACGGGTCAGCGCCCCGCGGAAACCGGCCAGGTGGGTGCCGCCGTCCAGCTGAGGAATGTTATTGGTGAAACAGAATATGTTCTCCTGATAGGAATCATTCCACTGCATGGCCACTTCCACGCCGATGCCATCTTTTTGGCCGGTGAAATAAAAGACATTGCTGTGAAGCGGCGTCTTCTTCCGATTCAGATGTTCGACGAAAGCCCTTATACCGCCTTGATATTCAAACACATCCTGCTTGTCCGAGCGCTCGTCGCTAATGCGAATGCGGACTCCAGAATTGAGAAAAGACAGTTCGCGCAGACGTTTGGCGAGAATGTCATAGTGAAATTCGATGTCGGTGAAAATCGCCGGGCTGGGCCGGAAAGTGACCTCCGTTCCCGTCTGATCGGTGTCGCCAATCACCTTCAAGGGCTCTTTGGGCTCGCCGTTTTGATACTCCTGGTAGTGGATGTGGCCATCGCGCTTGATGGTGAGCTTAAGATATTCCGAAAGCGCATTGACCACGGAAATACCGACACCATGCAGGCCGCCGGAAACCTTGTAGGAGTTGTCATCGAATTTCCCCCCGGCGTGGAGCACTGTCATGATGACTTCAGCCGCGGAACGCCCTTCTTCGGGGTGGATGTCGACCGGGATGCCTCGACCGTCGTCAGCAATGGTGACGGAGTTGTCGCTATGCAGGGTGACCGAGATTTCCGAGCAGTAGTGCGCCAGCGCTTCGTCGATCGAGTTGTCCACCACCTCAAAAACCAAGTGGTGCAGTCCTGTTCCGTCATCGGTGTCCCCAATATACATACCGGGCCGTTTACGGACGGCATCCAGGCCCTTCAGAACTTTGATATTGGAGGAATCGTAACTGGTCTTGTCACTCATTGGGGGTCACGCTCTGGGCTAAGTCAACGGATTATACCACCTCTGCAACCGTCCCGTGTTTCACGTGAAACCATTTGGCTTGTTCGCGTGATAGCCTGGACAGTGAAGACGAATCTATAACAGTAACAAATACTTGAACTGGAGCCTCAGCTAGCATGGCGATACAGAGCCGTTGATTCTGCGCGTCCAGCTCCGAGCCGAGATCATCAAACAGAAAAATTCCCTGCTTCCCCGTAGCCTGATACAGCAAAACCGATTGGGCCGTCTGCAACGCGGCAATATAGAGCTTTTGTTGACCGCGGGACAAACACTGGCTCGCGGGTTTGCCAGCACAGGAGAACACCATCTCGGCTCGTTGAGGTCCACTTCGGGTAAAACGGGATTCCCGGTCCGTCGATAAGCCCCGATTCAGGACTTCCAAATAGGAAAGCTCGTCTTTCCAGCCCTTTCGGTAATGAATAGTGACGGCCGGCAGGTGCAGAGCGTCGGAAAGGGTGCCATCCAGAATCTGGGTCAACCGGTGCAAATAGGCCTTTCGCTCTTGATGTAGCTGTTCACCCACCCCCGCCAGGTCCGGATTCCAGGCTTGAATCTCCCCGGGGGCCGCACCTTGGCGCAACGCAGCGTTTCGTTGCTTCAGCAATTTGTTAAACCGCTTCCATAACTGAATGTAGTCATGTTTCACGTGAAACATTCCCCAGTCCAGGAATTGCCGCCGATGGGCAGGTCCGTCTTCCACCAGGGTATGCAGGTTTCCTCCCAGCCAATGGACCGGGATCAGCGTCGCGAGATCAGACAACCGCTTGATCGGAGAACTGTCGATTCTGCAGATGAGTTTGTCAGCGGACTTTTGAATACCCACCGGAACCGTCCGCCCGTCGCTCCCCGACCAGCGGGCGACGAGTTGAAAACTGTCACCGCCATACTGGATCAGCCGATCGAGTTGCGCAGAGCGAAATGAGCGCCCCCGAGCCAGGACGTACAAGGCCTCAAGAAAGCTGGTCTTGCCGGCGGCATTATCGCCAACCAGAAGATTAAGCCGGGGAGAAAAATCTAGTTCGACGGCGTCGAGATTACGAAAACGATTGAGCGACAGCGAATGGATGGGCATCGATAAGAACGTGCGCCCCTTGGGCGCGGCTCCGGCAACGCCGGAGCCTAGAGGCGCATGGGCATGACCACATAGCGGTATTGCTCACTACCGGGTTCACGCATCAGGCAACTGCTGTTGGAGTCGCTCAGGGTGATTTCGACATTCTCGCTGCGCACGCTGGCCAACACGTCCAGGAGGTAGGTTACATTGAAGCCGATTTCCAGGTTACTGCCGTTATATTCGACCTCGAACTCCTCGTCCGCCTCTTCTTGTTCCGGATTATGTGCTTGAATTTTAATAAAATTTTTATCAATATTCAAACGGATACCGCGGTATTTCTCGTTCGAGAGGATCGACGTCCGTGACAGCGCCTGGCGCAGCAACTCACGGTTCGCCACCACCCGTTTGTCACCACCCTTGGGGACCACACGGTCATAATCGGGGAAGCGCCCGTCCACCAGCTTGGAGGTAAAACGGATATCGGCGCTGCGGACACCAATATGGTTGCTCCCCACTTCCACCTGCACCGCGGCGTCATTGCTTTCCAGCAAGCGCATCAATTCCTGAATCCCCTTGCGCGGCACGATGACCTGGCGCTTCTCCTGCGGCTTGATATCGACAGGCATGTCGCACAGAGCCAGTCGGTGACCGTCGGTGGCAACCGCGCGTATCTGGTCTTTGGCCAACTCCAGCATCAGGCCGTTGAGGTAGTAGCGTACGTCCTGTTGCGCCATGGAGAACTGGGTCCGCTCGATGAGTTCCTTCAGTTTGTTCTGGGCAATCGAGAAGCTGCTCTCGCCCTTGATGGACTCCACCAGCGGGAAATCCGCCGCTGGCAGCGTCGCCAGGGTGAAGCGGCTCTTACCGGAACGGATCTGCGCCTTCTGGTCCTTAATGCTGAACTGGATGCTGGAGTTCTCCGGCAACGCCTTGCAGATGTCGACCAGCTTGCGCGCGGGCAATGTGATTTCTCCGCCGCTCTCGACCTTGATGTCGATGCGCGACTGGATTTCCACCTCGAGATCGGTCGCTGTCATTGTCAGACCGTTGTCGCCCGTCACCAGTAACAGATTACCCAGCACAGGCAATGTCTGGCGACGTTCGACAACACCGATAACTTGCTGCAGGGGTTTCAGCAATATTTCCCGATCGACGGTGAATTTCATTGAATATATATCCTTTTATATATCCCTGGTTGTTATAGTTAAGCGCCCTTGGTGCGCTGGATAATTTGCCGTTTCGGTTTTGAAATCAAGTCTTAAAAACGGTCCGGCCCGCTGGGTAAGCACGCCGGCAACCTGTTCGCCACCTGTGGATAATATCGGAAAACCTCGGGGCGGCAAATTTGTGCACCTGTTATCCACATCATGTGGTGAGCTTCCTGCACAGGTTGCTATAGTCCTCGGCGATGCGCAGATCCGATTCCTTCAGCTCACTGACCTTGCGACAGGCGTGCAGCACCGTGGTGTGATCGCGACCGCCGAATGACTCACCGATTTCCGGCAGACTGTGACTGGTGAGCTCCTTGGCCAGGGCCATGGCAATCTGACGCGGACGCGTAATCGAGCGCGTGCGGCGCGCCGAAAGCAGATCGGTCACCCTTATTTTGTAGTATTCGGCGACGGTTTTCTGGATATTGTCCACCGAGACGAGTTTGTCCTGCAGCGCCAACAGATCGCGCAGGGACTCTTTGGTGAAAGCCAGATCGATGGTGCGCCCGGTGAAGCGCGCGCTGGCGATGACGCGCCTCAGAGCACCTTCCAGTTCGCGAATGTTGGAGTTGATCCGTTTGGCGATGAAAAAGGCCACGTCACTGGGTAGCTCGACGTTGGTCTGCAAAGCCTTGTTGACCAGGATCGCGACCCGAGTTTCGAGCTCGGGCGGCTCTATGGCCACGGTCAGCCCCCAGCCAAAACGGGATTTCAGGCGCTCCTCGAGGCCATCGACTTCCTTGGGATAGCGGTCGCAAGTGAGAATGACCTGGCTTTGGCCTTCGAGCAAGGCGTTAAAGGTGTGGAAAAATTCCTCCTGGGAGCGTTCCTTGCCGGCGAAAAACTGAATATCGTCGATCAACAATGCGTCGACCGAGCGATAGTAGCGCTTGAATTCATTGATGGCATTGTGCTGCAGTCCCTTGACCATGTCGGCGACAAAGCGTTCGGAATGCAGATAGACGACCTTGGCCTCGGGGCGGTTGGCCACGATGGTGTTGCCCACCGCGTGCATCAGGTGGGTCTTGCCCAGGCCGACGCCACCGTAGATGAAAAGCGGATTGTAGGCGCTGCCGGGGTTCTCGCCGATCTGGATGGAAGCCGCCCGCGCCAGCTGGTTGGATTTACCCTCGACGAAACTGTCGAAAGTGAAGGCCGGATTGAGGTTACCCCGCGGCAGCCCCCGCCGCTCCTGACGTCGCTCCTTGGACGGTGCCCTCGGGGTGTCGCAGCCCGCGGCCGTGGGGCCATCGACCGACTGACTGGAGCCGATTTCCAGGCGGATGCGAATCTTTTCCCCACCGTCGAGAAGCGCCAGCGACTGCTGAATCTCGGCGAGATAGTGCTGGTTGACCCAATCGAGCACAAAACGGTTGGGAGCCAATAACTTAAGAAGCTCTCCGCTCTCCACCGCCTGCAACGGGCGGATCCAGGTGTTGAACTGTTGTTCCGGCAACTCGTTAGCGAGCCGCACCAGACATTGTTGCCAGAGTGAGCCTTGCAAGATAGTTCCTGTTCAAAACTGTGTTACGGTGGGGGCCGACCAGTCTAGCGCGCACACACCCAGTTATCCACAACAAAAAGGCCGCGGCGACGATGCCGAGGTTGACAGCGATAGGCCAAAACCAGTAATCTGCGCGGCCTGATTCGGCCCGCCCAGCAGCGGGCTTTCAACTGTCATTGGGAACGATTGCGCCATGAAGAGAACATTCCAGCCCAGCAACCTCAAGCGCAAGCGCAACCACGGGTTCCGGGCCCGGATGCGGACCAAGAACGGTCGTCTGGTGATCAAGGCCCGTCGCGCCAAGGGTCGCGCTCGCCTCTCTGCCTGATTCTTCGGCGCACAGCCCACTGGTGCCGACGCGTTATCCCCGCGGCTGTCGTTTGCTTTCAGCAGCCCAGTACCAGCGGGTCTTCAAGCAGTGCGAACACAAGGCCGGAGATCGGCTGATCACCGTGCTGGCGGCGGGTAACGGCCTGCAGCACCCCCGGCTCGGCACGGTGGTTTCCGTTCGCGCCGCTGGGAACGCCGTCAAACGCAATCGGGTAAAACGCTTGGTCCGGGAAAGCTTCCGCCTGCGACAGGCGTTGCTCGCCGGCACCGACCTGGTGGTACTGGTGCGCGCCGGCATCAGCGACCGCAGCAACCGACAGATATTCCGCACACTGGACAACCACTGGCGTACAATTGCCGCGCATGCGCACTCCACTCATTCTGCTGATTAAGTGCTACCGGCTGCTCGTCAGCCCCTGGCTCGGCAACCACTGCCGCTTCACGCCCTCCTGTTCGGCCTACGCACTGGTGGCGATCGAGCGTCACGGTGCCTTGCGCGGCGGTTGGCTGGCGCTGCGGCGTATCGGTCGTTGTCATCCCTGGCATGCCGGGGGCTGGGACCCGGTTCCCGAAACCCGCAAAACCTTTTCGAGAAAAACAGACGTCCCCGAACAGACCCATGGATAATCCCCGCGTTTTACTGGCTATCGCTCTTTCGTTTCTGGTTTTACTCATCTGGCAGGCCTGGATGCAGGACTATGGCCCGCAGCCGCAGCCGCAGCCGCAGTCGACCGAGCCTGGCGGCGCGGTATCGCAAGCGGCACCCGAGGGCGCCCCAGCGCCGGAAACGGACCTTCCCACGACCCATGACGACAGTCTGCCGCAGGCCGGCGTGAGCCAGACCCCGGTTCTTCCCGAGGGCAAGAAAATCGAGGTCGTGACCGACCTGTTCCGCGCGCTGATCGACACCCGCGGTGGCGACCTGCGCGAAGTGGATCTGCTCAAGTATCCGGTTTCCCTGAAGCCCGACAGCCCGCCATTCAAGCTGATGGAGGCCGGCCAGGAACAACTGTTCATCGCCCAAAGTGGCTTGCGCTCCGCGGCAAAAGGCCCGGAACCCACGCATCACGCGACCTTCAGCGCCGAACGCCTGGATTACCGCTTGGGCGCCAAGGACGACGTGATCGAAGTCCCTTTGCGCTGGAACGACGGCAAGGGTCTGGAGGTGACCAAGATCTACCGTTTCCGTCGCGACAGCTATGTCATCGACGTTGAATTTCAGGTCCGCAACAGCGGCAGCGAAGCCTGGAAAGCGCAACCTTACTACCAGTTGCAGCGCACGCCGCTGAAGACCACCAGCCGGCTGCTGCACACCTATACCGGGGGTGTGCTTTACAGTCCGCAGGACAAATATCAGAAAATCAGTTTCGCCGACATGCAGGATGGCAACCTCAACCGCGAAATCACCGGTGGGTGGGCCGCGATGATACAGCACTACTTCGTCGGCGCCTGGATTCCGCCCGGCGATCAGCCGGAGCGGTATTACAGCCGGGCCCTGCCGGGCGAGCGCTATGTCATCGGCATGATCGGGCCCTCGATGAACGTCGCGGCCGGCGCGCAGCAGACGCGCGAGGCACGACTGTTCGTCGGTCCGAAATTGCAACATCGCATGGAAGCGGTGGCGCCCGGCCTGGAGCTGACGGTCGATTACGGCAAGTTGACCTTCATCGCCGAGCCGATCTACTGGCTGCTGGAAAAAATCCATAGCCTGGTCGGCAACTGGGGCTGGTCGATCGTATTCCTTACCATCCTGATCAAACTGGCCTTCTTCAAATTGTCCGAGACCAGCTACAAGTCCATGGCCAACATGCGCAAGCTGGCGCCCCGCTTGCAGGCGCTCAAGGAGCGCTATGGCGACGACAAGCAAAAGCTCAACCAGGCGATGATGGACATGTACAAAAAGGAGAAGGTCAATCCTCTGGGCGGCTGTTTGCCGGTACTGGTGCAGATTCCGGTGTTCATCGCGCTCTACTGGGTATTGCTGGAGAGTGTGGAAATGCGCCAGGCGCCGTTCATGCTGTGGATACAGAATCTCTCCAGTCCCGACCCCTACTTTATTCTGCCGCTGATCATGGGCGTGACCATGTTGATCCAGCAGAAGCTCAATCCCGCGCCGATGGATCCCATGCAGGCTAAAGTGATGATGGTGCTGCCCGTCGTGTTCACTGTATTTTTTGCGTTCTTCCCCTCCGGCCTGGTGCTCTACTGGGTGGTCAACAATACGCTGTCGATCGCTCAGCAGTATGTCATTACCCGCAGGGTGGAAGCGGCCGCCGGATAGCGCGACCGGCCGGGGCGCGAGCTGAGTGATGGCGATAGCCGCCGCTGCCGATACCATCGCGGCCATCGCCACCCCGCCCGGGCGCGGCGGCGTCGGCATCGTGCGGGTTTCGGGTGAGCGGGTGCCGCAGCTGGCCGAACACCTTTTGGGCACCGTACCGGCGCCGCGTCAGGCGCAGTTGCATTGCTTCACCGATGCCAACGGCGACACCATCGATACCGGCCTGTGCCTGTATTTTCCCGCGCCCCACTCTTTTACCGGGGAACACGTCTTGGAGTTGCACGGTCACGGGGGTCCGGTGGTGCTCGATCTGCTGCTGGCGCGCGTGCTCGAGCTGGGTGCCCGCCAGGCGCTGCCCGGCGAATTCTCCGCGCGCGCCTTCCACAATGACAAGCTGGATCTGGTGCAGGCCGAGGCGATCGCCGATCTGATCCACAGCAGCACGGCCAGCGCCGCGCGCGCGGCGGTGCGCTCTCTACAGGGAGAGTTCTCCCGGCGGGTCCACGCCTTGACCCAGACGCTGGTGGAGCTGCGCTGTTTTGTCGAGGCGGCCATCGATTTCCCGGACGAGGACATCGATTTTCTCAGCGACGGTAAGGTGCGTCAGCGGCTGCAGCGATTCGCCGACGAACTCGGGGAATTGCTCGCCGGTGCGCGCCAGGGGTGCCTGCTACGCGACGGCATGAGCGTGGTGCTGGCCGGGAAGCCGAACGTGGGCAAGTCGAGTTTGCTCAACGCCCTGGCGCAACGGGAAACGGCGATCGTCACCGCGGTGGCCGGTACCACCCGGGATGTGTTACGCGAGCATATCCAGATCGACGGTCTGCCCTTGCACATTATCGATACCGCGGGCTTGCGCGAAAGCGTCGATCCGGTCGAGCGCGAAGGTGTGCGCCGCGCGTGGCAGCAGATTGAGCAGGCGGATCGAATTCTGCTGGTGGTCGACGCTCAAGTCGGACTCGATCAAGCGGACGAACGCTTGCTGGCGCGGCTGCCGCAGGCGCTGCCGTGCACTCACGTCTACAACAAAATCGACCTCAGCGGCGCCGAGCCCGGCAGCGTCGAGCTCGACGGGGTGACGCGGGTGGCTTTGAGCGCGCGAACCGGCGCCGGGATGAATGCCCTGCGCGAGCATCTCAAAACGGTCATGGGCTACCAGGAGAGCGCCGCGGACGGCTTCAGCGCCCGTCGGCGCCACCACCAGGCGCTGCGCGAGGCGGATGCAGGCGTCAAGCGGGCTTTCGCTTGTCTGGATGGCGACAGCGGCGAGTTGCTTGCCGAGGAATTGCGGTTGCTGCAACTGCAGCTGGCGCAGATCACGGGTGAGTTCACCAACGAGGATCTGCTGGGCGAGATTTTCTCCAGTTTTTGTATCGGCAAATAAAAAAATCCCCGCAGAAGCGGGGAGAAGATACGGACTGGAGGAAAACCGGTTCGCGCAGCGACGCTATATGCCCGGCAGATCGCTGACTTTGACGTAGCGCCAGCCTTGTTGCAGCCGGGCGACAATGTGATCGACAGCCGTTTCGCCGCCGTGTACGCCGTTAAGCAGACTGACATCCACACCCTCCCGGCGCAGGTTGCGGATGGCATTGGCGCAGGCGATGAATTGCAAATTGGCATATTTTTGCTGCAAGGCCCGCACCCGTTCGGCATAGGGCGAGCCCCCCTGGCGCATCAAATCGATGCCCCCGGCATTGGCCACCACTTCCACTTCCGCGCCGCGGGCGGCATGGGAGGCGAGAAACTTTTCCGCGTAGTCGAGTACGGCGGCGAAGTTGTCGTCGCCCGACTTGTCCAGATGCAACAATACACGGTCGAAATTCTGCTGCTGCGCCAGCGGTTGCGGAACGTTCGGTTGGCGATCCGCAATGGTATAGCCGAACAACGCTCCACCGCACAACAGCGCCAATGCCATCAGCGAGGCGGCGACGCTGTTGCCGATGCGAAAAGACCTGGGGATGGGCGTCACGTCTTGCGGCGAGGGCGGCATGGCGTCCGCGAAACCGGTGCGCATCCAGTCCTTGGCGCGGCGCAGCCGACAGACCCGCTCGCGCACGCCGGCATCGTGCTCCATGGCCGCAAGGATTTCCCGTTCCTGTTCCGCGACGAGCTGACCGTCCACGTAGGCGTTGAGCGTCAAGTCGTCCAGGTGCATCTGGGATTGCATATCACTTCACCCTCTTTAGGGCCGCAACGCGCCCCGGAATTACTGCACTCGATTGCGCTTCCAATTTGGCCAGCAGCGACTTGCGGCCACGATGCAATCGGCTCATCACCGTGCCGATCGGAATGTCCAGGATGGCCGCCACCTCGTTGTAAGCGAGCCCCTCGAGATCCACCAGCGCCAGCACCCGACGCTGCTCGGCCGGCAAGCCGGCCACAGCGTTGCGTACCCGGGCGACGGTTTGCAGCTGGCCCACCTCGGCATCCGGCGCGGGGTCTTCGCAGGCCCGTCCTTCGTCCAGGTCCTCGTGCGGCCGGTTACAGCGCAGATACTGTTTCCAGCAGTTGTTCAGGATGCTGTAGAGCCAGGCGTTGAGACGCTGCGGGTCGCGTAGCTGGTGGACCTTCTGCAGACCCAGGGCCATCGCCTCCTGGACCAGATCATCCGCCAGCATGGCGTCTCCACACCAGGCCAGCGCCACCCGGAACAGACGTGGGCGCGCGGCGGCGATTTGTTTGCGCTGGCACGTGGCCTGGCACAGGCGTTCTATTAGCTTCATAACGGATAGATGCACCGATGGGCCGATTTATTTCTTTTTTTTCGGCAGAAATATTTCGGGAATAAATCCGGCGATGAACTTCTCTAGGTTCTGACCCCGGAATTTTGCCGGATGATGGCATCAACAAGCATTTGCAGGAGGATTTTAATGAAACGTTTCATCAAACCCTGGGCCTGGCTGATGGCCCTGTTTTGCCTGGCCGCCGGCAGTCAGGCATTTGCAGCACCGGAGGACAAGCCCTTTGCCGAGAAGAAAATTGTTCTACAAATCAGCGATGAAGACGCATATAAGCAAACGCTTGTATTGAACGTGGCGAGCAATCTGATCAAGTACTACGGCCCCGACAAGGTGGACGTGGAAATCGTGGCCTTTGGACCGGGTCTGCGTCTGCTGTTCAACGACAACAGCAACCAAAGCCGCATCGACCGCCTGGCCGAGGACAGCGGGGTGAAATTCAGCGCCTGCATGAACACGATGAGCAAAATGACCAAGGTGCTGGGCCATGAACCCAAGCTCAACCGCGACGCCAAGCCGGTACCCGCGGGCGTGGTGCGTATCATCGAACTGGTCGACCAGGGCTATACGCTTATCAAGCCCTGATAGTTTGTAGTCAGCGAATATAAGTGATCACCGATTTTCGGGGAGAGGATTAATGCAGAAATCATTGTTAACGTTAGCGGCAACCCTGTTGGCGGGCCTGAGCGTCTCCGCCCACGCGACCAACTGGCTGCAATTGCAAGGCACCGAGCCCGCGGGCTCCACGGATCGTTTCAAACTGTGGGGGTTCATCCAGCCTCAATTCAACTACACCAGCAACTCGAAGCTTCCGGCCGGTCCCTGGTCCGGCCAGAACGCCGTGTTTAACCAGATCGGCCCCGATCTGAAATCGAGTTCCACCTTCCAGCTGCGCCGGGCGCGTATCGGCGTGCGCGGCGCGAATTTCCCGCTCGACAGCAAGACCAACTATTTTCTCCTGATCGAGGCGGGTCAGAACGGTATCACCGAGTTGTCGGACTCGGCGGTGGCGGCCACCGACGCCAGCGTCACCCTCAACCACATCCCCTATGCGCGGATTCGTATCGGCCAGTTCAAGACGCCGGGCGCCGAGGAAGGGTTGCAGGCGATCCATGTCTTCAACTACATCAACTTCACCCAGGTGACCGACAATCTCCTGCTGGAGCGCTTCTTCGACGGTGACGGTTCCAACACTCAGGATGCGAACCGGCCGAACGGTTCGGTGGGCGCCTTCCGTGACATCGGCGTCCAGGTGTTCGACTGGTTCAACTGGCTGGGGTGGGAACACAGCTACGCGGCGATGGTCGGCAACGGCAACGGCATCAACCGCATGGACAACAACAACGACAAGGATTACTACCTGTACTGGGCCTCGGAAAAGGTCTTCGGCAACTCCAAGGGAGCGCGGCGCGAAGGCTGGAAGTTGTTCGGCTGGTACATCAACGGCAAACGCACTCTGCAGTTCGTCAACAACGTAGCCGGTGAACAGGACTTCGATCGCAAGCGCTGGGGCTTCGGCACCACTTTCCGCAAGGGTCGGATGCGCGCCGCGGCCGAGTACATCGACGCCGATGGCATGATATTCGCCGGCACCGACGGCGGCGCGGTGCCTGGCAGCCGCAACAATGCCGACACGGCCACGTCCTCGTTCAACATCTCGCCCGATGGCAAGGCCACCGGCTACTATGTCGATATCGGCTACAAGGTCCTGCCCAAGCTGGAACTCGACCTACGTTACGACTACCTGGATCGGGTCAAGAACATCGATGCCCAGGAACGCGAGTTCAACAACTGGACCATCGGTGCCCAGTGGTTCTTCAACAAGAAGACCCGTATGCTGGTCAACTACGAAATCCGCGACGCCAAGGCACCGAATGCGGCCTCTTCGGCTGTCCCGAACCAGATTCTGGACGAAGTGGACAATCGTGTGACCGTGCAACTGCTGGCCATCTATTAAGTTTAAGTGCAGCATCCGGCGGAGCCCTAAGAGCTCCGCCGGTCTTTTTCTCTCCCCTTCTCCCATCAGCGACTTATTCCGGCCGACCAGGCTCGCTGGGCGCCCGGTCCTCTTTTCGCGCCGCAGGCGTATAGTAAACCCCGGTACAGGCAACCCAAGCTAGCCGATGCATATCCTCAACTGCGTACTGGGGCCGGCCGAGGGCGGGCGGTGGCAGGTGGTGTGTGACTATTCGCGCCTGTTTCTGCGGCGCGGTCACCGCGTGTCGCTGCTGGTCAATTCCCGTACGCGACCGGATCTGAGTGCGGTGCCTGCGGGGGCGGCCGTGGAGCACCTGGCCAACCATGGTCACTACGATCTTCTCGCCGCCTGGCGCCAGCGGCGCCGCTTTCTGCCATCGCCGCCGGATATGGCCCTGGCGCACTGCAGCCGCTCGGTGGCGCTGCTCCGCCGCGCCCTGCCCCCCGGGGTGCCCCTGGTCGCCGTAAGCCATAGTCCGAAAGTCCAGCGGCTGCTGCCGGCGGACGTCTGTCTCGCCTTGAACGCCGATATCGGCGCCCGCTTCGGCGCGGCCAGCGGCGGCAAGCCTTATTTCGTCGTTCCGAACATGATCTCGGTCTCCACGACGACGCTGCCGCCCTGGCGGCCCCATGAGCCGGTGCGCTTCGCCGCCCTGGGGCGTTTCGATCCGGTCAAGGGATTCGATGTATTCGTCGACGCCCTGGGTCTGTTGCAGCAGCGCGGTTATCCGTTCGAGGCCTGGTTGGGGGGCGATGGCGAGGAGCGCGCCCGGCTCGAGGCGCGGGCTGCCGCGCGGGGTTTGACGGGTCGGTTGCGTTTTCCCGGCTGGGTGAAAGACGTGGAGCGTTTTCTGGCAGGCATCGACATCCTGTGCGTACCAGCGCGCTCCGACGCCTTCGGTTTGACCCCCCTGCAGGCGGCGCGCGCCGGCGTCCCCATGGTGCTCGCGGCCAATCCGGGGCACCAGGGCATGTTCGCCGCCGAAGAGCAGGTTCTGTTTGCAGCGGTCGACGCCGCCGCCGACACCGCCGAACAACTGGCCCGTCTTGGGGACCAGCCAGACCTTGCAGCCCGGCTTCGGGAGTCGGCCTTTGCAACCTTGGTTCGGCGCTATAGCGTTCAGGCGGGTGCGGATGAATTGATAGATCTCATTGAAAATAAAATATTTAATATAATTGCCTGAATAAATTGTGAGGTATTTTTTTAGGGTAGCATCCAGTTTTTCTCAGATAACGGAATCCGCTAGGCGTCTGCGGCGGCAAAATTACCCTTGCCGCCGCCGCAGACCGCCGGTCTCGGCCACCGACGCTTTCGCCCACATTCGGTTTTTGGCTGCCGATGGCTTGCGCCCGTCGGCGACCTGCGCCCTCTGGTTCCGGGCCATTGCGGTCGCGTCTCGATCGCCGGCGGGAACATGATCCGTCCCTGGGAGTACGCGAGGGGGTGGCGGCGCCACTTCACGTGGAGCATGTCAAAATGGGGTATCATTCCACGTCTTTTTGCAGGGCGCCCAAGGCGTAGCGGATGATGGACTTTGCGCACAGATATGCGGTGATTGTGGTCGGTGGCGGTCATGCCGGCACCGAGGCGGCGCTGGCTTCGGCGCGCGCCGGCGCCAGGACATTGCTGCTGACCCACAATATCGAGACGCTCGGCCAGATGAGTTGCAACCCAGCCATCGGCGGCATCGGCAAGGGGCATCTGGTGAAGGAGATCGACGCGCTCGGCGGCGCCATGGCCCGAGCGGCGGATGTCGCGGGTATCCAGTTCCGGCGCCTCAACGCCAGCAAGGGTCCGGCGGTGCGCGCCACGCGCTGCCAGGCCGACCGCCAGTTGTACCGGCAGGCGATCCGCGGCGCGCTGGAACAACAGTCCAATCTGACCCTGTTCCAGCAGGCGGTCGAGGATCTGCTGGTCAGCGGCGACCAGGTCGTCGGCGTGTCCACCGGCATGGGGCTCAGGTTCTTTGCCGATTGCGTGGTCTTGACCGTTGGCACCTTTCTCGGTGGGCGTATCCATATCGGCGAGGCCAATTACCTCGGCGGACGGGCCGGGGATCCGCCGGCCAACGCGCTGGCTGCCCGGTTGCGCGAACTCCCCTTGCGGGTGGAGCGGCTGAAAACTGGCACGCCGCCGCGCATCGATCGCCGCAGTATCGATTTCAGCCGCTTGCAACCCCAGCCCGGTGACGACCCCGTCCCCAGCTTTTCTTTTCTCGCCAGCGGTGACGAACACCCACGCCAGGTCAGCTGCCACCTCGCCGCGACCACGCCGCGCACGCATGAAATCATCCGTGCCGGTCTCGACCGCTCCCCACTGTACGCCGGTGTCATCGAGGGCGTGGGACCGCGCTACTGCCCGTCGATCGAAGACAAGGTCGTTCGCTTTGGCGATAAAAGCTCGCACCAGATCTTCGTCGAGCCGGAAGGGCTGGCCAGTGGCGAGATCTACCCCAATGGGATTTCCACCAGCCTCCCCTTCGACGTGCAGTACGAACTGGTGCGCTCCATTCCCGGCTTCGAACGGGCGGTCATCACCCGCCCCGGCTATGCCATCGAATATGATTTCTTCGATCCGCGCGATCTCAAGGCGACCCTCGAGACCAAGCATATCGAGGGTTTGTTCTTCGCCGGGCAGATCAACGGCACCACGGGCTACGAAGAGGCCGCGGCCCAGGGACTGGTGGCGGGCCTGAACGCCGCCCGCCGCACGCAGGCACTGGAAGGTTGGTGCCCTGGCCGTGACCAGGCCTACATCGGTGTCATGATCGACGATCTGGTGACCCGTGGCACCGCCGAGCCCTATCGCATGTTCACCAGCCGGGCGGAGTACCGATTGCTGCTGCGCGAGGACAACGCCGACCTGCGCCTGACCCCGATCGGGCGCGAACTGGGCTTGGTGGGAGATCGGCGCTGGCGGCGCTTTTGTGCCAAACGCGAGGCGATCGACGCCGAACAGCGGCGACTTCACGAGTTATGGGTCCGTCCGGGTTCACCTGTGGCCGCGCAGCTGGCGCGGGAGTGCGATGAACCCCTGACCACGGAACAGCGGGTCGCCGATCTGTTGCGGCGCCCGACACTGAGCTACGCCCGGCTGATGTCGCTCAGCGGCATCGGACCCGGCACCGCCGACCCCAAGGTCGCCGAACAGTTGGAGATCCAGGCCCGTTACCAGGGGTATATCGCGCGCCAGCAAGAGGAGATCGAACGTCATCAGCGCTATGAGCACAAGCGCCTGCCCGCGACCCTGGACTATGCGCAGGTGCGCGGCCTGTCCAGCGAAGTGCGCGAGAAACTCAGCCAGGTTGCGCCGGAGACGATCGGTCAGGCGGCGCGGATTCCCGGCGTGACCCCGGCGGCGATATCGCTGTTGTTGATCCACCTGAAAAAAACCGCGCCGGCGGCGCGGCGTACCGCCTGACCGCAGCGCCGGTGTCGGACCCCGGACTGCAGGACGTTCTGGACCAGGGCGCCCGGGAACTGCGGCTCGCGCTGGACGCCGAGACCCGGCGCAAGTTGCTGGGCTACGTGGAGCTGCTGGCGAAGTGGAATCAGGCGTATAACCTGACCGCCGTGCGCGATCCGCGGCAGATGGTGGTGCGCCATATTCTGGACAGCCTGGCGGTGGTGCCGTTTCTGCCCGGCGAGCGGCTGTTGGATGTGGGTACCGGCCCCGGGCTGCCCGGCCTGCCGCTGGCCATGGCGCGGCCGCGACTGCGCGTCACGTTGCTCGACGCGAACGCGAAAAAGATCCGGTTTGTCCGTCAGGCCGTGGCCGAGTTGGCGCTCGACAACGTGCAGGTGGTGCAGTCGCGGATGCAGGAGTACCAGCCGGGGCGCGCTTTTGATATGGTGATCAGCCGTGCCGTGGCGAGTCTGGATGAACTGTACCGCCAGTCGCACCACTTGTTGTCCGCGGGCGGACGCATGTTGTTCATGAAGGGCACGTTGCCCGAAGCGGAAATGAAAGCCTTCCCGGCGGGAGCGGTTCAATTGCAATACCGGCAGCTGCTGATTCCCGGACTGGAAGCCCAACGCCACCTGCTGTGGCTGGATAACAAAGGCTGAACGATCCTGATGACGCGCATCCTCGCCATCACCAATCAAAAGGGCGGTGTGGGTAAAACCACCACCTGCGTGAACCTGGCCGCCTCGCTGGCGGCCACCCAACGCCGGGTGTTGCTGGTGGACCTCGACCCGCAGGGCAATGCCACCATGGGCAGCGGGGTGGACAAGCGCGAACTGGAGCTCAGCGCCTACCATCTGTTGCTGGAGGAAGATCCGCTGGAGCGGATCATCGTCGACGCCGCAGCGGCGGGTTACCATCTGATACCGGCCAACGGCGATCTGACCGCCGCGGAAGTGAAACTGATCCAGAAAGACGGCCGCGAAAGCCGCCTCGGTCGCCGCCTGCGGCCGGTGCACGGGCGCTATGACTATATCCTCATCGATTGCCCGCCGTCGTTGAACATGCTCACGCTGAACGCCCTGACCGCCGCCGACGCGGTGTTCATACCGATCCAGTGTGAGTACTACGCCCTCGAAGGCTTGAGCGCCTTGCTGGAGACCGTCGAGCAGATCCGCGAAGCGGTCAATCCGAATCTGGAGGTCGAAGGGCTGCTGCGCACCATGTTCGATGCGCGCAACAATCTCGCCAACGAGGTTTCCGCGCAGTTGCTTGAGCACTTCGGCGACAAGGTCTACCGTACCATCATTCCACGCAACGTGCGCCTGGCCGAGGCCCCCAGTTATGGCGCGCCGATACTCAAGTACGACAGTGGTTCGCGCGGCGCCATCGCCTATCTGGCGTTGGCCGCGGAGCTGGTGCGACGCCAGAACACCGCCGGCGGGGAGACCGCGCCGGGCGGCGGCAGCGCCCGCGGCGACACCGCCGCGTCCACCCCCGACACGCCGGCGGCCTGAGTCGCCGCGCCACAGGTGAAGAGACGTTATGGCTGCTAAGAAACGAGGACTGGGACGCGGGCTGGACGCTCTGCTGGGCCCGGCGAGAACGCCTCCGCCGGCTGAGGGCGCGGCGGCGCCGACGCCAAGCGCGGCGAGCCCGGAGGGCGTGCAGGGCGAGTTGCGCACGCTCGGCGTCGAGCGTCTGCGGCGGGGCAAATATCAGCCGCGCGTCGACATGCACCCGGAAAGCCTGGAGGATCTGGCCGATTCCATCCGCGCCCAGGGCGTGGTGCAGCCGATCGTCGTGCGCCCCGTCAGCGACGGCGATTACGAGATCATCGCCGGCGAGCGCCGCTGGCGCGCGGCCCAGCTGGCGGGCCTGCAGGACGTACCGGTGGTGGTGCGTCCCATGGACGACCGTGCCGCGGTCGCCGTGGCGCTGATCGAAAATATCCAGCGCGAAGACCTCAATCCGCTGGAAGAGGCGCGGGCGCTGGCGCGCTTGATCGAAGAATTCGAAATGACCCATCAGCAAGCCGCCGAGGCCGTCGGGCGCTCGCGAACCGCAGTCTCTAACCTGTTGCGCCTGCTTGAATTATCCGAATCCACCCAGACATTGGTACAACGCGGTGAGATTGAAATGGGCCACGCCAGGGCGCTCCTGGCCCTGCCGCTCGCCCAGCAGGTCGAGGCCGCGCGCCAGGTGGTGCGCAAAGGGCTTTCGGTGCGTGCCACCGAACGCCTGGTCAAGCAGTTGCTGGTCGACAGCCGCCGCCCGGCCGGTGGGCAGCCGCCGCGTCGCGATCCCGATCTGGTCAGTCTGGAGCAGGATTTGGCGGACAAGGTCGGCGCCCCGGTGCAGCTGCAGCACGGCGCGCGCGGCAAGGGCAAGCTGGTGATCAGCTACAACAGCCTCGATGAACTCGACGGAATCCTCGAGCACATCCACTGATCAACGCGGAAATACCCCACACTGATATATAAAATGTTGACCCCACCCATCGACGATCCTTATAATCGCGGCCGCTTCACGCCACCAGTGCCGGTGGTCGGGCACGCGCTCCGGGATGTTCCTTGGAAGGGTCGGGCCAGACACTATTGGATACGGGAATCGGCAGGCTGTTGCTGTACCAGCTGGCGCTGGTAGCGGCGATTTCAGTCGTTTTTCTTGTCAGCGTAAGTCCGCTAGCAGCCGGTGCCTGTGGGTTCGGCGGCGGCATTGCGGCCGTGAATGCACTTTTGTTGACGCGCTGCGCCCGTCGGGACGCGCGCGCGCCGCAACGCACGCCGCAGCAGAGTCTGGCGGCTGTTTTTTTATGTGTTGCTCAGCGGTTTCTGGTCGTCACCCTGTTGTTTGCCTTGGGCCTGGGTGTCTTGAAGCTGAAGCCTCTTGCACTGCTGATCGGTTTTGTCGCCGGCCAGCTCGTGATGGTTATCATCGGAACGCAACGGTTAAAGAAGTAATCCCATGTCCGCAACGACGTCTGCAGAATACATCAAGCACCACTTGACCAACCTCACCTACGGGAAGTTCCCCGAGGGACACGAACACGCCGGACATTGGGGGTTCGCCCACAATGCCCAGGACGCGGCCAGCTTCGGTTTCTGGTCGATCAATGTCGACAGCATGCTGTTCTCCGTGGCTCTGGGCGTGTTGTTCCTGGGGCTGTTTCGCCTGGTGGCCAAGGCGGCCACGGCCGACGTGCCCGGCGGTTGGCAGAACTTCGTCGAGTGGATAGTGGAGTTCATCGACGACAGCGTGCGCGGCTCCTTCAGTGGCAAGAATGCGCTGGTCGCACCCCTGGCGCTGACCATTTTCGTGTGGATCTTTCTGATGAATCTCATGGATCTGATCCCCGTCGACTGGCTGCCTTGGGTGGCCGGTCTGCTCGGCGTCGGCCACCTCAAAGTGGTTCCATCCACCGACCCCAATATCACCTTCGGGCTGTCGCTCACCGTGTTCGCGCTGGTGCTGTATTACAGCGTCAAGATGAAAGGCGTGGGCGGATTCGTCGGCGAACTCACCCTGATGCCGTTCCAGTCTAACAACAAGCTTGTTCAGATTTTGTTCATTCCGGTGAACTTCCTGCTCGAAACCGTCACCCTGATTTCCAAGCCGGTGTCGCTGTCGTTGCGACTGTTCGGCAACATGTATGCCGGCGAGATGATTTTCATCCTGATCGCGCTGATGTACGGCGGCGGCCTGGTGCTGGGCACCTTTGGCGGTCTGTTGCAGCTGGGCTGGGCCATCTTCCACATTCTGATTATCACCTTGCAGGCCTTTATCTTCATGACGCTGACGATCGTCTATCTGGATATGGCCAGCCAGGAACACCATTGATTTCGCTTTCTCACTGATTTGAACATCAACTTTTTAGGAGATTAACCATGGAAAACGCTCTGCTCTATATTGCCGGTAGCCTGATGATGGGCCTGGGCGCCCTGGGCGCCGCCGTCGGCATCGGTATCCTCGGTGGCCGCTTTCTCGAAGGTGCCGCGCGTCAGCCCGAACTGATTCCCATGCTGCGTACCCAGTTCTTCATCGTCATGGGTCTGGTCGACGCGGTGCCGATGATCGCCGTCGGTCTGGCCATGTACGTCATGTTCGCCGTGGTCGGTGGATAAGCGCGCCGGCGTTTCATCCACGCTTAGATTGCGCGAGGAGCAAGCATGAATTTCAACGCGACACTGATCGGACAGAGCATCACTTTCGTCGTGTTCGTGTGGTTCTGCATGAAGTTTGTCTGGCCGCCGATCATGGCCGCGCTCACCGAGCGCAAGGCCAAGATCGCCGCGGGACTGGCGGCGGCAGACCGCGGTAAACACGAACAGGAACTGGCCGAGAAAAAGGCCGCCGAAACCCTGCACCAGGCCAAGCAGCAGGCCGCCGAGATCATCGCCCGCGCCGAGAAGCGGGCGGCGGAAATCGTCGAGGAAGCCAAAAACGACGCCGTTGTCGAAGGCAACCGGGTGAAGGCCGCGGCCCAGGCCGAGATCGAGCAGGAAGTCAATCGGGCCCGGGAGAGCCTGCGCGGTCAGGTGGTCGAACTGGCCACCGCCGGTGCCGGACGTATTCTCAAGCGCGAACTGGATGCCACGGCCAACGACGAGCTGATCAAAGATCTGGTCGCCAGGATCTGAGGTGACGGCCATGGCAGATGCGAGCAAACACGACGACACGCTGGGCGGCGATGCCGCCCTGGCGCGCCCGTACGCGCGCGCGGTGTTCGAGCTGGCCAAGTCCAGCGGCGACTACCAGGCGTGGTCGGCAAGTCTGGCGTTGCTGGCGGCGGTGGTGGCCAACCCCACCATGCGCGGCCTGCTGGACAACCCGCGCCTGACTCGAAAGGATGCCGCCGGACTGGTGATACGCGCCAGCGGTGATGACATCGGCGAGGCGGAAAAGAACCTGGTGGGCATGTTGGCGGAAAACGGCAGGCTGAACCAGCTGCCGATGATCGCCGCGCTCTATGACGATTTCCGCGACGAGGCCGAAGGCAAGGTTGAAGCCGAGGTCATTTCCGCGCAGCCGCTGAGCGATGCCCAGAAGTCCGCGATCACCGACGTGCTCAAGCAGCGCCTTGGCCGTGACGTGCAACTGAATTGTTCTGTGAACGAAGACCTGGTCGGCGGGGCAGTGATCCGCGCGGGCGATCTGGTGATTGACGGATCGGCCGTGGAGCATCTGCGCCAGCTCTACAGCGCCCTGGTTCACTAAAAGAGGACGCAAGTAATGCAACTAAATCCATCCGAGATCAGCGAGCTGATCAAAAAGCGCATCGAGGGCTTCGAAGCCACCTCCGAGGCGCGCAGTGAAGGCACCATCGTCAGTCTGACCGACGGTATCTGCCGCATTCATGGGCTGGCCGACGTCATGCAGGGCGAGATGATCGACTTCGGCAACAGCCTCTACGGTCTGGCGCTGAACCTCGAGCGTGATTCGGTCGGCGCGGTCATCCTCGGCGACTACAAAACGGTCTCCGAGGGCGACAAGGTCAAGTGCACCGGGCGTATCCTCGAAGTGCCGGTGGGCGAGGCCCTGCTGGGACGCGTGGTGGATTCCCTCGGCGCACCCATCGACGGCAAGGGTTCCATCGAGGCCCAGGGCAGTTCGCCGATCGAGAAGATCGCCCCCGGTGTTATCGAACGTAAATCGGTCGACCAGCCGGTGCAGACCGGTCTCAAGGCCATCGACGCCATGGTACCGGTGGGACGGGGACAGCGTGAGTTGATCATCGGCGACCGCCAGACCGGCAAGACCGCGGTGGCGATCGATGCGATCATCAACCAGAAGGGCACCGGCGTGAAATGTATCTACGTCGCCGTGGGCCAGAAGAACTCCTCGGTCGCCTCCGTGGTGCGCAAGCTCGAGGAGCACGGCGCCATGGACCACACCATCGTGGTCGCCGCCGGAGCCTCCGACTCGGCTGCGATGCAGTACATCGCCCCGTATGCGGGTTGCGCCATGGGTGAGTATTTCCGCGACCGCGGTGAAGACGCGCTGATCATCTACGACGATCTGACCAAGCAGGCCTGGGCCTATCGCCAGGTCTCGCTGTTGCTGCGCCGCCCGCCCGGCCGCGAAGCCTATCCCGGCGACGTCTTCTACCTGCATTCGCGTCTGCTGGAGCGTGCCGCGCGCGTCAACGAGTCTTATGTCGAGAAAATGACCAACGGGCAGGTCACCGGTAAAACGGGTTCGCTGACGGCACTGCCGATCATCGAGACCCAGGCCGGTGACGTGTCGGCGTTCGTGCCCACCAACGTCATTTCCATCACCGACGGACAGATCTTCCTTGAGTCCGATCTGTTCAACGCCGGTATCCGTCCCGCCATCAACGCCGGTCTGTCGGTGTCGCGCGTGGGCGGTGCGGCGCAGACCAAGATCGTCAAGAAACTCGGTGGCGGTGTGCGCCTGGCCCTGGCGCAGTACCGTGAGCTGGCGGCCTTCGCCCAGTTCGCCTCGGATCTCGACGAAGCCACCCGCAAGCAGCTGGAACGTGGCCAGCGTGTCACCGAGCTGATGAAGCAGTCGCAGTACGCGCCGCTGTCGGTTGCCGAAATGGCGTTGTCGCTGTTCGCCGCCAACGAGGGCTACCTCGACGCGGTGCCGGTGAACAAGGTGGTGGATTTCGAAGCCGCCCTGCTGGCCCATTTCCGTTCCAGCTACGCGAGCGACATGGAGGCCATCAACGCCAACCCCGACTACAACGATGAAGTCGAGGCCAAGCTGCGCGCCATCGTGGATGACTTCGTGGCCAACGGCGCCTACTAAAGCGGTTAACCAGCAAGCAGGAAGAGTCTTATGGCCGGCGCGAAAGAAATACGCACCCAGATAAAGAGCATCAAGAACACGCAGAAAATCACCAAGGCCATGGAAATGGTCGCGGCGAGCAAGATGCGTAAGGCGCAGGATCGCATGCGCGCTTCACGGCCCTACGCCGAGAAGATGAAAAACGTGGTGGCTCACATGGGCAAGGCGCACCCGGAGTATCGTCACCCCTATCTGATCGAACGCCCGGCCAAGCGAATCGGCCTCATTGTGATCTCCACCGACCGCGGTTTGTGCGGCGGTCTGAACATCAATCTGTTCAAGCGGACGGTGGCCGCCATGAAGCAATGGCGCGATCAACAGCTGGAGATCGATGTGGCCGTCATCGGCACCAAGGCGATGAGTTTCTTCAAGCGTCTGGGCGGCAACGTGGTGGCCGAGGCCCCGCATCTCGGTGACATGCCCAAGCTCGAGGACCTGATCGGTTCGGTCAAGGTCATGCTCGATGCCTACGACAAGGGCGAAATCGACCGGCTCTATCTGGCCAACAACGTCTTCGTCAACACCATGACGCAATCGCCCGAGGTGGAACAACTGCTGCCGGTGATCGGCGACGACAGCGACAAACAGATCGCCCACCACTGGGATTACATTTACGAACCCGACGCCAAGCAGGTGATGGACGGGTTGCTGATGCGTTATATCGAATCGCTGGTCTATCAGGGTCTGGTGGAAAACATCGCCTGTGAAATGGCCGCGCGCATGGTGGCCATGAAAGCCGCCTCCGACAACGCCGGCAACCTCATCGACGAATTGCAGTTGGTCTACAACAAGGCACGTCAGGCGGCCATCACCCAGGAATTGTCGGAAATCGTCAGCGGCGCCGCGGCGGTTTGATCGAAACGCGAACGAATTTTATTTTAGTGAGGACTTGCTCATGAGTTCCGGAAACATTGTTGAAATCATCGGCGCCGTGGTCGACGTGGAGTTCCCGCGCGATTCGGTGCCCAAAATCTATGACGCGCTGAAGGTCGACGAAGCCGGGCTGACACTGGAAGTGCAGCAGCAGCTGGGCGACGGCGTGGTGCGGACCATCGCCATGGGCTCGACCGACGGTGTCAAGCGCGGCGTCAGCGTGGCCAATACCGGCGCGCCGATTTCCGTGCCCGTCGGCCAGGGTACCCTGGGGCGGGTCATGGACGTGCTGGGCAATCCGGTGGACGAGGCCGGTCCCGTGAACGCCGACAAGACCATGCCGATCCACCGCGCGCCGCCGACCTATGAAGAGCAGGCCGCCAGCGTCGAGATCCTGGAAACCGGGATCAAGGTCATCGATCTGATCATGCCCATCGCCAAGGGCGGCAAGATCGGCCTGTTCGGCGGCGCCGGTGTGGGCAAGACGGTCACGCTGATGGAGCTGATCCGTAACATCGCCGTCGAGCACTCGGGTTACTCGGTATTCGCCGGTGTCGGCGAACGTACCCGCGAAGGCAACGACTTCTATTACGAAATGAAAGAAGGCGGCGTGCTGGACAAGGTCGCGCTGGTCTACGGCCAGATGAACGAGCCGCCGGGCAACCGTCTGCGCGTGGCGCTGACCGGTCTGACCATCGCCGAGAATTTCCGCGACGAGGGCCGTGACGTGCTGATGTTCATCGACAACATCTACCGTTACACCCTGGCCGGCACCGAGGTCTCGGCGCTGCTGGGCCGCATGCCCTCGGCGGTGGGTTATCAGCCGACGCTGGCCGAGGAAATGGGCGCGCTGCAAGAGCGCATCACCTCGACCAAGACCGGTTCGATCACCTCCTTCCAGGCCGTCTACGTGCCGGCCGACGATTTGACCGACCCGTCGCCGGCGACCACCTTCGCCCACCTCGACGCCACCCTGGTGTTGTCGCGTCAGGTGGCCGAACTGGGTATCTACCCGGCCGTGGATCCGCTCGATTCCACCTCGCGCCAGCTCGATCCCCTGGTGGTGGGGAGCGAACACTATGAGACCGCGCGCGCGGTCCAGGGAACGTTGCAGCGCTACAAGGAGCTGCGCGACATCATCGCCATTCTGGGCATGGACGAACTGTCCGAGGACGACAAGCTGGCGGTTTCCCGGGCGCGTAAAATCCAGCGCTTCCTGTCCCAGCCGTTTTTCGTCGCCGAGACCTTCACCGGTACTCCCGGCAAGTATGTCTCGCTGAAAGACACCATTGCCGCCTTCAAGGGCATCGTCAACGGTGACTACGACAGTCTGCCGGAACAGGCCTTCTACATGGTCGGAACCATCGACGAAGCGGTGGAGAAAGCCAAGTCGCTGTAAGGCGCCAAGAGGTTCTATACTATGGCCATGACTCTACACGTCGATATCGTCAGCGCCGAGGCGGAGATTTTTTCCGGCACCGCCAACATGGTGTTCGCGCCGGCGGAGATGGGCGAGGTCGGCATCGCGCCGCGCCACACCCCCTTGCTTACCCGTCTCAAGCCCGGCGAGGTCAGGGTGCAGATGGAAGGCAAGGACGAGCAGTTCTTCTATGTTTCCGGCGGCATCCTGGAGATCCAGCCGCACGTGGTCACGGTGTTGGCCGATACCGCGCTGCGCGCCAAGGATCTGGATGAAGCCCAGGCGTTGCGCACCAAGGAGCGGGCCGAGAAAGCCATCGCGGACAAGGTCGGCGACTTCGATTATGCCAAGGCGCAGGCGGAGCTGGCCGAGGCGGTGGCGCAGCTGCACGCCATCCAGCGCATGCGCAAGCAGACCAAGCGCTGAGCGTTCGCCTGCCGGTGTCACCCGCGTAGCACAATCGTATCTATGTCAGCACCGACGGTCGGCAAACATAAGGTGGTGGCTATCACCTATTCGATACTCGACGATTCCGGCGTCATTCTGGAACAGTCGGACATCCCGGTGTATTACGTTCACGGAGGGCCGAACGACATGTTTCCCGATGTCGAGGCCAGCCTGGAGGGCTGTGAACTCGGCGAGACCGTGGAGGTCGTGCTGCCGCCGGAGAAGGCTTTCGGCCATCACGATCCGGCGCTGACGTTCACCGACGACATCGCCAACGTACCCCCACAGTTCCGGCGGGTGGGGGCCGAGGTCCAGATGCAAAACGAGCAGGGGGACACGCGCTCGTTTTTCGTCTCCAAGATAGAAAACGACAAGCTGACCGTGGACGGAAATCATCCCTTTGCCGGCAAGGTACTTACCTACGCGGTCACGGTAGCCGACATTCGCGATGCCACCGAGGAAGAGAAACTCAAGGGCGTCGCCAAGCCCCTCATGCACTAGACGGGCCCGGGCGACACCGCCCGGCTTCGATTCCTTTCCTGCTTTGCAGTATGATGCGGGCATGACGCTCCATGTGATTATTCTCGCCGCAGGCCAGGGCACGCGCATGCGCTCGCGCCTGCCCAAGGTGCTGCATCCGCTTGGCGGCAAACCGCTGTTGGCGCACGTCATCGACACCGCCCTGCAGCTCCAGCCCGACAGTATCCATGTCGTTTACGGTCATGGAGGAGCCCAGGTTCGTGAAGCCCTGGCGCAGGCACGGGTCGATTGGGTGGAGCAAGAATCGCAGTTGGGCACCGGACACGCCGTGAATCAGGTGGTGCCGCTGCTCGCGGATGGTGGCGCGGTCCTGGTGCTCTACGGAGACGTTCCGATGATCAGCGCAACTATTCTTGCTCCGCTGCTCGAACAGGCGAGCGCCGGAGCCTTGTCCGTATTGACGGCGAAAGTTGCCGATCCCGACGGCTACGGCCGTATCGTTCGTGCCGCCGACGGCAGCGTGATCGACATCGTCGAGCACAAGGACGCCACACCCGAACAGCTGCAGATCGACGAGATCAATACTGGCTTTCTGGCGGCGCCGCTTTCGCGCTTGCGCCATTGGCTGGCCCACCTGGGCAACGACAATGCCCAGGGCGAGTACTATCTGACCGACGTGGTTTCGCTGGCGGTAGCCGAGAGAGTCGAGGTGCAAAGCGTCGTGGTGGACGATGGCGACGAGACTCTCGGTGTCAACGATCGGACCCAGCTGGCACGTCTGGAACGCCTGTACCAGAAACGCCAGGCCGAGCACCTGATGCGTGCTGGCGTGACCCTGGCCGATCCCGGGCGTATCGATGTGCGCGGTGAACTGGTGGCCGGCTGCGACACTTTCATCGACGTGAACTGCCTATTCGAGGGCCGGGTGGTACTCGGCGGTGATGTTCGTATCGGCCCCAACTGCTGCATCAGGAACGCCACCGTCGGCGACAGTGTGGAAGTGCTGGCCAACAGCGTGATCGATGGCGCGCACATCGGTGCCGGGTGCCGGATCGGACCGTTCGCGCGCATCCGTCCCGAAACCGAGCTCGCCGAAGAGGTGCATATCGGCAATTTCGTCGAGGTCAAGAAATCACGCATCGCCAGAGGCTCGAAAGCCAACCACCTGAGCTATATCGGCGACACCCACATGGGAGCGGGCGTCAACGTCGGCGCCGGAACCATCACCTGCAATTACGACGGCGCCAACAAACATCTCACCGAAATCGGGGACGATGTGTTCATCGGTTCCGATACCCAGCTGGTGGCGCCGGTAAAAGTCGGCGCCGGCGCCACCATTGGTGCGGGCACCACCGTGACCCGGGACGTACCGGCCGCGCGGCTGACGCTCAGCCGCAGCCCGCAGAAGACCGTCGAAGGCTGGCAGCGGCCGGTGAAAAAGCCCAAATGACGCTGTCCTACAGTGGGCACGCAGGAGGCCGCTATGCTGAGTCAGTCGAACCGGGGAGCTAACTGAATGTGTGGAATCGTCGGCGCCGTCGCCCAACGCGAAGTGGCTCCTATCCTGCTAGAGGGCCTGAAGCGCCTTGAGTATCGCGGGTACGATTCGGCGGGAATCGCCGTTCTCAACGCCGACGGAGAACTGGACCGATTGCGGACCCTGGGCAAGGTGGCCGAGCTGGCCGGCGCCTATGCCGCGCATCCCATCGCCGGCAGCACCGGTGTGGCGCATACCCGTTGGGCCACCCATGGCAAACCCAGCGAGAACAACGCCCATCCGCACATCTGCGGCCAGCGGGTGGCCGTGGTGCATAACGGGATCATCGAAAACCACGATGCCTTGCGGGCGACGCAGAAGCAGCAGGGGTTTCGTTTCACTTCCGAAACCGATACCGAGGTGATCGCCCACCAGGTGTTCCATCATCTGAACCAGGGCGCGGATCTGTTGCAGGCGGTGCAGCACTGCTGCGGCGAAATGCAGGGCGCCTACGCCCTGGGCGTGATCTGCCGCGATCAGCCGGATCGGATTATCGCCGCGCGCCGCGGCAGCCCGCTGGTGATCGGCATTGGCATCGGCGAGTATTTCATCGCCTCGGACGTGGCCGCCCTGTTACCCGTGACCCAGCGTTTCATCTTTCTCGAAGACGGCGACGTGGCGGAACTTACGCTGCGGGGTGTGACCATTTATGACGCCGGTGGCGCTGCGGTCCAGCGCCGGGAACGGCGTTCCGAACTGACCGCCGACGCAGTCGAGCGCGGCGAATACCGCCACTACATGCTCAAGGAGATCTACGAGCAGCCGCGCGCCGTGGCCGACACCCTGGAGGGGCGCATCCATCAGGGCCGGGTGTTGGAGGCGGCCTTCGGCGTAGGCGCCAAGGAGATTTTCGACCAGGTGCAGGGCGTGCACATCATCGCCTGTGGGACGAGTTACCACGCCGGGCTGATCGGGCGTTACTGGATGGAATCGCTGGCCGGTATTCCCTGCAGCGTGGAAGTGGCCAGCGAGTTCCGTTATCGCAAACCCGTGGTGCGCAACAGCTCCTTGATCGTGACGATTTCGCAATCGGGAGAAACCGCCGACACGCTGGCCGGGCTACAGGAGGCAAAGCGGCTGGGTTTCGGCCAGTCGTTGTGCATCTGCAACGTGCCCGAGAGTTCGCTGGTGCGCGAATCCGATCTCACGCTGATGACTCGGGCCGGACCGGAAATCGGGGTGGCCTCCACCAAGGCTTTCACCACCCAGCTGACCGCCTTGCTGTTGCTGACCATCGTTCTCGGGCGACGCTTTGCCTTGAGCGAGGACACGGAGCGCTCGCTGGTCAGCCAGCTGGAGCACCTCCCGGGGGCGATCGAACAGGTACTGCAACTCGACGCCCGGATCCGCGAGCTGGCGGAGGATTTCGCCGACAAGCAACATGCTCTTTTTCTTGGGCGTGGTGCGCACTATCCGGTGGCGATGGAAGGCGCGCTCAAGCTCAAGGAGATTTCCTACATTCATGCCGAGGCTTATCCGGCCGGTGAACTCAAGCACGGTCCGTTGGCGCTGATCGACGCCGAAATGCCGGTGGTGGTGGTGGCGCCCAACAATGATCTGCTGGAGAAGCTCAAATCCAATATGCAGGAGGTGAGCGCTCGCGGGGGTATGATGCTGGTTTTCGCCGATGAGCAAGCCGGCGTGCAGACCGGCGATTCCACCACGGTGTTGCCGGTCGCGCCCACCGACGACTGTGTGGCCCCGATCATCTTCACCGCGCCGTTGCAATTGCTGGCCTACCATGTGGCGGTGCTCAAGGGCACGGACGTGGACCAGCCGCGTAATTTGGCCAAGTCCGTCACGGTGGAATAGGGCGCGCAATATCAATTGATGATTGCCGTGTGATCCTTTGTGATAGGTTACCCTCCGTGGCGCCGTACCCGTAGACGGCAATCGGGTGCCCCGGATCGGTCTGAGCAAACATGGCTTGGCAATCCGACCCCGAAGTTGGAGGGCACGCGATGGTTCTGCGCTCCGGTCTTCGTCCGTCGCCAGCGTGCCATCGACGCACGGTCAACGTCTCGCGAGCACCGCCGGGGCCAAGGCGGTCGCCTTCGCCGTGGTGCGCGCCATTATGTCCAGGCTTTAGTCATAGGGATCATCCCTCACATGGAATGTGCGCTTCCCGGCCGTGCTCTGCCGCTAAGCGCAACCAACAGGAGAAAACATGGCGACCGATATTCAGCAACGCATCCTGGTCGTGGACGACAACCGCGACGCCGCCGACAGTCTGAGCATGTTGCTGGACATCCTCGGTGCCGATGTGCGCGTCGCCAACAGCGGGGTCGAGGCTCTGAAGGTCTTCGTCGAGCACACACCCGAGGTGGTGCTGCTCGACATCGGCATGCCGGGAATGGACGGCTATGAGGTGGCGCGCAGCATTCGTAGTCGCTTCCCCGACAGCCATACACGCATCGTGGCCTTGACCGGTTGGGGGCAGGAGGAGGACCGGCGGCGTGCGCAGGACGCCGGTTTCGACCATCACCTGACCAAACCGGTCGACATGGATGCCTTGCAGGCGGTATTGGCGACCCGGGCTGGTACCTCCTGACGCCCTGGGTCATCACCCTCGCCAGTCGCCGGCGGGCGGGGGCGCGGTTACAGCCGCTCCTGCGCCGAACGGGTTGCTAGCCCCAGGGCCGGGTCATTTACCCCGGGTGGGGGTGTGATCGAGTCGTGGTCCGGCACATCTTTTAATTTAAAAACATGGTGTTACCTCTTTGGCACAGTCGCTGCAAATGAGTTTTCAGGCAGAAAACCATAACCGCTTGACGAGGAGAACCGCATGAAAACAGCATCAATCACGGCAACGGTCGCCCTGTTGGGTCTGTCCACCTGGGCTTGGGCCGGGAGTGACAGCGAAACCCGGACCACGCAGCAGGTGGAGTCGCAGATCAGCGCGTCGGTCCCCGACTTCAGCCAGTTGGATGCCGACGGCAACGGGGCACTGACGGCCAACGAGGCTGAAAACAGCCCCGAGCTGGCCAGTCAGTGGAAGGAGTATGACGAAAACGAGGACGGCCGGTTGAATCGGGCCGAATTTTCCGCCTTCGAAAAAACCCAGCTGGAGAAGCGGGCCAAGCAGTACGAACAGAGCGCTGACGAAGCCGAGGATCGCATCGACAGTGCCCAGTGACGCCTCCACGCTGTCGCCCGGCGTGGTCATGCATCATGGACGCGCAATGCCCCGCCGGACGAAGGCGCGCTGGATGACGGGCTGACCCGGGCGGATCGCCGGTGAGGGAAATGAGACGCCTTGGTGGGTCGAGGAGGCATCATGTCGCCGTGGGCTTTAGTGTTTCTGGTCATCGCGCTGGTGGCGGCCATTGTGGGTTTTACCGGGGCTGGGGGAGCGGCGGGTCAACTCGCTGAGATCCTGTTCTTCGTCTTTCTGGCTTTGTTTGTGGTGGCGCTGGTTGTCGGGCGCCGACCACAGGTGTGATAATCGTTCGCTGCGACAGGGTTGATCCGGGAGAGCTTCTATTGACGCATGCCAAGGAAAAACCAGTATGTCCTATACGCTGGAAAAAAGTTATTCAGGTCCAGTGAGCGCCCATCAAGGCGATAACGGACAATACGGGGTTCAGTTTCTGCTGATACGCGCCGTGTGGCTGCTTTCCTGGACCGTCGCCCTGCTGTTGCTGATGAGTCTGGGGCTGTTGCTATACAGCTCGTGGCGTTATGTCGAGCGCATCGATCCCATCGAACGGCACCTGCAGTACCTGGCCCAGGTCGATACCGTGGAGGAAAATCTGCGCCACGCGCTGATCCAGCTGCTGGAGTCCGACGCCGGTACCCTCGATCCCCAAGCACGCCGGGAGTTGCCGCAACAACTCGGTCGTCTGCGACAAGCGACAGCCAATCTGGTGACAACCTCCCCCGACAAGCTGGCTTACGCGCGTGAGCAGCTGAGCCAGTTCGACCGTCTGAACCGCTTCCATCTGGACGATGCGCTGCGCGCGGTGCGCGAAGTCGGCAACGACGAGCTGACCGCCCACCAGTCCATGGTGCGCGCCTTCGCGGTGGAAGCCGGCCGCGCGCAACGCATCGCTGTCGGCCTGGCGGCGGCGCTGTTGCTGGTTTCGCTGCTGCTGTGGCTCAACGCCCGCCAGCGTATTATCGCGCCGCTGAAGAATCTGGGTCATCTGATGACTTCGCTGGCGCGGCGGGACTATACCAGCGCGCCGGTGGATGATGCCGATCCGATGTTGCGGCCCTTGCTGGAGAACTATAACCGTCTGGTGCAGCGCTTGCACAAGCTGGAGCGCGCCCAGCAGCAGCGCCAGGAGTCGCTGACCGACGCCGTGCGCAGTGCTTCGCACTTGATGATGCAGCAGCAACACCGGCTGGCGCAGGCCGAGCGGCTGGGCGCGGTGGGTGAAGTGGCCGCCGGCGTCGCCCACGAGCTGCGCAATCCGCTGACCAGCGTGCAAATGGCCTTGGAGAATCTGCGCCGTGACATGCAGGATCCGGATCTGATCGAGCGGGCCGACCTGATCATGAACGAGGTCAAGCGGGCCACGCGTCAGCTCAATCAGCTGCTCGACCAGGCGCGTCAAAGCCCGGAGAAAGCACAGCCGACAAATATCGCTTCGGAGTTGGAGGATTTGATCACCCTGGCGTCCTACCAGCTCTATGAGCACATTTCGGTTCGCTACCGGGCGGAGGAAGAGCTGGTCTGCACACTACCCCAGGCCCGTTTCCGCCAGGTTCTGTTGAACCTCATTCTCAATTCTGGACAGATACTGGGCCGCAACGCGGGAGAGATTTCCGTGTTCGCTCGTCGTGAAGAGGATCGTCTGGTGGTCACCGTGACCGATACCGGTCCCGGTTTTCCCGCCGAGATCATTGCCGCGGGTGTGCAGGCGTTTCGCTCCTGGCGCGTCGGCGGCACCGGGCTGGGCCTGGTGATGGTGCGCCGTTTCGCCAGCGACCTGGGGGGCGAGCTGTTTCTGAGCAACCGCGATGGCGGGGGTGCGTGCGTCACACTTTCCTTGCCCTGTGTCGACTGCGATGCCTAGCACCTTGCTCATCATCGAAGACGAAGCGCTCATCGGCACCGAGCTGAAGCGCCATTTCGAGCGCGACGGCTGGTCGGTGACGCTCGTGGATACCTATCGAGGCGCGCGCCGCCTGCTGGTCGAGCAGATGCAGGCGCCGTTGGCGGTGCTTTCGGATATGAACCTGCCCGACGGCAACGCGCTGGATCTGCTCGACGAGGTGCGCCAGCAAAACACCATCGGCGAATGGATTTTTCTTACCGGCTACGGCAGTGTCGCCGATTCGGTGAGGGCGCTACGCCTTGGCGCCTATGATTTTCTCGAAAAACCGGTCGATTTCGATCGCCTCGACCTGGTGATCGCCGGTGCCATGCGCAGCGCGCGGGCACAGCGGCGCCTGCGCGACCAGCAGTCGGCGCAGAGCGTGCGTTACACACCGGACGGGTTCGTCGGCCATGGCAGCGCCGCCCGGCGCACCCGGGACATGCTCACCCGGCTGGCGTGCGCGCCGTTTACCGCGCTGGTGATCTCCGGGGAGACCGGGACCGGCAAAGGGGTGGCCGCGAGGATTCTCCACCACAGTGGTCCGCGCAACGACGCGCCGCTGGTGGAAGTCAACTGCGCGGCCTTGCCCAAGGACCTGTTGGAATCGGAATTGTTCGGCCACGAAGCCGGCGCTTTCACCGGGGCCAAGGCCCGACGCCGCGGCCTGTTCGAACAGGCCGACGGCGGCACCCTGTTTCTGGATGAAATCGGCGAGTTGCCGACCGATCTCCAGGCCAAGCTGTTGAAGGTGCTGGAGGAGCAAAGTTTCAGGCGGGTCGGCGGCGATCGCGAAATCAGCGTCGACGTGCAGGTGATTGCCGCCACCAATCGGGACCTGGCCAGCCGCGTCGCCGAGGGCGGGTTCCGCAGCGATCTCTACCACCGCCTGTGCGTCTTTCAGTTGCAGCTGCCCCCGCTGCGCGAGCGCATCGAGGATCTGGACGAACTGGTGCCTTTGTTTGTCAGCGAATTCAACGCCAAGTCGGGCAAGGCGGTGGCGCGCATCGGCGACCGGGTGTGGGAGACGCTGCGTTCGCATAGCTGGCCGGGCAACGTGCGCGAGTTGCGTAACGTCATCGAACGCTGTGTGTTGTTCGCCGACGACGAGAATTTCCCCTTGCAGTGGCTGCAATTGCAGCCCGTCGCCCACGCGCCCACGGCCGAGCGCGCCGGCCCCGGCGGCGCGTCGGGCAGGCCCCCCGCCGGCGGGCAATGGGTGAACCTGCCGCTTGACGGCAGTATGGGCCTGGAGGAGATGGACCGGGTGATTATCGGTGCCGCGCTGGAGCAGAACCACTTCAATGTCGCCGCCACCGCGCGTGCGCTCAACACCACGCGCGATACCTTGCGCTATCGGATCCAGAAATACGGCATCGCCCTGCCTGAAAACGCCTGAGCGGTCGGGGGAATAGACACCCGGCGTCGGGGTCATTACACCCAACGGGGGTATATCCCCCCTCGCACCCTTCAGTTATCTCATTGCTTTTCTTGAAAATAATAGTTGGCATTCAACCTGCAATCCGCTTCGTTGAGGGCGGCGTCCGCCCCCGTGCTAAGCGGCCACGGCGTCCTCGCGATTTCGCTGTGCCGGGCGTTGCTCTGCGCGCAGCGACGGACCGGGAAGTGGAGGTGAAGTTATGCGACACAACAGATTGGCAACGCGCGTTGCCACCAGCGTTTTAGTGCTGAGCCTGTTCAACGGTGCGGCCCTGGCGCTCGAGCGCGCTCCGTCCGACACCTGGGCCACGGCGTCGCTGACCACCACCTACGCGCTCAACCCCCACCTCAACCCGTTCACCATCGATGTCGAGGTGCGCGACGGCGTGGCGACCCTCAGCGGTAAGGTGGACAGCAAAGTGGACCGCGACCTGGCCGAAGAACTCGCGCTGGGTGTGGACGGGATTCATAAGGTGGTCAACCAATTGCAGGTGGTTCCGGAGATCTCCGCGGCCAACGAGCAGGGCGAGCTCAGCGGTCACAAGCGCAGTTTCTTGCGCAAGGTCGAGGACGCCAATATCAGCGCGAAAGTGAAATCACAATTGCTGTGGAACGACAGTACCAGCGGCATGGCTATCGACGTGGAAACCAGAAACGGGATTGTCAGTCTCAGCGGCCATGTCGCCTCGGGCGCCGAAGCCGATCTGGCCGAACAGATCGCCCGCAATACCACCGACGTTCTGGGCGTGAACAACCGCCTGCAGACAGGCGGCGAAAAAGTCGGTCTGGCGGAACGTCTCGGGCGCGAAAGCCACGCGGTGCAACAACAGGTCGGCGACGCCTGGATCAGCGCCAAAGTGAAGTCCGCGCTGTTGTACAACCGCAATGTGCACGGCAGCGCCATCGAGGTCGACACCCGCAACGGCGTGGTGACCCTCTCGGGCGTCGTCGCCAGCGGTTTCGAAAAGGAACAAGCGCTTTCCGTGGCCCGTGCCATCCACGGCGTCAAGCAGGTCAACGACCGGCTCAAGACGGGTGCCTGAGGGCGCGGGTCCATTCCGCCCGGGGTGGACCCGGGCATTCATAGTGCCATTTCAGTGAAGGAGAAAGTCATGAACCAGAATCCACATACGCCACCGGAAAACAGCGGTAACGGATCGACCAGCCGGCGTGTCGCCGACGCCCTGCACGAACACATCGACCATGCCGCGGAGACGGGCGAGCGTCTGGAGCGCAAGCTGCACGAGAAGGGCGAACGGATGCAGGACAAGTCCCGCGAGCTCAACAACACCCTGACGCGCTTAATGCAGGAGCGCCCCTTGGCGGTGGTCGGTGGCGCGGTGGCCCTGGGCCTGCTCATCGGAGCGTTGACCCGCCGCTAAGGCGGGGCACGCGTATGAGTTCTCAGACGCCTTCCGACCCGCCGGCTGACAGTGCCTCGGCGGGCGCCCAGCTACGCGACAGCGCCCGCGAGGTCTGGGCCAGCGGGCGGCGACAGCTGGGCGGATTGCTCGAGCTGGCCACCCTCGAGGCCCGATACTCCGGTCTCATGCTGGCCCTCGCGCTCGGGCTCGGCGTGGCCGTGGCGGTGTTTCTTCTCTGTGGCTGGGGGTTGCTGGTCGCCGCGGCAGTGCTCCAGTTGCTTCATCTCGGCTGGAGCACGCCGGCCGCGCTCGCGCTGCTGGGGCTGGTACATGCCCTGGCGGCCGGGGTGGCCTGGGTGTTTCTGCGCCGCTGCATCGCCAGAATCGGTCTGGACAACACGCGCGAAATCATGGGGCTGAGTGATGTACCCCACTAAAGCGGCGATTCGGGAACGGGCGCTCGCCGCGCGTCTGGCGCGGGAGCAGGCGCAGCTGGCGCGCAGCCACTTGCGCGAGTCCGCGCGGGCTTTTGCGGTCTCGCCCCCAGGTTTGGGCCTTGGCATGGCGGCGGGCTTCGTCGCCGCGCGCCGCATGGGCAAATCGCGGCCGGGATCTACTCGCAGCTCGGTGTTCAGTTTGCGCCGGCTACTGACGTTGGCCTCTTTGCTGCGCTTTTTCTGAGCCGGTCGGCGGCCTTTTTGCGCTCTGGGGGCGGATAACGAGGATAATGACATGCCAACCAGGGAGCCTTCGGCACCGCCAAGCCCGCCGTCAACCGATCCGGCCCCGGAGTTGCTGGCCGCGCCAGTGACGTCGGCAGCTACTGGTCGTGCCTTGCGCGCCATCCAGATCACGTTGCTGATCCTGGCAGTCATCTACACGCTCGCCCTGGCGCGCAGTTTTTTTATTCCGCTGACGCTGGCGTTTCTGATCAGTCTGGTTCTGGCGCCGTTGGTGCACTGGTTGGCGCGCCTGCACGTGCCCCGGGCGCTGGGGGCGGGCGTGGTGGTGTTGGCGCTGTTCGGCGGGCTCGGGTTCACGCTCTCCAGCGTTCTGGATCCCATCGACAAATGGATGGAAAGCGCGCCCATCCTGCTCGACCGGTTGGAAGAGAAGGTCCTGCCACTGAAGGAAACGGTCGAGGAGGTGAGCAAAACCGCGGAAAAAGTTGATCGCATCGCGTCGGTCGACGACAAAGGCGCCGCGCAGCAGGTCGCGCCCGGCAAAAGCCTGCATGTTCGGGATGTGCTGTACAGCAACGCCGTCGGCTTGGTGGCGGGATTGGTCATAGTGACCTTCCTGTTGTACTTCTTTTTGTCCTGGGGGCGGGTGGCGCTCTTGCGCATTGGCGAGTTGGTGGGTGACAGAGTGGAGCAGAAGCGCTTTTTTGCGTTGACGGCGACGCTCGAGGTGGAAGTTTCCAAGTATCTGTTGACTATCACCGTGATCAACGTCCTCCTCGGGGCGGCGGTGGCCGCGGCACTCTATCTGCTGGGGATGCCGAATCCGATGCTTTGGGGGGTGGTCACCGCGCTGTTGAACTTCATCCCCTACCTGGGCGCCATCATGTCGGCGGTTTTGATCGGCGGGGCGGCGTTGCTGAGCTTCGACGGCCTGGGGCAGCCGGCGCTGGTAGTGGCTGCGTTCGGGGTTCTGACGATTCTGGAGGGCCAGATTTTCACCCCGCTGGTGCTGGGGCGGCGGCTTGCCCTCAATCCGTTGGTGGTCTTCTTGAGCGTGGCCTTCTGGTTCTGGCTGTGGGGCGTGATGGGGGCGCTGATGGCGGTGCCGATCCTGATCACGCTCAAGCTCGTGGGCGACCAGGTGGGCGTGCTGGCCCCGTTCGCCAAGCTCGCCGGCCGCTAGGTCGGGGGTTCCCGCAGCAAAAAAAAGCTTTATGTTTTGTGTTGTTTTGTGTCCGCCTTGCGGCGGTTTCCTATCACACTGTAACTTAAGTAGTTTGTTGATTTATTTAAGGAAATATTGCTTGTTTGTCGTAAAAATGTTACACTTCTCGGCTTTACGAAAGACCCCATCAAAGCGCTCACGAGGAGTACATTCTGTGGCTAAGGATATGATGTTCTTTTGCATTCCCCAGCAGGCCTACATGCGCACCCAGAACTGCTGCAACTTGCGCAAGCGTCCGGCCGGCAAGGCGCCCGCCGGCGCCCAGCCCATGCTGCGCGCCTGTGAAAAATGCACCATGTATCCGTTGGTCGATCGGGAAAAAGTGCCGACCGTGTCCCTCGACGCCTATCTGGGCGGCAGTAAACCGAAAATCGCCAATCTGCAAACCGCCGCCAACAAGAAGCTCATCCAGGCGGTCATCAACGGCTGACGTCCTGGCGCCGGGCGCGGTCCTGGTGCGGCGGGCGTGGGTGACTTGTCGTACCCACGGCGCTTTGCCACACTAGTGACACATGATAGCGCGGTTGTCGGTATGAGCCCTTACTACGGCGTCCGCCGTCTCGGACCCTATCTTGGTGTCATCCAGGTCATCGACGTCGGCGATGCCTGTGCCTATTCGACCAACGGCAGGACCTGGCGCATCCGTCAGCAGACCGCCTCCGGCCGTTTTCGTTGGGGCGTGACCCAGATATCGGAAGACAATGTCAGCGATGTGCGCCTGGTTGGCGCGGACAATCTGGTGGTGGCGTTGAAAAAGCAGCCACCCGTGCCGTTTCCCATTCGTGACCGGTTCGAATTGTGGCTGCTCAACAGCACTACCCGCCGTCCGCTGGCGCTGCTGCGCACCCGCTACAAGGCGCAGGACATGGAGCAGGTCACCGATCCGCACTGGCGGCCGTTCCTGATGACCGACACCGCCTTTGTGTCGCCGACGCTGGTCGAACAGGAAAAAAGCCAGCCCCGTAACGGCTGGCCGACTCCGCACCGCGATCAACTGGAAAGCCAGGTGAACGTCGCCTCGCGGCCGCTGCCAGCCGCCCAATGGTTCGAGCGCCTGAGCGACGGCAGCGGCCGGGGCCGGGAGGGTCTGCGGCTCAAGGAGGGGGAGTTCGGCCGGGTATTGGCCGCCGACGCCTTTCCCGAACTGCTGCTCAGCGAGCAGTGGGACAACGAACTGCAACGCGGTCTGGTCCGGGACTACCACAACTGGTATGCCGCCTCCCTGCTGGCGCACCAGAATCTCAGCGCGGCGACCCGTGAGCGACTCGAACGCGCCGCCTGCCAGCGGCCGCAGCCCCTGTTGGCCGTCTATCCGTTGATCCCTGAGATACTCGATCAGGAGGCCATCGACGTCGCGCTGGTGAGCGCGCGGCTGATGAACGCCACCGCGGCGCCCCCACCCTAGTTGGCTTCAGTCGCTGGCGTGCGCCAGGTGCTGCGATACCCACAGGGTGGCCAGCAGCGTGCCGGCGCCCAGTCCCAGCACCGCGGCCACCGGACCGACGCCGCCGGCGGTGCTCAGGGTGTACAGGCCGACCGTCAGCAGCATGGCGACATTCTGAAAGAAATTCTGCACCGCGACCGCGCGCCCGCTGCCCACCTGGGCGTGGCCGATGTGTTGCAAGGCGGCGTTGATCGGCACGATGAACACGCCGCCGCTAAAACCGATCAGAAACAACACCAGCGCCGCCTGCCAATGGTTGTCCACCAGGGCGAAGGCGAGAATGCTGGCACCCATCACCCAGGCCGCGATGCGGGCGCGTTGCAACTGGTGTAGCGGAATCAGCCGCGGCACCAGCACCGAGCCGGCGACCACCCCGAGCGCCAGATAGAGGGCCAGTAGCGAGATGTCGCCAGCCGAACGGCTGTCCAGCACCAACGGCGCCCAGGCTACCAGCAACACGCGGAGTACGGCCGCGGCGCCCCAGAACAGACAGCCTCCCAACAGCGCGAAACGGGCGCGCGGTGTCTGCAGAAAACTGACCGTGGTACGGGAGAACTGGCGCAGGACCTGTTGGAGTTGGCCGCCGCGTGGTGCCAGCCGGGGAATCAGCAGTGTCAGCAACAGCGACAGCAAATAAGTCGCGGCCACCATCCAGAAGGCCACGCGCACACTGATGTCGGCCAGCTGTCCGCCAGCGACCGTGCCGAGAATGATCGCGGCAATGGTGCTGGCCTCGACCCAGGCGTTGGCGCGCACCAGCTGCGCGGAGGACACCAGTTCCGGCAGAATGCCATACTTGGCGGGGCTGTAGGCCGCGGCGCCAAGGCCGACCAGGGCGTAAGCGAGTAAGGGTTCCACGCCGACCAGGATCAGGCCCACGCCGGCTGCCTTTATCAGATTGGCGACCAGCAGAACCCGGGGTTTGGACCAGCGGTCGGCCCAGGGCCCCACCCAGGGGGCGGCCACCACATAGGCGACCAGAAAGACGCTTTGCAAGGCCGGGATGTACCACGCCGGAAGGTGCTCGGCCTGCAATACCATGCCGATGGCGGCAAACAGAATCGCGTTGTCGCCGAAGGCACTGAAAAACTGCGCCAGCAGCAGCGCGTTGAGACCACGCCCCATCTAGGGCTTCTCGTCCAGCCAATGGGCCAGGTGCTCGGGCAATTCGTCCGGATGCACATAGCTTTCGGAAATGACCTTGTCGCGTACCGAAATGTCGGCGCGGTGCACGCTCGCCGGGTCGCCACTGACCAGCGGGTGCCAGTCGGGCAGCGGTTTGCCCTCGGCCACCAGGCGATAGGCGCAGGTATTGGGTAGCCAACGCTGGGTACGCGCCACTTCAGGGGTGACCTTGATGCAATCGGGAACCAGCAGGCAGCGGTCGAGATAACGGGTGCAGCGGCAGCGGTCGCTATCGAGATATTCGCAAACCACGTCGGTGTAGAACAGACGCCCGCTGTCCTCGTCCTCGATTTTCAGCAGGCAACAGCGTCCACAGCCGTCGCACAGCGCCTCCCATTGCTCGGCGTCGAGCGCCTCGAGCGGCGTGTCTTCCCAGAAGCGTGCGGACATGGCGGTGCGGCGTGTGTGGGTCAGGGTGTCATACTGTAACGTACAGGTCGTAGCGTGTCTTCTTGCTGGTCACCGCGGCCGTCGGCGGGCGAGCAGTGAGCGGCCCGGCGCGCTGCGGGCGTTTGACCACCACCCGCCGCCGCGCGCTGGCCAGCGCGATCTCCAACAAGGGCGCCGAGTCGGTGTCCGCGCCCAGCAACTGTTGCAGGGCCCGCATCTCCTTCTTCACCAGAACGTGCGCCTTCCCCGGCGGATACATCGGATCCAGGTACACCACGTCCGGGCGCTGTTCCTGGCCGAGTTTCGCCAGAGCCTCGCGGGCGTCCTGGTTGACCAGCGACAGGCGCGTTTCCACCCAACTGGCCAGTTCGGGATCCAGGGCGGCGCGTTGCAGGCCGTCGTCCAACAACGCCGCGACCACCGCCGAGCGCTCGCACAGGGTGACCTGGCAGCCCAGGCTGGCGAGAACAAAGCCGTCGCGGCCTAGACCGGCGGTGGCATCCCAGACCCTGGGGTTGTAGCCAGGTTTGAGGCCGACGGCACGCGCCAGCGCCTGGCCCCGGCCACCGCCGAAACGGCGCCGATGGGCCATGGCGCCGGCGGCGAAATCCACCCGTACCGGACCGTGGCCGCCTTCGCCGGCCATTCGCAGCTCCAGCCCTTCGCCACCAAGACTGAGAAAATAACCGCTGGACGGTGGACGCGACAGGCGCGCCAGCGCATACCGCTCGGCCAGTCGGCGCGCCGCTGGCACAAACAGGGACTGCTCGGCGATCACGCCGATGGGGGGCATGCGCTGGGGCATGCGAGCAGTGTATCACCCGTCGCCGGCGATTGGCCGGCGACGGGTGCGTCTACGCGCCTAGTGCGGTTCGAAGCGTTGCGGTTGGGCTTCCGCCCAGTAGGTTTTTTCCGGATCTCCGGCGCTCAGGCTGGCGGCTTTCTCGCGCGCCTGGCCGAAGGTCAACACCTCATCGAGAAATTTGCCGGCCTCGAATTTCTTCTTCGATCGCCAGGCGACGATGTAGCCGGGTTCACTGCTGTCATGAGGTTCAATGCCTTGGGACATAGGGGCCTCCTTTATCGCTAGTGCAAATTGTGTCGACAGGCTGAAAATGCTAGTCCCGCGCCGACGGAAATTAAACCCGGCGGAAATTGGGCATTTTGCCGCTGCGGTCTCGGCGGCTTTGATAGAATGGCACGCATGGACGTGTCCTTCATCATAGATCCGCTGAACGATGCCCAGCGCGAAGCCGTCACCGCCGGCCAACACCCCTTGCTCGTCCTGGCGGGCGCGGGCAGCGGGAAAACGCGGGTGCTGGTGCATCGGGTCGCCTGGCTGATCCAGGTCGAGAACCTCTCGCCCTACGGTATCCTGGCAGTGACTTTCACCAACAAGGCGGCCGGCGAGATGCGCGGGCGTATCGAGCAGCTGGTCGGGGTGCCGACCCGGGGGATGTGGGTGGGTACCTTTCATGGGCTGGCGCATCGGCTGTTGCGCGCCCACTGGCAGGAGGCCGGTCTGGCGCAGGCGTTCCAGGTCTTGGACTCCGACGATCAGTACCGCGTCATCCGCCGCATCCTCAAGGCCATGGAGTTGGACGAAAGCCGCTGGCCACCGCGCCAGCTGCAGTGGTTCATCAACGCGCGCAAGGACGAGGGCCAGCGGCCGCAGCACATCGAACACAAGGGCGACCCCTTCTTGCGCCAGCAGCTGGCCGTCTACGAGGCCTACGAGGAGCTGTGTCGCCGCTCGGGTCTGGTCGATTTCGCCGAATTGCTGCTGCGTGCCCACGAACTGTGGCTGCACAATCCGTCGTTGCTGGCGCACTACCAGCAGCGCTTTCAACACATTCTGGTGGACGAATTCCAGGACACCAACACCATTCAGTACGCCTGGTTGCGGTTGCTGGCAGGCGAGAGCGGCCGCGTTACCATGGTGGGCGACGACGACCAGTCGATCTACGGCTGGCGCGGAGCGCGGGTCGAAAACCTGCAGCGTTTCGAGCGCGATTTCCCCGGCGCCCGGGTGTTGCGCCTGGAACAGAACTACCGCTCCACCGGCGCTATCCTAAAAGCCGCGAATGCGTTGATCGCGCATAACGACGGGCGCCTGGGAAAGAATCTCTGGACCGATCGTGGCGAAGGCGAACCGCTGCGCCTGTACGCGGCGCTCAACGAGCACGACGAGGCGCGCTTTGTCGTCGAGCAGATCCAGTCGCTGGTAGACGAGGGGTCCGCCCGCAGCGACATCGCCATTCTGTACCGCTCCAATGCACAGTCGCGGGTATTCGAGGAACGCCTGCTGCAAACGGCCATCCCTTATCGTGTCTACGGCGGCCTGCGGTTCTTCGAGCGCCAGGAAATCAAAGACGCGCTGGCCTACATGCGGCTGTGCGAGAACCGTGAGGACGACGCGTCGTTCGACCGCATCGTCAACCAGCCGCCGCGCGGACTCGGCGAACGCACGCTCGCCGAGATACGCGACCGGGCACGCCTGGACAAGGTTTCGTTGTGGGCGGCGGCCAGCGGTTTGCAACAGGGTGACACGCTCAATGCGCGCGCGCGCAACGCCCTCGGCGCTTTTCTCCACACCATCGATAGCTTGGCGGAATCCCTGGGCGGGCTGGAGCTGGGCGAGCAGGTCGAGCAGGTGATTCAGGCCGCGGCCCTGAAGGCGCATTACGCCAAGGAGAAAGGCGAGAAGGGCCAGGCGCGCCTGGAGAACCTCGACGAGCTGGTCAATGCCGCGCGCGAGTTCGAATACGAGAGCGACGTGGATACCGAACTGGAGCCTTTGGCGGCCTTCCTCTCGCACGCGGCCCTGGAAGCCGGCGAGGGCCAGGCGGATCAATGGCAGGACTGCGTGCAATTGATGACCCTACACTCGGCCAAGGGTCTGGAGTTCGACGAAGTTTTTCTGTGCGGCCTGGAGGAGGGGTTGTTCCCCCACCAGCGTTCCGTGGAGGAACCGGGTCGTCTGGAAGAAGAACGCCGCCTGTGTTATGTCGGCATCACCCGCGCGCGCAAACGCCTGACGCTGTCATATGCCGAGCATCGGCGGCTGCACGGCAGCGAAGCCTATTGCATGCCGTCGCGTTTCATTCACGAGATTCCCGCCCCGCTGGTCGCCGAGATCCGCCCGCGTATCCAGGTCAGCCGTCCCTATGCCGGGGCGGTGGCGAACGCTTCGCTGCAGCCCGAACCGGTCACCGGATTGGGGCTGGGCCAGCGCGTGCAGCATGGCACCTTCGGTGAAGGGGTGGTGTTGAATTACGAAGGCCAGGGCGCGCATGCGCGCGTCCAGGTCAACTTCGAAACAGCGGGTACCAAGTGGTTGGTGGTCGCTTATGCCAACCTGCAACCGGCCTAGGAGGCGTTCTCTGGCGCTGTCCGCGGCGGGCGCGGCAGGCTGCGGCTCAGCCAGAAATACCCCAACACGGCCGAGAGGAAGGAGCCGGCCAGGATGCCGATACGGTTTTGATCCACGTACGGCGGCCCGGCCCTCTCGAAGGCCAGGGAACCGATGAACAGGCTCATGGTGAACCCGATCCCGCAAAGGATCGCCACGCCATAGAACGACCCCCAGCTCACGCCAGCGGGCAATTTCGCCAGACCGAGCTTGATGCCGATGTAACACAGGCCGAACACGCCCAACTGTTTACCGAGCAACAGGCCCAGGGCGATGCCGACCGGCACCGGGCCGAGCAGATCGTCGGGGGTCATGCCGTGGAGTGGAACGCCGGCGTTGACAAAGGCGAACAGCGGCAGGATGACAAAGGAGACCGCGCCATGCAGGTCGTGCTCCATCTCATGCAGCGGCGAGCGGCCGCAGTCGGCCTCCTTGGTCATGGGGATGAACATCGCCAGTATGATGCCGGCCAGGGTGGCGTGGATGCCCGACTTCAACAGCGCCACCCACATCACGATGCCGACCATGATGTACAGACTGACACTCATGGCGCCGCGCCAATTGAGCAGCGACAACAGCACGATACAGATCAGGGATACCCACAGCGCCGTAAACGAGAGATTGGCGGTGTAGAAAAGCGCGATGATGACAATGGCGCCGATGTCGTCGAAGATCGCCAGCGACACCAGGAAGATCTTCAGGGTGTTGGGGACGCGCGGGCCGAGGAGCGCGAGCACGCCCAGGGCGAAAGCGATGTCGGTGGCCGCCGGGATCGCCCAGCCGCTCAGCGCCACCGGATCGCCGCGGTTGATCAGCAGATAGATGGCCGCCGGCAGCGCCATGCCGCCGACCGCGCCCAGGGCGGGCAGCGCGATCTTGCGCATGTCGGACAGCTCGCCCTCGACGAATTCACGCTTGAGCTCAAGGCCGATGAGAAAGAAAAACACCGCCATCAAGCCGTCGTTGACCCAAAGCAACAAGGGCTTGGCGATTTCCAGGGCCCCGACCTGCACCGCCACCGGCAGCTCCAGAATCTGCATGTAGGAACCCGCGAAGGGCGAGTTGGCCAGCGCCATGGCGACCACCGAAGCGGCGATCAGCAGAATGCCGCTGGCGCTTTCGAGTTTAAGAAAATCGCGAATTGGGGAGAGCATGCGCCTATCATACCCACGCAGGGGGCCGGGCTAAAGAGTCAGTCGCTATGTCCGCCCACCTGGAGCCGGTTGACTGGCAGGCGGGTCAGGTTCATGAGCGCCTCGCGGGGTTTGCCGATATAGTTCCCCTGCGCGTAGTCCACGCCATAGTCGCGCAACAGTCCCAGGGTGGCGTCGTCCTCGACGTACTCGGCGATGGTTTGCTTGCCCAGGGCGTGGGCCACCTGATTCATCGACTGCACCATCGCCTGATCGATCTGGCTGCTCGCCATTCCCTGGACGAAGGAGCCGTCGATCTTCAGTTTGTCCACCGGCAGATGCTTGAGGTAGGTGAAGGAGGAAAAGCCCGAGCCGAAATCGTCCAGGGCGAACTGACAGCCCATGTCCTTCAGCGCGGCGATGAACTTTTCCGCCGCCGAGAGCTTGGCGATGGCGGCCGTTTCGGTGATCTCGAAACACACGCGCGACGGATCGATGTTGGAGTCGTCCAGCAGGTCCTGGATCATCGGCAGCAGGCTGGTGTCCTCGAAGGCCTTGCCCGAGAGATTGATCGAGAAGCGCACCGCCTCGCCCTGACGGTGCAGCCGTGAAAGGTGGTTTAGCGCGCGGTTGACGATCCAGCGGTCCACACTGTGGATCAGGCCGAAGCGTTCGGCCGCCGGCATGAAGCCACCGGGGAGAATGATTTCGCCGTCGTCGCAGACCATGCGCACCAGCACTTCATAGTCCTGCACCTGGTCGCTGTTGAGCGCCATGATCGGTTGATAGACCAGTTGGAAACGATCGTGCTCCAGCATTTCGCGCACCCGCGAGGCCCAGCCCATGTCCTCGGCCATGCCCGCCTTGTCGCTGTCGGCCGGATTGTAGAGCTTGATGCGGTTGCGGCCCTGTGCCTTGGCCAGGTTGCAGGCGATATCGGCGTGCGATAGCGCCTCCTCGGCCGATTCCACGAACGCGTCGATCAAGGTCGCGCCGATGCTGCAGCTGATGTTGAAATTCTTGCCGTCCTGCATGAAGACATAATTTTCGAACAGGCGATGAAAATGCTCGGCGGCCGACATGACATCGGCGGTGTTGATGTTATACAGCAGCAGCGTGAATTCATCGCCGCCAAAGCGTGCCAGCAGATCGCCGTCGCGCACGTGCGAGAGCAGCAGCTGGGTGACCTCCACCAGCAGCGTATCGCCGGCGGCGTGTCCGAGCGTGTCGTTGATGTACTTGAACTGGTCGAGATCGATATAGAACAACGCGCAGGTAATGCTGGGATTGCGCAGTACCCGGGCCACGGTGCGCTCGAGTTCCTGCTGAAAATAATGCCGGTTGAACAGGCGCGTGAGCGCATCGTGCTCGGCCTGATAGGTGAGCTGCTGATGGAACGCCTTCTGGTCGGTGACATCGCGTGCCGTGCCGCTGACCTGGATCACGCGCCCGTCGGTGTCCAGGTGGGCCTTGGCGTTGAAGCTTATCTGTCGCCGGTTGCCCTCCTTGTCCAGGTGGATGGTCTCGTACTGATAGAGATCCTTGCCCGCGAGCAATTGTTGAAAGGCCTGTTGGTCGGCGGCCAGGTTGTCGGCGGCGCAGAATTCGGCCATGGCGCGTCCCAGCATTTGCTCGGGTTCGCGCCCGTAGATCATTCGCGAGGCGGAGTTGAGATAACTCCAGCGGCCTTCGGGGTCCATGCTCCAGACCAGATCGTGAGCCGTTTCGACCAACGCCCGGTAACGCGATTCGGCGTTGAGCAATTCGCGTTCGGCCAGCTTGCGTTGGGTGATGTCGGCCACCAGGCAGGTGAACATCACCTTGCCGCTGATGGCCATGTCGGAAACTTTCAGCGATACCTGGATCACCGACGCGTTGCGATGGCGTGCCTCGACTTCGCGTTCATCCACATGGGCGTCTATGCGTTGGCGCACCTCGAACACCTGTGGCAGCAGCGTCGCCAGGTGGCGGCCGCGGATTTCCTGGGCCAGATATCCGAACAAGCGCTCCGCCGCCGGATTGAAGGTGTCTATCAGGCCATCCTCGTCGACCACGATGATGCCTTCGGCGGCGGTATCGACAATCGCCCGCATGTGGGTTTCCTGGTCGCCCAGGCGTTGAAACACTTTTCCCAGCGTCTGTGTCAGATGACCGATTTCATCGGTGGAGGCGGGGCGCAGGCGGGCCAGTTCCTCGTGCGTGGACGCGCCACTGCGGCTGAACAGCTCGTGAAAGGGTTGCAGCGCCTGCCGGGTCGAGCGGATCGCCAGCAGGCAGATGGTCAGGGTGATAATGCCCAGCGCCGCCCAGGTTATCAGGTAGCCGTCGTCCAGCGTGCCGGTGCGCAGCCAGTGATAGTGCGCCAACAGCGCGTAGGAGAGCAGCGGCACGACGCCGGCCAGCAACAGGGTGCGCGATTTCAGGCTGACGTGAATCCGTTCCAGGCTCAGGTGGCCGGTGAGTTTGCCCAGCTGATGCAGGCCGAACAGGAACGCCGGCGTGCCCACCAATGCCGTGGTGATCAGTTGCAACAGGGCGAACTGGCCCAGGGCAAGGTGATTTTCCGCGCTGATGCCGCCGTCCAGGCTCCAGTACACCAGCACCGGCGCCACGATCACATGCACCGACATCAGCGCCCAGAAGTTGCGGCTGTAGCGTTGAACCAGACGGTGAAGGTGCGTCGGCGCATTGCCCCCGGCAGGGTTTTGCAGCACCCAGGTGATCAACGGCGTGATCAGGCGTTGCAGCTGGTAGAGGGAGAAAAACACCAGCGAGAGCGAAAAGGCCGGCACCAAGCCCGCAGCCAGGAGAGCCTGGAGCTGCCAGGGCTGCAGAATGCCGAACAACACCGCGGCGCCGAACCCCGCCAGCGGTGTTACCAGGAAGCCCAGAAACAATAAAATAGAGAAGCGGGCGCCTGTGCGCTCAGGTGCATCCAGCATGAGTCCCTCGAGTTCGCGGGCCGGGCCCGATCTGCCGTCTTGATGCCTGCAAAAATAGTATATATTGCGGTGCGATACAGCTTATTCTCGATCAATTATGTAGAATAATGGCATAAACCTAGATAAATGCAATGATAAATTTATTCCTATCCCTGCGGGGCATTTTCGTACAATAGCCCGCGCCACCCGGAGGTCAATATGAAAAGAAGACAGTTTCTCGGACGCCTCGGCAGCGGCGCCGTCATGGCAGGCGCTGGCCTGGCGGCGGCCGCCTGCAAGCCCCAGGCTCCCGCCTCGCAGGCCACGCCGAGCGCGCCGCAGGCCGGTCAGCGTGCGCAGACCGTCAAGTGGAAAATGGTCACCACCTGGCCAAAGAATTTTCCCGGCCTAGGCACCGGGGCCAATTATTTCGCCGAACTGGTCACGCAACTGAGCGGCGGGCGTATCGAAGTCAAGGTCTATGGCGCCAAGGAGCTGGTGCCGGCCTTCGAGGTGTTCGACGCCGTCTCCCGCGGCACCGCGCAGCTCGGCCACGGCGCGGCCTACTACTGGAAGGGTAAAAGCGAGGCGGCGCAGTTTTTCGCCGCGGTTCCCTTTGGCTTGACCGCCGATGAGATGAACGCCTGGTTGTACCACGGCGGAGGCATGCAGCTGTGGGAAGAGACCTATGCGCCCTTTGGATTGGTCCCCCTGGCCTGTGGCAACACCGGGGTGCAGATGGCGGGTTGGTTCAATCGCGAAATCAAGACGCTGGACGATTTGAAAGGTTTAAAAATGCGCATCCCCGGCCTTGGTGGAGAGGTATTGGCGCGGGCCGGCGGGGTGCCGGTGAGCCTGCCCGGCGGCGAGCTGTTCACCTCCTTGCAGTCGGGCGCCATCGATGCGACCGAATGGGTCGGGCCCTACAACGATCTGGCTTTCGGTTTGTACAAAGCCGCCAAATACTATTACTACCCGGGCTGGCACGAACCCGGTACCACGTTAGAGTGCATGGTCAACAAGCAGGCTTTCGAGGCCCTGTCCCCGGAACTGCGGGCCATCGTGCGCGGCGCCGCGCGCATCGCCAATCAGGACATGCTGGCCGAGTACAATGCGCGCAACAACCAGGCCTTGAAGACGTTGGTCGACGAGCATCACGTCGAACTCAGGGCGCTGCCGGACGAAGTCCTGCAGCATCTCAAGACATTGTCGGACGAGGTCGTCGCCGAGGTCGCGGCCAAGGATGAGCAATCGCGGCGCGTATACAGCGCTTTTCGTGATTTTCGCGAACAGGTCACGGCCTGGAGCAACGTGTCCGAGCGGGCCTACCTGGATGCGCGTGCCGGCATCAAGAATTAGTCTTAAAAGGACTCGATCGGTCGGCCGGTCTCAGCCGGGATAGAGCTGTTCCGGCAGCCAGGTGGCGAGCGACGGCCACAGCGCCAACAGGCCGAGTGCGATCAGCTGAATGACGATAAACGGCATCACGCCGCGGTAGATGTCCGCGGTGGTCACTTCCGCCGGCGCCACGCCGCGCAAGTAGAACAGTGCAAAGCCGAATGGCGGCGTCAGGAACGACGTTTGCAGATTGATGGCGATCATGATTCCCAGCCACACCGGGTCCAGCCCCATCGCCAACAGTATCGGGCCGACGATCGGCACCACGACGAACGTGATTTCGATGAAATCCAGCACGAAACCGAGCAGGAACATCGCCAGCATGACCGCCAGCAGGGCACCGAAAACGCCCCCAGGTAACTGCGTCAGCAGATCCTCGATCAGGATATCGCCGCCGAAACCGCGGAACACCAGCGAGAACACCGACGCGCCGATCAGGATGAGAAACACCATGCTGCTGACCTTCAGGGTGCTCAGGACCACCTCGCGCAGCACGGCGAGATCCAGTTGGCGGCGCACGGCGGCCAGCAGCATGGCGCCGATCGCGCCCACCGAGGCGGCTTCTGTCGGTGTGGCCAAACCGCCCAGGATCGAGCCCAGCACGGCGAGGATCAACAGCAGCGGCGCCACCAGCGCATGCAGGGCATCCAGGCCGCTGCGTCGCTGCTGCGCCTCGGCCAGGGGGACAGGCATCGCCGCCGGGCGCAGCAGCGAAACCAGTACCAGATACCCGAGGTAGAGACCGACCAGCAGCAGGCCGGGCAGCAGCGCGCCGGCGAACAGATCGCCGACGGAGACGGTTTTCGGCGAAAAGATGCCTTGATTGAGCTGCGCCTGTTGATAGGCCGAGGACAGCACATCGCCGAGCAGTACCAGCACGATCGACGGCGGGATGATCTGTCCCAACGTTCCCGAGGCGCAGATGGTGCCGGTGGCGAGGCGCGGGTCGTAACCGCGCTTGAGCATGGTCGGCAGCGACAGCAGGCCCATGGTCACCACGGTCGCGCCGACGATGCCGGTGCTCGCCGCCAGCAGCATACCGACCAGCGTTACCGAGAAACCCAGTCCGCCGCGTACCCGGCCGAACATGCCCGCCATGGTCTCGAGCAGGTTCTCGGCAATGCGCGAGCGCTCCAGCATCACGCCCATGAAGACGAACAGCGGCACCGCCACCAGGGTTTCGTTGGTCATGATGCCGTAGAGGCGGTTGGGCAAGGCCTGCAGGAACGCGGCGTCGAAGGTGCCGGTCCACTCGCCGATGAAGGCAAACGCCAAGGCGGTGCCGGCCAGCGAGAAGGCCACCGGGTAACCGGCCAGCAGCACGATGAAGACGCTGCCAAACAGGTACAGCGCCATTACGCCGTCCACGCGCCACCCTTCATTCAGACTCCGCGGGCATTGTCAGCAGCACCATCAGGCTGCGTAGCGCCTGGCTGATACCTTGCAACAGCAGCAACGCGGCGGCCAGCGGGATGAGCGTTTTCAGCAGATAGACGTAAGGCAGGCCGCCGGTCTCGGCGGAGCCCTCGCGCAGCGCCCAGGCGGTGGCGACATAATCCCAGCTGATCCAGAGGATGAAAGCGCACACCGGCAGCAGCAGCAGCAGCGCGCCCAGCAGATCGATCAGCGCACGCCGACTTGGGGGAAGGCGGCGGTAGAAGATATCCACCCGCACATGCGCGTCGGCTTTCAGGGTATAGGCCGCGCCCAGCAGAAACAGGCTGGCGTGCAGATAAAGGACGGACTCCTGCAACGCGATCGAGCCGAAAGCGAACAGATAGCGCAGCACCACCACGCTGAAGGTGACCAGCACCAGCGCCAGCGCCAACCAGGCGGCGCTGCGGCCGGTGTATTCGGCGATTCGGTCCAGGTGGTCGGCGAGGCGTTTTACCAGCGAAACAGCACCCATTGTGGAATCGACAGTTGCGGTTCGGGGCCGTTGATGGGGACGGTGTCGAAAGAGCCGTCGCCGTTGCGGTCGACCAGATAATAGGGCGGACCGACCTTGGGGATCACCTTGATCTTGTAGAGCTTGCCGTTGATGCGGTACTCCTCCACGGTCTTGTCCTGGCGTTGAATGATCTTGACCTCCGGCTGCAGGTCTTCCTGTTCTTTTTCGCTCGGCGCAGCGGGTGGCGAGGTGTCCCGCGGTGGTTCGGCGTGGGCCGTCAGAGTGACCAACAGCAGCGTGAGCAAGGCGGTATGTCGTGTGTACATAGCTTTAAAGCTCAAGGAGGATTTCCTGTTCGGTGGGCGATGGCTCAAAGCCGCGTTTGTCGTAGTGGTCGAAAATAGCATCGACCACTTCACCGGGATTGTCCAGTACCTTGAACAGATCGAGGTCGTGCGCATCGATGGTGCCTTCGTCCACCAGGGTCTTGGCGAACCAGTCGATCAACCCCTCCCAGAAGGGGCGGTGGACCAGGATGATGGGAATGCGGCGGGTTTTCCCCGTCTGCACCAGGGTCAGGATCTCCGCCAGCTCGTCGAGGGTGCCGAAACCGCCGGGAAGCACCACATAGGCCGAGGCGTACTTGACGAACATCACTTTGCGCGAAAAGAAGTGCCTGAAATTCAGCGCGATGTCCTGGTAGCCATTGCCGGATTGCTCGTGCGGCAGCATGATGTTCAGGCCGATGCTGGGCGACGGGCCGGCATAGGCGCCTTTGTTGGCCGCCTCCATGATGCCGGGGCCGCCGCCGCTGACCACGGAAAACCCGGCCTGCGAAAGGGCGTGGGCAATGTCCTCGGCCAGTTTGTAATAGGGGTGATCGGGGGCCGTGCGCGCCGAGCCGAAGATGCTGACCGAGGGCTTGATCTGCGCCAGACGCTCGAAGCCTTCGACGAACTCGGCCATGATCTGGAAGATTTTCCAGGATTCGCGGGTCAGTTGGGTATCGTTCACCTGGCCCAGGCCGGGGTGAGGGTGGCGTGTCGGTTCATCCATTGCGGTTATCCTGATTTGGCGGTTGGCGAATGATACCATCGCAATTTGTCTCAGGCAGTACACTGATTTCAATAGGAAACGCCATGCCATCCGAACCACAGCCGTCACTTGTCCTGGTGGACGGTTCCTCGTACCTCTACCGCGCCTTCCATGCCTTGCCGGAGCTGACCAATTCCCAGGGGCAACAGACCGGTGCCGTGTTCGGGGTCATCAACATGCTGCGTAAACTGCGCCAGACCTATCCCGAGGCGCACATGGCGGTGGTTTTCGACGCCCGCGGCAAAACCTTCCGCGACGATCTTTATGCCGCCTACAAGGCCAACCGGCCATCGATGCCACCGGAGCTGGCGGCGCAAATCGAGCCGCTGTTGGCCATTATCCGTGCCATGGGTTTGCCCTTGCTGCAGGTGCCGGGTGTCGAGGCCGACGACGTGATCGGCACCCTGGCGCAACAGGCCACCGCCGCCGGCCACCATACCCTGATTTCCACCGGCGACAAGGACATGGCGCAGCTGGTGAACGAGCAGGTGGCACTGATCAACACCATGACGGATACCTGGCTGGACCAGGAGGGGGTGGAAAAGAAATTCGGCGTCACGCCTGCCCAGATCATCGATTATCTGGCGTTGGTCGGTGACACCTCGGACAATATTCCAGGCGTTCCCAAGGTAGGACCCAAAACCGCGGCCAAATGGCTGGGTGAATACGGCACCCTGGATGCGCTGGTCGCGAATGCCGACGCCATCAAGGGCAAGATCGGCGACAATCTGCGCGCCAATCTCGATCAGTTGGCGCTGTCGCGGCAACTGGCCTGTATCAAGTGCGACGTCCCGCTGGACCTGGGGCCGGACGAACTCGACGTGTCGCCGCCCGATCTGGCGCGGTTGCGCGAGTGGTATCAGCGGCTGGAGTTCAACACCTGGCTGAAGCAGCTCGAAGGCGAGGCGTCGGGTCCGGCGCAGACCGCGCCGGCCGCGGCGCCGGACGCCGACTACGAGACGCTGCTCACCCGCGAAGCGTTCGCGCGCTGGCGGGCACGGCTGGAGAAGGCCCCGGTGTTCGGATTCGACACCGAAACCACCAGTCTCGACTACATGCAAGCGCAAATCGTCGGCATGAGTTTCGCCATCGAAGCGGGCGAGGCGGCCTATCTGCCGTTGGCGCACCGCTATCCCGGCGCGCCCGAGCAGCTGGATCGCGACTGGGTGCTGGCGCAGCTGCGGCCGCTGCTGGAAGACCCGGCGAAAGCCAAGCTCGGCCATAACCTCAAATACGATCGCAATGTGCTGCGTAACCACGGCATCGAACTGCGCGGCATCGCCTATGATTCGATGCTCGAGTCCTATGTGCTCGACAGTACCGCGAGTCGGCACGACCTGGATTCGTTGTGCCAGCGCTACCTATCGCACACCAACATCAAGTTCGAAGCGGTCGCCGGCAAAGGCGCCAAGCAGCTGACCTTCGACCAGGTGACGCTGGAGGAGGCCGCGCCCTATGCCGCCGAGGACGCGGACATGACCCTGCGGCTGCATCAGCTGTTGTGGCCGCGGCTGGAGCGTTCCCCGCGGCTGCGGCAACTGTTCGAGGAGGTGGAGCTGCCGTTGCTGGAGGTGCTCGCCGACATGGAGCGCTGCGGGGTGCGCGTCGACGTGGACATGCTCCAGCGGCAGAGCGCCGAGCTGGCCGCGCGCATGCAGGAGGTCGAGGACGAGGCCCACCGGGTGGCCGGCGAAGCCTTCAACCTGGGCTCGCCCAAGCAGATCCAGGCGGTGCTTTACGACCGCCTGCAGCTCCCGGTGCTGGCGAAAACGCCCAAGGGCGCGCCGTCGACCGCCGAGCCGGTGTTGCAGGAGCTGGCGCTTGACTATCCGCTGCCGCGATTGATTTTGGAACATCGCTCGCTGAGCAAGCTGAAGTCCACTTATACCGACAAGCTGCCGGGGCAGGTGAACCCGGAAACCGGCCGGGTGCATACCTCCTACCATCAGGCGGTGGCGGCCACCGGCCGCCTGTCCTCGTCCGATCCCAATCTGCAGAATATTCCCATCCGGACCGAGGAGGGGCGGCGCATCCGCCAGGCGTTCGTGCCCGCCGCGGGCATGGTGATGCTGGCGGCGGACTATTCCCAGATCGAATTGCGCATCATGGCGCACCTGTCGGCCGATCCGGGTCTGGTCGCGGCGTTCGCCCAGGGCGAGGACATCCACCGTGCCACCGCCGCCGAGGTTTTCGCAGTCCCCGTGGATCAAGTGAGCGCCGACCAACGGCGGTCGGCGAAAACGATCAATTTCGGCCTGATCTATGGGATGTCCGCGTTCGGGCTGGCCCGACAATTGGGCATCGATCGCGGCCAGGCGCAGGCTTACGTGAACCTTTATTTCGAGCGTTATCCGGGGGTTAAGGCCTATATGGACAGTACCCGCGAACTCGCCCGGGAGCAGGGTTTTGTCGAAACCCTGTTTGGGCGGCGGCTGTATCTGCCGGAAATCAACGCCCGCAACGGCCAGCGGCGCCAGGCGGCCGAGCGCACCGCGATCAATGCACCAATGCAGGGCACGGCGGCCGACATCATCAAAAAGGCGATGATTTCGCTCGCCGCATGGATTAAATCCAGCCGCAGCCCCGTCACAATGATTATGCAAGTGCACGACGAGCTGGTTTTTGAAGTACCGGCGAGTCAAGGCGAAGCCGCCGCCGAGGCGATTCGCCGGCACATGGAATCCGCCGCCGACCTGTCGGTACCACTGATTGTCGATATCGGTACCGGCGCCAACTGGGACCAGGCTCACTAAGAGCGCCTGCCCCCGGTGACCCTGGGGTGGAGTCGGCTGGGATGCCCCGTTTTCTGTCCGACAGAAAACTTCTTATTTGTCCTACACAGTGTGGGGAGAAATGAGCTATCATTGTCAGTAACGAGCGTTAAGAAACCCTTAGCCACGAGCGAGGCGCCAGGCACAAAGAGATTTTTGACAAAAACCGATGCTGTCGTCTGGCAACGCAGGAGTGTTGTTAGCTTGACGCTCCCGTTCGTTACTGAAGAGTGAACGGGAATTCCTCCAACCCGGTTTCCCCAAGCCGGGTATTCTTAACCCCGGTGCTTCCCCCCTTGCACTCCGGGGTTTTTTTTATCCTCAAATCTTCTCAAGAATTCGTTAACCACTGTGTCAACACGGCGCGAACCTCGTCGACGCCGCTGTTCTTCAGCGCCGAGAACAACTGCGCGCTGGCACCCGGATGCAGGGCCGGCAATTGCTTGCGCAGTGCCAGCAGCGCGTTGGCGGCCGGCCCGCGTTTCAATTTGTCCGCCTTGGTGAGCAGCACGTGTACCGGAAGGCCGGCCTGTTGGCACCAGGCGAGCATCTGCTGGTCGTACTCCGTCAACGGGTGGCGACAGTCCATCAGCAGTACCAGGCCGCGCAACGATTCCCGTATCTGCAGGTATTCGCCCAGGCTGCGCTGCCAGCGCGCCTTGAGCAGCTGCGGCACCTTGGCGTAACCGTAGCCGGGTAGATCGACCAGGCGGCGACCGGCCCCCAGGTCAAAAAAATTGATCTGTTGGGTACGGCCGGGTGTTTTGCTGGTACGCGCCAGGCCCCGCTGTCCGGTGATGCGGTTGAGGGCGCTCGACTTGCCGGCGTTGGAGCGGCCCGCGAAGGCGGCTTCCGCTCCCGTGTCCGCGGGAGCCAGGTGGGTATCGGGAACGCTGGTAAGGAACCTGGCGCTGGCAAAGTGGATTTCCATGATCGGATTTTCTCATAGTTTATCACCAGATTCTTATTGACCCACCGCTTGGCCGCTGGTATACAGTTGGCCACTTTTTTCTGGGCGCCGTCCATTCCCCGTTGTCCGCGTCCTGCCCGCAGTGCAATCTTGGAGAGTTTAGCAATGAATAAATGGCTTGTTTTTGCAGCAGTGTTTTCTATGGCCGGGGGCCTGCCCCAGGCATTCGCGGTGGGCGACGCGGCCGCCGGCAAGGCCGCTTCCGCCACCTGCGCGGGGTGTCATGGCGCCGACGGCAACAGCGCCAATCCGGAGTGGCCGAAGCTGGCCGGTCAGGGCGCGCCCTATCTGATCAAGGAGCTGCACAACTTCAAGGAGGGCAAGCGCAAGAACGCCACCATGGCGCCGATGGCCATGGGTTTGAGCGATCTGGACATGGAAAACCTGGCCGCCTATTTTTCCAGCCAGACCATGTCCCAGGGTGCGGCCAACAAGGACCTGGTGGAACTGGGTGAAAAAATCTACCGCGGCGGCAACCCGGCCACGGGTGTGGCCGCCTGTATCGGCTGTCACGGCCCCACCGGCGATGGCAACCCGGCCGCCAAGTTCCCGCGCCTGGCCGGCCAGCATGCGAAGTACGTGGAAAACCAATTGCACGCCTTCAAGAGTGGCGAGCGCGACAACGACGCCGGCAAGATGATGCGCAATATCGCCGCCAAGCTGAGTGAAAAGGAAATCCAGGCGGTAGCCTCGTACGTCGAAGGCCTGCACTAAGGCCTGCGATGGGTTCGGAACCGGAAAAGCGGCTGCTTGCAGCCGCTTTTTTTTTTGGGGCGGGCGGGTTCGCGCCGTCAGCTAGCCGCGCCGGGTGTTCCCCTCGCCCGGAGCGGCCACCGCCTGCGCCACCCGCCGGCGCGCGAGGCGGAACTCAGCGCGCGCCTCGGCGGTCAGAAGCACGGGCATTTCTGTGCGCGGGGCTTGCAAAACGCGGCAGCCAATGGCCAGAATGGGACCGTATCCGGTGAGCGAGGCACCAGCAAAGCCGGTCACGGCGGCTCGCGGGATCGCAGGCCCAGACGGACCATCATTGCGGAGAACCAAATGAAAAAGCTTTTCACCTTGCTGGCACTGCTGTTGCTGGCGTCGCCAAGTTTTGCCGCTTTCGAGGAAGGCGTGCAGTACCAGAGGATTGCGACGCCACAGCCGACGGCGAGCGACGACAAAATCGAAGTGCTTGAACTGTTCTGGTACGGTTGTCCGCATTGTTACCATCTGGAGCCCGTCCTCAACGCCTGGCGCAAGCAGCTGCCCGATGATGTCGCCTTTGTGCGGGTGCCGGCGGTGCTCGGGCCCAGTTGGGAATTGCTGGCGCGTGCCTACTACACCGCCCAGGCGTTGGGCGTGGTGGATAAAATTCACGAGCCGCTGTTCGATCACATCCACAAGGAGCGGAAAGCCATCCGCAACGTCGCCGACCTGAAGGCGTTTTTTGAGCAGCAGGGTGTTTCCGGCGAGGCCTTCGACAAGACTTACCCGTCCTTCGCCGTGGTCATGGATACCAACCGCGCGCGCGAGGCGCACGAACGCTATGGCGTGACCGGCGTGCCGACGCTGATCGTGGATGGCAAGTATCGTACCTCCGCCAGTCTCGCGGGCGGCAATGAAAAGATGCTGGAAGTGGTCGATTATCTGATCGCCAAGGAACGCAAGGCGCGGGCCCAGGCAGCCAAGGCCGCGCAGTGATTTGAACGCCGCCCAGCTGTTCGTCAAATGCCTGGAAAACGAGGGCGTTGAATATATCTTCGGGGTCCCGGGCGAGGAAAATCTCGATCTGATGGATGCGTTGCTGGACTCCAGCATCCGTTTCATCACCACCCGGCACGAACAGGGCGCGGCCTTCATGGCCGATGTCTACGGGCGCCTTACCGGCAACGCCGGGGTGTGCCTGTCGACCTTGGGGCCGGGGGCCACCAATCTGATCACCGGGGTGGCCGACGCCAATATGGACCACGCGCCCCTGGTGGCCATCGCCGGACAGGCGGGCACCCATCGGCTGCACAAGGAATCGCACCAGGTGCTCGACCTGCAGGACCTGTTTCGGCCGGTGACCAAGTACGTCTCCAGCCTGCTGGCGCCGGAGGTCATTCCCGAAGTGGTGCGCAAGGCCTTCAAGCTGGCGCAGTCGGAGAAGACCGGCGCCACCTTTATCGAGTTTCCCGAGGACGTGGCCAAGCTGCCGGCGGTTTCCCGGCCGCTGCCGGTCAATCGCCCGGTTCCGCCCGAGCCGGCCCAGGCCCAGGTCGAACGCGCCGCGCAACTGATTTCCGAGGCGCGCCACCCGATGATTCTCGCCGGGCATGGCGTCATCCGCGCGGGCGCCTGGCAACACCTCAGCGAGTTCGCCGAAAAGCTCAATATCCCCCTGGCCAATACGTTCATGGCCAAGGGGGTCACGCCATTTCGCAACCGCACCACCCTGGGCAGCGCGGGGCTGCAGGCCAATGATTATCTCAGTTGTGGCTTCAGCCGCGCCGATGTCATTGTCTGCGTGGGTTACGATCTGGTCGAGTACCATCCCTATCTTTGGCATCCGACCCGCGACCGCAGCATCGTTCACGTCGACCGCACGCAGGCCGAGGTCGACGAGCACTACAACATCAGCGTCGGCGTATTGGGCGACCTCAAACACAGCCTGCCGCGTATCGCCGCCTTGTCGACGCCGCATCAGGGACACCTGATGCGGCCGTTGCGCGAGGCGTTGATCGCCGACATGAACCGCCATGCCGAGGACCAGGGTTTTCCCTGTAAACCCCAGAAAATCATCTGGGATTTACGCACCGTCCTGCCGCTGGACGGAATCGTGGTGTGCGACGTCGGCGCCCACAAAATGTGGATGGCGCGGATGTTTCGCTGCGAACTGCCCAATACCTGTATAATCTCCAACGGCTTCGCCAGCATGGGTATCGCCGTTCCCGGCGCCATCGCCGCCAAGCTGGTCTCGCCCGAACGCGCGGTGGTGGCGGTCACCGGCGACGCCGGATTTCTGATGAACTCCCAGGAGATCGAGACGGCGCTGCGCCTGCAGGTACCCATTGTGATATTGATATGGAACGACAGCGGTTACGGATTGATCAAATGGAAGCAGATGACCCAGTTCCAGCGCGCTTCGCACGTGGACTTCGGTAACCCGGATTTTGTTCGCTATGCCGAGTCCTTTGGCGCCCAGGGCTACCGCGTGGACGGCCCGGGGCAGTTGCAGCGGATCCTCAAGGACGCGCTGGCACAGCCGACGGTAAGTGTGATCGATTGCCCCGTCGACTACAGTGAGAACCTTAAACTGACCGAACAACTCGGCAGCTTCGTCTGCCCGATTTGACAATACATGTCATCAGTTATGAATATCGAAGCGGCGCAGGAACAGCCACAACGGACGCTGCGACTGCTCAGTTACAATATCCAGATCGGCATCCGCACGCGGCGCTACGGGCAGTATTTCTCCCATAGTTGGAAGCATCTGCTGCACCATCCGCAGCGCTTCGACAATCTCGACCGCATTGCCGAGCTGATGAGCCATTACGACATGGTGGGGGTGCAGGAAGCCGATGCCGGCAGTGCCCGTTGCGGCTTCGTCAATATCACCCAGTATCTGGCCGCGGCCGCCGGTTTTCCCTATTGGGACGATCAGACCAACCGCCGCCTGGGCCGCTTCGCCCAGCACAGCCTGGGGGTACTGAGCCGCTACAAGCCCAGCGGCATCACCGAGCACCGCCTGCCCGGCCGCATTCCCGGTCGCGGGGCCATGGCGGTGCGTTTCGGCGACGGTCCCGAGTCGCTGATCGTGTTGATTGTCCACCTGGCGCTCAGTCGTCGTGGCCGCATCAACCAGATGGACTATCTCAGCGATCTGGTCAACGACTACCGCCACGTCGTCTTGATGGGGGACATGAACTGTCGCTCCAACAGCCAGGAGATGGAAGTGCTGGTCAACAAGACGTTGATGAGCGAGCCGCTGCACGGGATGAACACCTTTCCCAGCTGGCGGCCACGCCGCAATATCGACCATATTCTGGTCACTCCCACGGTGGAGGTCGCCAAGGCCGAAGTACTCGACTACCCCCTGTCCGACCATCTGCCGATCTCCATGGAAGTCGTGTTGCCGGAACGGGTGGTCTTGGAGACCTGAGCGCGGCTTTCCGCCGGGGTCCGCCCGGGCCTTGACTAAGTTTGGTGTTCGCTGTATTTATGTTTATCATCAAATAGTTGTAGGCTGATCGCAAAAACATTGCGGGATCCTTGCAAACAGAGGATAATGAATGCCGTAAAAATAGAGCCTCATATAAAATCGATGAGTGATCTAAGGCAACGCAAATTCGCCCGTACCCGCCTGGCGCTGGCGCGTGTCTTGGCCGAGGCGCTGGGCGAACAGCCGTTCGCCGCCATCGCGGTAAAGCGGTTGTGCCATGCCGCCGAGGTTTCCGAGGCGACGTTCTTCAATTATTTTCCCAGCAAGCAGGATCTGATGACCTATCTGGTCCATTTGTGGGTGCTGGAGCTGGGCTGGCAGGTGCAGCGCGCCGCGGCCGAGGGCCCACCAGGGCTTGCGGTGGTGCACCGCTTGTTCGCCGAGGTGGCGCGTACCTGCGAGCGCCGGCCGGGCGTGTTGGCCGAGTTGCTCGCCTGGATTGCCCGCGGGGGCGAGCTCGACAGCGGACTTGCCATCAGCGACCTGGAAAAGCAGCTGGCCTTCCCCCGCCTGGAGGCGATCGAGACCGTTCCCATCAAAGGGATCGACGCTTGGTTGCTGCCGCAGCTCGAGGCGGCCATTCGCAGTGGCGATCTGCCGCCGAACACCCTGGTGCCGCTGTTGCTCAACACCCTGCTGGCGGTGCTCTTCGGGGTGCCGCTGACGCTGCTGGCCACCGAGCCGGCGCGGATTGCGCCGATGTACCGCCAGCAACTGACGCTGGTGCTGGCCGGTATGCGGGCCGCCAGCGGCGCGCGATAATGGCGGCATGCAGCTCGTCGATACCCACTGCCACCTGGATTTCCCCGTCTTTGACGCCGACCGCGCGGCGGTGATCGACAGCGCGCGTCGCGCCGGTGTCACCCAGATTGTCGTGCCCGGCGTGGACGCGGCGCGCTGGCCGAAGCTGATGGCGCTGTGCGCCGCACATGCCGGTCTCCACCCCGCGCTGGGCCTGCATCCGGGTTTTCTCGCGCGCCACCGGCGCGAGCATCTGCAGGCGCTGGAAACCGCCCTGGAGGCCCACCGGCCGCTGGCGGTGGGCGAGATCGGTCTGGATTATTTCATCGAGAATCCGGATCGCGATGCCCAAAAGCGGCTGCTCGAGGCCCAGTTGGCGATTGCCGCCAATGCCGGGTTGCCGGTGTTGCTGCATGTGCGCAAAGCGCACGACGACGTGCTGCAACTGCTGCGCCGGCGGCGCGGGTGCGGCGGCATCGCGCACGCCTTCAACGGCAGTTTGCAGCAGGGTAAGAAATATTTCGAACTGGGATTCCGTTTGGGTTTCGGCGGCATGCTCACCTACGAGCGTTCGCGCAAGCTGCGTAAGCTGGCCGCCGAGTTGCCGTTGGAGGCCATCGTGCTGGAAACTGACGCGCCGGATATGGCGGTGGCCTCCCACCATGGCGAGCGCAACAGTCCGCAATATCTGCCGGAATGCCTCGCCGCCCTGGCCGAGGTGCGCGGGCAGGACCCCGAGGAGCTGGCGCGCCGGACCACGGCCAACGCCGCCGCCACGCTTGGCCTGGCGTGCTAGCGGTGGCGGACTACGGCCAGCGCTTTGGTGGCATCGAGCGCCTGTATGGCCGCGAGGCGTCGGCGTGGATCCGTGACATGCGGGTGTGCGTCGTCGGTCTTGGCGGCGTCGGTTCCTGGGCGGTGGAGGCCCTGGCGCGCAGCGGCGTGGGCGCCTTGTTGTTGATCGACTATGACGTGATCGCCAGTTCGAACATCAATCGCCAGTTGCACGCCCTCGACAGCGCCATCGGGGTGAAGAAGACTGCGGCGCTGCGCGAGCGCGTGCTGCAGATCAATCCCGCGTGCCAGGTGGAGGTGATCGATGACTTCATCACCGATCGCAACCTGTTCGACCACCTGCCGGCCGGCGGGGGTATCGACTATGTGATCGACGCGATCGACAGCATCCGTTTCAAAGCGGCGCTGATCTACTACTGCAAACGCAACAAACTTCCGATCATCACCACCGGCGCGGCCGGCGGGCTGACCGACCCCACGCGGATCCAGATAAAGGACCTGACGCGTACCTTCAACGACCCGCTCGCCGCCAAGGTGCGGGCGCATCTGCGGGCCCATCACGGCTACACGCGCAATCCGCGGCGCTATTTCGGTGTCGAATGCGTGTTTTCCAGTCAGCAACAGGTCTATCCCGATGCCGCTGGTCAGGTCAGTACCCGCAAGCCCGGCATTCACGGCGTGCACCTGGACTGCAACCAGGGCTATGGTGCGGCCAGTTTCGTGACCGCGAGCATGGGGCTGGTGGCCGTGTCGCGGGTGATCGAGAAGCATATCGCCGCCCGCCGGCGTGTCAGCTGATTGGGTGGTTTTCGCGCGGCGCGTGTAGTTCTTACAAACCGCGGCAGGATTTACAGAAGGTGGCGCCTCGCGCTGCGGGCATGAACATCGTGGACTTGCATCAACGGCCAGCGCTGAGGCATCCGCTCGGGTGATCAGGGGCGGTGACGCATCATCTTGTAGTGGCGGTCAAAACCTTCCCATCAGCGGTGTGGTTTGTGCTCGGAGTGGAGCGCTCGGCAGGCGGTTCCCGTCTCCGTGAAGAGCTCCCGCGGCGACGTCTCAGAGGCCGGCACGCGACTTGCTTTGCTTCTGGCCCCCCCTTCGCACTGGAGTCAGGACAATGAGTACAAATGCCATCGAACTGTTGAAAGAAGATCATAAGAAAGTGAAAAAGCTGTTGACGGAGCTCACCGAGACCACCACCCGGGCGGAAAAAACCCGCCAGCAACTGCTGCAGAAGATCGAACACGAGCTGCAGGTGCATACCCGTTTGGAGGAAGAGATTTTCTACCCCGCGTTCAAGCAGGCCGGTGGCTCGGAATTCGCCCAGGCCTACTTCGAGGCCCTGGAGGAACATCGGGCGGTCGAGGATCTGGTGCTGCCGGATCTGAAAAACACCGACCCCACCAGCGAAAAGTTCTCGGGCCGCGCCAAGGTGCTCAAGGAGCTGGTCGAGCATCACGCCGAGGAAGAGGAATCGGACATGTTCAAGCAGGCAAAGAAGGCGATGTCCACCGAGGAGCTGGAACAACTTGGGGACCAAATGAAACGCCGCAAGCAAGAGCTGACGCAGGGCCAGGCCGCGGCCTGAGGTGGTGCCCGGTTCCGGCCATCAAAAGTAACCGAACAACCGGTGGGTGAAACCAGCCTGCGGCGGCGTGCGCCGCCGCAGGGGGTCCTCGCCGCGAGTTACTTACTGGGTGGATTGGGTATCGGTTTCATCAGCAGGTCATTGGTGCTGGCCTTGCCGAAACCGTAGGAGGCATAGATCGACTGCGCCTCGTCGGTGCTGAGATAAGCCATGTAGCGCATGGCGTTGTAAGGGTTACGCCCGGTCTTCAGCGCGCCGATGGCATAGCCGACCTTGTCGGCCATGTTGTAAGGCGCGGGAATGGCGACACCGTCTATCGGCCGGCCTTCGGCCTGGGCGTGCTTGATCTCCGTGGTCCAGACGATCCCCACGTCCGCCTGACCGTTTTCGATGCGGTGAGGCGTTTCGCGGTGATGGCGCGAAGTGAACCAGGTCTTGTCCTTTACCGCCCAGCAGGATTTGCATTGGGCATTGCCGGTGACCTTTTCATACAGACCCAGGTCCTTGAGCATTTGCGAGCCGTAGAACTTGAAGATGCCTTCGGTGAGCGGGTTGGGGTGCGACTGCACCAGATCGTCGCGCGCCAGATCCTTGGGGCCCTTGATGTTCTTCGGGTTGCCCTTGGCCACCATCAGCTCGAGTTTGTTGTGGGTGTAGGTCATGTAGTCGTGCATGACGCCCTTGCCCTTGAGCTTTTTCAGATGCCCCAGGTTGACGCTGGCGAACAGGTCGGGATTCTGCGCCGTGTCCTGACCGTTGATCTGGCCCTGTTTCAGGATCTGCCCCTTGAGGATCTGCCCTGGCGGGATGGTTTCGACGTAGACGGTCTTGATGTCGGGATTCTTCTTCTGAAAGTCCTTGATCAGCTCCTCCATCACCATGAACTGGTTGCCCGCCAGGTACATCACCAGGTCGGCCTTGTAGGAGTCGCCGATCTTGCCGTAGTCGATGCCGCCATCGGCATGGAAGGTGCGATAGTCGTGTCCCTGGCCGGCGTCATCGGCGGCCAGCGCCGCGGATTGGGCGCCGAGTCCAACGGCGAAGGCGAGCGCCGTCAGCAGGGGGAAGCGTGTTCTGGTGTCTCTCATCGTTATTGTCTCCAACCGTTATGGGGGTAGGCATGGATGCCGCGCAATGGCATCCGGTGGTCACCAGAAATAGATGCGCCTATCCGGCAAACTATTCCAAATATGTGAAATTATTTGAAAATTATTTTATTACAGCTATTTGGCGGGCACCGTGGACGGGTCCCGCGCGAGCGCCAGCCGAAACAGGCCCTGCAGCCCACTGTCGCTGGTGAAGTACAGCGCGCCATCCGGGCCGAAGGCCACGCCTACCGGACGCGCCAGGCGCTGTCCATCGGCGGCCTGAAAGCCGGTCACCAGGTCGAGCACGTCACCGCTGGCGTGGCCCTCAGCGTCGAAGCGTGCCAATACCAGCGCGGGCGCACGCCGGGTGGCCGGGTCGCCCTGAGCGCCGCCGGTGGGCCGGGTGCCCCAGGAACCGCGCAAGGCGACCACTGCGTGATGGCGGAAACGTTCATCCAGGCTGCCGGCGGGCACGAACGCCACGCCCATCGGCGCGTTCCGCGCGGGAAAGGTCGCCACCGGCAGGCTGACCTCCGAGGCCGGCCGCGGTGGCGGACTGTCAATGCAGGGATCGCGCCGCAGTCGCCGGCCGTCGAACTGGAACCAGGGCATGCCGTGGAACGAGCCGGGGGTGAGGCGGGCGAACACCTCGGGCGGTTGTTCGAAGCCCCAGTGGTCGGGCCCGTTGTTGCTGGCATACAGCACGCCGCTTCGCGGGTGCCAGTCCATGCCCACCGGATTGCGCAGCCCGCTGGCGTAAGGTCGCCAGCGCGGCGTCTTCGCGCCTTCGTCCAGTACCAGCACGCCCCCGCGCTGGCGCTCGAAGGCGTAACCGGGGCCGAGGTATTCGTCCGCGCAGTTGCCGCTGTTGCCGAGGGCCAGATAAATACGGTCGTCCGGCCCGACCGCGACCGTGCGGCTGGTATGGCCGCCGCCGGGTGGCAGGCGCGCCAGGCGGGTGACGCGTGCCGGGGAGATACGGTTTTGACCGGGGTGGTAGGGCACGGCGTACAGGCCGTCGTTGCGGGCGATCAGCAGTCGCTGGTCGCGGTAGGCGACGCTGTGGGGGTAGCCGGGCAACTGCACCAGCACCTCGGCGTCACGGTAAGGGGGCGCCAGGCGATAGATGTTGCCCGAGCGCGAGCCGATCAGGAGATCGCCATTGGGCAGGAAGTGCAACAGGCGGGGGCCGGCGAGCGAGGGCGACAGTACCTCCAGTCGCAGGCCCTCGGGCAAGCGCAGCTCCCAGGTCCGGCCCTCATGGACGAGAGTCTGGCGCTGCATCTCCAAGGACTGCGCGCCGCCCTCGCGGGTGGCCAGGGCCAGTGGCAGGAGCAGTAACAACTGAGCGAGAAAGCGCTTCATGGAACCCTCCCGGCCTGCAGTCATTGCCTTAGTATATCGGTTCCTGGTTCACCTGGCGGGAAAAAGACCAGGCCGATTTTATCGGCCTGGGCGTCGGTTCAGGCCGTGCAGGGGGTGCACTGGGGTTTGCTCCAGGTACGGATGACGCCGATCGACAGCGCCATGCAGACCAGTTCAGGCAGCGACCTGGCCCCCATTTTCGACATGATGCGCGAGCGATGGACTTCGATGGTACGGCTGCTTACGCCCAGCAGCTCGGCGAGGTGTTTGTTGGAAGTGCCGTTGACGATGTATTTCATGACTTCCCGTTCGCGCGGCGTGAGGCGCTCGAACTTGCGCGTCAGCTCCTGCAGCACGCGGCGCTGTTCGCGCTGCTGGCGCTCCTGTTGCAAGGCGCGGCGGATACTATCCAGCAGCACCTCGTTGTCGAAGGGTTTCTCGATGAAGTCGACCGCGCCCGCCTTGAGGGCGTTGACGGAGTCCTGCACATTGCCGTGACCAGTGATGAAAATAATCGGCAGCTGGATATCGCTGGCCTTGAGTTTGGCCTGCAGCTCCAGGCCCGACATGCCCTGCATGCACAGGTCGAGTACCAGTAGGCCGGTAGCGCGCGGATCGATGCTGGCCAGCAGCGATTCGGCCGAGGAGAACTCCTGCACGGGAAAATTCCTGGATTCAAGGAACAGCCGCAGGGCGTGGCGCACGGCATCGTTGTCGTCGACGAGATAGAGGGTTTCGCGTTTACTCATGCGGTCTCTAGGCACGGTAGTCTGATACAAAAAGTGGTTCCCCCCGGACCGGGCTGGTCCAGCCAGATGGTTCCCTGATGGGCCTGGAGTATCGATCGGCTGATCGACAGCCCCATGCCCATGCCGGTTTCCTTGCTGGTCTGGAACGGTTCGAACAGCCTGTTGGCGATCTCGCCGCTGATGCCGGGACCGTTGTCACTGACGCTGATCACCAACGAGCGGCCATCCTCCGCCACTCGGGTCTGCAGTTGCAACCGGCCCTGGGCCACCTGGGTCTGGCCGATGGCCTCGAGACTGTTGCGAATCAGATTGAGCAATACCTGCTCGATCTGCACGCTGTTGGCCATCACTCGGCTGGCACCGCCCTGCAGATCGAGTTGCAGTTCCACCTGGCTGGCGGCCAGTTCCCAGTCGAGCAGCTTGGCGACTTCGCGCACGGTGTTGTCGATATCCACAGGCTGTTTGCGGATATTGCCCTTGCTGACCGAATTGCGGATCTGGTGGATGATATCGCTGGCGCGATGGGCCTGCTCGTAGGCGCATTCGAGAATATCCACCAGGCTGTCCGGCGCCGAGGCAATCCCCTTGAGCTGCGACAACGCCATGCCGCAATAGCTGATCAGCGCCGTCAGCGGCTGGTTGAGCTCGTGGGCCATGCTCGCGGCCATCTCACCCATGACACTCAGGCGCATCAGGTGCGCCGATTCCTGTTGGTGGTGACGGGCTTTCTCCTCGGCGCGCTTGAGCGCCGAGATGTCGCGCTGGATCAGCAACACGCTGGCCGACTGCCCCGCTTGCGGCGCCACCGCCGTCGCCTGGCATTCCACCTCCAGCACGTGCCCGCTTTTGCACACCAGCTCGATCTCCGCGCGCGCATGACCGCCGCGCTGAAGCAGCGGCAGCAGGCTTCGGTAAAGGGTCTGGGACGTGGGCGTGAAAAAATCCGTGACCTCTTTGCCCTCCATTTCGCCGGGTGCGTAGCCGGATTGCTCGCTGACGTATCGGTTGGTCCGCACGATACGACTGTCCTGGTCGAGGACGAAAATGAATTCCGCCGCAGTGTCGAACAGAATACGGAACGGCAGGTCGCCTTCCGAGCTTGCCGGCGCGGGCAGGGGGTGTTCGTTCACAGAAAGTCAGCCCCCCGCTGGCCATTTTAAATGAGCGGGCTGTGGCATTGACGTCGGTTACGGCTGTCCATAGGTCTTGGCTGACACTTCTCTTGTCATCGAAACGGCTGCGTGGAACCGATTTCTGGAATTCCTTGCCAGTACGTAACTGACTATTCCACACAGTAATTCACTTAGTCTATAAGGGAAACCCGAAATAATTCCGGTTTTATCGGTCACTTAGGTTCGCGGCGCGCTCGGCGAGGGCCAACGGGGCCGTCGGGGGGTGAGGCGTCACGAATACGGCGCTTGCGGCCCCCCGGCGCGCCGCGAGGCGGAACGTGTACATACATTCGCCGCCTGGAGCCTGGGACGAGGGGTGGGCAGCGGCGCAAGGCGCACGCGCGCCTGCCGCCCGGCCGCCGTGTTATCCTTCCCGCTCATGGTATCCAGGCGCGGACGTGGCGGTCGTCTATGAATCAGCGGGCCTATCGGGGGGGTTGCCTTTGCGGTCGGGTCCGCTTTGAGATCAAGGGGGCGATCGAGGACATCGTCTGCTGTCACTGTTCCCAATGCCGCAAGGCCCAGGGTAGTGCGTACGCCACCAATGGCAACGTCCGGGCCGCGGATTTCGTTTTTCTCGCCGGCGAGAGCGAGCTGAGCGGTTATGCGTCCGATCCCGATCAGGTGAAGTTTTTCTGCCGCCACTGCGGTTCGCCTATAATCAGTAAAAGGCGGTCGGTCGCCGACTGGGTGCGGGTGCGCCTGGGCAGCATCGACAGCGCCATCACCGAGCGCCCGACGGCGCATATTTTTGTCGGCTCCAGGGCCAATTGGGACGAGCTGGATGCCGCGCTGCCACGCTTCGAGGCCTACGAACCGGGCCGGCAGCGGCGTCGGGACTAGCCCGTCAGCACCAGCAGTGAATGCCAGCATCCGCAGTGTCGCCGGTCGGGCGCAGCGCACCGGCGCAATTCACAGGCGCTAGCGCACCAAGGGGCAAGCCCATGCAGTTTACAGACATCATTTCGATCGCCGGTTATGCCATCGAGGCGGTAGGGGTGCTGGTGATCGTGATCGGCTCGGCCATCTCGTCGCTGGTGTTTTTGCGCACGGTCCGCGCCCGCGCCGAGGGCGTGGCCTATCGTTGTTACCGGCGGCAGCTGGGGCGATCCATCATTCTCGGCCTAGAGTTCCTGATCGCCGGCGACATCATCCGCACCGTGGTGGTGGCCGACACGCTGGAAAACGTCGCCATCCTGGGTTTGATCATTATCGTGCGCGCGTTCCTCAGCCTGACCCTGCACCTGGAGGTGGAGGGCCGCTGGCCGTGGCAGGGCGAAGCCGCCCTGGCGCGACGGGATTGACGAGGGTCGCACCGCGCGATCCGGACAGCCGGGGAGGCGCTTGCCATGAAGACGCTTTTTTTCAGTGCCAAGCCTTACGACGAACGCTCATTCGTCGACGCCAACCGACGCTTCGGTCACGAGTTGCGCTTCGTCGAATCCCGACTGAATACCACCACCGCGGACCTGGTGCGCGATGAGCCGGCGGTCTGCGTGTTCGTCAACGACCTGCTCGACCAGGCGATGCTGACCCGGTTGCACGCCGCGGGCGTGAAGCTGATCGCGTTGCGCTGCGCCGGCTACGATAACGTGGACGTCGCGGCCGCCCGCCAACTGGGTCTCACCCTGGTGCGGGTGCCGGCCTACTCGCCGCACGCCGTGGCCGAGCACACCTTGTGTCTGATCCTGGCGCTGAATCGGAAAATCCACCGGGCCTATTGCCGGGTGCGCGACGGGAATTTTTCCCTCGACGGCCTGCTGGGTTTCGATCTCGCCGGGCGCACCGCCGGTGTCATCGGCACCGGCAACATCGGCGCGATCGTCGCGCGCATCCTCAAGGGCTTCGGCATGCAGGTGCTGGCGCACGACCCGGTGCCGGACGCCGAGTGCCAACGCGCCGGCGTCCGCTACGTCGACAAGGCCGAGCTGTTCGCGGCGGCCGACGTCATCAGTCTGCATTGTCCAGCGACCCGCGATACCTACCATATGATAGACGCCGCCGCGCTGGCGCAGATGAAGGACAACGTCATGCTGATCAACACCAGCCGCGGGGTCGTGCTGGACACCAACGCCATCATCCGCGCCCTGAAGGACAGGAAGATCGGTTACCTGGGGCTGGATGTCTACGAAGAGGAAAGCGAACTGTTTTTCGAAGACCTGTCGAGCGAGATCATCCAGGACGACGTCTTCGAGCGCTTGCTGACCTTTCCCAACGTGCTGGTCACCGCGCATCAAGGGTTTTTCACCGCCGACGCGCTGGCCAACATCGCCGAGACCACGTTGCAGGCTATGACGGATTTCGAGCAAGGGGGCGAGCCGGCCAATAGGTTAGGCGCAGTCTAGCGACTGGGAACCACGTCGGTGGAAGGATCCCGAAGCCAAAATGGCGCGCCAGACGGCTATATGCGTGAACAGATGGTACCCTACGGCTACATGGTGGAGCAGATTTCCGATTCCTGAACACCCTGACAGAGGGCAATGTCAGCATCGCCAGTCATCCCAAGACCGTCAAGGAGCTGTTGGCGCTGAACGTCGATGAGAAGACCGCCAAGGTAACGAGACCCGCAGGCGGGAGCAAGGACTGCATAGACGCTGTGGTCAGTCTGATTGCTTTGCCCAAGAACGTGCCACGCCACCTCAACTACCCTGACCGCTGGAACCCACTAAACCCACCCACGGTGGAGCCGTCGGTGGAAGGCTATGAAGTAGTCGGGAGGCTGCCCGAACATGGAAATTTCCGCGTAACGTTGTGAGGTGATGAATACGCTTTTAGAGAAGATGATAGGCCGGATCTAGAACAAGAATTGCGCAGTGTTTTTGTATAGAGTAGAGATTGACAAATTTGCAATGAAAATATAGGGTTAGGGCGCATCTTCGCAGAGTAAAGTTAATGTGCAACTCTAGCCAACATATTAATTTAATTTGATTTTTTGGTGAAAAGGCATTACTACTCGTTAAGCGTAGAAGCCTAGTGGTCGATAGTTTTAGATAGGCAAGAGATTGTCCCGTGGGTAAGATTACCGTTGAAGCTAGTCAGGGAGCCTAATTATGCGAGCAATGACTGAACAGCAAGAAGTATTGCTTGATTTCTATTTAAGGGAAGCGGACGGTGATATTGATCTAGTGCGCGAGGCATTACTTAATGCGGAGCCCCCGGCGCAACCCCAAAGCGAAAGCATGGCGGCTATCGAAGGCGTTATCCGATATATACGCGAACATAAGCAAGATCAAGCCGTCGCCTAAGTCACAATATGAAAGACTAGGAAATATAGACAGGGATTATGTCTATAGCTTGGGCAACGATAGTAGTCCTAGTATTTCTCCTTCCCGGTTTCTTTTTTATTTTTAGCTTGTTTTACCACGAGCGGCGCTCTCAGGGCGCTGCCCTTAGTAGCCCAACTATCCCAATCGTACTCGCTCTGTCCGCCGCTCTAGCTATTCATGGCGGATACTATCTTTTTATTGATGCATGGCTGCCCAACCTCTTGCCTTTCATTAAGAAAATCGATATCAATCTGGTATTTTTGTCTGTGCAATCTGAAATAGACGGCAAGATGCTCGGTAAACTATCAAGTAATTTTTCTAGCAACCGGTTTAGCATATTTCTGTACATTATACTAACTTCGTGGCTCGGATATATCTCTGGGTCCTTTTGGTATAGCAGAGCGAAGTCGGGTCGGTGGCCAACATTCAGCAAGCACAATTGGATAAATGAGATATCTGGAGGCGATAACAAAGTTGTTCTTGTTTACGTATTAACCAAAATCCAAGATAGTGAGAAAGTCTTGATGTACAGGGGTGCAATACATGAGTACTACGCAAAATCGGATGGCTCGCTAGAGTATATTGTCCTGACCGGTGCCAAGCGCTATTACATGAAGCTTGAAGATGATATTCCAACCACTAGTGAAACAGCGAACTGGAAGACCATAAGTACAAGCGTAAGTAAAAGCGATGGTCAGAAAGTAGAAAGTAGGCTAGTAATTGAAGGCAGTGATATATCGAATATCTTATATGAAATTATACAGAGCGAGGGCCCGGAAGAAATAAAAGTGCAGGAATTGCAGCAGAAACTTGAGACGTTGGTCGAGTCTATAAAGAAGATATGAACAGTGATCGTTTCCCCTGACAGTTGGTCTGAGAAACTAGAAAGTGGCCATACCGCCCCTGGTTGAGTTATAGAAGGATTCTTCGACGCTTCAACTATGTGAACAGTGATGGTATTTACCTGACAGTCGGGCCACAAGCGTAAGGAATGGCTATACTGGCAAGCCCCTAGTATCGTACACAGCTGAGAGCGTTACAATAACGCACTCAGAGAAGTACAGACATGAGCGGGAAGCGCTATTCGGAAGAATTCAAGATCGAAGCGGTCAAGCAGGTGACAGATCGCGGGTACAAGGTCGGCGAGGTTGCCGGTCGCCTTGGTATCACAGCCAAGAGCCTGTATGACTGGATCAAGCGATACGGAGATGAGAGGGGGCCAGCACCAAACGATCACGGCGCAGCAGAACGAGCTGAGACGGCTCAAAGCGGATCTGAGTCGCGTGACGGAGGAGCGGGGCATATTAAAGCAAGCCGCGGCGTACTTCGCGAGCGAGTACGCGTTCACAAAGTCGCGACTCAACAAATATTCGGTATCTGCCATGTGTCGTGTGTTGGATATTGAGCGTAGTGGTTTTTATGCCTGGCTCAGGCAACCGGAGAGTCGGCGCGCGATAGAAGACAATCGGTTGCTTGGCCAGATCAAACAGTTCTGGATCGAGAGTGGTTTTGCGTATGGCTATCGCAATATCACCCAGGACATGAAGGACACCGGCGAGACCTGTGGCAAGAATCGGGTGCAAGATCCTACCGAGCGAGGTGTTAAACCGGTCCAGAACGGGTTTTTCCGTTCCAGTACGCGAGTGGCTGCATGGCGAAGATATCGTAAGCTCGCGCGGATTAAGGGCGTGGGCAGTTGAGTTGCATAATTCGCTGGTGAGAAAGTGAGAGTACTGGTTCTGACGACTGATGCTTTTGGTGGCTACGGAGGCATTGCAAAGTACAACAGAGATCTTATAACGGCAATATGCTCACATCCGAATTGTGTAGAGGTGGTCGCGCTTCCGAGGTTGGTGTCGGGTGAATTGGGAGAGTTACCGGAAGGCGTGACCTACATTACAGGTGGTGTGGGTGGTAAGGCCAAGTATGTTTTTAGTGTCCTGTCGGTAGTGCTTAAGGCCCCGGATTTTGACTTGGTTGTTTGTGGCCATATAAACCTTCTGCCCATCGCGTATCTAGCAAAAAAGATAACTAATGCTCGTCTTATGATGATTATGCACGGTATTGACGTATGGGAGGCGGTGGGTGGCAGAATATATCACTACTTGCTGCGGCACGTTGATATGTCGGTTTCCGTTAGCGAATTAACGAAGCGACGATTTGCCCGCTGGGCACCTGTGCCAGAAAAAAGAATTTCCATACTGCCAAATACGATAGACGTTGACACATTCAAGCCAGGGGAGAGATCTGCAAACCTCGTTAAACGCTATGGTGTGGAAAATAAGTCGGTACTCATGACTTTAGGAAGGATTTCCGCAGACGAGAGGTATAAAGGTTTTGATGAGGTGATTGATGTCATGCACCTCGTATTGCAAGAAATTCCCGATGCTGTCTACTTGGTGTGTGGCGATGGAGACGATCGACCAAGGCTTGAAGAAAAGGTAAGGAACCAAGGGTTGCAGCAAAGCGTGATATTCACCGGTTATATTCTAGAAGAAAAGAAAATTGAACACTATCGATTAGCTGATGTTTATGTGATGCCGAGTCATGGCGAAGGATTTGGAATTGTTCTGCTAGAAGCGATGGCTTGTGGTATTCCTGTCGTGGCAAGTGCAGCTGATGGTGGGCGGGAAGCAGTGCGAGGTGGTGAACTAGGATCCATAGTGAACCCTGACAGTCCATATGAGATTAAATCGGCGATCATCCAAGCATTACACGGGCGGACTGGATTTGTTCCAGAAGGACTCGATTATTTTTCAAATAATAACTTCAAACGGCGGTGCCGCGCGATTCTTAATCGAGCGTTGTACGGTGAAGATCCTTGAATATGTTATCAAACTATAATCATGGTATTTTTAGAGTGGGCGAGAATTGCTTGAGCCCCGATTGGGCGCGTTTAAATACCGACTACGTGGGCTATTCATGTAGATCGCAGTTAAAGATGCTTTGTTTTGAATGTGATAGACATGATATCAGTTGCAATTGAGAAGGTTAAGTAGATGAGATTGTTTTGGATCGTGCCTAAATTTTTAAAGCGAATATATTTTGAATATAGGCTCCTGCTTTGGGGGATAAATAGACGAATCCGCGAGTCGGCAACAATTTCGACTAAGCAAGGACTTTTCACTATTTCTATGAAAGCAGATGATCCTATAGGAAAGTCCTTGTATTGTCATAGGGAATATGAAAAAGAGCTTGTGACAGCTACTATGCAGCTGCTTAGGAAAGTTCAGAAAGTTCCTTCTAAAGGTTTGGGGACATTGCTTGATGTTGGTGCAAATAATGGTGTTATATCCATTGGTATGCTTAATGAGGGCGAAGTGAAGCGGGCGATCGCTATTGAGCCTGAACCAAGGAACTTTAGATTACTCCAAAAAAACATCGCGCTAAATGGGTTGGAGGAAAATTTCGTTATTTTGCCGTACGCGGTTTCCGATGGTAACGCAACGCTGGAATTCGAACTAAGCAGCGATAATTTTGGTGACCATCGCGTACGAGTTGATTCGGATAGTGGGTGCGCAACAGAATTATACAACGAGTCCCGCAGGGAAGTCATCAAAGTTAAGGCTGATCAACTTGATAAATTGTTGGAAAGTGTGGATGAAAATTTTACACAGAATATTTCGCTGATATGGGTTGATGTGCAAGGGTATGAGGCACATGTCTTTCGAGGCGCGAAGCGGGTATTAGGGACTAATGTCCCGGTGATGTCTGAGTTATGGCCGTACGGTATGGCGCGAGCAGGGGTGTCTAAGGAGATGTTTTGCGATATGGCTGGCAGGTATTGGTCTAGCTATTGGGTTATGCGTAGAGGGCGCTTTGTTGAGTATCCAATTAGTATGTTGGGGTACTTTTTTGACGAGCTTGGGTACGATGGCGATTTCGAAAATGTTCTTTTTACGAAGTAGTTTATGATGAACGAGCTTATAAGGAAGCATTATACGCTATGAGTAAAAGCTATTCTTGAGTTATCTGTGCATCGCATCCGGTGCCTTATCATGCCCCCTTCTTAAAGATGGCATCTAATAGAATATCCGAGCTTATGGAAATCTTTAAGTATAAGGATGACCGTACCCCCGTAATCCGAGCCATGTCGTATGTGGGATTTCCCTATAATTGTGACCCAGGGAGGTCCCGATATGAAGCGCAAGCGTTACACCGAAGAACAGATTATTTCGATCCTGAAGGAGTACGAGGCCGGCGCCGCGATGGCTGACCTGTCGCGTCGCCATGGCGTGACGGAGAACACGCTCTACCGCTGGAAGGCGAAGTTCGGCGGCATGGAGGTATCCGAGGCCAAGCGCCTGCGGGAACTGGAGGCCGAGAACGCGCGTTTGAAGCGACTGCTGGCCGAGGCCGAGCTGGACAAGGCGGCACTCAAGGAGATCGCTTCAAAAAAATGGTAACGCCCGCTGTCCGTAGGCTGGCTGCCGGTCACGTGGTGAGCGAGCTGGGGTTGTCCGAGCGGCGGGCGTGTCGCCTCCTGGAGCTGTCCCGCTCCGTGCTGCGTTACCAGTCTTGCCGGCCGGACGACAGCGCGCTGCGAGACCGTCTGAAGGCGCTGGCCGAGCAGTATCCGAAGTACGGCTATCCGACCCTGCACGACATGCTTAAGACCGAAGGACTGGTGCAGAACCGTAAACGCACCTACCGACTGTACTGCGAGGAAGGACTTCAGGTGCGCACCAAGAAGCGCAAGAAGCTGAAGCGGCCACGGATACCGATGCTGGTTCCGAATGGCATCAACGAGCGCTGGTCTATGGACTTTCTCAGCGACCAACTGGCGGGTGGCAGACGCTTCCGGACACTCAACATCGTCGATGACTTCAGTCGCGAGTGTGTCGGCCAGGTGGTCGATACCTCGATCTCCGGGCAGCGCGTGGCGCGTTATCTTGATGAGCTGGCCGAGCGCCGCGGATTACCGAAGATCATTGTCTGCGACAACGGACTACCAGCGGAGTCAAGTCATTTTGCATAAGAATCTCCTATGGCATGCCTGGTGGCGATGTCATGACCAGCGTTCGTAACGCTCAGCAGCCCAGCCCCCTTCGATAAAGGTTTGCTCACCATAATGTACACGGGTCCATCTTGTGTGGCCCAACAGGACTTAACACAGCATGTTTAGAAGGTCATGAGCGTAGAGCATTATCTACAGGGTCGCGAGGCGCCCTGACGGCCCGACTGAGTTACGTCCCATGACCGAACTCGTAAAATCCACGATAATCGGTATTCTGTTTGACAAGAGCATGAGCGACGCGAGCCATCTTCGTCGCCACAGCCACACGCGCTTTTCGCTTAAGATCGGCGTTGTCGGGATCATCGCGGATATAGCATTCATACTTGTATCGAAAGCTGTTTTCGCGCTGCCGCGTGGCGCTCACCGCCGCCAGCCAATAGGCGTATCGCAAACGCGCATTGCCGCGCTTGGATAGCTGGTAACGCCCCTGCTGTTGTCCACTTTGTGCCGCGGACAGGTTGAAGCCGCAGAAATTTAGATATTGGCGGTAGTGACGGAAGCGTTTCAGATCGCCGCTTTCCGCTATGATCATTAACGCGATAACTGGGCCGACCCCAGGCAAGGTCCTGAGCAGCCGGTAGTCGTCGCGCTGAAGCAGGATGTTGTCGGCGGTTTTCTCCAGCTCGCTGCGCTGCAGGCTCAATGTCAGATAGCGTTCCAACTGCAGTTTAAAGGTTCTTACGGCCAGACTGGTCGGATCGACTGGGAGCCCGATCGACGACGCGGCTGTTTCGTAGAGCTCCTCCAGGAAGCGTTGTTTGGCGACCTTTCGGCCAACCACATCCCAGGCGTGTTTCACGAACGCCGCTGGCTTGTGACGCGTAATCGAGCGCGGTGTCGGGTAACGCAGCAACAAACGGCAGAACCACTCCGACCTCGAATTGTGCAGGTAACGTTCCATCTCGGGAAAGTACAAGGTCAGATAGTGGTTAACCAGGCTGTGTTGGCAGCGTGTTCTGGCGAGCGATATCTGGTGGTACGTGTTAGACAGTTCCTGGATATCCATCGTCTCTGCCACAAGTGGGTCGTAGAAGGGCTGCATCAAACTCTGCTGCATCAGATACAGAATGACATGCGCATCTTTACGATCATGCTTATCCCAGGTCTTGAACAGCATTTCCCTGGCGCGCGCACAGGCCAATGACGAGACAAGACAGCAATGGACACCATGCGCCTGAAGCCAATAAGCGATATTGCGGTGATAATCGGCCGTCGGCTCAAATGCTACGCACAATGAGCGCGGATCGGTATCCGCGTAACTTATCAACCGCTCGTATCCCGCCAACGAGTTGGCGATTTTCACTGCCTTTGTCCGGCCGGACGGCCAGGCAATGACGGCATCGTGGCTCTGTTTAGCGATGTCAATCGCAATAAGGACCTGATTTGCGCTAGACTTATTGGCATCAGTCATTTGTATCTCCTTTACGGATCATTGGTTTGGTCATCAATGATTCTGATACAAATGGCTGATCTCGCACCATGCTTCCGTTTGTATTACGGTCCGGAGTTCACCAGCAAGGCGCTGTTTTTCTGGAGCCGGAGGACGGGCGTGAAGTCGCACTTCATCCAGCCGGGCAAACCCACCCAGAACGCCTTTGTCGAGAGTTTCAATGGCAAGTTCCGGGATCAGTGTCTGAACCTCTATTGGTTTCGTGACCTGGCTGATGCCAGACGCACCATCGAGGACTGGCGTGTGCATTACAACGAAGTGCGGCCTCACCGTTCACTGAATGGCCAGCCACCGGCCGTGTTCGCGAAACAGGCGGCCTGATATGATTAACTTTCCCACATCAGAGATGGCACTGATTCAGGGGTACGGTCAATGAGAGATTCGCCAATGCGGCGGGTAAGAAGAGCATGCTTCAGCAGGCTCCTCGCTGAGTGCCATCATAGGCTAGAGCACAATAACGAAAAGTGTGCCCTGGGGTGTAGCCAAGCAGCAAACCCCGTCCGAGAATGCCGCTATCTTGCTGTTGTTATTAATTAAATAATGGTAATGGCGCGCCCGACAGGAGTCGAACCTGTGACCTTCGGCTTCGGAGGCCGACACTCTATCCAGCTGAGCTACGGGCGCGTGGGTTTTCGCTTTTTCCACGGTGTCGCGGCGGTGACGCCGAACCTGGGGAAAGGCGCCATTCTACGAGATACCCTGAATTTTACCAGCACCCTGAGCATGCCGGCGGGTGTTCGCAGGAACCGGTCGGTGCGCACCGCGCTTGTGCGGCGGCACCAAAGCGGCGCGTGCGAGGGTGCTGCCAGGTCCGGGCGAGATGAAATTACATAATTAAAAAACAACAGGTTACTTGTTTTTCTCGCCTTGGCACGTCGCTTGCTCCGACGGGTAATACCTAACAACACTTTCGTAATACCCGTCGGAGCCGCCCATGAATACACGCCTGGCCACGCGCCTGAGAGTTATGTTTTCCGCCCTGCTGTTTGTCCTGCTTACGCCGACCGCCGGCGCTGAACCGCTCAAGATCGGTTACAGCGACTGGCCGGGCTGGGTGGCGTGGGAGGTGGCGCTGGACAAAGGCTGGTTCCAGGAAGCCGGCGTCGACGTCAAGTTCGAATGGTTCGACTACGTGGCTTCGATGGACGCCTTCGCCGCCGGTCAACTCGACGCGGTCAGCATGACCAACGGCGATGCCCTGGTCACCGGTGCCAGCGGCGCCGAAAGCGTGATGATCCTGATCAACGACTACAGCAACGGCAACGACATGGTGATCGGCGCCCCGGGGATCGAATCGCTGGCGGCGCTCAAGGGCAAAAAGATCGGCGTGGAGATCGGCTTCGTCGATCACCTACTGTTGCTCAACGGCCTGAAGAAAGCCGGCATGAGCGAGACCGACGTCGAGCTGGTGAACGTGCCGACCAACGAGACGCCGCAGGTGCTGGCCTCGGGCGAGGTCGACGCGGTCTGCGCCTGGCAGCCGAACTCGGGTTCGGCGCTGCAACTGGTGCCCGGCTCCAAACCCATTTACACCAGCGCCGACGAACCGGGTCTGATCTACGATGTCTTGAGCGTGTCGCCGGAAAGCCTGGCGGCCAAGCGCGATCAATGGCTGAAGGTGCTCAAGGTCTGGTATCGGGTGGTGGACTATGTTCGCGATCCGGCGACCCATGAAGACGCGGTGAACATCATGGCCGCGCGCGTGGGCGTGCCGCCGGCCGAGTACAGGACCTTTCTCGCCGGCACCAGGCTGTTGACGCTGCAAGAGGCCCGCGCGCACTTCCTCAAAGGCGGCGGCTTCTCTTCGCTGTACGGCTCGAGCCAGATCGCCGACGACTTCAACATCGCCAACAAGGTCTACAAGCGGCCGCAGCCGGTCGGTGCCTACATCGACCCGTCGCTGATCGGCGCTCTGTAGCGCCGGCGCCCAGGTCTTAGAGCAGACGCCGGAACAGGCGCGATGTCGGGGTCCCCATGGTTTGCCGTGCGCGCCAGCCTGCCGCCGCGAGCCCGGCGTGTCACCGGAATGATGAGTTTCGTGTTGCCGTTGTTGCTCTGGTCGCTGGTCAGCTATGTGCCCTGGATCTGGCATCCGCAGGTGGCGATCACCGATCCGGGCAGCGTCACCTATCTGCGCCCCGGCATGCAGCTCGAGCGCGCGGCCTTCGCCGCGGAAGTGGCGCGGGCGCAGCAACAGCGGCGCGCGCCACCGGTTGGCTATGCGGCCAACCCGATCTATCTCCCGGCGCCGCACGAGGTGGCGCGCGCTTTCTATACTGCCTTCACCGACCCGCCGCAGCGGCGCAGCGAAAAGTGGCTGCACGAGAGTCTGTGGGAGAGCATCCAGGTGATCTTCTGGGGGTTTGTGCTGTCCTCGCTGATCGGGGTGCCGTTGGGCATTCTCGCCGGCACTTTCGATTTCGTCTCACGGTTGTTCGAGCCGTTCGTGGAGTTCTTCCGCTATCTGCCGGCGCCCGCCTTCGGCGCTCTTGCGGTGGCGATTCTCGGGATCTACCAGGCACCGAAAATCGCCATTATTTTCATCGGCACCTTCTTCCAGCAGGTCCTGGTGGTCGCCAATACCACGCGCAAGCTCGATCCCACCCTGCTGGAGGCCGCGCAGACCCTGGGGGCGCGCAATCCGGCATTGCTGTTGCGCGTGGTGATCCCCGGCATTGTCACCGATCTGTTTCGCGACATGCGCGTGCTGCTGGGCTGGGCCTGGACCTATCTGATCGTCGCCGAACTGATCGGTACCAGCTCGGGCATCACCTGGTTCATCACCCAGCAGGCGCGCTACAAGAACTTCGACAACGTGTATGCGGCAATCATGATGATCGGCATCATCGGCTTGGCGACCGATCTGCTGCTGGCCTGGCTCGGCCGGCGGATCTTCCCCTGGCAGAAGACGGCGGCGCGCGGATGAATGGCGAAGTGCGCAACTGCCGGGGCGAGGCGCCCGCGCTCGAGCTACCCAGTTACCGCGATCAGTCGCCGGCGGTGCGCGAGCGCCTCGCGCGTCTGCGCCGCCGCCCGGTGCTGCTCGAAGTGGAGGGCCTGGGCAAGACCTTTGCCACCGCGCAGGGTCCCGTCACGGCGCTGCGGGATATCAATTTCAAAACCCGTCGGCGCGAGTTTGTCTGCGTGATCGGGCCTTCCGGCTGCGGCAAGTCGACCTTGATCCGCATCCTCGCCGGTTTGGAAAGCCACGATAGCGGTCGCGTACTGCTCGACGGCAAGGCCGTCGCCGGGCCCGGTCCCGATCGCGGCATGGTCTTCCAGGGCTATACCCTGTTTCCCTGGCTGACGGTGAAGAAAAACGTCATGTTCGGCCTCGAAATGGCCGGTCGCGGGCGTCTGGCCGCCGAGGAGGAGGCCATGCAATGGATCGATCTGGTCGGCCTGAACAAGTTCGCCCGCTGTTACCCGCACCAGTTGTCCGGCGGCATGAAACAACGCGTGGCGATCGCCCGCGCCCTGGCCAATCAGCCGCGCATTCTGTTGATGGACGAACCCTTCGGGGCGCTGGATGCGCAAACGCGGGCGCGCATGCAGGCTTATCTGATGGAGATCTGGGCCAACATCGACATCACCATTGTCTTTATCACCCACGATCTCGACGAGGCGGTGTTTCTCGCCGATCGGATTCTGGTGCTCAAGGCGCACCCCGGCGAGGTCAGCGAACTGATCGAGGTGCCGGTGGCGCAGCCGCGCCGGCCCGAGCAGCTGCTGGCGCCGGAGTTTCTCGCCACGCGCCGGCATATCGAGAAATTGATTCACCCGCCGGCGGCCGAACCCGGGCTGAACGAGGATCAGCTCAATATGGTGCGCATGGTCTCGGTCAAGGATGAAGTGGGGAGCGTGTTTTGATCGCCCCCGCGCTACGCCATGGTGCCCCTAGGGGAGGGCTTGCGTCATGAACGAAGGCGTCAAAAGCGGAGTCAGCCGTGTCAGCGTGTCGCTGCCCCAGCCCTTGCTCCGGGCCCTCGATCAGATGGTCGCGGCGCGCGGCTTCGAAAGCCGCTCGCAGGCGATCGCCGAAATGATCAACAAGCAGCTGGCGGAACACCAACAACAGCTGGGCGAGGAAATCATGGCCGGCACCATCACCCTGGTCTATGACAATTCGACACCCGGCCTGCAGAAACAACTGGCCGATTTGCAGCACGCGCATTTGACGGAAGTGATCAGTTCGCTGCACGTGCATCTGATCCACGCGCACACCATGGAGGTGATTCTGGTGCAGGGACCGGCGGCGCGGTTGCAGTCGATCTTCGACCGGATGCTCACCTGCCGCGGCGTCACCACCGGGCGGCTGCAGTTGACCACGGTGATTCTCCCGCCGGTGCACCCGTTGCCGGCGGCCCACCCAAGCGTAACAGGAGAAACTTGCAATGTCTGAAAATCCGGCTCCGACACTGGATGCCGCCCTCGTGTTGTGGGAGGAAGAGGTGCCTGGTGGCGCGCATTGGTCGGGGGTGGTGCGTCGCGGCAACAGCTTGCGCATCACCGATCTGCAAGGCGGGGCCAATGTCTCTTTGCTGTGTTACAACTGGGAGAACACCCAGGAGCGCTACAACATGGCGGACACGCTCAAAGGCCAGCACACTGCGTTCTTGACCGCGGGGCATGCGTGCTATACCGATATGGGACGGGTGATCTGTTCGTTCGCGGCCGATACCTGCGGTTGGCACGATACCTTGTGCGGCGTTTCCGACGCCGCGGGCGTCAAGGCGAGGTATGGCGAGGGCAACTACCAGAGTTTGCGCAACGACTATCACCGTAACGGCTACGACAGTCTGCTCAATGAGCTGGCCAAGTACGGCCTGGGCAGACGCGACCTGGTGGCCAACTTGAATTTGTTCAGCAAGGTGACCGTCGACGCCGCGGGCGACATGCATTTCTGTCCGGAGCATTCGCGCGCGGGCGATCTGGTCGATCTGCGCTTCGAGATGACAGGGCTGGTGGTGCTGTCGACCTGCCAGCATCCGTTGGATCCGGCGATCGCTTACGCCCCGAGGCCGGTTGCGCTTACCGCCTGGAAGTCGGGCGTGGCGGCGGCGGACGACCCATGCCGCTTGCGCTGTCCCGAGAACCAGCGCGCTTATATCAATACGGAGCGCTTCTATGCCTGAAGGGGATACCGTCATGCACGCCAGCCTTTGCGAGAGTTCACTCAGAAACGAAGAGGCCTTCTTTCGCCGGATCATACCGGCCGGTGAGCCGTTTCTGCATACCGTCGAGCGTGGCCAGATTTTGCGTATCCTGGACCTTGAAGGCAATCAGGCGGTGGATACCTTGTTCTACAATGCCGCGGATACCGAAGAGCGTTATGACGCGAACCACACGGTGCGCGCCCAGGGCAATATCTACCTCGGAACCGGTAGCCGCTTGTTGTCGAATCTGGGCAATCCGATGTTGACCATCGTCGCCGATACCTGTGGCCGTCACGATACCCTGGGCGGTGCCTGCTCGGCCGAAAGCAACAGCGTGCGCTACGCTCTGGACAAACGCCATATGCACGCCTGCAGCGACAGTTTCCTGCTGGCGCTGGCGGCGCATGATCAGGGCATGAGCAAGCGGGATCTGCCGAGCAATATCAATTTCTTCATGAACGTCCCGGTGAGCGAGGACGGCGAGCTGTGTTTCGCCGACGGGATCTCCGCTGCGGGGCGCTATGTGGAGATGCGCGCGGAAATGGATGTTCTGCTGCTGATATCCAATTGTCCCCAGCTGAACAATCCCTGCAATGCCTACAACCCGACCCCGGTCGAGGTGTTGCTCTGGCAGCCTTGAGGGATCGGCCGGCGGGACGACCCGCCGGCTTCGCAGACGCGCTGGGACGGCCCGGCCAGCTTCGGAAAACCAGAAATCGGCCATGTTCGAAAAAGTCCTGATCGCCAATCGCGGCGCTATCGCCTGTCGTATCATTCGTAGCCTGAAACGTCTCGGTATCGCTTCGGTGGCAGTGTACTCCGAGGCCGACGCCCATTCGCTGCACGTGCGCGACGCCGACCAGGCGCTGTGCATCGGCCCGGCACCGGCCGCGCAGAGCTATCTCGACGGCGAGCGGATCATCCAGGCGGCGCGCAGCAGCGGTGCCGACGCGATCCATCCCGGCTACGGGTTTCTCAGCGAGAATCCGCAATTCGCGCAGGCCTGCGAAAGCGCCGGCCTGGCCTTCATCGGCCCGACCCCCGCGCAGATGCGCGCCTTCGGGCTCAAACACAGCGCGCGCGAGCTGGCCACGCAAGCGGAGGTGCCGCTGCTGCCGGGAAGCGGGCTGCTGCAGAATCTGGCGCACGCGCGGCGCGAGGCCACGCGTGTCGGTTATCCGCTGATGCTCAAGAGCACGGCCGGCGGTGGCGGTATCGGGATGCAATTGTGCCACGACCAGGCGCAACTCGAGCAGGCCTTCCCATCGGTGGAAAGGCTGGCGCGCAGCAACTTCAGCCAGGGTGGCATATTCCTGGAGAAGTACGTGCACAGCGCCCGTCACATCGAGGTGCAGATTTTCGGCGACGGCCAGGGTGGCGTAGTGGCCTTGGGCGAGCGTGACTGCTCGTTGCAGCGGCGCAATCAGAAGATCGTCGAGGAGACGCCCGCGCCGGGGATCGACGAGGCCCTGCGGGCGCGGGTTCAGCGCCAGGCGGTGGCGCTCGGGCGCGCGGTGAGCTATCGCTCGGCCGGTACGGTGGAGTTTGTCTACGACCGGGACGCGGGCGAGTGTTATTTTCTCGAGGTGAACACGCGCCTGCAGGTGGAACACGGGGTCACCGAGGCGGCGACCGACGTCGATCTGGTCGAATGGATGCTGCGCGCCGCGGCCGGCGAGAGCGGTTTTCTCGCCGACTACCGTCATCGGCCGCGCGGCCACGCCATCCAGGTCCGCCTTTATGCGGAGGATCCCGGCAAACACTTTCAACCCGCGGCCGGCGTGGTGACCGAGCTTCGCTTTGCCGAAGCGGCGCGGATCGAGACCTGGATCGAGCGTGGCAGCGAGGTGTCGTCCTGGTACGACCCCATGTTGGCAAAATTGATCGTTCACGCGCCTGACAGAGACGCGGCACTGCAGGCGCTGAGCGACGCTCTGGCGCGCACGGCCGTGCACGGCATCGAGACCAATCTGGCCTACCTGCGACAGATTGTCGCGGCGCCGACCTTCGCCGCCGCCGCCCACGACACCCGCTGGCTGGAACACTTCGCCTACCGCTCGCTCGGGGTGGATGTCTTGGCGGCGGGCACCCAGTCGATGATCCAGGACTATCCGGGTCGGCAGGGTTACTGGAACATCGGCGTGCCACCTTCCGGTCCCATGGACAATCTGGCGTTTCGGTTGGTCAATCGGGTGCTCGGCAATCCGCCGGGGGCGGCGGCGCTGGAGCTGACGGTCACCGGACCGACCCTGCGGTTCAAGGCCCAGAGCGTGGTGGCGCTGGGCGGCGCGCGCATGCAGGCGCGGCTCGATGGCGAGCCGGTGGAGTATTGGCGCCCGCTGGTCGTCCCCGCCGGCGGTGTGCTCGAGCTGGGTTCCATTGGTGGTGGCGGCAGTCGTACCTATCTGGCGGTGAAAGGGGGCTTCGATGTGCCCGAATACATGGGCAGCCGATCGACCTTCACCTTGGGGCAGTTCGGTGGCCACGGCGGGCGGCCGCTGCAAGTGGGCGACGTGTTGCGTCTGCACCAGGCGGCGGGGCTGGATGGCGATTGCCGTGCGCTGCCGGATGCCTTGATACCCCACTATGGCGACAGGTGGGAAATCGCGGTCCTGTATGGCCCCCATGGCGCGCCGGATTTCTTCACCCCCGAGGATATCGAGACGTTTTTCGCCATCGACTGGGAGGTGCACTATAACTCCAGCCGCACCGGCGTCCGCCTGATCGGGCCCAAGCCGCAGTGGGCCCGCAGCGACGGCGGCGAGGCCGGGTTGCATCCGTCGAATCTCCACGACAACGCCTACGCTGTCGGCAGTATCGACTTCACCGGCGACATGCCGGTCATCCTCGGTCCGGACGGGCCGAGTCTCGGCGGCTTTGTCTGTCCGGCCACGTTGGCCCAGGCGGAGCTGTGGAAGCTCGGACAGCTACGCCCCGGAGACCGGATCCGTTTCCACCGCATCGATATCGCGACGGCGCGCCAGGCCGAGTTGGCGCAGCAGCGGATGATCGCGACGCTCACGCCCCAGTGTGCGACGGTTCACCCACTCCCGTTAGCCGCGACGGCAGGTTCACCCGTGCTGCATCAACTTGCCGCCACTGAGCACGGACCGGCGGTCTGCTATCGTCAGGCGGGCGACCGTAACCTGCTGATCGAATACGGACCGCCGGTCCTCGATTTGAACCTGCGTCTGCGCGCTCACGCCCTGATGCGCTGGATCGAGCGACAACAAATCGCGGGAATCGTGGATCTCACGCCGGGGATCCGTTCGCTGCAGGTGCATTTTGACAGCCAGCGTCTCGGCCAGGCCCAACTGTTGGAGCGTCTGCTGGAGGCCGAGGCGGAGTTGCCGCCGGTCGAGGACATGGTGGTCCCCAGCCGCATCGTGCACCTGCCGCTGTCGTGGGACGATCCGTCAACGCGCCTGGCGATAGAAAAGTATATGCAGTCGGTGCGCGCCGACGCGCCCTGGTGTCCGAGCAATATCGAGTTCATCCGCCGTATCAACGGGCTGGAGTCGATCGAGCAGGTCCAGCAAATCGTCTTCAACGCCACCTATCTGGTAATGGGGCTCGGGGATGTCTATCTCGGTGCCCCGGTGGCGACGCCGCTGGATCCGCGCCATCGGCTAGTCACGACCAAGTACAATCCGGCGCGCACCTGGACGCCGGAAAACGCGGTCGGTATCGGCGGTGCCTATCTGTGTGTCTACGGTATGGAAGGTCCGGGGGGCTATCAGTTTGTCGGGCGCACTTTGCAGATGTGGAACCGTTACCGGCAGAGCGCCGACTTCCGCGACGGCAAACAGTGGCTGCTGCGCTTTTTTGACCAGATCCGTTTCTTTCCCGTGACTAGCGCGGAACTGGCGCGCATGCGCGAGGACTTCACGCTCGGCCGGCTGCGTTTGCGGGTCGAGGACAGTGAGCTGAATCTACGGGATTACCACCGCTTTCTGTCCGTCAACGCCGAGAGCATCGCCGCCTTCAAGCATCGCCAACAGGCAGCCTTTGACGCCGAGCGCGAGCGGTGGGCGCAGCTCGGCCTGCCCGAGGATCCGCAGACGCCGGCCTCGCAGTGCGCGCCGGATCCGGGCGCGTCGGCGCCGCCGGACGGTTGCCGGTGGGTCGCCTCGCCGGTCACCGGCAGCGTCTGGAAGATTGCCGTGGCGCTCGGTCAGCGCGTCGCCGCGGGCGACACCCTGGTGGTGGTCGAAGCAATGAAAATGGAGATCGCAGTCGAAGCCGATGCACCCGGCAGGGTCAGGCAGCTGTTGTGCCGTCAGGGCAAGGCCGTGCAGGCGGGGCGGGCGATCGTGGTTCTGGAAACCGAGGCGTCGAAAAATGATTGAAGCCAACCAAAGTCTGGATATCGCAACCTTGCTCGACGCCTATCGCCGGCGTTGTTTCACCCCGCAGGCGTTGTTCGCGCAACTGGAGCGGCGGCTGGCGGCCAACGCCGACGGCAATGTCTGGATCACCCGGTTGACGCCGGCGCAGATTGAGCCGTATCTGGAAGCGCTGGCGGGCCATTCGCCGCAGGACCGGCCGTTGTACGGGATTCCGTTTGCGATCAAGGACAACATCGACCTGGCGGGTGTGCCCACGACGGCGGCCTGTCCGGCCTATGCGTACACGCCGCCGCGCTCGGCGTTCGTGGTGGAGCGGTTGATCGAGGCGGGCGCGGTGCCGGTGGGCAAGACCAATCTGGATCAGTTTGCCACCGGTCTGGTGGGTACGCGCTCGCCCTATGGGGCGTGCGAGAACAGTTTTGACCGGCGCTATATAGCGGGCGGATCGAGTTCGGGCTCGGCGGTGGCGGTGGCCCGGGGGCTGGTGAGCTTTGCCCTGGGCACGGATACGGCCGGCTCGGGCCGGGTGCCGGCGGCGTTCAACAACATCGTGGGTCTGAAGCCCACGCGCGGCCTGCTCAGCACCCGCGGCCTCGTGCCCGCCTGTCGCTCGCTCGATTGTGTTTCGGTCTTCTCGCTATGCAGCGATGACGCGCACCGTGTGCTACAGGTAGCGGCGCAGTTCGATGGCGAGGATCCCTATGCCCGAGCGTTGCCCGTGGACCGGACAGACACCTTGGTCGAGGGCCGGCGCGTTGGGGTACCGCGGGACGATCAGCTCAAATTCTTCGCCAACGACGACACTGCGGCGCTGTTTGCCCAGGCCAGGCAGCGACTGGCGGCGCTTGGTGCTGAAGTGGTGAGCGTCGACTTCGAGCCGTTTCTGGCCGCGGCGCGACTGTTGTACGAAGGGCCTTGGGTGAGCGAGCGCTACGCGGCCATCGAGTCCTTTATCGAGCAGCAGCCGCAGGCGCTGTTGCCGGTGACACACGAAATCATCGCCGCCGGCCGCCGGCCCAGCGCGGTGGACGCCTTCAAGGCACAGTATCGCCTGATGGCTTACAAGCGTCGTTGTGATCGGTTGTGGCAGGAGATCGACATGCTGCTGACGCCGACCGCCGGCAGCATCTATCGCATCGACGCGGTGAACGCCGATCCGGTGCGACTCAACACCGAGCTGGGCTACTACACCAATTTCATGAATCTGCTCGATTGCAGCGCCGTGGCGGTCCCGGCGGGGTTCCAGCGCGACGGCCTGCCGTTCGGCGTGACCCTGTTCGCGCCGGCCGGGGCCGATCACGCGCTGCTGGCGGTGGGCGATCGCCTGCATCGCAGTGCCGATATCGGCTGCGGCGCCGTCGCCACCGCGTTGCCGCCACCCCTTGGCAGGAGCACTCCGACGTCGAGCGCGGCCATGCCCCTGGCGGTCTGTGGCGCCCATCTGTCCGGTTTACCGCTCAACAGCCAGTTGACCCAGCGCGGCGCTCGGCTGCTGCGGCGCACCCGAACCTCGGCCGACTATCGACTCTATGCCCTGCCGGGCGGACCGCCAGCGCGTCCGGCGCTGGTGCGCACGCCGCACAGCACAGCTATCGAGGTTGAAGTCTGGGCGTTGCCGCGCGCGGCGGTGGCGGATTTCCTGCACCAGGTTCCCGCGCCATTGGGGCTTGGCAAGGTGCAACTGGCCGACGGCAGCTGGGTCACCGGATTCATTTGCGAGCCCTGTGGACTCGACGGTGCCGTGGATATCTCCGCCTTTGGGGGGTGGCGCGCCTATATCAACGACGGACAGGGTTCCGCGGCGTCCTGAAATCGGCGTCAAGTCAGACCGATTGCCGGGCCCGATGGCCGTTTTTTGGTTGGCGTGTCTTCGCGACCAGCCACGCCTGCCGGTACCGTTTTCAATTTTGGGCGTGGTGGATGTTTCCGCGTTCGGGCAGCCGACGGGCCTACCTGAAGCATCGCGAGGAAAAACGCGCGTCGATCCGGCCACCCCCTGGTCCCGCACGGCCAAGCCTCGGGCGGTCAGGCTTTTTTGTCGAACAAGGTCCCGAGCATGCTGTCGTAGGCTCGCAGCACCGCGCTGGATGCCTGAACCTGCAGGCGATCGAGCTTGAGCCCGACCATGGGTTCGATCAGATTGGTGCCGCTGTCGCTGCCAGGCCGGCCGGCGTCGGCAATCTCGGCGGCGTGCTGACGGGCGCTGCCCAGGCCGCGCTGGATGCCGCTCATTGCCTGGGAATAGATGCCGTCTAGCTTCATGTCGGCGGCCTAGGCCAGAACATCCAGCAGTTCGCCGATCCGGGCGGGATCGGCGGGGCCACGCTGCGCCACCGGCGGCGGCCGGTCGTCGTCGGCGCGCGCTTCGCGGCGCTCGTTTTCCGGGCGCTTGCCGGCCTCCACGGCTTGATGCTCCGTGGCGGCGGGGTGTTGCCGGTTTTCCGTGGCCTGATCCTGGGCCGGGCGTTCGACGGGGCGGCTTGAAGCCTGTTCGCGGGGTTGGACGTCGCTGCGCGCGACCGGCTGGGAAGCCGGCGGGTTGGGCGAAAAGGTTGCATCGACTTGCATAGCGTTAGCCTCCGGGCCTTCCGCTAGCCGAGTCAATTTCCCTCTGGGAGGTCAGCGGCCGGCGCCCGGTATCCTTGAGGACAAAAACGGGTTTGCTTTAATGAACAGGCATTTGCGGATATACTTTGGCGCCAGCTTGCCCTCGTGTCGCGCCCGCGTGACCGAGCCTTCTCTAATAACCAACTGAATTTCGGAGCTTTTACGTGAGCCACGAAGATAAGGTATTTTTCGGTAATTTTATTGGCGTGCTGGCGGCACTGGTGGTGATCGCGCTGGTTTTCTTTTTTCTCGCCGACATGGTGACCGACGATATTCCCACCAGCCCCGAGGCTGACGCCCGCATGCAGTCGAAAATCGAGGAAAACATCAAGCCGGTGGGCCAGGTCAATGTCGGCAGCGCACCGGCACCGGCGGCCGCCCCTGCCGCCGCCGCGGGCCCGCGCAGCGGCGAAGACGTCTTCCATGCCCATTGCGCCGCCTGTCATGCCACGGGTGTGGCGGGCGCACCTAAGGTCGGTGACAAGGCCGCCTGGTCGCCGCGCGCGGCCCAGGGCATCGACACCTTGCTCAAGCACGCCACCAACGGGCTGAATGCCATGCCGCCGAAAGGCACCTGCGGCGAATGCTCCAGCGACGAGCTGAAGAACGCCATCGAGTACATGCTGTCCCAAAGCGGACAGTAGTCGACACGGCTCGCTCAGGGCCTGCTCAGGAGAGCAGGCCCTTGAGTTGCGCCAGATGCGCCTGCGCGCGCGCCTTGCGCTTTTCTGGGTTGATGACCGCGCCCGGTCGCTCCCACTCCACATCCTCCTGTGGCAGCTCGGCCAGAAAGCGGCTGGGCTCGCAGCTCTCCCATTCTCCGGCGCGGCGACGACGGCTGGCGTAGGTCAATGTCAGGCTTTTTTGCGCCCGGGTGATGCCGACATAAGCCAGGCGACGTTCCTCGCTCATGTCGTCGGCCTCGATGCTGCTGCGATGCGGCAGCAGATTTTCCTCCATGCCGACCATGAAGGCATGCGGGAATTCCAGTCCTTTGGCGGCGTGAAAGGTCATCAGGCGAACGCACTCGGCGTTGCCTTCGTCGTCGCGATCGAGGCGATCGAGCAGAGCGATGCGGCTGACAATGGCCGCCAGGTCGCGCGACTCGTCGCCTGGTTCGGCCAGGCGCTCCAACCAATCGAGCAGGTCGTCGACGTTCCGCTGCCGCCGTTCGGCCTCGGCGGGCTCCTTGGCATTGTCGCGCAGCCAGTCGGCGTAGTCGATGTCCTCGATCAACTGACGGATCACGGGCATGGCGGCACCGCGTCGCGCGCCGTCGGCCAACGCCACCACCCATTCGGCGAATTCGCGCAAGCGACTGGTGGCGCGGCGGTTGAGCACGGCTTCGAGGCCGCTTTCGAAGCACGCCGCCAGCAGACTCAGTTCGTGTGCCGCGGCGTAGGCGCCGAGTTTTTCCAGCGTTGCCGCGCCCAACTCGCGCCGCGGTGTGTTGACCACGCGCAAAAATGCCCGATCGTCGTCTTCATTGACCAGCAGCCGCAGGTACGCCAGCAGATCCTTGACTTCGGTGTATTCAAAAAACGAGGTGCCGCCGCTCAAGTGGTAGGCGATACTGTGCTCGCGCAACACCTTTTCGAAGGGGCGCGACTGATGGTTGCCGCGATACAGGATGGCATAGTCGCCGTGGCGTGAGTTGTGCGTGAACTGGTGGTGGAGTATCTCCGAGACCACGCGCTCGGCTTCGTGCTCGCCGTCGCGGCAGGCGATGATCTTCAGCGGGCTGCCATAGCCGAGCGCGCTCCAGAGACGCTTTTCGAACAGATGCGGGTTGTTGGCGATCAGGTGATTGGCGCACTTGAGAATACAGCCGGCGGAACGGTAGTTCTGTTCGAGCTTGATCACTTGTAGCCGCGGAAAGTCGGCCTGCAGGCGCTGCAGGTTCTCGGGGTTGGCCCCGCGCCAGGCATAGATCGACTGGTCGTCGTCGCCGACCGCGGTGAAGGGCGTGGTCTGCCCCACCAGCAATTGCACCAACCGGTACTGGGCCGTATTGGTGTCCTGGTATTCGTCCACCAGCAGATGGCGCACGCGGTTGCGCCAGTGTTCGCGCACCTGAGCGTCGTTTTGCAGTGCCAGGACGGGTTGCAGAATCAGGTCGTCGAAATCCAGCGCGTTGTAGGCTTTCAGGTGGCGTTGATACTGTTCGTAGAGCAAGGCCGCGGCGGTATCGAACTCGCTGTCGGCCTGTTGCAGCGCCTGGGCGGGTAATACCAGCTCGTTTTTCCACTCCGAGATGCGGTTGCGTAGTGCATCGGCGGTAAATGCGCCGGCGCCCTTGCGTAACAGCTCGTCAATCAGGTGCAGGCTGTCGTGCGCGTCGAAAATGGAGAAGTTGCTTTTGTAACCGAGGCCGGGGGCCTCACGCCGCAACATGCGCATGCCGAGGGTGTGAAAGGTCGAGACCTGCAAGCCCCGGCCGACCTCGTCGCTAAGCAGCTTGCCCACGCGTTCACGCATTTCCCGCGCGGCCTTGTTGGTGAAGGTCACGGCAAGTATATGCTTGGCCGGCAGCGCGCACTGGCCGATCAGATAGGCGATCTTCTCCGTGATCACGCGCGTCTTGCCGCTGCCGGCGCCGGCCAGTACCAGCAGCGGCGTGCTGACTTCGCGCACGGCGGCGCGTTGCTCGGGGTTGAGGTTGGCCATGGAGTTAGGGGCGGTAGGGGGTACTGCGCATGGGAGTATTGTAGCCGCCCTCGGTGCGGGGCGTCAGTATTGCAATGCGCGGGGTTTTAGTGTCCGCGCAGGGGCGGAGGTTGGGGTTCGTGCTATCAGCAACGCGTGGGTGTCGGGCGACTGTGCCGTCAGGAGTGTACCCGTTCGCGCGTCACTGGATTGCCTGGGCGCTTGACGATGAGCAGGCGTATGCACGCTGCTGGTGTCGGGTTCAAAGCGCTCGGTCCAGACACCGATAGCCGATGGCTTCCTGCAGATGCGTTGCGGCAATATCGGTGCTCGCGGCCAGATCGGCGATGGTGCGGGCGAGTTTGAGAATGCGGTGCACCGCGCGCGGCGACAGGTTGAAGCGTTCCACGGCCTGTTCGAGCAGGTGTCGGTCGGCCGCCCGCAGGCGGCAGCAGCGTTCGCTTTGCTGGAGCGACAAGTGGGCATTGAGACAGCCCCGGGCGAGCTGGGTCTGACGTGCCCGGCTGACGCGTTCGCGAACCGTGGCACTGGTTTCGCCCGCCGGCGTCTGCAAGGTGGACCAGGTGACGCGCGGAACCTCCACGTGCAGATCGATGCGATCCAGCAGCGGACCGGAGACCCGCTGGCGGTAACGCACCACCTGATCGCGGGTGCAGCGGCAGCGCTCGCTGCCGTCGCCGAAGTAGCCGCAGGGGCAGGGGTTCATCGCGGCAACCAAGAGAAAGCGCGCCGGGAATTGCGCCTGGTAGCCGGCGCGGGCCACGTTCACCTTGCCGCTCTCCAGCGGTTCGCGCAACACTTCCAGCACATGGCGTTTGAATTCGGGCAGCTCGTCGAGAAACAACACACCGCGGTGTGCCAGCGAAATCTCTCCCGGACGCGGATTGCGGCCCCCGCCAGCGAGCGCCGCGGCCGAGGCGGTGTGGTGCGGGCTGCGAAAGGGCCGGCGTTTCCAGGCCGTGGGGTCGAAGTCACGCTGTGCCAGCGAGGCCAGGGCCGCGCTTTCGAGCGCTTCGTCATCGCTTAGCGGCGGCAGAATGCCGGGCAGACGGCTGGCGAGCAGCGTCTTGCCGGTGCCCGGCGGGCCCATGAGGAGCAGATGGTGGCCGCCGCTGGCGGCGACTTCGAGCGCGCGCTTGGCCCGGGGTTGGCCGCGTACCTCAGAGAGATCCGCGATCTCGCCGGCGTCGTCGTAGGGCGCCGTGGCGGCGGCCGGAAGCGAGTCCAGGCAATCGATGCGGCAACAGATTTCCTGCAACTGGCGGGCGACATGCACGCTGGCGGTGTCGACCAGGGCCGCTTCGGCGCCATTGCCGGGGGCGCAGATCAGGCGGCGTCCGGCGGCGCGCGCCGCCAGCACGCCGGGCAAGACGCCGCGTACGGCACGCAGTTCCCCATTGAGGGCCAGTTCGGCGATGAACTCACACTCGCTCAGCGGCGCCGAGGGGATCTGGGCCGACGCGGCGAGGATGCCCAGGGCGATGGCGAGGTCGTAGCGGCCGCCCTGCTTGGGCAGGTCGGCCGGAGCCAGATTGACCGTGATGCGCTTGGGCGGGAAATCATAGCCGCTGTTGAGCAGTGCGCTGCGCACCCTTTCGCGGCTTTCGCGCACGGCGGCTTCCGGCAGACCGACCATCGCCAACGAGGGCAAACCATTGGCGATATGGACTTCGACGCTGACCAGCAGCGCCTGTGCGCCCAGTTGGGCGCGGCTATAGGCGACGGCGAGCGACATGCGCGTCCTTCCCTGGAGGCGGTCGTTGGTCAGCAACAATAAGGGATTTGCGTCGGGCCTGGCAATACCGGGGGCGCCTGGGTCATCGCAGTCGGAGTGGCGGGTGGGCGCTGCCCCAAAAGGAGCGCGAGGCAGCGCTGTCCCTGATGCGATGGCCGCCTATCGGTGGGGCGGCGCCAAGGGTCGACGGTGGGTTCTGGCCGTCTGGCCGCAGAACTACTTCTTGAGCAACCGTGCTTCCAGTTCGGCCACTTGTCGTTCCAGTTGTTCGATTTTCGCCCGCGAGCGCGCCAGGACCTTGCACTGCACGTCGAACTCCTCGCGGGTGACCAGATCGAGGCGCGAAAACACCGACTGCGTGGCGGCCCGCAGGTTCTTCTCCAGGTCGTCATGCAGCTCGCGCGCGGCGGCGGGAATGGCGTTGTTGAGGCGCCGGGCGATGTCATCCAGAAGTTTGGCGTCAAGCATCCTCATACGATAGCCGAGGCGGCGCCGAGCGTCCATCCGTCCGCGCCGGAGAATCGGCACAGATTTGGTGCGTCCTTTTTATGCACCTAAATAATGCGCACCTAGTTGGTGCATGAGGAGTATTGCATTTGTGCGTATTGCCATTTATCTAATTAATAATTAAACATATTTCATGCTGGCACGGTACCTGCAAAAGAAGCGCGTACACCTGAGGTGGACGCACAGTTTGCCGCAAGGTCGCTGGTAGTTTACCCATTCATAAAGTTATTCAGCGGGATATAGGAGTCCTCACACGATGAAATATACAAATTCCATAATCGCCTCCGCACTGCTGGCGGCTACCGGTGTCGCCCAGGCCGACATGAGCGCCAGTTTGGGAGTGGCCAGTAACTACCTTTTCCGCGGTGTTTCGCAGACCGGCGACGCGGCGGCCATTTCGGGCAGCGTCGATTACAGTCATGAATCCGGCCTCTACCTCGGCACCTGGATGTCCAACGTCGATTTCGGCGGCAAGGAAGATATGGAAGTGGACGGTTACGCGGGCTATGCCGGCGAAATGGGCAGCGTCAGCTATGACGTGAGTTATCTGTACTATTGGTACCCGGGTGCCGGCGGTGATGCCCAAGGTGGCGATCTGGACTATGGCGAAGTGGCCCTGGGTCTGGGTTTCGGGCCGCTGTCGGCGTCTGTTGCCTACACGGTGAACGCCGAAGCCAATGGTCCCGGCCCTTTCCAGGAGGGCGACCTGCACTATGGCCTCAGTTTTTCGCCGGATTGGTCTTATGAGGGCTTCGCGCCGTCTTTTCAGATTGGCTACTACGACTTCACCGACGATGGTAAGGCGGGCGTTGGCGATCTGAGCTACACGCACTGGGGCGTCGCTGTCAGCAAGGACGCCGGCGACTTCGGTTCCTTTAGTGTCAATTACGAGCAGACCGATGATGTCACTGGCGTTTCCGCGGACGACAACCCTAACTTCTGGGTCGGCTGGTCCAAAGACTTTTAATTACTTCCCAGCGAAACCGTACGTACCTAACCAGTCCCGCCCAAGCGGGCGGGCGCTACTCTTAGGAGAGACCATCTGATGAAGCTTGTATCTGCAATCATCAAGCCCTTCAAGCTCGACGACGTGCGCGAAGCGTTGTCCGAGATTGGTGTCCAGGGCATCACGGTCACCGAAGTCAAAGGATTCGGCCGCCAGAAAGGCCATACGGAACTGTACCGCGGTGCGGAATACGTGGTCGATTTCCTGCCCAAGGTCAAGATCGAAGTCGCGGTCGCGGCGGATCTGGCCGAGCAGGTGATCGAGGCCATTTCCAAGGCTGCGAACACAGGCAAGATCGGTGACGGCAAGATCTTCGTATACCCCCTCGAGCAGGCGGTCCGCATCCGAACCGGCGAGACCGGTCCAGACGCGCTCTAACTTATCCAACAGGCAGCTTTTTCACAGTTGCGGAGGATCGAAAAGTGGAAGCAATTCTAGAAACAAAATACGCGCTGGATACGTTTTATTTTCTCGTAACCGGCGCACTCGTCATGTGGATGGCGGCGGGCTTCGCCATGCTCGAGGCCGGCTTGGTGCGCGCCAAGAATACCGCCGAGATTCTGACCAAGAACATCTCGCTGTATGCCATCGCCTGCATCATGTACATGCTGATGGGCTACGGCATCATGTATCCCGGCGACGGGGCGGTCAACAGCTGGTGGCCGGGTCTGCACGGCATCCTCGGCAAGGCCGATAACGAAGTCGCGGCCGTGGTCGCCGGCGGCGACGGCGCACCTTATTACTCCAACCTGTCCGACTTCTTTTTCCAAGTGGTCTTTGTGGCCACGGCCATGTCCATTGTCTCCGGCGCGGTGGCCGAGCGCATGAAGCTGTGGGCATTCCTGGTGTTCGCCGTAGTCATGACCGGTTTCATCTATCCGATGCAGGGCTATTGGAAATGGGGCGGCGGCTTTCTCGACGGGTTGGGCTTCAACGACTTTGCCGGTTCAGGCGTGGTGCATCTGTGCGGTGCGACCGCGGCGCTGGCGGGTGTGCTGTTGCTGGGAGCGCGCAAGGGTAAATACGGACCCAACGGCGAAATCAATCCGATACCGGGTGCCAATTTGCCCTTGGCGACACTCGGCACTTTCATCCTCTGGCTCGGCTGGTTTGGCTTCAACGGGGGTTCGGAACTCAAGATCTCCGATGTCGGCGAAGCCAATGCCACCGCGTTGGTGTTCGTCAACACCAACATGGCGGCGGCCGGCGGCGTTATCGCCGCGATGATGACCGCGCGCCTGATGTTCGGTAAAACCGATCTGACCATGGCGCTCAACGGGGCCTTGGCCGGCCTGGTGGCGATCACCGCTGAACCGCTGGCCGGTTCCCCGCTGCTCTCGACCGTGATCGGCGCGATCGGCGGCGTGCTGGTGGTCTTCTCCATTCTTACCCTGGACAAGATGAAGATTGACGATCCGGTCGGTGCCATCTCGGTGCACGGCGTGGTCGGCATGTGGGGTCTGATCGCCGTGGCGATCACCAACCCGGAGGCCAGCCTGACGGCGCAGCTGACCGGTCTGGTGACCATCTTCATCTGGACCTTCGTGACCAGCTTTATCGCCTGGATGGTGATCAAAGCGGTGATGGGCATTCGCGTCAGCGAGGAGGAGGAGTACGAAGGTACCGACCTCGGCGAATGCGGTGTCGAGGCCTACCCCGAGTTTACAGGAGCTCGCGGCTCCGGCCTCTAGAATACCCGGCTGGAACGCCAGCAGGGTAGTCGTTACAACGGGCGCCTCGGCGCCCGTTTCTTTTTTCCAGGGTCAAAGATCCTTGTGACTGCCATCGCAGAATGGGGCGTCCTGCGTCTGTTTGCAGCCACACAGCCACACCTTGGTTTTCTCCTCGATCTCCAGCTTCACCGGGCTGAATCCGGTTCCTTTGTGCGAACCGTCGCAAAACGGCTGGGTGGCGGAGCGACCACAGGCGCACCACCAGTAGGTGCCGGGCTCCAGCTCGACCGAAAAAGGGGTTTTGCTCGCGACTACGGGTTCTGACATCGACTTCTCCCTGCTGATTTCATGGCGTCATCGCCAGCCGACATTACCTGCCGCGGCCTTTGCGGTAAAGTGGCGGATTGCAGAGGTTTAAGGAAGGCCGGAATGTTTGAAGTCGAGAGTCTGCGCAGCGGCGGGCGTCCCCCGGTGTCGTTCAGGCTGCAAGCCGGTGAACGGGTCTGCCTGTGGGGTCCCAGCGGTTGCGGCAAGACACGGCTGTTGCGCGCGTTGGTCGATCTCGACCCCAGCGAGGGTGCGGTCAGCCTCAAGGGCACGCGCCGCGAGCAGGTGCCCGCGGCCCTGTGGCGTCGCCGGGTGGCGCTGCTGCCGGCCGAGAGCCGTTGGTGGGCGGCGACCGTGGGCGAGCACTTCGCCGATCCCGGCGCGGTACCGTTTGCCCGCCTGGGTCTGGACCCCCAGGCCGCGGACTGGTCGGTCGAGCGGCTGTCGAGCGGCGAACGCCAGCGCCTGGCGCTGTTGCGGGTGCTCGCGGGTCGGCCGGAGGTCCTGTTGCTGGACGAGCCGACGGCCAACCTCGACGCTGCGAGCAGCGAACGCGTGGAGGCGCTGATCGGGCAATACCTCGCCGATTCCGGGGCTGCCTGCCTGTGGGTAAGTCACGACCGCGAGCAACGCCGGCGCCTGTGCGCGCGCAGTTTGGCGATGAACGCCGAGGGGGAGTTGGCCGCATGACCACCTTGAGCGCATGGGATCTCGCCATCGCGGCGTTGTTGGTTCTGCTGCTGGCCGTCACCGCCCGCGACATGTACCCGGGTTTGGCGCGCCAGCTGCTGGTGGCCGCCCTGCGCACCGCGGTGCAGCTGACCTTGATCGGTCTGGTCCTGAAGGCGTTGTTCGCCAATGTCAGCCTGTTATGGGTCGGGCTGCTGGCGGCGGTCATGCTGGCGGTCGCGGGCTACGAGGTCATGGCGCGCCAGCATCGGCGCTTTGGCGGTGCCTGGGGTTATGGGATCGGCGTGCTGTCGATGTTCATCTCCTCGTTCAGCATCGCCCTGTTCGCGTTGGTCGTGGTCGTTGGCCATGACCCCTGGTATCAGCCGCAATACGCCATACCGCTGCTGGGGATGCTGCTGGGCAATACCATGAGCAGTATCGCCCTGGCCCTGGACCGTCTCACCCAGAGCGCCTGGGAACAGCGCGAGACTATCGAGGCGCGACTGCTGCTCGGGCACAGCGCCGCGGAGGCGGTTTCGGGCATCCGCCAACAGGTGTTCCGCAGTGGCGTGATTCCGATCATCAACGCCATGGCCGCGGCCGGGCTGGTCAGCCTGCCGGGGATGATGACCGGCCAGATCCTCGCCGGCGCGCCACCGGTGGAGGCGGTCAAATACCAGATCATGATCATGTTCCTGATCACCGGGGGCGCCGGCTTCGGCACCCTGGCGGCGGTGCGCCTGGGCGTGCGCCGCCTGTTCGACGAGCGCGAGCGCCTGCGGCTGGACCGTCTCAGGGTTTATTGACCGCCGGGCGGTTTCAGTCGGCGCGCTCGGAGAGAAAGAATTCCGGTTGCGCGAGCGCGCCGCGATGAATGGCGGCGTTGTAGTAACGGGTGGCGAAGCCTTTGGCCCGGGCGTCGCGCTCGCGGAACTCCGTCACGTCGCGCTTGCCGGCCAGCGTGGCGCTCCACCACCCGGAGGGATAGACCGGCTGCGGGAAGGGCAGGGTGAGCGTATGGCTGAATCCCGCCGCGCGCATGGCCGCGTGCATGGGGCGGATGATGCTGTCGTAGTGCAGCAGGGGCGATTCGCTTTGTTGCACCACCAGGCCGTCCTCGCCCAGGGCGCGGTAGACATCACGGTAGAAAGCGGCGCTGAAGAGGCCTTCGGCGGGACCGATGGGATCGGTGCTGTCAACGATCACCAGATCGACGCTGCCGGGAGCGGCCTCTTTCATCCACTGGATGCCGTCGCCGAAATACAGTTCGGCGCGCGGATCCTGGTTGGATTCGCACAGCTCCGGGAAGTACTGTTCCGAAAGACGGGTCACACGCTCGTCGATATCCACCTGCAAGGCGTGTTCGACGCCGGGATGCTTGAGCACCTCCCGGAGCGTGCCGCAATCCCCGCCGCCGATGATGACCACCCGCCTGGGCGCCGGGTGGGTGAACAGGGCCGGGTGGGACATCATCTCGTGATACAGAAAGTTGTCGCGGCTGGTAAGCATCACGAAGCCGTCGATGGTCATCAGTTTGCCGAATGTGTGCGTATCCCAGATTTCAATATGCTGATAGGGGCTTTGCTCGGCGTGCAGCCGCCCATGGACTCGCAGCGAGAAGGCCAGGCCCTCTTTTTCGCCGAGTTCGGAAAACCAGGCGGAGTCGTCGTCTAGCGGGGGTGTGGTCATGGCATCGAAACTGATTGGGGTTGATGATGAAATTTTCTACAATGCGGGGCGAGCCCGTGTTCGCGAGTATATAGAAAAACCGCCGCCACCCCCAATGGATATCTCAAGCCCATGTCCTGGACCCTAGAACAAGCACGCCAGCTCTACAATCTGCCCGGCTGGAGCGATGGCTATATCGACATCAACGCCCAGGGTCACCTGGTGGTGCGGCCCGATGGGGCACAGAGCGAAACGCAGGTCGATCTGTGCCAGCTGGCCGCCGAAATCCGTCACTCCGGCCTCAGCTGGCCGGTGCTGGTGCGCTGCGGTGGCATCATCCGTAACCGCCTCGACCGCCTGTGCGCGGCCTTCGAAAAGGCGCGCACGCAGGCCCGCTACACCGGTGCCTACACGGCGGTCTACCCCATCAAGGTCAATCAGCAGTTCAGCGTGGTCAGTGAGATCTTCCAGCATGGCGGTGCGCGCGTGGGCCTGGAGGCGGGCAGCAAACCGGAGTTGATGGCGGTCCTGGGGCTGGCGCCGCCCGGCGGCGTCATCGTCTGTAACGGTTACAAGGACCGCGAGTACATCCGCCTGGCGTTGATCGCCCGCCGCCTTGGCTTGCGTATCTATCTGGTGGTGGAGAAACTCTCCGAGCTCAAGGAGATCCTGCGTCAGTCGCAGGAACTGGGGGTGCAGCCGCTGCTGGGCGTGCGCGTGCGCATGGCCTCGATCGGTGCCGGTAATTGGCAGAACACTGGCGGCGACAAATCGAAATTCGGCCTGCACGCTTCCCAGGTGCTGCAACTGGTCGAACAGTTGCGCGCGCACAATCTGCTGACCCAGTTGCAGCTGCTGCACTTTCATCTCGGCTCGCAGCTGGCGAATCTGCGCGATATCGAACGCGGCGTTCAGGAGGCGGGGCGTTTTTTCACCGACCTGCACGCCCTGGGGGTGCCGGTCCGGGTGCTGGATGTGGGCGGCGGCCTGGGCGTGGACTACGAGGGGACCGCCTCGCGCAGTTTCTGCTCGATGAACTACTCGCTCGACCAGTATGCCCAGGCGGTGGTCGGCGGTATCGCCGCGGCTTGTGAACGGGAGCGCTTGCAGCACCCCGATGTCTTCACCGAGTCGGGTCGTGCCATGACCGCGCACCATGCGTTCCTGATCACCAATGTGATCGATATCGAACGCGCCCAGGACGCCGATGGCGTGGCCACGCCGGATGCGCACGCACCGGCGGTGCTGCGGCGGATGCAGGAGCTTTGCCGGAACCTGGAAACCACGCCGGCGCTGGAAAGTCATCACGAACTCGGTCAGACCTTGCAGGATCTGCACAGCCAGTTCACCCTCGGACAGATCGATCTGGCGCAGCGTGCCCTCGGTGAGAAGCTCTACTTTTCCGCCTTGACGCGTTTGCAGCGCCACTTGAATCCCGCCAACCGGGAACAGCGCGATCTGCTCGATGCCTTGCGTCTGAAGCTGGCCGACAAGGTGTTCTGCAATCTGTCCATCTTCCAGTCACTGCCCGATGTGTGGGCCATCGACCAGATCTTTCCCATCGTTCCGTTGCAAAGACTCGACGAAGCGCCCGGGCGACGCGCCTGTATCGAGGATCTGACTTGCGATTCCGACGGTCGCATCGATCTTTATGTCAGCGGCGACGGTATCGAGAACACCTTGCCGCTGCATGCCCTGACCCTGGAAGAGGACTATCTGTTGGGCTTCTTCATGGTCGGCGCCTATCAGGAGATTCTCGGCGACATGCACAATCTGTTCGGCGATACCGACACCGTGAATCTGGAAATCGATGCCGATGGCGGGCACCGCCTGTGCCAGGCGGAACACGGCGATCGGGCCGATGAACTGTTGCGTTACGTGCACTTCGAGCCGAAACGTCTGCGCGCCGTCTACCGCCAGCGGGTCAACGGTGCCGACCTCGATCCGGCGCAGGCGAGGCAGTACCTGGCGGAGCTTGAAGCCGGCCTCAGCGGTTATACCTATCACGAGGACTGAGGCTGCCCGCCGGGTGGCGCGTTCGACCCGGTGGCGGCGAACGCGTCGGCGACAGGCTGACGGTGTCGCCGTGAGGGGGTCCGGCGCGTTGCATCCCGCCGGGGGACGCTCAGGCCGGTCGCCGATGGGGGCGCTGCGCGCGCTCGGCGGCACGAGAGTTCGCGCGGATAAGCCGGCGCAACTCAGGTCTTCAAGCGGATGAGAATGGCGTCGACGCCGTTTTGCTGCAGCAACCCGCGTGCGTCGTTCAGTTCCTTGAGATTGCTGAAGGGGCCGACCCGGACCCGGTGCCAGGTCTGGGCGTTATCCACGCTGACCGTCTGCACGCTGGTTTCCAGTCCCAGCAACGCCAGTCGCGCGCGCAACTGCTCGGCTTGTTCGCGGCTGCGGAACGAGCCGGCCTGCAGCAGGTAGGTGCCGGGTTCCTCCACCCGTTTGACGCCGGCGGCGGAGGGTTTGCCGGCGATCTCCTCGTCGGGCACGATCACCTCCATCTCCGGCAGCAGATTGTAAAAATCAAAGCGTGGCTTGGCCGGCGGGGGCGGGGGCGGGGGTGTGGGTTTGACGCCGGGCGGCGGCGTGGGCGCGCTTGGCACCGGCAGGACTTGCGCCACTGGGGCGGCCGGCTCCGCGGCCGGCCGCATCTGCAGAAACACCAAAAAGGCCACCAGCAGGCCAAGCGCGAGACCGCCGACCGCCCACAGCCAGGGTGGCGCCGGCCTGCGGTGGCTGTCACGGGTGCGGCGTCGACGCGTGCGGCGTGCCAACGGTGACCCGCCTACATGCGCTCCGGCGCGCTGACGCCGAGCAGTCCGAGGCCGTTGGCGATCACCTGGCGGGTGGCGGCGATGAGGTTGAGTCTGGCATCGCGCAGATCGGCGTCCTCGACCAGAAACTGGTGGGCGTTGTAGTAGGTATGGAATTCGTTGGCCAGATCGCGCAGATAATGCGCCAACTGATGGGGTTCATGGCCGAGCGCGGCCGCCTCCACCACTTCCGGGTAGCGCGAGAGATTCACCATCAGGGCGTCCTCGTGGCTCTCGCTCAGGCGTGACAGATGGGCTGCGCCATTGTCCGGGTTCCAGCTCAGCTCTTTTTCCTTCAGCTGACGGAATACGCTGGCCACACGCGCATGCGCGTATTGGATGTAGTACACCGGGTTGTCGCTCGACTCGGATTTGGCCAGATCCAGGTCGAAGTCCATGTGTTGCTCGCACTTGCGCATGACATAGAAAAACCGCGCCGCGTCGTTGCCCACTTCCTGGCGCAGTTCGCGCAGGGTGACGAATTCGCCGGAGCGGGTCGACATCTGCACCCGTTCGCCGCCACGATAAAGGATCGCGAATTGCACCAACAGCACATCCAGCTTGGCGGCGTCGTCCCCCAGCGCGGTGAGGGCCGCCTTGACGCGCGGCACATACCCATGGTGATCGGCGCCCCAGATGTCGATCACCCGTTCGTAGCCGCGCTCGAGCTTGTTCATGTGGTAGGCGATGTCGGAGGCGAAATAGGTCGTCTGGCCGTTGTCGCGCACAACGACGCGGTCCTTCTCGTCGCCGAAGTCGGTCGAACGGAACCACAGCGCGCCGTCTTGCTCGTAGGTATGTCCGGCTTCGCCCAGGCGTTCTATCGCCCGCTGAACCGCACCGCTTTCGGCCAGGGAGCGTTCCGAGAACCACTCGTCGTAACGCACGCCGAAACCTTCCAGGTCGCGCCGAATGTCATCGAGTATGGTCTCCAGTCCCAGGTCGAAGGTCTCGCGGTAGCGTTCCTCGCCCAGCAGACTGCGGGTGCGTTCGATCAGGCCGTCGATATGCGCTTCCTTGTCGCCGCCCTGCGGCTCGTCGTCGGGCACCTCGGCAAACAACGCCTGTGCGTTGACGCGCAGGGCGTCGCCATGGCGCCGGTGCAGGCTGGCGGCAATATCCCAGACGTAGTCGCCTTTGTAGCCATTGGCGGGGAAGGTCAGTGTCTCGCCACACAAATCCAGATAGCGCAGATACACGCTGGTGGCGAGAATGTCCATCTGGCGGCCGGCATCGTTGACATAGTATTCCCGGTGGACCTTGTAGCCCACGGCTTCGAGCAGATCGGCCACGCACGCGCCATAGGCGGCACCGCGCCCGTGGCCGACGTGCAGCGGGCCGGTGGGATTGGCCGAGACGAACTCCACCTGCACGGCCTTGCCCGCGCCCAGGTCGCTGCGTCCGTAGAGCGACCGCTGTTGCAATATCTGCCCGAGGCTGGCGTGCCAGGCTGAATCGCTGAGAAAAAAATTGATGAAACCGGGCCCGGCGATTTCCACTTTTTCCATCTGGTCGCTGGCGGGCAGGGCGGCCACCAGTTTCTGCGCCAGATCGCGCGGCTTGGCGCCGGCGGCTTTGCACAGGACCATGGCCAGATTGCTGGCGAAATCCCCGTGCCGGCGGTCGCGGGCGCGCTCCAGATTGATGGTCACCGGGGTGTCGGCGGGCAGGTCGCCCTGAGTCTGGAGGCTGGAAACAGCGGAGGCGAGCAGTTGGGAAAGCAGCGGTTTCATTGCGGTCGGTTGGTCGGCAAAGGCGTCTATTATCCTCGCTGTCGCGCGGTATTCAACAGCGTAGCTTCAATAGGTATCGAGCGGATCGACGTCGAGCGACCAGCGCACCCGTCGCGCGCTCTTCAACCCGTCCAGGCGCGCCACCCAGGTATCGAGCAGTTGTTGCAGGTCGCGCCGGCGCGTCGCCTGTAGCAGCAGTTGCGCCCGATAGCGCCCGGCGCGCCGCTCCATGGGGGCGCTGACCGGCCCCCACACCTGCACGTTGCCGGGCTGCGCGGCGAGTTCCGCCGCCTCCTGGAGGAACTCGTGCGGTGGCGCCGGGTTCACGGCCTCGGCACGCAACAGCGCCATGCAGGCATAGGGTGGCAGGCCGGCCTGCCGGCGTTCTGCCAGTGCGGCGGCGGCGAAAGCGGGATAGCCCTCGGTGGTGAGCTGCACCAACAGAGGGTGCTCGGGTTGGTGGGTCTGAATCAGGACCTCGCCCGGGCGATCCGCCCGTCCGGCGCGGCCGGCGACCTGGATGATTTGCTGTGCCAGGCGTTCGGCGGCGCGAAAATCGCCGCTGAACAGCCCGCGGTCGGCGTCCAATACCGCCACCAGCGTCACCCCCGGGAAGTGGTGCCCCTTGGCGAGCATCTGCGTGCCCAGCAAAATACGGGCGTCACCTCGCTGCGCCGCCGCCAGCGCGTCTTCCAACGCGCCCTTGCGGCGGGTGGTGTCGCGGTCGATGCGCCGCAGCGGATAGTCGCCGAAAAGCTCGCGCAGTGTCTGTTCGACGCGTTCCGTGCCTTCGCCGAGCCCCAGCAGTTCGCTGCTGCCACACGCCGGACAATAGGGGTCCACCGGACGCTGGCTGCCACAATGGTGACAGCGCAGCTCCCGCTGCTGCTGGTGCAGTGTCATGCGCGCGTCGCAGCGCTGGCAATCGGCCACCCAGCCGCAGGCGTGGCAGAGCAGGACCGGGGCGTAGCCGCGCCGGTTGAGAAACAGCAGCACCTGGTCGCCCGCGGCGAGGTGTTCGCGCATGCGCCGGATCAGCGCTTCGCTGAGCAGGGCGCGCAGCGTCTGGGTGCGCAGATCGATCAGCCGCAGCCGCGGCGGGCGGGCGTTGCCGGCGCGCCGCGGTAGCCGCAGGTGGACATAGCGCCCTTGTTGGACGTTGTAGAGACTTTCCAGCGACGGTGTGGCCGAGCCGAGCACCACCGGGATCTGCCACTGGCGCGCGCGCCAGACCGCCAGGTCGCGCGCCGAATAACGCAAGCCGTCCTGTTGTTTCAGCGAGGCGTCGTGTTCCTCGTCGACAATCAGCAGGCCGGGCCGCTTCAGCGGCGTGAACAGTGCCGAGCGTGTGCCCAGGATCAGCAGCGCCTCGCCCGCGCCGGTGCGTCGCCACGCCTGCAGACGCTGGCCCTCGCTCAGGCCCGAATGCAGGGTACAGACGGGTATGCCGAAGCGCTCCCCGAAACGCGCCACCAGCTGGGGCGTGAGGCCGATCTCAGGCACCAGGACCAGTACCTGGCGTTTGCGTGCCAGCAGTGGCGCAATGAGCTGGAGATACACCTCGGTCTTGCCGCTGCCGGTCACGCCCTCGAGCAGAAAACACCCGAAGCGCTCGGCGTCTGCCTGGATCCGGGTCACCGCCTGTTGCTGGTGTTCATTCAATCGGGGCGGCTGCGCTCGCACGGCGCCTGGCGCCGGCTGCACGGGCTCTGGATCGAGCCTGCACGCGGCGATCCAGCCCCTGGTCTGCAGGGATTTGATGACGCTCAGCGGCACCGGCAGGGCGTCGCGCGCCAGCCCCGCGGGATGTTCGGCCAGGCGTCCGAGCACCTCGGCCTGGCGTTTGCCGCGCCCGCCGCCCGCCGCGAGTTGTTCGCGTCCGCCTGGCGTCAGCCGCCAGCCGCGGTCGGCGTCGGCCGGTGTCGGGCGTGCTCGGCGCAAGGTCGCCGGCAGCGCCGTGGAGAAGGTCTCACCAATAGGGTGGTGATAGTAGTTCGCGGTCCAGCACAGCAGGCGGAAGAGTTCCTCCGGCAGCGTCGGGGAGCTGTCGAGAATTTCGGCGACGGGCTTGAGCTTGGCGCGCGGCAGGTCGGACTCGGCCTTGACCTGCAGGACGATGCCGACGAGCTGACGGCGACCGAAGGGCACCTTGACCCGACAACCGGCCGCCGGCGTTGGCATCCCGCTGGCCAGCCGGTAGTCGAAGCCGCGGTACAAGGGAGAAGGCACCGCGACTTCGACGATGCGCGGCTCGCGCCGACTCACGGCGGCGTACCGCCGCTGGGTGCGGGCACGCGCCCAGCGGGACTGTCCTTCTGGTGTGGCGTAACGCCGGCTAGCGCCTCAAAGCTGCTTGGCTTCGGCAATCAGTTTGCCCGCCACTTCCTGACCGTCGCCATAGAGCATGCGCGTGTTGTCGAGGAAGAACAGTGCGTTTTCCACGCCAGAGAAACCCTTGCCCTTGCCGCGCTTGACCACAATGACATTCTTGGCGCGGTCGGCGTCGAGTATCGGCATGCCATAGATGGGGCTTTCCGGATTGCTGCGCGCCACCGGGTTGACGACGTCGTTGGCGCCGATCACCAGGGCGACATCGGCCTGGCTGAATTCGTTGTTGATTTCCTCCAGGTCGTAGATCTTGTCGTAGGGCACGCCGGCTTCGGCCAGCAGCACGTTCATATGCCCGGGCATGCGCCCGGCCACCGGATGGATGGCGAACTTGACGCTCACGCCGCGGCTTTCCAATAGCTGGGCGAATTCCCAGATCTTGTGCTGCGCCTGCGCCACCGCCATGCCGTAACCCGGCACGATAATCACCTTCTCGGCATAGGCCATCATCACGGCGGCGTCGGTGGCGTCGACTTCCTTCATGCTGCCTTCGGGACCGGCTTCGGCGGCCGCGCCTGCGCCCGAGCCGAAGCCGGAGAACAGGACATTCGTCAGCGAACGGTTCATCGCCTTGGCCATCAATTGGGTCAACAGCGTGCCGGCCGAACCGACCACCGTGCCGGCGATGATCATGGCGGCGTTACCGAGCACGAAACCTTCGAAGGCGACGGCCAGACCGGTGAGTGCGTTGTACAGAGAAATCACCACCGGCATGTCGGCGCCGCCGATCGGCAGCGTCATCAGTACGCCGAACACCAGCGCCAGCAGGAAGAACAGAAAGATGGCGAAGCCGGCCGGCTGATCCGCGCCCATCAACACCAGACCCAGCAGCAGCGCGCCGCCGAAGATCGCCAGGTTGATCAGTTGCTGGTTGGGAAATACCAGCGAGCGTTTCATCAACCCCTGCAATTTGGCGAAGGCGACCATCGAGCCGGAGAAGGCCACCGAACCGATGAGAGCGCCGATGACCGCCAGCACCTGGAAGGAGGTGGCGTGGAAGTCGCCGCGCAACAGTTCCACCGCGGCGATGGCGGCCGCGGCGCCGCCGCCCATGCCGTTGTAGATGGCGATCATCTGTGGCATGTCGGTCATGGCGACCTTCTTGCCGGTATACCAGGCCAGGCCGCCGCCGATGACCAGCGCCAGCAGCATCCAGCCGTAGTTGTGCATGTCCGGCCAGAACAGGGTGATCAGGGTGGCGACCACCATGCCGGCGCCGGCCCAGATGATGCCGCCGCGTGCCGTGACCGGGGAGCTCATGCGCTTGAGGCCGACGATGAACAACACCGCCGCGGCGAAATAGCTGAGCTGGATCAACAGATTCATTTGGCGGCCCCTTTGCTGCTCTTGAACATCTCCAGCATGCGCTCGGTCACCACGTAGCCGCCGACGGCATTGCCGGCGGCCAGCATGACGCCGATAAAGCCGACGAATTTCTCCACCCCGGTGACCGCATGCCCCATGGCCACCATGGCGCCGACCAGCACGATACCGTGGACGAAGTTCGAACCGGACATCAAGGGGGTGTGCAGTATCACAGGCACCCGCGAAATGATTTCATAACCGGTGAAGCCGGCCAGCATGAAAATGTACAGGGCGGTAAAACCTTCGATCATGGCGTGTTTCCTTCTACGAGCTCGCGCGTCGGCGCGTGCTTGATTTCACCGTCGCGGGTCAGGGTGCTGTCGCTGATGACCGCATCTTCCCAGTCGGGCCGAAACTCGCCCTCGCTGATCATCGGCGAGAGAAAGTTGAGCAGGTTCTTGGCGTACATCTCCGAGGCGTGCACCGCCAGTTCGCTCGGCACGTTCAGCGGTCCGTAGACGATCACCTGGCGGTGCTCGATCTGGCGACCGGGCTCGGTGAGCTCGCAATTGCCCCCGCTTTCGGCGGCCAGATCGATGATGACCGCGCCCGGCTTCATCTGCTCGACCACGTCGCGGCGGATGATCTTGGGCGCCGGCCGGCCGGGAATGGCCGCCGTGGTGATCACCGCGTCGGCGGCGGCGATGTGCTTGTCGAGCACCTCCTGCTGCTGGCGCTTTTCCTCATCGGTGAGTTCGCGTGCATAGCCGCCGCTGCCTTCAGCCGAAACACCGGTGTCGACGAATTTAGCGCCCAGCGACTCGACCTGCTCGCGGGTGGCGCCGCGCACATCGTAGCCCTCGACCATCGCGCCCAGGCGGCGCGCCGTGGCGATGGCCTGCAGGCCGGCCACGCCGGCGCCGATCACCAGCACCTTGGCCGGGCGGATGGTGCCCGCGGCGGTGGTCAGCATGGGGAAGAAGGCGCCGCGACGATCGGCCGCCATCAGCGCCGCCTTGTAGCCGGCCACCGCCGCCTGCGACGACAGCACGTCCATGCTCTGGGCACGCGAAATGCGCGGAATCAGTTCGAGGGCAAAACTGGTGATGTTGCCGTCGCGCAGCTGGGCGACCCGCTCGGGATAGCGATGGGGCTGCAGCATGCCAGCCAGCACGCTGCCCGCTTGCATCTGTTGCAGGGCCTCCACCGCCGGCGGCTGCACGCTGACCACCAGGTCCGCTTGCTGGTAGAGTTCTGTAGCCGAAGGCACAATCGTCGCGCTGGCGAAACTGGCGTCGGGGTAGTAACTGCCGTCGCCGGCACCGGTCTCCACCAGCACTTCCACGCCCAGTTTGACCAACCGGTCGACGACCGCCGGAACCAGCGCCACGCGGCGCTCGCCTGCTTGTGTTTCTTTCGGGACGCCTAGACGTATCGGCATCACTATCTCCCGTGCTGTATGGGCCGGCGGCACAGGGCGCGGGCCGTCTTCACGGCCGCGCACCGGCCCGACCGGCCGGAGCGGCAAAAAGCCGGATGATACTGGATTCACGGGGCCGAGGAAACGCCGTCCGGGGCGTGACGGAACCGTGAATTGTGCGCCCTGACCGTTTACATACTACTGAATTTCTGGGATAACAAGCGTTATACCGACCAGAGAGGTACAGTGTGTACGATTTACGTCACCAAGTGCTCAGAACCGACGCCTCGGGCATGCCGCTGGAATGGGTCAATTACCAGGATGCGGTAAGGTTGTATCACCTGGGGCAGGTGGCCTACAGCTGCGGCAGCCTGCTCTACCGGGTGCACGGCGGGGTCTGCGCGCGCACCGGTCGGCGCAGCTACATCGACGTCAACTCCATTATCGCCACCCACGGCAGCAACAAAGTCCTGGTCAAGGCGCGGGCCCGGTACGTGCCGCCGCTGAACAATCCGGCGCTGTTCAAGCGCGACGCCTATCTGTGCATGTATTGCGGCGAGCGCTTCCAGGTGCGCGATCTGTCGCGCGACCACGTGACGCCCATCAGCCAGAACGGCCGCGACATCTGGACCAACGTGGTCACCGCCTGTCGCCGCTGCAACAACCACAAAGCCGGGCGGCGTCCCGAGGAGGCCGGCATGGAGCTGCTGGCGGTACCGTTCAAACCCACCCATGCCGAATACATCTATCTCCAGGGCAAGCGGGTGCTGGCCGACCAGATGGCCTTTCTCCGTGCCCATTTCCCGCGCAGCAGCCCGCTTCACCAGCGGCTGAAACTGTAGTCCGTTGTTGCCGCCGGTGGCGGCGCCGTCAATAATCCCGAGCATGGATGTCTGGCAGACGATCGAACAGGCGCTCGGCGAGTGCCTCGGCAGCGGCCTGCGCCTGTGCGCGCCCAGCGGCGTCGGCGGCGGCAGCATCAATCGGGCGTATCGGGTGGATTCCAATCAGGGTCCGCTGTTCGTCAAGCTCAACAGCGCCGACAGCCAGGAGATGTTCGCCGCCGAAGCCGAAGGCCTGGAGGCGCTGGCCGCCGCCGGCAGCTTGCGCATCCCGCGTCCACTGGCACGCGGCGTCGCCGGCGCCCAGGCGTTTCTGGTCACGGAATATCTCGATCTATGCGCCAGCGGCTCGGCCGCCGCGCTCGGCGAGAGGCTGGCGGCGCTGCACCGGGTGAGCGCCGCCCAATTCGGCTGGCACCGCGACAACACCATCGGATCGACACCGCAGCCGAATCCGCAGTGCGCGGACTGGCTGGATTTCTGGCGCCGGCACCGGTTGGGTTTTCAACTGCAACTGGCCGCCGAACACGGTGCCGGCAGGCGGCTGGCGGAACGGGGGGCTCGTCTGCTTGAGGCGCTGCCAGCGCTTCTACAGGATCACGCACCGGTCGCATCGCTCCTGCACGGGGACCTATGGTCGGGCAACTACGCCTACACGCGCGACGGCCAACCGGTGCTGTTCGACCCGGCGGTCTATTTCGGCGACCGTGAAACCGATCTGGCGATGACCGAATTGTTCGGCGGTTTCAGCCGCGAGTTCTACGCCGCGTATGCCCAGGCCTGGCCGTTGCCGCCGGGCTACGCGACGCGCAAAAAACTCTACAACCTGTATCATGTGCTCAACCACTTCAATCTGTTCGGCGGCGGTTATTTGTCGCAGGCCCAAGGGATTGTCGACAGCCTTCTGAGCGAAGTAAGCGGCTGAACGCCGCGCGGGACCCCACCTATGGATGATACGACTCTCATCGCCCTCACGGGCATCGGACTGATCGCCCTGGCCAGCCAGTGGATCGCCTGGTGGCTGCGGTTACCGGCCATTTTGTTTCTGCTGCTGGCCGGTCTGGTGGCGGGACCGGTGACCGGCTGGCTGGACGTGCAGGCCTTGTTCGGTGATTTGCTGTTCCCCTTCGTCTCGCTGTCGGTGGCCATCATTCTCTTCGAAGGCAGTCTGACCCTGCGCCTGAACGAGATCCGCGGCCTGGAAGGCGTGGTGCGCAATCTCGTCAGCGTGGGCATGCTGGTTTCCTGGGCCGTGGCCACCCTGGCCTCGCGCTGGCTGCTGGGTTTCGACTGGTCCCTGGCGCTGCTGTTCGGCGGTATCACGGTGGTTACCGGCCCGACGGTCATCCTGCCGATGTTGCGCAGCGTGCGCCCCACCGCCAAGGTGGCCAGTCTGTTGCGCTGGGAGGGCATTGTCATCGACCCCATCGGCGCGTTCGCGGCGGTGCTGGTCTACGAGTTCATCGTCGCGCAGCAGACCGGGCATGCGTTGGCGCTGACGCTGCTGGCGTTCATCAAGCTGATCGGCATCGGTGGTGTGGCCGGCGCGGCGGCCGGTTACGCCTGGGGCCTGGTATTGCGCAATTACCTGCTGCCGGACTATCTGGTGAATGTGGCCACGCTGCTGGTCCTGTTCGGTGTGTTCACCTTCTCCAATGTCCTGCAGCACGAGTCCGGTCTGCTGGCGGTGACGGTCATGGGCATGTGGCTGGCCAATATGCGCGGCGTACACACCGAAGAACTGCTCAGTTTCAAGGAGAGTCTGAGCGTGCTGCTGATCTCCGGACTGTTCATCATCCTGGCCGCACGTCTGCAGGTCGCGGAATTGGAGTCGCTGGGGTTGCCGGCGCTGGGCGTGTTGGCCGCGGTGTTGCTGGTGGCGCGCCCGCTGGGCGTGGCCCTGTCGACGCTCGGCTCGAGCCTGAATTGGCGCGAACGCACGCTGATGGCCTGGTTCGCGCCGCGCGGGATCGTCGCCGCGGCCGTCTCGGCCCTGTTCGCCCTGCGCCTGGAGGAGCAGGGCGTGTTGGCCGCCCCCCAGATCGTGCCGGTCACCTTCCTGGTGATCATCGGCACGGTGGTGGTCTACAGCACCACCACCCGGGTGCTGGCGAAACTTTTGGGGATTTCCGAACCGGCGCCCAACGGCGTGCTGCTGATCGGTGCCAACCCGGTGGCGCGCGCCCTGGCCCGCGCGCTGCACGAGCAGGAGTTCCGGGTGCTGCTGGCCGACAGCAACTGGGACAATATCCGCGCCGCGCGCATGGACGGCTTGCCCACCTATTACGGAAACCCCTTGTCGGAACACGCCGAGCGCCATCTGGACCTGTCCGGCATCGGGCGTCTGATGGCCGTGTCGCCCTCGGCGGAACTCAACTCCCTGGCGGCCTTGCACTACCGCCAGGACTTCGGTCGCAACCAGATTTTCACCCTGCCGACCGCGCAGGAGAAAAAAGTCGGCGAGAAACACAAGACCGCCATGGAAGTGCGCGGCTACCTGCTGTTCGGCGAGGACACCAGTTACGCCAAGCTGGCGAGTCTGCTGAGTCAGAGCGCCGAGTTCCGCACCACGACCTTGAGCGAGGAGTTCGGCTTCGACGACTACATGGCGCGCGAGGGCCAGTTCATCTGTCTGTTCGCCGTCACCCCGCGCGGCCGGCTGCAGATATTCGTCGCCGGGGGCAAGATGCAGCCCGAAGCGGGTTGGCGCATCATCAGTCTGAGCCTCCCGGACGAGAGCGAGGCGGAAAAAACGGCCAAAGCCCAGGCGGCGAAAAAGGAGCGTGCGGCCTCCGAGGCGCGTCCCTGAGCGGGATTAGCGGTGATAGGGCCGGCTGAGTTCGTGCACCGCCGCGATCATGGCGCCGGCGTTTTCCGGTTTGATGCCCGGGTGGATGCCGTGACCGAGGTTGAACACATGGCCGCTGCCGGCGCCGTAGCTGGCGAGCACCTTGGCGACCTGTTCCCGGATATGCTCGGGTGAGGCATACAGCACCGAGGGGTCCAGATTGCCCTGCAGCGCCACCTGGTCGCCGACGCGTCGCCGGGCATCACCCAGATTGGTGGTCCAGTCCAGGCCGAGCGCGTCGGCGCCGGTATCGGTCATGGCTTCCAGCCATTGGCCGCCGTTCTTGGTGAACAGGATTACCGGGACTTTGCGGTCTTCGTGCTGGCGCGTGAGCGCGTCGATGATCTGCGCCATCGGTTGCAGGGAGAAGTGGCAGTAGTCGTCCGGCGTCAGGGCGCCGCCCCAGGTGTCGAAGATCATCACCGCCTGGGCGCCCGCCTGGATTTGCGCGTTCAGGTACAGGGCCACCGACTCGGCCACCGTGGCCAGCAGTTTGTCGAGCAGACGCGGGTTCTCGTACATCATGGCCTTGATGGTGCGGAAATCCTTGCTCGACCCGCCTTCCACCATGTAGGTGGCCAGCGTCCAGGGGCTGCCGGAGAAGCCGATCAAAGGCACCCGGCCGTCGAGTTCGCGCCGGATCAGGCGCACGGCGTCCATGACGTATTTCAGTTCCTGCTCCGGATCCGGCACGCCCAGGGCGAGGATTTCTTTTTCGCGCCGCAGGGGATGCTTGAAGCGCGGCCCTTCGCCTTCTTCGAAATACAGTCCCAGGCCCATGGCATCGGGAATGGTGAGGATATCGGAGAAGAGGATGGCGGCGTCCAGGGGGAAGCGCGCCAGGGGTTGCAGGGTGACTTCGCAGGCCAGTTCGGGGTTGCCGCAAAGGTCCATGAAGCTGCCGGCGCGCTGCCGGGTCTGGCGGTATTCGGGCAGGTAGCGGCCGGCCTGGCGCATCATCCACACGGGAGTGACGTCGACGGGCTGGCGCATCAGGGCGCGCAGGAAGCGGTCGTTTTTCAGTTCGGCCATGGGTCGTTTTGGGGTGGCTTGGGGGGGTGTGCCCGATCGCAGTGAGTCGGTCGATAGCCGGGGTTGACGGCTATCGATGGGGCGGCTTCCCTCTTTGCGGTGGTGCAGGTGTATTCGGGCCGGGACAAGGTTTTTGGCTTAGGGCGTAGAGCGCATGCACCAAAAACCTTGTCCCGGCCCGAATACGCTTGAAGCGGGGTAGGGGCATCGGCGAGGGTGAAAATCTTTCCGGCCGGCATCAGCGCGGCAGGTCCGAGCAGCCCATCAGATATTCGTCGATGGCGCGCGCGCATTGACGGCCTTCGCGGATGGCCCAGACGACCAGCGACTGGCCGCGGCGCATGTCGCCGGCGGCGAAGACCTTGTCCACCGAGGTCTGGTAGGCGTCGGCGCCTTCGGTGTCGCCGCGCACGTTGCCGCGGTTGTCGAAGGCCACCCCGAGATCGCTGAGCAGGCCTTCCTGAACCGGGTGCACGAAGCCCATGGCCAGCAGGACCAGTTCGGCCTCGAGTTCGAATTCGCTGCCGTCGATTTCGCTCATCTGCCAGGCGCCGGCGGCGTCTTTGTTCCAGGCCACGCGTACGCAGCGGATTTTGTTCACTTTGCCGTTGTCGCCGAGCAGCGCCTTGGTGGCCACGCACCAGTCGCGTTTCGCCCCCTCGGCCTGGGAGGACGAGGTGCGCAGCTTGTTCGGCCACAGGGGCCAGACCAGGCCCTTGTTTTCTTTTTCCGGCGGCCGCGGCAGGATTTCCAACTGGGTCACCGAGGCGCAGCCCTGGCGGATCGAGGTGCCGATGCAGTCCGAGCCGGTGTCGCCGCCGCCGATGACGATGACGTGTTTGCCGGTGGCGGTGAGGGAGCGCTCGGCGGCGATGGTGTCGCCGGCGACGCGCCGGTTCTGCTGGGGCAGGAATTCCATGGCGAAATGTACGCCATCGAGTTCGCGCCCGGGTACCGGCAGGTCACGGGGCTGCTCGGAGCCGCCGGTCAGGGCCACGGCGTCGAATTGTTGCAACAGTTCGTCGGCGCTGATGTCCACCCCGACATGGGTGTTGGGTTTGAAGCTCACGCCCTCGGCCTGCATCTGCTCGACGCGCCGGTCGATGTGATGTTTTTCCATTTTGAAATCGGGGATGCCGTAGCGCAGCAGTCCGCCGATGCGGTCGTTCTTCTCGAACAGGGTCACGGCGTGACCGGCACGGGCCAGTTGTTGCGCGCAGGCCATGCCCGCCGGCCCGGAGCCGACCACGGCGACCGACTTGCCGCTCTGGCTGACGGGCGGTTGCGGTTGGATCCAACCGTTTTCCCAGGCTCGGTCGACAACGGCGCATTCGATGGTCTTGATGCTGACCGGCACGTCCTGCAGGTTGAGGGTGCAGGCCTCTTCGCACGGCGCCGGACAGATGCGGCCGGTGAACTCGGGGAAGTTGTTGGTCGAATGCAGCACCTGGATGGCGCGCTCCCAATCGTGCTTCCACACCAGGTCGTTCCAGTCGGGAATCAGATTGTTGACCGGGCAGCCCTGGTGACAGAAGGGGATACCACAGTCCATGCAGCGCGCGCCCTGCGTGCTCAGTTCGTCCTCGGCGAGCGGAATGACGAATTCGCCATAGTGGCGGATGCGTTCCTCGACGGGTTTGTAGTCGCGGTCGCGCCGCGGAAATTCCATGAATCCGGTAGGTTTGCCCATATGACTGTCAGCTATCGTGTCTTAAGTTTCAGGTTACGACCAGAGCGGTTCGCCCGCACTCGGCGGATCTCTGAGTGCGTCGGCGCGGGTAGCGCGTGAACCATGCCCGATAAGTTTCAGTGAGTGCGCTCAGCCGCTCGCCGCCGCGGCGAGCTGCTGCGTCTGCGCCTGTTTCATCTCTTCCAGCGCGCGGCGGTAGTCGACCGGCATGACCTTGACGAACTTGGTCAGCGAGTCGCTCCAATTGTCGAGAATCCGCTGTGCACTGGTGCTGCCGGTGTAGCGTGCGTGCTTTTCTATCAAGCGGCGCAGGCGTAAGGCGTCAAAGCGCGTCATATCCGTCTTGATGTCCACTTTGCCGTGCGTTTCCAGGTCGCCGCCCTGATGCTCCAGCGCCTCCAGCGCGGCGTCTTCTTCCGGCACCGGCTCGAGTTCCACCATGGCGAGATTGCAGCGTTGGCGGAAGCTGCCGCTCTCGTCCAGGACATAGGCAATGCCACCGCTCATCCCGGCGGCGAAGTTGCGACCGGTTTCGCCCAATACCACGACCACGCCGCCGGTCATGTATTCACAGCCATGGTCGCCGACGCCTTCGACCACGGCGGTGGCGCCGGAGTTGCGCACGGCGAAGCGTTCGCCGGCCACACCACGGAAATAGCATTCGCCGGCGATGGCGCCGTACAGCACGGTGTTGCCGATGATGATGTTCTCATGCGGCACAATCGGACATTCGCTCGGCGGATAGACGATGAGGCGTCCGCCCGACAGCCCCTTGCCGACGTAATCGTTGCCTTCGCCTTCCAGCTCCAGGGTCACGCCGTGCGCGCTCCAGGCGCCGAAACTCTGACCGGCGACGCCGTTGAGCTTGATGTGGATGGTGTCGTCCGGCAGACCCTCGTGGCCGAAGCGCTCGGCGACCCGCCCGGAAAGCATGGCGCCGACCGAACGGTTGACGTTGCTGATCGGTGTCTCGATGCTGACGGCTTCACCACGCTCGAGCGCGGGGGCGGCCTGTTCGATCAGACGATTATCGAGCGCCTTGACGAGACCGTGATCCTGTTGCTCGCTGTTGTGGATCGCGACATCGGGTCCCGCCGGGGGCGTGTAGAGTATGCGCGAGTAGTCCAGCCCGCGCGCCTTCCAGTGATTGATGGCCGCGCGCATGTTCAGCTTGTCGCTGCGACCGATCATGTCGTCGAATTTGCGGAAACCCAGGTTGGCCATCAGCTGACGGATCTCCTCGGCCACGAAGAAGAAATAATTCACCACGTGTTCGGGCTTGCCAGTGAACAGTTTGCGCAGCTGCGGATCCTGGGTGGCCACACCGACCGGGCAGGTATTGAGGTGGCATTTACGCATCATGATGCAGCCTTCGACGATCAGCGGCGCGGTGGCAAAGCCGAATTCGTCGGCACCCAGCAAGGCGCCGATGACCACATCGCGGCCGGTGCGCATGCCGCCGTCGACCTGTACCGCGATGCGTCCGCGCAGCCGGTTGAGCACCAGCGTCTGGTGGGTCTCGGCCAGCCCGAGTTCCCAGGGGCTGCCGGCGTGGCGGATCGAGGTCAGCGGCGAGGCGCCGGTGCCGCCGTCGTAGCCGGCGATGGTGACGTGGTCGGCGTGCGCTTTCGACACCCCTGCGGCCACCGTGCCGACGCCGACTTCCGAAACCAGTTTGACACTGATGCGCGCGTTCGGATTGACATTCTTCAGATCGTGGATCAGCTGCGCCAGATCTTCGATGGAATAGATGTCATGGTGCGGTGGCGGAGAAATCAAGCCCACGCCAGGCGTCGAATGGCGCACGGTGGCGATCACGGCGTCCACTTTATGGCCGGGCAGCTGGCCGCCTTCGCCGGGCTTGGCGCCCTGGGCCATTTTGATCTGGATATCGTCGGCGTTGACCAGGTATTCGGCGGTCACGCCAAAACGCCCGGAGGCCACCTGCTTGATCGCCGAGCGTTCCGAGTCGCCGTTGGGCAAGGGTTTGAAACGCGCGCGTTCCTCGCCACCCTCGCCGGTGTTGGATTTGCCCCCGATGCGGTTCATGGCGATCGCCAGCGTGGTATGTGCCTCGCGCGAAATCGAGCCGAAGGACATGGCGCCGGTGGCGAAACGCTTGACGATGTTCTTGGCCGGCTCGACTTCGTCCAGCGGCACCGGCTCGGCGTCGAATTTGAACTCGAACAGACCGCGCAGAGTGCGCAGATTCTCGTTCTGCTCGTCCACCAGGCGCGAGAACTCGGCGAAGGTCGCGGCGTCGTTGGCGCGGGTGGAGTGCTGCAACTTGGCGATGGTATCCGGCGTCCACATATGGTCTTCGCCACGGATACGGAAGGCGTAGTCGCCGCCGACGTCCAGGGCGTTGGCGTAGATGGGGTTGCTGCCATACGCGTCGCGATGCCAGCGGACCGCTTCCTCGGCGATTTCCTCGATCCCGACGCCCTCGATCAGACTGGCGGTTCCGGTGAAATATTTTTCGATGAACCCGGATTTCAGGCCGACGGCGTCGAAAATCTGCGCGCCGCAGTACGACTGGTAGGTGGAGATGCCCATCTTGGAGAAGACTTTCAACAGACCTTTGCCGATCGCCTTGATGTAGCGCTTGCTGATTTCCGCTTCGTCGAGCGATTCCGGCAGCTCGTCTTTCATCGCCGCCAGCGTCTCGAAGGCCAGATACGGGTTGATCGCCTCGGCGCCGTAACCGGCCAGTACCGCGAACTGATGCACTTCGCGCGCCGCGCCGGTTTCCACCACCAGCCCGGTGGCGGTGCGCAACCCGCGGCGCACCAGATGGTGATGCACCGCGGAAGTGGCCAGCAGTGCCGGTATCGGCAGGCGTTCGGCGCTCACCGAGCGGTCCGACAGAATGAGAATGTTGTAGTCTTCCAGCACCGCCTGTTCGGCGGCGTCGCACAGATCGTCCACGGCGCGGGCCATTTCGGCGGCACCCCAGTCGGCCGGATAGCAGATATCCAGCGTGCAGGTGCGGAACGCACCCTTGGTGGCTTTCTCGATGTTGCGGATGCGCTCCAGGTCCTTGTTGGTCAGGATGGGTTGACTGACTTCCAGGCGCATGTGCTCGCCACCCGAGTGCAGTCCGAGCAGGTTGGGCCGGGGCCCGATCAAGGACACCAGCGACATCACCAGTTCTTCGCGGATCGGGTCGATGGGCGGGTTGGTGACCTGGGCGAAATTCTGCTTGAAGTAGTTGAACAGCGGTTTGGCCTTGTTCGAGAGCACCGCCACCGGGCTGTCCGAGCCCATCGAGCCGATTGCCTCCTGGCCGCTGACCGCCATCGGCGTCATCAGCATTTTCAGGTCTTCCTGGGTATAGCCGAAGGCCTGCTGGCGATCGAGTAGGGTGGCGCGATCGCCGCCGTCGCCGCTGACATCGGCCGGCAGGTTCTTCAGATGGACCTGGGTCTTGTCGAGCCATTGCTGATAGGGATGGCTGGACGACAGATCCGCCTTGATTTCGGCGTCGTCGATGATCCGGCCCTGTTCCATGTCGATGAGGAACATCTTGCCAGGCTGCAGGCGCCATTTCTTGACGATGCGCTCGGCCGGTATGGGTAAGACGCCCATTTCCGAAGCCATCACCACCAGGTCGTCGTCGGTGATCAGATAGCGGGCCGGCCGCAGGCCGTTGCGGTCGAGCGTGGCGCCGATCTGGCGCCCGTCGGTGAAGGCTACCGCCGCCGGGCCGTCCCACGGCTCCATCAACGCAGCGTGATATTCGTAGAACGCACGGCGCTTTTCGTCCATCAGCGGGTTGCCGGCCCAGGCCTCGGGGATCAGCATCATCATGGCGTGGGCCAGCGAGTAACCGCCGGCCACCAGCAGTTCCAGGGCATTGTCGAAACAGGCCGAATCGGACTGGCCCTCGGCGATCAGCGGCCAGACCTTGGCCATGTCCTCGCCAAACAGTTCCGAGGACATCGAATACCGGCGCGCGCGCATCCAGTTGACGTTGCCGCGCACGGTATTGATTTCGCCGTTGTGGGCGATCATGCGGAAGGGGTGGGCCAGATCCCACGAGGGGAACGTGTTGGTGGAGAAGCGCTGGTGTACCAGTGCCAGCGCCGAGACCATGCGTTCGTCCTTGAGGTCCCGGTAATAGCTGTCGACCTGGTTGGCCAGCAACATACCTTTATATAACAGCGTGCGACTGGACAGCGAGGGCACATAGAAATTCTCACGCTGCGGCCAGTCCGATTCGCTGACCTGGCGTTCGACCAGCTTGCGGATGACGAACAGTTTGCGTTCGAATTCGTCCTGGTCGGCGCAGTTTTCGCCGCAGCCGACGAACAGCTGGCGGATCACCGGTTCGACCGCCAGCACGCTCTCGCCCAGGCTGCTGTTGTCGGTGGGCACATCGCGCCAGCCGAGCAGCACCTGGCCTTCCTCGGCCAGGGTGCGCTCGATCAACGCCTCGCATTCGGCGCGGGTGCGATCGTGGCGCGGCAGGAAGATCATGCCCACGGCGTAGCGGCCCGCCGGCGGCAGCTCGATGGAAAGACTGGCGCATTCGGCGTGCAGGAAGGCGTCGGGAATCTGAATCAGGAGGCCGGCACCGTCACCGGCGAGCTTGTCCGCGCCCACGGCGCCGCGGTGGGTCAGGTTTTCCAGTACCTGCAGGCCCTGGCGGATGATCGCGTGGCTGGGCTCGCCTTTGATATGGGCAACGAAGCCGACGCCACAGGCGTCGTGCTCATTTTGCGGGTCATACAGGCCCTGCTTCTGCGGAATAGCCCCGTGACTCATGTCCGAACCTCTGTAACTTGCTCATTTTACTCGGAGATCATGCGTCGTACGCGCACGAAAACACCCACACCCGGGCGGGGTGGGTGGCACCCGATGACTAAAATTAGGGCCGAAAAGAATAATGTAGATAGGCCTCAGGCGCCAGTGTTTTGGGATTGATACCCTGTTTTCTCTAGGGGATGGACCGCCTGCCTTCTGCGTGCCGGATCAGGGCGCGCCGCGGATCGCTTGGTGCACGTCAGCCAGCGATCGCGGCCAGGGTTTTTCCCGCTGCACCCGGGCGGGCAGTTGGGCGCGCGCGGCCAAGGCCGCGGCCCGGTCGGGATAGGCGCCATAGACCAGCACATACCAATCCCCGCCCTGGAACACACCGCGATAGTAGGCGCTGCGTGCCGGGTCCAGTCCGTTGGCGCGGATATAGCGCAGAATCGAAGCCTGCTGCCGCGAACCCAACAGCTGCAAAGTGAAATGATCGGACGGTTGCTGCAACAGCCAGTCCTCGCGGTGCGGTGTCGTGGCCGGGCTTGGCTCGGATCCGCTGGCGTCCGGTCGCGCCGCGGGTGTCGCGCCATCCGGCGTCGCAGCGGCCGGAGCCTGGGTGCTCGGAGCTGCGGATTGGGTGGGTTTTTGCGCTTCGGTTGGCGCAACCGGGGGTGTGGAAGCACCTGCGAGGGAGGTTGCGGTGGCTGCGCCGCGCGGCGATTCGGTGACGCCAGCGCGTGCACCGGGCGTCGACGGGGGCGGGTTCTCCACAGAAGTCTCGGGGCTGTGTGGGGTGGCGGGCGGCGGCGCTTCAGCGAGACCCGGGGCCTCGAGGTTACCGGGCAAGGCGCTCCGGTCGGGCGCGGGCGGGGCCGTGTCGCGGCCAGCCGCCAGGGGAGACTGCGCCGCAGCGGCAGGGTCCGCGGCCTGGATATCCGCCGGCGCGGTCTCCGCCGGGAGGACGGAGTCGGCCCGCGGCGACGGCGTGATGGCCGTCGGTGGTACCGGGGGCTGGGTGGTGGCGGCCGCTGCCTCGGTGTCGACGGTCGCGGGTGCCGGCGCCTCGGCGGGCGGCGGTCGTTCGGCTTGGCCGGTTGCGGCGCGGGTATCCTGGGGTGGCTCCTTGGGCAGGAACAATGGCCGCGTCTCCTCCCCGCCGCTTCGGGGCGGAGCGGGGGAGCCGGTAGGCGGCTGCGGTATCTGGCTCTGCCAGCCGAGATAGGCTGCCAGTCCCAGTGTCAGTACCAGTGCCACGCCCCAGGCGGTGCGCTTGCCGGGGCGTGGCGGCGCCGCGCGCGCGGTTTTGCCGCCGGCGCGCATCTGGTGTTCCTGCATCGCCTCGTGCGCGAGCCGGTTGATCGCGCCGGGGCGGCCGTCCGCGGCTTTGCAGATGGCGCGCACCTCGGTGGCGTTGAACGGGCTTTCGCCGCTGTAGCCGGCCACCGCCAGCCGATACATCAGGTAGGCGGCGGTCTCCTCCTCGGACAGCTTGGGGATTTCCAGCAACTGCGTGTTCGCCGGCGCTGCCCCGGCTTCCAGGGCCTGTCGGACCTCCGCCAGCGCGGGCGGCGTGAGAAACGCAATCAGGCGCAGGCGACTGCCTTGGGCCTGCGTGAGCAGATCGCGCAGCGTTTGCAGCGCCTGTGCCGGTAACTGCTGTGCGTCGTCGATGACGATGACCGCCAGCTGCGAGACATCGCTCTGACTCGCCCACTGCGAGAGCAACTGCGCGGGCGACGCGCTTTCGCCGATGCCCAGCGCATCGCCCAGGCGTTGCTCGAAGTGCTCGAATTCCTCGGCATGGATGGCGCATAGGCGCCACTGTTTCGCCCGTTCGGCGACGAAGCGGGCGAGCAGGGTGGATTTGCCGCTGCCGCTCGGGCCTGCCACCAGGATCGCCGCGTCGCCGAACTGGGTCAAATGGCTGAGCAGGTCGAGCCGCTGCATGAGCGCGGCTCCGGCGTAGAAAAAACGGCCGTCGCGGGCATCGGCGAAGGGTTCGCAGGTGAGGCCGTAGGTATTCAGGTAATCCCGGGAGGGCCCGAGGTCCTCGGCGCTGCTCATGACTGTGCCTGCAAGAATACCACTTGATAGCCTTTGCCGAGCTGGGCGTCGCGGTGTTTAAGCATCGCCGCCTCGGCGCTTTCCCGGTCGGGAAAATGATCGCGCACCAGGCGCCCCCGGGCACCTTGATAGCCCCACTCGCGGATCAGGGTCCAGCCCTCGAGCAGATCCTCCTGCAGGTGCAGGTGATAGAACTTTGGTGCTCCCGCGTCGCTGGGTGGGATTTGCATGTAAATGCGCATAAGTGGTGACGGGCGTGGCGGCCGGCCTCAAGTCAGCTCTCCCGGATTATAAACGCGCTGATGTTCCTTGATCGCATAGCGATCGGTCATGCCGGCGATGTAATCGGCGACCGCGCGGGCCTGACCGGCTTCGCCCTTGCGCCGGCGCAGGTCCTGGACCTTGGCCTGCGCCTCGTCGGGCAACAGGCGGGGATCGCCGAAAAAGGCCGCGAACAGCTCGCGAATGACGCGCAGGGCCTTGACGCTCATGCGGTGCACGCGATAGTGCCGATACAGCTGGGTGCGCAGAAAGCGTTTCAGCTCCAGGTTGCGTTCGCGCATGCCGGGGCTGAAAGCGATCAACGGCTGCGAATGATGGCGCACCGCTTCGAGGTCCGGCGGATGGTATCGCTGCAGGAGCTCGCTGCTGGTCTGCACCAGATCGACGACCTGGCAGTTGATCAGACGACGCACGACCTCGTGGATGACCCGCCGCTGCGACAGATCCGGATAGCGCTGCCGGACCTCTTCATACTGGTCGTTGAACAGCGGGATTTCCTGCAGCTGTTGAATGCTGATCAGCCCGGCGCGCAGCCCGTCGTCGACATCGTGACTGTTGTAGGCGATTTCGTCGGCCAGATTGGTCAGCTGTGCTTCCAGCCCCGGCTGCTGCTTGCGGAGAAAACGGGCGCCGACGTCGCCGAGTTCCGCGGCGTTTTTCAGCGAGCAGTGTTTGAGGATGCCTTCGCGTGTCTCGTAACTCAGATTGAGTCCGGGGAAGTCGGCATACTTTTCCTCCAGTTTGTCCACCACCCGCAGGGATTGCAGGTTGTGCTCGAAGCCGCCGTAATCCTGCATGCATTCGTTGAGAGCGTCCTGCCCGGCATGACCGAAGGGGGTGTGACCCAGATCGTGCGCCAGCGCGATGGCCTCGGTGAGGTCTTCATTGAGCCGCAGCGCGCGGGCGATGGAACGGGCGATCTGGGCGACTTCGATGGAATGCGTCAGCCGGGTGCGGAACAGGTCACCCTCGTGATTGACGAAAACCTGGGTTTTGTACTCCAGTCGGCGAAAGGCCGCGGCGTGGATGATCCGGTCGCGGTCGCGCTGGAATTCGCTGCGATAACTGGGCGCGGGTTCGGGGTAATGACGGCCGCGCGAGACGGCGTCGACCGTGGCGTAGGGCGCCAGGCCTTGAGGATAAGTGATCTCACTCGGCCGGGTGCTCATGACCCCGTCATGGAAACGCGATCGGCGAGCGTCTGTTGCAGCAGACCGGCGTCGTAGTCGCCGCAAACCACCGCTTCGCCGACGGCGTGCAACAAGACCAGCCTCAGGCCGCTGTCCAGGGCTTTCTTGTCCACCGCCATCAGTTCGCTGAAGCGCCGCGGCTCCAGCTCCGGAGGTGGCTCGACCGGCAGCCGCGCGCGCGTGAGCAGCTCTCGCACCCGCTGCAGGTCGGCGGCCGCTAGCCAGCCGTGACGGGCCGAAAGATCGGCGGCCATGGCCATGCCCGTGGCCACGGCCTCGCCATGCAGCCAGTTGCCATAACCCATGCCGGTTTCGATCGCATGGCCGAAGGTATGGCCGAGATTGAGCAACGCCCGTTGGCCGCTTTCGCGTTCGTCGGCCGCCACGATCTCGGCCTTGCAACGGCAGGAGCGCTCGATGGCGTAGACCAGCGCCTCGGTGTCGCGCGCCAGCAGGCGTTCGATATGTGTCTCCAGCCAGGCGAAGAACTCCGCGTCCATGATCAGGCCGTACTTGATCACCTCGGCAAGCCCCGCCGACAGTTGCCGCGCATCGAGTGTCGCCAGGGTGTCGGTATCGGCCAGCACCGCCCGCGGCTGATGGAAGGCGCCGATCATGTTCTTGCCCAGCGGGTGGTTGACGCCGGTCTTGCCGCCGACCGACGAATCGACCTGGGCCAGCAAGGTGGTGGGGATCTGGATGAAGTCCACGCCGCGCTGATAAGTCGCCGCGGCGAAACCGGTCATGTCGCCGACCACGCCACCGCCGAGCGCGATCAACGAGCAGTTGCGGTTGAAGCGGTGCTGCAACAGACCGTCGTAGATGCGCTGCAGGACTTCCAGCGTCTTGTACTTCTCGCCGTCTGGCAGAATGACCTCGGCCAGTTGGTACTCACTCAGCGTCTGGCGCACCGAGTCCAGGTAGAGCGGGGCCACGGTTTCGTTGCTGACCAGCATCACTTGCCGGCCCCGAATATAGGGGCGGTAGCAGTCGGCTTGCCCGAGCAGCCGTGGCCCGATGAATATCGGGTAGCCGCGCTCGCCGAGATCGAGGTGCAGGGTCTTGTTCATCACGCCTAGCATAATGTAAAGCCGCCTGCGCGCCAAAGTATATTGCTGATTTTATAAGATTTGGGCAAAAAGCAGGGGTGTTCAGGGGTTGTTGTTCAGGCTCTGAACGATCTGTTGGACGACATCGCGTACCCGGCAGGCATCGGTTTCAATGACCCAATCGGCGATTTCGCGATACAGGGGGTCCCGGGTACGCATCAGCTCTTCGAGCTTGGCGCGTGGATCCTCGGTTTGCAGCAAGGGCCGATTGCGGTCGTGTGCGGTGCGCTCCAGCTGCTGTTCGACGGTGGTGTGTAAGTAGATGACTTTACCTCTGCTCGCCAGCCACTTGCGGTTGTCCGGGTCGAGTATGGCGCCGCCCCCGGTGGCCAGCACGATGTCTTGGCGGGCGGTAATGATTTCGATCACCCGGCGCTCGCGGCGACGAAAACCGCTTTCGCCCTCCAGCTCGAAGATCAGCGGAATATCGACGCCGGTGCGTAGCTCGATTTCGCGATCGCTGTCGACAAATTCAAGCTGCAGCGCGCGCGCCAATTGGCGACCTATGGTGGATTTGCCTGCCCCCATAGGGCCGACCAGAAAAAAGCTGCCCGGACGATTCATCCGCGCAGTTTTGCCAGAAATCCGGCGCCAGTGCAAATGCAAGTCGAAGCGCCAGGCGCCTAAGAAACCTGTTATGTCAGTCGCTTACCGAAGCGGCGAATACATGAATCGGGAAAAATTGAAAGGGCGTGGCGGTCTGCGCCGGGCCTAACGACGCCCCACCCCTCGGCAAACGATGCTGATGTCAGTGAGGTTGACATGCGTCAAGGCTACGGCCGTCCAGGCTGCTATTGTTTTATTAAAGTTTGAATATTCGAATTTACTAAAGCCATTTGGTAATGGCGATGCCCAAACTTGACATGCAGGCGGTGGTGCTGCGCGCCTGACAGCCATATCCGCCCCATACGAGGCCCTAATCATGGATAAAACCAAGCGAAACTTTCTCAAGGGTGCCGCCGCGGCGGTCTTGGGTCCGACATCCGTGGGCCCGGCCGGGTGGGCTAGCGCCGGTGAGCGCCCCCGAGGCTCGGACTCGAATCGCTGGGCGATGGTGGTGGACTTGCGCAAGTGTATCGGTTGCCAGGCGTGCACCGTGGCGTGCGGGATGGAAAACGCCGTGCCCTTGGGGAAATTCCGCACCATCGTTTCCAACTACGAGGTTGAGCTGCAAGACCAAGTGCGTAGCGTGGTTCTGCCGCGACTCTGTAATCACTGCGAAAATCCCCCCTGCGTGCCGGTCTGTCCCGTGGGGGCGACCTACCAGCGTAATGACGGCATTGTCGTGGTGGACAACGAGCGCTGCGTGGGCTGCGGATATTGCGTCCAGGCATGTCCCTACGACGCACGCTTCATCAACCCCGAAACCCAGGCGGCGGACAAATGCACCTTCTGTGTGCATCGGGTCGAGGCCGGGCTGTTGCCTGCCTGTGTGGAAACCTGCGTTGGCGGAGCGCGGATCTTCGGCGATTTGAAGGACCCCGACAGCACCGTGTCGCGGCTCGTGGCCGAACTTCCCACCAAGGGGCTGCGCCCTGAAATGAAAACCCGACCGCAAGTCTACTACGTCGGCCTGGATGAAAGATTCCAGAGTAAAGTCGAAGGCGAGCCCACGCTCTGGCGCAAAGAAGCGATTCACGGGGAGTTCGCACAATGAACGGTGAAATTGTTGAACTCATCAATGTGGCACATGATGTCGCCTGGTTGCCCTGGGGTGTCCAGTACTTTTTCCTGATCGGATTGAGTTATGCGGCCTTCTTTCTGACGCTGCCGGCATTCGTGTTCCGCCGCCGCGAATGGGATGGACTGGCGCACGTGGCGTTGGTGGTGGCACTCAGTTGCGGGATCGTGGCGCCGATCGCACTCGTGGCCGATCTGCATCAGCCGTCGCGTTTTTATAACTTCTATTTGCACGTAACCCCCGCTTCATGGATGTCGTGGGGTTCGTTTTTCCTGCCGGTCTACGTGCTCTGCCTGATGGCCTATGCGTGGCTGATCTATCGGCCGGGTCTGGCCGCCCAGGCCGGAGGGCGCAGCGGCATGATGGCGCGCATCGCCCGTGTCCTGGCTCTTGGCGGGCGCGCCGCGCCGCTTGCCGTGCGACTGGTCGGTTTGGCGACAGCCATCGCGGCCCTCCTGGTGGCGCTGTATACCGGTGTCGAAATGGCCGTGGTCGCTACCCGGGCGCTGTGGCACTCGCCGTTCATGCCGTTGCTGTTTATCACCACGGCCTTTGCCGGCGCCGCCGGATTGAGCCTGCTGCTGGGCCGGTTATTGGGCGCGGAGGCCTCCACTGATGCCCGCTTGGCCCGCGTCGTGGCGGCTTGTTCCGGACTGACGCTGTGGTTGGCCGCCGCCTGGCTACTGGCCGGTCGGTTCGGCTGGTCGGTCTCGGGCGCCGTCGCCCTGCGCCTGGCCAGCGAATACCATCCGCTGTTGTTCACGCTGCTATGGCTGGGTGTGGGCACCCTGGTGCCCTTGTTGTTGGCCAGGCGTCTGCCGCTGCTGGCCGGCGCGTTAGCGCTCGCGGGGAGCTGGTGGTTACGCTGGAGCATGTTCATCGATGGTCAGCGTATTCCCAAAACCGGCGCCGGTTTTTTTCCCTATGAGCTGCCGCCGGGCGCCGAAGGTATGGCGGGGCTGGTCGGTACGCTGGGGCTATGGGTGTTGTTGTTGCTGGCGATAACCAGCTTCCTGCCCTGGCGGGGCGACCCACCGCGGATCGGGCGCTGATCCACGAACATTGATGAAAGACTTCAGGAGAACATGACATGTCCGCTTCACGGCGCAATTTCATAAAAGGGGCCACCGCCGTCGGTGCCCTGGGCGCTTTCGGGTATGGGTACAGCCATACTGCCAACGAGATGCTTAAGGGCTTGCTGGGCGAGCGCCAGAGCGCCGACCGGATTTCCGGCAATGCGCCGAAGCCGGAGTTTGCGGTGGATCCCGTCACTGGTCACCTCACTCCCAATCCCGAACAGACGGTGGCTTATACCCTGTGCATGGGCTGCACCACCATCTGCGGGGTTCGAGTGCGCGTCGACAATGCTCGCAACAAGGTGCTGAGAGTCACCGGCAACCCGTATCATGTGCTTTCGTCCGATCCCTTTCTGCCCTATGAGACCTCGGTCAGCGACAGCTTCCAGGCCCTAAGTCGCTACCAGGAGCGCGGCTTAGTGGCCCGTTCGACGGCCTGTGGGCGCGGCAATGCGGTGCTGGAAAAGCTCGATGCCGCGCAGCGGGTACGCGTGCCCCTCAAGCGGGTCGGCAAGCGGGGCAGCGGTCAATGGGCGCCTATTTCGTTCGAACAGTTAGTGGAGGAAGTGGTGGCGGGGGGAGACCTGTTCGGTGAAGGCCGCGTTGAAGGTCTGCAAGCGATTCGTGACCTGGAAACCCCGATCGATCCGGAGCAGCCCGAGTTCGGCCCCAAGGCGAACCAGTTGGCGGTAATGCCCGCCTTCAAGGACGGCCGGCTGCGGTTTGCGGCGCGTTTCGCCAAGCAGAGTTTCGGCACGGTGAATTTCGCCGGTCATCGCTCCTATTGTGGCTTGTCCATGCGGGCGGGCTATGCGGCCCTGCTGGGCGAATGGAAAAAGATGCCCCATTTGAAGCCGGATTTCTCGAACTCAGAGTTTCTGTTATTCATCGGCACTGCACCTGCCAGCGCCGGTAATCCGTTCAAGCGCCAGGGTCAGTTACTCGCCAAGGCGCGCAGCGACGGCAAACTGAAGTACGTGGTTGTCGATCCGGTGCTCACCAACAGCGACAATCTCTCCAGCGGCGAGCGCAGTCGCTGGATTCCTATCAAACCGGGTACCGACGGCGCGCTGGTCATGGCCATGATTCGCTGGATTCTGGAGAACGACCGGTACGACGCCGGTTTTCTTTCACGCCCCAGTGCCGCCGCAGCCGCCGTTGCCGGAGAAGCCGGATGGTCCAACGCTTCGCACCTGGTGATTGTGCAGGAGAACCATCCGGAGCGTGGCAAGTTCTTGCGAGCAGCCGACGTGGTGGCGGGGAATGCCGAGGAAATTATGGTCATAGACCCGGCGTCCGGCCAAGCCCTGCCCCAAGGCGCCGTGCAAGAAGCCGTCCTCTTCTACGAGGGGAGTATAAAGGTCCCGGGTGGAACGGAAATCGCGGTCAAAAGCAGCTTGGCATTATTGCGAGACGAGGCCCGGGGGCATACGCTGCAGGAATACGCCGAGGCTTGCGGCATTTCCGTCGATACCATTATCGAGCTGGCCGATGAGTTCACCTCCCATGGAAAACGCGCGGCGGTTGACTGCCATGGCGGGACCATGGCCAGCAACGGATTTTATAACGCGTACGCCATCGTCATGCTCAACGCCTTGGTGGGGAATCTTAATGTCAAAGGCGGCACCGGTGCCGGTGGCGGCAAGTTCAAAGAGATCGCGCCGGGACCGCGCTATAACTTGAAGAAGTTTGCCGGCGCGGTGAAACCTAAGGGCGTGGGCCTCGGCCGTAACGCGCCCTACGAGAAAAGTACCGAATACAAGCGCAAACTGGCTAAAGGCGAAAACCCTTACCCGGCTAAGGCACCTTGGTATTCTCTGTCTCCCACCATGACTTCCGAGTTTCTGCCCTCGGCGCTGAACGAATACCCCTATCCGCTGAAGGCGCTGATTCTCTGGAGTTCCAACCCGCTGTATGGCGTCGCCGGATTGCGTGAACAGATCAAGGAGAAACTAGCCGATCCCAAGGCATTGCCGCTGATCGTTTCCATCGACCCCTTCATCAATGAGTCCAATGCCTATGCTGATTACATCGTGCCCGATTCGGTGTTGTATGAGAGCTGGGGTTGGGCCAGTGCCTGGGGCGCGCACCTCACCAAGGTCAGCACGGCGCGCTGGCCGGTAGTGGAACCGGCGCAGACGAAGAACGCCGAAGGCCGCCCCATCGACATGGAAACATTTTTCATCGCAGTAGCAAAACGCATGGGCTTGCCGGGATTCGGAGACAATGCGATAACCGACAAGGATGGCAAGCAATATCCCCTCCAGAGCGCAGAGGACTTCTACCTGCGCGCGGCCGCCAACGTCGCCTTTGACGGGCGGCCGGTGCCCGACGCCAGCGACGAGGATATTGCGCTCAGCGGCGTCACGCGCATCGCATCCACGTTGCAGCAAACCTTGAAGCCAGATGAATGGCGCAAGGTGGCGTACGTTTATGCCCGCGGCGGCCGGTTTGAGAACGGCGATCGCTCTTACGAAGGCGAGCTGTTGCGCCACCGGTATGACAAGCCAATGCAAATCTATGACGAGCACTTGGCCACGGCCCGCCATTCCTTGACCGGGGAGTACTTTGTCGGCACCCCGACTTGGGTGCCACCCGCACTCGCCGATGGGTCGCCCTTGGCGGCGGCGTTTCCGCCGACGGAATGGCCGTTTCAGGCGGTGAGCACCAAATCCCAACTGCAATCGAGTCACACCATCGACGCACAGTCATTGCGCGCCATTCATCCGAGCAACACCATCGGCTTGCACCGCAGCGATGCCGAGCGACTGGGAGTCCGTTCCGGCGAAGCCGTTCGGGTCACGACCCCGGGTGGAAGCGTCGAGGCCATCGCGCAAGTCCGTTCCGGCATTAAGCGCGGCGTACTCGGCATCGAGCACGGTTTTGGTCACCGTCAACTCGGTGCCAGCGTCCAGCGCATCGGCAAGCAAGTGCTGCCGGCCGACGGCGGCGCGGGTAACGGCGTCAGCATCAACGACCTGGGATTTGCCGACCCCAAACGCTCCGGCTATTGCGTATTGACGGACTGGGTGGTCGGCAGCGTGGCGCGGCAAGGGCTACCGGCCAAGATCGAGAAGCTCTAGCGGAACTCCGTGGCGGCGGCTAGGAACGCCGCCGCGTGTTCGGGGGCCGTAATAATAGGTTCGACAAAAAAATGCCCGGACGATTCATCCGGGCAGTTTGCTGGACATCCGGCGCCAGTGCAAATACGCCCCTGGGCGCCAGGGTTGAGCCGTCCCCGCGGATTTAGTCGTTCACCGTCGCGGTGCTGATGGTGTTCAGCCCGCCGGGGGTGAGCACCGAGAGGGTCAGAATACCACTGCTGGGAGTCGTATCGGCCGCCACCGAAAAGGTGAAGCGGCAGGACGACGCGCCCGGGTTCAGATTGCAGTTGGTCGCCGTGCTGGGAATGGTGAACGAGCCCGGGCCGGAGATCTTCCCATTGTCGGTGGTCACGCTCACCACGGTGCCGGCGGGCATCACCTGACCGTTGACGTCGACCACGTCCACGGTGAAGCTGGTCGGCGCGGTGAGGGTCGCGGGCATGGTGATGGAGGCGCTGGAGCCGGACATCACCAGGGTGACCGAGTCACGCACGTTCAGCGTCGACACCGTGCAGCTGCTGCTGTTGCAGACCACGCCGTTGTAGGCGCCGTCCGGTGTGTTGTAGGTGCCGTCGCTGTTGAAGTCGGCGAACGGTTCGCTGAGCTGGTAAATACCGTCTTCGTTTTCGTCGAGGAACGCTTCGGGCAGGTCATCGAAGGGCTCGCCCACGTCATAGGTACCGTTACCGTTCTGATCGGTGAAGGATTCCTCGCCGACGGCGGTGGCGCGGATGGTGACGCGGCCGGCGTTGCCGGTGGTGCCGTTGAGCGAATCGGTCGATGGGCGCGGGTTCTGGCTGGTCCAGTTGACGCTGCAGGCGCCGCTGATGGTCTGGCAGGAGCCGCCGATGGCGCCGCCTTCGGTGGTGAACACGACGGTGGTCCCATCCGGTACCAGGTTGTTGAAACGGTCGGCGAGTCTTGCGGTGATCGCCACCTGGACGCCGTCGACGTTCCAGGCTTCGGGATTCAGGGTCGCCGCGCTCAGCGAGAAGCTGTTGTTGTCGGGAATACCGGTGGTGACCACCAACTGGTCCGATTGGCTGCTGATGCCGGTGGCGTCGACGGTCGCGGTGACGCGAACCGGGGTGGCCACGGTGCCGGACTGTACGATGGTCTGCACCAGGCCGTCTGAACCGCTGGTGGCCGTGTTGCTGCCCGGGCTGAACTGCAATCCGCCCACCGAGGTGTTCAGGGTGAAGGTTACCGACTGGTTGGCAATCGGCGCGCTGGCCGTATCGCGCACCCGGAAGGTGACGGTCGAGGCTTCCGACTGCCCGGCGCCGCCCATGCCCTTGAGCGCGATATTGGTGGGGCTGGCCGAGACGAACTCGATCGAGCCCAGCGTGGCCGCCGCCACATTGATGGTCACGGAAGCCGATACGGTGGATCCGTCGATCACGGTGCTGGCGGTCACGGTGTCGTTACCCGTGCAGCCTTGCGCGGTGTAGGTGGTGTTGGCCGTGCCGGTCGCGGTGGTCACCGGGGAATTGACGGTGGCCTGATTGGTGCCGATACAGGGTGAAGAGAAACTGACGTCGACTTCCTGCACGTAGGGGTTGCCCAGGTCGTCGGTCAGCACGGCGTTCAAAGACGTGCTGCCGCCAGCAGAAAGCGACGTCAAGCCGGCATTCAACGTCATGGTCACCGCCGGTGCGGGAGTTGTTCCACCGCCGCCGCCACCACCTGCGCCCGAGCCGGAACCGCTCGAATCGCTTCTGCCGCCGCCGCCGCACGCGGCCAGTGCCGCCGTGGCGATAATTACAGCGAATGCCTTGCTCATCGTCTTGTACATGGTTTTAGTATCCTTTGACCTGTCTGTCTGCCGCGTCCGTGGTGCGGCGCCGCGGCGCCGCCGACCGGACAATTCCCTTTAGTTCTGCGCTAGCCCCTGCTTGATGATCTTGGGGGTGACAAAGATCAGCAGTTCCTGCTTCGCGTCGGTCTTCGACTCGGTGCGGAACAACCACCCGACCCCCGGCAGCGAGCCGAAGAAGGGTACGCGCTCGGTCTGTTTCCCCTTGGTCTGTTCGTAAATGCCGCCGAGCACCAGCGTCTCGCCATTGTCGACCAGTACCCGGGTGTTGACGTTGCGGGTGTCGATGCTCGGCACGTTGTTGAACACTTCGCCAACGCTGTCCTTGTTCACCTGCAGATCCATGATGATGCGATCGTCCGGGGTGATCTGCGGGGTGACTTTCAGCTGCAGCACCGCCTCCTTGAAGCTCACCGAGGTGGCGCCGCTGGAGGTGGCCTGCTGATAAGGGATCTCGACACCCTGCTGGATGGTCGCCTCCTGCTGATTGGAAGTGATCACGCGCGGGCTGGAAACGATCTCGCCGCGATTCTCCAGTTGCATGGCGCTGAGTTCGAGCTGCAACAACTGGCTGCCGACCTTGCCCAGGGCGATGCCGAGCGAACCGGACGGATTGGCCACCGGCAGGTTGACCAGCAGGCCTTCCAGGCCGCTGCCGCCGGGGGTCTCGAAGGCCGTGGTGCCGCCGAAATTGGTGTCGCCGGGTTGCTTGCCGCCGATGGCGATGAAGTCTTCGTTGTTGTTGTAGCCGCGATAGGTGCTGGCGCCGAACTTCACGCCCAGGTCGCGTGAGAAGTCGTTGTTGGCAATGACGATGCGCGATTCGATCAGTACCTGGCGCACCGGCACGTCCAGGCGTGCCACCAGCTTGCGGATCTCGCCCAGCTTCTCCGCGGTATCCTGCACCAGCAGCGTATTGGTGCGCTCGTCGATGGTGGCCTTGCCGCGCTCGGACATCAGCGAGCTGTCCTTGTTCTTCAGGAGCTTGGCCAGATCGTCCGCCTTGGCGTAGTTGATCTGGATATAATCGGAATACAGCGGCGCCAGTTCCTCGATCTGTTTTTGCGATTCCAGTTCGAGTTTCTCGCGCGCGGCGATCTCCTCGCTCGGCGCCACCAGCATCACGTTGCCGTTCTGGCGCTTGGCCAGTCCCTTGGTCTTGAGCACGATGTCCAGGGCCTGATCCCAGGGCACGTTCTGCATGCGCAGGGTCAGATTGCCGCTGACGGTATCGCTGACCACGATGTTGCTGCCGGTGAAGTCGGCCAGCAGCTGCAACACGGAACGCACCTCGATATCCTGGAAGTTGAGCGAGAGGCGCTCGCCGGTGTAACCGAACTCCTGTTTCTTGCGCGCTTGCTTCTCCTCTTTGGTGGTGGGGCGGATTTCCACCGTGAACTGGTTGTCGGCCTGATAGGCCAGGTGGTCGTAATCGCCGATGGCGGTGATCACCATGTGGGTGCCGTCGCGGGTGCTTTCGGTGTCGATGAGTTTCACCGGTGTGGCGAAGTCGGTGACATCCAGCCGGCGCTGCAGTTCCTGCGGCAAGGCCGCGCCCTTCATGTCCACGACCACCTTGCCCGCTTCCTGGTGCATGTCCACGGGGATGGAGGGATCGGACAGCGTGATGATGATGCGTCCCTCGCCCTGGTCGCCACGGCGAAAGTCGACGTTGGTGACCTCGGGTTTACCCGTGGCGGTCGCCGTGCTGGCCGCTGCAACCGATGCGCCAGCGGGCGCGCTGGTCATGGCGCCGGTGCGGCCCAGGGTGACGAAAAGCTTGTTGCCCTCGGCACGGGTTTCGTAGGGCACCATTTCAAACAGGTTGAGCACCACGCGCGTGCGGCCCTTGACTTCCACCGCGGTCACGCTTTTCGCCGGGCCGATACCGATCGGCTGGGAGCGTTTACTCAGATCGTTTTTGGTCGCCGGCAGATCGAAGGCGATGCGCGCCGGGTTGTCGATGGTGAAGCTGGCCGGATTGGACGCCGAGCCGCTGAACTCCAGCGTGATCTGCACCTGATTGCCGGGCAGACCGGCGAAATCGATCTTTTCCAGCGCGTTCAACCGGGGGGCGTCGGCAGCGCGGGCGTTGGAACCGACGGCGAGCAACGCCATGGCCGTGGCGAGCACGAACAGGCTCCAGACCATTCGCCGCGTGAGCAGATGCGCACCTTGCGAAACAGATTTCCATGTCATAAGTGTTGCGTTCATCGTGTTATTCTCCAATTACTCGCTCAGTGCCAGGGCTGCCTGACGTTCCATCCATCCCCCGAGGCCGTCCGGCACGATCTCGGCAACTTCCACTTCGGATTCGGTGATCTTGATGATCTTGCCGTAGTTCTGGCCGATGTAGTTGCCCGGCTTGACACGGTAGATCGTGCTGTCGCTCATGCGCACCAGTGCCCACGAATTGCCGTTGCGCTCCAGGGTGCCGACCATGCGCAGGCTATCGAGCGGCTCCGCTTCGAGCGGTTCGCGCGGCCGATTGAAATCCGGTGAAATCCCGTTGTTGCTGCCTTTGGCCACCTTGGAATGGGGCGCCGAGTACACCGGCGGCGTGAACGGATCGCGTTCGTTGGCCGCGGCGTAAAGATGGGTCTCGTAGGGTGAGAACTCCGGCAGCGGATCGATATGCGAGCGCTGCTGCGCCTTGACGTTTTCCACATAGCTGCGCAGATCTTCCGTGCTCTTGGCGCCACAACCGCTCAGCGCGGCGGCGGCGACAGCGGCGCTCAGGGCCCATGCGGTCTTTCTCAGGCGCTTCACTGGACACCCCCTTCTTCCTGTTCGTCCAGATAACGGTAGGTCTTGGCCAGGATGTCCATGGTCAGCTTGCCGTCTTTCTTGTCGGGTTCGATGTTGACGTCGTGCACGGTGACGATGCGCGGCAGCGCCGCCACCCCGCTGATGAAATTGCCGAATTCGTGGTAGTCACCCTTGACGCGGATGCTGATGGGCAATTCGGCGTAGAAGTCCTTGGGTACTTCGGCCTGGGGTTTGAACAGCTCGAATTCCAGGCCCGCGGCCAGGCCGGTCTGGGAGATGTCCACCAACAGCTCGGCGACTTCGGTCTTGTTCGGCAGCTGCCGCAACATGGCGCCGAAGGACTCCTTCATTTCGGCCAGCTGCTGCTCGTAGGCCTTCAGGTTGGCCGCTTTCTTGGCCTTGAGCTCGAAGGTCTGACGCAGCTCCTGCTCCTTGGCCTCGGCCTGCTGCAGGGCGGCGCGCTGGTCCTTGATATCCACCCAATAGCCAAGACCGATGACGGCGACAAAGGCCAGGGCGACGACGAACACGCGCGCCGGCATCGGCCAGTTGGCGATGTTGTTGATATCCAGGTCGTTGAGTTCGGACAGATTCATCAGCCTTTATCCTCCCCGTTTTCGTCCTTTTTCTCCGGGGTGGTCTGACTGGCGCGCAATACGAAAGAGGCCGTGCGGCGCTGGTCCCCGTCCTTGGTTTCGATGACATCCAGTTTCGGCTTGCTCATCCACAGCGAGTTGTCGATATTGCGCATGTAGGCCGAGACGCGGGCGTTGGACTGCGCGATACCGCTCAGCGTCAGGTCCTTGCCCTGTTGGCTGATCTTGTTCAGATAGACGCCGTCGGGCAGCGTTTCCACCAGCTGGTCCATCAGGTGCACGCTCTGCGGTCGGCTGTGCTGCAGCTGCTGGATGATGTCCATGCGCGCTAGCAGCGCCGCCTTGGTCTTCTCCAGATCCTTGATCTTGGCGATCTTCTTGTCCAGCGAGGCGATTTCGGTGGTGAGGAACTGATTGCGCAGGTTCTGGTAGTCGATCATGCCGCCGATCTGCATGTGTGCCAGCAACACCAGCAGGGCCGCGAGAATGGCGGTGCCGCCGGTGACCACGGCGAACTGCTGTTGTTTCTCTTTGCGCAGTTCCTCGCGCCAGGGTAGGAGGTTGATATGTGCCATCAGTCGAAACTCCTCAGGGCCAATCCGCAGGCGATCAGCAGTGCCGGCGCGTCATTGCTCAGCGACTGCGGCTTGACGTGCGAGGACAGGGACATGGCCGCGAACGGGTTGGCGATCAGGGTTTCGATACTCAGCCGGTCCTGTATCAGCTCCGCCACGCCGGGGACCGAGGCGCTGCCGCCGGCCAGCAGAATCTGGTCGACGCTGTTGTATTTGCTCGAGCCGAAGAAGAACTGCAGCGAACGGCTGACCTGCTGGCACATGGCCTCCTTGAAGGGTTCCAGGACTTCCGGTTCGTAGTTTTCCGGCAGTCCCCCCTGGCGCTTGGCCATGCCCGCCTCTTCGTAGGACAGGCCGTAGCGACGCATGATCTCCTCGGTCAGCTGCTTGCCGCCGAAGACCTGGTCGCGGGTATAGATAAGACGGGTGTCGTGCAGCACGTTGAGCGTGGTCATGGTGGCGCCGATGTCCACCACGGCGACGGTTTTCTCCATGCCGCTGTCGGGTACCTGGTCGAGCAGCAGCTGGAAGGCGTTTTCGGTGGCGTAGGCCTCGACGTCGACCACGCGGGTGTCAAGACCGCCGCTCTCGACCGCCGCCGTGCGCATGTCGACCGTTTCGGTGCGGCAGGCCGCCAGCAACACGTCGACCGTGTCGGGGTTGTTGTCGGTCGGGCCGAGCACCTCGAAATCCAGGCTGACTTCCTCGAGGGGATAGGGGACGTACTGATCGGCTTCCAGCTCGATCTGGGTGTGCATCTCTTCGTCGCTGAGGTTGTTGGGCATCGGTACCACCTTGGTGATGACCGAGGAGCCGGCGACGGCGACGGCCGCGCCCTTGATGCGCGCGCCGGAGCGCTTGACGGCGCGGCGCACGGCCTCGCCCACGGCTTCGACGTCGGTGATGTTTTTTTCCACAACTGAGTTTGGCGGCAGGGGCTCGACGGCGTAACTTTCTACGCGGTAACGGTTCCCATTCCGGCTGAGTTCGAGTAGTTTGACCGCCGAGGAACTGATATCCAGGCCGACGACAGGCGGAGTTTTCCGTGTAAACAGTTGCGCGATTTGCACCTTAATATCCCTTTAAAACACTATAATTACAGTGTATTGATACTGTTAAGGATTAGAGGACAACACCAAATTGTTGTCAATTAACGTCTCTTTATCTCCTATGGTTCGAATCGAGTTATCGGACGCTTTATACTGAAGTTTAGAAAGCCACGACTTTTTAATTTGAACCGGGTCACACCCCCGCCAAATTTATGACACTTCCAATCAGGCTGTTACGTTTTTTCCTCGCCTC